>CBDFFM010000011.1:0-256426 GCA_965246785.1 Chitinophagaceae bacterium
ACCGGAATGTTGAAGTAGGAAACGCGGAAGCGGCCTTGCTCCAGCGAGTCTTTACCGGCGGCAATGTAGTTGTGGTAAATGGAGTCAAAGTTCTTGCCCGTTACGTAAATGGTCTGACTGAAAAGTCCCTCTATCTGCGCGCCGAAACGATTGCCGTGAACGTTCAGGAAAGCGCCACCGAGAAGATTAGTCTTATAGCCGCCGTCCCAGCTTGAGCCGTCCAGCTTATTGAGGTTAACGCCGATTTTGGGGCCGAATTCCACCTTAACGCGGCTCACGATAGGCATGTCTTGCGCGGATGCGCGGAGCGTGAGGAGAATGGCGAGTAAAGTGTAAGCGATGCGATTCATTGCAGGAGATTGATGCTACCAAAGCTACAAACGAGCCTTGCCGTCATTGGTGAAAGTTGGGTTATTGTTGCCCGCTGGCAAGAATGGCCGCCAGCTCATCCAGCAGCGGCTGCTGACCAGGGATGATTTTGTGCGCCGCCTCTGCAATAGAAAACCATTTAGCCTTATCCACTTCCGGCACCGTTATCCAGCGACCGCTTTTGTAAGGATACTCCATCCGGAAGGTATTGCTGCGTATGGCTGCGACATTCAGGTCGCCTTCCGCCGCCCATGCGTGGACAATCTTGCCGGCCTTTTGTTTCACAGGTTTTAGCGGAATAAAGTCTGTTTGCGCAGGCGGTGTTCCTAGCTCTTCTTCAAACTCGCGCTTTGCGGCAGCAAGACCTTCCTCGCCTTCCTCCAAGAGACCTTTCGGAACAGACCAGACGCCAAGGTCTTTCTTCGCATTATATGGCCCGCCCGGATGTACGAGCAGGACTTGCAGGCCATCCGGATGGCGACGATAAAGCAGAATACCGGCAGACTGAAGCGGCATAAGATTTAACCACGGCTGCGCTCCAACGTAAATCCAAAAGACGAGCCAACGCCCGGTTTGCTGCGTACCGTAACCGTTTGCCCGTGCGCCTCTACAATATGCTTGACGATGGCAAGGCCGAGGCCGGTGCCGCCTATATGACGGCTGCGGCTGCGGTCAGCGCGGTAGAAGCGCTCAAAGATACGGGGCAGATGCTCCTCGGCAATGCCGGGGCCGTCGTCGGAGATTTCTACGTAAGCGCGCCTGTCGTCCATCGTGTAGCAGCCTGCGGTGACGGTGCCACCTTCATGACCGTACTTGAGCGCATTCTCAATAAGGTTGACGAGTACCTGGCGGATTTTAGCGCGGTCGGCAAAGACGGGCAGGGCACGCTCGGTTCCTTTTTTGAACTCCAGTTTTATAGCCCCCTCTGCTGCCTGCAATTCAAATTCTTCATAAACATCTGTGATGAGGTCTTGAATGCGGAAAGTCTCCTCTACGAGCGGAATACGGCCGCTTTCCAGCTTGGAAATCTGGTCAAGGTCATTTACAAGCTCTACAAGCCGATCAATGCTTTTGGAAGCGCTGCCGAGAAATTTTTTGTTGACCGTCGGATCTTCCACAGCGCCGCCGAGTAAGGTTTCCACATAGCCTTGAATGGTGAAGATGGGCGTACGCAATTCGTGCGCGAGGTTCATCAGAAATTCCTTGCGGAATTGCTCGTTGGCGCGCAGCCCTTCAATCTCATCGCTGCGGCGGGATGCCCATTGCTCTACGTCTTTTCCTACTTCCTCAATGGATTTTTGCGGGAGGATATTCTTGTAGAAAAATTCCTCACGCGGGGTGGCCTTGGTGCTATAGATGAATTTGTAGATGAGCTTAATCTTGCGGTAGATAAAGCGCTGAAGCG
This sequence comes from Chitinophagaceae bacterium, assembly GCA_965246785.1. Lineage (GTDB taxonomy): Bacteria > Bacteroidota > Bacteroidia > Chitinophagales > Chitinophagaceae > UBA1952. The sequence goes on from CBDFFM010000011.1 coordinate 1,775, forward strand.
TGTAGTAATAGAGCGAGTAAGTAATGAGAAAAGTGACGCCGGCAACGAGCAAGACCTCCCACCAGATTGGCTTCAGCAAGAGACTCAGCCCGGTATTGGCGCCAGCCACAATGCTGGCTGTGAGCAGCGATAGGAAGCGGGGCGAGAGGTTTTTGGTGTCTAAAACGGCCATAAATAACGTAGGAACGTGCCGCGGCGCGTTCCTACAAAGTTCATATACCCCAAATTAATTCAGCTCAAACTTATAGCCCACGCCTTTTACAGTCGTGATTAAATCAACGCCGGTTTTTTGGCGGATTTTGCGGATATGCACGTCAATGGTGCGGTCGCCCACGATGACTTCTGTGCCCCAGACGCGTTGAAGGATTTCATTGCGCAGGAAGACGCGGCCCGGCTTGGAGGCCAGCAGCGACAGCAGCTCAAACTCTTTTTTAGCGAGCGTAATTTCCTCGCCTTTATAAGAGACGGAAAACTTCGTTTTGTTGATTTCCAAATCGCCGAACACCTGCTTCTGCTCATCGTCGCCGTCTTTCCGTGTGCGGCGCAGAGCCGTGGAAATTCTTGTAGCTAAAAGCTCCGGCTTGATGGGCTTAGCTATATAATCGTCCGCGCCGGTTTTCAGGCCTTCTATCTCATACTTCTCATCGGAAAGCGCGGTAAGCAGGATGATAGCTGTGCTTTCAAAATCCGGCATCTGCCTCAGTTCGCGGATGGTGGTGATACCGTCCTTGTTGGGCATCATCACATCCATCAGGATAAGGTCGGGCTTGAATTCCTTGGCCTTGCGGATGGCTTCTACACCGTCGGATGCAGTGGCCGTCAGGTAGCCTTTTCCACGCAGGTTGTATTGCAGGAACTGTACGATATCCGGCTCGTCGTCCACAATCAGAATCTTGCCGGGCAGCATGTCCATAGTGTCCATTACGGCGCAATGTTAGGTCAGGGTTGCCGTTTGGGTGGCTTGAAGCGGATTATCTTTTTGTTACCTGGGCATTGCTTAAAACAGGCAGGGATGAGCCGCGGCTCATCCCTGCACAATCCGGCATTAAAAAGCTATTACTTCAACGTTACGCTGCCGCCGCCGATGCGGAAGCCTGCGTTGTACAGCTCAATGGCGTAGGTGCCCTTATGGTAATCGCTCTCCTGCTTCCAGTCAATTTGTACGCCCTTTACCGGCGTATTGGCCGACAGGCTCACGCTCTTGGAAGCGGTATAAGAAAGCTGCTGACCATCGTCCGTTGTCGTGACGCCGGAGCCGTAAGCGGCATTGCTCAGCAGACGGCCATCGGGCGAGGTGACGCGCACAAAGATGTCTTTGCTGCCATTATCAACAAGGCGGTTTTCGTCAATGTCAAAGCGGATGCGCAGCATATCGGCGCGGCTGGCTTTGCTCGTCTCCACTTCTTTGCGTCCGCCGCGCTTCAGGTTGATGGCTTCCAGCGTGATGTTGGAGGCGTGCAGTACAGCGCCAAGCTTTACTTTCTGCTGCAGGCCGCTATTCTCCTGGGTTACCTTGTCTTTTTCTTCTGTGAGCGAAGTATTGGCGGCGGTCAGGTTACGATTCTCGCCTTCCAGTTCCGAAATGCGCGTCTCATAGCCAGCCACCTTGCTGTTAAGCTTCGCGATAAGCGCTTTCGCCTTTGCATTGTCGCCCTCGCTGCGCTTTTCTTTGCTCATAATGCCTTGCAGCTCGGAGCGCATTTTTTGGAGCTCGCCATCCTTATCCTTGATTTCATTGCTAAGCTGCGAGTTGGTCGTGTTGAGCTGGTCAAGGCGGGCTATGGCGGCTTCGTATTCCGTGTTCAGGCTTTCCTTAGCCGCGCTCGTTACGCGCACGGTGTCGGTCAGAGTTTTAACCTGATTCATGGCGGTGTTGCGCGTTGTGAATAGGTAGATGCAAGCGCCAAGAAGCACAGCAATTACACCGAGATAAATCCAGGTATTATTGCGCTGCGGCGTACCGGAAGGCGTGGTTGAGGACTGCGGGCGGTATGTCGTTGCAGGCTGTTGCGGCTGCTGTCCGGGGTTGGATCCGGATGGATTATTGAATTCCTGGCTCATGCGAAAAGTGTTTTAGGTTATTTTCGTAGCGGGCAAATATAAAACCGCGTGCAGGATGGAACCGTTAAAACATCTTTTGTTCATAGATATTGAAACCGCCTGCGGTGAGGCAGACCATGCGCAGCTAAGCGAAGGCATGCAGCGCGAGTGGGCGAAAAAGGCGAAGACGAAATGGAGCGTGGAAGAGGCAGATGCTCCCGAAGCCTTCTTTGATAAAGCCGGCATCCTGGCAGAGTTCGGGAAGATTGTGTGCATCTCCATGGGCTGCCTGCATGAGCGCGATGGCAAATGGAAGCTGTACATCCGTTCCTTTGCCGGCAATGATGAAAAGGAATTGCTGGAAGATTTTTGCAAGTCGGTTTCCAAGTTCAGTAAGCAGCATAAGGCACCTACTTTTGTGGGTCACAACATCAAGGAGTTTGACCTTCCGTATATCTCGCGGCGCATGATAATCCATGGCATGTGCCTGCCCGACTGCCTGAAGTTGCACGGCAAGAAGCCTTGGGAAGTGCCGCATGTGGATACAATGGAGCTGTGGTCGTTCGGTGATAGGAAAGCTTACACGAAACTGTCGCTGCTGGCTGAGGTACTCGGCATCCCGACGCCGAAGGACGACATCAGCGGCGAGGATGTGACACGAGTTTACTGGCAGGAAAAGGATTTGCCGCGCATCGTTACCTATTGCCAAAAAGATGTGGACACTACGGCGAAGGTCTATATGCGGCTGATGTGCTACAATGAGGTGGCGTTTACAACCGAAATTTTAGAACCGGCGGTCGCTGCCGTTTAACCCCAAAGCCCGCTAATAAGCGCAAAGCTTCGCAAAGGATACTTTGGACTTTGCGCAACTTTGCGGCTCTCTGCGCCCTTTGCGGTTTCAGTTCACACAATGCCCATAGATTTCAAAAAGCTCCAGCAAAGCCTGCAAGCAAAGCAGTATGCGCCCGTCTATCTCATAGACGGTGAGGAGCCGTATTATTTGGACATCATCACCGATTATTTTAAGGAGAAAATCCTGCAATCCCATGAGCGCGATTTTAACCTGACCGTCTTTTATGGCAAAGACGCGAACTGGGTGGATGTGGTGAATGCCTGCCGCCGTTTTCCGATGTTTTCGGAGCAGCAGGTGGTCATTCTCAAGGACGCTGCGCAGATGAAAGACCTTGGTGAACTGGTGAGCTATGTGGAAATTCCTTCGCCGACCACGATTTTTCTTATAGAGCATCGCTTCAAGAAAGTAGATGGCCGCAGCAGGCTGCCGAAAGTGGTAGAGAAGCTGGGCGTCACCTTTACGAGCAATAAGCTAAAGGATGAGGCCCTGCCGGATTGGATAGCGGATTACTGTGCGGGTCACGGACTGAAAGTGCAGCCCAATGAAGCCCAGATGCTGGCCGGCTACCTCGGCAATGACCTGCAGAAGATTGCCAACGAGATTGAGAAAGTGCGCCTCAATCTGAAAGAGGGCGAAACGGAGCTTACTCCTCAGCTTATCCAGAAGTATATCGGGATTTCCAAAGAGTACAACGTCTTCGCCTTTCCCGAGGCGCTGACGGGCGGCAATAAGGATGCGCTGTATAAGATGCTCGGCTATTTCATCTCCAGCCCGAAAAGCGCGCCGCCTCCGCTACTGATTGGCGTGCTGTACAATCATTTTGAGAAGATGTATGTGCAGCATTTCACGTCGGGCATGAGTCAAGCGCAAGTTGCGAAGGAGATGGGCCTGAAAACGGACTGGGCCGCAAAAGGATATATGGGCCGCCCGCGATTCTCTAAAGCGCAGGTAGAAGCCTGCCTGCAAACGCTGGCCGAATGGAGCGGGAAATTCGTAGGCATCAAAGCCAACATCGGCGATGCCGAATGGCTGAAAGAATTTACCGCGCGGATAGAGTTGATCCTGGAAGGCGTTCCGATTGCGTCTTTTTAGAAAGCCAAATAGACTGTCTTACGCTAATTATTCCTGTCATTGCGGCCCCGAGCCGCAATCTGGCCAATGGTGTGCTCGTATTACGATACCAGCGGATTGCGGGTCAAGCCCGCAATGACATGTTTGATTGAGCTGAGGCAACAAGCTCAGCTTAAGCCATCGCCTGCGCGTCCTTCAGGAATTGTGCAAGGCCCAAATCCGTCAGCGGGTGCTTCAGCAAGCCTGTAATGGATGACAGCGGGCAGGTACATACATCGGCGCCGGCTTCTGCGCACTTCACAATGTGCAAAGGCGAGCGGATAGATGCGGCGAGCACCTCCGTCATGTAGCCTTGGGCATTGTAGATGCTTACGATTTGCTTGATGAGGTCAACGCCGTCCCAGTTACTGTCGTCGATGCGGCCTATGAAGGGCGACACATAAGTAGCGCCGGCCTTGGCTGCGAGAATGGCCTGTCCGGCTGAGAATACGAGCGTGCAGTTGGTCTTGATGTCGTTGTCGGTAAACCACTTGATCGCTTTAATGCCTTCCTGAATCATCGGCACCTTCACGATGATGTTCTCGTGGATTTGCGCCAGCTTCTTGCCTTCCTCCACAATGCCTTCAAAGGAAGTTCCAAGCACCTCGGCGCTCACCGGGCCGTCCACGATTTCGCAGATGGTCTTGTAGTGCTGCGCGATGGCGTCGGTGCCCTTGATGCCTTCTTTGGCCATCAGGGAAGGGTTAGTAGTCACACCGTCCAGGATGCCCATTTCGTGGGCTTCGCGGATTTGGTCAAGATTCGCTGTATCAATAAAGAATTTCATGGGAGGGTATAAATAAAAAACCCGGCGAGTTACTCACATCGCACCGCTACAACCACACGCCCTTGCTGCATTCCTGCCCTGGGGGATTAGTAGGAGCTGGTCGTATAAGACTCGCCGGAGGACAAAAATAAGGCTGGAATTTGGATTTTGCCAAGGCGGATTTCGGAGCCGGATGAAGTAGTTTTGATTACATGGGAATCACGCTTTCATCTGCCGACTTAGACGCTGCTATTATCAGCCGCCTGCCTTCTTTGGGAAAAGAGCAGAAAGCCGCCGTGCTCAATATGCTTGAAGCTTTCTCGCAAGTGCCGGATGCCGACCATTGGGATGACCCGGAGTTTGTGGCCGAGATGGAGCAGCGCAAAAAGGACTTTGAAGAGCGCCGAGAAACAATGCTTACCTGGGAAGAAGTGCAAGCATCTATCGCCAATCAGTTAGCGGAGGTAACAAAAAGCAGTAATGAATGAATCTAATGCTGCATCCTCAGGCTGCGCTGGAACTTACTCAATCCGTCCTTTGGTACGAGCGAAAAACAGTTGGTCTCGGTTATAGATTTCAAAAGCAGGTAGCAAAGAGATTTGCCTCATTGCTTCAAAATCCGGCTCGCGGTACGGAGCGCTGGCAGCAATTCCGCGAAATACGCGTGGACAATACGTTTCCTTATCTCATTGTGTTTCGCCATTATCCTGACGAGGACATACTGTTTGTGTCAGCTATTTTTCACACGAGCCGGCATCCGCGTAGGAAGTATAGAAGAAGAAGTTAGCTGGCCGATTTGTGGGGACACGAACCGGAGCTGAAGAAATTATTTGATGTTCAATTCTAGCGGCTGTAGCCTTAGAGGCTCGTGATGCTTTGAATCGCGAGGAGTTGCAATTACATTAGTGAAGAGCACAGTTTCACCAGCTTTAACCGTACCTAACGCCGTTTTAATGTCGCCGCTGAATACTGGCATTGTTGATGATAGCCGTTTACAATTGTTGTCGCTAACAATAGTCATAGTAAAATTGGTAATCGGAAGTTGCCCTTCTACATCCCAGTCATACCCCTCTATGAATGTGATTATTTTCGTCAGCTTATGGATAGAATCTGCGGTAATTGTCCCGCTCAGATACATCGTCTCAGTACCTCTCACCAAAACCCCATCTATCGCGCGTAGATTGCCAATGACTACAGCCATTGGCTCACTGTATTCTCTAACCCGAAAATTCCATACAGAATCAATTTTGACAGTATCTGTACCCTGAATCCTGCAAACGTATATCGTCGTTTGACGAGCTTCTAAGGGTTGGAAATCAAATAGGCAGTCATCTTTCATTCGCACTATTGTACCGTTATCGCATTTTAACCATAATGCATTACAAGGAATTCTTTCAGCTAGAACCTTTAGAGGATTGTGCTTGTGTGTATAAGCTACAAGCATGCTCTCCGCAGATATTACTGAATGAGTTTTCCCGCGCACGGACAGTGAATGCATCAAAACAAATGTCAACAGAAGAAATGCTCTTTTCATAAAACTGCTTTCTTCACTTCTTCCAAAATATCCAAAGTCTCCTCCCGGCTATTCCCCTCCGCATAAATCCGCAACAACGGCTCCGTCCCGCTTGCCCGCAGCATCATCCAGCCGCCATTATTCAGGTAATACTTCATCCCGTCAATCGCCTCTGTCCCCTTAAAGCCGTATTTGCCGAAGGCGCTGTAGCCATTGGCCCGCGCGGTGTTGATGATGCTTTCCTTCTTTGAATTTTCAATGTGTAGGTCGGCGCGCTCATACACGAATGGGCCTACTACCTCGTACACTTCCGCAATCAGCTCCTTCAGCGTCTTGCCCGTCTCCGTCATAAATTCATAGAGCAGGATGCCGTCGTAGATGCCGTCGCGCTCCGGGATGTGACCCTTTACCGCAATGCCACCACTTTCCTCGCCACCCACCAGCACGTCTTCCGTCACCATGATGGTGGAGATGTACTTGAAGCCAATCGGCGTCACCTCAATGGGCAATCCATAGACCTCGCACATGCGCTTCACGCGGTCGGTGACCGAGAAGGCAATCGCCACCTTGCCGCTCATGCCTTTGTACTTGTGCAGGTAGTGTATGAGCAGCAGGATGATGTGGTGCGCGTCCACAAAATTCCCGTCCTCATCATAAAGGCCAATGCGGTCGGCATCGCCGTCTGTCGCGAGGCCAACTTTCAGCTCCGGTGTGTGTTTCAGCGTGTTGGCAAGCTCCTGAAGATTCTTATCCAACGGCTCCGGCGCTTGTCCGTTGAAGCCCGGATTGTACTCGCAATGAATACCCACCGCGCCCGGCAGTAGTTGACGGATAACGTTCATCCCCGCGCCGTACATCGCATCATACGCCATCTTGAAGGGCGATGCATTCAGCTTAGCAAAGTCAAATTTTGTCTGGAGATAGTCTAAATATTCTCGTTCCAAATCAACCCAGCTCAGAAGGCCTTCCGCTTCCCATTGCGCAAGTGTTTTAGATGGAATGCTTACCTCATCTTCAATCAGGGCTTCCACAGCCGCAATGTCTTCAGGATTAGAAGGCCCGCCGTGCGCGCCTTTCAGTTTATAGCCATTGTAAGAAGGCGGATTGTGCGAAGCGGTAATCACAACGCCCTGCTGCGCCTTATGCTGCAACACGCCCAGCGAAATCATCGGCGTGCTCACAAAGCCATCCGCGATAAGCACCTGAATGCCGTTAGCGCAAAGAACACTGGCCACCATTTCTGTAAAGAGCCTCCCGCCAAAGCGGCAATCATGCCCTACAACCACTTTAGGCCGGTTGCTGAGCGCAGCCGAAGCATCGCCGCGAGCTAAAAGCCACTTAGCCAGCGCCTGTGTCACACGCGCCACATTGTAAACAGTAAAGTCCTGCGCGATAATGGCGCGCCAGCCGTCAGTGCCGAATTTGATTTTATCAGGTGCCATGCTTTGGGATTAAAATGCTGTGAAGATTTATAGCGTTATAACGTGCGCAAAAGTAGGATAAGCCACCTTCGCCTCCTGCGACTTGCCAAGTCCCGAAAGAAAGACTTGGCAAGTCCTGCTTAAGCCATGTTCCAATCCATCAATCCCGCCACCGGCGAAACCATCGCCACATACGAAGCCACCACGCCGGAAGCGATTGAGCGCGCCCTGAACGCCTCCCGTAAAGCCTTTGAAGCCTGGCGGCAAACAGCATTCAAAGAGCGTGCGCAAGTCCTCAAAGCCATCGCTGCCCAGCTCCGCAAAGACCAGAAGATGCTGGCGGAACTCGCAACCCGCGAAATGGGCAAGCCCATCCAGCAGAGCATGGACGAGGTAGCCAAGTGTGCCAAGACCTTTGACTTCTATGCCAAAGAAGGTGCGAAAATGCTGGCGGATGAAATCGTACAGACCGAAGCTCGTAAGTCGTTTGTCTCCTATCAGCCGCTCGGCACCGTTCTGGCGGTGATGCCATGGAATTTTCCGTTTTGGCAAGTCTATCGCTGTGCCGCGCCAATCATGATGGCAGGCAATACGATGGTGCTCAAACATGCGAGCAACGTAAGCGGTTGCGCATTGGAAATTGAAAAAATTTTTAAGAAAGCCGGCGCGCCCAAAGGACTATTTCAAACCCTGCTGCTACCATCGGGCGAAGTAGCCGACCTCATTGCCGACCCGCGCATCAACGCAGTGACATTCACCGGCAGCACAGGGGCGGGCAGTAAAGTAGCTGAAGCGGCAGGACGCGCGATTAAGAAGCAAGTGCTGGAGCTTGGCGGTTCCGACGCTTACGTCATTCTGGAAGATGCAGACATGGATTTGGCCGTAAAAGTCTGCACTGAAGCGCGTCTCGTCAACAGTGGTCAAAGCTGCGTGGCGGCAAAACGCTTCATCGTCGTAAAAAGCCTGCGCAAGGAATTTGAGCAGCGGCTCAAAGAAGCATTTGAAGCAGTAAATTGGGGCGGCGACCCTATGGATAAGTCCATGCGCATCGGCCCCATGGCGCGGGTGGATTTGCGTGATGCGCTGCACGAGCAGGTGATGGACTGCAAGGCAAATGGCGCAAAAATCCTTTGCGGCGGCCAGCTGCCAGATGGTGAAGGTGCCTTCTATCCGCCAACCATTCTAACGAACGTGAAGAAAGGCATGCCTGCATATGACGAAGAGCTTTTTGGCCCGGTAGCGGCAATCATTGAAGCAAGAGATGAAGCCGATGCGATGCGCAAAGCCAACGACAGCATCTACGGCCTTGGCGGCGCCATCTTCTCTAAAGACCGGAAGCGTGCCGAGCGGTTAGCGGCGCGTGAGCTTCAGGCAGGCAATTGCTTTGTCAATGCGCAGGTGCATTCTGACCCGCACCTGCCCTTTGGCGGCACCAAGCAGAGCGGCTATGGGCGTGAGTTGGGTGTCTTCGGCATCCGGGAGTTCACGAATATCAAGACGGTGTTTATTCAGTAGGTTTGGCTTCTATGCATACCTATCTGGCGCTCGGCGATTCCTATACCATCGGCGAAAGTGTTCCCGCTGCTGAAAACTTCCCGCATCAAACAGCGGCGTTGCTACGTATAGCGGGCCTTCAAGTGGCTGAACCAGTCATCATAGCTACGACCGGGTGGACGACGGACGAGCTTGCTGCCGCCATTCGCGAACGTAAGCTGCATGAAATATTCTCCATTGTCACGCTGCTCATTGGCGTCAATAATCAATACCGCGGGCGGGCGCTGGAGAATTACAAGGAAGAATTTACCGGCCTGCTCAACCAGGCCATCGTCTTCGCCAACGGCCATCCGCGCCATGTAGTCGTCGTTTCCATTCCTGATTGGGGCGTCACGCCATTCGCAGAAGGCCGCGACAGGCATAAGATTGCGCAGGAGATTGATGCTTACAATGCCGCAGCAAAAGAGATTGCGTTGGCGCACAAATGCTGTTGGCTGGACATCACGGACAGCACCCGCAAAAACGGCCAGAAACCAGAATATCTCGCTGCTGACGGCCTGCATCCTTCCGAAAAGGAATATGCGGTTTGGGCGGCAAGGCTCGCGCCGCTTTTGGAAAAGGCACTAAAGGCGTAGCTAAGATTTCAGGCTTGCAAACAGCTGCTCCAGCTTTTCTTTCTTCAAAATCTTCTGCCGCGTCTCGCCGGTTGCGATGATACGGGCTCCAACTTTAGCTTCAAAAGGCGTGATGATTTCATTGCGCTCAACTGCGCTCATTGTGGACACTATCTCTACTGTTTCGCCAACCAGCGCCGGAGATTGGTGGACAACATGAACAAGAGTCCCAATTCCTTCTTCATCCGATTCCCGCATCTCCAATACAAAGAGCCGGCTGGCCCATTCTGCATCGCGCGCCACTGCAAAAGTGCTATAGACGGCATGAACCAATCCGCCTGGCAGGCGCGCCACGTCCGCATCTGTGACGGTATGAGAATAGGTTTTTGTGTCTCCGGGAGTAAACGGATTTTTCATCACGTCAAAGTTGACAACTTTACGGCATCATGGATTTAGACACGCTCCGCGCCATCTGCCTCGCCCATCCCGGCGCTACCGAAGAGGTACAATGGGAAAATCATCTTCTCTTCAAAGTAGGCGGGAAGATGTTCTGCATCACCAATCTGGATGACGCAAATGATACCTCCTTCAAAGTATCCGATGAAGATTTTGAGGAGCTATCCGCAAGCGACATGTTCATGCCTGCGCCACACTTACAACGCGCCAAATGGGTGAAGGTCACCCAGCCGCAGGCTTTAAAACTTGCTGATTGGAAAGCGCACATAGGCCGCGCTTACGAAATCATTCGGGAGAAATTGCCCAAGAAAGTGCAGGCTACGCTTTGAGCTATGTCTTCCGCGGTTTCTTCTTCGCCGCCGGAAAGAGCACATTATTCAGAATAAGCCGGTAGCCCGGAGAGCTTGGATGCAGCGCCAAATCCGTCACCGGGTCGCCAATGGCGTGTTGGTAATCCTCCGGGTCGTGGCCGCCATAAAATGTCCAGGTGCCCTTGCCGTACTCGCCATGAATGTAGCGCGCTTCATTCGTAGGCTTGTATTCACCCATTACAAGCACGCCACTTTTCAGCACATCTTTGCGGAAAGCCGTCGTCTGGCCCATGAAGCCTTTAATGGTGGTTGTGTGATTCTGGCAGAGCATACTCGGCACGGGGTCAAACTTGGCGGAGAAGGTGAAGAGCGAGAAGTAGTCCACATTCATCGGCACCGCACGGCCGTTCTCCGGGCTCATGTCAATGTTGGAATACTCGTAGATGTAGGGCGAGTTGATTAGACTAAAGTTTTTAAACGCAAAACAGTTGTCGTACTTCAGGCGCTGCTGCGCATCGGGCGCGGAGCCATCACCATCAAAAGGCACGTCGCAGATATCTACACCGTCTGCCGCCAGCGCAATGTCATAGGTGTCAGTAGCGGAACACATCGCAAAGAGGTAGCCGCCGCCCGCTACGAAGTCGCGGATTTTCTTCGCCACCGCCAGCTTTAGCTGCGAGACTTTTTTGAAGCCGTGCTTTGCCGCCATCGCTTCATTGGTGCGCACATCTTCCTGGTACCACGCCATCTGATGTTGGGTTGCCCAAAATTTGCCGTACTGTCCTGTAAAATCTTCGTGGTGCAGATGCAGCCAGTCGTATTCGTGGAGCTTATCCGCCAGCAGCTCATCGTCATAAAGCTTGTCGTAGGGAATCTCTGCGTAGGTTAGGGCCAGCGTAACCGCGTCATCCCACGGCAGCTTGTTAGGCGGTGTATAGACGCCCACACGCGGCGGCTTTTCCAGCTTGATGAGGTCGCCGTTAAAGTCTGGGTTTGCCACTTCCTGCAATACGCCGGTGTACTGCCCTTCGCTCATTACTTCATAATCCACGCCACGCAGCTTGCATAGACGCTCCACCGCATCTACCTGGTCAATGCCGAAGGAGCCGCCTTTGTAATTCAGCAACCAGTCCACCGGTATGCCCAGCTTCAGTGCCGCATACGCAACGCCGTAAGCCTTCAGGTGTGCACGTTGTCCATCGGCATCCATCGGAATGAAAATTTTTGCGGCCTTCGCCGGCCAAGAAGCGAATGCCGCTGGAAGGAAAACCAGAAAGGAAAGGAGTGACGCCAGGGCGCGCGGGTAAAAAATCTTCTTCACAATGTCCAAATTAACGCAAACGGGACGCGGCTTCTTATTCCGGCCAATCGTTTAACACCATCTTGCAAGCGCCACTTACTTTTACGCCATGGCCGACTACAGCAACTTCCGCGCGGGCCGCGCCCTTACGCGTGCTTCCCTTCAGGCAATCCTGCGCTCTCCATCCGCCATCGTCTTTGGTCTGGCTTTCCCGCTCATATTCATTCTGGTCTTTGGTACGCTGGGGGGCGGCAGCCGGCGCTTTTCCGCAACCCTATCGCTTGATAAGCGTACAGACACACTGAACCCTATCTATGGCGCGCTCAAGGGCATGGACGCTATCACCTGGAAAACCTATCCCGACACTGCCGAGCAGACGAAAGACCTTCGTAAAGGCAATATCTCCGCCATCCTCAATATCCAGAAGGCGCTCCCTGGCGCCGCGCCGATGTATAAAGTGCACCTCCGCGCGGCATCATCAGAAATGGCGGAGGTGGAGCAGTTGCAGGGCGTGATTCAAGGAATTATTCAGCGCAGCGACCCGGTTATCGGGCAACGCATGGCCGCTTTTGCTGCAGTAGATGTGGAGCAGACCGTCGTTCGTGAGTACAAGACTATTGACTTCATCCTTCCCGGCCAACTTGGCTTCTCACTGCTGGCAGGTTCTGTGTTCGGTACGGCCTTCGTCTTTTTTGGCCTCAGGCAAACGCTGGTACTGAAGCGCTTTTTTGCCACACCCGTGCGTCGCGGCACCATCGTCATTTCAGAAGGGCTTGCGCGCATGACCTTTCAGCTGCTGACGGCTATCGTCATCATCGCCATCGGGCATTTCGCGTTTGGCTTTACCCTCATTCACGGGTTCCGCACTTTTCTCGCGTTGCTGGGACTTTCAGCGCTGGCCATTATGGTGTTCATGGGCTTTGGCTTTGTGGTAAGCAATCTGGCGAAAAACGAATCCGTCATTCCCGCCTTCGCCAATATGATTACGCTGCCACAGTTCCTGCTGGCCGGCACCTTCTTCTCCATTGACGTCTTTCCGAAGTGGCTGCAGCCCATAGCTCATGCCTTGCCGCTCTCGCACCTTAATCACGCTATGCGGCAGGTATCTTTTGAAGGCGCAGGCCTGGCAGCTATCCGATGGGATATTTTGTGGATGTGCGGATGGGGCGTTGTGCTTTACGCGCTGGCCAGCCGGATTTTTAAGTGGGAATGATATGATTGCGGATTTCGGAAGGCGGATTTCGGATTGCGGTCACTGGTCGCAGCAGCTGCGACCCACCATGTGGCAGCGTAAGCTGCGAAATCGGTACTAAGCCGCAACAACAGAGAGCGCCTCGCGGATTTGCTCCGGCTGCAAAACCTTCGTCACCGCCACACCGGGCTTTTCCAGCAGCACGTACTCAATACCGTCATCACGGCGCTTCTTATCCGCTAGGAGCAGGTTCATCACATCTGCTTCGTTATAGGCAAGGCCTGTAGGCAAACCGTATTGTTGCAGCATTTGCAGCAGTTGCTCACCCGCGTCCGGCATAAGCGCAGTATGGTGTTCTGATAGCTTCATTGCCACACGCATCCCTAAGCCTACAGCGTAGCCATGTGGCAAACCATACAGCGTCTCAAAAGCATGGCCGGCCGTATGGCCGAAGTTGAGCATCCGCCGCAGGCCGTTCTCGCTCTCATCCGCATGGACAATCTTGTTTTTGACATCTGCGCTGCCAGCTATCAGTTCATCCAGTTGGTCAGGATGTCCTTTGAAGTAAGCGATGTCGCCGCCTTGCAGCGTGGTGAGGATGCGGACATCGGCAATGAAGCCGTATTTGATGATTTCGGCAAAGCCGGAAGTCCAGTGCTCGTCGGGAAGCGTTTTGAGAAAGCCGGTATGAAAAAGCACAAAACGCGGCTGCCGTACGGTGCCGAGCATGTTTTTGTGCAGGCCTACATTCACGCCATTCTTGCCGCCAATAGCGGCATCCACCTGCCCCAACAGCGTGGTAGGCGCAAATGCCACCGCCACGCCGCGCATAAAAGACGCCGCGAGGTAGCCCACCACATCCGTCACTACACCGCCGCCAATGCCGAGCAGGAGCGTTTTGCGGTGTGCGCCGGCTTCTAGGAGTTGCTCTGTAAGCTTGACTACGGTATCCAGCGTCTTGTGTGCTTCCCCTGCGGGAAATGTGAGCATGCGGTAATCTTTCAGCTTGTCGCCGTGGAAGCCAGCAACTGTTTCATCGGTTATGGCAATGGTGTCTTTAGGCGAAGCCAGACGCTTTAAGTCGGCCAGCTCTGCTTCAAAGTGGTATTCAGTTGCCGCGCCGGATGGAAAGGTCATGCCTTGTGACTTCATGACTTTCAAAGGTAAAAGTCTATGCCGCGGTAAGGGCTTGTGATGAGCGGCGCAGAATGACGGTCGTAAATTTGACCTCACATGAGCAAGCACGGAAAGGTTTTGGTGGCGATGAGTGGCGGCATTGACAGCACCGTCAGCGCCCTCATGCTGCACCACCAAGGCTATGAGGTAGTGGGCATCACCATGAAGACATGGGACTATGCCACGAGCGTAGGCACAAGCGCCAAGAAAGAAACTGGCTGCTGCAACCTAGACTCGTTTAATGATGCCCGGCAGGCGGCGGTAGAGCACGGCTTCCCGCACTACGTGCTTGACATCCGCGAAGAGTTCGGTGATTTTGTGGTGAACAATTTCGTGGATGAATACCTCGCCGGCCGCACGCCGAACCCTTGCGTGCTCTGCAATACGCACATCAAATGGGCCGCCCTGCTCAAACGCGCCGATGCGCTGGGCTGTGACTTCATCGCGACCGGCCATTATGTGAAGGTGCGGCAGGAAGGCGGGCGCTCCGTGCTGTCCAAGGCGAAGGATTTGACCAAAGACCAGAGCTATGTGCTCTGGGGACTCGGGCAGGATTGCCTGAGCCGCTCTATCTATCCGCTGGGCGATATGCTGAAGACGGAAGTGCGCCAACTCGCGGCTGATATGGGCTATACCGAGCTTTCTAAAAAAGCGGAGAGCTACGAAATCTGCTTTGTGCCGGACAATGATTACCGCGGCTTCCTGAAACGGCAAGACTCCAGCCTTGAGGCACGCGTGGAAGGCGGCGATTATGTGCTTTCAGACGGCAGCATCGTAGGCAAGCATCGCGGCTACCCATTCTATACCGTAGGGCAACGCAAGGGCTTAGATATTGCGCTGGGCAGGCCGGTCTTTGTCACTAAAATCATCCCGGAGACCAATACCGTGATGCTGGGCGATGTCGAAGAGCTGCAAAGCGCCTCCATGTGGGTGGGCGGCATCAACATGGTGAAGCACGCGGCTATTCAGGACGGCATGGAGGCCACGACCAAAATCCGCTACCGCGATGCCGGGGCGGATAGCGTGCTGTACAATGAGGGCGGTCTGGTGCGCGTGGATTTCACCCATGCAGTTACCGGCATTGCGCCGGGACAAAGCGCCGTTTTCTACGAAGGCGACGATGTAGTGGGCGGCGGTATTATTCAATGAGTAATCCGCATTACTTTAGCCTATTAATACCATTCATCTTTAATGGCGAGTATCAACTGCCTGAACTGCGGCACACAGGTTCCCGATAAGGCCGCGCTTGCCCGCAATGCGGGCACCCTATTAGCATAGAGCAAGAAAGCGGACTGAAGCAGGGCTTCCGGGTAAGCTGGATGGTCGTAGTGGTGGTCGTGGCCGTGCTCGGCCTGTTCGCGCTCATCGGCACCTGCCACTGGCAGCCGGTATAAGCGGTTGGCAGCCCTTCACGCCCCCTTTACATACCAAGGGCGCTCGTTTCCCGTTTAGGAATTACATTTACGCTTCGCAATTCCCTCCCCAACTGCATACGCACGAGATTTATGACGAAAAGGTTTTTACCCTTCCTGCTGCTTGCTGTTTCCGCTTTAGTCTGGGCCGCCTGTAATAAGTCGGTAGACAACGACCGCGTTTATGACGAGCCTACCCGCGGCTTTTATCCGCTGCAACTGGGCCGCTCCATCACTTATGATGTTGACTCCATTATTTGGACGGATTTTGACTGTAAGAAGCAAACGAAGCACCTGAACATGCGCTATACCGTTGCCGATACCTTCACCGACCTGCAGGGTCGTCCGTCCTACCGCGTAGATGTTGAGCAGCGCGCTTCCGACTCCGTAGCCTGGAGTATTAATCAGGTATTCTACGTAACGCCAACCAAGGCCGGTCTGGAAACTTTTATGCAAAATCTGCGCATGGAGAAACTCATCTTCCCCGTGCGCGAAGGCGCTACCTGGTTTGGCAACCGCGCCATTGATACGTCAGATGCGGCCTTTCGTCAGTTCGGCGGCTGGGTTTATCGGTACAGCAGCTATCTGAAACCTTACAATAACGGTCGTCTTAGCTTTGATAATACCGTTACTGTCACCTCCGTGGACGATTCGGTCAACAATCCGGAGACACTTCCCCAGGCTTATGCCGAGCGCCGGTTTTACCGCGAGGTGTATGGTTATGATGTAGGCCTCATCTACCGTGAGGTTACGTTCTGGACGTATGACCCGAGCAACCCGGCAACAGCCTGCCGGCGTGGCTACAGCGCCATCATGCGCGCCAGTCAGTACAAGTAAGACGGAGAACAGCGGCGCAGTGATTTTGTAGATGCGCATCCGTGCAAATGGACATGATGAAAAACAGAATCGCCCCCGCACGCTTCCTTCGCTGCTTTTTTCTTCCCCTGCTCTTTAGCCTTGTGAGCGCTGCGGTCAATGCTGCGCCGCCGCAATATGCGTTCCGCGTTACTTTCAAAGACAAGACTGGCGCTCCGACCCTCTCATCAAGCCCGCCCTGGCTAAGCGCACGCGCTATGGCGCGCCGGGCAGCCTTCAACCTGCCGCTGGACAGCACAGACCGCCCCGTCTCTCCGCGCTACGTGGACAACATGCTCGCGCTCACGGGCGGCAAGCTGCACAATACTTCCCGTTGGCTCAACCAGTGCGTGGTATTGCTTACGGACTCGTCTAAAATCCTCACGCTTTCCGGCAAACCGTGGATAAGCAGTATTGCCTGGGTAGGTTATTTTCCCGCCGGGCTGCACCGCGCCGTCGGCTCCAATCCGAAGTTTGCGCTGGAGACGGCTGACGCGAATGGCGCCATCGCCCAAACCAATGCCCGGCTGGCCGGCTCTTCCGCCTACTACGGCGCTACCTGGGGCCAGACGGCTATGGTGCATGGCGATACGCTTCATGACCAGGGCTTCCGCGGTAAGGGCAAGCTTATCGCCGTGCTGGACGAAGGATTTCTGGACGCGGACACGCATCCCGGCTTTGACTCGCTGCGCAAAAGTGGCCGCCTGTTGGAGACCTACAACTTTGTGCGCGACACCCCATCTGTCTATGAGGGTGGGACGCATGGCACTTCCTGCCTTTCCGATATAGCAGGCGTACTGCCCGGCACTTTTGTCGGCACTGCGCCGGATGCGCAATATGCGCTCTACATCACCGAAGACGGAGCTTTTACAGATGCGCTCTATGAACTGGACAATCTGGTAGCCGGCATGGAGCGCGCCGACAGCATCGGGGCAGACGTTATCTCCGCCTCGCTTGGCTACAACACCTTTGTCTCGCCCTTCACCTTCACGATTAGCAAGGCAGAATTAGACGGCCATACAACCAATGTTTCACGCGCTGTAAACCTTGCTGCGCGAAAGGGTATCCTCTACGTTACGTCCGCCGGCAATGAAGACGGCAATGGCTGGAACTATCTCGTAGCGCCCGCCGACGCCGACAGTGCGCTGACCATTGGCGCGGTAACGCCCACGCGCGCGCCGGCTTCATTTTCCAGCCCCGGCCCCAGCGCCTCGGGCCGCATCAAGCCGGACGTATGCCTGCAAGGGCAGCCTGCAGCAGTGCTGTTGGGCGGTGGCGCTGTAGGCACGGCCAACGGCACTTCCTTTGCCTGCCCGCAGGCGGCAGGATGGGCGGCTTGCCTGCTTCAGGCTTTTCCCACACTGCCGCCAAGTATCATCCGCACTGCCATAGACAGCAGCGCCGACCAGCGCCCACCCACGCCTAAGCTCGGCTTCGGCATTCCGGACTTCCGGAAGGCGCAGCAGTTTTTGGGGAAGCTTATTTTACCGCCGGCTGCCGGCGCCTTTCTGGTAATGCCCAATCCTTTCTTTGGCAGCATCTCAGTTACGCTGCCCGATGCGGCGTCGGTTGCGGAGCTACACCTTTACGATGTGGTAGGCCGTGAAGTAGGTTTTATCCAAAGCCGCAGTGGCGCAACGGTGAACATGGACATACCGCGTCTCAGCTTCCCCGGCGGCGTATATGTGCTGCGCGCAGTAGTTGATGGGCAGCGCTACGTGCAGAAGCTGCTGCATTATTAAGCCCGCTTCAATACTGAAACAAACAGCTCATCCGCACCAATGGCTAAGCCATTTATCAATTCAGCGCTCACAATCTTCAACCCCGCTTCCGGTGCTATGGATTCAATCACATCCTCATTCTCCGCGCGGAATACGGAACAGGTAATATAGACGAGCCGGCCGCCATTCTTCAAGAAAGCGCAGGCGTTACGAAGAATGGCTTTCTGCCGCGCCGTATAGACTTCCAGCGAAGCAGGATTGAAAAAATAGCAGCCTTCCGGCGTGCGCGCCCAGGTGCCGGAGCCGGTGCAGGGCACATCGCAAATGATACCGTCAAAGCGGCGCTTACCCGGCAGCACATCCACAGCCTTTGCATCTGCCGCATCCAGCACACGCCGCTCCGGAATAGGTAGATGATACTGTTGGAAGCGCGCGGCGAGGTTTTGGAGAATGCTTTCGCGAATGTCTGTGCAGAGGTGCAGCATGACCTTTGCGCTATCGGCCAGCAGCAGGGATTTTCCACCCGCACCGGCACAGCAGTCCCACCAGCTTTCGCCGGGTTTCCCTTGTAAAAACTTTCCTGTTGCCTGAGACGAGGCATCCTGCACGACGTAGGCGTCTTGCGGCAGCAAGCCTTCCAGCTTTGTGCCGTTCGGCAGGGCGAGGCAGGTATCGCTTAGCCATTCGTGCGGAATGCCTTTGGCAGTTAAAGTGCTTTCAACAGAAGCGCGCTTTGCGCGAATGCGCAGGAACAGGCGAGGCTGTTGTAGCAAAGAAGCCTGCCATTCATCGGCGGTAATGCCTTTTGAAAAGGGTATGTCGTAAGGGAAGATTTTGCTTAGCGAAACTAACGGCGGAGCTTCCTGCGGAAAGAAAGCCTCAAAAGCCTTTGGCTGCAGGCCGCAAAGCTGGATTGCAGTTATGCGCTGCTCCTGCGTGGAAAGCCTGGAATCTGACACAGCCTTCCCAACACGGTACCACGCATATACAGCGTCGCTCAGGCCCCGCCGGTCGCGGCTGCCGAGCTTTGGGTGGCCTTTGAAATAGCTTTTCAGGAAATGGTGCAGCGGCAGCCGGCCATCGTAGGCCTGCAGGATGTCTTCCAAGTGCTGCCAGAGGTAGTTCAAGGTTGTTGGATGCAGTTGGATAGTGTTGGAGGATGCTGCCTATGCTTGAGGCCACATGCTGCTAATGGGCTTTCGCAGAAAGCCCGGTCGCTGAGCGGAGCCGAAGCGCCTATTTGTTTGCTGTGCACATAACATCTGGATTGGCGCTTCGGCTACGCTCAGCGACCGGGACGCTTGACGCGTCCCATAAGTAGCCTCTGCCCACGCCATCTAACCCTATCCAATATCACACGCCAAGCAACATCTTCACCGGGTCTTGCGCAGCAAGCAGCAACTCCGGCGCTTCCAGTAATTCCTTCACGCGCACGAGAAAGCTCACGCTCTCGCGACCGTCTATGATGCGATGGTCATAGCTCAGGGCCACGTACATCATGGGGCGGATTTCCACCTTGCCGCCGATGGCCATCGGGCGCTCCTGGATTTTGTGCATCCCGAGAATTGCGCTCTGCGGAATGTTGATAATAGGGGTGCTCATGAGCGAGCCAAAGACACCGCCGTTGGTAATGGTAAAGGTGCCGCCGCTCATTTCTTCAATGGTCAGCTTATTCTCGCGGGCTTTGGTAGCCAGCTTTACCACCTCCCCCTCAATACCAGCCATGCTCAGGCTTTCCGCGTTGCGGATAACCGGCACTACGAGGCCTTTCGGCGCAGAGACGGCGATGGAAATGTCGCAGTAATCGTGATAGACGATGTTGTCGCCGTCAATGCGGGCATTCACCGCCGGCCACTCGCTCAGCGCAATGCAGCAGGCCCGTGCGAAGAACGACATGAAGCCCAGATTGACGCCGTGCGTCTGCTTAAACGTGTCTTTGTACTTCGCGCGGATGTCCATGATGCGCGTCATGTCCACCTCGTTGAAGGTGGTGAGCATCGCGGTCGTGTTCTTCGCCTCCACGAGGCGGCGGGAGACAGTCTTGCGCAGGTTGCTCATTTTCTCCGGGCGGTCAGCGCGGGATGGACTGCCGTCTTCGGCCTGCTTGCTGCCGGGCGGGTGCGCGAGGGCTTCCAGCACGTCCTGCTTCATGATGCGGCCGCCCGCGCCGGAGCCTTTTACTTCTGCCGACGCTACCTTTTTATCCGCCATGATAGCCTGAGCTACAGGCGTGGCCTTTACATCGGTGGCGGGCTGCTGTGCTGTTGGAGCAGCAGGGGTTTCTGTAGCTTTTACTGTTACGGGAATTTTGCCGTCTGTAGCTACAGGCGGGGGCGTGGATGGCAATGCATCTGCTTTGGTGTCGGCAGGTGCGTCAGCCGGCCTTTGCGCAGCATCATCTATCCGGCAGGCTATGTCGCCGATGGCCAGCGTCGCGCCTTCTTGCGCTACTATTTTGAGAACGCCCGCTTGCTCCGCGTTCAGCTCAAAGGTGGCTTTTTCGCTTTCCAGCTCGCAAAGGAGCTCGTCGCGGTTTACGTAGTCGCCGTCCTTCTTCAGCCATTTCACCAGCGTTACTTCGGAGATGGACTCGCCAACGGTGGGCACCTTAATATCAATCATTACAGCCTTCTTTTTTTACAGCCCCGAAATTAGGCATATCCGGCGGGAAGGATAATTATGTTGCCGGCAGTAGCGCGCTATTAAGCGTTCCTTGCGTCGCACTCCTCAGGGGTTCTGTTCGCTGGCCGGGCTTTTCCTTTAACACAGACCAATTGCCTGCCATTTTTGCCGAAGGCTGCCATAGATGCGGTTGCACCCGGTATTGCGGTCATCACACCGTGCATTGCGCCAGTCGCATCTGGCGTTTCGCTGCTTACACCGGGCATTTCGGTTATTGCATCGGGCATTTCGGTTGACGCACCGGGCGTTTCGGTCGTTACACCGGGTGTTTCGGTTGTTACACCGGGCGTTTCGGTAACCGAAATGCCCGGTGCGGATACCGAGATGTTAAGTGAAAAGCCTAATAGACTGACGAACCCTGAAATGTGCGACACAAGGAACGATTGGGAACGTGATACAGCCGGCTAACAAAAAATCGCTGAAGCCTACTTCTTTTTCACCTCCTCGCCGTCGCCGAGGTCATCCAGCGTGTTCCCCTTGCTTTTCGGAGCATCGTGGTGCGCGGGCCTGGCAGCCTGGGGATGTTGCGCGGGCGCGATATGCTGCGGCGGCATAGGCATGGGAGCGGATGTTGCGGCAGGCTTAGGTGTAGGTGCGGCAGCTACAGGCGTAGCGGCGGCCACCATCACATCCTGATGCAGCACATGGTCGGGGGTGTGCGTGGTGAGCGTGAGTGTGTGCGCACCGGGCTTCTTAAACGCGAAGGTGGCGGTAGCGCCTTTTTGCGGTGCCATTGGCTCGCTGCCGCCCACTTTCCATTCATAGCTCGCGGCGGTGACGCTGCTGGCCCATGTAGCAGGCACGCCGGCGGTTGCGGAGGCAGGGCCGGCGATGGACGGCGCGGACGGCGCTGTGAGCGCATCGCTGGCCGTAACGTTTACCTTATCGCTGCGCTGCTGCACGCCGAAGGAGCCGTATGCGGTGAGCGTCACGTTGTAGCTGCCGGGCGCGAGGTAGGTGTGGTGACCATTGGGGTCGGCGCTGAATTCGCCATCGCCAAAGTCCCACTTCCAGCGGCTGGCGCCAGGGGTGTTATCGTCGTAGGCAATGCTATCGCCCGATTTGATGGGAGCGGTGGGCTTGATGGTGTACTTGATGCCTTCGGGCTTGTACATCAGCTTGCGGTAAGCAGCAAAGGAGCCGGAGCCAAGCACGGCGAGGGCGATGAGGAGCAGCAGTCTTTTGTCCATGGGGGAAGCGGGTTAGGAAGCTCAAAAATACATTTCCGGCAGCAAGTCTATTCATCGCCATAGATGGTGAGGGAAACTTTAGGGCAGCGGCGCTCCTCAAAGTAAAGGATAAGCGCGTGCACCGGCATAATGGCATCGCGGTTGACGAAGGCTGCGGAGGAGGTGATTTTCAGCTTTTCCTCATCGGGAGCTTGGCCTTCCATATCCGGCATAAAGCCGTAGGCGCCGAGGCTGTCGCGGATGGTGGCGTTGAAGCTTTCCACATCGCTGCTCACCAGTTCCACCTTGCAAAGCGGTTTCTTGTGATAGCTGTAGAGGTAAAGCTGCGCATCCGGCGCAACGGGCGTCGCCAATGAGTACATACGCGGCTTGCGGAGCACCCCCTGCTGCACGCCGTGATAATGCCACCCATCCTGCTGGAGTTGACGCGAGATAAGGCTGTCGTCCATACTGTGAAAGCCCATGAGGTGATGGAGCGTGATGCGTTGCGCAATGCGCGGCTGCGCGAATGCGGCATATGAGAGGAACAGCAATCCGGCAAGCAGGGTAGGGAAGCGGCGCATAGGCACGAGATTGGGCCACAAGTTACCGGACTATAGGCTCACATTTAAGCCCAGGGCGTATGTGCCCGCATCCGCACCCGCAGGCTGTAACGGATAGAAGTAAGCGGCCGTAAGGCCGATGTAATAAAGATGCAGGTACTGAATACGAATGATGTCTCGCACCAGGACGCCGCCCTCATGGTAGCCTCCGCTGGGTACGCTGAAGGCGATACCGCTTTGCGCCGCGGGATGCGCAAGCGTGCCCCAATAGCCATTGTAGGCAAGGCTAAGGCCTGGCATGGAACCGCCCTTGCCAAACTGGGCTTTGTAAAAGCGCCAGTCAAAGTCGTGGCGCCACGCGCCAAAGACGAAGGCATCGGTATAAAAGCTGTAGAGGTAAACCGTCTGCAGGCCGCCGAAGATGTAGAGGTGGCTGTTATCATTGCGCAGGCCCGGCGCGGCGAAGAGCTTACCCGACGGCAGCGGCGCATCGCTCCATAGCTTGCCGCCTTCCAGCAGCCAGCGCTCCTGCCCTATGCGCGCGATATGCTTCTGCCATGAGAGCGCGCCGGTTGCCTGCACATAGCTAAGCTGTGAGCCGCCAATGTTCATCATGCCATACGTGGCCTTTGCATAAAGAATGGGGAAGCGGCTGCCGGTGGAAAGGTAGCGGCCAAAAAGCGGCGCGCTGCGCTCTGCAAATGCGTAGCGCAGTCGGAGCGAGGCTTCATCTGCCGTATAAGCGCTGGCGCTACGGCCTTCCCAATTCCAGGAGTAATCATACTTCGGCGATACTTCCTCGTGGCGAAGGCTTAGCTCCGTGCTCAGATAGCCGAAGGGACGTTTCAGACAGAGCGTATAGGCATCATAAGCGTCCGCGCGGGTGATGAGATAGTTGCGCAGGTAGTTATTGTCCAGCTCGGGGCTTAAAAGCACGCGGCCCGGCTCGCGCAGGTCGTGCTCATAAGCAATGCGGATGGAAGTTTCCTTGTAGGCATCCAAATATGCCTCGGCAAAGCCGCCCCACTTCCACGCTACATCTTTAAAGCCATAGCCGGCCCATGCACCGAGTGAGAAATGCTTGGAGATGCGCTCGTTCGTCTGCAGGCCGAGGCCAAGACGATGGCCTTCATAGCTGTTGTAGCGGTAAAGCCTGTCCAGATTAATGTCTATCGGGCCGAGGGGCACTTTGGCTTCTGCCAGCTTGCTGAGGTAGGGCAGGTAGCGGTCGGCATGGACGGCAGTCATGAGGCTGTCCATGAACACGTAGGTGCGGACTTCTTTCTTGTCCAGCGTTTCGGGGCGGAAGGCTTGCCAGGCGCTGTCGCTCACAATAGCTGCTGCGGGCGCGAGCTTCACGGTGTGGCGCTTGTCAAATCGGTAGCGGCCTTCCTCTTCAAAAGAAACAGAGTCTATGCGCGAGGTGCCCTGCAATGTGATAACGCCCTCGCTTGTATCGCGCTTCTTGCCGCTGGCGATTTGCCAGACGTAGTTCAATTGCTGCGGAAACCACTTGCCGGAGACCTCCGTGTAGCGCTGCTCTACGCGGATGCTACTGCCGAGCGTTGTGTCTTTATAGGCGGCGATGAGGTGTGTAACCGCAAAGTCTTTGCTTGTGATATAAACTTGTCCACGCAGGCCCTCGCCCGCTTTTTTTGGAAAGAAAGAAATAATCCATGTTGTATCACCGCCCTGCAAAAGCTCATCGCGCAGGTTGAATGTGAACCATGAGCCTGAGCCGGCGCTTATCGGATTGCGGAAGTCGCGGCCGTTGAGCGTCAGGTAATCGGTGTAGCAATGAAAAGGCAGCACATCCGTAACGAGCGAAGTGAACAGCGGCGATTTGAAGCCCGAGAAGCGTGTGGCGAGCACTTCTTCCTGTAGTTTCTGCGGGCGCTTATAGGTGCGGCGGCTGTACGTTTCTGTAACAAGCAGGTGCTGCCTTTCCAAGAAGGCTGCAAGCTCGCGCGCGTCCTTTGCGGTGTCTGTGCGCCATGATTCGCCTCGCGGCGCGGCATCGGCCAGCATCTTGTAATAGACCTTACAGCGGTACCAGTCATAGCGCTCGGGATTGTGCGCATCGCGGCGCTTCACGGCCTCACGGATGATGTGACGGAGCTTGTCGTAATCAGGCTTTACTACTATTTCTCCCAACGATTCTTTCTTCGCGCGCAGATAGATGATGGTGTCGGTTGCGGCATTGAGCCTGCTGCTTTGATAGCCAAGCGCGCTCACTTCTATAAAGCCATCTTGCAACGATGCAGGCAGCGTAGCAAGGCCGTCCAAATCTGCAATCAAGCCTTGCCCGGAAGTGCCGAGGCGGATGGCAGCGAAAGGCACGGGCACGCCTGTGGCCGCGTCTTTTACGCGGATACGCCGGTCTTGGCCATGAACGGCGGCGGCACAAACCAGGAAAAGGAATGCAAGAATAATCTGCCGCATGGCGAGGGAAACGAGGCGCAAAGAAAATTATTTCGCGGATGGCTGTGGCTTTTTATCTTTATCCGACTTAATACAATCAGCCCCATGAAGAAGGTTTTATTCTCCGCACTCTTTGCGGCCTGCGCATCCCTCAGCCTCTCCGCCTGTATGAACGGCGATTATGACGCCACGCCGGATACCAACAACGGTACGCCTAACCCGCTTGGCCAGACTAATGGCGGCGGTGGCGGCGGTGGCGGAAGTTCCATTGGAACGGCTGCGAAAGGCGAAATCCGCTTTGTGCTAAACGGCACCAACGTTACTTATAGCGGCGCCGGCATCAATTATACGGTGGTTGGCACCAATGACCGACTTATATCCGGCGGTAATACCGGCACAAGCGGCCAGACGAACATCAATCTCTTAATCAGTAATTATACCGCTCCCACTACCTATACATTTTCCGGTACTACAGCAAGCAGCCCGCACGGCAATTATACTATTACGCCTTTTGGCGGTAGCGCCGATGATTACAATACGGCTACCGGCAGCCCGGCCGGCTCCGGCCAGGTGGTTGTAACCAGCGATGCGAACAACGAGATGATTGGAACCTTCTCTTTTACGGCCTATAATAAGTCGGGCGCGAAGATGACCATTACCAACGGCTCCTTTGATGTGCTGAAATTCTAAAGCACGCCTGAATTTATTTTGAAAGCCATTCCACTGAGAATGGCTTTTTTGCGCCCTTATGCTAACCATATTCCTAAAACTGCCGACTTTATACGCAAAGTTGCCAGATTTGATAGCGAAGTCGGCAACTTTACATGCAAATGTGCCGTTTTCAACGATAAAGTTGGCGACTTCGCTCGCAAAGTCGGCAACTTCAACGATAAAGTTGGCAACTTTGCTATTAAAGTTGGCAACTTTGCGCACAGAGTCGGCAACTTCGCTCATAAATCTGCCAGTTTAGCGTAAAAAATGCTTGCTGCGCTAATAAAAATGCTGCTTAATAAGCAAAAATTCCCACTCAGGCGGCAAATCTGCCTTTTTTAGCAATACCAGATTGAAATATCGCCTGACGATTCAAAATAAAAAACCGCGGCGCATCAGCACCGCGGTTTTTCTTTTTAGTTGAAAGGGGCGATTAAGCAACTTCAACGTCAGCACCAGCTTCAACGAGCTTGGCGCGGATGTCTTCAGCTTCAGCTTTAGAAACACCGGTCTTCAGCGGCTTAGGTGCGCCGTCAACGAGTTCTTTGGCTTCCTTCAGGCCGAGGCCGGTAAGGTCCTTAACGAGCTTCACAACACCGAGCTTGGAAGCACCGGCGCTCTTCAGGATTACGTCAAAGGCTGTCTTTTCTTCTACGGCAGCAGCGGCAGGGCCGGCAGCAGGGCCAGCGGCAGCTACAGCAGCCGGCTCAATGCCATATTCAGATTTCATGAAATCAGCGAGCTCCTGAACTTCCTTAACGGTCAGGTTCACCAGTTGTTCTGCGAGGTTCTTAACGTCTGCCATGTGGTATCGGTTTTAGAATGTTTGTTTGTAAATGTTAGTTGTTGGTATGAATAGCGGGAAGACCATTGCGTTGGAAGCACGCCGGCACGGCCCCGCTGAATTCGTTTCTAATAAGCTTACGCTGCTTCAGCAGGAGCTTCGGCTTCTGCACCTTCGCCGCTCTTCTCAGCACGCTGAGTAAGGGCAGAAAGCACGCGGCTGATTGGGCTCATGAGGAGGCCAATAACCTCGCCGATAAGCTCATTCTTCGTCTTGATGTTCTTCAGCGCTTGCAGTTGGTTGTCGCCGGTGAAGATGTCAGTGCCGATGATGGCAGCCTTCAGGCCGGGCACTTCACCCTTCGCACCGCGGAAGTCGGAAAGTATAACCGCCGGGTCTTTAGGATTGTTGCTGAACATGAGGGCAGTAACGCCGGACAGGGACTCATAAAGGCCGCTGTACTTGTCGTTGTTGATGCCTTCCAGCGCCTTCTTAATCAGGGTATTCTTAGCCACCTTCAGCTCAACGCCTTTTTCAAAGCAGGTGCGGCGAAGTGTGTTAACCTGAGCAACCGTCAGGCTTTCGGTATTGGTAACGTAGAAGTTTTCGTACTGAGAGAATTTCTCTTTAAGCACTTCAACGGCTGCGGATTTTTCAGCAGGAGTCATTTTATTACTATTTGCGATTGAAGTTGCGCGGCAGGGCCGTGCTTCTTAAATCCAGTTGATTGAATGGTTTTAGCCGACAGATTTGGTGTCAATCATGATACCCGGGCTCATCGTAGAGGCAAGAGAAATGCCCTTCAGATAAATGCCCTTGGCAGTTGCTGGCTTCATGCGAACGAGCGTATTAATAAGCTCCTGCGCATTGGCTGCAATCTTCTCAGGTGTGAAAGACACGCGGCCTACTGATGCGTGGATGATACCTGTCTTGTCCACCTTAAAGGCAATCTTACCGCCCTTTACGTCTGTAACCGCTGCGGCTACATCGTTAGTAACGGTACCAGTCTTAGGGTTTGGCATCAGGTTGCGCGGGCCAAGCACCTTACCGAGGCGACCAATCTTCGGCATCACCGAAGGAGTAGCAACGATAACGTCAATATCTGTCCAGCCGCCTTCAATCTTAGTTACAAATTCGTCCAGACCTACGAAGTCGGCACCTGCTGCCTTTGCTTCGGCTTCCTTGTCAGGCGTGCAAAGCACGAGAACGCGCTTTGTTTTACCTGTGCCGTGTGGCAGGCTTACCGTACCGCGAAGCGCCTGGTCGGCTTTCTTCGGGTCAATGCCGAGGCGGATGTGTACATCCACGCTCGCGTCAAACTTAGTGCAGTTAATATCCTTTACCAGTGCCGAAGCTTCGGTAAGGGTGTACTGCTTAGTGCTATCTACTTTAGCCTCTGCGGCTTTTCTTTTTTTAGTGATTGCCATTGTTTTGGAGAATGTGCTAATGTGATAATATGGTAATTCGGTAATTGCAGACGGGCTGCCACATTACCGCATTGTCACATTAGCTAATTAGCAAATTAAGCAGTTGCAAAGGGCGCTTGACCTTCTACAGTGAGACCCATGCTGCGGGCAGTGCCGGCCACCATCTTCATCGCGCTTTCCACGGTGAAGCAGTTGAGGTCGGCCATCTTGTCCTTAGCAATTTCTTCTACCTGCTCCCAGCTCACCTTGCCCACTTTCTGGCGGTTGCTTTCCTTAGAGCCGCTCTTTAGCTTGGCAGCTTCCAGGAGTTGCACAGCGGCAGGAGGAGTTTTGATGACGAAGTCAAACGACTTGTCGGCATATACGGTAAGCAATACGGGAAGGACTTTGCCTTGCTTGTCCTGCGTGCGCGCATTGAACTGCTTGCAGAACTCCATGATGTTGACGCCTTTAGAGCCCAGAGCAGGGCCGATTGGCGGTGCAGGGTTGGCTTGACCACCCTTGCATTGCAGCTTAACGTAGCCAGTGATTTCTTTGGCCATACGGTTAAAAAGTTTTTTGGTGTTAACGAATGTTGTTCCCGGCGGTTTAGACCGGGCACTCTCCCAAATGCAGACTTATAAAAAGAGCACTTTCGGAAAACGAGGCGCGAAGATAAGGGGATAAATTGGAATGGAAGAGAAGAAAATTAGAAAGCATTCTAATTCCCCTTCCAGCCCTATCCCTAAAGGTTTGGATTATAGTCCTTTAGCGGCCTCGGCAGGAAAAAGCCTTTGATGCAGGCGGAATTTCTAACGCACACCTGAATATGCAGGCGGGAACTGAATGTTGCGCCAGGACATGTTTCCTCGCCTTCATGAAAAGCGGAGCGGACAGTGTCGTAGGGCGGCAAACCTTCAGATTCGTTGGATTGATGGATATGGCGAATAACAGCGCAATCCAATGCTCTATTATTTCCCCTGTTTTGAGGCAATACCTTACCGGCATTATCCACAGTCTGCCTGAAGTTGTCGTAAGAATCGGAAAGGAGTTCCAGTGAACTGTTTTCCAATAAGTTGAGGCAATTTCCCAAATCAATAATTGCACCTAGTACGAAAGAAACCTGAATTGCCTTTTTATTGAATTGTATGCCGGACGCGCTCTCTTGAGCATACTGCAATGCCCGGAGCGGGTTCTGTTCCCAGAAATAGATGCCGTCCGCCAGCCAGTCCCAGCTATTGAGGCTCGGCTTAAGTTCGGTCGCGCCGTTCAATACGCGTAGGCCCAACTCACGCTCGCAGCTATGAAAGCCGATGACGCTAAAAGGCTGGTAGCTATACATTAGCCGCGCTTGCCGCTCTTTGCCGACTTGTCTTCAAGGATGATGCCTGCATCTTCCAAGAATTTACGGGACGCGGCTTTTGACTTTAGAGCCTTCTTGGTGGCCTTATTCACGATTTTGATTTGCTCTTTTACCCAGTCTGCCATCGGTTAGTGGATTTGGTTAGCAAATTACAATGCCCGCAACAAAGCTATAAATGAGATTTTTACACTTACTGGGGATAACTCCTTTACATCAAGCCTCCATTTGTTGTCCTTTCGCATAGCGGTCGGCGCGTACGGCGCTGCAGATGGCGAGGATTTGTTCGTCGCTGAGGCTATCGCCACTCTTTGAAGCCTGTTCGCCAACTGTATCAATGGCATAGGCCTCTGATACAAGTTCCGCACGTTCAATGGCTTGTAATAGTTCTGCCTGGCGCGTTGGCGGCAGTCGTTGGACAGCAGCTAATAGCTTTTCCGTGATATTAGGCTGATAGTGGGCGAACATGATATAAAGATAGTAAGGAATGAGTGACCGGCAATCGTGCTGGTCACAGATACTGCAACGGTTTAATAATCAAATTGATTGAACACTGACAATGGCGAAAATTAATACCTCATTGAGCCATAGGAACTGGTGGTGACAATGTAATAGCTAACTTGATAATTGCCATATAATGTTTCTTGTCCGTAAAAACTTCTTACGTTTGAAGCCTCAGCAGAAGCGGCAAC
This sequence comes from Chitinophagaceae bacterium, assembly GCA_965246785.1. Taxonomy (GTDB): domain Bacteria; phylum Bacteroidota; class Bacteroidia; order Chitinophagales; family Chitinophagaceae; genus UBA1952. The sequence continues at coordinate 31,797 of CBDFFM010000011.1, forward strand.
AGAGTAACTGCCACTAGACAGCGAAACTCTTTTTGTGCTGTTCGGCGGAAGAGTGACAGACTGTGAAGTTGGGCCACTATAATAAATATTCAATTTATACTTCGTATCATTTTTGACCAGAATACTGCTATTACTGTTGTTCCCAATACCAGTCTGAGTCAGCTGAGGAAGTTCTCCGTGTTCACCATTTGCAATGTCTGCGACCATAATGTCTGCTTCAATTGCAGAAAGCTGCTTGCTAAACTTCTTTCGGATTATTGCTGCTCTTTGTCTGTCAGCGGCATTTTGACTTGCCGTACTTATTATCAAGCGGTTATTGATTGCCTTCCACTCTTGTCTAGCCATTAGATATTGACCTCGTTTTATGTGTATTGTGCATTGCTTTAAGACATCCTCAAAGGCATTGGGGTCGGTACCTAGCAATCTAGCAGAAAGAATAGAATCTCTAATCTCATCTTCTGATTTTGGGATTGGTTGACTAATGTATGATGAGCTATTTTCAGAGTAGGATGATGTAGAATAGTTTGCACTAGAACTGCTTTCATAAGATTTTGATGAAATAGCATCAATAACGGGTTTTCCAATAACGCCGATGAGCACAAATAGCGCGATTGCCGTAGCCACGCCATACTTATGTAGATAATTTCTTATTTTATGTTGTTTCTCAAACTTGTGAATTGCTTGAATTTTGGTGTTATCTGCACCCGCGAGTGTAGCCAATTTTGGCATTAGCTTCTGAACATATTCAGTATCCAACGGCCTACAACATTGCAATGCCTCGTTGATAATTTTCGTATTTATTTCCCTGTCACCAATGGTCAATAGAAAACCAATAATACTTTGACTTAATAATTCATTTAGTCTTCCAAACAAAGCTGTTTGTTTGATTCGCTTTTTTTCTACAACCGCCACTGTCCGCCTCAATTCTTGAAACAGCGTCAGTATTAAATTTGGTGTCAATTGCTCCTTTGGCCCTGTACTATCACTTGCATTATTTCGCTGCGTATTTGAATTCGCCTGTGCCTTTTCAAATTGCTGCTTCAGCAAATTATCGTAGGTCAACCTCTTATTGACATCCCCAAGTACGTCATACGCTTCTTGAACCTCTTTAAATTTTATCTCTGATTCTTTATTTCCAAACGTTTTGTCCGGATGATAAATCAGTACAAGCCTTCTGTAGGATTTTTTAATTTCCTCTTGCGAGGCGTGCTTTGGCACCTCAAGAGTCTTGTAGAAATCTTTCATGGTAGCGAATATACCTTTCCGCGGACTTCTCTGTTTATCCTGCCCTGCCGGATTTGCAATCCGGCGGAACATTGTCAGGGATTTGCAATCCCGGTAATGCCTAAAAGTCCAGAACCCTCACCTTCACCAGACCCGTCCCGCCAGCATAATCTATAGCCGAGCTATGCAGATAATGTTGCGGCTCTGCCACTATACCCGCACGTACTGGATTCAGGTGCATATAGTCTACTTTCTGCCGCAGAAAAGGCGTTGAGTAGCACTCCTTAGGATAAGAGCCTTCCTGCCAGAAGCCGGATTTGCAATATCCATTACCTATTTTTGTACAAAGCTCCAGCCATGAATTCCCCCATATTCAAGTCCGAAAAGAAGGCGGCTAAAGGCGGCAAGAAGCCAAAGCTCTCACCGGAGTTGATGCCCAAAACACCCGGCGGATGGGCTGTGTATAATCTTATGGGTGTGATGAAAGAAGCGCAGGAGCGGGAAAAGCGCCGCATTCCAAAATGATAGAAGGCGGTACCATTTGCGATACGGGCGTTATCAGCCGTGCGATGGTTGGCGCAGAACCGTTTATCACAACTATTCTCACTCATATCGGTGCTGAAAGGGCATTGCTCACGCCGGTAATCCGCATGGAGCTGTATAACTGGCTGAGCGGCTACCGCGTGCTGACCAAAACGGAGCGCAGCTACATTCTCAACCAGATTAAAGTTTTCCCAATCATCCACCTGGCGGAAGAAATCTCCAAGCTGGCTATCACGCTGGCCGACAAGCATATCAACAGCAAGCCCGGCGACACGCTCATTGCCGCAACGGCGCTGCATTATGATTTGCCGGTTTATACGCTGAACAAGAAAGATTTTCTGCTACTCGGCGTGAAGCTCTATAAGCCTTAGCATATTAAAGCGCCGGAACCCGCCTCAGCAAGTCCCGGCGCTAAATACCAGTCGCAGCATTTATAGGTATATCCCACCGCTCGCCTCAATCCGCTGCCCGTTCACCCACTTCGCATCCTCACTGCACAGGAAGGCCACTATGCCGCCGATATCATCGGCCTTGCCCACGCGGCCAAGCGCGGTTCGCTCGGCAATCATCTTGTTCAGTTCCGCATTATCACGCACATGGCCGTTGCCAAAGTCCGTCTCAATGGCGCCCGGGGCCACCACATTCACCCTGATGCGGCGCGGCCCAAGTTCCAGCGCCATATAGCGGCTCAGCGTTTCAATAGCGCCCTTCATAGAGCCATAGGCCGATGAGCCGGCGTAGCAGAAGCGGTCAAGCCCGCTGCCGATATTGACGATGCACCCGCCATCGGCAATAAGTGGCAGCACCTTTTGGGTCAGGAAGAACACGCCTTTGAAATGGATGTTCATCACGCTGTCAAACTGCTCCTCTGTCGTTTCCGCAAAAGGCGCGTAAAGCCCGAAGCCGGCATTGTTGATGAGGAAGTGAAAATGTGTAGCGCCAAAAGTCCTTTGCAGTTCCTCTTTCACGGAAGCGAAAAAGGCGTCAAAAGAGCTGATGGCACCAGCGTCTAATTGCAGCGCGGCAGCCTTCCGGCCCATAGCGCGGATAGCTTCCACGACTGCCCCTGCTTCGTCAGCCTTAGTATTGTAGGTAATCAGTACATCGTTGCCGCGTTCGGCGAGGCGAAGCGCCATGTCTTTGCCGAGGCCGCGACTGCCGCCGGTTACGAGGGCTATCTTGTTGGTAGGTTCCATTTTGAGTGTCGGATGATTTAGAAGGGGCTAAGGTGGATAATCAGTCTTCGGTGAAGCTTATAACCTTATAGCCAAAGCCGTCGCTCCAATCCGGCTCAGCTTTCTTCCTCAAAATAAATCTTGTAAAAATTCAGCCCAGTCTGCTCATCGTAGCCGCGCTCAATGCGCTCCCGCGCGCCGTGCACATACACGTGAAAATTCTTGTCCAGCTTCAGCACGCTCTTCATAAACCGCGCATTCTTCTTCACTGCCGCACCGGAAATGTCAAATTCATTATCAAAGCTCAGGTCGCGCTCGCCTGTATACTTCTCCTCGTACTTGCGGAACGATCGGCCTAACTCCGGGTCGCCAAAAACCTCCTGCTCAAAAGTATCTTTCTGAAACTGCTCATTGTTCTTAAAGTAGGCAGCCGTCCTATTTAGGTAGTCAATTTGCTGCACCCGCTCCACTTCGTACTCAGCCGGGATTTGCTCTTCAATAAACATCTTGCTCATGCGGATGTAATCTTCCGTAGCATGGTACTCGTCCGCTGCCGCCCGCACCTTTAAGAAGGTATCCTTCCAGAACTGCGCCTCGCCGCCCTTCGCCGTCCGGTCAACGACATGCACGAGATAGCCTTCCTCCCGCTGCGTATTGAAGATGATACAGCCCTTGTCCATCTTCTCCGGATTAATACCCTCGTCCGGGAGGAAGCGATAGCCGTCGCCCGCCTCCTCCAGTTTCAGGAAAGGGCTTTTGGATTCTGTCTTGTAAATGCCCACCGCATCTACCATTCGCCCGTTCACCGGGCAGCCCTTAAAGAGGCCCACATGCAGCTCGCCGCTCTTGATTTGCGGCAGCGTGGTAATGTCGTACAGATGCCGCGCAAGGTTGGCTGACTGCAGCGGCAGGCTTTCCGGGTCGTCAAAGATTTTGGAGACGAAGCTGGAAACTTCATTCAGAGCGAGGTCGGCAGGATGCCAGAGATTGTAAGAGGCAGTTTCCTTAAACGGTGTCAGGAAGTATTGCAGCAGCATTTGGCGCAGGGCCTCGCCCTCTATCTGCACAGGTTCTTTGGAAAGCTGAAGTACATCGCCTGCAGCGTTATTCCCAACATAATGCGTGATGAGACCGGCCAGCTGAATATCTGTAAGGGAAAGCATGGGTTCTTGAATTAGCCGCAAAGTACCGCCGGTTTTTTCCGGCAGCTACAACAGCTTTTTATACCAATCGGCAGCCATTTCCCTCAGTTTACTCCCAGGCATTCCGGTCTCGCGCATGGCTTTCAGTGAAGTGCTGCCCGCGCTTTTAGACAGCTTCTCGCCAGCGGCATCCAGCAGTAAAGGATGGTGATAAAAGCATATGTCGGAGAAAGCCTTTAAGCCTAAAAGCCCCGCGAGGTAAAGCTGTGCGCCCGTGCTGGTCAACAGGTCTTTCCCGCGTACAATCGCTTTGATGCCGTAAGCAATATCATCCGAAAGAGAAGCCACGTGATAAGCCGGCAACCCATCCCGCCTACGAATGATGAAATGGCGTTGCACCTTCCAAAGTTCCAATAATTGATAACCCATAATGCCGTCATGGAATTGGACGCTGCCTTCGTGAGATGTTTGGATACGCCAGGCCACGTCCGGCGTGTCTAAAGGAATTTTTTTGTGCAGGCAGGTGCCGGTGTATTGCCCGCCTTCATTGTTCTGCTGTAAATCCTTGCGCGAGCATTTGCAGGCGAAGACGAGGCCGGTACCGACGAGCTGTTGCAGCAATTCATTGTATTGTGGAAGACGGTTGTGCTGTGAAAAATCCTTTTGCTGTTCCGAAGCACTCTTAGGCCCTTCGTTCGGCTCAATACCGAGCCAGGTCAGGCTTTCAAAAACATCCTGCACATACTCCGGGCGCACGCGCGCCGCATCTAAATCGTCTAAGCGCAGGCGCAGGGAGCCACCGGCCTTTCGCACAATCGCTTCTGTCAACAGAAAGTTGTTAGCATTCCCGATATGCAGGTAGCCACTGGGCGTTGGTGCAATTCGGGAGCGAAGCATTTAGGAATGGTTGCGCATTTAAAGGCGAAAAGCGAGCTCAATTCCGCCGGTAGCATGATTTAAGCCGGTACCAAATTCCTTTGTGATATATCGCGCATAGCCGCTCAGCCAGACGCCGCGATAAGCGAATCGTACGCCGCCATCAAAGCGAAACACAGTCCGAAGCATCTCTTTACTGCTGATGACGTAAGGACTGTTATCGGTAAACAAGCCTCCCTGCAGCGTAGCATCATAGCCGACAAAGTCAACCTGCGGATGAACATATAGATAAGCCTGTGGCCTCCCCGCGTGGCTGCTTTGCCGGAACGGATTATCAAACAGCCCGGCCATCAGTACGCCGCCGACGCCGGCTTTGATACTGTATGTGCCCGCTCGTGCTATACCGGTTGCGGAAAGCAGAAAGCGCCTGCGGCCAAACACGGCACGCTCATAGTCCAGTTCATAATTCAGGACAAGCGCATTGCCCACCTGATGCTTCCAGCCCTTGGGGTCGGCATTGCCGGTTTGCCGGTGGATGTATGCCTGGATTTCATAACCGCCCGCAGCAGGCCCCATTAGCCCCAAAGTCAGGGTTGAAACGATGCGCTCCCGCTTTGCTTCATTGATGGAGATGGAGAAAGCTTTCAAATAGGCCATCCCGGCAAAAGGCCGGTCGCCATAAAGGATGTTGTCGGAGAAGATGGAAGTGGGTGTGTAGCCGGCACTTTCCAAACCAAGCCCAAAATGTGTGCTGTCGCTTTTACGGTGAAGTAGTATGTGGCGCGTAGGCAGCTTGCCGATGCCGGGGCTTACCAGTTCAAAGTGTACGCCTTGAGTGAAGTAGTAATCCGTGCCGAAGGCGAAGTCGTTTTCGTAGTTGAGGCGGAAATACTTTGGCGCGGAAATGTTGCGGTAGCTCCAGCCGTTTTGGATTTCCTGCGCCGATGCTTTTAATGCAAAGACAAGAATTACAAGGGTGAGCCGGAAAAGACGTTGCATAATTGATGTACGCAAAGCAACGTCATAGCAGTTTAAAGGCTCTCTAATTGCAGCTTGTGCTGTATCTCCTGCACCTGCTCTTTGTAGCTCGTATCCGTATCCATCAGGTTCTCCACAGTCTGGCAGGAATGGATAACCGTAGTATGGTCAAATCCGCCAAAGTGCTGACCGATATTCTTTAGCGAAGACTTGGTAAACTTCTTGGCGAGATACATCGTAATCTGGCGCGCCTGCACCACCTCGCGGCGGCGCGTCTTGGCCAGCAGGCGGTCGTAAGGCATAGAGAAGTATTCCGCTACCAGCTTCTGGATGTTTTCAATCGTCACCTCGCGCGCGGAGGTCTTCACGAAATTCTTCATCACGCGGCGGGCCAGCTCAATGTCAATCTCCTTCTTATTGAGCGTGCTCTGCGCAAGGATGGCGATGAGTGCGCCTTCCAGCTCCCGCACGTTCGTCTGCACGTTGTAGGCGATGTACTCCACCACATCGTCCGGCATTTCCAGCCCTTCGTGCGCCATTTTCAGACGCAGGATGGATTGGCGTGTCTCAAACTCTGGTATCTGAATGTCGGCATTCAATCCCCACCGAAAACGGCTGAGCAAACGCTCCTGCATTCCCTGCAAATCCTTCGGCGCGGTATCCGAAGTCAGGATGATTTGCTTGCCGCTCTGATGCAGGTGGTTGAAGATGGCAAAGAATACATCCTGCGTCTTCACCGCCGGCACCATAAACTGCACGTCATCCACAATCAGCACGTCAATGAGCTGGTAGAAGTGAATGAAGTCATTCACTTCGCCATTGCGCGAGTGGTCAATAAACTGGTTGATGAACTTCTCCGCGCTCACATACAGCACGCTCTTGCCGGGATGGTGCTGGCGCACCTCGTTGCCGATGGCTTGGGCGAGGTGCGTCTTGCCGCAGCCAACGCTGCCAAAAATCACCAGTGGATTAAAAGCGGTCGTGCCCGGCTTCTGCGCCACATGCAATCCGGCACTGCGCGCCACGCGATTGCTGTCTCCTTCTATGAAATTCTCAAACGTATAAGAGGGGTTCAGTTGCGGGTCAATGGACACGCGCTTGAGGCCCGGAATGGAGTAAGGATTCTTTATCTGAAAAGGGTCTTTTACATGCTGCGGCAGGTCTATCAGATTGTTGTCGTTCGCAAGCTTCGGCTGTGTGCTCGCCGGCATCTTCATGCTCGCCGGATTGTTGTGCCCGCGGCCCTCCATCATGATGCGGTACTCTAAGCGACCGTCCTTGCCCAGCACCCGCTTAATCGTCTTGCCCAGCAGCTCCACGTAGTGCTCTTCCAGCCATTCATAAAAGAATTGAGAGGGCACCTGAAGCGTCAGTGCGCCACCCACCAGCGCCACTGCTTTAATCGGCTCAAACCACGTCTGATAAGTACGGTAGGCTACATTGTCTTTGATGATATCTAAACAGCGTTCCCAAGCTGCATCCCAGTCCTGGCGCGGTTCTTCGGGGGTTCTATAGCTCTCACTCATGGGCGTTTATATATTGAAAGGCCGGGGCCTTGTTCCTTCTATTCCGTTCCAAAAGAGGCGACGATTCCGCAAGGCCGGGATTCCTTTTTAAGAAAAACCGGGCCAGCTCAAAACTTCCTATCTGTCGGTTGGTTGCACTTGCTACCCCAAATCAATCTCTGCTGTTCGTCTCCTTTTTTGCTCCCTGCCGGGAAGAAAAATTTTCCTTCAGGGGGTATAGACGAAGTTGCCCACACGGTGTTGAAAAAAAAAATCTTCAGCCTATTGTTTGTTTCGTAACAACCACAGTGTGGGCGTTCAGCGCGATGGCACCTCTTTTGCTATCCAGCGCGAAATCTATCCGGCCCAGCCGCAAACCGGCCCAGCCTACCTGATTGATTAAAACTTCTTCGCCCTTCTTGTTTTTCATTACGGTCGGCTTCTCTAAGAAGGTGTGCGTGTGCCCGCCAATGATAAGGTCTATGCCGCTCGTTTCCTTCGCCAGCACCTTGTCGCTCACTTTGCGGTACTCATAATCATAGCCGAGGTGCGAGAGGCAAATCACCAGGTCACAATGCTCCTTCTTACGCAGCTTGTCAACGGTGCTTTGCGCAATCTGTATCGGCTCTAAATACTGCGTCGTTCCGTAGGCATCATCCGGCACCAGCCCGCGTAGCTGAATGCCGAGGCCGAATATGCCGACCTTAATGCCGCCTTTCTTTATGATGGTATAAGGCTGCGTCTTTCCTTCCAGCGCCGTGCCCGTGAAATCATAGTTCGCTGTGAGGACGGGAAAATTCGCGTGCGGCAGTTGCCGCGCAAAGCCTTCCACGCCTGCATCAAAATCATGGTTGCCCATCGTGACGGCCTCATATCCCATCATCGTCATCGCCCTCATCTCCGGCTCGCCCTTGTAAAGGTTGAAGTAAGGCGTTCCCTGAAAAATATCGCCGGCATCCAGCAGCAGCACATGCTCTTCTTCTTTGCGAATTGCAGCTATCAGCGCCGCGCGTGCCGCAACGCCACCTTGCCCCGCCCACTTGCCGCCATCATCCTCAAAAGGCTCCAATCGGCTGTGCACATCGTTCGTATGCAGCACCGTCAGCTTCGCCGGCTTGCGCGGCCCCGCTAGGGATTCGTATGGAAACCCACCAGCCATCAAAAGGCCGCTGCCAATCGCGCCTTTTATCAGAAAGTCCCTTCTATTCAGCATAAGAGATGCGTTTGTCTAAAGTGGGGTGCAGCGGCTTGCCGTCCTTCTCCAAGGCGGCCAGATATTCAATCATCGCGTCGCGGATAAAGACGGTGGTATTTCGTTTAGAAAGGCGTTGCAGGAAATCGCAGTTGTCACCGCCGCGCGCTACATAATCGGAGACAGCGATTTTATAGACAAGGGCGTCCACGATGTCCTTTCCGGCGAGCTTTACATCAACTGCCTTCTTGTCTTTAATAGAAAAGGTAATCCCACTCACCGGCCAGCCCTTGCGCATCGCCATTGCATCGCAAAACTCCTTGATTGTCCTGCCGGGTATTTCCACAATGGTGAGCATGTTGTCAAAGGGCATCAGCTCATACATTTTACCCCGCGTGATAGGCCCCGGCGCTATGTACGGAATACGGATGCCGCCGTAATTACTTACTGCCGCTACCACTTTTCTATCCAGCTTCTGCGCGGCGGCTAGTGTTGCATCCGCCACGAAGTTTCCGAGCGTGCTTTCGGGTTGCGCTTTAGAAAGGGGAATGTCTGTTCGTCCGATAATGACTTGCATTTGCGTATCCACACCACGCTTGTAAGGCGCGAGTAACACACTGATGGAGGAATCGGCAGCGCCGGTTTTAGCGATGGAATATTGCTGCTCTTTATGCTCCTTTACATACAGCGGCTTTGGCGCGCAGGCTGCGAATAGCAGCGGTATAACCAGAAATTTCAATCGCAGGCGCATAGGAATAGTCGGAAAATAAAGTTATGCGCTGAAATACATTCCAACTATGAAATTTCCGGGCAGAGCGGGTGGGATATCCTCCGCTGGCGGAGGTGGCTGAGGAGCGAAGCGACGATGCCGGAGGTGGGTAACAGCAAATGTTTCAGAACAACTTCACATAGGGCTCGCGCCGCTCCGTTTGTTCATCTAAACAATACTTTGATTCGTATGCCTCAATCCATTCATCAATCTTCAGCTTCACCATATCCATCTGCTGCAATACCTCAATATTCTTAAAGCGCAGCACTGTAAACCCAGTTGCCCCCAAATCATTCTAACGCTTCAGGTCAGCCAAAGCAGCTTCCGCGCTGTTATGAATGCTGCCATCAACTTCTATAATAAGCATGAGCGGCTGGCACATGAAGTCGGCGACATAATGCAAGACAAGACGCTGCCGGCGAAAAGTGTAGCTGTGCATCATGCCGGCTCTTAGTGCATATTTCCAAAGACAGTTTTCTGTTTTGGCAGCCGTCTTGCGTAACTGATTGGCTATTGGCTGCAGCTCGGTTGTAGCCCTGATGGTTGGCTATCGTTGCTTGCATGATGGAAAATTAGGAGTTATTGTTTACTCTTGCTACTTGTCTCCACCGCTCCATTTGTTCTAAACCCCTCTGCCAGCGAGTGAACCCACCTCCGCCCGCTTCGCTTTAGCGAAGCGGGCACCTCCGCCAGCGGAGGATATCCCACCCGATGTGCCCGCGGCATCTGCCCGCCGCTTCATAGCTACTTTCGCCTCCATGCCGCTTTATTCCGCGCTTGCTGTTTTAATTGCTGTCTGCGCGGCTTGCTCTTATGTCAATTACCGCTGGCTGCGGTTACCGCCTACAATCGGCATCATGCTGCTTTCGCTGGGCATCTCTGCGATTGTATTATTAGCCGGCAGCCTCTTTCCAACTTTCGCGCAAAGCATTTTCACACTCGTCTCCGCCGTCAACTTCGGTGAATTACTGTTGAATGTCCTGCTCCCGCCGTTGCTTTTTGCAGGCGCTATTCACATCAATGTGCGGGAGCTAAAAAAGCGGCTGCTGCCTGTGGCGCTATTGGCAAGCGTTGGCACGCTGCTGTCAACTGCGCTTGTAGCGGCCGGGATGTATTGGGTCTTTAAGCTGTGCGGCATCGCCATACCTCCGCTTGTCTGCGCCCTGTTTGGTGCCATCATCTCGCCTACCGACCCGATTGCGGTACTTGGCATGTTGCGCCGCGCGCGGGTAGGGCCGGCGCTGGAGATGAAGATTGCAGGCGAGTCATTATTTAATGATGGCGTTGCGGTTGTGATATTCGTAACACTGCTGCAGGTGGCTGCCAAGGGATTGGCCAGCATGAGCGGCGCGGAGATTGCCGTGCTCTTCACGCGCGAAGCCGCAGGTGGACTGCTTCTCGGCGCGGCGCTCGGCTGGGCAGGTGCATTGCTGCTGCGCTCCATCAATGATTACAGCACGGAGGTGCTCATCACCATCGCGCTCGTGACGGGCGGCTATACGGCGGCGAGTGCGATGCACGTTTCCGGGCCTTTGGCGATGGTGGTAGCGGGCATCATCATCGGCAGCAAAGGCCGTGCAGCGGCAAGCGAAGTTACCCGCGATTATTTAGACAAGTTCTGGCACCTGATAGACGAGGCGCTGAATGCGCTGTTGTTTTTGCTTGTGGGCTTTCAGATGCTGCTGCTGAGCACCCATGTACCCGTGCTGCTGGCGGGCGGCTGCGGTATTATCGTGGTGTTGTTGGCCCGTCTGATTTCAGTGGCAGCGCCGGTGCGGGTAATGCGCTGGCTGCGGGTGCCGTTAGAAAAAGGTGTGGTGCCGCTGCTCACTTGGGCTGGTTTACGTGGCGGCCTTTCGCTGGCGATGGCGCTGTCCTTACCCGCCGCGCTGCACCGGGATGAACTGGTAACGGTAACCTACTGTGTGGTGGTGTTTTCTATCGTGGTGCAGGGCTTGACAGTCGGAAGGTTTGCGGCGTGGCTACGGAAGAAATAGAAGCATGCATTTTCATCTCAACCCGCCCGTAAAAGCATTTAACTAATTTTTGATAGTAAAACTATCAATCGGAATCCTGAGGTAATACTTTTGCGCCGGGACAACACAATACATGACGACCTCCGCTTTCTCCTCTATCCGTAAGCTCATAGACGTGCTACGCTTTGAACGGGGCGAGATTCTGTCCATTTACTTCTACGCCATCCTCGCGGGCCTGCTGCAGCTTTCCCTGCCGCTCGGCATTCAGAGCATTATCTCCTTTGTGCAGGCTGGCGCCATATCCACGTCGCTTGTTTTATTGATTGCCTTCGTCATCATCGGCGTAGGACTCGTCGGATTGCTTCAGGTAAACGTGATGAAGATTATTGAGAAAATCCAGCAGCAACTTTTCGTACGCTATGCGTTTACCTACGCCGATGTGCTGCCGCGCCTTAATCTCCGCGCGGTGGATAATTACTACCTCCCGGAGCTTACCAATCGCTTCTTTGACACGCAAACGCTGCAGAAAGGCATTGGCAAGCTGCTGATAGATATTCCGGCAGGCACCATTCAGATTCTCTTCGGACTGGTGCTGCTGTCTTTTTATCATCCGCTTTTCATAGTCTTCGGTATTGTGCTTGTGGGCGTGCTTATCCTGCTCTTTCGCTTCACGGGCAATAGCGGGATGCAAACAAGCATAGAGGAGAGCGACTATAAGTACAAAGTAGCGGGTTATCTGGAAGAGCTGGCACGCGTCATTACCACCTTCAAATTTTCGCGCAGCCCGGGCCTCCATCTTCTGAAAACAGACAGCTATGTAAGCAGCTATCTGAGCGCGCGCACCCGCCACTTCGGCATTCTGCGCTTTCAGTATTCGGCGCTCATTGTCTTCAAGCTGCTCATCACCGCCGCCATGCTCATCATCGGCGCATGGCTGCTGGTGAACAACCTGCTTACGGTCGGACAGTTTATCTCTTCCGAAATCGTGATTCTGATGGTCATCGGCTCGGTGGAAAAGCTCATCGTCAATCTGGACAATGTTTATGACGTGCTGACTTCTGTTGAAAAGCTCACGAAGGTTACCGACAAGCCGCAGGATGCGCTTGGAGCAGCACAGCTTCCCGTTGCGACAACAGGCGTGTCCGTCGTTGCTAAAAATCTGTCTTTCTCCTACGACAAGTCCGAGCCGCTGCTGGATAAAGTTTCGTTCTCCATCGCGCGCGGTGGGAAGGTGGCGCTGATGGGTGAGTTCGGCGCCGGCAAGTCCACACTGCTGCGCATCATCTCCGGCATTTACCCGGATTTTTTCGGCTCGCTGCAGATAGAAGACCTTTCTGTAACGGCTTACGATGGCGCCGCGCTGCGTTCTAAAATCGGCATCGTGCTCCAGCAGCACCCGGATATTTTCGCCGGCACCCTCTATGACAATATCTGTCTCGGCTGCACCGATGTAAGCACAGCAACCCTGACAAAACTCGCAACCCTGACGGGCCTCCTGGCCGTGGTTGAAGAATCAAAAGACGGTTACAACATGCTCTTGCAAGCCGCCGGCGAGGGACTGTCCGGCAGGATGATGCGCAAAATCCTGCTGATGCGCGCGCTGGTGCATAACCCACGACTGCTCCTGTTAGAAGAGCCCTGGCTGGGGCTGGAACCGCAGTATGCGCAGAGCATTCAGGAATACATCCTTACCGGAATGCCGGCAACTACCGCCATCATCGTCACCGGCGAGCGGGATTTTGCGCAGCGCTGCAATCAGATTTTCACCTTAAACAACGGTACGCTCAGCGTTCAGTAGTTCCATGAAAAGCATTCAGGAAAAACTCACTACTGCTTACCCGACCTTGCCGTTGAAATCCTTCGGCGCAGTATATCGCGCCGGCCGCCGCAGCCGGGTGCGCTACTGGGCGCTCGGCATTCTGGCCGGGCTTATCATCACGCTCTTTCTGCCCTGGACGCAGAACATCCGCGCGCGTGGTACGGTTACCACGCTGCGGCAGGAAGAGCGCGCGCAGGAAATTAATAGCATCATTGCCGGACGCATCACGAAATGGTATGTGAAGGAAGGCGACGTCGTACAGGCTGGCGACACGCTGGCCGTGCTGGCGGAGGTGAAGGACGCATACTTAGACCCGCAGCTTTTGCAGCGGACGCAGGAGCAAATCGCCGCAAAAAACACCTCGGTTTCTTCCTACAATCAAAAGATGGCCGCAACTACCGCGCAGATGCAGGCAATTGCCGCAGGCAGGGATTTAAAGCTAAGTCAGCTAGAGAATAAAATCCGTCAGCTTCAGCTAAAGATTGTGAGCGACAGCATGGAGATGCTTGCCGCCGCCAACGACTTCCGCATTTCCGAAGCGCAGTATGCCCGCCAGCGCGTGATGCGCGACAGCGGCCTTGCGAGTATGGTGCAGGTAGAGCAGCGCGCGCAATCCTACCAGTCGGCGCTGGCTAAGAAGGCCGGGGCAGAAATCAAATTTACCAACACCAAGACCGACCTCATCAACGCCCGCATGGAGCAGCAGGGCGCGGCGCAGGAATACGCGGAGAAAACCTTTAAGGCGCAAGGTGACCGTGCTGCCGCGCAAAGCGAGGCCGCAACCGGACAAGCCGACATCGCAAAGCTCTCCAACCAATATGCCAATTACGCCATCCGCGCCGGGCAGTATTATCTCATAGCGCCGCAAAGCGGACAAATCGTCGGCGCTGTGAAGTCCGGCATCAACGAAATGGTGAAGGAAGGCGAGAAGCTGATGGAGATCGTACCACGCAATGTTGCCCATGCCGTTGAGTTATTTGTGCGGCCTGTGGATGTGCCGCTGCTGCGCATTGGGCAGCGCGCGCGCTTCCAGTTTGACGGCTACCCGGCCATTGTATTCAGCGGCTGGCCGGAGGCGTCTTACGGCATGTTTGACGGTGTGGTTACGGCCATTGAGCAGACGGTGGGCACAACCGGAAAGTTCCGCATCCTTGTGGGCGAAGACCCGAAAGGCAGGCCATGGCCGCCCACGCTTACGCTCGGCACCGGCGCACAGGGAATTGCCCTGCTTAAAGATGTCAGCATCTGGTACGAGCTGTGGCGCAACATCAATGGCTTTCCGCCGGATTATTACATTCCTAAAGAAGCAAAGGATGCAAAAGGGAAGAAGTAAGACAGCGCCAATACAGCGCATCGTGGGCCTCTTGCTGGTAATGCTTTTCAGCACCATTGCAGGCGCGATGACAGACAGCACACGCATCCTCACCAAAGACGCATTCGTTTCCATTGTGCGCGCTTACCATCCCGTCGCCAAAAGCGCGGCGCTGCAAGTAGTACGCGCCAAGGCCGGCATTCAGCAGGCACGCGGCGCGTTTGACCCGACTATTGCGGCCGGCTTTAGCAGTAAGACGCTGGACGGCAAGAATTACTACCAATACTTCAACCCGGAATTGAGTATCCCAACGTGGTACGGCCTGGAACTGATTGGCGGCGTGGAAGACGTGCGCGGCGAGCGTGTGGATCCTGAGGCGACGGTCGGACAGCTTTCTTATGCGGGAGCCAAGCTAAACATCAGCGGCATCTTCTTAGACGCCCGCCGTGCCGCTTTGCAACAGGCCAAAAGCATTGCGCAGCAAAGCGAGGCCGAGCGCGTGCTGGCAGTAAACAACCTGCTTTATGATGCCCTCAGCGCTTACCTGGCCTGGCAGCGCGAGTGGCAGATACTCGGCATCATTAATGATGCGCTGGACAACGCCCGCGAGCGTTACCGTTTCGTGCGCATAGAATATGAAGGCGGCGCGCGCCCAGCGATGGATACGATAGAAGCGCTGACGCAGCTTCAGACCATAGAGCTGCAGCAATCCGCCGCGGCGCTTGCCTACGCAAATACCGCTTTGGAGCTGTCCAACTACCTCTGGCTGGAAAACGGCGAGCCGCTGCCGCCTGTAATGGCGCTGCAACCGGCCGCGGCTTTGCAGACTGCTGACCTCCCCGCTTTACAATCATTGCTTAGCAATACAGAGAGCCATCCAAAGCTTCGCGCCCTGCGCAGCAAGCTGAGCGTGCTGGATGTGGAGCGTCGCTTGAAGAGCACTTACCTGATGCCGAAGCTGAGCGTAAAAGCGACAACGCTTAGCAAAGGATACAGCGCTCCGTCTGAAGGAAGCGCCGCTTATTTAGACAACAACAGCAAGCTCGCCGCGGAGCTGCGGATGCCGCTCTTACTGCGCGAGGCACGCGGCGCGTACCGGGCAGCGGGATTGAAAATTCAGGAAGCAGAGCTTGAGCTAAATGCGGCGACTTTGGCAATTGAAAACAAAATCCGCGCTTCGTATAATGAGATACTGGCGCTGAATGCGCAGCTTGCTACGGCGCAGGCCGCGCAAGCCAATTATCAACGCCTGTATTCCGGCGAGCGCCTGAAGTTTGAGAACGGTGAAAGCACACTTTTCATGCTCAACAGCCGGCAGAATAAAGTGATTGAAGGCGCGCAGAAAGTTGTTGAGCTTTCGGCAAAGCGGGGGAAGGCGGAGGCGGGGCTGTATTGTGCGGCTGGCATGCTGGAGTAACCCGCCCTTACTAAGCGGCAGCCTGTAAACGCTTGTGCAGAATACGGCCAATCGGCTCCAAATGCTCGTCCGTAAGCCCGACGAGCGGGCTGGTAAGCACGAGATTTTTCTTCAAAAAATCTGGTAGGGCATTCAGCGATTTATCATCGTCTATGATTACGAAATGCTCGTTCGGGCTATTGGTTTTAAACCAGGCCAACAATTCTTCCGCCCTGCTTAGATTGGCGTGATTGGGCTCTAATGACTTCAGCTTTTGCACAGGAATGCCACGCGTGCTGAACATGTTTTTCCATTCCTCAACCGTGTAAGACGATTTGTGAGAAGTCGTAAGCATAATCGTCGTTTCGTCTGAAATTAGCCGCTTCAACACACTGGTGGCTTTAGCACTGAACGCGGAGAATCCGTCAGCCAGCAGCTCCGGGCTTTTCCAGCCTTTGGCCGGAACCATTACACCATCTATGTCTAGGAATATAAGCACCTTTCAAATTTACGTCTTATCCTGTCAGAGCAATAAGTTCCTCAATAGAGAGCTTGTTATAGGCGGCATCCTGCTCGTTCAGCATTGCAATCTTGGCCGGCGTGTCCCAATCTTCTTCATCAAAAAATCACTGTGCGCCAACTGGTAGCTTTTGTGGCTGAGGTGCTGACGGCCGGTACTTGTTGCAGTGGAAAATTTGCCAGCCGGGCGGCAACGTATCAGTGGTGGCCATCGCAAATCAGCCGCCCTTCTACCTTGATTGGCGCAAAAGCGATTCCAACCAGCATCTTGCGATATATCCTTTCAATGATGGGAACGCAAAGCTTCTTGTGGGTGGCGGACAGCTCCGGCTCATTATTGGCTATCCAGTCTTCAATAACTTTCTTGCTTAGCTTTTCCATATTTTAAAACGGCAATAGACACCTTGTAAAAAGCCTGAGATAATTAGCCGCAAATAATCATCGCCACCTCACTTCTTCCCCGCCTTCCACCCATCCAGCGCACTGAACACAAGGTGCGTCAGGAAATCAATCAGCGGCTGCATGCCTTTCTTGCCACCGAAGTCGGTCAGGCGGGGCAGGTTGTCTTTGAAGTAATACTGATGGTGCGCCGTCTCTACCAGCGTGCTGGCGAGCGAATGCGGGAAAGGGTAGCCGGGCTTGTACGCTAAGAAAATCTCAGCGATGCGGTGGCAAAGGTCTTTGTAAGGCTTAAACATCTGCGCTTCATTGTCCGCTGTCACATGGTGCGTGAGGAAGGCCTTGTCGCCTTCGGCGATAGCGATGCTGTGGAGCATTTTCTTGTCAATGCCGGGGAACGGCATGGCATCTGTGTTCTGCAGCGTCAGCAGGTTGATGACCACCTCAATCTTTTCCTCCGCGCTGCGCAGATTATTAGTGTGAAAAATCACCTGATACTCCATCCATGTCCAAAACCAGGTGGTGATGTAAGTGAGCAGCCGGTGCTTGTTTTCAAAATACCGATACACACTTGCTTCGGTCGTTCCGATTTCAGTCGCGAGCTTCTTAAACGTAAAATCCTCAAAACCGATTTCCTGAATCAGACGGATGCCGGCGGTAATAATTTTCCGTCCCAGCTCAGAGCTTTCCGGGTCGCGCAGGAATAGCGCGGGATTCATTTTGATTTGAAGCTGGAGTTCCATAAGCGGGGAAGGTTTTAAGACAAGCGCCAAAGTTATGCCATGCACTCAAAGCCGGTGGCTAAACTTTATTTTATGATAGTAATACTATTTTCAGAAAAAGTTTTGCATAGCTTTGCCTCGTCAACGCATGAACCACACAATCGCCCAACATTTTTCAACTACCGTCCAACTACTTCCAACCATGTGGCAAGAACAGAAAATCGGAATCCTCGGCGGCGGCCAGCTCGGCGTCATGCTCATCCGCGCCGCCATTGACTATGGCCTGCACATCTCTGTGCTGGATGCCGACCCGGACGCGCCCTGCGCCCGCTACGCCTCCAACTTTCAGTGCGGCGACCCAATGGATTACGATACGGTAATGACTTTCGGCAAGCGCCTCCACATTCTGACGATAGAAAAAGAAGCCGTCAACGTCAAAGCCCTGCGAGACTTGGAAGCGATGGGCATAAAGGTGCATCCGGGCGCAAATGTGGTGGGCCTCATTCAGGACAAATGGATTCAAAAGCAATTCCTGCAAAATTCCGGCCTGCCTGTGGTCAGCGGTGTTCCCGTTTTGAATCGTGAGGAATTGCTGCAGCATACCGCAAAGCTGCCCGCCGTACTCAAGCGCTGCACCGCAGGCTACGATGGTAAGGGCGTGATGATGCTGCACAGCGAAGCAGATATTGACGCGGCCTTTGACGCGCCCTGCGTGCTGGAAGAGCGAATAGCTATTAAGCAGGAATTGTCCGTGATTGTAAGCCGCAACGCATCGGGCGTTGTAGAGTGCTACGACCCCGTGATGATGATTTTCAACAAGGAAAAATTCATCCTTGACTTCCAGCTTTGCCCGGCCAATATCCCGCCGCAGGTGGCCTTAGAAGCCTGTAATATCGCAATCCGCGTGGCGGAAGCGCTGGAGCTGGTGGGCATTCTTGCGGTGGAAATGTTTATCACCGAAGAAGGAAAGCTTCTGGTCAATGAGCTGGCCCCGCGCCCGCACAACAGCGGCCACCATACTATAGAAGCCTGCGCCACCTCGCAGTATGAGCAGCACCTGCGCGCCATCCTCGGCCTGCCGCTCGGCGATACGCGCCTCAAAACCTCATCCGTGATGATAAACATCATAGAGCCTGCCGCTACCCGCCGCGCCGGACTGCGCGATGCAATGCGTACACTGCTCGGCCTTTCCGACGCGCACGTCCACTGGTACGGCAAAACCGGCGGCAAGGAAGGCCGCAAGATGGGCCACATCACCATCACTGAAGACACGATTGACGCCGCCCTGAGCAAGGCCGTAATGGTGCGCCATATGCTGAAGCATGGCGAAGAAGCTACAGACAAGGTGAGTATGCTGAAGGAGTTTGAAGCAGCAACGGCAAAACCAGGCGAAACTGCCTGAGAAATTCCAAATCTCAAATCCCAAGTAACAACTTCAAACCTCCAACTAAAACATGCAACTCCCCAAAGTCGCCATCATCATGGGCAGTGCCTCTGATGCGCCTATTATGAGCGAAGCCGTCCGTGTAATGGAGCGCTTCGGCGTGGAATATGAATTCATGGTCGTCAGCG
Organism: Chitinophagaceae bacterium; assembly: GCA_965246785.1. GTDB lineage: Bacteria > Bacteroidota > Bacteroidia > Chitinophagales > Chitinophagaceae > UBA1952. The sequence goes on from CBDFFM010000011.1 coordinate 50,916, forward strand.
CGCACCGCAGCCCGAAGTGGATGTACGACTTCGCCGGCACGCTGGAAGAGCGCGGCATTGGCGTCGTCATTGCCGGGGCAGGCGGCGCAGCGCATTTGCCAGGCATGATGGCGGCACTCTCCACCGTGCCGGTAATAGGCGTACCCATCAAATCATCCAACTCCATTGACGGCTGGGATTCGCTGCTTTCTATCGTACAAATGCCTAAGGATGTGCCGGTGGCAACTGTGGCCGTAAACGGCGCGCACAACGCGGGCATTCTAGCTGTGCAGATGCTCGGCATCGCATCCGCTGAAATTCGCGACAAGCTCGCGCAGCTCAAAGCAGATAATCGCGAGAAGGTGGAGCGGCAGAATGATGAGCTGGCCGTGCAAAAGCTGTAAGCGAATTCTGAAGGAACGCCCGAACTAATAGCGAGGGAGTCCAATCCCTGGAAAGCTGGAAACCTTACTAACAATAAAAACCAACACAACCATGCAGGCAGAAGCATCATTGGCGCTGGAACCACAAGCTGCCCCCGCGCACATCCGCAAGGCAATGCCCATCACCGTAGCCCACGGCGACGGCATCGGCCCCGAAATCATGAAAGCCACGCTCCGCATTCTGGAAGCGGCAGGCGCGGCGCTGGACATTGAGGAAATAGAAATCGGCGAGCAGGTTTACCTGAAAGGCAACAATGCCGGCATTGCGCAGGAAGCATGGGATTCGCTGCGGCGCACACGCGTCTTCCTGAAAGCGCCCATCACCACTCCGCAGGGCGGCGGCTTCAAGAGCCTGAACGTAACCACGCGCAAAGTGCTTGGCCTCTACGCCAATGTGCGCCCCTGTGTGAGCTATCATCCATTTGTGCAGACAAAGCACCCGGTAATGGATGTGGTAATAGTGCGTGAGAATGAAGAGGATTTGTACGCCGGAGTGGAACATCAGCAAACAGACGAAGTAGTGCAATGCCTGAAGCTCATCTCCCGCCCCGGCACAGAGAAAATTGTGCGCTATGCCTTTGAATACGCCCGCGCCTATGGCCGCAAGAAAGTGACCTGCTTCACGAAGGACAACATCATGAAGATGACCGACGGCCTCTTCCACAGAATCTTTGACGAGGTGGGCCAAGAATACCCGGAGATTGAGAAAGAACACTACATCGTTGACATCGGCGCGGCGCGGCTGGCCGACACGCCGGAAATTTTTGACGTGATTGTAATGCCCAACCTCTACGGCGATATTCTCTCCGATGTGGCGGCGCAAATCACCGGCTCAGTCGGGCTGGCGGGATCAGCCAATATCGGCGAAGGCTTCGCGATGTTTGAGGCCATTCATGGTTCCGCACCGCTTATTGCCGGGCAGAACAAGGCCAATCCTTCCGGCCTGCTGCTGGGCGCTGTGCAGATGCTGGTGCATATTGGTCAGGGCGATGTCGCGGAGCGCATTCAGAACGCCTGGCTGACGACGCTGGAAGACGGTGTTCATACAAGCGATATTTATGATGAAAGCGTCTCCAAAGCGCGCGTCGGCACGCAGGAATTTGCCGATGCGGTGATTGCCCGCCTCGGCGAAGCGCCGGCAGCGCTGAAGCCGGTAAGCTATGCGCACAGCGCCGATGCTTTCAACATAAGGCTGAAGGAGCGCAAGCCGATGGCGAAGGTGCTGGTGGGCGTGGATGTATTTCTGCATCATGCCGACCGCGACCCGAACGCATTAGCCGCGCTTGTAAAAGACGTAAGCAGCGCCGGCATGAAGCTGAGCATGATTACCAACCGCGGCACCAAAGTCTGGCCTGACGGCGCGCCCGAAACCTTCTGCACTGACCACTGGCGGCTGCGCTTTAAAAGCGACGAAGTAATGCCCCATTCTTACCAGGCCGTAGTGGATTTGCTGCAACGCATTCATCACCGCCGGCTGGACATTATCAAGACGGAAAATCTCTATTATCTGGACGGCAAGCCGGGCTTTACCGCCGCGCAGGGACAGTAGAGTAGCGATTAAGCGTTGTAAAAATTTTCTGCGGGCACAAACAAAACACTATCCATGAATCTGAACCTGCTTAAAGGCCGCTACACTGCCGCCGAAGCGAAGCAACTCGTCACTGCGCTCATTCGCGTGAAAACGGATTTTCACCAGCAGAAAATCCGGGATGAGCATGAGCACGAGGAAGACATCAAACACTCCGAGCGCCGAATTAAGGAGCTGGAAGCAGAACTGCGTGCTGCGCTCCAAGCGATTGGCACTGGAGACCGCGTGGACCTACACGCCAGCATTGCGCTGAAAGAGCTTGTGCCACTACCCGCTTAAGAGGACTGAGGAATACAAAAGACCGGCCATGCAGCCGGTCTTTTCGTGAATCAGTATGTTCGCCACCCGCTTAAACAGCGCGATTCCCATCAAACGCCTCCAGCTCATTCGCCACAGCAGTAAGGAAAGATGCCCCCAGCGAACCGTCCACAATCCGGTGGTCATAAGACAGCGAGAGGTACATCATCTGGCGGATGGCAATCACGTCGCCATCAGCGGTTTCCATTACCATCGGGCGCTTCTTAATAGCGCCTACGGCGAGGATGGCTACCTGCGGTTGGTTGATAATCGGCGTACCCATTAAAGAGCCGAAGGTGCCTACGTTCGTCATCGTGAACGTGCCGCCCTGCGTATCATCTGCCTTCAGCTTGCCATTACGGGCAGCGTTGGCGAGGGCATTTACATCCTTTGTCAGGCCGAGGAGGTTTTTCGTATCCGTGTTCTTCAGCACCGGCACAATCAGGTTGCCGCTCGGCAACGCCGTAGCCATGCCTATGTTGATGTCCTTCTTTACAATGATGGTGCTGCCATCCACGCTGGCGTTAATCATCGGGTAGCGCTTGATGCACGCCACAATGGCCTCAATGAAAATGGGTGTGAACGTAATCTTCTCGCCGTACTTTTTTTCAAAAGCGCCTTTGTTCTTATCGCGCCAGCGCACCAGATTCGTCACATCGCATTCGGTGAACGACGTTACGTGCGGCGAGGTAGCCTTGGAGCGCACCATGTGGTCGGCAATGAGCTTGCGCATCCTGTCCATCTCAATGATTTCCACGTTGCCTTGCGGTACGTTAGCGGGTGGAGGTTGGAGGGTGGAGGTTGGGGATCCTTGCGTCTGTGCCGGTGCCGTTGCAGGTTGTATGGGAGTCTGCGCTTGGCTTTGCGGCTGAGCACTTCCAACATCCGACTTCCCACTTCCAACCACGCCTCGGTTCGCTACGTAGTTCAGAATGTCTTTCTTCGTCACACGGCCTTCACCGCCGGTGCTGGGGATGCGCTCCAGCTCCGCCATGCCGATGCCTTCCTTGCCGGCAATGTTCAGCACGAGCGGCGAGTAGAATTTATTGCCGCCGGAGGCGCCTGCGCTGAGCGTAGCCGAAGCGTTGGACGATTGTTGGACAGTTGTTGGAGCTTGTTGCACAGTTGTGCTTGCCGGCTGTGCAGGAGCGGCGGATGCAACGGCTGCCGGCGCGCTTACTTCCGGCGCGGGCACTGATGTGCCTGTTCCCACCGTGTCAATCCGCGCAATCACGGTTCCAACCGGCACCACATCATTCTCTTTGAACAGGATTTCGGTAATGGTGCCGGCGGCGGTGGATGGCACCTCGCTGTCCACCTTGTCGGTAGCTATTTCCAGCAACGTCTCATCCATCTTCACGGAGTCGCCGGGCTTCTTGTGCCATTTGAGCACCGTTGCTTCCATGATGCTCTCGCCCATCTTGGGCATTACCAAATCAACTGTTGCCATGTGAATTTCGGATTTCGGATTTCGGATTTCGGATTGATAGGCCGGAAAGTGAAAAAGCCGGGTGGAAGACGAATTGTTTCTGCGGACAAAAATAGGGATATGGGCGGGGAAGGCTGCCAAATGAAAAGAGGCGGCCCGCCTGTATGCGAAACCGCCTCTTTCAGGTCTGGCTACTAACGCCGCAGCTACTCTATCAATAGCCTTCTGGTAATGACGCCCTCGCCGGCTGCCACCTTCACGAAGTACATGCCTTTGGCTGCGCCGCTCAAATCCACTTTGAAGAAGGACGTTCCCGCGCAAAAGTAAGTCTTGGCATAGACCTCCCTGCCTGCCGCGTCTGTTACGGTGATAGTTGCCTCCTTTACCGATTGCCTCGCCTCAAAGGATATGTTGAAGCGGCCGCCGGATGCGGGATTGGGGAAGAGGCCCAAAGTGGTAATGCCGCTCTCGGATTCTATGCCTGTCGTTGTTATGTCTATGCCCAACTCCATTGTGTAACCATCAGCATAGGCTGTTCGGAGAGAGTCGCGACCACCTTTAAGAGCACGATATAATGGTGGTGTAAACGGGCCGTCTACTGAAATGAACAAAGTATTAATAGAGGAGACTGGGTTTCCAAATGCTATCTCAAACGCAAAGTTCTGAGCTTTGGAAAAATTGAAATTTCCTTCTGAAAGCGGAATCTTTATCCAATCTCCTTCATGGAGTGTGTCGGGCCCGAGCGAAAAAACAGCCTTATTGACCACATAGCTATTCATCTTTACAAAGGTGTCGTACTTGTTGGCAGCCGTGATAGTGGGATAGCTTCGAAGCTCGGTAGACGCCATTCCTACACGCAGATTATTCACTATTGTATTAGGAAGCACAACTGTTGAAGGGCTTCTAAGATAAATTGCCGTGACAGTTCCTGAAGGCATGCCAAGGAAATCTGTCGGGTAATAGATGTACTGATACTTTGCGTATGACCCGCAGGTTTGCGAAGCAAAGGGCATACCGGCAACATGGGTACTGGCAATAAACTTGGGCAACACCTTTTGGCTATAAGCAGATACACAATAAAGCATGGCGCATAGTGCGCACAGAAATGCACGTAGCATAATAAAATCTTATTTGCTTAAAGGAGTAGTCTTACTCCTTGGTGAACTTATAAGATTCCGTTATGCCGTTCTTATCCCTTATCTGTATCAGGTAGAGGCCAGAGGACAGTCCGCTTACATCAATGCTTGTCTTGCTGCCCAGCATCCCGTTTAATAGGCGCTTGCCGGTTACGTCACTGATTTGATACAAGCTTCCTTCTGCCCTGCCGTCTATATGCAGTTCCCGAAAGGCGGGATTCGGGTAGATGCCGGATGCCTTAACCGTAGCAGCGGTGCCCACGCCGGTAGTCTGTCCGGGCCGAAAGGACATTACATTCAGATGGCTGTGCTTATAGACAATGTCGGTGCCGTTATACCACACCGAGAAAATATCCTGTCCGCTGTTGGAGCAGTTGGAAAGTGCAAGGCTCTGGTCGGCGTCAGAAGGATAGTTGCAGGGGTTGCCTGAATTATTAATTTCGTAGTGGTCAGTAGGCGCAACCAAAGCGCCCGTAATCGCATCTACCGCGCGGGCATAGCGCGTAGTCGTCTGCCAGGGGAAGTAGCCGACCGTGTATTGATTATTACCGATGTTGCTATTCATGCCAGCTTTAGTGCCTGCCGCAACACAGGCCGATTTTATGTCGTAGGTGCTGTCAAAGAGGTCATACGAAATAGGCGTCTGTGAGCTGCCCATCGGTGAAGCGTAGGAAAAGGAAGGAGCTACCGGAATGGTAAAGTTGTTGTAGCCTGCCACATGCCAGCTATTAGGGGCCGGGATGGGCTGAGTCGGATAGATAACGCCTAAGATGTCCGGATTGACGCGCACAAAGTGCACATTGGCCGCGACTTCCCATTTAGCCGTCGCAGGTGAGGCAGAAGGGTCGTACTGGCTCATAGCCTCTATGCGGGGCATGAAAAGGGCTACGCTGTCTTCTAACAATATGTTCTGAGTAATACCGGTTGTGGTAGCCGGGCCGCCACCAACCGGCGTATATTCTGCAACGCGCAATTGCAACCGGTTGACGGTCGTCGGCAGCACGGCATAGGCATTCTCATTGCTGAAAGTGATGTACATGCGCTGCTGATAGCTCGTAGTGCCTGATGCATGCTCGGTGAGTACAGCTATGTTCGGCGAAGTGCAGTTGTTAATCGTCGTAGGAACGGGACTTGGCGCAGTGCCAGCCGATACTAAATCGCCCCATGAGACATATAGTCTTGCAGACAGCGTATCGTTTGTCCAGCATATGCCATACTTATGCATGGTAGGCAGGCCGCTATATGGGTCAAGGCTGTTAGCATCGCTCCACATATCTAAGTGCGGGCTGCTGCCGCATGGCCCTGCGGTGGTACTTAATGGCTGAGGGTATCCTGAGACGAGACTTGCGCCAAAGCCAGCTGCGCCTACATTGTTCAGTTGGTAGATGGCTATGCGCGGCTTGCGCGCAGCATAAAGCGGCAAGCCATTCTGGCCGGCATAATATCCCATAGTATCGTACACCACAACGGCATAGTAGGTAACCGTTGTGCCACTGACTACTTCGCCAAGCGCTACATCCGGATTACAAGCGCTGTCTTCAAGCTGTATGGTAGCCGTTTGTCCAAGGTTATCTTCCACATACAGATAGCCCGCTGTCGGCTGGCTGCCTGCGGCAAGCCCCCAGAAGCGGCGGCTGTACACGATTGCCTTCAGATAGCCGTCCACGGACTGTCCTGTACCGGGGTCAACATTGTGGTATTCCAGCATGTCGCCATTGATGACCACGCCGTCGTTGTAGGTAGCGCCGAAAGCGCCGATCGAGTGTTCTACGCCTGAAGCAGGAATGATGACCGGCGATTGGGCTGCGGCCTGCTTATGCCAAAGCATGGCCAGCACGATTAAGAGGCCGGATAATGCGGGGCAAAGGCAATGCCCCCCCCCGCGTACCGCGAGGTTGCGATTGGTGTTTTTGTTTGTTCATGACCTTGTTGGTTTTAGTTGCCGCTAAAGTAATCGCCATATTAATCGCCTGTATGTGCGTTCTGAAAATCGCGTAGAAATACTTATTTCATTATTTCTAATGAGGACGCTGGCGTGTAACTGCTATAGCGAGCCGGAATGCAAAAACAAAACAGCCATCCATCGGACGGCTGCTCTGTACTTTCGGATGATTCCACGCTGGCTTTACAGCGGCAGCAGCAGCTTCATCTCAATCCGCCGGTTCCGGGCCTTGCCTTGCGGCGTATTGTTAGGCACCGCCGGGCTGTCCATGCCGTAGGAGCCGATGATGATGCGCTTGGGGTCGATGCCCTTCTTCGCGAAGTAATTCTTAGCGCTCTTCGCCCGCTGATACGATAGGAAGAGATTGCTCTTCTCATTGCCGATGTCGTCTGTAAAGCCGGAGATATAGATAACCACCTTCGGCTCCTTATTCAGCACGCGCAGCGCGTAATCCAGCACCCTGGCCGTGGAATCCTGAATGTCGGAGCGGCCGTAGTCAAAATAGAGTACGTCCGTCTCCAGCACGATGTGCGGCGGCAGGAAGGTGCCGTTCTCCACACGCGTCGTGCGGGTTGTGTCCACCGCTGCATACTTTACTGCCTCGCTTACCGGGCAGCCGTTGCGCAGCTCTCCGAATGTAGTGGGGCAAGCATCCAGCTTGTTAGGTACGCCGTCCTGATCATCATCAGGGCAGCCGTTGGTGCCTTCGCCGCCCGGCTCGTCGGGGCAGGCGTCCTCGCCGTCGGCAATACCGTCATGGTCGCGGTCGGGGCAGCCGTTGAAGCGTGCCTCGCCATACTCCAGCTTGCAGCGGTCGGTGGCGTCCGGGATGCCGTCGCCATCCACATCACGCTTCTCCCCAAAGAAGATGCGGAAGCCGGCGCTCACGCCGAAGGAGGTATAGTCCGCCTTCTTCATGCCAGACGTAAGCGGGCGGTAGCTGCCATAGAGCGTACCGGCCTCGTCCACCACATTGTCTGTAGGATGGTAGTTTTCGTTGCCTTTGTTGGTAAAGCTCTGATACATCCCGTAGCCGCTCAGCATGAACGTAACGTGGTAGGAAAGCTGGTAGCTCATGCCAAGCTGCGCAATTGCTCCGTAAGAGATGTCATTGTAGTTGCTCGACTGCGTGCGCTGGGAAGGCGCGATGGCTTTATTCAGACCAACATTAAAACCTTCGTTCTGACGGCGCAGGTCGTCCAGCCATTTGCCGCCCCCGCCGTCGTTCTGCGCATGACTGTTGATGTACGCCTGCTCGGTGATGACGAAGGAAGAGCCGTCCGCATTCGGAGGCAGGCCGGCGTCAAAGCCGGAAACTTTATCGCCGGTAGGCGAAACCTTGTAAACCGCCTCATAGCTAAAGCGGCCGGAAGCGGTAGCCTCGGTCGTGTTGTAAATGCCAAACACCGCCCCTGCATCGGCGGTAATGCCGAAGTTGGAAGGCTTCGTAGCCCGGCCAAACTGGTGCTTGAAGCGCAGCAGGACGGGAATATTGAGGTTATTGGTACTGACGTCTTCCGTCAGAGGGCCGTTGCTGCGGATGATTTGCCGGTAAGTACGACCCTTGTTGTCCGTGTTCTGATAATCGCTGTACATCGTATCCATCGTGATGGAGCCGGTGTAGTGCATGTACTGCGCGCCGATGCCTACGCCGAGGGTGCGACTATGGTTGAAGAAGTAGCTCAGCATCAGGTCGCCGCCCATGCCTGAGCCGTTCTTAAAGGTCGGCTGCGCGTAGCGGGAGGAGCTGAGGTTGTTTGGCCCGTAAGCAGCCTTGAGGTCTATCGTCTCCATCGTCTGGTTCAGCCAGCCGTAGCGGTAGCCGATGTCTATAGCCCAGCGGGGCAGCACCTGGTCGTTGCTTTTCAGCTTGTGCAGGACGGTATTGTTCATCGCCATGCCGGCACCCGCGTTGGCGGCAGCGCTTGCAGAAGCCGAATCTGTATTCTGGGCATTGGCCGCCAAAGCCGGCAGCGACAGCAGCAGGAAGGAAAGAATCTTTTTCATGGTGTCGGTGAAAGAGGTTAAGGCTTTGGTGGATGATTAGTTTTTAGTAAAGCGCGCAGCGGCAATGCGCAGGCCGTCCTGCGTGCAGATAACAGTGTAATAGCCTGGCGCGAAGTCTGCTACCGGAATGCGCGTCTTCGCGGCATTGCTGCGCACCGCGCTCATGCGGCGGCCTGCAAGGTCATAGACCTCATATACCAGCCCATGCGTATCTGCGCCCGCTATTTCCATCGTGATTACGTTCAGCGCCGGATTCGGGTAGAGCTTTACATCTGCGCTTGTCGTCACCTTCGGCGTAACGGCGAGCGGGCTATTGCCATTGAGGTAAGCCTTCTGCACACAGTCATCACCGAAAGTCACCATTACCCAGTAAAAGTTCACATCCTGGCGGAAGCCTTTGCGGGTATCGTAGCTCTGCGTGGTCTCCCCGGGGATGAGGGTCGAGTCCAGGTCAGCCTTACGGTCAAAGCCCCACTGGAAGGCTTTAGCGCCGCTTACTTGAGCCACCATATTGCCGCTGAAGAGCGTTACATTAACGGCCTGATTGCCTCCGGCGCTTGCAACGCTCATCGGCTTATTTGTAGGCTTGCTCATGCAGCCAAAGCCGCGTACGTTGGATACAACAGTAACGGTCGTATTGCCCGCGCTTGGGAAAGAAATCAGCGCATTCTGGCTAAAGCTGGAATCTCCCTTCTGAATCGCCTTGCCATTGTTATTCACGCTCCACCTGAAATATTCATTCCCATTGGGCACGCGGCTCGTACTGAAGTTCATATTAGCCGCGCCGCTGCACAGCTTCATACGCGGGAAGACGGCAATGCCCGGCGTATCGGGCCGCGGGTTGACCGTTACGAGCAGATGCTGGCCGCCTAGCTTACAGCCCGCCGCGCTCGTGAGCGTGAAATTGTAATCCACAACGGTCGGCGTAAGGATGTTGCCGGAGAAGAGCGTGTCGGCAATGCCGGTGGTGGAGCCGGAGCGGAAAGGAATGGTGAGTACACCCGAGTTGCGCTCATAAGCGAAGGCCGTAGTACCCACACTTACAGAAGAGGCAGGCGTGTAGTTGAAGTTCACCACATCGTCGCTGCAAACTGTGCGTACTGAGTCGCTGGTAAGCTTCGGCGATGGGTTCACCTTCACGGTAATCGTCTTTGAAGCGCCGGTGCAATTCGGCAGCGAGGTCGTCGTTGGCGTTACGATATAATCCACAAAGCCCGGCGTCGTGTTGGAAGGATTGACCAGCGTCTGTGCAATGCTCGTAACTGCGCTGCTCGTGCTATTGGGGGATTGGCCGGTAATGTTGCCCGTAACCGTGCCGATGCTCCACGCATAAGTGCTCGGCAACGTTGCCGTAAGGGCCGTCGTCGTCATCGCGCCGCTGCACACACTATCGGTGGATGCGGAGGTAATAGCCGGCTTCGGATTTACGCGCACCACAACCGTTGTCGGGTGATTGGTGTTAGAGCAGCCTAAGCTGGAAGTGGTGGTGGCGATGATGGTGTAAGAAACTGAGTCGTCCACGCTGTTGCTGGAGTTGGTCAGCGTCTGATTAATCGTATTGCCGCTGCTGCCTGAATTCCCTGTGATAAGGCCGAGGGAGGTCATATTAGCAGTGGTATAGGTAAAGTTGGAAGGGATATTGGCCGAGAGCGTCAATGCAGTGGACGCGCCGCTGCAAATAATCTTGGAATTCCCGCCCGATACCGCTACGACCGGCAACGGATTAACCGTTACCGATGCTGTGCCGGCGTTGCCGGTGCATCCAAGCAAAGAAACCGGCACAATGGAATAAGTAACCGTGCCCGAAGTGGGGGAGCCGCTTACATCCGTATTAGTCAGTGTCTGGTTGATAAGGCTGCTGTTGCCGAAAGAGGCAGAGGCGCCGGTTATTTTAGCCGGCGCGGTAAACGTCCAGCTAAAGGTGCTCTGCGTAGAAGCGCCCAGCGAAATGCTGATGTTGGACTCGCTGCAAATCGTTACCGGCGCAATGCTCGTAAGCACCGGCTGAGGATTTACGCGCACCTTAATCGTGTCCGGCGTCACGCTCGTGCAAAGCGCAGGCGAGGTAACGGTTACGATATAGTTCAGCGAATCCGGAACCGATGAGCTTGCGTTTACAAGCGTCTGATTGATGACGTTCAGATTGCTGCCGGTAGCCTTGCCGGAGATGTTGTTGCCGTTCTGTATTGTCCAGGAGAAGTTAGAGCCGGCCCCTGTAGTGGCCACCAGCGCGATGGAGGTATTATCCCCGCTGCAGATGGTCTTGCTCGTAGGCGTAGGCGAGGTAAGCTTCGGGCCAATGTTCACTGTTGCCGTATGCGTCGCGGCATCCGTGCTCACACTGTTCTGCGTAGCAATGGCGGTAATGGTAGCCGTGCCCGAAAAGCCAGAGCTGTAAGTAACAGTTCCGTTCGAAGCATTGATGGTCGTCCCCGGGTCGTTCGGGCTGGTGGTCAGTGTGTAGGCAATGGTGGCGCCCGGCGTATTAGGTGTTGTGGCAAGGTAGCTAACCGTGCCTGCGCCCTGGCAGCGGCTGCTGGTAGCCCCAAGGGCAAAGATTGGCGTCTGCACGACCGTGACGGTATGCGATGCCGTAGTTGGGCCGGCACAGCCTGCGGCCGATGCGGTAATGGTAACAAGCCCGGAGAATGTTGAAGCGTAAGTCAGCGCGCCGCTTGTGGTAGAAAGGTTGCCGGCAGATGGTGGCGACAGCGTGTAAGTGATGCCTGATGTATTGGAAGCCGTAGCCGCGTAGGTAACAATCGCCGCGCCCTGCTTGCGCGTGCTCGTGCTGCCGAGCGCACCAAAGGACGGCACACCCACGTTGGGTGTAACGGTAACGGCGAAGGTGTTGCTCAGGGATGAATTGCCGCAGCCATAAGCCACTGCCGTGATGGTTACATTGCCGCTGAAGCCGGAATTATAGCCGAGAGCGCCGGTGAGCCGGTTAATTGTGCCTGCACCGCTCGGGGTTACGCTGTAAATAATGGAATCAGCATTGTTTGCCGATGCGGCATAAGTAACAGTGCCTGGATTCTGGCAAATGGTGCTTTGAGGCCCCGCATTGAACACAGGCGTTGTTACCAATGGCCTTACAACCAGATTGACGGTGTTGAAAGTAGGTACGCCGCAACCGCTGGCCGTAGCCGTAACAGTAGCCGTGCCGGTAAAGGAAGAGCCGAAGACCGCCACGCCGGAAGTAGCGCCGATGGTAGCCTGGTTGGTAGGATTGGTAGTGATGGAATAAGTAATGCCACTGGCAAAGGGCGCGCTCGCATTGTAGGTAATGGTAGCGCCCTGGCAAGGTGTAAGGTTGGGCGAGTTGAACGTTACAGCGCCCACAGCCGTATTGATGGTAACTGTGTGCGTGGCTGTAAGCGGCGTGCCGCAGCCTTGCGCGGTGGCCGTAATCGTTACAGTGCCCGTAGTAGCCGGGTCATACACAATCTGCCCGGTGGTGGAATAAGTGGCGCTGGCTCCTGTGCCGGTGAAGGAGTAGGCTAGGCCGGTATTATTGGTTGAAGTGGCTGTATAGGTAACATTCCCGAAGCCTTGGCAGCGGGAACTGGAAGCGCCCATCGCGAAGACCGGAATCCCTACGGTTGACACGTTAAAAGTGGCTGTGAGGGGGCCGTTGCAGCCCGGCGCGCTGGCGGTGATGGTAGAGCTACCCGCCCAGTTGGCGGAGTAGGTTACCGCGCCGGTGCTTGCGTTAAAGCTGTTGCCGGGGAAGCCGGCCGTCGTAGCGTCCAGTGAATAGGTAATCGGCCCGGAAGTATTACTGGCCGTGGCCGTGTAGGTGACCGTACCGGCACCTTGGCAGCGTGCGGCAGTAGGGCCGGGGCTGAATACCGGTGTGGTAACGGATGGCGTGGTAGTGGCGTTCACCGGAGTCGTCTTAGGCCCGTTGCAGCCTGCTGCGCTGGCGGTAATTGTTGCCGTACCGCTCCAGCCCGCTGCATAGGTTACGGCTCCTGTGCCCGAATTGATACTATTGCCGGGGAAAGCCGCCGCCGTTGCGTCCAGCGTGTAAGTGATGCCGGTGGTATTTAAAGCAGTGGCGGCATAGGTAACCGTACCCGAGCCCTGGCAGCGCGCAGCAAACGGCGCGCCTGTAAACGATGGGATGCCCACCGTAGGCGTAGTGGTAATATTGAGCGGCGTAGAAAGCGGCCCTCCGCAGCCCGTGGCTGTAGCGGTAATCGTGCTAGTGCCGCTCCAGCCGGCTGCATAGGTTACTGCGCCGCTGGTGGAGTTGATGCTGTTGCCGGGGAAGGCGGCAGTAGTCGCATCCAGTGAATAGGTGATAACGCCACCGTTAGCGGAAGTTGCGCCATACGTTACCGTAGCTGCGCCCTGGCAACGTGGTGTAGTGGCAGCGCCGAAGACCGGTGACCCGATGGTGGGATTAGTCGTAGCAGTATGCGTGGCCGTGAGCGGGCCGCCACAGCCGGCAGCACTGACCGTAATGGTGGATGTACCCGCCCAGGTACCTACATAGGTAACATCACCGTTGGTGCTGTTAATCGTATTGCCAGCCCCAAGGCTTGTTGCATCCAGTGAATAAGTCAGCGTGCCGCCCACCGCCGTAGCACCGTAGGATACCGTATTCGCGCCTTGGCAGCGGGAAGAGCTGCCACCCGCCGTGAAGACGGGCGCGCCCAGCGCCAGCGTGGTAGTGGCAGTATGCGTAGCGGTCAGCGGGCCGCCGCAGCCGGCGGCACTTGCCGTAATCGTAGCGGTGCCCACCCAAGTTGCTGCATAGGTAACTGCGCCGCTGGTGGAGTTGATGCTGTTGCCGGGAAACGCGGCGGCAGTCGCATCCAGCGAGTAAGTAATGACGCCGCCGTTGGCAGATGTAGCGCCATACGTTACCATCCCGGCCCCGGAACAACGTGAGCTGGTCGCTCCTGATGTAAAGACCGGTGTGCCTATGGGAGCAGTAGTGGTTGCAGTGTGGGTGGCCGTAAGCGGCCCGCCGCAGCCTGTAGCCGTAGCTGTAATAGTGGAGGTGCCTACCCAGGTCGCCAGATAGGTAACATCGCCGTTGGCGCTGTTAATCGTATTGCCGGCGCCAAGGCTTGTTGCATCCAGTGAATAAGTCAACGTGCCACCGACCGCCGTAGCGCCGTAGGATACGGTAGCCGCGCTCTGGCAGCGGGTAGAGCTGCTGCTGCCGGTAAATATTGGCGCGCCCAGCGCAAGCGTAGTAGTGGCGGTATGCGTAGCAGTCAGCGGCCCTCCGCAGCCAGCAGCGCTGGCTGTTATAGTCGCGGTACCTACCCACAAGGCGGCATAGGTTACCGCGCCGGTAGCCGAATTAATGCTGTTACCAGGGAAGGCAGCCGAAGTCGCGTCCAGCGAGTAGGTGATGACGCCGCCGTTGGCAGACGTAGCGCCGTAGGTTACTATGCCGGCTCCGGAACAGCGGCCGCTCGTAGCTCCCGCTGTAAATACGGGTGTTCCAACCGGCGCGCCGATGGTAATGCCGGTAATGCTGGCCGAGGTAGTATTGGTAACGGACGAAACGATACGGATGGCATAAGCCGTGCCGGTAGTTACTACCGTAGGCAAGCTTAGCGTGGGCGTATAGCTACCATTGCCGCCGGTTGGTGAGGCAATAATAGTAGGCGCGGCGAAAGAGCCTGTTGCATCGCTGAGCTGGACATTGAATGTCTCGGTGGTGGCGCCAAAGCCGGTAGCCGTAAAGCCAAGGGTAGGCGAGCCTCCGGAGCAGTAAGGGCCTGCGCTTAGCGAGCCAATGTTGACATTCTCGGCGGCATTGGTTCCGGCGGCGCTCAGCAGCAACAGCAAAAGCCCCGCCCAAAAGGCGTAAAGTCTCTTCATAGCGTTCGGTTTATGGGTTTAAGGTGTGTGTTAAGAAAAACCTTTCTATTTTGAGGGCGAAGATAGTTGCGCACAATGCCAAATGCAAGGCACTTTCGCTACTTTCCACAGAATAAGCCATTACCCGAATGAAACCTTTAATAAAGAAGTGTCTGCTGGCCGTTGCGCTGACGGCCTCCGCTTTTTCAGAGAGCCGTGCCCACGAAATCTACTTCTGCAATGAAGCCATCCCTACGAGCCGGGACTTTGTGGCCAACCGGCTGATGAACGTCATCCGCAACCAGATGCCGGTGGTTACGCTCACCTACCTACGCTTCCAGGCCCAACGCTACTTTCCCGCCATATCCGCCTGGCTGAAGTTTTACGGGCTGCCCGACGATATGAAGTATATCCCGATCATTGAGTGCGGCTTTCGCAATCTATCCTCGCCTGTGGGCGCGCGCGGCTTCTGGCAATTGATGCCGGAGGTAGCCAAGGAGATGGGTCTGGCTGTTACGCCCGCTTACGATGAGCGCGACGACCCGGGGAAGTCCACCGTTGCGGCCTGCAAGCTTATCCGCTCCCACTTCTTCATTCTCAAAAACAATCTGAAGGTTTCTTCCTGGGTGCTTACGGCGGCTTCTTACAACTTCGGCCCGGGCAACATTATCAAGAATGTGCAAAAGCAGGGCACGGATTACTTCAACATGAAGCTCAATGCAGAGACTGCGGAGTACGTGTACCGCCTCATTGCCGTAAAGGAGCTTTTTGAGCATCCGGAGCTGTACATGAACGGCTTCGGCTCCAACATCTTCGCTTCCGCCAATGCGCCCAAAGACGCCGCGCCCGCCGACATCAACAAGCTGGAGCGCGGCCCTGCGGTGGGCGCATCGGGCGGCGGTGAGGAGGACTTTGCTGCCTTAGACGTGAAAGTGGCGAAGGAAGGGGAGAAGGCCCCTGAGCGCAAGACGCGCAGCTTCTTTGTGGCCGCGCAGATAGAGAGCAACGGCAAGCCTTTCCGCGACGGCAGCCTGCTGACGGTGGTGCTGCAGAGCGACCTGAAGCTTTCCGGCCAGTTCCGCAGGAAGGGCAGCAAGCTAAAGGGGCAGGGCTGGCTTATAGACGGCCGCGTGATGGTGGATATGGGCTACGGCACCGAGGTAGAGGTGCAGGACAAGATGCAGCAGAAGGGCCTCACGCCGGATGAAGCGACAACGGATGAGGAGTATGTGGTGCTGAAGACGGAGGTGGATGATGAGTAGGCGGATTGAATGCCTGCCTTAGCGCAGGCTGTGAATGGATGCCCTAAGTGGGAGTATGTCATACTCCAGATGGGGAGGAAACCATAAGGAGGTATGAAGGAGCTATGGAGGAGCAGGGTGGCCGGATGCAGGTGATTACTTTGGCAGGCTTATAAAAACCTGATATGATATGCAATGGTATTACGCTGTACAAAGGCTGGCAGGCCGTGGCATTGGCGCGAGAACGCTGCCGGCAAAAGGCTTGGCGGCATTCTTCCGCCAGCGGGGGTACAACTTCAAAATAGTGGTGCAATGAGGTGCAGAGTATTGATTATGTTTCTTTTGGGTTGCAGCTGCGCTGCCGTAGCCCAAAAGAACCTTGTGCTTAATGCTGATTTTGAGCGATACAAGTCCTGCCCTACAAATAATGACCAGATTTATGAGACGTACTATTGGACGGCAATAGATAGCACATACGCGGGAATTTATTCCTGCATTCCGGACTACTGCAACAGATGTGCGGATGCTTCCAACAATCAAACTGGTGTCCCAGCCAGCCGACAATACTGGCAATGGCCGCACAGCGGCAATGGAATGGTGCAAGCCCCCTTTTATCGGAAAGATAATCCAATAGGCAGCCAAAGGGATTATCTTCAAGGCCGGCTGATTTATAAGCTCACAGCAGCCAAGTCCTACTGCGTATCGTTTTACGTATGCCTGAGCGAAGCATCAAAGCGAGCGGTAAAAGACATAAGCGCTTATCTTGACAACGGCATCATAGACACGGCAAGCGAATGCTGGCGGCCACAAACCCGCTATATACCGCAGATAACTAACCAAGGCGGCATTATCAGCGACACGATGAACTGGACGAAGATTGAAGGCTCCTTTATTGCTAATGGAACCGAGCAATTTATTACACTTGGCAACTTTAAGGATAATGCCGCAACTACTAAACAGTTTCTTCCACCAAACAGCTACAGTAGTTATTTTCCTTTAGATAGCTCTGCTGGTTATCTTATAGACGATGTAAGTGTGGTTGAGACAGGCACCAAAGCGGATGCAGGCCCTGATAAACATGTAGGCTACGGAGACAGTGTTTATATTGGCCTGCCATCCTCAGAAGTAATCTGGAATAGCTGGAGCGTGCTTGGTTCCTCAACTATAATCGGCGAAGG
The DNA here is from genome assembly GCA_965246785.1 of Chitinophagaceae bacterium. Taxonomy (GTDB): domain Bacteria; phylum Bacteroidota; class Bacteroidia; order Chitinophagales; family Chitinophagaceae; genus UBA1952. The sequence continues at coordinate 67,982 of CBDFFM010000011.1, forward strand.
GCCGGGCATCTGGGTAAAACCTACGAAGACTAGCAGCTATGTGGTAACACAAACGCTGTGTGGCACAACAACTAAAGACACGGTGAGGGTGGAGGTGTGGGCGGCGGGGGTGCAGAGCATCAATGGGCAGAGCCAGCAATGCAGCATAGCGCCTAATCCTAATAATGGGGCATTTGAGCTGGTGCAATCTGTAGCAAGAGACGAGCAGGCTTCTGTGTCCATAATCAATGCTATTGGGCAGCGCCTGTACAACGGTGAACTTTCTTTCAAAAGAGGCAGGGCAAGTGTGGATGCTGTCGGCTTACTGGGTGGGGTTTATTATATTTCGCTTAAAACCAGAGAAGGTTACGTATGGAACATGCGCTTTGTCCGGGAATAGCGTGGCCAATGTCGCCACTAAAGCTGTAAGCGTTGCCAGTTAACAAGCCGCCGCAACGACGGAGACGGGAACAACAACGAAGGCTAAAAATATCCGGCGCGCCGCTCACTGTCCGTTCTGCGTCGCCACCGGCTTCCCTTGTTCTTCGGGCGGGTGGTTCATATTGCGCGCGAGATTCATACCATACGTATAGTTGGTGGATAGAATGACATCGTTGCAGTCAAAATGCTTGATGACGCCGTTTTTGCTGAGCGCCACCACCCAACAGGAGTTCTGGTGCATCCCGTAGTCAATGACAAATATTGCATGTCCCTGTCCGAGGGGCGTCTCTACCAGCATGGCTGGATTGAGTTGGATTATCATAATCAGTATTTATGCAGGGCGGGCCTGCAGCCGGATGGTTTCAAGACCGTGCCATCTATGGGCAGAGCGGGGCACCAGATATAGCATAAGAATGCCCTAAACATTTTGCAGTATAGGAACAGATTGTATTTTCACCGTACACACACATCTATGCTGCGCTATTGTTTGCCATTTTTGGCGGGCCTTTACTTTGCTTTATTCTATTGTAACCAAAGCAGGGCCGGAACAAGCAATCCGTTCTTTCAGGATAAAGAAGAATGGTTTCTTCAAATGGCGAAGCAATCGCGTTTCCCCATTGATACCTCGGCAGTCGCAGTCGTACTCTATGAAAAATGCGTCTGCGATCTGGAGCAGGGGTCAGGGCTGGACAATATGCTGCGAAGAAACGTTCGCCGCATTATCAAGGTATTGCGGAAGGGGGGCGTCAGCTACGGCGACTTTCGGGTACTCGTGCCGGCCATGCCGGGCAGCCATGTTGAAATCCGTAACGTAAAGGGAACGACCTATAAGCTCAACGGTACAGAGCTGGCAAGTCTGGAATTAAATGCCGACAATCTGGCTAAAAATAAAACAGATTTCCTGGCGCAGGTAAAAGGCAGCATGCCTGGCGTGGAAGAAGGCGCTGTGCTGGACATCAGCTATTCAATCACTTTGCCCGCAGGCCTGCTCTTTGCCGAGTGGGAGTTTCAGCACCCGATACCGACGCTCTACAGCGAGCTGGAGACATGGGTGCCCGCGCCTTTGGCGTATTATGTAATGAGCCAAGGAAGCGCCGCAAGCTTCGCGGAATTTGACGATACGAAAAAAGGCCTGACAGCAGCGCAGATACCCCAATCTTATAACCGTTCCGAAAACTTAAACGGCGGCGAGGTGCATCATGAGCGCTGGGTAAGAAGGAATGTCGCCGCTATCACGGAGGAGCCAATGGCGCCTGCTTTATCCAATTTTGAAGAGCGCATTCAGCTCCGTGTGAACATGCTGCGCATAGGGCCTTTTACAAAAGGCATTTTAGATAACTGGAAGCTGGTAAACAATATGCTGTATGGAAGCTTCAGCTACTATCAACAGTTGGAGCACAAGCATACCACGGTGATGGATAAAACGGACGAGCTTACCAAAGGGCTAACCGACCCTATGGAGAAGGCGAAGACGGTTTACGGATTCGTACGCAACTCTTTTCATGCCGATGGCTACACCAATATCTATCTGGGCGACGAGCCGGCCAAGGTGCTGAAGAACAGAAGCGGATCTCCTTCTGAAATCAACTTTCTGCTGATTCTGATGATGCGCTACGCAGGCATCCCCGCAGAACCTGCGGCCATTGCTACAAACGACCAGCGCGGGCCGGTGGCCAGCTTTCCCGACATTAATCAATTCAACCGTACCATTTGCCAGGCAAGCATCGGCGGCGAAAAGATATTTCTTGATGCATCTGAGCCAAACGCTCCCTTCGGTAGCCTGCCTCGAAGTGATTATAATGGCTACGCGCGCCTGATTAACAGTAAGGAAGGCTCAGAGCTGAAACTGGATGGCAGCACGCTCAACGAACGCAGCGTGATTATGATGACGACGGAAAAGGCAGACCCTGCGGATTATGTGCTGAACGTAGCCTATCGGTTCGGTATGCAGGAAGCGCAGCATTACCGCAGTACCTGGCAGAAGGATTCTACACTGATACCTAAACTATTGTTGCCCGGCATAAGCAAAGCAGGCATGGATGCTGCCCTGCTGAATTATAAGGTGGACGGCTTATACAATCCGGACACAAATCTTACGCTGTCGTTCAGAGTGCGGCTGGTATGGCCGGAGCAGGGAAAGGCATATTTCAACCCGCATATCGTTTCGCCCGTTTCCCGCAACCCCTTTGTGGCGTCCAAACGGGTGCTGCCGGTGGAGCTGCCGGCCATGCAGGATGCGCAGCTTTATGTGCAGCTTCGCCTGCCGGATGGCTATAAGCTGGAGGAAGCGCCAAAGCCGGCTATGGTTAAGCTCAACAATGAAGACTATTTTAAGTACCTGACGGCTTATGACGCCGCCGCACGCACACTTCAGATAAACGCACGCATTCATGCCGAGCGCACGTGGTATCCGCCTGCCGAGTACGACCTCATTAAGCAGTTTTATGAAAAAATAGTGGCGCAGCAGGAGACGACTTATGTATTCAGCAAATAGCAGGCTGCGGCACATACTCGCCTTGCTGGCTTGCGTGCTCACGGCGGTAACCGGCCGCGCAGGCGAGCATCCGGAGCTTGCCATATCCGCCATCCCGGACTCCTTGCGCCGGGGCGCGAATGCGGTAGTTCGCAGCGATGAAACGACCATGTGGATTGCAGCGCCGGACGAGGTGCACGTAACACGGGCCAGGATAATCTCCCTGCTCAATCCTGAGGCGGCGCGGCAGCGGAATCTGTTTTCGCTAAGCTCTTCGCTGCAAAGCATTGACGCGCTGAGCGCCCTTGTATATGATGCCTCCGGGAAGGAGATAGCCCGCATCGGCCGGAAAGAGTTTGTCAGGCTGCCGCTGAATATCGCCAGCCAGGAGTTCAGCGATATTGTTTTACGAACCCATGAGGTGGCATACGCCGGCTATCCCTTTACCATCGCTTTTGCGGAAGAAGTGACCCTCCATCACACCTTCATGTTGCCGGAGTGGTCGCCCGCATTTCTGGAGAGCACGGATAAAGTGTCCCTGATGGCCGCAAGTCTTACAGTGGCAGCCGTGAAAGAAGCAGGACTGCATTACCGATGCATCTCCGGTATGCCCGGCCCCGGCAAAACCGGCGATTCCCTCACGTGGCGGATTTCCGGTATTCCCGCGGTCAATCCGGAGCCGCTAACGATACGCAATCAATTGGCAACCCCAAGCGTGTTGTTTGCCGTTGATAGCTGCTCCCTGGAGGCATTTGCCGGGCGCACGAAAAGCTGGAAAGAGCTGGGCGCGTTCGTCTTTAACCTGAATGCGGGGAGAAACGCGCTTACTGAGGGTGATAAGGGCTATGTGCAGCATTTGTCAGAGGCTTCGCATGAGCGGCGGAATATCGTCCGCCTTTTATACAAATACATGCAGCAGCGTTGCCGCTATGTTTCCGTTCAGCCCGGCATTGGCGGTTGGCAAACGCTGAAAGCTGACTTTGTAGGCGCCAACCAGTACGGCGACTGCAAGGGCTTGAGCAACTACATGATGAGCCTGCTTGGCGCCGGCGGAATAACCTCCTATCCGGTCTTGATTACCGCTGGCAATGATTATGTGCCGCTGCCGGGCGATTTTCCCAGTCCCCGTTTCAATCATGAAATACTTTGCGTGCCGGATGGTAAAGACACGATCTGGCTGGAATGCACCAGCGCCAACCATGAGCCGGGCTATTTAGGGGATTTCACTGGCGACCGGGACGGACTTATGATTACATCTGATGGCGGCGTGCTGGTACACACACCACGGCTCACAGAGGCTCAAAACTATACGCGCCGCCAAGTAGCCGGTGCCATCGCCGACGAAGGGTTTTGCCAACTGCATCTTAGCGCAGCCCATAGCGGCCACCAACACGATGTGCTTTACCCGCAGGTAATGAACCGCTCAAGAGATGAATTGATCCGGTTTGCTAACCGCAGATTCGCGCTGTCCAGCTATACCGTTGAAAAATTCCATTTTGAGGAGGCTGCGCCCGACGGCGCTGTTCCTGCGATTACGGAGGAAATTGACTTCAGGGCGGAGGGTTTGGTAACGAAGTCTGCCACGAGGTACTTCATCAACCTGAATATGGTACCGCTTGAACTGCCTGAAATAGTGGCAGGTGCGCCCCGCAAAATGCCTTTCACAATTCAGAACAGCGTGAGGATAGAAGATGAATTCATCCTGAAAATTGAGAAGCGCGCGACACCTGAATTACTGCCCAAAGCCGTTGCCATACATCAGCCTTTCGGCTCGTTCAGTTGCGCCGTAAGCTGTTCGGGAGACAGCATAGTTGTACGCCGGAAATATGTGCTGAAGGCAGGCACGTATGCACCTGACCAGTTTCAGGCTTTTGCGGCAATGGTAGCGGGTGCCGCAGCATCAGCAACGTACAAAGCGGTTATGGCTGTAGATAAGAGCTGAACACTTAGCCTGCGCGTCTTTTCTGATTACCCGGGCTGCTTATGCCCATAAAAAGCTAAGAAAGCCGGCCTGCATCCGCGTTGCGGCAATCCCGCTTTTCGTTTCACCCAAATACAACATTCCCGTTTTTCTCCCCCGCCAACTACATTTGTGGCCCACACGTGCATACGTCCAACCGCTTCATGATGAAAAAGCTATCCGCCCTGTTCGCCCTCACCCTCCTCTTCCTGGCCCGGCCGCAGGCTGCGCGGGCGCAGGATTACAGCATTAAGGACGATACCATCCGCGTTTCCAACTCTTCCTTTCCCATGCTCACCTTTATGGGCGAGATTCAGGATTACAACCGCCTCTGCAACGACTATAACCTTATTACCAGCACCACCACCATCACCATCCGTCCATCCACTTCCAAGCCGGTGAAGGTGTGCCCGCTCATCGTAACGGAAGGCTCCAAGAAAAAGCCCCGTCAGCACCGCTTCATCATTGTCTTTGACAAAAATGCCGACCCGGCGGAGCAAATCCACGACTACTCCACCAAGGAACTGATGCAGGCGCGCATTGACTACCTCGCCAAGATGCAGGAAGGCAAGGGTGCCGTTGCAAGCAGCGATGAGGACAAGGAAGAAGAAAAGCCGAAGAAGGGCAAGCGCGGCAAGCACAAGGACGAAGAGGAGAGTGACAAGCCGAAGGAAGAAGAGAAGCCAAAGCAAACTGCCAAAGCCGAGCCGCCCGCCAAGACGCCCTCTAAACCCGCTAAGGCTGCCGCCGAAGAAGAGCCGCAGACGGCAGACGCCGGCAATACCAGCGCCGATGACCTCGTAGAGATAAAGGACATCCCCCAGGAGCAGCTTCAGGCCCGCGTGAAGCAGAAGATAAATGCCTTCTACCGCGCCTGCGAAAACCTCTGCTCCAAAGTGGATGTGGATGGCGCCATCAAGTACGGCATGAAGCTCTTCAACAATAATGAGGATGTAATTGTAGCCACCACCAACGCTAAGACTAACGCCAGCCGCCCGCAGAAAATCCGGCAGTACTTCGTGCACCTCTCGCAGCTCAACTATAAGAAGGTGGAAATGACGGCATCGGAAATTAAGTTTGTCTCCAACTTCCACAAAGGCCCGGACGGCAACTGGCACGCTTCGGCGGTCATTATCCAAGATTTTAAGGGCTACAAGGATTACAACATTCTCGCCTACAAAGACCAGACATCCAAGACTGTGGACATCGTCATCACCATGTCTGAGGAAGTGAAGGACGGGAAGACCGTGAAGAAGTTTGACATCTACCTCGGCAATATCTCCGTCACCAACGTACCTGCTACCTAAACCTTAATCCGCACCGTTCTCACCCATATGAAAAGGCTGTTGCTGGTTACGCTGCTTTCCACGTCCACGCTGTGCGCGCCCTCGCTCATACATGCGCAAGGCATGCGCGCCGATGCCGCGCGGGAAGCGAATTTTCTCTACGAGGTCAAGGTCATTGACGAGTTCATTGAGCGCTTCAATGATGATGCCTCCTCCTTCCTGCGGCAGGAATACCTGCGCGCCGGCAAACCTATCAACTTCAGCCGGCGGCAGCTTGTGGAGTATCTCTTTGAGAAGCCCGTAACGCCGGCAGACGGGCTGGTGATGAAGTTTGTGCAGCAGGTAACTGACTCCGCGCACCCGCAAAGGCTGCGCTTTAACGACAGCAACTGGTACGCGGAAATCACCTGCGCCTTCTCAATGAACGGCAAGCGCGTAGAGCTGCCGCTGGTGATGCAGATAACGCCTGATACCAACCGCAGCGTACGCTGGATGATTTCCGGCATCGGCGATGCATCTGTGTTTCAGGAAAGTGGGGCGCCGGCCGCGTCGGCGGCGGTGAAGGACAAGAAACAGTATATCTCGCCTTCGGATTACGCCACCAACTTCCTGCAGCTGCACACCATCCTCAAGCCGGGCTTTGAAGGCATAAATTATCTGAAGCCGGAGCTGCTGGCAAGCGAGCGCGGGCAGAAGTTTGCAAGTATGGTCAAGAGTGGCAAGCTTAAGTTTGAAGGGCCGGGCTACATGCGCTTTTACTTTTTCCAGATACCCAACTACACCTTTATCGTGGAGCGCTTCGTGCGGCAGACCACGCACAGCGGCTGGCTTATCTCCGACCTTACGGCCACCACCGAGGACGAGAAGAAGGCCCGCCGCGAGCGGCTGCTGCAGCGGGCGCTTTAAGCGGCCTTCGCTACGAAAAGGATTTTTTAAACGCAGCCAACGCTTATGAATACCCGCAGAAGACTGCCGCTGCTGCTCCTGCTGCTTTTGTGGAGCGCCGCCGCCTTTGCGCAGAAGGTGCCGAAATCCATCACTAAGCGCGATGACCGGAACATCCGCGCGGCGGCTACGCAGACGATGGAGAGCCTCGTAAACCTGCTCAACTTCGTGGCCGAGCCGGAAAACACGTCTTCGGATATAGACGACGCCATAGCCAACGCCTTCGCGCCGGACAGCAAGACGCGCGTCTTCTTTCAATCCGATTTTGAGGCGGATGACGACCTGGATGCACAGGCTGCCGCTGAAAATCTTACCAAAGACATTAAGGCTTATCTGCGTCAATTCCGCAACTTTTACAAGCAGGCCAAGCCGCTTTCCATCCGGTATAGCGTCACGGAGGTTTCGGATATCCACATCGGCGAGGCGAACCTCTACCTGAAGGTTTTCTTCAACCAGCAGATGAACGGCAAAGACCGGGACGGCAAGGCCTTCCCTTCTAAAATGCCGAAGGTGGCGGAGATGCAAATCCTGTCCATTGGCGGGCAGTGGCAGACCCTCATCAGCCACCTTGACCGCCAGAGCAAGGCCGACCGCAGCATGAGCACGCCGGTGGTCACAATCTCCGATGCGGGCGGGGAGGGGAGTGCCGACGCCAATGGCCCACAGCGCAGTGAAGCCTACTATCGCACACAGCTCGCAAACGGCACGCGGATGCTTAATGAGTACAACTTCACCGATGCCTACTATGCCTTGAAAGAAGCCAAGCGCTTCCCGGCAACTGAAGGAGAAGCCGACGCCCGCATCAACGACCTGAAGGCCAAGCTGCGTTCCCAGAATCAGGAACCTACCGATTATCTCTACAGCGGCCTTGCCTCCAAGGCCGAATCTTGGGGTGAGAAATTCCGCTACGACTTGGCTAAGAACTATTACAACTACGCAAAGGAAGTGAAGCCCGCTTCTGCCAAATCTGCCGCCGCATCTATCCTGGCGCTGTCGCAGATTGAGGCAAAGCAGAACAACCTGTACAGCATGCTGGACAAAGGCTCTTACAGCGAGGCGGTGCGTGGCTTCACGGCGGCCATTGGCGAGGAGAAGGACAATCCTGCGCTATACGTTGGGCTGGGGCGTGCGCAGGCCGGCCTGGGTGCCAATGCTGAGGCAGAAGAAGCTTTTGCGAATGCCGTGCGCCTAGATGCGAACTACCCAGAGACGTACCGGGCGCGCGGCGCATTCTACAAAGACCGTAAGGATTATCAGCAGGCATACGATGCCTATGCCGCTTACCAGACCCACGCGGAAGACACCGCCGACCGCGCTGTGCTCTCCGACATAGCCTATTGCCGCGGCAGGCTGGCGCAGATGAAGGGAGCTATCCCCGCGGCGATGGAAGCCTACACCTCCGCACTCTCTTACAATCCCGATAATGTGGATGTGCTTGTAGCGCAGGCCGACCTCGTGCGGATGCAGGGCGAAAAGGGGGTGGAACAGGCAAAGAAGCTGATTAAAGAAGCCCTGCGCCGGAACGATAAGAATCCCGAAGCCTATGCCGTGCGCGCGCAGATAGCACTGAATGAAGCGGACAAGGGCGGCGCTGCGGACGCTTATCAGCAAGCCATCAAATGGGATAAGGACAATCCGCAGTGGTACTTTGAGCTGGGGAAGCTGCAGATGGAGCTGAACGAAAAAACAGACGGCGCGGCCATTCTCACCTTCACGCAGTGCCTCAACATCCGCACGGTCTCGCGCGTGGATGCGCTGAAGCAAATCCAGGCGCTGTGGAAGCGCGGCAAGTGCTATTACCTGCAAAACCGTCTGGACGAGGCGGAGGCGGATTACAGCCGTTTTATGAAGGAAGCTAAGATGCTGACCAATCCCTTTTACGTGGATTACGCCAACCTGCTCATCAAGCGCGGGAAGTACGACGAGGCGCAACTGCACCTTGCGAAGGCAGGACAGCGGCCTGATGCGCTGCTCAGCCTCGGCATCCTGAACTATTCCCGCAATCCCGGCAATGAGGCCGGATATGAAGATTACTTCAATCGTGCCTTTCGCGACGGCGTGAGCGAGGAGGCAGTGCGGGCCGCACCCAACATGCGGCAGTTATATGACAACTCATCGCTGGTAAAAGGATTGGTGAAGAAGTTTTATCACGGTAATACTGACTTTTAAGCGGCGCGCATTATGAACCACATCAGCAAAGCCGAGCTGCTCGCAGAATTGCGCGACACGGGTCATGACTATCGCGCGAGTGTGGTGGCGGCGGAGCTGGCCGACCACGGCGTAGCACCGGACACTTTTTTCTTCCGCAACCAGAGCACCTTTAAGCGGGCCGTAGCCAACGACATTGAGTCCATCTTCTGGAACAATGGCGAGGATGAAGGTGACGGCGCGGATTACCTCGTCTTTGACCTGAACCGCGAGGGCATCTACGACATGCTGCCCGAAGCGACGGTGCACAGTCAGGTGCGCAAGCGCCGCGCTGATGAGCCGAACTATAAAGCCGGTATGGAGCTGCGCCGGCAGGAGCGAGACGCGCGCAAGTTTTTCTCGCCGCTGGAAAATGAGTTTCACCACCGCAGCCTCACGCTTGACCGCATTGAGCGCGAGCTGCTGAAGAATAATAACGTCCGCCGCAACCGGGAGTTCTTCAACTACTTCTTTGAAGACAGCTCTGCGCTCAGCGACCAACAGCTTATTGTGCTCCTGCACATCCTGCCGCTGAGCCATAAGATACGCGGCAATGCAGAACTGATTGCGCTTACGATTTCGCGCATCATCGGCTACCGTGCGTTGGTAAGCCAGCATTGGATGCTGAAAACTTACACGCTGCCGCCGCTCACTGCGCCGACGCTCGGCGAGGGCACACTTGGCAACGATACGGTACTCAACGACCTCTTCTCCATACCTGCGCGCCGCTTTGATGTGAACATTATGGGCGTGCCCGCGGCAGCTTACCCCGATTTTACCGGCAAAGGCACTTACCGCGCCGTGCTGGACTTTATCCTGCCTTATTTCTTTCCGGCCAATGCCGAGTTCGGCATCGTGCTGCACCCGGCTAAGGATGAGGCTTCCTTAAAGATTGAAGAAGGCGACGCTTTTAGCTTTTTAGGTTTTAACTCGTACATTTAGCCCACCCCTTCACACACCGTATGATACCCGCCATTATCGCATTTGTCGTGCTGGCCGTTGTTGGCTTTGTTGGTTTCTACATCAACATGCGGAAGCAAAATGCTGCCGGCCAACTGCTTAGCAATAAGAAATTCATCTTCTTCTACCTGCTGTTCGGCATTCTCATTGCTGCCGGTGGCGCCGTTGCCCTTTCACCCACCGCGTCGCGCTCCATGCCGGTATTTATGGGGATGCAGGCGCTGTACCTCGGCCTCGGCTTTCTGGCTTCCTGGCTCTATAAAAAGAATGCGCCGGAAGAGATTAGGGAGGGCCGCTTTGCGGGTGTTTTCTTTGTAATGGCCAATGCCTTTCTGGGCATGATAGGCTTTGCCGCCGTTTATCACTGGCTTAACCCGAACGGACTGGCGCCTTGGTTTGCGCTTTGCGCTATCCCTTTTGTGCTGCCCCAATTCCTTTCTACCGCATTTAAACTATACCTCGCCATTCCGCAGGAGATTCACAAGGTGTGGTACTTCCCGCTCCACGCCGACCCGGTGGATTACGATAACATAGACACTACGACCATCTGGATGCTGGAGCTGGAATACAGCAAGTCCATCAATGACCCGCGCATCACCAATACCAAGCTGCGTGCGCCGGTAGCGATGAAGTTTGGCGACTGGTTCCGCTCCTTCATTGAGAATTACAACTACAAGTACGAGAGCGACCCGATTCAGTACACCAATTACGACGAGACGCCGCTGGGCTGGATGTTCTTCACCAAAGCGGGCGCGCTGGGCAAGTCTAAGTTCATAGACCCTGAGCTGACGATTGCGGAGAATAAGATTACGGAAAAGGACATCATCCAGGCCAAGCGCGTAGGAATGGTGGAAGAAGAGGCGGAAGCGACGTACTAAGCGGCAAGGGATGTTTTTATTTTAGCCGGCTGGAAACCTTTTAGACCAAATCATGCTACCAAAGCTGCAATTCCACCTGACCAATTGGGTGGACGGGATGAAAATCAACCGTCAGCATTTTGTTGACTCGGAAAATGCCCTCATAGATTCCCTTCGTGATGCACAGGCCACAGCGCTTAACGGCTTCAACTACGGTCTGTTGCAGCCGCTGCCCGGAGAAAAGGCTTCATTAGACTGCAATACTTCTTCCAACGGCGGCAAAACCTTTCGGGTAGTCGTCAATTACTGCCGCGCTATCACGGCCGGCGGCGCGCGCATTGAAATTATCCCCGGCGTTCATCCAGAGCTAAGCGCAGAGATGGACGGCTCGGGGGAAGGTACCGGCAGCTATTATGCAGTGCTCGGTGTTGACCCGTTCAATCGCCAGCCTTTTGGCCCCGCGAATGCAGAAGAGTATCCGCCGCGGAATGCTTCGGCTATTTCGGCTTATAGGCTGGCGCTTGTGCCCGAGGATGGATTGCACACCGGCTCTATTGGCTCCTTCCACATTCCGGTGGCTAAGTTCAACGTTAAAGGCGGCGAGCTGGTACGCGATGCGGAGTACATTCCGCCCTGCGCCATTATCGGCTCACATCCCGGTGCAAAGTCGCTTTACAACATAGTAGCCGAGCGCCTCAACGCCATTCAGGAAAGCTCCTCCGAAGTTGTCCGGAAAGTAGTGGAAGGCGGCACACAGCAGCAGACGCCGCTGGCGCAAAACGTGAAGGCCATCTGCGAACAGGTTATCTGGCATATTGCGCGCGAGTTCTTCTTCTTCCGCACAATGTACCGGCAGCAAAGCCCGGTGCACATGAGCAATACGGTGGTGCAGCTTGCCAGCATCGTGAACGTGAGCCTCAACATCATTCCTGTCAAGGAAAAGGAAGAGCTGCTGCAATACTTCGCCTATTGGAATGAAGTGCAGCCAGGCAAGTTTGAGGAGCTGCTCTCCAATGTGATGAATGCCGACTACGCGCACGAAGACATTTACACCTTTTTCCAGCCGCTGCTCAACTTTCTGAAACTCTGGAGCGACCTTCTTGACAAGCTGAAAGACCTGAAGCTCATCGGCCAGCGGAACGAGAAGTTTGACTTCGGCGGCCGCACGATGGATGCGCCGAAGGAAAAGCCTAAGGGTAAGTTCAGCATCTTTGATTAGAGACAAAGGAGGTGCTGCGGGCACTCATTACTCATACTCAACACTCACTATTTACTACTCACTACATGAAGCCTATCAACAGCAAGGAGCGCAGCAAGTCGCTCTGGCAATTCGTCCTCATCTTTCTCGGTCTCGCGCTCGTGCCTACGGCGCTTATCTTCTTCTCCTACTATCATGTGCCGGAAGAGATTTCAGAGACAGAGGAGCGCAAGCTGGTCTCCTATTCCAACTTTGAGCATACGCAGAAGAAAATTCTCTCCAAGATGTCAGAAGTGGATTCCAACATTAACCTCTACGCTTCCGCAAAGACGGAAAACCCTGTTTTGCTGGATAAGAAAATTGCCGACGGCCTTGCTGACCTCGCGCGTATGGATACATCCATTAAGATGGTGCAGCTTGTGAGCAACGGCTACGCCAATCACTACACGCATGTGCGCCAGCTTGTGGAAGCGCAGAACAAGCTAAATGACGCCGCTACCAAGCTCCAAGCCGCCGAGCAACAGGCGAAATCCGCGCAAAGCATGGGCGGCGGCATGATGGGCTCCCCAATGCCGATGCCACCTGCTCAGTAAAACATCCGCAACAAAAAACATTCACCGCATAATCCCACCTTACATGACAACGCTTTCCTTCTCGGAATCCCTTAAAACGGCCATTCAGGTCGCTATCAACTTCGCCCGTGAGTACAAGAATGAGCAGTTTGGCCTGGCGCACCTGCTGCGCGGATTGCTTCATAAGGAAGCCGGCTTGCATCCTTTCCTGGAATCGCTCGGCAAGGATGTGCCTTACATGATTGAATGGGCGGAAATCCGCATTGACGAGGTGCCCAAGAGCGGCAAGACAGTAGAGAATGTTACCGCCGACACCCAGACGGCCAATGTGCTGGAAGAGGCCGACAACATCCGTCTCAAGCTGGGCCTGAACGATGTTTCGCCCGTGTGTGCACTGGCGGCGATGGTGAAGCCGAATGTGGGCTTCTCTGCCGAGCAACTAAAATCTTTCCCGCTGCGCGAAAAGGAAATCCTTGACCTCTATCTAAATGACAAATCGCTTAGCAATGCCGTAGGCGGTGGCAGTAATATGCCTGAAGGTGGCGGGGATATGCAGCCGCGCGCTACGGGCAACACCGCACTCCTGAAGTATTGCGTGGACAAGATTGCGCTGGCTAAGGAAGGCCGCGTTGACCCCATCATAGGCCGCGACAAGGAAACGCGCATGATGCTGGAAGTGCTGGGCCGCCGCACGAAGCCGAACGTCATTATAACTGGCGACCCCGGCGTGGGCAAGACGGCCCTGGTGGACGGCTTCGCGCTGGCTATCGTAGCCGATAAGGTGCCTGCTAACCTAAAGGGCGCTTTCCTGTTTGAATTGGATTTAGGTACACTGTTCGCCGGCGCTTCCTATAAAGGCGAGGTTGAAGAACGTCTGAAAAGCATCATTAAAGAAATCAAGCAGTTTGACAAGGCCATTCTCTTCATTGACGAAATCCATACGCTGCTTGACCCGAAGGGTAGTGCGGGTGGAGCGGCCAACCTGCTGAAGCCGGAACTGGCGCGCGGCGAAATCACGGTAATCGGTGCTACGACATTAGACGAATACCGCAAGCTCATTGAGCCGGAGCAGGCCTTCAGCCGCCGCTTTGAGGTTATCCGCGTGGACGAGCCGGATATGACCACCGCCGCTAAGATGCTACATAAGTTGGCAGATGCCTTTGAGCAGCACCACAACCTGAAAATTGAGAAGGACGTGCTTACGGAATGCGCGCGCCTCGCGAAGCGTTACGTGAAAGACCGCCGCCTGCCGGACTCCGCCGTTGACCTGCTTGACCGCACGATGGCTGCGCTGAAGATGATGAATGAAACGTCTATTCCGGAATTGGAAAGCCTGACGCAGCAGTTTGAGGCCATTGTGAAAGACCCGAATCTTGAGGAAGCCGAGCGCATGGCTGAGTATAAGTGGTTCTACAATTCGCTTAAGAACAGCCTCAGTCCGGTGCTTTTTGGCCGCCTCGTCGACCCGACAGACGTAACTAAGCTGGAGTCCGCCACCGAGATGGAAACCGTGCTTGGACATACGCTAAGCGCGCTGAAGGAAATGGCTGCCGAAATTAAGGACACGGTTACTAGTCAAGAGCTTGCCGCCGTTGTAGCATTCAAGACCGGCATTCCGATGGGTAAGATTCAGGCGAAGGAGCAGCAGAAGCTGCAGGAGATGGAAAGCATCGTAAAGCGCCGCGTAGTGGGACAAGACCATGCCGTGAAGGCCCTTGCTGATGCAGTGGTAGAAAGCCGCAGCGGCCTAAACAAGCCCGGCCAGCCGATTGGTTCTTTCTTCCTGCTCGGCCCCACTGGCACGGGTAAAACGGAAGTAACGAAGGCCATTGCCGACTTTCTCTTTAATGACGAGAAGGCAATGATTCGCTTTGACATGAGTGAGTTTAAAGAAGAGCATTCCGCAGCCCTGCTGTACGGCGCGCCTCCGGGCTATGTGGGCTATGAGGAAGGCGGTATGCTGGTAAACAAAATCCGGCAGCAGCCTTATTCTGTAGTGCTGTTTGACGAAATTGAAAAGGCGCACCCATCCGTGTTTGATATCTTCCTCCAAATCCTGGACGAAGGCAAGATGCACGACCGCCTGGGTAAGGAAGGCGACTTCTCCAACTCGCTCATCATCTTCACCTCAAACATTGGCTCTGAGTGGATTGTGGAGCAGTTTGCGCAAGACATCATGCCGAAGTCCTCAGAACTGATGGACATCATGACCAAGCACTTCCGCCCCGAGTTTCTCGCGCGCCTGACCGAAATTGTTCCGTTTGCGCCAATTTCCGAAAATAATGTCGTCAAGATTCTGGATATCCAGATGAAGAGCCTTCTCGAAAGCCTTGACAAGCAAGGCATAAGCCTGGAAATTGCGGACGACGCGAAGAGTAAGATTGCGCTTACCGGCTTTACACCGAAGTACGGCGCGCGGCAGATTTCAGGCGTCATCCGAACGCATCTGCGCCGGCCCATCTCTAAAATGCTCGTCTCCGGACAGGTGCAGCGCGGCGACACCATTGCAGTAAGCCTGAACGACGAGGGCGAGGTAGCGTACGACCTGAAAAAATAATCCGGGAAGCGGGGTGAAAATTCTTTGAATTATCAAAAGATTGCTACCTTGGCGCTTCCAAGGCTTAACAAGGCTTTATTAAAGGCAGACTTTCCCAATATACAGTGCAAACAAAACTATACCAGCTAACAACTTAAAACTAAATACCCATGTTTGACTATCAAGTAGGCGGTAATGCCGTCAAGATGGACGCGTCGGAAGGGATGGCAGACATCTCCATGAACCGCTCACTCTTCGTACAAAAGCTTACGTCCGACGACCCTGTGCGTCCTGAAGCAGCTTATGACCTGACAACGGTTGATGCCGTCTTTGAACACTTTAAGCCTGCTGTAGAAGTAGAATTTGAAACTGCTGACGGCACGACCAAAGGCGAAGAGCTGAAGTTTCGCAATGTGGGCGACTTCAAGCCGAACAACATGGTACAGCAAAGCCCTTTCCTGCAAGGCTTGAATGCCGAGAAGGAAGAATATGCCAAGCTGATGAAGCAACTGAAAACCAACAAACTGGTAAAGAACGCCATTGAAAACCCGGAGACAAAGGAAGCCTTCATGGCAGCCCTCCAGAACCTTATTTCAGAGCTGGATAAGAACGCGTAATACGTCGCAGCTTAAAGCAACACAAGATAACAGACAACCAATATAAAAATCCTCATGGCAGATACCCAAATGCAGGCGCAGACCGAATCGCAGGATTTAGCCTATAAATCCCCCGAGGCGGGCGCGGCCCCCTCGCAGACCCTTGAGCAATCGCTCAATAAGATGGCTAAGCTGGGTGGCTTTGACTTCCTGGAATCCGCGATTGATGGTGTGCAGGGCCTCAATCCGGAGCGCAAGGCCAGGAAGCAGATTTTCCTGACAGACGCTGCAAAGAAGAAGGAGCGTGCTCAATTAAAGCAGAAGCTGGAACTGTGGCTCAACCTGCTGCAAAATTCTTCCGACATCGCGCAAATGGCTGAAACCTGCCAGCAGCGCTCTGAAGAAGCGGGCGTTACGCTTAAGAAGAATCTTAAGAGGGCTGCCGAAGCCAGCCGCGAGCTTGAAGTGTCTTACCGCTCACTCAACCTCTTCTTCAAGAATACCGAATCCGATAAGCTGAAGAACGTAACTATCGTCAACGCAGGCCCTGACCAAATTAAGGATTTGGACAACCCGAAGTTCATTGACTTTGTGGGCGGCGAACTGAAGCAGAACTATGACCGCCTTGACCTGCGCAACAACTACTCTATCCTTTGCGTGCCGGGCTACCTCGGCTCCAACGCCGTAGTAGAAAAGTGGGCAAAGCTCGCCTTTGAGACGAAGACGATGCTCATTACTGACTTTATGGACATTGACAATCCGGACGACACGCTGGATATGTTCACTGAAGCCAACCTCACCGGCGGTGACCTATACCGCTCTAACGTGATGATGGCTGCCAACTATATCATTGGCCGCCAGAAGGCTGCCGAGATTGATGAGGAGGATGATGTGCGCGTGCCGCCTTCCTCTGCTCTTGCCGGCAAGCTGTACTATACGCTGATGAGCCAGGTAACAGCTGGTAAAAAGCACGGCGGCATGAACGAGGTAGAAGGCGTTCGCTTTGATCTCAAGAAGAGCGAAATCTCTGCCATGGACAAGGCCGGCCTTATACCGATGGTGAACGAGTATGGTAAGGTGATGGCCTTTTCTTCCAAGACCCTTTTTAACGGCGACAACATCGGCCTGCAGACTTATTCTGTAGTGCGCGTGTTTGACTACATCAACAAGGTGCTGATTGACTTCCTCAACCGCCGCGCCTTTGAAAACTGGACTTCGCTGACCGAGAATGACCTGCGCTCGCAAATCGTGAAATTCCTGGACTCCGTACGCGGCCCGGACAAGCTCATTGAGAAGTTCCGCGTTATCCGCTTTGAGCGCGACGAAGACCAGAAAGACCGGATTCACCTGGACATCAACATCACGCCGTACTTCCCGGCCAAGAGCTTCATGCTGAAGCTGGACGGCCACAAGGGCGACGACGGTACGAACTGGGATACCGCCACCGAGCAGCAGTAAGCCCCGCACCTATCTACTCTGTCATCTCTTAACCAAACCAATAACCAAACCAAAAAACAAAAACCATGGCGTACAAAGCAACCCTGAAAATCGGCTCTAAGGAGTACGATGTACTCTCTTCCAACTTCGCGTTCAGCCGCTCTGTTGACCCGAAAGGCCGTCCTTCTTCCGGCGTTTACGGCGGCGAGATCAACTTCACTGTTGAGTCTTATGGCGACACTACCATCGTGGAAATGATGCTGAACCAACAGCACAAGGCCCAAAGCGGTACCCTCTCCTTTGACCAGGGCACATCTGATGGCAAGATGAAAGAAATCAAGTTCACTGATGCATTCATCATCTCTTATGCTGAGTCTGCTTCAGCTCACGGCGCTGACGCCATGACGATTAACTTCACGGTCTCTGCCCGCGAAATTCAAATCGGCGACACTGCAAAGCTGTCCAACACTTGGCCCGAGGGTAAGGCCTAAGCTGCTCCGCGGCGGCCGGCTTCAACGCCTGCCGCTGTATCTATCCGCAAGACCCTCTTCAGGGTCTTGCGGTTTTTATACCGTACTTTAAAAAACCCTAAATCATCCTCCCTCCCCCGCTATGGCACTAGAAAATAACAACGAGAAAGCTTTTGTAGGCGCGGAGATAAATGCGGAAATTACCATTGAAGGCAAGAAAATTGCCCCATTCTCCAACCTGCTACTCCGGCAAGCCTTCAACGAGCATCACTACTTTGAATTCCGCTTCAACCATGATGTGCTGGAGGATAAGGGAACCATGATTATTGACAAGACGAAGAGCTACCTTGGAAAGTCTGTCACCATCTCCCTGAACGATATTTTCCATCCCGGAACGGCGAATACTTTTAAGGGCATCATCACCGATGTGCGCTTCTTCAATACGCTGGATGCGTCGCGCGATATTGTGTTCAGCGGCTATAGTCCCACCATCCTGTTGGATGCAGGCGAGACCAACAGCGCGCATACAAAAAAGACCTTGGGCGCCATCGTAAAAGAAGCGACCAAAGGCGTGCCCGGCAATCAGCTTACCGTAAAGGCCCAGCCCGTAAAGGGCAGCCCTCTTACCTACACCGTTCAATACCGCGAAAGCAACTTTGACTTTATCCGCCGCCTCGCGGCAGAATTCGGCGAGCACTTCTTCTATGATGGTGCCGCCCTCAACTTTGGCAAGCCATCGGCAGCCGGGGCCGTCGAGAACCTCGTCTATCCGAACCACATATCCAACATGAACCTGCGGGTGAAGATCGCCCCTGTCTCCTCCGACGAGGTAGGCTACCTTTCCCGCACCGACCAGAAGTCTAAAACCGCAGGCTCCGGCGTGCAGGTAAGCGGCCTTGACACCTTCGGCAAGCATGCGCTGAAAGAATCGGACAATTATTTCAAAAGCAAGACCCTTACGCTTTCCCCGCGCAAGTTTGTAGAGAAGGCGGAGCTGGATGAGTCGGTTAAGATTGCGAAGTCAAAAGCCGCCGGCTCCCTTGTGGTGCTGAACGCTACTACCTACTGGCCCTTCGTAAAGATTGGCGGCACTGTGCAGGTAAAGACCGAAGGCGCTGACGACTCTGCCAAGACTACGGATTACGGCAAATTCATTGTTACCTCCGTCATCCATAAGACGGACGGGATGGGCAATTACAGCAATGAGTTTGAAGCCATCCCGGAATCCGTAACGGTGATGCCAAACCCTTACAACGAGAAGCCCATTGCAGAGCCGCAAATCGGCGTGGTAACCGACCTTAAAGACCCGGACAATATGGGCCGCGTGAAGGTGAAGCTCCTCTGGCACGAAAACGAAGAAGAGACACCTTTCATCCGCGTGCTTACCCCCAATGCCGGCGTCTATGGCGATGGATCCAAGAAAACACGCGGCCATTTCTTCCTGCCCGAAGTGAATGACCAGGTCATCGTAGGCTTCACTCAGAATGACCCCGACCGGCCCTTCGTGATGGGCGCCCTGCCGCATGGCAAGGCCATCTCTTCCTCTGAAACTTCGGAGAAGAACAACATCAAGTCCATCTCCACCCGCAACGGCAACATCATCTCCTTTACCGATAAGGACAAGGAGAATATCATCAAGATTCAGACGGATGATGCCAACTACATCTCCATCCACCTCAAAGACAAGGACGGCACCATTCAAATCTTCTCCTCTAAGGCCATTGAGGTCAATTCAAAGGAGACCATCGTAGTGAAGGCCGGGAAATCTATTGAAGTGCAGGGCGACAAGACCATCACCGTGAAGTCCGAAAACATTACCATAGAAGCCACCGACACCATTTCGCTGAAAGCGAATAAAAAGATTGAGCTTAAAGCCGCCGACGTGGCCATTGAGGCCAGCAAAGGCTTTGAAGCAAAGGGCGGCGCCTCGGCCAAGGTGCAGGGCCTCCAACTGCAGCTCGCCGGCGATACCACCGCCGAGCTTAAAGGCGGCGCTAAGCTTGACCTCTCCGGCGGCGGCATGGCCACCCTCAAGGGCGGCATCGTTCAAATCAACTAAAGCCCCTCCATCATGGACGCGAAGCTCTACCAGATGCCCTTCTCCTTTGAGACGCTCATGCAGCGCAATAAGGAGCTGCCTACGGTGAACCTTGGCACCTCCATCGCGCAAAATATCTTCCTCATTATCTCCTCCAAGTACAACGAGCACCGCTTTGACGCGGAGTACGGCTGCGAAATCTGGGAGCGCGATTTTGAGACCATTACCAACCCCCTCAAGTGGCAGGAAGACGTGAACAAATCCATCATCAAAAGCCTCAAACATTACGAAAAGCGGCTGGAAAAGATTGAGGTGGACACCCAGATTACCGAGACGCCCTACGTGCACCCCACCACGCGCGTGCACAGCATCAAGAAGAAAATCATTGTCAACGTAAGGGGCATTATCAAGCAGACCGGCGAGCCTTTTGCCTACTCCCCGGCGCTTTTTATCTCGCCCATATCTTTGGATTAAAGCCCAGTCAACGGGAAGCGCGTTGAAGATCTCCCGGGAAGCATTGAGCGCCGCGAAAGGCTCATTGAAAGAGACAGGATGAGCATTGAAACGGCCGGTGAAGCCATTGAAGAAGCCTTGATGATGATTGAAGACACCTTGATGGTCATTGAAGAAGCCGCGATGATGATTGAAGAGGCCTGAGCTGACATTGAGGCAGGAATGATGGTCATTGAAGAAGCCCGAGATGACATTGAGGCAGAAGCGATGATGATTGAAGAAGAAGCGAAGCTTTTTGAAAGCCATTCAAGCCATACCGGCCACCCTCAAACAGCCAACCCACAACCCCAAACGCCCAACTCCTAACCGTTTTGTTCAGCACCGAAAACATAAAGCTTAGCAAAGAGGCCATTGCCAGCCGCATGTTCCGTAACGCCGCCCGCTTCTGGGGGCTCAACGATACGAACATGGACAACTTTGACCCTCTCGTGCGCCTGCTCATAGAAGCCTGCGCCGTGGAGGTGTATCGGCTGGACAATGAGATGGCCGCCCTGCAAAAAACGATGACTGAGCGCCTCGCGGGCCTCCTCATACCCGAGGTGCATACGCAGCCGCGCCCCGCGCACGCCATCATCCACGCCACCTCTACCGACGAGTATCAGTACGTAGCTCTTGAGAGCCAGTTCCTGCACCAGAAGCGAGTGGCAAGCGTAGTGAACGGCCCGCTGGATACGACGATGGACATCTACTTCACACCCTCCGGCCGCTTCAAAGCCATTGACGGGGATGTGAAGATTATGGCGGCTGGCGCCAATGTCTATCGCATAGACGATTTGCAGGCAAAGGAGACCTTTTTGCGCACCGGCGCGCGGCCATTCGCGCCGGGCGAGGCATGGATAGGCATCGCAGTGAAGCCCGGCATAGACCTGACTGACCTCTCCTTCTACATAGACCTTAAAAACACCCCCGACCGTGCGCGCTACCTCTCCATGCTTCGCCACGTGCGCTGCGAGTGCAACGGGAAGCCCGTCAAGCTCAGCCGCGGCCTCTCGCAGACTTCATTTGAAGACCACCAGCTGCACTTTGAAGATGCGCTGGAAGAATTATACATCAACCGCCGCTTAGAGAAGCAAATCAATCGCATCTACTGCAACAACTTCCTCACCATCGCGCCGGACGGCAATGAGGCTCTGAAGGAGCCGGGCCGCGAGGCATTCAGCCGCCATCCGAAAGCGTTTGAGGCCGCCCTGGCGGGCAATGACCTTGCGCAGATGGAAGGGGAATTGGTGTGGTTTAAGTTCAGCTTCCCGCCGGAATACAACGGGCAAGTGATGGACGACCTCACCATTGCTATCAACTGCTTTCCCGTCGTCAACCGGCATGTGAACGAGCTGAGCTACCGGCTCAATGCCTACTTCAACATCATCCCGCTCCTGTCGCGCGAGCAGTTCTTTGCCGTCAAGACGGTAGAAGGCACCATCACCGGCGCAAATGGCCGCAGCGACTACGTTTACTACCCCTTTGACCAATACAACGACCGCGACAAAGGCATCTACACCGTCCGTGTAGGTGACCTGGAGCGCTTTGATTCGCGCAATGCGGCGGAGTACCTGAACTTTCTCATAGAATTGCTGCGCGATGAGAGCCGCGCCTTTGCCGCCTTCGGGCAGGACTTTATGGCCTCCACCATTAAAGACCTCAACCAGAACATCGCGCTCATAGACCAGAAAATCCGTCAGAACCTCCACCTGCTGCAGACATCGCCCACCTACCTGCTCATCAATCCGGTACAGGAAGCGGACACCATCTTCGTGCAATACTGGACATGCAACGGCACGGCGGGCAATGGCATCCGGCCCAGCACGCAGATGGACTTGTACGAAGGCTCCGCCTTCAAGAAAGCCGGCCTCGTACTGATGACCGGCACCAGCGGCGGCATGGACAAGCTGGAGAATACGGAGATTCTGAAAGCATTTAAATCCGTGCTCCTTTCAAGAGGCAGGATTGTAACGGCAACGGATGTCAAGAATTTTTGCGCCGCCTACCTGCAAGGCACCGCTTCAGATGTAAAGGTGGAAAAAGGCCTCGGCGTAAGCCCCATGCCCAATCAAGGGATGATGCCCGTGGTGAAAGTAACGCTCAAACCCGGCCCCGCCGCCGGCCCGGAGACGGACTGGGAGCGGGTAAAGATGGATTTGGTAGCAGAACTGGAGCAGGGGAGCGCCGCAGACGTAAGCTATTCTATTCACGTAAACTAAAAGAGAGCAGCCATGGGAAAGCCAGCCGCAAGAGTAGGAGACATGCACGTTTGCCCGATGGTTACGCCGGGTGTACCACCAATCCCGCACGTAGGCGGCCCCATCCTGCCGCCGGGAATGCCGACCGTGCTCATAGGCGGCGTACCCGCCGCGACAATGAGCAGCATGTGCACTTGCGTAGGCCCGCCGGATACGATTATCCTTGGCTCCATGGGCGTGCTCATCGGCGGTAAGCCCGCCGCGCGCATGGGCGACTCCTGCGCGCACGGCGGAACTATCGTATTAGGCTTGCCTACGGTGCTGATTGGTGAGGCGGGCGGTGGCGGCGGTGGCGGAGGCAGTGTGATGCCGGTGAATGTGATGCTGGAATTGATGAAGAGCCTGTCATCGGCACCCATGCAACAGCAGCAGGTGGCTCAGAGCGTAGCTATGGTGGAAGCTGCCGAGACGGGTACACCCTTCGTAGAAGCATGTTAGACTTACAGAAGCCCTATCCATGTTAGTAATCAAGAACCAGCAGATGAAGCAGCTCACTACCGAGCTGGAAGGGCGCTACGTGCGGGAGACGGCGGCCGCCTTGCGGGAACAGTACCCGGCTTTTGCGGAGCAGTACGACGACGCCGTCGCGGAAGACTTCGTGAAGGCTGGCATGAAGCAGGCGAAGCGCTGGCGCATCACCGACCAGAAAGACACCACTACCTATCTAAAGTATCTTGCCGCATTCGGGCCCGGCTTTGCCGAGCAGCCGGAACACGAGGCGTTGCGGCGCATCCTGCTTATCCGCAATTTGAAAGGGAGCGAGAAAATCAGCCGCATGTTGGAAAAAACAGACCCAGACAACCTTTAAGCGCCATGCCCAACCCCGTAGGAAGCCCGGTGCAGCCCTGCCCTAAAGAAGACGAAAAGGACACGCAGGAACCGCAGCAGCAAGAGCCGCACTGGATAAAATTTCAGGTGAAAGACGATACCGGCAAGTCAATGGCCGGTGTAAAGCTACATGTAGTACTGCCCGACGGCGCGCGTGAGGAAAAGACCTCCGACGTAAACGGCATGATTGAAATCACCAACGTCAAGCCGGGCAATTGCAGCATAGACATGGATTACGATGACCATGTGGTGCATCAGACCGTTTTTATTCAATAAACCTTGTACCCTTTTTGCCACCATGCCCGATTTTAAGCTTCTCAAGGCTAAACAGTATAAAGTAAAGGACGGCGACACGCTGGATAGCATCGCGAAGGCGAACGGCACGACGTGGCAGCAGCTTGGCAAGTTCAATTGGGGCACCGACAGCCCTGACGAAATCAACAAGTACCTGCGCGCGCGCGTTGGCTGCACGAAGAAAACTCAGGACGGCAAAAACTATCAGTTCTCCTCCAACGATAATCCCGGCATTATCTACATCCCGGAGAAAGCGCCGGAAAAGCAGCTTGCCACCAACAGCACGCACGTCATCACCGTTAAGAAACCGAACCTGACGTCCAAGAAGCCTGCTAAGGCCATCGTTAAATTCCGCCCGCACCCCGCGTGGAAAGGCGAGTTCGGCTTTGACTGGCTTCGCTGCGGCGATACGGCCTTCAAAGGCGATACGGATTACAAAGCCATCGTAGGGAAGTATCCGCCTAAGCAAGACCCGGATTATACCAGCACGGGCGTCATCGTCACTGTTCCGCCCACGCAGTACAACAACCTGCGGCTGCTATACAAGCCATTCCAAATCCAGAACGTAAAAGATGCGCACAACGCGCTGGTAACAAACTACGCTTCACTACTTAACCTCTTCCCTGCCGACGAGGGCGGCTCCGACCCGCACGAGGCGAAGCTCATCGCCGATATAGATGTGAAGGAAGGCACACCTGTTGAGCTGAAGTTTGACAGTGCCACGCCCAACTTTGCCGACTTTGTGGAGATAAGCGCCGCGCTGCAAACTGCCACCGGCAAGCAGGAGATAACGGTGAAGTGCAAGAAGGCCTCTGCGGCAGACATAGAGCTGCGCGTGCTGAACTGCACCAATGATGGCATGGGCAAAGAAGCGGATTACGAATGCGGCCGGCTGATACTGGGTAAGAACAACAAAGCCAGTCGTAGGAAGCTTAAAGTGGCCTTCGTTTCCGTTATTACCAATATAGACGGCACCGTAAAAGCATTCTCCGCGACACAGGGCAACACCGAAAAGACCTTTCTGACCAAGTATATGCGGCAGGCGCTCATCGGCATCGAGACGAAGCGCGTGCAGCTTGACATGTCAAAGCCGCCTTCTACCTGGAAAAAATTCCTGGACAAAATAGGCTATTCCAAAGCCGTGGATTTTAACCGGGACTGGGTGATTGAAGATGACGGCGGCAGTAAGGTCATCGCCAACTACATGGGTAAAAAGCAGATTCACGAATTTCTGGAGGATGCTTTCCACGAGCAGAACCCCGATTTGAAGGATTGGTTCAAAGTCTTCTTCTTTGATGAGCGCGGCGGCTACTTCAGCAACGGCAATTACATAGGCCTGAATGGCGGCGCGCGTGACATTGGTTCTAAGTCCGTGGCCCTTTACAACACGCACAACACCGCCACTACCACACACGAGCTGCTACACGCTATAGGCTTGTATCACACCTTCTCCAACAGCGGCACCTACACGTACACCAAGTGGAAGACCGACAACATTATGGACTATTCCCATCAGGCTACCCCGCCCATTGAGCGCATCTGCACCTGGAAGTGGCAGTGGGATATTCTTCACGCCAAGCTCACCTGACACAAGAATCCCTCTCAGCTTATGCGTGCCGGCATTATACTGCTCATGCTGCTGGCGCTTTGCCAAACCAATTGCAGCTCAAGACAAAAGCACATCAAACAAAACATGGAGCGATTCAACATCGAATACTTTGAGCGCCACGCCGTGGACGATGAGCAAACCGAGACTATAGACGACGGCAGCGTAATCACGCGCCTCAGGTATGCCTATGGCTTTACGGAGCGCATTGTGCCGCGTGGCGGATACTTCGACACTTACAAAGAGTTTCACCCCAATGGTAACCTGCGCACCAAGGGGTTGGTGTTCAAGAAGGGCGGCTTCAAGGCCGGTAAGTGGCCGGAGTATGAAGAAAACGGCAGCCTGGAAAAGGAAACCAACTACGACGCGCCCTACAAGCTGGACGTCGCGCAGGTGCTGGACATGGTGCGGCAGCGCAAGATTTCGTTCAGCATGACGGATAGCTATTCCAAAATCAACCGTAACATCCTCAAAGGCACGCCTACCTGGGTGGTGGAGTGGAAGGAGCAGCCAAGCCGCATGGAGCGCCTCTTCATTGAAGACGCCACCGCACGCGTGGTCAAGCAGGATTTCTATCAATTCGTGGACAACCAATAAAGCCCATGTTCTTCGGCCACCTCACACACATCCTGCTGGACGGCGCGCGCATGGGCATCGCCATGTCGGAGGCCCGCCTGCGCAATAAGGCGCATGAGTCGCTGTACCGCGGCGAGAACCTCGGCATGTTAGACCAGGTGTCGCCGCAGCTTTTTTCCTTCAACGCCGCTGTGCCTTTCGGGCATTGGTGCCTTAAGACGGGCTGGGGCCATTCCTGGGGCGTGATGCTGAAAAGCTCCTGGCCTATGCCGGAACTGCACAAGCACTTTCGGAAGTTCCTTACCGTTAAGACCGAGGGAGGCAAAAGCCTCTTCTTCCGCTTCTACGATCCCCGCGTGCTGCGCATCTTCCTCCCCACCTCCGATACGGCACAACTCCGGGAGTTCTTCGGCGCGGGCGCTATTGACTACTTCATCATGGAAGATGAAGACCCGGCTTTTGCCCTGCGTATATGGCATGAGAACGGTTTCCTGAAAAAAGAGCGCATGGCGGTGGCGGACCTGATAGCCGCCCTCCCGGAGCCCGGGACTGTGCCCAACCGAGCCACGGAGGATGAACTGCCGCCCGAAACGCTGGCCGTCATCGCGGAGCTGCGTGAGCAATATCCGGACGTTGACTTTCCCGGCCCACGACCCACCGGAGAAAGCGCTAAAGCACAAAAGCAGGAAGAAGCGCCGCAGCCAAAGGCCCCGGAGCAGACCGCGCCAAAGCCCGCTCCACCCAAACCCGCCTTTTCGCCGATGAATAATGAAGGCGAGTCTGCGGCCGACAGTGCAGTCACGGCCCCTAAGCCGAAGACGAAGTGGAATATGTTTGACTAAAGGGGCGCGCTACAAATCCCCAATCTCCGCAGAGAGCTTCAGGCTGTCGGTTCCGCCCTTTACCACCCACGTGTCCGGCAGGGAAATGCGCAGGCGGAGGGTGCTGCCGCTTACCGGTTTTACGGTAGCCTTCGTGCCATCTGAGCCGCTCGCGAAGTAGCTCGTGCCCGATGCGCTGCCAAAGGCCGTAATGCTCACGTCTTTCGGGCCGAGCGAGGCGCTATTACCTACTACGTTGTAGATGCCGTCGGCGGTAGGGTAGGCGGCAAACGTGAAGAACACGCCGTTGCCGGCCTTGTCGTACATCTCCAGCGTTTCGCTCGCTTTGGCGTAATTATTCACCGTATAGGTAGTGGCGCCCAGCTTCCATGTATTGTACTTGGTGGCAGGAGTGCTGTCATCTGATTTCTTACAGGCGGCAAACAGCGTAATGGCGAGGAGCGCCGCGGTAATCGTTTTCATCTAAGGCTGTGTTTTGGGAATAGCTATCCGAAGATAAGCCCTTCCCATCCGGATGCGCATTCCGGGCGCTCCGATGCGCCCCGGATTCATCGCCGAAACTCTTATCCATCTGCTAACGATGTAGCGACTTTAATTGCTCACGCAAAGGGCTAACCCGACTATAACCCGCCGCCGCGTACATCGGATATAGGCCGCCTATACTTTTGACCACATCAGCGGAAGCAACATTCCAACGACCAAAAACACCATCTTCCAAACACCCCAAACATTCACCAAAACGATCCGCTTATGAAGCTTTACGTTTTACCCATTCTCTCCGCAGCGCTCTTAAGCGCCGGCGCCCTGCAGGCTCAGACATGCTCCAACCTTGTAGCCAACCCCAACGGTACCAACAGCACCACGGGCTGGACGCTCAATGGGGGCAATGCAACCTTCCCCATTACCACCACCACCGACAATAGTGTGGACTGCTTCGTATTCCAGAATGCGGGCGACTACATGACGCAGTCCGTTGACCTCACCATTCCCTACACCGCGCCGCAGCGCGCCACCCGGCCTACCATCACCTTCAGCGAGCAGTTTAAGACGAACGGCGGCGGCTCCTGCACCGGCGCGAGCTACAAAATCACTGTGACGCTGGAAGACTCCGCCAACAATGCCCTCGTATCCTGGACTACCGGCACGCAAACCACTTCCACCACCAATTCCTGGGAGAGCATCGTGCACAGCTTTGTCGGCTACTCCGGCCTGCCCGACCATGTGGTGATTAAGAATGAAGGCAGCGATTGCAACTCTTCCGCCAATAGCTACGGCACCGAGTTTACGGCCGTCTCCCTCACGCTGCTGACGCCGGCCAATACCGATGGCACCGCCACCGCCGACCAAAAGCCCAACAGCATCATCAGCTACGACGATCCCTCCTCCTGCACACAGACGGGCGTGGTGATAGCCACCGCCTCTTCCAATCTCGGCTCCACCACCGTCGTAGGGCTGGAAGACGACTCCGTGCTTACCTACCACGGCCAGCCTTACGTGCAGCGCCACTATGAGATTACGCCTACCAACCAGAGCGCCGCTACCATTACGCTCTACGTTGACCAGGCCGACTTTACCGCTTACAATACGGCGCGCAATGGCTTCCCCGCCCTGCCTGCCTCCGGCGATACGAGCGACCCCGCCCTCGCCAATCTCGTCATCACCGCCTTTCACGGCAGCCCTACCGGTGGCTATGACCCTGCCAATTATGTGGGCGCTACGCCTGAGCTGATTGGCAGCGGAAGCATCACTAAGGTGTGGAATGCAGAGGCTTCCCGCTGGGAATTTTCCTTTCCGATTGCGGCGTTTTCCGGCTTCTTCTTCTCCGGCGGCAATACCGCGCTGGACATCTCCATGGGCTCCCTCGCGCTCTCCACGCGCAGCGGCCATCATGCGCTTAGCTGGACTACTTACAATGAAGCCGCTACCGATTACTTCGTCATTGAGCGCAGCGCCAATGGCCGCGAGTTCTCCGCCATTGGGCGGATGGCTTGCAGCGGCAGGCCGGGCGCTTATACTTATACAGATGCTTCCACGCCCGCAGGCACTTCTTACTACCGCCTGAAGATGATGAGCGGCAAGACGGGCGCGGCCACCTACAGCAATGTGGTGAGCGGCCAGACGGCTGCGGCATCCATTGACGCGGTCTCCGTATTCCCCAACCCTGCTGCTGATGGCGTGCTCAACATCCGCCTGAGTGGTGGGGACGGCGCTGAAGCTACCCTCACACTCGCTGATGCCGCGGGCCGCGAATTGCAGCGCATCACTACCACGGCCGCGGCGCAAAAGATGGATGTGCACGGCCTTCCCGCCGGTATGTATCTGCTTACGTGCAGCACGGATGGCGGCGCGCGCCAGACGGTGAAGGTGACGGTGCAGTAAGCCTCCATTTCTCGCCCTTTCTAAAAAAAATCCCGGCTGCGATGCCGGGATTTTTTGTGCTTCTATCCTGCGAAAGCCTTTAGGGCTGCGGCGTTACGCGCACGGGCTCGGAGAGGTCGCTGGTGCCGGCGGTATTGATGGCCGCTACGCGCACTTGCAGCTCCACGTTTGCCGTGAGGCTCTCCAGATTGGCGGAGTTGTGGGTATCCACATGCACGTACACCCGCTGTGTGCCTATGGTGATGCAGATGGTATCGCCGTGGCGCTCCATGGTGGCCTCGGGCGGGGCGGCTATGTAGAGGAAGGCATCGGCGTGGCCATTGTCGGGGTGGGTTTACGGTAATGGCGGCGCTGGACGGGCCGGCGGTCTTGCTGGGGGTGAGGGGTTGGTTGAGGCGCTGGGCGGGGGTAGTCTCCGCCTTGGTGGGTATAAAGCCGGCGTGCTGGATTTTGGCGGCATCGCCCGCCGCCCAATCGCTCACCGCATCGGCGGTAGCGCCGAGTTTGATGTTCCAGTCCTTCTCCGCCGCATTGCGCTCGGATACGCCGGCCATGGCTGCCGGTGGCGGCATCGGCGGAGGTGCTTATAAGCTTATTATTGGCTGATGTAAGTACGGAGATGGGGTAGGGGAGGGTGGGGCCGGTGCCGGCGGGGATGGAGGTGAGGCCGGCAATGACGGTGGTGCCGAAGGAGATTTTCTTGGGCACGGAGTCGCGGATAAAGGCTTTTGAAGCCGCTACTTTGCGTTTGCATGTGTAGGAAGTGTTGATTTAATGAAGCGCCAAAATATGTATTTCCCGGTTTTTGTCAAAATCAGTTGATTTAGCCCTTAAATCAGTTGAGTTTAATCTTAAAGTCAGCGGACTTAATGATTATGCAAGCTGACTTTAAGATAAAGTCAGCTGACTTAAGGATTATACAAGCTGACTTTAAGATAAAGTCAGCTGACTTACTTTTTGTGCAGGCTGATATAATGATTCGGTCAACTGACTTAGCCGTTGGCAGTTGTGCTTAGACCCCTGTCTAAGCACTTACGCGCAGATACTACGAGCCTATCCGGGGATTGGCGGGCCGTGACGCGCATAGACGGGGTCTAAGCGTAACTGTGCCTTTTTAGGTGTCCTAAGGAGAACTGTGCACGAGCACGCCACGCACAGGCTCTGCTGCATGCTCGCGCGAAGTGGTGAAAATCATTATTGGCTAATGAGCTCTTGCCACTGTTCGTCCCCTCTCTCGCGACGTTTTGTAATACCATGATGTAATATTCTCCCTTCCGAAAATAAATACGATACCATAGTATTCATTCCCTTCGTTCTTATAAATAGACTGGACGAAGTTCCATATTAACTGGTCGGGCCTCATTATCGCGTCCATCAACTGCGTTCGTGCCTTCTTTAGGTAGTGTAAATTTCATAGTCGTTTGTTTGCACGAAAATAGGTTTTCCGCCGTAGGCGTGCCGCCCGTTGCCTTTCTATTCTACTTTGGCCCCTTACTTCCAGCCCACCTTTATATCCCGCCCGCAGCCGTAGCAGTGATACACTTTTGAGAAGAGCGGCAGTGGAAACCCGAGCAGCAGCAGGCTCAGCCCGAAGGCCGCTTTGGGAGGGCTTGCGCACGAGGGACAGCTCCGCCGAATCGCATGCGGGGCATTCCGTGATGACGCCGGTGGCGTTGCGAATGGTGATGGTGTCCTGCTCCCCGCCGGCGGTCTGTTGCAATAGTTCCTGCGCAGCAAGTGCATCGCCTTCGCGCACCTGGAGCTTGACACCGCCGAGGGCATTGGAGTAAAAAGGATTGGCCTGGATGGTAAGCTCGTCTTTTAAGAAAGCAGAAGATGCCGGCCGGATGTGAGGAGGCTCTTGGCAATCGTAGCCTCGTGGGCGTAGGTAAAGGTCTTGAAGGTGGTGAGGGCTTCCATGCTGCCGGAAAATTACGCACGTTGTGCGCAAGGCGAATGCAAGGGTGTACGGAGCTTAGCGTCATTGTGCTGTAACATTTTTGTTGCGCCCTTACCCAACCTGCCTTTATGATGGTGCGTCTATTGCTGCGTCGCTCCATTCCACCAAAGCGTTTCCGCATCATGAAAAAAATCTTACTCCTACTTCTGCTTTCCCTGCCGCTTGCATACGCTGCTTCTGCGCAGGGCAGCTTCATGGCTAAGTATTGGAATTCCGCCAACGGCGGCAACAACAACAATCTCTTCCAGCCATACCTATCGCTCCAGGTGAGCCGCAATGTGATATGGGTGATGGGCCACAACCAGCGTATGGACAGCTTCTACCTCATGTCTGTAACACCAAACGGTACGGTGAACTTCACACGGCGCTGGGCTAACCGGGGCTTTTTTTTACGGCACTAAAGCCACTGTGAGCACGAGCGGGATGGTGTTTCTCCTCTTCCTCACGCCCCATTGAAGACACTATGAGCATCTGGAAGCTAAGCCCTGCGGGCAATGTGATGGTGCGTAAGGATTACCAGACGCCCACCACAGTCCACTTCGGCGATATTGGCCCCCACTTCCGACCGCGGCTTTCTGGCCGGTGGCGGCGGCTGCGTGGGCTTCCACTACTTCATGTGCGTGGACAGCAACGCGAATGTGCTGTGGAATAAAAGCTATACGCAGAGCAGCGGCTTTCAGAGCGGCGCGCCGCTCATCATCTACAAGATTGAAAGCTTGGACGGGCGGTAATAAGTTCCGCGCCTTTGGCGGCAGCACCACCGGCATATTCGGCATGATGGACATTGACAAGAGTGGCCCGAAGAGCATTACCTACCGCAAGTTTGACGGATTTCAGAATGCGGCGGTGCTTTATACCAACGTCTCGCGCAGCGCGGTGCGCAAAGACCGCTACTTTATGCAGATTGGCTCTTATCCCGGCCCCAATACCGGCACGAGCGTAGGCACTCGCACCCAAGTTGGCAATGGCTTTACGATGGCGTACAGCGATACGCTGGGCAATATCAAGTGGACGAAGCGCCTTGACTTTCCCGACACCAATATCTTCTGGAGCCAGAATTTTTACAGCGTGCGCTACGCGCGACGGCGGCGTTATCTCGGTATGCAACTTCGGCAGCATGGTGAGTGCCTACAACCCGCAGGCATACAACCTGTACATCAAGATGGACAGCCCTCGGCAATGGGGTGAGGCAATACGCCGGCAGCACCTGCGATACCATCGGCGAGAGCATCTATGCCTTTACGCCCATCGCCGGCGATACTACCTTCCTTC
The DNA here is from genome assembly GCA_965246785.1 of Chitinophagaceae bacterium. Classification (GTDB taxonomy): domain Bacteria; phylum Bacteroidota; class Bacteroidia; order Chitinophagales; family Chitinophagaceae; genus UBA1952. Next base: position 100,424 of record CBDFFM010000011.1, read on the forward strand.
GTCGTCAATCAGACCAACGCGCCGGGCGGCATTTCTATGGGCCGGGTGGGGCATTCGCTCAATACGATTTGTAAGCGCCGCCCTTACCAGTGCGTCGTACGCAATGCCACGCTGTATGCCGCGGATGAAACAGTCCGATAACCTGCTGCAGCACACCTACACGCCCATACAGATGGACGCAAACCCCTACGCCTCCATCCCCGCCGCGCGCCAATACTACTGCGCCGATACGGTGGCCCTCCGCTACAATGCCGTAGGCGCATTGCCGCAGGCGGGCATCCGCGTCTATCCCAATCCTGCGCAGGGTGTGCTGCACATAGCGCTGCCTGCCGGGCAATGGCGGCGCTACGCTGATGATGCTCAGTGCCACAGGCCAGCTTGCACACGCACCCCTCACGCTGCATACCGGCGACAATGTGCTGGATGTATCCGGCATGGCGGCGGGCATCTACGTTTATCGTATCGTGGACGGCAGCGGGGATTATCTGAATAGCGGCACCGTTGCGGTGAGCGGGCAGCAGTAATGTAAAGGCATTGTAACTTCGCACAAAAAAGAACGTCCCGGCTGTGAGGCCGGGACGTTCTTTTTTTAAGAATTGGTGTTAGGCCTGCGCAGCGGGCGGCCGGCCCATCAGCCGCGCCGTTAGCTCTGGGAAGCGGATGGCGGCGGGTAATCCAGACGAGGATTTCTAAAACAATGGCGGCCGTGGGCGGGCCTGCTTGCGGGTGCTCCACGTTTGTGGCTATGGCGCCGCCGAGGTAAGCCGCCAGCAGTAAGGTGCCCACCACGCCGGTGCGCGGAATTAGGAAGAGCAGGACGGAGATAATCTCTATTGCTCCGATGAGGTGGGCAATGCCGGGCGTGAGGCCGAGGGCCCGCCATCATCTCCTGCATCTTGGGGTCGGCCATGAATTTGCCGGAGGCGCTGAAGAGCATGAATGCGCCGATGAGGCCGGCGAGCACCCAGCCCGATGATGTTGCGTGTTTTTGGTGACATGGTGTGGTTGGTTTTGGGTGAAAGTAATTCCCCCGCGTTACTTCCGCTATCAAATACGGCTAATGCCCGATTGGCTTTTAGGGAACCGCCCTACAAACTTGCGCCGGCGGGAGCACAAAAGAGCGCCGCTGCATGGTGCAGCGGCGCTCTTTTGTAGGTGTCTGTGAATGCTTTAGCTGAGTTGTTGCCGCGAAGTATTCCAGCAGGGCCTCATCGCTCATTTTATTGGAGGTGGAGTCTGATGTAATGGTGTCCTTGTACTGCGGCGTTTCTGCGAGAAAGTGAGCGAACTGCTCCTGAATCTGGCCGGTGCCGGTGATGTGCATTACATCCACGTTGGGCATGTAGCTGGCAATTTCTTTAAAGAACTGCAGGGTGAGGGAGCGCTCGTGGTTTGTTGCCGGTCTGCTCGTTGGAATTGCCATGGCTCACCTCGCCCTTTATGTGGGCAATTACGGTGAAGTGGCCTTGCGTCTCTTCGTCTTTGCTCACTACGGTAGCATGATGGGTGTCCATCCATACGCCGAATTGTTTCTTTCCGCTCATAGGGTTTTTGTTGGTCGTTTGGTGTAAGCTACGCTTATTCAGCCGAGCTTGGTGCCCATGCTGATGCTTGGTAGTGTCTCTCACTCGTTTAAGTCTTGCGAAGCAGACTTAAATGCTGAATGGAAGCAAGACTGTGTCTTGCAAAGGCTTTGCAAGTCGGAGACTTGCCATTATTGTGGGCTTAAGTCTGCTTCGCAAGACTTAAACCAGTGGGGTGAGAACGGGCTTATAGTCGTTTAAAAGAATTTACTTCAGGGTGAAACCATGCACAGCCTATAGAATATTCTTTTCCAAGAAAACGGATTTTATAAAGGCATGGGTTCATGTTCTCGTAAGTTTTGTCGGTATTTCCATATTCCATTTCACCGTAGGCATAGTACAACACATCTCCACGATAATAAGTGCTATCACGGTGCCATTTTGAATCAACGACGATGCTATCAAAATGGATTAAGCTATCATTATAGATGGCAATAGAATTATTGAATCCATCTGTGCCTAGGTCAATACGAAAAGATGTTTTATTCAAGCTTTGGATTGGCCCGGTACGATTAGAACTCGGCTGAAAAAACCAAGTCCAGCCTACATAAATAAGATATCCCTGCCTTGTCACGAAGTTTCGTCCGCCATAAGTTTGTGAGAGCCCCTGCCCCATAAACGCCATTAAAAAAATGACGAGAAAAAGTTTGTTTAAGTCTTTCATTCGCCTTTGCTCAATTAGAAGTTTACAACCCCAACTCTTTCTTCTGCACGGCATCAATAGCACTCGGCGCATCCAGCATCACATCCCTGCCGCTGTTATTCTTCGGGAAGGCAATAAAATCCCGTATTGTTTCCTGCCCGCCCAATAGCGCCACGAAGCGGTCAAAGCCAAAGGCAATGCCCCCGTGCGGCGGCGCGCCATACTCAAAAGCCCCCAGCAGAAAGCCGAACTTTTCCTGCGCTTCCGCCTTATCCATGCCCAGCGCGGCAAACATCTGCTCCTGCAATTCGCGCTGGTGTATGCGGATGGAGCCGCCGCCAATCTCGGTGCCGTTCAGCACAATATCGTAGGCATTCGCCTTAATCTCGCCATAGCGCGCGCGGTCGGCCAGCAGCGGTATATGCTCCGGCTTCGGCGAGGTAAAAGGGTGGTGGCGCGCGGCCCAATGCCCCGTACCATCCGTCTCCTCCAGCAGCGGGAAGTCAATCACCCACAGCGGCGCGTACACCTCCGGATTGCGCAGGCCCAGCGTATTGCCGAGGTGCAGGCGCAGCTCGCTTGCCGCCTTGCGCGTACGGTCTTCGCCGCCGGCCAGCATCAGCACCATATCGCCCTCCTGCGCATCGCAGAAGGCGCAGACTTCAGAAAGCTGGTGCTGCGTAAAAAATTTATCGGCGCTGCTCTTGTAAGGTGCTTCGCGTCCCATCTCCGTATGCCCCGTGCGGTCGGGACTATTGTACTTCACCCACACGGCTCCACTCATGCCAATCTGCGGACGCTTCACCCAATCGGTAAGCGCATCAATCTGCTTGCGCGTCCATTCCGAAGCGCCCTTTACAGTAATGCCGATGATGGTTTCGGCTTCTTCAAAAATCTTGAAAGGGACTTCTGCTAAAACGATTGCTTCATGCTCGCCGCGCACCTTCATGTTCGCCAGCTTCATCCCGAAACGAATGTCCGGCTTGTCGTTGCCATAGTCGCGCATCGCATCGTCCCAGGTCATGCGGGGGAAAGCTTCGGTAAGCTCAATGCCCTTTACGTCTTTGAAGACATGCTTGAAGAGGCCTTCAAAAGTGTTCAGGATATCCTCCTGCTCCACAAAGCACATCTCGCAGTCAATCTGCGTAAACTCCGGCTGACGGTCAGCGCGCAGGTCTTCATCGCGAAAGCATTTTACAATCTGGTAATAGCGGTCATAGCCGCTCACCATCAGCAGCTGCTTAAAAGTCTGCGGACTTTGCGGCAAGGCGTAAAACTGTCCCTCATTCATCCGCGAAGGCACGACGAAATCACGAGCACCTTCCGGCGTTGATTTAATAAGGAAAGGCGTTTCAATATCCCAGAAGCCCTGCGTGTCTAAGTAATTCCGCACCGAACGGTTCACCTTGTAGCGCAGTTCCAAAGCACGGCGCAGCGGTGGGCGGCGCAGGTCAAGATAGCGGTACTTCATGCGGATGTCTTCGCCACCGTCGGTGTCTTCTTCAATGGTGAAGGGTGGTGTTGCGGAGTTATTAAGAATGGTAACCTTCTCTGCAAGAATTTCAATCTCGCCGGTAGGCAATTCCATATTCTTGGAATAACGCTCAATCACCTCACCGGAAATTTGAATCACCGCCTCGCGGCCAATGCCTTTGATGCTCTCTATCACTTCCGGCGTACTGCGGCCTTCTTCAAAAACAGCCTGCGTAATGCCATAACGGTCGCGCAGCACAATCCAGCTCACGGCGCCCTTCTGACGGACGTATTGCACCCAGCCGGCGAGGGTGACGGATTGACCAATATGGGAGGCGCGCAATTCGCCGCAAGTGTGGGTACGGTACATAGGTTGAGAAGTTGAGTATTGCACTTGCCAAGTCCCGAAGGAAAGACTTGGCAAGTGAAAGATGATTAGTGAGAACGTAAAATGACTTTGCAAGTCTTCCTTCGGAACTTGCCAAGTCTATGCGAGCATCTTCAAGCCTGCCCGTATCCTCGCAGCCGCCGCTGCCGGCCCGATAATGCGCACAATATCAAACACGCCCGGCCCGAACTTGCCGCCTACCAGCATGATGCGCAGCGGCAGCATTACCTCGCCCTTCTTTAAAGAAGATGCTGTCGCGAGGGCGGTGAATGCATCTTCATCAATAGCGGCGTCCGTACTTTCTATTTGCGCAGCCAGCTTTTCAAAGAATGCTGCATGTTCCGGCTTCCACTTTGGCAGAATGCTCGCCGTATCTATCCCTTCCGGGGCTTTGAAGAAGAAGCCGGCCTGCTCTGCGAAGTCGGGCAGCAGGGTGCAGCGCTCTTTAATCAGGTCAATGACCGGCAGGAGCTTTGCATCATCTGCTTCGGGCAAATAAGGTTTTACAAGCGGCGCAAGCTCTTCCGCGCTCATGCGCTGGATGTATTGATGATTGAACCAGCGGGCTTTCTCAAAATCAAAGACGGCTCCGCTGTGGTTGACGCGGCCCAGGTCAAACTTTTCCACCAACTCTTCCTGCGAAAAAATCTCTTGTCCTGTGCCGTCATTCCAGCCGAGCATGGCCAGCATATTGAGCATTGCCTGCGGCAAAAAGCCGCGTTCTGCGAAACCTTCAGTCAGTTCGCCATTGGCATCCGTCCAGTTCATGGCGAAGATGGGGAAACCGTACTTGCTGCCGTGGCGCTTGGAGAGCTTTGCGCCATCGGGCCCGAGGATGAGGGGCAGGTGCGCCCACTGCGGCATCTTGGCCTCCCAACCCAAATATTTCCAAAGCAACAGATGCACCGGCGCGGACGGCAGCCATTCCTCGCCGCGAAAGGCGTGAGTGATTTCCATTAAATAATCATCCACTACTACGGCCAGGTGGTAGGTGGGCATTCCATCCGCCTTCAGCAGCACTTTATCATCCACGAGGGAGGTTTCAAAGCTTACCTCACCGCGTATCATGTCCGTAAAAGACACGCGCTCGCCTTCGGGCATCTTGATGCGGATGACGTGCGGGCCTTTGAGGGCTTCCTGCACAGCGTCGGCGTCCGTGGTCAGGGAGTTTTTCATCTTCCCCCGCGTTTGCGCGCCGTATTGCGGGCTTGGATTTTCGGGCGTCTTGAAAGCTTCGCGCATTTGCGTCAGCTCTTCGGGCGTGTCAAAGGCGTAGTAGGCGTGGCCGTCTGCCACAAGTTGTTCGGCGTATTGGCGGTAGCCGGCTTTGCGCTCGCTCTGGCGGTAAGGGCCGAAATTCCCGGGCTTCTCCACGCTCTCGTCCGGCTCCAGCCCGGCCCATCGTAGGCAGTTGAAGATGTATTCTTCGGCGCCGGACACATAGCGGCTCTGGTCGGTGTCTTCTATGCGCAGCACGAAGGTGCCGCCGTGCTTTCTGGCAAAAAGGTAGTTGTAAAGCACCGTGCGGAGGCCGCCTATGTGGAGGCCGCCGGTGGGGGATGGCGCGAAACGGACGCGAACGGGGGTCATGGGCGCGAAGGTAAATGAGGGAGGGCGGTTGCCGCGCCGGGCATTTCTGCCCTCGACCTGGCAGTTTCCTGGTCGCAATGCCCGATGTAAGTGGGACAATGGCAGGTGTAAAGGCCGCAATGGCAGGTGTAAGCAGGACAATGCCCGGTGCGGGAGCGGCAATGCCCGGTGTGAGGCAAGCAATGCCCGGTGTAAGCGGGACAATGACACCTGCGAGGCGGACAATGACAGGTGCAGGCAGGGCGGTGGCGGTGTTATATAAATCCGCCCCTTCTTACGGGAAGGGGCGAATTTATATAAAAAAGGAACAACTAAAGCTTACATGGGCGAAGAGCCCTTCATCTTGGGGCCTTTATCCTTAGGCTTGCTGCCAAGCTGATAGCCTACGGAAATGGTAATGTTGGAGTTGCGAATCGTATTGTCACTGTTGCCTTGGGGTACAAGGTTGGTGATGCCCGCCTGATACATGCCGCGGAAGAAGATGCCGGAGCGCAGGAGATAGCCGGCGTTTACCTGGCCGCCAAAGTCAAAGCGCTGGAGGTCGTTGGAGCCTGCATCATTGCCAAATTTGAGGTCGTTGGTAATGTCATTGCCACCACCGCCCTGAAGCTTATCATGGCCGGAAAAGGCCACACCCAGATAAGGGCCAACGCCTATAAAGAAGCGACCTTCAGAAGGGTCGTTGAACATATACTGTATATTGACAGGCACGTCAAAGTAGTGCAGGGTACGGTTCTCAGTCAGGGGGCCTTCAGTATGCTTGGTGCCTTTGATAGAGTAGAACAGACCAGGCTGGATTACGAGGTGGTCGCCAAGGGGGATATTTACATTGGCACCGGCCTTTACGCCGAGCTTCAGGTCGCCGGTTTCGTTTTTAGAAACGCCGGAAATGGTAGTCTTAAAGCGCTCGTTGGCCAGGTTGATACCTACTTCCGGTGCAATGGAGATTTGTGCATTAGCAGCGGCGCAGCTCATAAGCGTGCATGTTGCGAGGAGGATGATTTTCTTCATGGGTTATCTGTCGTTTTTGGTGAATAATCTCCGAGGTTCTAAAAATTGGGCCACACTTTCATGTGCTCTGATTTACTATGCTTTTTCAGAAAGAACTTAACAATTTCCGGTGTAATTCAACCGTCAGGCCGTTGCCGAAGGCGCGTTCTTCCAACCCGCTCACCCAACGGATGCCGCGCACGGCATTGGTCAGAAAGATGCACCGCGCTTCCGTCAGCTCCTGCGGCGATACAGGCCCTTCCGCAACACTGAAGCCCCAGCCAGGCAATGACTCCAGAAGGTGCTGCCGCATAACGCCGGCTACGCAGCCCTCCGAAACCGGCGGGGTGAAAATGTTGTCAGCCGCATCGCTCCAGAAGAGATTAGCGATGGTGCTGTCTGAGATATTGCCGCTATGGTTGAGCAGAAGTGCGTCATTCCAGCGCCGCTCCTTTGCCTGCCGGGCGGCGAGAGCGTAGGGCAGGGCATTGCAGCTTTTAATGTGGCTGTAGGCATCCGCGCTTTTAATAATGCCTTCAGCAATGCCTGTGACGAGGCCGTTCTCATTCAGCCGCTCGGGTTCCGCTTCCAGCGGGAATGTTTCAATCAGGTAATGGGCGGAAAAAGCGTCGCCGTCGTAATAGCCGCCCGAGCCCGGCCACACCTGCAGCCGGATACGGGCGAGGCGCTCGTGACCATTGCGCAAGAGGGTTTTGCGCAGCGATTCTTTTAATTCCGGGAAGAAGTGCGGATGTGCGGCGATGCGCAAAGCATCCATGCCCCCGCGCAGCCGCTGCCAATGCAGATCCTCCAGCCGGATGCCGCCATCCTGCGCGAGCATCGTCTCAAAGAGGCCGTAGCCATAGCGGAGGGCGCGGGCGGCGGGGGGGATGCCAGCGGTGTCTGCCGGAAGAAGCCGGCCATTAAGATTTATATGCGGCATGAGCGCTGAGCAAGTTGTGGACGGTGCGTCTTCTGCGCCGTTGATGGGAAGTCAAAGTGGGAGTATGTCATACTCCAGATGGGGAGGAAACCATAAGGAGGTATGAAGGAGCTATGCAGGAGGGCAGATTTTCGGGGCACCGATACGGGTTGCCCGGCTAAACTTACTTTCGCACAAACTTATCCTTCTTATGGACTTAAAGGCTCCGGTGCCGGTGCGGTGGCTGGCCGAATTTACAGGCGCGAAGCTCCTGGGCAATGCGGAGGGGCTTGCTACCGGCATTAACGAGATTCACAAGGTGCGCACAGGCGATATCTCGTTTGTGGATGCGGAGAAGTATTACGATAAGTGCCTTAATAGCCCGGCCACGATTATCATTATCAATAAAGAAGTGGCTGCGCCGGAAGGCAAAACGCTGCTGGTGACGCCTGACCCGTTCAGCGCCTATGTGGCGCTGGTGAAGCATTTCCGGCCTTTTGAGCCTGCGGATAAAATGATTGCGGAGAGCGCCGTCATTGGCGCTAGCACTATCATTCAGCCCGGCGTGTTTGTGGGTAATGGCGTGAAAATCGGCGCCGGGTGCATCATTCATCCGAACGTTACGATTTACGACTATACGGAAATCGGTGACCGGGTGATTGTCCACGCGGGCACGGTGCTGGGCGCGGATGCCTTTTACTTCAAGCGCCGCAAGGAGCGGGAGGCTCAGTATGATAAGCTGGAAAGCTGCGGCCGCGTAATTATAGAGGATGACGTAGAAATAGGCGCCTGCTGCACCATTGATAAGGGCGTAAGCGGTGATACCATCATCGGCCGGGGCACGAAGCTGGACAATCACATCCATGTAGGCCACGGCACGGTAATAGGCCGTAATTGCCTCATAGCCGCGCAGGTGGGCATTGCCGGCAAGACACACATTGAGGATGAGGTCATTCTCTGGGGGCAAGTGGGCGTGAATAAAGACCTGACCATTGGCAAGGGCGCGGTGGTGTATGCGCAGAGCGGCGTGCCGGCATCTCTTGAAGGCGGCAAGGTGTACTTCGGCAGCCCGGTGATGGAGGCAAGGGAGAAGATGAAAGAACTGGGCTGGCTGCGGCGGATTCCGGCGCTGTGGGAGAAAGTGATGGGATGAAAAAAGCACCGCTGGTGGGCGGTGCTTTGATTTGAAGTGACTAAAAAGCCTCAATATTCTTTCAGGAAATCCTGAGCGTGCTGCAGCATCTGCGTATTGTCTGCTTTTTCGGACGCTAGTCTAAAGTTATAAATTGTCTTCTCCAACTGCAGATAGTGCACATTAGCATCTTTGCGTTCGGCTGCAGGGCGCAGATTCATATCGCTCATTGTTTGCATAAGGCCCTTGCGCATAATAATTAGCAGATCGGCTGCTGTTGCTTGCGTGGTCGCAGCATCGTGATTTGTTATGCTTGTTGTCAGCAATGCCGTTTTAGCTGCAGCCTGCTTGTGGCCTGCTTTCATCGCTGCGTCATTACCGGATTTAGTAACGCCTTCGGCAGAAGCAAAGAAAACTGTGGCGAACAGCAATAAGGAAGTAAAGAGAAGGTTTTTCATGTCAAATAGCTTGATGATTGATTTCGTTTGTAAAAATAGTTGTTAGCGTTGAACAATGTTGACAAAATAATAGACGCTCCGTTACAGAAAATGGTTGGCTGCGCTTAGTATATTTAGCGGCAAGGTATATTTAATAGAAAGCAGTGCTTTATTCCCTTCAAGCACAGTTAACCTTTGCTTTAAGAATATCCGGGCAAACTTCTGACAGATCGGAAGCGTGATTAGAACATTCTTTTTTATATTCGCGATTGGAATAGTTCCGCTACCCAACTTTTAGTAAGAAGCAACCGTCTTAGCAGTTGTCGTAAGTTTTTGCTGCGGCCACATCATCATTATCAAGAATAAGTCTAATAATCTTCCTGACATGAACATCTTTATGCGTATTGGTCAATGGTTAAATCCTATTGTCCTTACTGGTGTTAGCTGCCTTGCAATAGGTTCTGCTTCGGCACAAGGCACCGGCAATGTGACTTGTCCTCCCAATGTTGACTTTGAACAAGGCAATTTTACAAACTGGAAATGCTATGTCGGAACAGCGACATCTGGTCCTATAGGAACTTACAATGTACTGTTCACAAGCCCTATCATCACTCCCCCGGTTCCACGCCGACATGTAATTACTACAAGTTCACCGGCAACGATTGACCGTTATGGTAAGTTTTTAACTACACCAGGAGGCGGTGGCAGCTATGCTGCAAGGGTAGGTCAGGATAGTGCAAACAATTCTTCTGAAAGAATTGAGTACTATGTAAAAGTTCCTGCAGGATTTAATGATTATAGTTTTAACTATCGGTTTGCGGCAGTTCTACAAGACCCGGATTTCGGTAGTATTGATTCTGCCAATTGGGGTCATAAACTCCGCGACCGTCCTGCATTCCGTGTTCAGGCAATCGATAGTGCAACTGGATTAGAAATTCCATGTGCCACTCAATTTTATGTTGCATCGCCTCAACTTGTGCAGGCATACGGCTTTAAATTATCCGATACCGGTTCTTATGTTATTTACTTACCGTGGACAAGCGGAGCAATACCAATAATCGGTCAAGGCGGCAAAACAATCATCATACGTGTTCAATCTGATGACTGCGGCTTTGGTGGGCACTGGGCTTATGGTTATATAGATGTGCTTAGCTGTGGTAAGTATAAAGCCGCTGTTACTTATTGTAACCTTGATTCTAATAAAATACGCTTTATTGGAACAGGCATTACTCAAATCTACAATTGGTACACAAGCAAATGGCAGTTAATCGGCACCGGCCCCTTTATCGATGCGCCTGTTCCGAGTACACCGGACTTTTTCTATGGAGTGTTGGCCAGTGGACAGCCGGGTTGTCTTGATACAATTGTAACTGATACAGTATCAAATTTCACTTTAAACACGACACCTAAGACTCCATGTGTTCAGTTTGGTAATCCGATACAAATTACAACAACTGTTGTTGGTGGTTTGCCTACTGGGTTTAGCTATCAATGGAATCCTAATCCTGAATTGTCGTGTAATAACTGTAATAACCCGCAGGCTTCCCCAGTAGATACTACCCGCTACTTCGTAACCGTTACAGACCGCGTAGGCTGCTTCCGACGAGACACGGTGCAGATATACGAAGCGCCCAATGCCGGTCCTGACCTTACAGTCTGCCCGCTTGGCGATAAACCTGCATATCTCCATGCACGTGGCCCTGCCAATGCCAATTTCCACTGGTATGATGCCGGTACCACCAACCCCGGCCAATACCTCAGCTGCTCCGATTGCCGTGATACCCGTGCCGCTCCGGAGCCACAATCTTATACCTATACGCTTGCCTATGACGGCTGCCCGGTAACGGACGACATTACCATCACGCATGACAACTCCAATTTTGTGGATGCACCGCAGGACTCTCTGATTGTGTGCCGCCCTACATACGTGAATCTCCAGTCTCAGGCATATGGCCCATCACCGCTCCGGAACCTGCCATGCGGGGTTACGGCAAACGTTACCTGCACGCAGCAAGACTCTGCCGTAGTCGGCAACCTGCCTTATATCACGCCGCCCAAGCGCGCCCTCAATACACCGCTGCTTACAGCCAAGCGCTACCACAAGTACCAGTTCATCCTTAATAAGCGCGATATCCTGTACAACGGTATCTATAGCGGTACGCTGAACTCCATGTCGTTCCTCAACCTAAGCCAGGTAGTGAAGAGCAAAGTGCCTATTGAGAATATGACGGTTTCCCTGACCTGCATACCAACCGATTCCTTCGCCAAGCCAATTACTAACTCCAGCTTCTATTCGGGTAGCACGCTTACAAATGTTGCTACCATAGCAAGCTATCCCATCACTACCGGCTGGAATAAAATCAACTTCAGCCAGCCTTACAGCTGGGATACAACGAAGAACCTGCTCGTGGACATCTGCGTAGGCCCAATAACCACTCTGGACACCGGCGGCACTGATCCTGTGGCTATGGAGGAAGGCACTGCCATTCAGAAGTCGGATGACTTTATCAATGTCTGCGGCGGCAACACACCGACAGTAGCGCAATACTTTCAGCGCCCGGTAGTGAAGTTCAATTATTGCAAGTCCGATTCGCTGCCATTCCAGTACACCTGGTATCCCGGCAACAACCTGAAGGATTCTACAATACAGAACCCTATTGCCTATATCCCGCGCTCTGTTACCTACACTATTGAGAGCTATGGCCGCAACGGTTGTAAGCTGCGCGATTACCTGAACATTAAGGTGCCAGAACATACGCTGTTCCTCGGGCCGGTGGATACCTTCATCTGCCAGGGCCAGCCGGCGTTTATGTACGCTGCCGGCGGCCAGTCTTATCACTGGTACGAGTACAATGAAGGCGCATTTAGCAGTGCTTCCGGCTCACTGAACTGTACCGATTGCGCCACACCTATCGCACGGCCGATGAAGACTACAACCTATGCTGTGGTATTTGACAACAACATCGGCGAAGGCAACGCTGCTAATCCAACCTATACCAGCGGCTGCCCCGATACGCTCTTCACGACCGTAAATGTGTGGATGTTGCCAAATGTAGAAGTGCTTAACCGCGATACGACAATTACCATCGGCCACAGCGTAGAGCTTTATGTACAGGGTGCTCAAAACTTTACCTGGACGCCTTCAACCTGGCTCTCTGACCCGAACGCGCCGCGCACCTTCGCTACGCCGCGTGCTACGACTACTTATACTGCAACCGGATATGACATCCATGGCTGCGCTTATCAGGACAGCGTGAAGGTGACAGTAAACTTCCACACCAATATCCTCATCCCCGACGGCTTCACCCCTAACGGCGACGGACGCAATGATGTGTTTAAGATTGTTGATCCGCAAGTACAAACGCTGCTTGAGTTCCGCGTATTCAACCGCTGGGGCCAGGAAATCTTCTCAACAACCGACCTGAGCAAGGGCTGGGACGGCACCATGGGCGGTGAGCCGCAGGACATTGGCACCTATGAGTATCTTATCCGCGTTGGCTATCAAGACTATACTACGGAAACGTATACCGGCTCCGTGCATCTTATCCGGTAATTCTTATTGCCTTTTCTGTTCATCAACCCCGGCTCCGTAGCCGGGGTTGTTTTTTAGAATAGAGCGTCAACCGCTTTTCGCAAAGCATCCCCGCGCTACATTTGGCCCTCCGAAGCTTTTAGCCCTTCATGAAAAAGAAAACCCTTTGGTGGATTATCGGCGGCGGCCTTGGCCTGCTGCTCCTGCTTATCCTCGTTGGCCGCAATGGCGGCGATGAAGGCACGAAAGTGGCCGTAGAGGCTGTAGCCACGCACACCATCACCGAGTCTGTAAGCGGCAGCGGCAAAATCTATCCTGAAACGCAGGTGAAGATTGCTCCCGAAGTGAGCGGCGAAATCATTGCCCTCAACATTCAGGAAGGCGATAGCGTCCGCAAGGGTGAGATGCTCGTTCGCATCAATCCGACCATCTACAACTCCATCGTTAGCCAGGCATCGGCGAGTGTTTCACAGACACGCGCCTCGTCCGTCAATACCGCTGAGATGGTAGGCCAGGCACGCAGCAACTTTGAGCTTGCGCAAGCCACTTACAACCGTAACCAGAAGCTTTACCAGGATAAGGTTATCTCTGCCCTTGAGTTTGAGCAGGCTAAAGCCCAGTACGAAGGCGCAAAGGCCCAGTACGAAGCCGCAAAAGCTTCCTCGTCCGGAGGGAAGTTTGGCGTGCAGGGTGCACAAGCCAGCCTCTCGCAGGCCCGCGAAAACCTGCGCAAGACCACCATCGTCGCGCCCACGAGCGGCGTCATCTCGCAGCTTAACGTCAAGCTCGGTGAGCGCGTGGTGGGCACGGCCCAGATGGCCGGCACCGATATGCTCACCATTGCCGACATGAGCCGCCTTGAAGTGCGGGTGGAAGTAAGCGAGACCGACATCGCCAAAGTCAAAGTGGGGGACACCACCATCATTGAGGCCGATGCTTACCGCAACCGTAAGTTCAGGGGTATCGTATCCCGCATAGACGTAAGCAGCGGCAGCGGCAGCGCCTTGCAGCAAAGCGCAAGTGCCGACCAGGTAACCAACTACACCGTCCGCATCTACATCCTCCCATCTTCCTATGCCGACCTTGCCGCCAATCTTCCCAAAGGCAAGTTCGTTTTCAAGCCCGGCATGAGCGCTTCGGTAGAGATTCAGACCCGCCGTGAGCGCAACATTCTCTCCGTGCCGGTCAATGCCGTAACGACGCGCGACTGGCCCGACAGCCTCAAGAAGCTCCACAAGGAAAGCGGCGAAGGCGGCAGCGAGGAAATCCGCCAGGTGGTCTTCGTATATGATGCGAAGGCGAAGCAGGTACGTCTCCGTGACGTAAAGAGCGGCATCCAGGACAACCAGTACATCCAAATCACCGACGGCCTCAAAAGCGGCGAGCAGGTAGTCATTGCGCCCTACGGAGCCATCACCCGCACCCTCAAAGACAAGAGCACCGTAACGACGGTGAAGAAGGAAGCACTCTTTGATGAGAAGAAGGAAGGAAGCAGCGAATGAGTCATCCCGTCCAATCCATCGGCATCATCGGCAATGGTTCTTTCGGCACCGCCATCGCCAAAATCCTGACCGATAACGGCCGGCAGCTCCACTGGTGGCTGCGCAACGAGACCACCGTCACTTACCTGCGTACACGCCACCATAATCCCCACTACCTCTCCTCCGTTCCCTTTGCCGCAGGCAGCATATTGCCGTCAACCGACCTCCCCGCCCTCGCCGCCGCCTGCGATACCCTCATCTTCGCCGTGCCATCCGCTTACGCCGCCGATGTGCTCAGCGCCCTTCCGGGACATGCCCTGCAGGGCAAAACCTTCGTCTCCGCCATCAAAGGCATCCTCCCCGAGACCGACCAGCTTCTATCAGATTACCTCCACGACCGCTTCGCCTTCCCACCCGAAAGCTACGTGGCCATCACCGGCCCCTGCCACGCTGAGGAAGTGGCCGCCGAGCGCCTTTCCTACCTCACCTTCTCCTCCCTCAACGAAGGCCTCGCCGCCGATGTTGCCGCAGCCTTTGCCAACCGCTACATCCATACCACCCACAACCACGACATCTGGGGCGCGCAATACGCCGCCGTCCTCAAAAACATCTACGCCATCGGCGCCGGAATGGCCCACGGGCTGGACTATGGCGACAACTTCGCCTCCGTTTACATCACCGCCTGCTACCGCGAGATGTGGCGCTTCCTCAAAGAGCACTTTCAGCGCATTCACCCCTCCAACGAGGAGCCCGACTTCCACACCTCCGCCTACCTCGGCGACCTCCTCGTAACCTGCTACTCCCTCCACAGCCGCAACCGCACCCTCGGCGCCATGCTGGGCAAGGGCTACTCCGTGCGCGCCGCTACCCTGGAGATGAATATGGTGGCCGAGGGCTACAACGCCGCCCGCGGCATGAGCCACATTGCCGCCCGGTATGGCATCTCCCTGCCCATTGCCGCACGCATCCACAGCGTACTGTGGGAGGGTTTTCCGGCAAGGCAGATGTTTGCGGAGCTGGAAGGGGCACTTTCCTGAGGCCCCCTCCGGGCTTTATTAGAATAGGGGCAGGGCTGTCCATATAGTGGGGCAGGGGTGACCGTATGCCGGGACAGCCCCGTCCCTATGGTTGGAAAGGGCATTTTGCCCATGCAGGCCTTCCTTACCACTGCTCCACCCCCACCTTGCGCATATCCACCGCCCGCCATTCCAGGCCCTGCTGGAAGAGCAGCACACTGCCCGGCGGCAGGGGCTTCTTCAGCGTAAGCTGATAGTAATGCCCGGGGTCGGTAAAGCGCACGGCAAAAGTGTCATTCTCATAATCCACCGCGCCGAAGCCCCCGCGCCACCACCACGCGCCCCATTGGTTGAGCGTTATGGTGAGGTGGGCGCTGTCATCCACCTTCACATGCGCGCCGTCCCAGGCGTGCTGCATATTGTAGCCCGCCACATCATACACCTTCCCGCGCGGCAGCGGCTTGTGGAAGACGAAGAGATGGTCGGGAAATTCCGAAGGAACCTGACTTTGGATGATGCCCACGCCATTGTAGGTAGCCGGCAGATTCAGGAGAAGCACGGCAGGTGCATCCTGCCACCGGAACTTATCCTGCACGGCCCAAAAGGCCTTTGCCGAATGCCGCCATTGCAGCACCAGCACCTCCGTAGCCGCCACCATCAGGGCAAGCATAAGCGCGTAGAAGGCGTAGCCATTGCGCGGAAAGCGCGCCCAAATCCAGGAGATGCCAATGGCTGCAAGCATAGACTGGAAGAAGGCTGTGAAGTAGAGGTAGCGGTCGTTGAAGACGAGCATGGTGCGCGGCGGCTCAAAGTGCAGGACGATGCCGAGCGATATGATAGAAAAGCCAGCGAATAGAAGCGCCACCCGCCCCCGTGCACCCATGCGCGGAAAGCGCAGCCAGCCAATGGCGGCAAGCGCGATGATAAAGCCGAGTGCAAGGGCCCCACCCGCCTTCCCGCCGATGTGCTCGTAAAAGAATTGCCGCACATCATTGCTAAAGAAGCGCCCGAGGCCGAAGAGGTGGAACTCATTGCTCCAAATCCGGCCCATCACGCTCAGCAGTGAGTCGCTGCCCGGCGTGGTGTAGGCATTGTGCGCCATCCAGGTGCCCGCCACCGCGCGGTAGGCCAGCAGATGCCCGCCGAGCAGCGCCGCCTGCGGCAGGAAGATGCGGAGCAATGCAGCACGCACCCGGCCCGCATCCGCAAGCTCTGCGCGTCCGTAAGCCAGCGCCAGCAGCAGTGTGAGCACCGGAATGGTGTACCAGATTTCCAGCGTAAAGCTGAGCGGAATGAAGAGCAGGATGCTGCGCCATGCATAAGCCGCGCGGCCGGTGCGCAGATAGTCCCGCGCCCAGATGAGGCTCCACAGAATGGCCTGCACGCCTACGAGGTAATGGTAGCAGGCCTTCCATTCCACCACTTCCGTCATGGCAGGATTGAAGAGCGCGAGCAGGGTGCCGGCGATGGCAATGCGCTCCGCATCGCGGTTTACCGCACCGTGCAGCCCGAAGTCTTCCATGAGGCCGCAGCCAAGGCGGCAAAGCTGCACACCATTGAGCGCATGAAGGGCGGTGAAGAGCCCAAACCACAGCATGGGCCGCACATCAAAGAGCTTCGTCAGAATGTAAAGCTGGAACTGCGTGACCTGATAGAACGAGAAGATGCCCGCGCCCTTGCGGTTCATCAAGTCAGAGAACGGAAGCGTGCGGTAGTAGTACAGCCATCCCTCAAAATCCTGCTGGAAGCCGCCCTTCCAGGCGGGCAGGTAGAGGATAGCCGTAAGTGCCCAAAGGGCCAGCCAGAGCAGTAGCGGACGGCGGGCGATTCGCTGAAGGCGTTGAAGCATGAAGTGTAAAGATGAAGCACGTCGCGCTTACAAGTTCATCAGCGCAGCCAGTGCAAAGCGGCGGCCCAATTCCCGCTGGCCCGCTGCGTCAAAGTGCACGCTGTCGCTCTTCATGCCGAGGTCTGTGGTCTGGATGAGGTGGATACGGGGCAGGGTAGTGGCCACGCGCTCATTGCCCGCATTGACGGCGGCCTTGTAGGGCTCCCGGCACCAATCCGCCAGCCTTCCTACATAGAAAGGCAGTGCGGGCATGGCCATATCGCCACGCAGGCGCTGGAAGAGGGTGGCGAGATTATCCCCGTAGCCGATGGAGCGGGCGGAGTCGTCGGCATTGCTCTCGCCCTGCATCCAGAGCACGCCGCAGAGGCGGCCGGTGCGCCCTCCGGCACGGGCGCGGGCCAGCATGGTACTGTAAAGGTGCAGACCGCGGGCCGTATCATTTAGCCATTCCTGAATGCTGGTATTGGAAATAGAGCATTGGATAATGGCCACGGTAGTCTGCGCGGGCAAGCGCTGTAACAGCTCCCCGCCAAAGCTCTTGCCGCAATCCAGGCCGGCCAGCCATCCCTGGTGCCAGGTGTTTGGCTCTTGCTTAGGGAAGTATTTGTAATCATCGTCCATCTCCAGGATGCGCGGGTTGGTAATGGTGTCTTCCGGCGCTACGGCGCCGCGGCCGCCCATATTGCTTTGGCCGCCGAGGATGAAGACGAGGGTGTCCGGCTTTGCTGGCGTAGGGAGGGTAGCCTCGTGCTTACAGGCGCTTGTCAGCAGCAGAAGCAGGATGGCGGGGATGGCGAGGCGGGAAAGCATGGCAATCGTTTGGGCTGCGTACAAGATAGGGTTTGGACGGGAAGATGGATAACGACGTTGACGGGAATGTTATTTCATTATCTCCCGCATTGCACCGTTGCCAGTGTTGTCAACGGCAACTTACTGGCAGATGTTACGACCAAAACATCTGCTCATCTTATGTGCACAGCATCCGGGTTGGCGCTTTGGCTCCGCTCAGCGACCGGGATGCTATCGCATCCCATAAGTAATATCTGCCGGCAGCTTACGGGAAAAGCCCAATAGACTAACGAACGATGAACTTTGAATCAAGTGCAGGGCAGGGTGAGCATAGCAACGTCAGATAGGGAGCGAACCGAAAGCTGAAAAAAAAAAAAGCCGTCCCAAAGGACGGCTTTCTACTTTTTACTAAAGACTTTCTACTTCGCCGCAGCCAACTCCTTCACTTTGGCGAAGACTTCATTCTCGCCGCCTTCCTCGTAGCCGGCGTGCATGAAGGCCACCTTGCCGGTCTTGTCCACTATCATGGTGAAGGGTACGTTCTGGAAGTTGAGGGAACGCGTCAAATCCTTGTTCGGGTCTATGAAGTAGGGGAAGTCCCAGCCCTGCGCCTTGGCGTAGGAGCGGACGAGGCCTTCGGCGCGGGTCTCGTCAATGGACACGGTCATGTAGTTGAAGTCGGCGTCTTTGTGCCAGTCGGCGAGCTTTTCGCGGACGTTCTTGATTTCTTTTTTGCAAGGCACGCACCAGGTAGCCCAGAAGTTCACGAGGGTTACTTTGCCGGGGGTGAAGGCTTCGTTGAAGGCTACCTTTTTGCCGGAGGCCACGTCTTTAATCTCGGTGGTGGGAAGCGCGTTTTGCGCGGATGCGGTCAGGGTGGCGATGCCTGCGGCAAGGAGGAGGCTGAGGGCCTTAGCTGAAAATTTCATAGTGTAAGTTTGTGCTTTCGGAATGGCGATCAGCCAACAATGGCTGTAAGCCAACAATGGTGCCAGAATTACCAATCCGCGCCTAAGTTGGCGAACATTCCGCTTACAAACAAGCCGTGCATGAAAAAACTGCTCCTCCTTCCGCTCTCTCTGCTCCTCACCCAACTCACGGCTTCCGCTCAGGAACAGGCCAACCTCTCCGGCGACTTCCAGGCGAACTACAACTTCTACCAGTACGACGCCAACCTCGTGAGCAAGACCGATACGGCCGGCATCTCGCCGCTGTACAAAAAGTCCCTCTCCGGCGGTGAGGCGTGGCTTACCAATCGCTTTTCCTACAAAGGCTTTACCGCCTTTCTGCGCATTGATGCCTTCCACAACTCCAACCTTTACAATCCCTACCAGGCCTTCACCTCCTACGGCATCGGCGCTTATTCTATCAGTAAGCAGATTGGCGAGCTGACCATTACCGGAGGCTATATCTACGACCAGATTGGCTCCGGCCTCCTCTTCCGCGCTTACGAAGACCGCGGCCTGCTCATTGACAACGCCCTTGAAGGCGTACACATCCGCTACAAGCCCCTTTCCTACATTACCCTCAAAGCCTTTACCGGCCAGCAGAAGCAGATTACGCCGGACAAGCTCAATGAGCGCTACCAGCCCATCATCAAAGGCTTCAATGCAGAGGGCGATTTCTCGCTTGGCAAGAAAAAGGACATCCAGCTTTCCCCCGGCATCGGCATCATCAACCGCACGCTGGATGATGCCTCCATGGCCTTCATCGCCTCCAATATCAATCAGCAAGAGCTGAGCACCCGCTTCATCCCGCGCTACAATATGTACGGCATTACCGCCTACAATACCCTTACCGTTGGCGGCTTTAGCTGGTACGCAGAGGGCGCCTACAAAACCCACGAGGCCATTGTATCCGACAACAACACCGGCCTTCTCGCCGACAAAGCCGGCAATGCCGAGTACACCACCCTCGGCTATGCCCGCAAAGGCTTTGCCGTCAACCTCACCGGCAAGCGCACCGAAAGCTTCGTGATGCGCACCTCGCCCAATGAGCAGCTCCTCCGCGGCATGCTCAACTGGCAGCCCGTCGTGGCCCGCATCCGTCCGCAGCGCCTCCTTTCCCGCTACACCCCGCCTTCTCAAGACCTCTCCGAGATTGCCGGCGGCGCGGATGTGCTTATTTCTCCGAAGGAGTCCCTTGACATCACCCTCAACTACACCCACATCAATACCCTGCAGGATGTGAAGCTCTACCGCGAGATTTATGCGGAAGTGGAGTACACGGGCTTTAAGAAATGGCGCCTCATCGGCGGCGGCCAATACCTCAACTACAATCAGGATGTCTATCAGTTCCGCCCCGGAGTGCCCATCGTAGAGGCCGTCACCGGCTTTGCTGAGGCCACCTACCGCTTCACCGAAAAGCGCAGCCTCCGCGTGGAAGCCGAGTACATGAGCACCAAACAAGACTACGGCTCCTGGGCATTCCTCCTCGTAGAATACAACATCGCCCCCCGCTGGAGCTTCGCCGTCTCCGACATGTACATCACGGAGCTGAACCCGGAAAACATCAGCGGCTTCACCGAAAGCCCGCATTATTACAATGCCTTCTTCGCCTACTCGCAGGGGCCGCACCGCTTCACGCTTTCTTACGTGAAGCAACCCGACGGCATCAACTGCACCGGCGGCGTTTGCCGCTACGAGCCGGCGTTTAGCGGGCTGCGGCTGGGGATTACCTCCTCCTGGTAATTTTTTTTGTTCGTCAGCGTTCCGTTCGCTCCCAATCTTCTGTTGCGTCGCACGTTTCATCGTTTGTCAGTCTGTTGGGCTTTTCCCTTAGCATACGCGGGTTACGGCCGCGAGTACGGGCGTGTTTATCCCAAAAACAGTTGTGGACGGGACAAAAACAGTTGTATTCGACATAAACACAGTTGTGGACGAGACAAAAACAGTCATGTATGGCGTAAATACAGTCGTGGACGGGACAAAAACAGTTGTGTATGGCGTAAATACAGTCGTGGACGGGACAAAAACACTTGTGTTTGCCATAAACACAACTGTACTTCCGCAGCGCGGGAGCCGCAATGCGCGTTAAGTGAAAAGCCCGATAGAATTGATTAGACGAACGGTGCCATCGCCACTTCAGCCAAATAGCAGCACCTCAGCTTAACCCCCCAATAAATCATCCGGCCACGGCCTAACGTTCGTAGCTAAAAAGCTGTCTTTGAGGGGGTAAGCGTCTACTGATTGTAAAGAAGAAAAATCAATACCCGCATGGCGCACTTTTTGACCTATCAAAAATAGTTGCGCTATCACCCCCTTCGCCCGATATTGCAACCCGAACCGTGAAGCCGAAGCCGCCCTTGCCCCTTACTGAATACCGAAAGCTCAGCGACGAGGAAGTCATCCGCCGCTACGTGCAACGCCATGATGCGCAGGCTATGAACTGCCTCTATGAGCGGTACAGCCACCTTGTATTGGGTGTGTGCTTCAAGTATTTAAAGGAAAGCGAGGCCGCGAAGGATGCTACGCAGCAAATCTTCATCAAGCTGCTGGAAGACTTGAAGCGCTTCCAGATTACGCGCTTCAAAGGCTGGCTCCTGCAGGTGGCGCGCAATCATTGCCTCATGCAGCTACGCCAGAACCTCTCGGTGAGCAATAATACCATCGCCCTGCCGGCGGATATGGAATTTGAGGAAGAATCGCATCATAGCGGCGAGCGGGAAGCTCTTTTGAATGATTTGGAAGCCGCGCTGGCCGACTTGAATGAGGCGCAGAAGACGTGTATCACCCTGTTTTACATCCAAAAACTAACTTACGCGGCCATTGCATCCCAGACCGGCTTCAGCACCGCCGAGGTGAAGAGCCATATCCAGAATGGCCGCCGCAACCTGAAACTTAAACTTAACCCCGAAGCTCCCGCCCGCGCCGTATAAGAAGTGAAAGAGAAAGAGATGAAAGAGCAGCTAATCCATATCCTTGACCAAAGCGTATGCCTCTCGCGCAAGCAGATGAAGGAATACCTCGGCGGCGCCATGCTACCCGAGGAGGTACATGCGGCGGAGCTGCACCTAATCAGCTGTGCGCTGTGCAGCCTGGCTATGGAGGGATTTGAGGAGCATTCGGAGCAGGCTTTAGCCGCCATATCGGCGCTGAACAGCGGCTTCCTGAAAGACCATTTTGACAATATCAGCCCGCAAATACACCTGAATTCCATTGCGCACACGGCGGCCCTGCCGGCAGCGGCGCGCAGGCCGGTATTGCTGCTGCCTATGTGGCGCAGGGTGTCCATCGCAGCAGCGGCCCTGCTGCTATTCGGCTTGGTTTGGGCCTTTCAGCACAACCGCCGGATGGAAGTCGTGCCGGTACGGGATATAGCTATGAATAGCGGCGAGCCGGCAGGAACAGCCGCAGCAAGTACGCCGGTAGAACGTTCTGTAAATGGGGCAGCGCCGGTTGAGGCAGCGCCAAAGCCAGAGGCCCCCGTCGCAACAAGCGCCGCTCCGGCAGTAAAGGCAACTACCGCGCAAGACCTAAAAACAGGCAAGCCAACCCAGCATCCGAAGACCGAAACCCTGCTCGCAGCCAAGAAGGCTACGCAGGAAAGTAAAACGCCATCCGCCATTGCCAGCGCCGACAACACGGCGGCCAATCAGCCGGACGAAACGCCGGCCCGCAGCCGCTCCACCACCGAGCCTGCGCCCGCAAAGGATAAGACAGCGGCTGCACCGGTTGCAGAAGCAAAGGACGACATCGAGCACGGCGACGAATCGTACGGCAAAGGCAGCTATGGCGCGGCCCTCGCACATTACAAGAAAGGCATGGCCAGCACCGACCCGCATACGCGCTATCAGTCTATGATTATGGCCGCGCAATGCTATGCCGCCCTCGGCAACAAAGCAAAGGCCGAGCAATTGCTCCAGCGCGTGATAGATGAAGGCTCCGGCCCCGAGCGCCGCTCGGCAAAGCGGGCGCTGCGGCGGATGAACTAGACTTCCATTGGATAAAGCGGGAAAGGGGTTTAATTTCGCGCCCTTCGTTTATTCAATCATTTCCGCCACACCATGCAGCATGCAGCCGGCGCGTACGTGCGCCACGAGATAGAGCACGGCATCGCCACCATTGAGTTTTTTCATCCATCGTCTAACTCGCTGCCGGCGGCCATCCTGCGCGACCTCGCCAAGACGGTCAACGATATCGGCATTGACGCCGGTGTGAAGGTCATCATCCTGCGCAGCGCGGGCGAGGGTGCCTTCTGTGCCGGTGCTTCCTTTGACGAGCTTACTGCCATCCAGACCGAAGCCGAAGGCAAGGCCTTCTTCAGCGGCTTCGCGCACGTGATTAACGCGATGCGCAAATGCCACAAGCTCATCATAGGCCGTGTGCAGGGGAAGGCCGTTGGCGGCGGCGTGGGCCTTGCGGCGTCCTGCGATTACACGATTGCGCAGGAAGGCGCATCCGTAAAGCTGAGCGAGCTGGCGGTAGGGATTGGCCCATTTGTAGTAGGGCCGGCGGTAGAGCGAAAGATGGGGCGCGGCGCCTTTTCGCAACTCGCCATTGACGCCACGGAATGGCGCAGCGCAGAGTGGGCCAAGCGCCATGACCTCTATGCCGAGGTGCACAATACAACGAGCAGCTTAGATGAAGCCGTTCACTCCCTCGCCGACCGCCTCGCGCATTCCTCGCCCGAGGCCATGTGGGAACTAAAGAAGATTTTCTGGCAGGGCACTGAGCATTGGGACACACTACTCACCGAGCGCGCCGCCATCAGCGGCCGGCTGGTGCTAAGCGATTTTACGCGTAAGGCCATCAGCGCCTTCAAGGCAAAGCCGGCACGGTAACTTTAGGGTCGTGCAGCAGGAGCAGCCACTTTCCCCCACATTCAGCCGGCGCAGCGTTGTGCTGATTGTGGTGTTCTTCGCCGCGTCCGCCGCATTTGTGCTTTATCGCGACCATGGTGGTAAGGGAGGAGTTGCACCACAACCCGACAGCACGAAGCCGGAAATAAAGGTTGCGGTTCTCGATAAGGGCGCCAATGCGCGGATGTGGAAGTTTTATTTTGAAGACAGCGTGCTGCGCTCCGGGCGGAAGGCATACTTAGACCGGCCTATAGATACACATAGAGTAAGTGGTGCTGAGTACTACGGTTTGCTGCGAGAAGCTGGTGTCATTACGAGACTGCCGCAATCGGATAGCAGCCTTAATGCAGGGCAATAGCTCCCGTTATGTCCTTTGCGAAGCAACTGCATCCAACATGCAGCATTCATATGCATCTACAATTGCCGGCCAGTTGTAAGTCGTCCGGATTTTTTGGGCATTCGCATCCAGCCAGGTCTGTTGCTGCGCCTTAGGCCCGGCAGACCGGATGAGCGCAGCTATTTCCGCTTCATCTGAAAAGTAAAACGCATCCTCACCCAAAATGGCAGCATTAAAGGGATTGCAGTGTGCAGCAATCCGAGCCCCGCAGCCCATTGCTTCCAGCAGCGAAGGGTTGGTGCCGCCCACCGAATGACCATGATAATACAAGTGCGCGAAATGGCGCAGCGCATTAATCGCAGCCGCGTCGTAAATCGCGCCGAGGAAACGGGTGCGGCCCTCACCGCCGTACTGCTTTTTCATGCGTGTGCCAAAGGCATTGCCCGTGCTGCCTACGAGCAGGAGCGGACGCGCATCGCCACTGGCGAGGTGGCCTTTGATAATCGTTTCAATGTTGTTCTCCGGCTCCATCCGTGCTATGAGCAGGTGATAGCTTTCCGGCTTCAGATGCCAGCGTTGCAGTACACTCACGTCGGGATGCTCGTACAGATGTGCGCCGTATGGAATGTAGGTAGCTTCCTTTTCATACTTATCCAACAGATACTGCCGGATGGCGGACGAATCGGCGATAAGGCCGTCTGCGTGGATGGCAGCCCAGCGTTCCGCGCGGCGCAAAAAGGCCTGCACCTTGCCGCTGAACTTGCTGCGCTTCCACTCCAAGCCGTCCATATTCACAAGGTTTACAGCTTTACGCGGCCAGCGCCACCACCATACCGATGAGCTGGTATAGCCAAGCTGCAGCACGACATTAAAGCCCCGCCTTCGGGCATCATTAATACAGTTAAGGTCATAGATGAATTGGCCGGCCGTGCCGAGCTTGTCCTCCGGGTCGGCGCAGTGAATGATGCGGACGCCTTGCCATTCACGGCCTTGAAATTCGTGGCGGGCAGAATTGTACACCGTTACCTCATGCCCTTTCTCAACAAGGCCAACAGCCAGCTTTTCCGCACACTCCTCAAAGCCGCCGTAGCGGTTAGGAATGCCGCGGGTGCCGAGGATGCCGATTTTGAGTCGGACGGTTGTCGGATGATTGTTAGACAATTGTTGGACAGTTGTGGGTAAACGTAGTTTAGCCATTTAATACCTGTCGGTAAGCAGCCAGTGTCTCTTCCGCGGCGCGCTCCCATGTGTAATGCGTGAGGATGTGGTGGCGGAAGTCCTCATCGTAAGGTGCGGCGAATGCCGCATCAACAGCAGCGCGGATAGAGGCCGGGTCGTCGGGATTGCAGTACCAGGCTTTATCTCCGAAGTAATCCCGTGTGTCGCCTTTATCAGTGATGACAATGTTGCAGCCCATCACGGCAGCTTCCAGCGATGAGAGGCCGGTCGTCTCAAAGAAGGAGGCCAGCACGTGCACACGCGCGGAGTGGTACATCTCGTAAAGCTCCTCCTCGCTCAGCCATTCAGAGAAGCGGACATTCGTCCCGGCAGCGGCGCGGCAAGCCTGATAATACGCCTCATGGTTCGGCGAATGCTTCCCATGGATGACTAGCTTGTAATCTGTGCCGCTCAGCGCGCGGATAAGGTTGAGTTGATTCTTGCGGCCTTCAATGCGCGCTACGCAAAGTACAGCGTCTTTGTACGCCTCATTCTGTTTTGCGGTGACAGAAGCCACCTTCGCATCAATGCCATTGGGCACTATTCGGTAAGGACGCTCAATGGCGTACTTGTGATGCAAGCGACGATACTCGCTCTCCGAGTTAGGCAGGAGAATGGCGGCGCGCTCTAAGACCCACTTTACCGCGCTGCGGTGGCCCCAGCGGATGTACTGCGGGCTCATGATGCGCTCCTTATTCCTAAAGCGTCGCGCCATCACCTTCATCCATTCAATGCGGTCTTCGCTCAGTACCCGGTTCATCAGTCGCATCGCGCCGCCGCGCGTCTGCTTCTCAAAAGCGCCGAAGTCCAGAAAGATGGTGGACAGTACGAATGGCTTCCCGGACTGCACCACGTGCGTAATGATATCCGCCGGGCGAATGATGTTGAAGAAGTGCAGCAGTTCGTAGCGGATGTAGTCTATTGGCTGATTGGTGAGAATAATGTCCACGGTCACGCCAAGCTGCCTCAGGTAATGCGCCGTCAGCTCAAGCTGCTTCGTATCGCCGCCGGGTGTACTGTAGAGCGTACTGCGGGCTATGAAGGCGATGGTCATTTTTCCGGCGGGTGATTGTGGCGGCAAGATACGGTCGTGCTTGTCTTTAAAACTGCATCGTACGATACCACAGGAACAGCCGCGTCAGCAAGCGCACCGGCAGCGGGGAAAAGCTTCGCGTTGATGAGCGACGACTGTTTGAAATCCGCAAAGCGGCGCTTCTTTACTTCGCGGCTTTCGGCCTTATGCTCGGCTACGTCATGCTCAAACCCGGCATCAATAACGTAAAAAAATTGGTTGTCCCGCGCGTAGCGCAGCATGAAGTTGGTGTCAATGCCATAGAGTTTCAGCCGCTCTTCAAAGCCGCCGAAGGTTTTGAGATAGCCTGTACAGATTGCCATTCCACTGGCAATAGCTACGTTATTCTTTGCCGTTACTAAGCCTGTCTTTGGCGCAGCCCAATACTTCCCCTTAAAAAGAAAAAAATGCCCCGGCGAGATGAGCAGTCCGCTGCAGCGGATGAGCGGCAGGAAAAGATTCACCTCCGGATGCGCATTCGCGGCAGCGGCAATCGTTTTAAAGTAGGCCGGGCCGAAGCTGCTATCCTGGTCAAAAAGGTGCAGCATATCGTAGCCGGAATTGGCGGCAAGCGCGCTATTGTAAATGGCAGCAAGCGACATGTTTTCCGGCGTGTGCCGGTATTCAAGACGGCAGGGGAACTGCGGGTGCGCGGCTACTAATTCTTCTTCCAAAAGCGGCTCCGGGCTATTGTCCCAGAGCACCAGCTTATCGCTTTCGCCCAATACTTCACGGCAGACTACGAGCGATTGCCACGTCTGGGCATCGGCGCAGCTCAGTACGGTATAAGACGATAATCAGCAGCCTTGAGGGGGCGGGCCTGCGTGGAGTTGTCATGCGCTAAGATGACGAAGAGTAGAAAGAAGAATAGATGGTACGGCGTTGAGCCGGCCATGAACTGGAAGCAGAAGGTATAGATAAACGTAAGGCCGGAAAAGTAAGCGCCCTCCAGCAGATAATTCCGCCTCCGATGCCCGCACAATGCGATAGGCGGCCTTAAAAGTCCGGAACAGAAACAGCAGCGGGAAGATGACGAAAACGCCGTACAGCAGGCCAAGCGACACGAACCAGGTATCAAAGTGCGTGCGCACCAATTCGTGATTAAAGCCCAGTCCGGAAGAAGCGGAAGTGCTGCAAAAAAGCCTTGTACTGCTCTACGCGGCCTAAGGCGGATGCATCGGCGGTTTTCTTAAGCAGCAGTGTGCCGAAATGTAGCCGCCACCACGCCCGCCGGAATGGCTGCCAGCCAAAAGAGCTTCGGGCGTTTGAGGCTTCGCAAGGATAATGATGGCCAGTCCGATAGTATCCACGATGAGGCCGATGCGCGTTACCGACTGCCATTGAAAGTACAGGAAGAAAGCAAGCATGGAAAGCAGCAGGAAGCGCACGTGTCCCGTCATTCGGTGGAAGGAATCGGCGAGCATTGTGAAGAGGAGCAGGATGGGCAGGCAGAACGCCACTGAATAAGTGATAGGGCTGACGAAGTAGCCTGTTACCCTCAATTGGCGGTCGCGGATGAAGTTAGCCGGGCCATAGTCAATCGGGTTTTGCGCGTAGCGATTGAAGAACTTATGGAACCACAGCGATTGTACATCGCCGTTGAACCACTCCTTTTGAAAGAAGCCGTAAATGCCGGAAGCGATGGAGCAAACGAAAATCGTATTGACAATAGCAAGATGATGCACGCGCTGCAGGATGCCGCAGCGGTACAGCAGGTAGCCGAGCACGAGCGGCACGAGGTAAAGCCGCAGGCCCAGCACCGTATCGCCTGGAGCGCGGTGCTGCAGCAGGTCATTGGCAAGGAGCACCGCAAGCGTGGGTACGGCGATGAGCCAGATGAGGTAGCCATCCATCGGATTGGCAGGCGAGATGCGCTGCCGCTGCCGGATGTAGAGGTGATACAGGAAGTAAGCGATGAGGTATTCGCTGTACGGCTTCAGCAATGCCACTGCCGATTTGGGCAGGTGGTAAGACGCGTTGATGAAAACAAAATCGTAGCTGAACAGCGAGCAGATATAGACGCAGATAAGATAGTCGTACCGCCGCGTACGGATAGCCCAGATGGTGATGCCATACTGCAGGGCTATAAGCAGCGCAAAGAAGGCGGCGGCCATGGCTTATCAGGTTTTCGTTTTGGAAAGGCGGTAGCGCCGCGCAAGGATACTGCTATATTTTTTGCGCCAAAAGGATGCGGAGCGTAAAGCCAGAAATTCGTCCAGCATTGTGAGCATCTCCGCAGGAAGCTCATTGCTGAAGCTTTCCCTGAAAAGCTCAGCCTGCGCCAGCTCTTTTTTGAGGTAATCCCGGTTGGCGGCAAGTTGCTGACCGGCCTGCTTTATCCTGTCCATCGGAGACTTTTTCCGGTTCGTATCAAAGGTGGCGTTGCGGCCATGCTGCCGGTAAAGTATCAGCCGCTCCTGCACCGCCGCGTGGCGGCCCAGCCCGTAAGCTATCAATCCGAGCCAGGCATCGTGCATCCCGGCGCGCGGGTCAGCCGGAAGCGAGCAGAAGCGTTGGCGCATAGCATCGTTCATCATTACGGTGCAGCCGGTGATGATGTTGCCGAAAAGCATCGAGTGGAAGGTTTCATGTGCGGGAGCTACATTCAGCACATCCCAGAAGGAGGGCTGCAGCTGGGCCAAGCTTTCGTCCACAAGGGTAAGGTCGTGGAAAGAAATAGCGGGCGTCTTCCTATCGTCAATAGCAAGCAAGACATCATATCCCGCTTGCAGCTTTTCGGGCAGCCATACATCATCCTGGTCTGCGAAAGCGATGTAGTTACCCCCTTTGCAAAGGCTCACCGCGCGGCGGAAGTTTTGGGCAATCCCTAGGGAGCGGTCATTTTGAAAAAAGCGAAGCATCCCTTTTGCCGCGTATCGGTTGAGGATGTCTTGCGTGCTGTCGGTGGAGCCGTCATCACAGACGATAATTTCTTCCGGCAGCATGCTTTGGTCCAGAATGGAATCCAACTGCTCCGCGAGATACGGCGCACCATTGTAGGTGGCCATCGCTACGGAAATGCGGAGCGTTTCGGGCTTGTTTGCCATTTTACTCAGAAGAAAATCTCACCGCTTTGAACGAAGCTTTGCTACAATATTCGTTACATCCTCAGAAGCGCGGAACAGAACAACGAGCGTTCCAAAAACAACCGAAATGATAATGCACCGCAGCGCCGCATCGGCAAATACATTGTCTATTGCCGGCCAAAAATAGCCGCAAAGTGCCGCACCCACTCCGGCGGCAAATGCCAAAGGCGTTTGCCGGGTGAAAGGCAGCAGCTTATACTTGCGGTACAGGAAGATCGATTTGGCAACGTTGTAAAGCGTCAGCGAAAGCGCCGCACCCCACGCCGCCCCGTAAAAGCTGTACTGCGGAATCAGAAAACGGTTGAGCGCTATGAACACCACCAGCAGTACTGCGGAAGCGCGGAATAAAAACCGGTAATGGCTGGAAATGCTGAGCAACTCATTGTTCAGCCCGGTAAAAATATCCGCCATCCGGCCGGCCATCAAGATGAGTGCGAGCGGTGCGGCTGCTTCGTAGCCTTCTCCCGCCGGAAGGAGGCGTAGCATGTTGTGCAGGTTGCAGCCTATGAGAACAGCCATGAAGATGCCCGCAAGCGTCATATTGGTACCGGCGCGATGAAAGATATCATGTATGCGTGCCTCATCGCCCTCAATAAAGGCCCGGTTAAGCAGCGGGGAGACAGAAGAGGAAATAGCGCGGTAAGGAATCATGGCAAAGGAGGCCGCCAGCACCGCAATCGTATATACAGCTACCGAGGCAACACCGTTCTTATCCAGAGGCGCCAGCATGAGCGCATCCATAAAGCCGATGAGTTGAAAGGTGATGCCGGCCAGCAGGTGATACCACGAAAACCGCGCGGCTTCCCGCCATTCCGCCCTGCTCAGACATTGCCAGTTGATTGACAGGCAAAAGTCTTTGCTGCGCAAGGCGATTAGCAGCATCAGCGCAACGGCGGGCGCGTACATCAGCGCCGTTCCGGCCATGAAGCCATCCAGATGAATGAGACCGGCAGCGAAAAGCGCGAGGAGCAGCGCATTAAGCGCCCGTGGCAAAAGTTCTCGCGCAAAGGAAGATGCGGCGACCTTCAGCCTTGTAGCGAGATAGCTTTCTAATACCGTCATGTAGCTCCACGTAACTGTTAGCAGCGGCAGAAGGGCATAGTAGCGTAGCAGCAGCGGCCTGTCCTGAACCTGGTAATGAGACACAATCCAGCTGCGCAGCAGGAAGTAGGGAATGCACAGCAGGCCGCCCACCAGCAGTGGCATTATGAGCCCTACGGTAAGCAGAACTTTCCGCTGCGGGCTTTCCAAAGTGTAGCGCGGCAGAAAGGTGATGACTACCGTATGAAAGCCCAGCAGGATGGCCGACTGCGTGACAGTGCCGCTGTTAATCATGTTGCGGCTCACGCCCAGCGCCATCCTAGACAGAAAGGCCGGTTGCAGGAATGTTACCGTCGCACCTATGGCCGTGCCGGCCAGGATGAAGACGGTTGTTTGCAGTGATTGCCGCAGCGCGATGCCCATACCTGTGAGGTCTTTTTTATTGCCGGCGCTATTTTCCCAGGCTGCATTTAAGCAGTAAAAATTTCCTTTTCAGTGCCGCCTTCAGCCGCTCCGGCCCGCTTGCCTCGGCTTTGTAGACGCCGTTCAGCCGCTCAAATATCGCCTGTAGCCCCGGCGCGGATGCATTTCCGCGCTTTTTCAGATTCAGGTACTGCTCAAAAGCGGCTCCGGCAAGCCAGCCGTAAGCATCCTTCTTCATAATCGGGTAGCCGCGCTCCTCAAAGAGCCGGAACAGCCGCTCGGTGTCCAAGATATTTTCGCCGGACTGATAGACCTTACTGCTGGCATTATCGCTATGCTCGCGGTATTGCGTAAGCACTTGGTTCAGGTGGAGGCCTTTAAAGGCGTGTATCACCCGCACCCACATATCCCAGTCGCCGCATTGCGGCAGCGTGGTATTGAAGGCGCCAAGGCGCTCATAAGCCTCCCGGCGCACTACAACAGCCGGAGTGCGCACAGGATTAATGCGCATAAAGTCATCCACGGCATTGGCCGGCTTGCTCAGGTGTGGCAGTGGAGTAGTGAAGCCCAAATGCCGTCCGCCATCATCAATTAATTCTGAATTACTGGTGATGATATAAACGTCCTCGTGTGTGCGAAAGGATTCTTCATATGCTTTATAAAATCCTGGCAGTACAAGATCGTCGGAATTAAGGATGTGGACGAGCCGGCCTTTCGCCAGCGCCACGCAGCGATTGAAGTTCCCCATCACGCCCCAGTTGCGGTCGTTCCTCATAAAATGAGTGCGGCCTGCGCCGGCCTCCTGCACAATGGCTTCCGTCTCATCCATAGAGCCATTGTCCACCACGCAGAACTGAAGGGACATATCCGCCGCTTGCGCCAAAACGCTCTCCAAAGTCTGCCGCAGGTACTTCGCTGAATTGAAGGTCGGAATCATCACCGACCACAGCGGGGCTTCCGATTGGTGCTGGCCGGTGGCTTGTTCCATATGGCGACGGGCTTCAGTTTTTTTACTTCCGCGGCTAAGGTAGTGTTAGAACGGGGCTGCCATTTTGCTCCTTGCTGCGCAGGCGGCTACATTTGTTTCTCCATGCCGAAAGCCCGTTGGTTATCCTGCCTGCCGCTGGCCGGCTGCTGCGCGCTGGCTTTCTGCATTCCCTTCCCCTTTCAGTACGCCACCATCTGTATCTGGCTGCTGGCGCTGTGCTGGCTCGCAGGCGGTAACTACCGCGATACGCTCCGGCGCTTCGGCAGGAGCATTCCTTCGTGGCTTTGGGTGGCGTACTTCGCGCTCCATGCCGCTGCTTATTTTTATAGCATTGATAAAGACCAGTCGCTTTTTGACACGGTCGGTAAGCTGAGTTATATCCTTTTGCCCTTTTTAATCGGGGCCGGCTATAGGTATTCCCTGCGCGGTATGGCGGCTATTCTCGGCAGCTTTATCGCCGGGCTGACGATTGTGCTGGGCATCTGCCTTTGGAATGCTTACGGTTACTGGCGGGAAGAGCACCTGCTCAGCCACTTCTTTTACCATGAATTGCCACGCGGCTTTGACGCTAATGCCGTGTATATGGCGTGGTATGCCTGCGGAGCGCTGGCAGCGCTGCTGCTTTTTCCCTGGCGGGAAGCCGGCTTCCGCTGGGTGGTTTGGGCGCGCTGGATTGTCGTCCTGTTCCTGTCGGGTGTATTACTGCTACTTGCATCCCGGCTGGCGCTCGTGTTTTATCTGCTGCTCATTATTCCCGCATTCGGACTGCAGCTGTTCCGGCGCTACCGGCTGTGGCTCGCTGTGCCGTTGCTGGCAATTGGCATCGGTTTGGGTGGCCTATATGTGCTAGGGCGCACGCAAAACCCGATTCATAAGCGCTTCACCGATGTGATGCATCCGGATTTGAGCACCGTCACGAAGGAAGACTACGCCGGCGACGAGCCACACTGGACTAACCTGACGCTGCGCCTCTTCGTATGGCGCATGGCGCTAGAGAATATGGAACTGCACCACCTCTGGTGGCGCGGCACCGGCAATGGCGATGCGCATACCTATCAGAATGCCCGCATCATGAGCCACGGCATTCCCTACCTGGAGGAGCACAGTCCGCAACGCTCAACGCTTTACAAGGTGAACCTGCACAACATGTACCTGCAATCCCTGCTCATGTTCGGGCTGCCGGGCTTCGTTATTTTTCTGGTACTGGCCGTCGGGCCGATGTTCCGCCTACGGGCGATGGGGGCGGCGGCCTGGGCGTTTGCGCTATTCCATCTGAGCGCTATTCTGTTTTTCCTGCAGGAATCCGCCTTGCAGACGCAGGCCGGCGTGATTTACTACTGTTTCTTCAGCGCCCTTTTCTGGGCGGGTGTTAAAGGGGGTGAAAAAACGCCTTCTTTACACATTCCCAAAACGTAATTAAAAGATAATTTCGGACATTCGCGGCACAAGAATTACGACGGCCTGAGCGGCATTTTCCAGATGCCCACGTCCCATCCCTGCCATGATCATCCAACTCCCCAACAGACGGACGCCTGCGCCCCTCCGTGCTCCGGTTCAGACCGAGATTGGCGGCCTGCGGGAGATGTTCGGGGAGATTAACCAGCGCTATCTTGTTGACGACCCGCCGGCCGCTTACCTGACGATTAAGCGTGTCTTTGATGTCGTTCTATCCTTTGCCATCATCGTGTGCGTGCTCTCCTGGCTTTATCCCATCATTGCACTGCTTATTAAGCTCACCTCAAGGGGGCCGGTGCTCTTTATCCAGGAGCGTACGGGCTACCTCGGGCTGGAGTTTGACTGCTATAAGTTCCGCACGATGTATGTGAACAATGATGCTCACACGGCGCAGGCTACGCATCGCGACCCGCGCATTACGCCGGTGGGCCATTTCTTACGCGCCACCCATTTGGATGAGCTGCCCCAGCTTTTCAACGTCCTGCTCGGCGATATGAGCATCATCGGCCCCCGGCCGCACATGCTTTATCATACCCGCTATTACGCCAAGAGCATCCCCTACTACAACCTGCGCCACAATGCCGTGCCTGGTATGACGGGTATGGCTCAGATTAAGGGATACATTGGCGAGATCAGCGAGGAGCGCCACCTGCGAAAGCGCATCCAGTGGGACATCTACTACCTGAAGCACCGCAGCGGCTGGCTGGACTTTAAGATTTTCTTCATCACCATTGGGCAGGTGATCGGGAAGGCGCTCCACATCTTTAAGCGGCCGCAGGAAGGGGAAGAATAATACAGGACATACATCGCGTGTGTCCTTTTTCTTTCCAAAGGCTTACCGCCTAACTTGCAAGCCATGTCGTACATCCTCACCGCCATTCATACCGCCGATGGCGGTGATGCCGCCGCGGATTATGCCGCCGCCCTTGCCGAAGCCGCCGGCCTTCCGCTGCGCGTTATTCATGCTTATACCGTACCCGTAGCGCTGGGCGAGATGCCGATGCCGCTGGTGCCCATCAGTGAGGTGCGCGATGCCGCCGCTGCCCGCCTTGCCAACACCGTGGCCGGCATTCAAAGTCGCCACCCGTCCCTTATGATTACCTCAGAGGCTTCTTACGGCATGATGGCCGACCTGCTCGGCGACGAATGCGAGCGTAACCCGCCCCTGCTGACAATCGTAGGCAGTGACAAGGAAGACGAGGAAGGCGGATGGATGGGCAGCGCCACCACAGACCTCCTCCGCGAAGGTGCGGGGCCAGTACTGGCCGTTTCCGCAAAAAGCTTCTTCAGCCGGCCACAGCGGGTGTGCCTGGCATGCGACGCCCGCAGTATCCGCGAGGGCATTCCGGTGGCCGCCTTGCTGCGGCTGCAGGGGCTGCTGGGCTTTCAGATAACCGTCTTGCACGTCACTGCCGGCGGCGAGGATGCGGCCACCTTCTCCGGCTCCGCTTTGGAAGGCGCGCTTACCGGCATCAGCGCCAGCTATGCGGAAGTATCCGGCGAAGGGGAGGTGGATGCCGCTATTGCCGCTTTTGCGGATGCCCACGGCATGGATTGGCTCGCGCTCGCGCCGCATCACTACGGTTTCTGGGCCGGGCTGTTCCATAAGAGCCATACGAGCCGCGTATTGCACTTGGCGCATGTGCCGGTGCTGGCGCTGCATGGGTAGGTAGGTCTATGATGCCGATATTTCTGGAGAATCATAAGTTGGCGCTATACAGAGAAGTCTCCAATAACCACCATTGGACATTCCTGTGAGGGAACTTCGCTTCTATATCATTAAAGTACAGCTCGCAAGCAATACTTATCACGAAGCTGTCGCACCGCTAAAAAACGGTGCAGGTGGTGGGATTTTCCTACCTACATTGTGCAAATCTTCTAACCATCAAAACTCCAGCATGAAGAACATCTCCGTACTCCGACGCGCCTTTAAAGCCAAAGCATTAAGACGCCACACACACACACACACACACACACGGCGTAAGCAATTATGCATTGTAGCCATTGCTATGAGCATTGTGCTACTGTCTGCATTGCCTGCGAAGCGTGCTGATGCAACTATCATTCCTGCAACTAGCTTCTCTGAAGTGAGTGCTTATACAGGACTTCTTGGAGACCCCGTAATCAATTGCGACATGCTTCAAGACCCAAATCTGAGTGTCGTAAAGGCAATCGTTTGGGGCGAAGGAAGCGGTGGCGGCTCGGGTAATGCCGGCTTATTTGCAGAAGACTGGTTAGGAAACACCTCCTCTCTCCTCCTGCCAAACGGGGCGGAACAGCCGGATGTTGCAGCTTCTATCACGCTGCCTTCCGGAACTTCTACTATTTTGTACAAAGTAGTGGTAACCTATGTGATTGGCAACAACCTATACTTCCGCATTTACGACCTGAACAACGTTGGCACCAGCAGCTTTGCCATCAACAGTACGCCCGCATATAGCAGCGGCGCTATAAGCACCAAGTGCAATGGTTACCCGCACATTGACATGTGGTCAGAGAATAATGTGAACCTTATGAACGTTACCGCCATGCGGGAGTTTGCTATCGTATGGAGCGAGAACGTGAGCAGTGGCAACTCACAGACACTGATGTGTTATGCTGCCAGTGTTACATCGCCACTATCATCTTCTGTACCATTGGGTGGCGTAGGTGATTGCCGTACTCCGGATGTGGCTTGCTTTACAGACATAAGTATATGGAGTGCAACCTTTGGAGACAAGTTTATCGAGGTAACATATGGTGTTGCGTCTTCCCCATCTGCGCAGACTTCCGCGCTTGTTGTGGATGAGTTTGACCGGGACGCCCTCTTCGCACGCTCGTCCGGTTATCCTTCCACCTTATTTTCCGGTACGCCATTAACAGGCTCACAGCATGGTGTGGTGTATATGCCAAGAATTGAAGCCGTAAGCTACGGAATTGGCGATCCCACCGGTCAGGTAAAGTACGTGGTGGCTGCCGACATACAGGCTGGTACAACTGCCCCATATGGCCCTTACGAGGTTTGGGCGTATAGTAATCTCTATCCGGGCGGCTATAGCATCAGCGGCACGCAGTTCCTGATGCCGACCTACCTATGCATGAGCGCCTGCGTATGCGTAGGCCCATATGCCAGCAACAACACTGTCATGTCGGAAATAGGTAACTATCAATACACGGTCGGCATGAGCGCAAACAGTTCTGTGTATGCGCGCGATATCACTTCTGCCACCGGAGGCAGCGGTACAGTCGGAGCACTTGGCTCTTTCACCACATGGTATCAGGTAAATAGTAATTCTATCTCCGGGACCGGAGGGCAGATAAATAAAAACTTTGCGATCAGCAACTGTAGTAATAGCGGTGCAGACATATTAAGCGCATGGTACGACGGCACTGATGTTGTTTATAAGTACAGCCATCCCAATACCATGTCGTTCAGAATGGGTAAGGCCAATGAGCCGCAACAGCCACGCGCGGAGCCTGCTGTATTTCCGGTTCCGGCTACGAGTGAGCTGCATGTAAGTGGCATAGAAGACAATGCCGAATATGCTGTGGTGGATGTAGGTGGTCGAGTATTGCTGCATGGTATATTATCCGCTGTTAATACAGTCAATATCATCAGCATACCTTCTGGTAATTACTATCTACGCCTCGTAGGCGGCCGTTTCCACGCTTACACCCTGCAGTTCAACAAGCTCTAACCTTTTAATCCCTTTATTTATGTCACGCATTATTGCATGGACAGGCTTTGTATTGTCCCTATTCGCCGTTTCTGCTCACGCGCAACTGCCAAAATACCAATTTACCAGTTTCGCAGGTGGGGGTGTTGCCTCATCAGTAGTTTTTACTGGTATCGTTCCCGGCGGCTATAAATGGCAATCCATATATTACCCTGCAAATTTCCCGGGAATGCCCGCAGGTGCTGTAAAAGCAGTTTACATCCGCGTGGGTAACAATCCGCTTGGTATCAATACTGTCAACTACGAATACTTCACCATGAAGATTGGTTACACAAATGACAGCACCTATCCTCATGGCAATAATGCCTATGATACTTTCAAGACCGGTCTTACAACGCTCTATGGCCCGGCTAACTTTTCTGCAACCGGAACGGACAGTGTAGGCAGATGGATAAAAATCCCTGTTACGACCGGGAGCTGGACCTACAGAACCGAGCAAAAGTTCGTAGTAGAATTTGCTATGGGGCCTAATGCAACCGCCACAGGCTTTGATATTATGGAGACTAATGTCGGGCAGCCGGGCAAGCGTAGAACCATTGGCGGATATCGTGATTCTATACGCGTGTTTAGCAATACCAATATCGGCATGATGGATATCGGCTTTGACTTGGTGACATCCGGCGTGGACGGCCTGAACAATATCACTGCGTTCGGCCTGTTCCCCAATCCTGCAAGCGGCGGGCGCTTCAACGTTTCATTAGACGCAGCTAAACCTTTGGCAGAAGCCACTATCACCGTAAGCAATGCGCTGGGGCAAGTAGTATGGCAGCAGCAATATGCGCAGCCCGGCAAGAAGCTGTTTAAGGAAGTGAGCTTGAATAAGCCAGCGCCCGGCATTTACTTCGCGCACATCGAGGCCGACGGGGAGCACATTACGCGGAGGGTAGTTGTGGAGTAGCGATTAGGAAGCTGCATTCTATACTGCAAAAAAATCCCGGCTTTAGCGCCGGGATTTTTTTTGCTCGCTCAGCCCCTTGCGCTCACACTCCGTGTAAACAACAGCAAATACCCAATCACAAAGAGCATGGAGGTAAGCGCTGAGGCTACAATCTTGAGCAGCAGTATCAGGAAGTTGGAGAAGCTCCACATCTCCACGGCGAAGAATACGGCGTGGTGCAGCACAATAAGGAAGGCGGCGTAGGTAAGGAAGGCGGGCCAGCCCATGTTCTTTACGTTGGGGCTTTGCCCGGGATAATCTTCCAGCGCGCGGGGCAGGAGGGCGACGAGCACATTGGGCCGCAGGTAGGCAATGAGGATGGTGGCCATCGCGTGCATGCCGCCGGTGTTCATGAGGCTATCCACCGTGAGGCCGGTGACGGCACCGATGATGAGGGCGAGGGCGACGGGGGTCTCAAAGGGGAGCAGTAGGATGAAAAGCGGGTAGAGCAGGGGCACGAAGACGGGAAATCCGGCGGGCTCGCTCCACCAGCGGAGGGTGATTTTGTTGAGAAGCACCTGCACGGCTATGATGAGCCAGAAGCGCAGGAAGTTGCGTAGCTGAATGCTCATCTTTTGTGGCGGCCGGGGGCTTTTGGTTTGGGAATCTCGGTGGCGTTTTGCGTTTCTAAGGCTTTCTGCTCGTTTTGAAAGGTGTTTTCCACCACATACACGTACTGGAGCTTACGAAAATTGGTGGCCGGGCGC
Organism: Chitinophagaceae bacterium; assembly: GCA_965246785.1. Taxonomy (GTDB): domain Bacteria; phylum Bacteroidota; class Bacteroidia; order Chitinophagales; family Chitinophagaceae; genus UBA1952. Next base: position 139,029 of record CBDFFM010000011.1, read on the forward strand.
AGAAAGAGGACACGCTTGCCGGTTTTCTTGACGATGAGCACATTATCCACGATGCCGATGAGCACATCGGGCGGGAAGAAGGAATAAGTGGTGGTCCAGACGGAGTCGCCGCGGTGCATGGGTATCTCACCGGGCACGTCGGGCATGTAAACAATGTCTGGCGTGGGCGCGCGGCCTTCCCAGACCCATGCTACCTGCCCGGTAGTGCCGTCTTTGAGCCGCGCAGAAACAGTCTGGAGGGAAGAAAGCACCGAAAGAACGGTGGAGAAGTGAGCGGAGGTATGAACGACCTTGCCAACCACGCCCGTGCCGGAGATGACGGCCATGTCTTTATGCACACCATCGTTGTGGCCGCGCGAAAGTGTGAGGTAGTTGTTGCGTTGGGCGACGCTATTGTTGATAACGCGGGCGCTGCGGAAGATGTAGTGGGCGTACTCAATCTTTTTGCCGGAATCTATGGCGGCTACGGGACGTGTTACGAGGCTGTCGTGCAGGGTATCGGTGGAGTAGCGGAGGCGGGCGAGGGCTTCGTGCAGGCGCATGTTTTCCCGCAGCAGGGAATCATTCATAGCCCCGAGGCCGAAGTAGTAAACAAGGGCGCTCTGGCGCTGATACAGGAAGCCGGAGACGGCGTTGGAGGAGGAAAGGAGGTCATTGCCCTGGATGGTATTGGTGCGCGCGATGAGGATGGCGCACACGACTTCCAGGGCGATGAAAAGTATGAGGTTGAAGAACCTTCTGACAAAGCGAATGAAATTCCGCACAGCTTATTTCATCAGGAACGGCATCTTCTGGATATTCTTCAATGCCATCCCGGTACCACGCACAACAGCGCGAAGCGGGTCTTCGGCTACATGAACGGGAAGCTTAATCTTGGCGGCGATGCGCTTATCCAGCCCGCGCAGCAAAGCGCCGCCGCCGGTCAGGTACAGGCCGCGGCGGTAGATGTCGGCAGCCAACTCAGGCGGTGTGCTTTCCAGGGCTTTCAGGATGGCTTCTTCAATCTTGAAAATAGACTTGTCCAGCGCTTCAGCGACTTCCTGATAGCTCACCATGATTTGCTTTGGAATGCCGGTAACGAGGTCGCGGCCATTCACGGCAATCTCGTCGGGCGGCGTGTCTAATTCCTTCAGCGCGGAGCCCACGTGGATTTTGATTTGCTCCGCCGTGCGCTCACCAATCATCAGGCTGTGGTAGCGGCGCATGGCTTCCATGATGTCTGCCGTAAACTCATCACCCGCAATGCGGATGCTCTGGTCGCACACGATGCCGGCCAGCGCAATGACGGAAATGCCCGTCGTGCCGCCGCCGATGTCAATAATCATATTGCCCGTCGGCTCCTCCACATCAATGCCGATGCCCAGTGCCGCCGCCATCGGCTCGTGGATCATAAATACCTCGCGCGCGCCGGAAGCATTGGCGCTGTCACGGACGGCCCGCTTTTCAACTTCCGTGATAGAAGAAGGAATGCAGATGACCATGCGCCAGGCCGGCGGGAAGAGCGGCTTTTTGGGCAGCACGAGCTTAATCATCTCGCGTATCATGCCCTCGGCAGCGTTAAAGTCGGCAATTACGCCGTCTTTAAGCGGGCGGATGGTTTTGAGATTCTCGTGTGTCTTCTCGTGCATCATCATCGCCTTCTTGCCCACCGCCACGATGCGATTAGACGAGCGGTCGATGGCTACGATGGACGGCTCGTCCACTACTACCTGGTCATTATGAATGATTAAGGTATTGGCGGTACCGAGGTCTATGGCGATTTCCTGCGTCAGGAAGTTGAACAAGCCCATATTTATGTAGTAGCGGGTGCGTTTAGGTGGATTTGCGCAAAGGTGGGGAAAAAGGGGCGGATTGGCTATTAAACCGCAGCGCCGCAAAGGCGCGAAGAAATTCTAAGGGAGAAAAGACTTAGCGGCTTAGCGCCTTTGCGGTAAAACCTTCTGCCATCCTACTTTTATCGTCCCATGCGCATCGAAGCTCTGTACGAAATCTATACCGCCAATCCATCCGTCCGGACAGACACCCGAAGACTGGTGGCGGGCAACCTGTTTTTCGCGCTCAAAGGCCCCTCTTTCAACGGTAATGCCTTTGCGCAGTCGGCTTTAGATGCAGGCGCGGCTTACGCAGTCATTGACGAAGCAGCTTACAAGACAGACGAGCGATGCATCCTTGTAGAAGACGTGCTGACGACGCTTCAGGAACTGGCCCGCCATCACCGCCGCCAGTTTTCTGTTCCCTTCCTCGCCATCACCGGCTCCAATGGCAAGACGACGACCAAGGAGCTGATTACAGCTGTAATGCGCAAAAAGTTCACGACTTACGCCACCTCCGGCAACCTGAATAACCACATCGGCGTACCACTGACCCTGCTTTCTATTAAGGCGGACGTGGAGTTCGCCGTCATTGAAATGGGCGCCAACCACCAAAAGGAAATTGCTTCCTATTGCGCCATTGCCGCGCCAACGCACGGCCTCATTACCAACTGCGGCAAGGCGCACATAGAAGGTTTCGGCGGCGTGGAAGGCGTGCGCAAGGGCAAAGGCGAGCTGTATGATTACCTGCGGGCGAACAGCGGCGCTATTTACAGGAATGCAGATTTAGACTATTTAGAAGACATGACCCGCGGCATTGCGCAGCAAATCACCTACGGCGAGGGAGAAGCGGATTATTCCGGCAAGCCGGCAATGGATGGCATCTTTCTGGGCGTTGACTTTGAGGGAAGGCGCTTAAAGACGAATCTAGTCGGTGCCTATAACTTTCCCAATGTGATGAGCGCGCTGGCTGTCGGCCTTTCCAATGGTGTCCCGCTGGACGACATTGCCGATGCGCTGGCTGCCTACAATCCCGACAACAGCCGCTCCCAATGGCTGAAGCGCGGCAGCAATCAGGTGATTCTGGACGCCTACAACGCCAACCCTACAAGTATGAAGGCCGCGATCGAGGCTTTCGCAGCGTCCGGCCTGCCGCACAAGCGCCTCTGGATTGGCGGTATGAAGGAAATGGGGGAGGAGGCCGAAAAAGAGCACCGCGAGCTGATTGCACTGGCCGAAAGCGGTCCATGGGAAGAATTGCTGCTAGTAGGGCCGGAATTTAAGGTAATGAAAGGTAGCCATCACTGGTTTGCCACCTCAGCTGAGGCCGCGGAGTGGGTCGGGAGCAATCTGCCAACAGGCGCGTCCATTCTCATCAAAGGCTCGCGCGGCAGCCGCATGGAGGTGTTGCTGGAGGCTTTGCCCAACGGGTGAGGGTGCCGTTACCCTAAAGCAATTTCAATTTTCCGGCTCAATGTATCCAGCTCTTCTTCCATCAAGGCTATGGAATTGCTCCCACGCTTGTCCACTGCATACATCAGCAGTGCCATGGCTACGAAATCCTGCTCGTCTTTACCAGCATAGGTGCGGCGCAATTCTGCAAGCTGTCCGTTCACGCGCTTCAGCGCGGCGCGCACAAAGCCCTCATCTTCCGGCGCAACGCGGATGCGGTAGCTGCGACCGGCTATCTGGGCATTGACGGGAATGAGCACTGCCATGACGGAAGGATTTAAGAAGGCGTAATGATTGGCTGTTCTCTTTGCATATGCTCATGCGCGTATGGCTTCCGCAGGAGCCTCTTTTGAAAAAACACCAGCACCAGCACACCCACGGAAATAGCGGCATCCGCGATATTGAACACCGGCTCAAAAAACTCAAACTCCCGCCCGCCAATCACCGGAAACCAGCTTGGGTAATGCCCGTGCACTAACGGGAAGTACAGCATGTCCACAACTTTTCCATGAAAAAGCGGTGCATATCCTGTGCCCCAGGGAACAAACTTCGCAATGTGGTAAGAGCTTTCTGAAAAGATAACGCCGTAGAAAATAGAGTCAATCAGATTACCCGCCGCGCCGGCCAGGATGAGCGCGCCGCAAATGATAAGGCCGCGTGAGTAGCCGCTGCGCACGAGTCGCCGGAGCAGAAAAAAGCCAATTACTACAGCTATGAGCCGGAATAGCGTCAGCACGAGCTTGCCCCAAAAGCTCTGCGAGAGCTTCATGCCGAAGGCCATGCCTTCGTTTTCTAAAAAATGCAGCTTAAACCAGTCGCCGGCAACATTAACCTGCCCCGCGAGGCCGGGATAGAAGTGGGTCTTTACGTAAATCTTCACCACTTGGTCAATAAGCAGGATGGCAAGGACGAGGAGTATTGCGGTACGGTATTTCAAGTGTTGGAACGTTGGATTGTTGGAGCGTTACATAGCTCCGCCTTCTTCCGCAAGCGTCTGCAACAGCGTCTGGCCTACGGCCTGGAGCGTGGCCTTGTCTATGATTTGCATATTGTCGTTGTGCGTGTGCCAGTGTGCTGCGAAGGGGCTGGGCGCATCGCGCAAGGCAATAATATCTATTGTTGGGATGCCGGTAAGCTCAATGACGAACTTATGGTCATCGGTGATGCCGCCGCCGTGGGCATAAGGGAAGAAAGAAGAGTAGCCCGCCGTGTTAGCAGCATTCCACACCCGCCGCTGCACATCGGGCGCATACTGTGTGGAGACGGCCTCCATCGGGAAGCGGCTGCCGCGCCCGCCCACCATATCCAGCAGGATGCCGTAGGTGGCCTTGTAGCCGGGCACATGCGGGTGCCGCGCCCAGTATTGGGTGCCGAGGCAGTAGGAGGAATCGCCCCATTCGCTCTTGCCGTAGTCTTCTACGTCTGTAAAAAAGATGTCCACGCCGAGGGAGGCGGGTAGGGGCTTCCCTTTCAGAGCGCGGGCCAGCTCCAGCAGCACGCCTACGCCGCTGCCGGCATCGTCGGCGGCTATGATGGGTTTGTCTTTGTCCTTTGTATCCTCATCTGCCCAGGGGCGGCTGTCCCAGTGGGTGAGCAGCAGGATGCGCCTTTGCGCCGCCGGGTTGATGGAGCCTATGAGGTTAATGCAAGGCAGCTTCTTGCCATCTCCGCCTTTTACTGTTGCTTCCTGGCGATAGACGGTATCGCAGAAGGCGTTGAGATGAGCCTGCATCCATGCCGCGCAATCGCGCTGTGCTTTAGAGCCGGGTGTGCGGGGGCCGAGGGCCGCCTGAGTAGCTACGTAAGCATAAGCAGTATCGGCGTTGAAGGTGGCGGCGCTTACGGCCAGGGCAGCGGCGGTATCCTTTCCTCCGGCCTGGCCGTCGCTGCCATCAGTATTATCCTTGCAGGCGGCAAGGCCGCAGAGGAGGGCCAGCGGAAGGCCTAAGCGCCGAAAAATGTAGTTCATGAGGCGTATAAAAATGCCCCCATCCGGAGACGGGGGCAAAAGTAACGGACGATGGGGCGAAATGATTACTTAAGATGCGCCTCGGCGCCCTGTACGGTTTCTTTATCTGTGCCTTCGTTGTTGGAAACGTAGGCCACAATCTGACAGTTATCTACATTCCAGGCAGGGTCAACATTGTAAACGAAGGTGCGCTCATAGACCTGGCCGGGATTCTTGGTAGCTATGCCGGAGAGGATGGTGCTGCCGGTGGATGCTGTGAGCATATCCCGGAAGACGTGGTTGTGCGTGTAATTGGCTGTATAGTCAACTGTATCGCCACCTTCCTGCGCGTCAACGATGTTGTTTTCAATGATGGCTACGTTCAGCACCTGCGTCTTGGCTACCGCCTGCGTGTAGGCTACGCGCACCTTAATTATGGCTTGCCGATTATTGTCGGTGTAGCTGCTTGTGATGGTTACGTTGGCGTAAGTTGGCTTGGCAATTCTATTATCTATTGTGGATGCCCATGTTTTACGGTCATCATACAATAAACTTGACTTAACACTATTGACAGTTCTATCAATTCCGACTTGAGGTAGTGTGCCGATGCCGCCGTAAAGGTCTGTGCCGAGTTCTGTGCCCTTTGAGGTGCGATTGTCGCTTCTCGTACCGACTCCAGGATGGAGTGATGAATTGCTATCCAATGGCTTTGACTGAGCAGGCCCGAAAACCTGCAATCCTAAAATTGCTATCCGGTTCGGATACTTCTCCTCTATTGCTTTAAGCGTTTTGTGCGCCAAAAAGCATGGCGAGCAACTTACCCCCGTAAACTCCTCCATCACCACCACCCGCTGCTGCGGTACCTCAACAGTGGCCATATAGGCAGTATCCTTCGCCGCAGGCCCGAAGTCTATGGCAGGCCCTGTTTCCTTACAGGCATTAAACAGCAGTGCGCACGCGGCAATAGGCAGTAGCAAATGTTTCATGGAGTGGCGCGGAATTTTATTTCCTGATGCCAAAAATAAAGCAACGCAAAGCCCCATGCGTCCGCCTGCGGTAAAAAGGCCGCGGGCTGCGTTTAAGCTACCTTTATACCCTTACGCTCAAAAGCATCAAAATCATGGAAGAATCCAAGCGCCAGAAGCAGGTAGGCCAGCTCATACAGCAGGAAATGAGCGGCATTTTCCTGCGTGAGGGCGTCAACATCATAGACGGCGGCATGGTGAGCATCTCCAAGGTAGCCGTCACCCCAGACCTGATGGAGGCGCGCATCTATCTATCCCTTTTTCAAATCAAAGACCCGCAGGAACTGCTCAAGGCCGTCAGAGAGCGCACCGGCGAGTGGCGTGGCGCCCTCGGCCAGCGCGTCAGAAACCAGCTCCGCCGCATCCCCGAGCTATCCTTCTTCATTGACGATACGCTGGATTATGTGTTTAAGATGGAGGAAGTCTTTAAGAAGATTAAGGGCGAAGAGTAATTCATGCTCCCCCTCTCCATCGCCCTCCGCTACCTGCGCGGGAAGCGCGGCGCCAATGCCGCGCCCCTGCTTTCGCGCATATCCATGCTGGCGCTGGCTGTGGGGAGCGGGGCTATGCTGGTGCTCTTCTCCGTCTTTAACGGCTTTGAGGGCGTCATTCAAAATCTCTACACCGCCTTCTATTCCGAGCTGCGCATTACGCCGGCGAGCGGGAAATTCTTCGCACTTTCTGATGCGCAGTTGAGGCGGATAGAGACGATTCCGCACATAGCCGCCATCGCGCCGGTGATTGAGGATAATGTGCTCGTGCATACCGAGGAGGAGCAAATCGTAGTAATCGTGAAAGGCGTTACGCCCGATTACTTCCGCGTCAATGACCTCAAGCCCTACATCGCCGCGGGGCGCAATTCGGTGAGCGCCGCCGGCATTCCTACTGCCATTGTGGGCGCGCATATTGCCGCGCGCCTCGGCCTTCAGCCCGACAATCCCTTCTCCCGCATTACCCTCAACTATCCCAACCGGGCGGTGCAGAATCCCGTGCTCAACCCTACGGATGCTTACAGCACTTTAGAGCTTCGGCCCGACGGCATCTTCAAAGTGCAGGAAGAATTTGACACCCGCTACGTGCTTGCGCCGCTGCCGCTCGTGCAGGAGCTTTTCCGCCGGGAAGGCGGCGTCTCTTCCATAGAAATGAAGCTTACGCCCGGCGCAAATGCCGCCGCTGTGCAGCGCGATTTGCGCGCCCTGATGGGCCCTGCCTTCATTGTAGAGACGCGCTATGAGCAAAACCGCACCCTTAACGGCGTCATGCGCACGGAGAAGTGGGCCACCTATGCCATCCTCCTGTTCATCCTCCTCATCGCGTCGGTCAATATGATTGGCGCCATCTCCCTGCTTATTCTTGAGAAGCGGCGCGACATGGCCATCCTCACCGCCATGGGTGCGCGGCGCGGCGCTATCCGGCGCATCTTTCTTTTGGAAGGGATGCTCTGGGCAGCCGTGGGGGGCGGCATCGGCCTCGTGGCCGGCGGGCTGCTCTGCCTCGGGCAGCAACACTGGGGCTGGGTGAAGCTGTCCGGCGACTTCATCATTGACGCTTATCCGGTGGATATTCATGGCGCGGATGTGGCGGTGGTGCTGCTTACGGTGCTGGGCGTGGGCCTTCTGGCGGCGGCGTGGCCGGCATGGCGGGCGGGGCGTTATGCAGCGCTTTCGGAGGTGTAAAAAATCTTTAGCTTTATCCTTATGACGAAGGCCCATCACCCGCCGATGCTCCCGCCCCGCACCCCGCTGGAGGCTTTTGAATCATTCCCGCAGGGAACGCGGGTGGAGCTAATCAATAATACCCTTTATATGCCCCCAGCACCTGACCTCCCACATCAGCGTACATCCCGCGACCTGGGCACAGAAATTCTTCTGTTTCTACGTGCAAGCAAGAAGGGTGAGATGTTCTACGCGCCCGTAGATGTCTATCTCGGAGACCGCAAAAACGCGGTGCAGCCAGACCTTGTCATCATTCTCCAGGAAAATCTTGAAAAGCTTACCGCCGACCACCGCCGCATTACGGGCGTGCCGGACATCATCATTGAAATACTCTCCGAAGACCGGAAGTATGACCTGGAGACGAAGAAGGCGCTCTATGAGCGTTTTGGCGTGAAGGAGTATTTTGTGATTGAGCCGGAGACGGCCCTCGCGTACCATTTCTTCCTTCAGAAGGGCGGGCGCTATGAATTGGTGCATCAACACATCCGGAAGCTGGAAAGTCGGCTGCTGGGGCATACGTTCGGGTGGTAATGTTTGGTGCGCCGCATTTGGCGGCGTGAATTGGGCAAGCGCCTGTGTGGGAAGATGGCTTACAGCGACTTTTGTCATCCCGGAACGGGAACTTGTATGTAACATACACCTGCCGGCGAGTAGTTCCCGTTCCGGGATGACAAAAGATTGGGCAAGGGGCCTTTCAGAAATTGTTTTTAGAGGGAGGTTATGCGGCGGTTCCGGGCGGAATTGCCGCTTTTCTTATTGGAAAAATGGGATTTACAATTGGAAATCTTAAGTTTACAACTGGAAATCTTTAATTTTCTATTGGAAATTCAGTTTTTACAATAGAAAATTCAGCTTTTCCACTAGAAAATAGGAAATTTCCAATAGAAAATCCTCTTCTTCCAATAGAAAATCCATAATTTCCAACTGGAAAAAAGGAATTTCCAATTGGAAATCCGAAATTTCCGGTTGGAAATCGCTAAAAGACACCTTACTCTTTCTAAAAAACACATCGCTATGCCTCGTCCCGCTGCCGCCTTGATAAAATTACCCTACATGCCTTCGGCAAACCTGGCAGCTTTTGGCCGCGAGGTACATAATGCGATGAATGGCAATCCGGACTTCCCGAATCCGGATGTGCCTATGACAGATTTGGCGGCTATGGTGGCGGAATTAGAGGCGCAGATTGACGCGTCTTACCACGGAGATTTAATGGCGAAGGCGCGCCAGCAAAGGGCGCGGCGGGATTTGACGGCGGCCCTGCGTAAGATGGCGCGTTACGTGAACCATATTGCCTACGGCAATGAGGCGCTCATCCTGAAGTCGGGATTTCCGCTGGCGGGGGTGCCGGTGCGGCACAAGGAGGCGCAGATGGAGCAGCCGCGGGTGGAGGATGTGCGGGTGCTGAGCGATGGCGGGGGCGTGGCCTTTAAGGTGAGCGCGGTGAAGGGGGCGGTGTGCTACACGGCGCTGGTGAGCCGCGCAGGGGCGGGGGAGGGCCGGCACGTGGGCCGGACGGTGCTGTTTGAAGAGGCCGCGCCGGTGGCGGCCATCCACAGCAGTCGACAGCGGAAGATGGAAATACGGGGCCTGGCGCGGGCTACGGCGTATGAGGTGTGCGTGTTTGCAACGGGGACTTATGGCGCATCGCCGCTGAGCCAAGCGGTGCGTTTTGTAACGCAGTAATTACATTTTCTCGGGAAGGCGGATGCCGAGGAGATTCATGCTGTGCCGCAATACTTGCGCGGTGAGGATGATGATCATGAGGCGGAGGTCTTTCTTTTCGGCGTTCTCCGCTTTGGTGATTGAGTTGTCGTCGTAGAAAGAATTGAAAGCCTGCGCGAGGGAGAAGGCGTAATTGCAGAGAACGGAAGGATTGTATTCGCTCGCGGAAGCGGCCGTCATGGAAGGGTATTGCTCTAAAAGAATGAGGAGCGCGCCCTCGCCTTTGGTGAGCGGCTGCGTGAGGGAGAAATGCTGGAAATGCGTGCGGTCGGGCAGGAGGGGGAGGCTTTCCTTGCGAAGAATGGAGCAGATGCGGGCGTGCGCGTACTGGATGAAGGTGGCGGTGTAGCCATGCAGGTCAATGCTCTCCTTCGGGTCAAAAATCATCTTCTTCTTCGGCTCCACGCGCAGCAGGTAAAACTTGAGGGCGCCAAGGCCAATCATTTCGTAGAGGGCATCCAATTCTGCCTGAGAAAAACCTTCGGTCTTGCCGGCAGCTTCGGTTTGTTCCTTTGCGAGGGCAATCATTTCATCCATCATATCGTCGGCGTCCACCACGGTGCCTTCGCGGCTTTTCATGCGACCCGTGGGCAGCTCCACCATGCCGTAGGAAAGGTGATAGATGCCATCGGCGGCAGGCTCGTCCAGCTTTTTCATGATGAGGCGGAGCACCTGCATGTGGTAGTTCTGCTCATCGGCTATGACGTAGATGCTCTTGTTCAGCTTATAGTCGTCATACTTCAGCTTAGCGGTGCCGAGGTCCTGTGTCATATAGACGCTCGTGCCGTCGCCGCGGAGGAGGAGTTTTTGGTCAAGGCCGTCATCGGTGAGGTCTATCCACACGGAACCATCTTCTTTCCTGAAAAGAATGCCGCGCTTCAGGCCGTCTTCCACAATCTGCTTGCCGAGGAGGTAGGTGTCGCTCTCGTAATAATACTTATCAAAGTGGATGCCGCTGCGGGCGTAGGTGTCTTTGAAGCCTTCATAGACCCAGCCATTCATCTTAGACCAAAGCTCACGGACGGCAGGGTCGCCGGCTTCCCATTGGCGGAGCATGGCCTGGGCTTCCTGCATGATTGGAGCTTCTTTCTCGGCAATCGCTTCTTCTTTTCCTCCGGCTTTCAGGGCTGCTACTTCTTCCTTGAAAGCATCGTTGAAGCGCACGTAATAATCGCCCACGAGGTGGTCGCCTTTGATGCCGGCGCTCACCGGCGTGGCCCCATTCGCGTAGCGCTGCCAGGCCACCATGCTCTTGCAGATATGGATGCCGCGGTCATTGACAAGGTTCGCCATCACCACCTGCTGCCCCTGGCTCCTGAGGATGTTGGAGACAGAGAAGCCGAGAAAGTTGTTGCGCAGGTGGCCGAAGTGGATGGGCTTGTTGGTATTGGGGGAAGAATACTCCACCATCACCCGGAAGTCCGTCTTCGGACATTCGCCGTAAAGGGTATTGTTGAAATTGTTCAGGAGGAAGGCAGGCCAGAAAGCGTCTTTCACCGTCAGATTCAGAAAGCCGGAAACCGTCTCGTGGGCGGTAAATAAGTCTGTATTCTTAAGCAAATAGTCGCCGAGCTGCGCACCTAAATCCGCCGGCTTCATGCGCAACGACTTTACAAACGGGAAGAGGACAACGGTATAATGACCGGAAAACTCCGGCTTTGTGAGATTAATGGTGATTTGCCCGGCGTCAATAGTTGCATCCGGGAAAAGAGACTGAAGGGCGGCGGCAGCGGCGGATTTTATCTGGGAGGCGAGCATCATGAGCAAAATGCGGTATTGAAAGGGGCAAAAGTAAGCGGGCGGGCAAGCCTTCGCCTATACTATTTGAGGTCGCGCCGCGTTTCTGATGGCCCGCTGTGCATTCCCCTATCTTTGTGCATCCTATTATTTTCTGAGTTCCTTATGCCCCGATTTATACGCAAATGCCTGCTTTGGTGCCTGCCTCTCTTTGCACTTTTCGCCTCCTGCTCTGAAGATTTCAAGGTGGGAGCGCCCTATAAGCTGGTAACGGTAGCGTATGGCCTGATGAATATGGACGATACGGCCCATTACATCCGTATTCAGAAGGCATATTATGACGAGAACGCCAGCGCCATTGATTTGGTGGCCAATGCGTCTGACTCTCTTTTCTACGCTCCCAACACAATCACCGTCACACTGCGCGAAGTAACCAGTGGCATCATTACCGCCAATGAAGTGTTGCAACGCGTTGACCTCAATACTGAAGGCTACCGTAAGGACAGCGGTGTCTTCTACAATAAGCCCAACTACGCCTACAAAACGAAGCGCTCCCTGAACCCCGACGCTGCTGTCCGCTACCGGCTCGTACTTGAAAATGCCGTCAGCGGTGAGAAAGACTCTGCCGAAACGCCGGTAGTAGCTTCAGGCTTCGTTGTATATGACTTTGTCCAGAGTGCTGTCATTTCCTTCCCGGCCGTGCGGGACAACAACAACTTTACCGTTAGCCTAAAGGTGCCGCCGAATGCTCAGTTCTTTGAAGGCATCATCACCTTTCACTGGGTTGATCAATCTGCTGCGGGCGTACAGACAGACCGCTCCGCTGATTGGAAGTTTGCCTCCGCGCCGCGCATTGACGGCAAAGAAGGCCTTGTGCTCACGGTGGCCCAGCGCGCCTTCTACGGCTTTCTACGCGAAGCCATAGGCCAGGCGCCATCGGGCGTAAGCCGCTTCCTGGACAGCGCCGACATCACGGTGTGGGCCGGCAGTCCCGATTTTTACGCCTTTCAGCAAATTAATGGTGCACAGGGCGGCCTTACAGCCGACCAGATAAAACCCATCTTCACCAACTGGAAAGGCCAGAATATCTATGGCCTGTTTGCTTCCCGCGCAATGCGGATGCAGCGACGAGTCCCTATTGACAATGCATCGCTGGATTCCCTGATTAACAACGAAGCCACGAAGGTGCTCAACTTCCGCGGCCGCTCCGACCATTGACATCCTTGCAGCCAATTTTAAAACTTTCTGCCCCATTGCCACCGCAATGGGGCTTTTTCTTGCATAATGACAGCGGCAGGTGACAATATTGCGCTAAACCTTCAGGTGGCACTTTTATTGACCTAAAGCGGCAGACAAGACACATAATTTATCATTCATAACTCATAATTCAAGAAAAATATGGCTAAAATTATCGGTATAGACCTCGGCACCACCAACTCCTGCGTAGCAGTAATGGAAGGCGGCGAACCAATTGTAATCGCAAACGACGAAGGCCGTCGCACGACGCCTTCCATTGTAGCATTTCTTAAGAATGGCGAGCGCAAGGTGGGCGACCCGGCCAAGCGCCAGGCGATTACCAACCCGACCGCGACCATTCAGTCCATTAAGCGCTACATGGGTCGCCGCTTTGACGAAGTAGGCGAAGAAATCAAGCACAACTCTTATCAGGTGATGAAGGGCGACAACAACACAACCCGTGTTGATATTGACGGCCGCCCGTACACGCCTCAGGAAATCTCTGCGATGATTCTTCAGAAGATGAAGAAAACTGCCGAAGATTTTCTTGGCACTGAAGTGAAGGAGGCGGTGATTACCGTTCCGGCTTACTTTAATGACGCCCAGCGTCAGGCAACTAAGGAAGCGGGCGAAATTGCCGGTCTTACTGTTCGCCGCATCATCAACGAGCCCACAGCGGCAGCGCTGGCCTATGGCCTTGACAAGCAGCACAAGGATTCTAAGATTGCCGTGTTTGACCTCGGCGGCGGTACGTTTGATATCTCAATTCTGGAACTGGGCGATGGCGTTTTTGAAGTAAAGAGCACCAACGGTGATACGCACCTCGGCGGCGATGACTTTGACAAGGTAATCATGGACTGGCTTGCTGACGAATTCAAGAAGGATGAAGCCATTGACCTGCATAAGGATCCAATGAGCTGGCAGCGCCTGAAGGAAGCTTCCGAGAAAGCTAAGATTGAGCTGTCTTCTTCTCAGGAAACGGAAATCAACTTGCCTTATATCACAGCCGTTGACGGCGTGCCAAAGCACCTTGTTCGCAAGCTGAGCCGCGCGAAGTTTGAGCAGCTCACCGACAAGCTCGTGGAGCGTACGCTGGAGCCTTGCCGCAAGGCCCTGAAAGACGCCGGCATGCAGACTTCCGAGATTGACGAAGTAATCATGGTGGGCGGTTCTACCCGCATCCCTAAGGTGGGCGAAGTCGTAGAAAAGTTCTTCGGCAAGAAGCCAAACCGCAGTGTGAATCCTGATGAGGTTGTAGCCATTGGCGCAGCCATTCAGGGCGGCGTACTGACCGGCGATGTGAAGGATGTATTGCTTCTGGATGTTACCCCGCTTTCCCTTGGGATTGAAACCATGGGCGGCGTGATGACGAAGCTCATTGAAAGCAATACCACCATTCCTACGAAGAAGTCAGAAACTTTCTCAACTGCTGCTGACAATCAGCCGTCTGTTGACCTCGTAGTGCTGCAGGGTGAGCGCCCAATGGCGAAGGACAATAAGAACCTCGGCCGCTTTAACCTGGACGGCATTCCATCAGCACCACGCGGCGTACCGCAGATTGAAGTAACGTTTGACATTGATGCCAACGGCATCCTGAACGTAACGGCGAAGGACAAAGGCACTGGCAAGCAGCAAAACATCCGCATCGAAGCCGGCTCCGGCCTTTCCAAGGAAGAGATTGAGCGCATGAAGGACGAAGCGAAGGCCAATGAAGCAGCCGATAAGGAAGTACGTGAGCGCGTAGAAAAGCTCAACATGGCCGACAGCCTGATTTTCAACTCTGAAAAGCAACTGAAAGACTATGGCGATAAGATTCCCGCAGGCGAAAAGAGCAGCATTGAAAGCGCGCTCAATGACCTCCGCGAAGCGCATAAAAGCGAAAACCTCTCCGGCATTGACAGCGCTATGGAAAAGCTGAATGCTGCATGGCAGGCAGCCAGCCAGCACATGTACGCAGGCGCAGATGGCGGCGCTCCGGGCGCAGACGGAATGGGCGGTCAGCAGCAAGGCCAGCCGGCAGGTGGTAATGACGGCAATGTAGCCGATGCCGAGTATGAAGAAGTGAAGTAATCACGCAGGCAAATACTGCACATGTTTGCAGATAAAACTGGAGCCGCTGGTAATTACCGGCGGCTTTTTGTGTTTCAGAAGGAACTGTCATTTCGCTAACCATTATAAAGCTATAAAATGCTGCTCCTACTAATAATAGCAGCATCATTCATTTATCTTTGGAGATATGATAAAGCGTTTACTTTTCGCTGCTTTGGTAGTTGCCTGTGCGGTTACAACGTACGCGCAGGAATCACAACTGCCGAAACTTTCCCCACTTACCAAAATTTATCTCCAGCAATCCGCTAAATATCCGGACGGCGTCGTACCCGGCTACGTATATAAAGAGTACGCCGGCCAGCGCTATATCAGCGCACTCCTGCAGGTGGCGCCAGCCTTTGTGGAAGACCCGCTTCTGATACTCGGCGTCCGCATCGGTACAATGGCCGGCAATATCTGGACGGCCCAGATTCCCGTTGAGAAAGTTGCTGCCGCAACGAAAATTCCTGGCATCGCTTATCTCCAGCTGGACGAGCCGATGCACCCCACGCTGGACACCGCCCGTAAGTACACACGCGTAGATTCCGTACAGGGGGGCGCGGGCCTCAGCCGCCCTTTTTTCGGAAAGGGCGTCGTAGTCGGCATCATAGACGCCGGCTTTGACTACGGCAGCCCTTCGCTCTGGGACACTGGCGGCTCCTACTACCGTGTGAAGCGTATCTGGGCGCAGAAGACGGGTACCGGCATGCCGCCCGCCGGCTACATCTATGGCGTGGAGTATAGGGACAGCGCCTCCATGCTCGCTGCGGCTACTGACCAACCCGCGCAATCGCACGGCGCGCACGTGGCTGGCATTGCCGCCGGCTCCGGCTACGGCAGCGCTTTGAACAACAATATCCGCTTCCGCGGCATGGCACCGCTCAGCGACATTGTGCTCGTAGGCATCCAGCCGGCGCAGCAGCAATGGCTCAACACTGGCGGCAGCGACGTAATTGACGGCGCTAAATACATTTATGACTACGCAGCTTCGGTCAATAAGCCCGCCATCATCAACCTGAGCTGGGGAACTTCCCTTGGCGCACATGATGGCACTTCCCTATACTGCCAAGCACTGGACAACCTTTGCGGCAAAGGCAAAATCTTCGCTACCTCCGCCGGCAATAACGGCGATACGCGGCTGCACATCAACAAGACTTTTTCCGCGGCAGACAGCACACTCAACACCTTTGTTACTTACCAATCTTCGGTAAAGGCTACGTGGGTGGACATCTGGGGCGATACAGCCAAGCCTTTTAAGCTGAAAGTTTCGCTTTATAACGGCGGCTTTCTCGCGAATACTGGCACTGTGACCATGGACGGGCTTGTGCATACCTACAATCTGATAAGTCCCAACGGCGATACCACCTTCCTCACAGTGGTAAGCAATCCTTCTGAGTTCAATGGCAAGCCGCACGCGCTCTTGCAAATGCGCGGCGTTGCCAATCCTGCAGACAGCATATGCCTCACACTTACCTCCCAAAGCGGTACTATAAACATGTGGAACCTGTATGTGCAAGTGCCGCACGGCTATGAGTCGCCCTTCATCAGCGGCGGCAAGCCCTGGGCTGTGGATGGTGACACACTCCAGAGCATCTCCGACAATGCAAGCGCCAAAAGCGTAGTAACGGTAGGCGCTTATGCCACTAAAACTTCCTGGCGAGCTGCCGGCGGCAGCTATAGCTATACAAACGCTAAGAAGGGGGCTATCGCCGCCTTCTCCTCCATCGGCCCCTCAAGCGACGGTCGCATGAAGCCGGAAATCGCAGCGCCGGGTAACGGTGTCATCTCGGCCGTCAATTCTTACGACCCGGAATTTCAGCCGCCGATGGGTGCCGGCTATGTCTCCGAGGTTATAGCAAGCTGGACATTCCCGGTAACGGGTCGCACACAGCGTTATGCCATCTTCTCCGGCACCTCTATGTCTTCACCATGTGCATCCGGCATCATAGCCCTGCTGCTGGAAGTAAATAAAAATCTGACGCCGCAAGATGTCAAGGACATCCTCATCCAAACAGCGATTAAGGATAATTATACCGGCGCAGCGATGGACAATGTCTGGGGCGGCGGAAAGATTAACGCCTATGCGGCCATGAAGCGCGTCTTGCAGGCAACAAGCATCACCGGCCTCACGGCGCATACGCTGGCCAGCCACGTATTCCCGAATCCTGCGCGCGGAAACTTCAATATCGGTCTGCTGAGCGATAAGGCCACTGCTACGCATATAAGCGTGTACGACATAGCCGGCCGCTGCATCACGTCTGAAGACTGGGCAGCTCCCGCCGGTTATGCGACGCATGAAGTTTCATCGGCGTCATTGCCGGCAGGAGCATACATCGTGCAACTGAGCGCCGGCGATGGCAGCACATCCTCCATGCGGCTGATACTGGAATGATTCCCTGAGCGCCTAAAGCGATTTCAAAAAACGCAGCACCGCTTCCCGCTCCGTGCGGCTGAGCTGCATAAACCTGCCCTTTGCCCCTTCGCCCTCGCCGCCGTGCCAGAGGATGGCCTCCTCCATCGTGCGGGCGCGGCCGTCGTGCAGGTAGTAAGGCGTACCGTTCGTCTTCTCAAAAAGGCCAATGCCCCACAGCGGCGCCGTGCGCCACTCGCGGCCAGATGCTGCATAGTCCGGGCGGTTATCGGCCAGGCCATCGCCCATATCGTGCAGCAATAAATCGGTATAAGGATGAATGCGCTGGTTGGACAGCATAGGGTAGCGGACATCCACGCCCGTCTGCAAAGTAGCCTTATGGCATCCGCCGCAGCCGATGGCGGCAAACAGCGCCTCACCCCCCTTCACGTCCGCGGCATCCGTGTTTCGACGCGCTGGAACGGAGAGAGTCTTAATGTAAAAGATGACGGCTTGCAGCGTAGAATCTGCCAGTTCGGTTCTCTCGGAAGTTGCCGGCGCTTGCGGCTGGCCGTTCGCGCTTTCCTGCGAAAAAATCCGGTTGGTAATGCCCATGTCCTGATTGTAGGCGGCCGCCACCTGCGTCTCAATGCTTGGCATACCCGCCTTCAGCCCGAAGCGGCCTACAACTTGGCGGTTATTTACGGCATCCCATACATAGTTCGGTTTACCGGAGATGCCGTCGCCATTTGCATCGCCTTCATCGGCCAGCCCGAGTAGTGTGTTTTCTGCCACTAATTCCAACAGTCCGAGGCCAAACACCGGCGGCGCCAGGCGCGGCGAAATAGCACATACCGCAGGCATAGCCGCGTAAGTCTGCGCCAGCGTATAAGCAGGCTTGCGCAGACTTACGCTCCCGCCGTCCGCATAGCGAAGGGGCGTTTCGGCATAGCTGATTTGAACGGTGCCTTCCGGCGAATAGCCTTGCACGGCCCTGTCCTGAAGCTGCCCGCCGTAGCCCGGTACCGCCACCGGCCCGCCCTTCTCATCCAGTCCGGGAATAGAGATGCGAAAGAGCAGTGAAGAATTGACCGCGCCGGCGGTAGGCGTCCCCTTACCATCATTGTGGTGACAGGATACACAGGAGACGTTATTGAAGATGGGGCCGAGGCCGCCGTGCAACGGAGCGGGCGCGGCCACGAAGCTTTGCTCGAAAGCGGCATCGCCGAGGCCGTGGAGGTAGGCATCGCGCCCGCTCAGGCCGGGCAAGGCTTTGGTGAACGCGCGGGAAGATTCGTCAAAGACGGTAGCCGCGCCGCCGCTCAGGCGCGGGTCAAAATCTTCCTCAGCAAAATCCTGAGCCTTGCGGCATTGGCTGAATGCGGCTATGCAGGTGGCAAGGGCAAGAAGCGTCGCCGCTTTCTTGGAATGGGTAATGCGCTTCATTACTTTATCAGTCCTTAATCGTGCGCAGCAGGTATGGTTTCAACTCTTCTTCCAACGTCGCTTTCAGCGCGGCAAGTGCAGCCTGCGTCTGCCGGATTTGTGGGCGCTGTGAGAAGATGGCTTCCTCAAACGGCATTGTAATGGCGTCAAAGGATGCTATGGCGGAGGTCATCTGGCTTTGCAGCTTATTGTCCAGCGCAGCATTGCCCATCGCTACCAGCTCATTCATCCCGCGCCCGTCGGTGGTGTAGCGGCCAAGATAAACATTGCGAAGCCCGACAATGTTGTTACGAAAGTCGGCTACAGAGTTCCCGCTGTAGGGCGATTCCACCTTGGCCGGGTCTTGCGCTGCCAGCGGCTCTTCCATCTTGCCTTCGCCCACTTCCTCGCATATTTCTATCAGGCCATCCGCCAGCGCCGTGAAAACCTCGCGGCGTGTCGCATACTTACTGCTGCCCTTCCCGGCAGTGGTAACCAGGCTTCCGTAGCCGCCCTTCGCGCCATCCCAGGCATCGGAAAGCGCGTGGCAGTTGCTGCGCAAGTCCGTAGCAAGTGCGGTCAGGTATTCTTCCTGCCGTGCGGTAATGCCGGCAGCCTTGCGGTCGCCATGATTGCCGAAGAGGATGTACTCAATCGGGTGAAAGCCGCGCAACGAAAGCGTGATGCCCTGCATATCCGCAAACTTCAATGAGGCGCTGCTTTTCAGGAGCGAATCCATCTGCACATAGTCCGTAGGCCAGGTATCCATCGCCGGGTCATAATAGCCGTCTTCCACCGGGCCGAAGAGAAAGCCCTCACATTGTTCCCACACGCCGCGTACATCCAGCCATGCGGTGCGCGCAGCAGCAAGATTAGCTTCCGTTGGCGCGGCTTGAAGCGCCTGCACGGCTGTATAAAGGCCGTCAGACTTCGCCGCAAGGTCTGCATACTGCGGCTTGGCTACACGGCCTACGAAGTCGGTGAGCACCTCACCCTCCAGCGTTGCCTGGTCTTGCGTTGGCGTGTTGTTGTCGGCCTTTTTGCAGCCGCTGATAAGCAGCATGGCTGCGGCTGAAAGAGCAAGTATTTTTTTCATAAAAAGTGTCAGACTATAATGATGATGTTGTCACCCTCGCGCTTGCAAGGCAGCTTTTTGAGCGGCACGGCTGCCGGGCCTTTTTTCACGGCTCCATGCGCGTCAAACTGAGAGCCGTGCAGCGAGCAGGCATATCCGTCGCCCGCCTGCACCAGCGGATTGGAAAAGTGGGTGCAGCGCAGCAGCAAGGCCTCATAATCGTTTTCCACAGTAAGGCGTAGTGCTATATCGTAATCCAGCCCCCGGCCCTGCACAATGTGCACCTTACCGTCAGCGACTGAAGATGCGGGTAGGCTAAGACCGGTTCCTTCGCGGCTGGCGCGCAATATTTTCATCCCGCCGGGCGCGCAGGAAAGCAGTTCGGCAACCGAAAGAAGTCCGGCAGCGCACAGCATGCAGCCAGTGCAGGAAAGCTTTAGAAATTCGCCGCGCTTCATTTTTTTTAGAAAGAATAGCCGATGCCGACGTTCAGAAAGGTATTGTCCTGCCGGTAAGGCAGCGCGGCTGGCGAGGGATTGATGACGAGGTCGCGGTTTTGTGCGCCGGTGTGCAGCAACCGCACATCCGCCTTAATGCAGATATTGGGAATGGGCAGAAAGGTCATGCCCGCCAGCAGGTGTCGCTGCTGCAAGGTCTCGTCTTCAATGCCGCGCGGCGGGGCAGGCACTTTCGCGGCCATGTCTAAGTATTCAAAGCGGCTAAACAAGACAAGCTGCGCCGGGCTGCCCTTCTTAATGCTGTGCCCGTGCAGCAGGTCAAAGCCGGCTTCGGCATAAAAGCCCTGCATTGCTTCAGGCAGGTTTTTGCCGTAAGCGGCATTCACTGCGCCGGCATCGGGAAATGAGATAAATGTGCCGAGCGCTTTCGCGGAAAGCGGCCCATGCGTCCATTGGGCATCCGCTTCAGCAAGATATACGGCATTGCCAAATGCGCCGCCGTTTAGCCCGAGGCTGTCCGCCGCACGCGGGCCGATGTCTGTAGTTCCGCCGACATAGCCAGAGGCTTGCAGGCGAACATTGCCAACGGTATAGACAGCCGCTGCGGTGAATGCCAGATTGTTGGCCGGGGCAAATGAACCTTCTGCACGCCCCTCCCGTAAGCCATTCTCGTGCTCCATCGCTGAGCCATTCAGGCCATTCAGTAGGCCCGCGCTCAGTTGCAGGCGATTAAAGGTGGCGTACCAGCCAATACCCAGCTCGCGCCATGTGGCGGGGATGATGAATTGCTCCACCTGCGGCCGCTCCACGCCGTTGAAATTTACGGGCAGGTGATTTTCGTTGAGCAATCCGATGCGGGGAACGAACAGCCCGCCAACAATGTATTGACGCGGTGAGATATTGTATCGGAGGTAAGCCTGCTCAAAAGCAATCTCGCCCTGAGCGCTGCCGCCTTCCACGCGGGCATTTTCTAACTCCAATTCTGAGAAGAAGGCCCACTTGCGATTGAACTGGTGGCCTACGAAGAGCACTACACGCTCTAACGATGCTGTGCCCTTACGCGCATTAAAATCCCGCTGATAATAGGCGCTGCCATAGCCGGAAAGCACGGTGCGGCTCTGGTCAAAGCCGGCTTGCAAAGAATCCTCGCCGGTGCGGATAAGTTGCTGCGCGCGGGTAATGGTCTGAGCGCCGGCAAGGGCCGAAAAGCCCAGCATGGCCAGCAGTAAAAGCATCCCTTTCATTTGGGCTGCAAAGAACGGCTGACTACTAAGCGCTGCTTTTCAGAATGGGGAACGAAGCTTTATACAATGAGGAAAAGGAGCGGGTTGAATTAAAGCTGCCGGCAGAGTGGGGGTGATAACCTCCGCGCTTGATATTTCAGCCTATGTGCTCTTTGAGAAAATGCCGTTTCGCTTCCAGCTTCCCGGAAAGTAGCGCAAGCACCTGTTCCGTATCAGCTGGTCGTGCTTCAAAGTCAAAAACGGAAGTGTCTATCATAACCACCGGCAGCCTCAGAGTAGGAAGGTACTCATCATACATCCGGCTCACCCGGCCCAGATATTCATCGGCAATAGTCTGCTCATAGTCCCGCCCGCGCTTACGGATATGCGCCTGCAGCGTAGGCACCGGCGCATGCAGGAAGATGAGCACATCCGGCGGCGGCAGATGCAGCTCCATTACCTCAAAGACTTTGGAAAACAAGTCATACTCCGCATCGCTCAGATTAATGCGGGCAAAAAGCTTGCTTTTAATGAAGAGATAATCCGTCACGACGGGTTGGGCGAAGAGGTCTGGGGTTGCAACGAAGTCTTTAAGTTGCTTATAGCGGTCGGCGAGAAAGGAAAGCTCAAGCGGGAAGGCATAGCGCTCCGGCTCAGCGTAAAACTTCGGCAGAAAGTTGTTGTCGGCAAATTCCTCCAGCACCAGTCGGGCATCCAGCCGCTGCGCCAGCAGCTGGGCAAGGGTCGTCTTGCCCGCGCCGATATTTCCCTCGATAGCAATGTAGCGCGGCGGCATAAGGGGCAAATATATCCACTGCTGGCAGCCGGGATTTGCGCAAAAACAAAGCCCGGCAAAAAGCCGGGCTTATGTACCCATGAAACAAGGTTGGGGGTTGCAAATCCGGTGTAAAAATAGCGGCAGCTTTTCACCTGTATCGCGCGTGGATGCCCGATTAACCACCCGTTATTTTCTCATAAAAAATTTTCGCACTTCCAACATGTCCGGGCAAGCTGCCAGCATCTGGCTGATCGTTTTACCGCTAACAGGATGCACGACATCATCAGCAATCTCCGCCAGCGGCGTCAAGGCAAAACGCCGCTCCGCCAGCCGCGGGTGCGGGATATGCAGTTCCGGAGACTGGATGACGTGAGTGCCGTAGAGCAGAATATCAATGTCCAGGGTTCGTTGCCCCCAGGTCACGATGCGCTGGCGGCCATGCTTTCCCTCTATCTCGCGGATGAGGCGAAGCAGTTCTTCGGCTGAGTAGTTTGTGTCAAATCCGAGCGCGGCATTGAGAAAGGGAGGCTGTGCCTCCAGCCCCCACGCGGCGGTCTCATAAACTGCAGAACGGGCAACCGGGCCAGTCGCAGCCGCCTCTAAAGCATCAGCCGCTTCAGCTAACAGGCGTTCCCGTTCGCCTTCATTGCTGCCCAGTAAAAGATAGACACGCTCTGTCATAAGCGCGGCGAAGATAGAAGACGGTACTTTTGAAGCCTTATTTTGAGTGTCGCCATCCCGCAACATTCCAACACTCCAACGTTCCAACACTCCAACCCCTCTGAAGCAGTTCTTCAAAATGTTCTTCGCCTCTCTGCTGGCGATGGTGGTAGCCTCTGTCATCATCGTTGGCATCACCATCGGTATGGTGGTAAGCGCCGTTAAGAGCGCCAAGACGGCAAAGACGACCACCAAGTCCATCACCGAAGCCAGCATCCTCGTGCTGGAAACAGACCAGCATCTGCACGAGCAGGGCGAGGACAATTCATTCGCCTCCTTCTCCGACGACATCTCCTATCATGCCGGTCTGCGCGACATTATCCGCGCCCTCGGCGAAGCGAAGAAGGACGACAACATCAAGGCCGTCCTCCTGAAACTGCAAGGCGGCTCCAACGGCTGGGCTACGATGGAGCAGCTTCGCGCTGCGCTCTTAGACTTTAAGAAGAGCGGCAAGAAGCTCTACGCCTACGGCGAAGGCATTTCCCAGCGCGACTATTTCCTTGCCTCTGCCGCCGACGCCGTGTATCTGAACCCGACCGGCATGATGGAGCTGAAAGGCCTCGCCACACAGCTCACCTTCTTCAAAGGAACACTGGACAAGCTCGGCATTCAGCCGGAGATTTTCTATGCCGGAAAGTTTAAAAGCGCCACTGAGCCGTTCCGCGCCGAAAAGATGAGCGATGCCAACCGTATGCAGCTTTCCGCCTTGCAATCGGACATCTGGAGCGCCTTCCTGAATGCCGCAGCCGCCAAGACAAAGACCGACACTGCTTCTATTCATCACCTCGCCTCGGTAGGCGGCATGTTCTTCGCTTCGGACGCCCTGAACGCAAAGCTGATTGACGGCGCGAAATATTGGGACGAGGTAGAAGAAACCATGCGCACGCTGGTGGACAAGAAGGCAGACGAAAAACTCCCGTACCTCAGCATCAATGAATACGCCGAGCACTTAGACCGCATTGAAGGCAGTGGCGATGGCCGCATCGCCATCCTCTTTGCAGAAGGCCAGATTGTGGACGGGGATGGGAAGGATTACGAAATCGGCTCTGAATCGCTTGTGAAGGCTATCCGCCAAATCCGCCGCAATGATAAAATCAAAGCTGTGGTGATGCGCGTCAACTCGCCCGGCGGCTCCGCGCTTGCGTCTGAAGTTATCCTGCGCGAGCTGCAACTGCTGAAGGCCAGGAAGCCACTCATCGTATCTATGGGCGACGTGGCTGCCTCTGGCGGCTACTACATCTCCGCTGCTGCCGACAGCATCTTCGCCATGCCCAACACCATCACCGGCTCCATCGGCGTGTTTGGAATGATGTTCAATGTAGGCAATGCTTTGCATGACAAGCTGGGCGTATCCTTTGACGAGGTGAAGAATGCCCCGCTTGCCGACTTCCCAACCATGAGCCGCGCCATGACGCCGGAGGAAGGCGCGCGGATGCAGGCCATCATTGACACCATTTACCACACATTCAAAAGCCGCGTAGCCGTTGGCCGTCGGATAGACATTGCTATGGTGGACAGTATTGCGCAGGGCCGTGTGTGGACAGGCACGGATGCGCTCAGCATTGGCCTCGTGGACGGCCTCGGCGGCTTAGACCGCGCCATAAAAGCCGCCGTTGCAAAGGCAAAGCTGAAAGATTACAGCGTCTCCACTTACCCGGAGCCGGTTGACCGCTTCAAGTCCATGCTGCGCCGCTTCGGCTCTGGCAATCCGCTGAGCGAGGCTGCGGTGAAAGCTGCTATTAAGAGCGAGTCGGAAGAAGCGTTCTCCGTCTATCAGCAACTGCAATGGCTTAAGAAGATGAACGGCCGCGCACAGATGATGCTGCCGTTTACGCCGGAGTTTTTGTAGCCATTCCAAGAAGCTGTTTGAATTACGAGCGCAGCAAAGCGGATTGTTCGCAGCGAGTTTGTCATCCCGGAACGGGAACTTATAGTAAGCAGATGTGCTTATGATACATAAGTTCCCGTTCCGGGATGACAAAAGACTGGGAAACAGTAAAGGTCACTTACACATTGCCTCAAACAGCTTCCAAGAGTTCCTGTAATTCTTTGGCAGAGTACCGCGTGTTTTCAAATCCTTCCGTGCCGCAATAAATAGTCTCGCCGCTGTATGCGGTGATATGGCGGCGGTTCAGGGCGGTGCTGCGGTTTATGCGCAGGAATTGCGCCTCAAGCCGCTTGGGCAGGAGCTGCTCCAGCACAAAGGTCAGCGTGCCGCGGATAGGGTACTCCATGCCATTGGCCGTCAGCCGCAGCTTCACGTAATTCTTCCCAGCTTCTATGCAATACACGTCATCCCACATCAGCTTGTGTGTCCGTGCACCCATTTTTACGAAGAAAAAATCCGGCCTGACGGCAGCTTCGTCAGGTGCTGCGCCCGGCCCATTAGCGATACTGCGCTCAATGGCTGTTTGAATCGCGGCAAAGACCGTGGCAGCATTCACCGGCTTAATCAGGTAGCCACTCGGCTGCAGCTTCGTGGCGCGACGAATGGTGTCCGTATCGCTGTAAGCAGTCAGAAAGATAAAGGGTGTCTTCACATCGTCGCTGTGCAGCAGCGCGGCGAGCGCAAGGCCGTTATGCGCATCATCGCGGCTGCCAAGGTTGATGTCCAGCATCACGAGGTCGGCGCTATTGTGCGCAAAAGCTGTTACAGCTTCCGCGTAGCTGTAGCAGGTGCCGGTTACTTCATAGCCCAGGTCTTCCAGCGTCAGCTTCAGGTTTTCGGCGATGAGTGCCTCGTCTTCTACAATCAGGATTTTAATCTTAGGCTCCATGCGGGATGCAAAGATGGTAGTGATAAGGATTGTTGCCAATGGTGGAAAGCGCAGCGCCCATCTGCCGGCTCAGCAGCGCCACAATCTGCGAGCCGAGGCCGTGGCTGCCGCCGACAGGCTTATGGGCAAGCTCCGGGCTGCCGCTGTCTGAATATTCAATGCACACATCGTCTGGCCGGGCTGTGATGCCCACCTTTATTTCAATCAGGTTGCTCGGCGTGGCGGCGTATTTGATGGAATTGGTTACCCATTCGTTCAGCACCAGCGATAGCGCGAAGCAGCTGTTCACCGGGATAGCGATGGGAACCGCGGAGATGTGCGTGACCACCTTCTTTTCATCCGACAGGCAATTCACAACCGACGAAATAAGGCTTCTGATAAAATCGCCGAAGTCAAGGCTGCCCTTGCCGGCAAGAAGCTGATTGTGCAGCGCGGCAATGCTTTCCACGCGCAGGCGCGCGGCCTGAAGGGCTTCTATCGTCTCCTCATTGTCCGTCTTGCGCTCCTGCATGTGCAGGAGGCTGTATATCATGTGCAGGTTGTTCTTCACGCGATGCTGAATCTCTTTATTCAGCAGCTCCACCTGCCCTACCTGCTTGTCCAGCGCCTCATTCAGCGTCGCCAGCCTGCGCGACTGCTCTTTGTAGCCTTTACTCTTCCGGTACAGGTAAATGCTGAGCACCGTAATTACGGCCAGACACAGGCTGAGGCCCCAGATGGTGCGCAAGCGGCCTGCGCGCATTGCTTCTTCATACTCCGCTTTGCGCCGCTCGGCGGTCAGCTCGCTTTGCAGTAAGGAGCTTTGCATCGTTACGAGGTCACTGCTGTTGTTGATGCTGTCGCTGAGCGATGTATTGATGCGCAGGTAGCGGTAGGCATCGGCGGACTTGCCGGCGGCTGCAAACAGCTCCGCAATGTTGAAGCTGTAATACTGCCGGTCAAGGATATTGGCGCTGCCGCTGAACACGCTCTGCAGCGAGTCTAAATAGTAAGAATGCGCCGGCCTGCGCCAGAAGGCGTCCAGCCGGCTTTGCGTCAGGTAATAGTGGTTTAGATAGTCGTAGCTGGTAGGGTCGTTGGCTATCCATGCCCGCGCAGTGAGGTAGCGCAGGATGCTGTCGGCAAGCGGGTAGGCATGAACCTCCGTAGCGATGAGCGCCATCTCTGAAGCCATTTTCAGCCCCTGTTTCGTGCTGTCGGGCAGCGGCGCTATTTCTTTGAAAAGCTCTTTAAGCACCCGCGCCGCATTCGCGCTGTCCTTTACTTTATCATAGGCGTGTGCCACCAGATGCTTCGCGTAGAAATACCGCTTCTCTTTGCCCGGCAGACCTTTCAGAAGGCCGGCGGCGCGGGTGAAATATTCAATCGTCTTCTGTGGCTCCTTGTTCCAGCCATCATACACGCGGCCTTTGGCAAAGGCCGCTTCTGCAATCAGCAGCGTATCGCCGCTACGGTCGGCAATGGCCTGCGCGGCGTCAAAGTACTTCAGGCTTTGGGAAAAGGAGCGCAGGCCACGCTTCTCGGCATACACCGAATCGCCGGCCTCAATCAGCGCTGTGAATCGCGCCCTGGTGCTGTCTGCGAAAAGCGTTTCATGAGGCGCAGGCCCGCTGGCATTGCAGGCGGCCAGCCATAGCATTCCGGCAAGGGCCCATGTGTAAGCAGGGCGGCGGCCCCTTGCGCGATTCATGATTCCGGTTTGGTTTTTCGGCGGCAAAGCTAATCTCCGTTTGTCGGGATGAGGAGCGGCTCGCACTCAAATGGGCGGTGGTTCGTGCTCAAAAAAACGGCTGTGCCGTTTTTGCAATCCTGTTCTTCCCCGCGTAGGGACATGCTGCGCATGTCAGCAAATCCAGTCTTCGCTCGCCGTGGCGGACATGCGCAGCATGTCCCTACGTATACAGTGTGTGTTTTTCGCCGCATGCTATCCCTTCGCACTCAAACTCTCCGCGCTTCGCACTCAAAGCGCCACGTGTCAGTTGCGCAGCGTGTTAGCCCACACTTCTTTTGTGCCTCAAGCCGCCAACGACATGAAAAAAGCCATTGCATTCCTCGCCATCTGCGCCGCGCTGCAAGGCGTTGCGCAAGCCCAGAACGCTGACTTCCTGCGCGACTTAAAAGCAAAGGATTCCACCCGCCGCGCCGCGATAGCCGCATATCTGGAGGCGCATCCAAAGGTAAAAGCGAGGTACACAGACAAGCGAGGCCGCCGCCTCTACATCCACCACATCGCCGAAAACGGCAAGCCGGTTTACTACATCACACGCAGGCAGTAATAACGACAAAACCTTTCTCCAAAAACCAATAAGAATACTATGAAAAAAGCACTCCTCCTGGCTGCCCTGATGCTTGCCGCCCAGGCTTACGCAAACGCGCAGGCATCGCAGACAGCCCCACAGATGAACATGCAGCAGCGGGAATACCACAACTACCTGCTGACGCAGGACGCCGCCCGCCGTGCCGCCAATGAGGAATACCTCAAGGCGCACCCGGAAGTGGCCGCAGCGGTAAAGCGTGCCGATGGCACAACGGCCCACCTGCATCACATTGACGGTAACGGGCTGCCGGTGTATCATGCTTCGCGCAGCAATGTGGGCCTTGCCACTTCCGTAAAGACAACAAAGCTGTGGCCCGGCGGTGGCCTCGGCCTGAGCCTCAATGGCGCGGGCATGGAGGTGAGCGCCAGCCGCTCGCGCCTTGGCATGTGGGAGCCGGAGCCTACGCGCACCACGCACCAGGAGTTTGGCGGCCGCGCTATTCAGCGCGACGCGCCCACCTTCAGCACCCAAACCGGCGGCACCGACCACGCCACGCACGTAGCCTGCACTATGATCGGCTCCGGCGTGGATGCGCAGGCCAAAGGCATGTCTTACGGCGCAAAGCTGGACTGCTACGAGACCGGTACCAACGAATTGGCAGAGATACTGCAGGCCGGCTCCGAGGGGATGCTGGTGTCCAACCACTCTTACGGCCCCACCTTCAGCGCGACCAATACGCAGGTGCATGGCTATTATGATGCCGAATGCCGCGACTACGACAGCCTTTCGGTATCCAACAAGAGCCACCTCATTGTAATGGCCGCGGGCAACGACCGCGACGAGAGCCAGAACATTAGGTACGACATTCTGCAAGGCGGTGCTATCGCTAAAAATGTGCTGTCTGTTGGCGCGGTAAAGATTCTGGGCGCTGGCGGCTATACCGGCCCGGCCAGTGTTGAGATTTCGGACTTTAGCTCTTACGGCCCAACGGACGATGGCCGCGTAAAGCCGGACATCACCGCGCCAGGCGTGCAGATTTACTCTGCGTACTCCGGCTCCAACACCGACTACAAGGCTATTGACGGCACATCTATGGCGTCTCCAGGCGTGGCCGGATCGCTCTTTCTGCTGCAGCAGGAATACAAAGCACTGCATAATTCCTTCATGCACGCGGCTACGCTGAAAGGGCTCGCCATTCACACAGCCGATGAAGCAGGCGCGGCAGACGGCCCCGACTACCAGTACGGCTGGGGATTGCTGGACATGGAGAAGGCCATTAACGTAATACGCAACGACGGCAACATCTACTTCATGTCGGAAGCTACGCTGAGCAGTGGGACACCTTACAAGAAGTATTTCTCCACCGCAGGCGGCGCATTCAAGGCCACCATTTCCTGGACAGACCCGGCGGGCCACCCCGTAGCCGGCGCGCCTACCAACAACCGCACCCCAATGCTCGTAAACGACCTTGACCTGCGCGTGATGGATTCGGCAACCAGCACTGCCATCTCAACCCTGCCTTGGAAGCTTGACCCCGCTAATCCCGCCAGCGCTGCCACGCATGGAGACAATGTCGTGGATAACGTGGAGCAGATTTGGGTAAGCAGCCTGCCTGCCGGCAAATACTACATCCAGGTGAGCAACAAAGGCAGCCTGCAAGGCGGCAGCCAGGAGTTTTCTGTTTTTGCCTCCGGTGTTACCACCTCTTCTACAGGTGTGAACAGCTACGGGCATAACGGCGGCGCCATCATGGTTTCGCCGCTGCCAAGCAGCAGCCTCATTACCATTGCCAATACTGCCACTGTACTTAACGGCACGCCTGCCAGCATCATTGATATGCAGGGCCGCGAGGTGACGAGCTTCAGCCTGCAGCCAAAGCAGCAGATTGATATACATAACTGGGCTAACGGTATTTATACGCTGCGCCTTATGGACGGGACGGTGCTGCGGATTGTGAAGCAATAAGCAACCGGCAGTCCGTATTTTCGGCACATTAGCCCACGCTTTTAGCCGTGGGCTTTTTGCTGCAGAAAGGCCTCTTTTGCTTTCTGCATACTGCATACAAGCCAGGCCCGCTGATTTAACTGTGGGCCACTCTATGCCACGTGCCACCGAAATAAAATTTTATTGCCCGCCAAACCGCGCCGCAAAAAGCTTCGTTAGTGTTTCTGAAACTCCGAACAACCAAAAACACAAAAACGAAGACCATGAAAAAGCTCACTCTTGCCATTGCCGCAGCAGCCCTGCTGTGCAGCATCGCACCCGCCACCTCATTCGCCGCGCCTAAAGAAAAGACCGTTATGGTAGGCGGTGCAGCGATGTATCCCTCCAAAGACATTGTTGACAATGCCGTCAACTCCAAAGACCATACTACGCTCGTAGCAGCTGTAAAAGCTGCCGGCCTGGTGGAAACGCTGAAGAGCGATGGCCCCTTCACCGTGTTCGCACCGACCAATGCCGCCTTCAACATGCTGCCAGCCGGCACCGTTGATGGCCTGCTGAAGCCCGAAGCAAAAGGAACGCTCACTTCAGTGCTCACCTATCACGTAGTAAGCGGCCGCCTCGGCAGCAAGGAACTGATGAAGATGATTAAGGACGGCGGCGGAATGGCTACGCTCAAGACCGTACAGGGCGAAGACCTGACGGTAATGATGAAGGGCAAAGGCATTGCTGTAAAGGACAGCAAAGGCGGCGTAGCGATGGTTACGACCAAAGATGTATTTCAGAAGAACGGCGTCATCCACGTGGTGAACAAGGTGCTGATGCCGTAAGTGGTGGTGAAGGTTTGATTTGCAAAAAAGAAAAGGGCAGCCATCATTGCGATGCGCTGCCCTTTTCTCTTGTCACTACTCACTGTATGTACGGCTTCAGGCTGTCTATCGTCTCCAGCCCGCTGAAGGTCTTAATCAGCTTCCGCTCCTTGTCGTAAATATTGATTTGCGGCAGCATGATGTAATTGAAGGTTCGGTCAATAAACTTCGCGCTGTCCAGACCCACCTTCAGCGCCGGATAGTTTTTGTGCTTCGTGTTATTGGCGAAGAATTCTAAATACGGCCCCATCGTCGGCGCGGCCATCAGCACAATCTGAGAGGCTTTGAAAAGCGCGATGTTTTGTCCCAGGGCAACGGCCATTTCCTCGCAATGCTCGCAAGTGGGGTTAAACATCATCACGAAGAGATTGGCATCGTTCTTCACGCTTTCATCTGTAGCCACCACAACACCCTTCTCCGTCACAACGCGCATAGGAGGCATCTTCGCGCCGATGTTGTGATAATCACCCACCTCCTGCGGCAGCGGCGGCGGCAAATCCTTTATAGCCGTCTTGCGCTTGCCAAAGTTCAGACCGGTGCGCTGGCCGCCGAGGTCAAATTGCGGCGTAACGCTCGTTCCCTTTTTGTAGTAATTCTTGTCCTTAGGCTGTGCCGCCACACCCAGGCCGCACATAGAGAGCAAGAGGATTGCCGGAATAACTTTACGTTGCATAAGGCTAAAGTAAGCCAATGCGCCACGCGCTGTTTCAAAAGGAATTGTAAGAATGAACCCGTCCAACCAACCCCTCGCCGAGCGCATGCGGCCGCACCGCCTGGAAGACTTCGTCGGCCAGCAACATCTCGTAGCGCCCGGCAAAGTGCTCCACAACATGGCCGCCTCGCGGCAGCTACGCTCCATCATTTTCTGGGGGCCGCCCGGCGTGGGCAAAACCACGCTTGCCATGATTCTGGCCGCATCCGTAGGCGCGCCGTTCTTTACCCTCAGCGCCATAGACAGTGGTGTGAAGGAAGTGCGGGCGGTCATAGAGCAGGCCCGGCTGGCGGGCGGGGCGGTGCTGTTCATTGACGAAATCCACCGCTTCAACAAGGCGCAGCAAGACAGCCTGCTCGGTGCGGTGGAGCGTGGCGTCATTACGCTGATTGGCGCCACTACGGAGAATCCTTCCTTTGAGGTCATCTCGGCATTGCTGAGCCGCTGCCAGGTTTATGTACTGAGGGCCTTGAGCGAGGATGAACTGAAAGCTGTGGTGATTCAGGCTTTGGAGAAAGATGAGGCCCTGCGCGGGCGCGGCATCAAAATAGCGGAATGGGAAGCGCTGCTGCAGCTAAGTGGCGGCGATGCCCGGCGGCTGCTGAATCTGTTGGAACTAACATCCGCGAGTCTGGCGGAAGATGAAACCGCCATCACCAATGCCTTCGTCCAGGAAACGGTACAATCCAAAAGCGCCCTCTACGATAAGGCCGGCGAGCAGCATTACGACATCATCTCCGCCTTCATCAAGTCCATGCGTGGCTCCGACCCAAACGCGGCGGTCTATTGGATGGCGCGCATGATAGAAGGGGGCGAAGACCCGAAGTTCATCGCGCGTCGCATGGTCATTTTTTCTTCCGAAGACGTTGGGAATGCCAACCCGAACGCCTTGCTATTGGCTACGTCCACCTTTCAGGCGGTTCAGCTGATTGGTTGGCCGGAAAGCCGGATTATTCTCGCGCAGTGCGCAACGTATCTCGCCTCATCACCAAAGACCAACGCTTCGTACATCTCCATCGGCGAAGCGCAGGGACTGGTGAAGGAACACGGTGACCTGCCCGTGCCGCTGCCCATCCGCAATGCGCCAACGGGCCTGATGAAGGGCCTCGGTTACGGCAAAGGCTACAAGTACGCGCACGACTATGAGCAGAATTTTACGGAGCAAGAGTTTTTACCTGACGCCATTGCCGGCACCCGCCTTTACGACCCCGGGGCCAGCGCGCCGGAGCAGCGCATCCGTGCCTTCCTGAAAGAAAGATGGGGTGACAAGTATGGCTATTGACCTTCCGGTATAGGAAAGCTTTATCCGCCTTTTCGGAATGCCCGCCTAAATTGTGAGACATTCTGCCCAACTCATTATTCACTACTTACTATTCACTTCAATGAATCGTCACATCCGCAACGTGGCCGTGCTCGGCTCCGGCGTCATGGGTTCCCGCATTGCCGCACACTTCGCCGGCGTCGGCGTCAAGGTTTTGCTGCTGGATATTGTTCCGAAGGAGCCGAATGATGCAGAAAAAGCCAAAGGCTTTACCACAGAAAGCAAGGCTGTGCGCAACCGCATCGTCAATGATGCGCTCGCAGCCACGCTTAAGAGTAAGCCCAGCGCCGTTTTTACGTCCGACGTTGCGCAGCGCATCAGTACCGGAAACTTTGACGACGACATGCACCGCATTGCGGAAGCGGACTGGATAATAGAGGTGGTCATAGAAAACCTCAACATCAAGCGAAGTATTTTTGAGCAGGTTGAAAAGTATCGCCGGCCCGGCACCCTCATAACTTCCAACACCTCCGGCATTCCTATTCACTTCATGGCCGAGGGGCGCAGCGACGACTTCCGCGCACACTTCTGCGGCACGCACTTCTTCAACCCGCCGCGCTATCTGCGCTTGCTGGAAATCATTCCAGCGCCGGAGACGAAGCCCGAAGTGACGGACTTCCTGATGGATTACGGCGACCGCTTTCTCGGCAAAACGACCGTGTTGGCGAAGGATACGCCGGCTTTTATCGCTAACCGCGTCGGGGTGTTTGGCTTCATGGCTGTCTTTAAAGCCATGCAGGAACTGGGCCTGAATGTGGACGAGGTGGACACGCTAACCGGCACCGTAATGGGCCGCCCCAAGAGCGCCACCTTCCGCACGGGTGATGTTGTGGGCTTGGATACGCTGGTGAATGTGGCGCGCAACCTTTTTGAAGCTGTTCCTAATGACGAAGCGCGAGAGCTTTTTAAGCTGCCGCCATTCTTAGAACAGATGGTAGAGCGCAAAATGCTTGGAGATAAAACAGGCGGCGGCTTCTACAAAAAAGTGCGTGAAGACAGAGGTGCCGCCGGCCCACAGAAGGCAGATGCGCCCACAATGGGTAAGGATACCGCAGAGGCCGTGAATGACGGCAAGGCAACCTTCACCAAAAGCCCGGAGGAGCATGGCGATGAGACGAAGGTTGACCCAATCGGAAGCGGGGCAAAGAAGGAAGTTCCGGCTCCAAAGAAAGGCGACATTCTGACGCTGAACTTAGAGACGCTGGAGTACGGCCCAAAGCAGAAGTCAAAGTTTGCAACGCTGGAGACGGCGAAGCCGATTGAAGACCTGCGCCAGCGCCTGCGTGCGCTTTACGCGGGCAAGGACAAGGCCGGCGATTTTTACCGGCGCTTCCACCACCTGCTCTTTGCGTACGTCTCGCACCGCATCCCGGAAATTTCCAACGAGCTGTATAAGATTGATGACGCGTTGAAAGCCGGCTTCGGCTGGGAAATTGGCGCTTTTGAAAGCTGGGATACGCTCGGCATTACCTCTGTGCTCGCTAAGATGCGCGAGGAAGGTCTTGCGGTAGCGCCGTGGGTGGATGAGATGATTGTCGCAGGCCATTCAACATTCTACAAAACTGAGAACGGCCAGCGCTATTATTACGACCTTCCGGCAAAGGATTACCGGCCCATTCCTTCGGCGCAGCAATTTATTCTGCTTGAAAACTTTGGCGAGAAGACCGTCTGGAAGAACAGCGCCTGTAAGCTCGTGGACATTGGCGACGGTGTAGTGGCCCTGAGTTGGAATACGAAGATGAACAGCATTGGCGGCGAGGTGCTGGAAGGCGTTATGAAGAGCGTAGCCATTGCCGAGGAAGGATACAAAGGCCTTGTCATCGCCAACGGCTCCGACAAGTTTTCGGCGGGCGCCAATGTGGGCCTCATCTTCATGCTGG
This sequence comes from Chitinophagaceae bacterium, assembly GCA_965246785.1. Classification (GTDB taxonomy): domain Bacteria; phylum Bacteroidota; class Bacteroidia; order Chitinophagales; family Chitinophagaceae; genus UBA1952. The sequence continues at coordinate 173,550 of CBDFFM010000011.1, forward strand.
CCGCGGAGCAGGAGTACGATGAGCTGGACTTTGCCATACGCGCTTTCCAGAATGCCACCATGCGGCTGCGCTATTCATCCGTGCCTGTTGTGGTTTCACCGCATGGCATGACGCTTGGCGGCGGTTGCGAGATGTGCCTTCATGCCGATGCGGTACAGGCAGCGGCGGAGACGTACATCGGCCTTGTGGAGCTGGGCGTTGGCCTTATTCCCGGCGGCGGCGGCACCAAAGAACTTGCCCTTCGCGCGAGCGACCGGAATATCAAGGAAGACATTGAGCTGAACTACCTGCAGCAGCTATTCATCAATATCGGTACGGCTAAAGTGGCTACTTCCGCGCACGAGGCGTTTGAGCACGGCATCTTCCGCAAGGGCATTGACGGCATCTCCATGAACCCCGACCGCCGCGTGGGCGATGCGAAGCGCAAGGTGCTGGCGCTCTACGATGCCGGCTACACGCAGCCCATGCAACGCACCGATATCAAGGTGCAGGGCAAGACCGGCCTCGGCCCCATTATGACGGGCGTGCACGCCATGTGGCGCGGTGGCTACATCTCTGACTACGATAAGTTCATTGCGGAGAAGCTTGCCTACGTTATGTGCGGCGGTGACCTCTCGCAGCCCACGCTGGTAAGCGAGCAATACCTGCTGGATTTGGAGCGCGAAGCCTTCCTAAGCCTGAGCGGGCAGCGGAAGACGCTGGAGCGGCTGCAATCCATTCTGCAGACCGGGAAACCGCTGCGGAATTAAGTGCCTTTCGTGTACAACAGGGAAAGTGTAGTGGCTATGAACTAATGATGGGTAGCATTATCTGTCGCAATCACCCCCGCATCTTGTCGCATCCGCATACCGGCGCGGGCTTACGGCAGGCGTACGTTTGCCTAAACCAAAAACAAACAAACAGTCATGCAATCCATCATCCCCATGCTCTGGTTCAACGGCGACGCCGAAGCTGCCGCCGACTTCTACGCCTCCATCTTCAAAGAGTCTTCCAAAGGCCATATCTCCCGCTACGGCAAAGGAATGCCGATGCCGGAAGGAACTGCGCTGGTAGTTCCCCTCACGCTAAACGGCCAGACAATCACGCTGCTCAATGGCGGGCCGCAGTTTAAGTTCACCGAAGCGGTCTCCTTCGTCATAGACTGCAAAGACCAGGCAGAGGTGGACTATTACTGGGAGAAGCTCAGTGCCGACGGTGGGCAGGAAAGCCAGTGCGGCTGGCTGAAGGATAAGTTCGGCCTCTCGTGGCAGGTCGTGCCCAACACCGTCATGTCCCGCGTGATGGGCGGCGCCGACGCGGCAAAGAGCGCAAAGGCCATGCAGGCAATGATGGGCATGAAGAAACTGGACATCGCCGCGCTGGAAAAGGCCTACGCAGAAGGCTGACACATCTTAAACGCTGCCTTGCCAGGCGCTTTTTGAGAAAAGACGCTCTTCCAACCTATAAAGAGCGTCTTTTCATTGCAGAAGAGCTTCCTTTTTGAAAAAGGGCGTACTTCCCAGCTAAGAAGAGCTTCCTTTTTGAAAAAGAAGCTCTTTCTTACTAAGAAGAGCTTCCTGTGGCTGCGAAAGAAGGCCATTCCAGTAGAAATGGCGATGCAACCGCCCGTAATTAAAAAAATGCTCGGCCGCTTGTATTTCGGGACGCGGTGTATTTCCTTTGCGGCGAGGCACAGGCTCCGTCGCAAAGGATTTACTTTTTAAAAACCATGCTTTCCATGAATCAGGAGCAATACCTCGCCGACCGGATAGAAGACCAGATAAAGTGGTACAACGGCAAGAGCCGCCTCAATAAAAACTACTACCGCACGCTGCGCGTAGTGAGCGTGATGATGGCGCTGGCCATTCCCATCATGTCTTCGTTTCTGGATGGCGGCAATGTGCCTTACCTGAAGCTCGTCATCGCCGTGGCGGGAGCTCTGGTAGCGCTTATAGAGGGGCTGCTCCAACTCTACAAGTTTCGCGACAACTGGACCAATTACCGGGCTGCCGCGGAGTCGCTTATCCAGCATAAGTATCTATTCAGCACCCGCACCGCGCCCTACAACGTGGCCAAGCCCTTTGTACTCTTTGTGCAGAATGCCGAGGGCATCATGGCCGGCGAGCGTATAGCCTGGGTGAAGCTCAACACTACGGAGGAAGAAAAGCTCCTTACCGGCAAGGAAGCACAGGCGGATGATAAGGGGGAAGAAAACGCCCGGTTCCCTGAAGACGGCGGAGCACCGCCGCCCGCCGAACAAAAGGAAGCTGCGCCCGCAGACACCGCAGACACCGAAGCACCTGTAGATGCGCCCGACGCCGGGGCCCACCTTGAGCAAGATGACAGCGGCGCAAAGTCTAATGACCAGAGCTGAGCACATTGAAGGGGTAAAAAGGAATATTGCGCAGTACCCAGAAACCGCAGATAATCCACATAATGATAGCCGGCCTGTTGACGGTGCGCCAGAGCCTCGTCTCCATAATTAGCCCGTCCCAGAAGGCTATCGCCAGAAACAGCAGCAGCGGCAGAAGCAGCACATTGCTATCTACGGCCGCTGCGATGCGGCCATGCAGCAGGGCGTGCAGGCCGCGCGCTATGCCGCAGCCGGGGCAGTCCAGCCCGGTAAGCTGATGAAAGGGACAAACAGGAAACCATTTAGCGCCCACGGGATTGACCGCATAAAGCGTCCATGCGCCGGCGGCTGCAACGCCCAGCAGGCCGGCAACGAGCCACGTTTTGCGGCGTATGCTTCGCGGCAGGCGGAGCGGCTCAGTTGCCGGAATAGCCTCCACCATTTGCAGCGTGGATAAAGACATAGAGCCACCATATCCCGCCCGCAATGAGCGCCCATGTGCCGTACTTCTTCGCGGCGTCTGCGGCGGCCTGTGCATCGGCATACTTGCCCTCCCGGTAAAGCTTATCCACCTTATTGGCATTGATAATGGAGGCTATGGCGAAGGGCCAGCAAAGGAAAACGGCGATAATCCCCCACACCATATTGTTGGCTGGCGGGGCCGGCATACCGACGGTATTTTCTGGTCGGTAATTGCCGCCCTGGCCGCCGCTCTGCTGGCCGCCACCACCATTATCAGGTGGCTTCGGCGGGTCAGGATAGCACTTGCTTAGAATGTCCTTGATAATATCCGCCAGGCGGTCAACGTCTTGCTCCAGGCGGGCGTTGGTGTCTATGTCCACCGTTTGGCGGCGCGTGAGGCTCTGGATGTCTTCAGGGAGCTGCTCCGCGCGGGGCATCTTCACGCCGTCCAGCATCACGGGTATTACCTTGATGTTGCGGGAAAGGGCTTTGGCAATTTCCACGCGCACGTAGTCCGCCGGGTCGTCAAGGCGGCGGTGGCCCGCATCGTCAGTGATGTTGAGCCATTGCTCGCCTATGAGCACGAGCAGCACATCGCAGCCGCCAAGAGCCTTGTCTATACTGACGGTATAATCATCGCCGGGGCTGATGGTGTTGAAATCCTTGAACACCTGCTCGCGGGTAAAACGCGAGAGCAGCTCGTTGAATATCAACTGTGCGACTAGCTTGCTGTCGGCGCGGCGGTAATTGATGAAGATGGTGCCTTTGGAAGCAGTGGACATAGCGGTAAAGGTTGGGCGGGCGAAAGATAGAGACAATGGTTCAGAAACCGTATGTGCCCAAGTGGGAGTATGTCATACTCCAGATGGGGAGGAAACCATAAGGAGGTATGAAGGAGCTATGCAGGAGGCAAGTTGCCGGGAGCGTAAATCGCCGGACGGCAACACCGTAAAATTTCTTTACAAGGGTTTTCCCTGTAGGAACGCGCCTGGTGGCGGTGCGTTCCTACAAGGCAATGGTTCCCGTGTCGCTATCATCATCGGACATTCTTTTTTCCAAAGCCCGCCGCCGCAAAATCTATAAAAGCGGCAGCCTCTTCCAGCCGTAGCTTTACGCTGCGCGCAGTGCAGGTGCATTGCGCAGCCTTTATCTACCACCAAAATCATAAACGCTATGGCACAAGAAAACGGCAACGGCCAGCAGGAACAGCACCCAACAGCATCAAACACTATCCAACAGCATCCAACGCCTTCCAACGGCATCCTCACCACCCGTCAGGGGCACCCCATTACTGACAATCAGAACCTGCGCACCATCGGCAATCGTGGGCCGGCCACGCTGGAGAATTATCAGTTCCTTGAAAAGATTTCCCATTTTGACCGGGAGCGCATTCCGGAGCGCGTGGTGCATGCCCGCGGGGCCGGCGCGCACGGCGTATTTGAAGCCTACGGCACTGCAGGCGATGAGCCGGTGAGCAAGTACACCCGTGCAAAGCTCTTCCAGGAAAAAGGCAAGCAGACGCCCGTGTTTGTGCGCTTTTCCTCCGTCATTCACGGCGGGCATTCGCCCGAAACGCTGCGCGACCCGCGCGGCTTTGCCGTAAAGTTTTATACCGAAGACGGCAACTGGGATCTGGTGGGCAACAACCTGAAGGTGTTCTTCATCCGCGACGCGATGAAGTTTCCAGACCTCGTGCACGCCTTCAAGCCCGACCCGGTAACGAACATCCAGGATGGCCGCCGCATTTTTGACTTCATAAGCGGTACGCCGGAGGCGATGCACATGATTACGTTCCTGTTCTCTCCCTGGGGCATTCCTGCCAACTACCGCCAGATGCAAGGCTCCGGCGTGAACACCTATAAGTGGGTAAATAAGGAGGGCGTGGGCGTGCTGGTGAAGTACCACTGGGAGCCGCTGCAAGGCATTAAAAACCTGACGGGAGCAGAAGCCGAAAAGATTCAGGGCAAAAACTTCAACCACGCCACCCAAGACCTGTATGAAGCCATTGAGCGCGGCGAGTTTCCGGAGTGGGAGCTGTGCGTCCAAATCATGAGCGACGATGAGCACCCTGAGCTGGACTTTGACCCGCTGGACGATACGAAGCTCTGGCCTAAGGAGCAGTTCCCCTGGCTGCCCGTGGGCAAGATGACACTCAACCGCAATCCCGTCAACTACTTCCTCGAAGTAGAGCAGGCAGCCTTCGGCACCGGTGTGCTGGTGGACGGCCTGGACTTCTCCGACGATAAGATGCTGCAAGGGCGTACCTTCTCTTACAGCGACACGCAGCGCTACCGCGTAGGCTCCAACTACCTGCAGCTTCCCATCAACGCCGCCCGCTGCCCCATGGGCTCCAATCAGCGCGACGGCCAGATGGCCTTCTCCCAGATGGACGGCGGCCAGAACCCGCATGTGAATTACGAGCCTTCCAACATGGGCGGCCTGAAGGAGGCCAAGCCCGCCGGCCTGCCCCACATGCCCCAATACACCGGCCGCTTGACGCGGGAAAAGATAGACCGCCAGAACAACTTTGCCCAGGCCGGCGAGCGCTACCGCACGTTTGAAGACTGGGAGCGCGAAGACCTGATAAAAAACATCGTAGCCAACCTCAGCCGCGCCATCCCCGTGGTGCAGGAGAAGATGATCGACCTCTTCACGCAGTGCGATGCCGACTATGGCCGTCGTGTGGCGGAAGGCCTGAAGGCGCACGCCTCGCAGAACGGGAATGAGCCAGTAGGCGCACCGCTGGGCGCATCGCATACCGAAGAGGCCGTGCAGCAGGCGGAGGCGAATAGCAAGGAAGCGAAGCCTTACTAAACATCTTTGAGTGTGACATAAAGGAGGCGGCTGCTGCGGTAGTCGCCTCCCTGTTTTATGCGGGCAGAGCGGAGGATATCACTTAGCATAGGCCAGCGGCTTAACTATATGGCTACACGCAGGTCGCATTCGCCGCGCAGATGTCCCAAACCTTACCTTTGCCCCCTTTCAAAAAAATACGTTTATAATAATGGCAACAGTTACCCGCGAACCCATCGGCAACCTTCACGATAAGGTGGTGGTGAAGCTCACGAAAGAAGATTATTACCCCGGCTTTGAAAAAAGCCTGAAAGGCTATGCTAAGAACGCCAACGTGCCCGGCTTTCGCAAGGGCATGGTGCCGGCAGGTATGGTGAAGAAGATGTACGGCCCCAACGTGTTCCAGGATGAGGTGCTGCGCACTGCTGGTCAGCAACTGGAAGGCTATCTGAATAAAGAAGCCATCGGCATCTTCGGCCAGCCGATGATTATGCCTACGGAAAGCATGCGCTTAGACATGAATAATCCGCAGGATGTGGATTTTGCTTTTGAAATAGGCCTGAAGCCCGACTTCACGCTGCCCGCACTGGAAGGCGGACATACCCTCACGCACTACAAGGTGCAGGCCAGCGACACGATGGTGGACGATGAGGTGAAGCGCATTGCGCGCCGCTACGGCAAGGTGGAAAATCCCGACACCATCACGCTGCCGGACAATATCCTGTACGCCACCTTTACGCCAACCGACCATACCGGTACGCCGGTAGAAGGTGCTATGCCTGTTGAGGACACCGTGCTGGTAGAAAAACTGCCCGCACAGTTTCAAACGATGCTAATGGGTAAGGGGGCCGGCGAGAGCATCCTGTTCCGCCCGCTGGATGTGGCTACCGCAGAAGAGTTACCCGCTTTCATGAAGGATTCCCTGAAGAACGACGTGGCTGCTGCCGGGCATTATTACGAATGTAAAATCACGAAGGTGGGCCTGCTGGTGCCGCGCGAGCTGGATGTAATGCTCTATGGCGAGGTATTCCCGAACGACAACATTATGGACGAGGCATCGTTCAAGGCGAAGCTGAAGGAAGAGCTGGGCCGGGAGTTTGAGCGCGCCGCCGACAACCGGATGAACGACGAGATTTATGAAACACTCGTGCACACGACGCCTATTCAGCTTCCGGTGCCTTTCCTCAAGCGCTGGATGCGCGAGGGCCAGGAAAAGCCGCTGAGCGCCGCGCAGGTAGAGCACGACTTCCCCGGCTATGAGCACCAGCTCCGCTGGACGCTCATTTCTGAAAAGCTCCTCCAGGATGCAGGCATCACGGTTGAGCGCGATGAAGTGATGAATGAGATTAAAGGCCGCGTGCTCGGGCACTTCGGCATGGACGCCGATGAGGACGCGCCGTGGATGACTGACTATATGAACAAGCTCTCTAAGGACGAGAAGACGATGAACGAGACCTACCGGCAGATTTTGTTCGGCAAGCTCTTCGCCTGGCTGCGCGGCAAGTTTGCGACGGTAGAAAAGGAGGTTACCGAACAAGAGTTTCTGAGCTTGCCGGGCGCGCATGAGGCGCAGCATGGGCACGCGCATTAAGAAGCATTAATCGCAAAGTGCGCTGAGCTGCGCAATGTTTCGCAAAGCCCGCGGCGTCATGCTGCGGGCTTTGTATTTGCAGCGCCTTCTTTGCGAAACTTTGCGGCGCCTTCGCGTCCTTTGCGGTTCAATTCAAAGCTTCATGTCCTTCTTCCCGCTCAGCCTGAAAGATAAAACAGCCCTCATCTCCGGCTCCACGCAGGGCATCGGCCTTGCCACCGCGCAGGCCCTGGCTTCGCTTGGCGCTTCCTGCACGCTCCTTGCCCGCAATGAGGATTCCCTTAAAGCTACCGTGGCAATCCTCGCAGCAGACTGCGGCCAGCAGCACGACTATCTCGTGGCCGACTTCAGCAAGCCGGAGGAAGTACGTGCCGCTGCCAGTGAATTTTTTAAGACGCATACCGTCCACATTCTGGTCAATAATACCGGCGGCCCGCCCGCCGGCCCCGTCACGGATGCTGCGACAGATGCCTTTCTGACCGCCTTCAACCAGCACCTCATTTGCAACCACATCCTTACGACGCTCGCCATTCCGGGCATGAAGGCCGCCGGCTGGGGCAGGGTAGTGAATGTCATTTCCACCTCCGTAAAAATTCCGCTGAGAGGCCTCGGCGTTTCCAACACCATCCGCGGGGCGGTGGCGAGTTGGGCAAAGACGATGGCGAATGAGCTGGCGCCCTTCGGCATCACCGTCAACAACGTTCTGCCCGGCGCGACGGCTACAGGGCGGTTGGAAAGCATTATCAGCAACAAAGCCGGGAAGAGCGGGGCTTCAAAAGACGAAGTCTCCGAAGAAATGCTGGCGGAAATTCCGGCGGCGCGCTTCGGGCAGCCGGAAGAGATTGCCGCGGTCATTGCCTTCCTCGCGTCCGATGCGGCGGGCTATGTGAACGGCACGAGCATCCCCGTGGACGGCGGGCGTACGGGCAGCATCTGAGCGTGCCTGCTACGTGTGCAGAATGCTACTTTTATGCATCCTGTTCATAGCCTATGCATCTGCGCATCTTTACGTTTTCACTGCTCATGCTGCTCGCTGCCGGCTATAATGCCGGGGCTACGCACTACCGCGGCGGTGAGATAACATACCGAAACCTTGGCCTTAGCCCGACAGGCGACGCGACCGTTTATGAGCTGAGCTTCCGTATATACGCGGACTGCCACCACGGCGACCCGCACACGATTGAGCAAGACCTGCCCCTGTATTTTGCTGTATTTGACGGGGCCGGCACCCGCACGCTGTTGGATACTGCTCTTTATGGCAGCTACCAGCCAACGCCGCTCAACTTCCTTTCCGGCTGCTACCGGGACACCATTCATTACTGCGGGAAGTATGCTGTGCTCAAGCGAACCCTCAACCTGCCGCTCAATGCGAATGGCTACCTCATCGTAAACCAGCGCTGCTGCATGGGCGTGGATGTGGTCAACGTTTCAGACCCCGGCCAGACCGGCCTTACGCTACAATGCGCCATTCCCGGCACGGCACTGCTCGGGCCGGGTCGTGTCAATTCCAGTCCCGTGTTTCGGGCGGAGCCGCCGCTGCGCATGTGCATTAAGAGCAGCTTCGGCATAGACTTCGACGCTACGGACGCTGATGGCGACTCGCTCGCTTACCGCTTGGTAAGCGGATTGGCTGGCGGCACGCCAGGCAATGCTAAGCCTTTCCCTTACAGCACCACGTTCGCACCGCTGGCTTACAAGTTCGGCCATTCTGCAGGCCAGCCCCTCGGCGGCAGCGGCAGCCTGTCGCTCAATGCGGCAACGGGTATGGTAAGCGGACGCTGCAGCGCGCCCGGCGAGTACCTCATGTGCGTGGCGTGCGACGAATACCGTGGCGGCGTTCGCATCGGTACCGTTACGCGCTCATACGTGGTGGAGTTTGCGGATTGCAATAAGGAAGTGGCTGCCGGGGTGCAGCGGGATTCCGCCGCCGCCGCTTCCGGCATTGACTCGCTGAGCATCGTACGCTGCGCGGGCGCCCGCGCGGTAACTTTCACAAATGCCAGTGCAGGCGCTAATGCTTTTCATTGGGATTTTGGCGTCACGGGCAGCGATGACGATACTTCTGCGCTTCGTAATCCTCAATTCACTTATCCGGGGCCGGGCAGGTATCCGCTGACGCTTGTCGCCTACGGCCTGAATTGCGCCGACACGCTTCATGGCGCCGTCTGGATTTCAGATGATACTTTGACGGCAGACTTTTCCATTACGGGCGGCAATTGCCTGCTGGATACAGTGGTACTGAACGACAACTCCAGCGCGGCGGGTGGCATCATTACTCAATATCGCTGGCAGACGGGTGGAGAAGCAGCATCGGGTAGAGCCATAGGCCTTATTCTACAAACCCCTGGCCCGCTGGTGGTAACGCATAGTGTGGCCAGCGAGCACGGCTGTATTGCGTCAGCGGATAAAACCATCAATGTGCGGCAGGCCACTATCAGCGCTGGCCTTTCTGATACGGTAGTGGCTATAGACCTAGAGCTTATTCTGCAAGCCAGCGGCGGCGTGTCATACAATTGGGAAGCCCTGCCACCCGGAAGTCTGGTAAGCTATGCGCCCGGCGCTGCCAGCACACAGGTGCAGACAAGCGTTTACGGGAAGGATTTCATGTACATCGTAACCGGCCGCGATGCCCAAGGCTGCGCTGGTAGAGACACGGTGCGCGTGACGGTATCGGAGCAGTCCTACATCTTTGTGCCGAGCGCCTTTACGCCCAATGGCGATGGCTTGAACGACCTGCTGCGCGCCTATGTATCGGGCGGGAATGTCCTGCTCTTCGCCGTCTATAACCGGCTGGGCAATCTGGTGTTCAGCACCGCCAATGGGCGCGAGGGCTGGGACGGGCGGCACAAGGGGCAGGAAGCCGCGATGGACGTCTATTACTGGATGCTCAAGGTGCAGAGCGGGTACTCAGGGCACGAGCTGGTGTATGGCGGGGATGTGACGCTGGTGCGATAAGATTCGTTCGTAGAAGGAGCTAATGCCGTCTCTCTCTCAGTAACTATGTCGTCACAAGTCAAATACAAACTCACGCCGAAAAAAGTTTTAGAAAAATCTTGCTTTTCGGGAATTTTTATACCTTTATGGAAATTATAACATTCTATGCAGTCCAACTACCTCTAAAAATCTGTAGTAAGAATAAGGTCTTTAATATTGCTTTTGCTTGTCACTATCACAACGGTCTCGCTAAGTATTGATGCTATTGGCCAAGGCTCCTTATCGCCAAACTATCTTTATGTAGGCGTTGAGCAGCGCATGACTAATGATGGTGAGATTTACTTGCGTGGGATAGACAATAATCACGGTCTTGGATGGTATGGCATTGTAGGCCGTGATTCTAAAATATGGAATAGCACAACAATAGATGGGCCGGTGCTTTATGGCTTTGACGGCGGGGCGCTTGGCGCTAATCGTTGGGGCAGCCTGTCAACTGCTTTAAGGTGGAACTCCGCCGGAAAGGTAATTATTGGGAACGTAAGTGCGCCCTCTCCGAATGATTACAGCCTTTATGTAGAAAAAGGCATCCTTACTGAGCATGTGCATGTCGCGGTAAAGACGACAGGCGATTAGCACGATGAAGTATTCAATACTGCCTATCCGCTGCTGCCGCTTGCAAAGCTTCAGGAATTTATAAATAAGAATCACCACCTGCCGGACATTCCATCGGCAGAAGAAGCGGTGCGTGACGGCATAGACCTGCAACGCATGGATGCCAGGCTGCTGCAAAAAGTGGAAGAGCTTACGCTGTATGTATTACAGCAGAAGGAAGAAATAGAGCGGCTCAAAAAGCTGGTGGAAGCACGGGCTAACGGTCAACAATAAATCACCCAAACAAGTATCAGACTATGATGCGGAAAATATTGGCTGGCATAGCGGCACTATTAATCATACTGACCGTTGCCTGCAAGAAAAGCGACCCGGCTGTGTTAGGCGGAGGGGCCGGGCTCATCACACAAATTATTACGAAGGATACACAACAGGTCGGCGGGTACGACACGACATATATCAGCTATAATGCCGACAGTACGGTACATCAGATAATTGCTACAAATAGTCTGGTGACCATCACCTTCTATTATACCTCCGGCCTTATACGTCGCGTAGAAAGCCGTGGGCAATACAGCGCGACAACAGATTCTATTGTCTTAGATGATGCCGAGCGTCCAGCGGCTAATTATCATGTCTATGGCCTTGGAAGTTTCGCTTTTGAGGAGCATTACAAATACAACAGCAATAATGAATTAACGCAGACTACCATTTTCTTTTCTAACCAACAGCCCGAAGCGTTTGACTCTATTTTTCATCAGTGGTCTAGCGGCGATATGGTGAGTCAGAACGACCCGTTAGGAGAATATACTTCAAGCTATAGTTACAACACAGGCATCGCTTGCATGCCAGGTGATGTGCTGTATATGGCATCGCTACTTACCAATGGCTTAAACCGTCTCCCAAATGCTCATTTATGCACAGCTATAAATGTTGGTGGGGCGGCAGCTTCTTACACTTATACCTATGATGCGGATAACAGAATTACCGGCTATACACTCACGCAGGATGGTAAATCTGATACGGCATTTTTTGCTTACATGCCTTAAAAAACGAAACAGTATGAAGCCGTTTTTTTGCTGCGCTATATATATGATAGCAGTTCTTGGCGGCTGCAAGACAAGTGATGTGCCCTATTATTCCGTTGACCCTTTAGCCAAGTCCATATTCAACTGGGATGTTGGCTCTTATTGGATCATGCAGGATTCTACTACGGGGCAGATTGACAGTTTTTATGTAGTGAGCTATTCAAATAAAACCAATCATGCAGCGGGAGGTTATAATAATGAGGCTATTCATATTAATATTGATGAGGTTAATCTAAGTGTGCCTAGCACAATCACACCTTGGTCTGTAGATATAGGCGGCATTAGCAATTTTCATAATTTATATTTTGGCTATAATATTGCTAGCAGGTCAGATTCGTCTATCGCTTATACTGCATTTTTTAGCTCCGTAACCCATTCAAATACTACATTAATAAGAAATGGCAAGACTTATTCCTCTGTTTACTATGATGACTCAATTATGTACTTGGGACACGTATTGAATGCCGCTGTAAATCCGTCTGATGGCCTTATTTGGATACGTAGTTATTACGGTACTTACAATCATGTATGGGATTTGAAAAACAAAAAAATAGTCAGACCCAAATGAGATACATTTATTCTTTTGTGCTGGTGCTCTCTATGCAAATGGTGACAACAGCCCAGACTACTGTCAATTACGCGCCATCAAAATACCGCAATCTGGAAAAGTATTGGTGGTACCGATATCGGCTAGTAAATGACTTTATGAAAGTCGGTACCGGGTGTGGTGAAAGTATCCCTATGGAACGGTGGGAGTTTCATTACGGTGGTGATAGAGAATTGGACAGAGCCTCTTGGGGCGATGCTACGCAGCACCTCGGTAATTACATACTTACTCTCTCGGGCGAATGGTGGGTATTAAATCATGTAGGTATGAGTACACGACGCACGGAAGAGGAACTTTATGATGCGTTGTTCGCTTTTGAACGGTTAGATAAGAAAGCTGAAGCGAGCTGGCGTCAATATGACAACGGCTACCCATTTTGTACTCAGAATGATAACGGAAATTTTCCTTATGAGCAGGCAGGAGACCAAAATGGATTTTTTATCAGAGATGACGTACCGAGTATCTCTACGATTGACAAAAATCCAATAACCGGATTAAGAAATTTTATGGAACAGAATGAAGCTCATTTTCACCGCCCGGGCTTTTATTATAGGAGCCCCAAGGTTAAAATGGAGGAAGATTTTGGTTCTGATGCAAATGTGGATATGCCTAATCATCCAAGCAATGCAGGACCCGGGTGGGCCTATGCACGCGGGGCAGCTGAGGTGTCGCAGGATCAGATGGTGATGCTTTATGCTGGTATGGGCATCGCGGGAAATTTGCTTAAGGGCGGGCCCACTTATAATGGATGGGACTTAGGAGAAAAAGCGCGCGAGCAACTTTACCGCATGTATAGCTTTCCCGCATTTAATTATTGCGGGCCTATGCCTTGGCAGCTTTGTAATCCCGTGACAAATAGTTGTGTGGGTGATAAATCAAGTAGCTGCAGCAATGGCGGAGCCTGGATATTTTCCAGCTCCGTAGGGGCCGTTGTCGGGCTTAATTACATAGGCCTTCCCGCTGCTTTGCCTCATCCTTACTGGGCTTTGATGAATACAACATATCAACCTGGATGGAAGGCCGCTTATCAACTCACTCAATGGATTTCACCAACTCCTACAAAAAGGGATTGGTTTTATCCGACAAGTTATACAGCATTTGCTGACGATTGGATTGTTGGAATCCCTATGCCATTTGGATTGCCATCCATTGGTATAGTCCATACTACTAAAACCAAATTGGTGAATCATTCTATGTCAAATGATATATGCTGGCCACAATTACCATTAATATGGCAGCTTGTACATGGCGGACCTGGAAGTACCTGTTGGTTTAACTCGCATACTTATGGCCAGCCATGGTATACGGAACTGTTTGATTATGCACCATTTTGCGGTTGCCACAGCTATGAGTCTGACCATTCATTATATCGGGCTGCCTACGCACCCACAGACTATGGGAAGGACTTAGATTATGGGCCAACAAGTCCTGCCTATCCGGGCACAACTATCCACCAGGAAGCTTGGCAGTGGAGTTGTGCAAATAGGTTACAGGACTGGAACAAAAGGGGAGATTATGGCTTGAACCAAGATTTTAATAATCTTGACTACATGTCAGTTTGGAATATAAATACAATCGTGGAAGGTCAAGGGGCGCTTCCTAAAGGTTTCATGAATCCATACTACAGGGAGAATTATAACGTTGACTATCCATTGTCAAATGGATATGGAAACATTACAACACCATTGAAGTTGAACTTTTTGGAGTACCTAAGCATGGTGAATAAAATCAACTCTGGTGCGAAAGTCAGTTTTCGCGGCGCAAAGGAAATAGATTTACTGCCAGGCTTTGAGGCAAAAAGGGGAGGTGTCTTTGATGCCGTTGTCCGTGATTACAGGTGTCAGGATGAAGGTTATGTTTATGCCTTGGCAAACGGAACTCCATTAGAAGACAACAATAATAGGTTAAGAGGCGATTCACTAGCCAATGACACCGCTTATCACCCTCTTGATTTTCCACCTGATGGGGTACCTTTTATCGTAGAGCCTGATTCTGCAAGAATATATGAAAACGTGCTTAATTCAGATACGGCAACGGAAGAGCAAGAGGCTGCCTATAGAGATTCGCTTATCAGCGTTGTTTTAGCTACCGGCGATAGTAATCTAATCAACTACATTCGCCCTCTTTTAACTAATAGTAATAGACCGTCAAATCGCCTCGCAGCTAACTCTGCTACCATTCAAAAAAAGGTGACGGTGTATCCCTCGCCTAATGGCGGCACATTCGTTGTCGGCACGCTATCGGATGAAATATACCATCTGCAAGTATTCAGCGCAATTGGCGCACTAGTTTATGATAATGAATCGGCAAGAGGGCCATATACTTCCGTGCGGCTCGCAGATAACTTGCCGGCTGGAGCGTATACGGTAAAGGTGATTAGCCCAACAATCCAGCATATTGCCAAGATTATTATCGTCAGGTAGGCGTGGGGCTTGACGGATGACCATTAACATCACGCCTATCGCAAAAACGGATTCGTCCGCTTCTCCTCACCAACAGTCGTCTCCGGCCCATGCCCCGGCCACACCACCGTCTCCTCCGGCAGCGTAAAGACCTGTGTGCGGATGCTTTGTAGCAATTGCTCATGATTGCCACCCGGCAAATCCGACCTCCCAATGGAGCCGGCAAAGAGCACATCGCCGCCGATGGCCCAGCCACCTTCCTTGTAATAAAAAACGACGGAGCCAGGCGAATGCCCAGGCGCAAGGCGCACTTCCAAAACATCCGTTCCCAGCAGCAGCGGCGCTCCTTCCTTGAGCACTTGCGTTGGCTGAGGGATGCTGCCAAAGCGCAGGCCGAACAGCATAGCGGAACCTTTTGCGCCCGCCAGCACCGGCGCTTCCAACGGGTGAAGCGCGAAAGGAATGGCCCACTTTTCCATCACCGCTTCCACGCCGAGAATATGGTCAATGTGGGCGTGCGTATTAATGATGCCCTGCGGCTTCAGGCCCTGCTGCGCGATGAAAGCGTTAAAGCTGGCGTGCTCATCGGCATCGCTCATGCCGGGGTCAACAATCCAGCAGGCACCTTCTTCGTTATAGATGATGTAGGTATTTTCGCTGAAAGCGTTGAAGGTGGCTGCGTGAAGCTGGAGCATGGTTCGGGGCTTTTCTTATCTTGGAAGGCGCAAACCTACGCTGCCCTTCGCCGTCTAAACGCATTACGCCACTCCATTACTAAATGAGCGCACTCCCCCTCAGGCATCACCGCGCGGCCCTTGCCGCCGCCGTGCTTTGTCTGCTTTCCATTTTCTTTTCCGGCGCCGCGTCGGCGCAGGCCAATGTTGAGGTCTTCGGCCAAAACCGGGTGCAGTACCGGAAGTTTGAGTGGAAGTTCTTTGACACGAAGCACTTCCGCGTCTATCACTACGACCGTAGCGGTGTGGCCTTAGCGCGCTATGTGGCCGAGCAGGCGGAGCGCGACATTGCTGTGGTGGAGCAGCGCATGAGCGGCACCTTCCCGAAGCGCTTCAACATTGTGCTCTACAATTCTTACGAAGAATACCGCCAGAGCAACATAGGCCTGAAGTACGATAATCAGATTGAAGGCACTTCCACGGGCACCGTGGACATTGTAGGCGATAAGCTCGTGGTCTATTTTGATGGTGTGCATACCGACCTGCGGCGGCAAATCCGCGCGGGCATGAGCCAGGTGGTGTTGCAGCGGGCCTTGTTCGGCGAGAATTTCCGGGAAGTCGTCAAAAATTCGCTGCTGCTCAATCTGCCGGCCTGGGTGTCGCAGGGATACATTGCTTACCTGGTGGACGGCTGGGATGCGGCTTCGGAGAGTGCATGGAAGAATGAGCTCGCTGCCTTCCCTAAGACCGGCTTCTACACCCTCGCGGAGCGCAAGCCGGAGCTGGCCGGGAAGGCTTTCTGGAAGTGGGTATCCGACCGCTATGGCGATGAGGTGCCCAAGACCCTGCTCTACGCCATGCAGCTCAAGAGCAGCCTCAATCAGGGCATCAAGCTCACGCTCAGCATGAAGGCCATCCGTGCCTACGATTCCTGCATTGCTTGGTATAAGAATGTCTTTGCCGCCGATTCCGCGGCGCAGGAAACGCCCAGCCCGGATTCTGCCCTGCTTTCTATCAAGGTGCCGAAGGATAATGGCGTCATCAAGACTATCCGCGTATCGCCAAGCGGCAACGACGTGGCGTATGTGCTGTTTAAGGAAGGCGAATACTTCATCTACCTCCAAAAGACCAGCAACGAGCAGGTGGCTTCCCTGATCATGACCGAGGGCGCTAAGGACTGGAACGAGCAGACGCACGACCCCGACTATCCCATCCTTGCCTGGAGCACCAATGGCTATAAGCTCGCCATCGTCTATCGCCACAAGACCGAGACGCGGCTGCGAATCTACAACTCGCTCAAGGCGCGCATTGAGAATTATACCATTCCTGCCAACCGCTTCGACCGCGTAACCGGCATGGCCTTCAATGAGGACAACGACCAGATTATCTTCTCCGCCATCCGCAAGAGCCAGACCGACCTCTACTCCTTCACCATCAAAGGCTCCCGGCTCACCAACATCACCAACGACATCTGGGACGATATCCAGCCACAGTTCATCTCCGGCGGCTACCGGCGCGGCATCCTCTTTCTCTCCAACCGCCCGCAGCCGAATATGAATGTGCCCGCGGCGGTGAATGAATTGCCCACCGGCCCGATGAACGTCTTCTTCTACGACACGAAGACCCAGAGCACCGAGCTGCTGCAATGCTCCTACAACAAGGGCGGCCACCTCAGCCAACCCATCCAGTACGGCCCCGACAACTTCGCCTTCCTCCTGGACACCAACGGCATCCAGAACGAGTACGTCGTCACCTTTGCGCGCAAGGCCAATAATTACGACTCCGCCGTGCCTGTGCCGGTTACCAACTACTCCCGCTCCATCCTCAATCATCAGTACAACGCCGCCGCAAATCTTGTAGCCAACGTCATCCAGATGGGCAATAAGTACCGCGTCTTCTTCCGGCCCCTGCTCATTCCCGGTAAGAATGTAGAGCCGAAAACCTTACAGCCGACCTCTCTCCGCCAGAGCGTCATCATGCGGGAGGCTGCGCCTGCCCGCGCGCCGGGCCTCACAATCGGCGGCGATACGGTGCTGGAGCCTGTGATGAAGCGCGGCGGCACCTTTCAGAATGAATTCGGCAACGATACAGGCAGCGCCATCACTACCCTTAAATCAGATATGCGCGCGCGCCGCGCCAATTCCTACGCCAGCGGCGACACCGACCTCGTGCTCAACCCCCTCATCAAAGACAGCACCTACCTCAAGCTCAAGGCCCAGAAGTACCGCCTCTCCTTCAAGCCGGACTTTTTCCAGGCGCGGTTAGATAACACGGTTCTGTTTACCCAATACCAGAGCGCAGGGCTGCATGGCAATCAGTATTCCAATCCCTCCCTCGGCGGCCTCCTCTCCATCTCCCTCACCGATGCGCTGGAGAACCACAAGTTCACCGGCGGCATACGGCTGCCCGTCAACTTCTCGGGCATGACCTACTTCCTCCAGTACCAGAATTTCACGCGCCGCCTGGACTGGGGCCTCCTCTTCCTGCGCACCGCCAACTTCTACACATACAACGTGGTCTATGCCGACTCCGGCGGCCGCGCCCTCTTCTCCAATCAGCAGCTTGGCAAGGTGACCAGCAATATGCTCCAGGGCTCCGTCGCTTATCCCCTTGACCGCCGCCGGCGCATTGGCGCCAACCTCGGCATCCGCCAGGATGTGCTGGACTTTAAGGCCGAGGATACCCTTTCCCTCACCTTCTCCCCACAGACCAAAACCTACTGGGCACTCAGCCGCCTCGAATACGTCTTTGACAACAGCATCGTCCGCGCTACCAACATCCGCGAGGGCTTCCGCTGGAAAGTCTATGGCGAGTACCTCCTCGGCCTCAGCAAATCCAACAAGGGCGGCTTCTACAACCTCGGCATCGACTTCCGCTACTACAAGCGCATTTACCGCGACGCCATCTTCGCCGCGCGCATCTCCTCCGCACACTCCGAGGGCAATCAGCACATCCTCTACTTCCTCGGCGGCGTGGACGGATGGCTCACGCCCAGGAGCCTCTCCACACCGCCCGACCCCAGCCAGACCTACGCCTTCCAGGCCCTCGCCACCCCCCTGCGCGGCTACGAGCAAAACGCCCGCAACGGCAATGCCTATGCCCTCACCAACCTTGAGCTACGCGTGCCCCTCCTCACCACCTTCCTGCGCCGCCCCATCAACAGCACCTTCCTGCGCAACCTCCAGCTTTGCGGCTTTGCCGATGCCGGCTCTGCCTGGAATGGCTGGCTCCCCGACGCCGCCAATACCGCGCGCAACTACACCCTCTCCTCCGTCCAGACCCCCGTCACGCTCAACGTGACCTCCTTCCAGAGCGGCGGCCTGGCCATGGGCTACGGCACCGGCATCCGCTCCACGCTGCTCGGCTACTTTGCCCGCGTGGATGCGGCGTGGAATATAGAAGGCCGCAAAAAGCCCATCTGGTACGTGGCCATCGGGCTGGACTTTTAAGCCCGCATCCGCAGGGCCGCTATTCGCGGCCTGATGACGACGATTATTTTGCCGGCTGCATCACGCTCCCAATCTTCCGTTGCGTCGCACATTTCATCGTTCGTCAGTCTGTCGGGCTTTTCGCTTAGCATATGCGGGATTTACAATTCCGCTGTCATGTTGCGCCGAATTACAAATCCCGCGTTGCGCGGATAGCGGGGCGTTGCTCGCCCAATCTTTTGTCATCCCGGAACGGGAACTAAATCTGCTATGCTGTATGTTATAAGTTCCCGTTCCGGGATGACAAAAGTCGCTGTGGCTATAAATCACTGTGGCTGGCGCGGGAGTGTTGGCGCTGTTCCGAAAAATAAATTACTTCTCCCAAAACAAAAATTACTACTTCCGAAATAAAAATTACTTGTCTCAAAACAAAAATTACTTCACCCGAAACAAAAATTACTTCTCCAAAAAGTAATTTGGGCAAATTCTTTTTAAAAATTTACTCAAGTAAAATTTAGAATAACTACATTCTAAACTAAAATTACTTTTGGTAAATATTTTTTACGCCTATTCTAAAATAAAAATACTTTTCCCCACAAAATTTCGACTAAAGTAATTTCTAAATTTACTTCAGTAAAAAGAAAAAAACTTAGCGCTTTTATGCCGCAGACAGACTTTATTCCCAAATTAGATGACGCGCTTGCCGTATGGCTGCACACTTTTAATGAGACCGTACAGGCTACTGGAAGCTCGGTAGGCCTCAGCCCGGCGGAACTTGCGGCCATTGCCGCCGATACGGAGGAGCTGCGCGGAAAAATTGATGCGGCATATACAAGCGAAGGCAGCTATGAAGGCGGCCACATCGGCAAAGCGGGCGAGCCGGACGAAGGTGCTCAAGGCTATCCGCCGGCATTGCGCGCGGATAAAGACGCACCCGGATTATACGTCGGCCATCGGCAAGGGCTACGGCATCGTCACCTCGGCGGGCCATTGGGATGCGTCGCACGCGAAGCCGGAGCTGAAGCTGAAGCTGTCGGGTGGGAAGGTGGTGGTGGGCTATAAAAAAGGGGGCAGCCACGGGGTGCAGATATGGTGCAAACGGGGCGCGGAGGAGCATTTCAGCCTGCTGGCTACGGATATGCGCCCGCCGTATTACGACAATAGGGCGAATCTGGCGGCGGGGCCGGAGGAGCGGAATTATTACGCGATATACATTGATGGCAACGATGTGGTGGTGGGCCAGCGGAGTAATACTTCGGTGATAATTGTGTGAATCCGCCCCACCTTTGCGCCCACTATGTCTCGTCGCGCGCTTACTATTACGCTGGTGGTGTTTTTCATCCTCCTGTCGGCCGGCTTCTTTGCCTATTATTACCACATCACGCGCACGCTGCCGCAGACGCTGGCGGTGATCGGGAATGACGGGCACCGGGTGGATACCTTCTCGTTTTATAATCAGGATGGGAAGCTCATCACGCAGAAGGATGTGGCGGGGAAGGTGTATGTGGCGGAGTATTTCTTCGCGACGTGCCGCGGCATCTGCCCGAAGATGAATGAGAACATGACGAAGGTGTATCAGGCCTATCAGGGCAATCCCGATGTGCTCATCCTCTCCCACACCGTTGACCCGAAAAACGACACGGTGGCGGCCCTGAAGGCCTACAGCCGCCGCTTCAATGCAGACGCGCGTCAATGGATGTTCCTGACGGGCACGAAGAAGCGCCTGTACGAAATGGCCTTAGAGAGCTACCTCATCTCAGCGGTGGACAGCACGCGCCCGGCGAATATTGAGGAGGCTTTCATCCACGACAAGCATTTTGTGCTCGTGGACAAGCACGGACGGCTGCGCGGGCGCTTCTATGATGGCCTCGAGCGCTCGCAATTAGACACGCTCATCAGCGACATCCACCTGCTGCTGGAGGAAAAGGAGTAGGGCGGAAAGCAATTCTCAATTCTCAATTCTCAATCCTCAATTCACCATGACTTGGCTCCAGGCAATCATCACCGCCATCGTAGAAGGCGTCACCGAGTTTCTGCCCATCTCCTCCACCGCGCACATGAAGTTTGCGCAGGCGCTAATGCACATAGACCCGAAAGACGCCTTCGTAAACATGTACGACATCGTCATCCAGCTGGCGGCCATCCTCGCCGTGCTGGTGCTGTACTGGAAGAAGTTTGTGAACTTTCGCGGCTGGGCTTTTTATGTGAAGCTCATTATCGCCGTCATCCCGGCGCTAATAGCCGGAGCATTATTGAAGAAGCATATAGAGGCCGTGCTCGGCAATATCCAGACCATTGCCATCATCACCGTCCTGGGCGGCGTGGTGCTCTTATTCGTGGACAAATGGTTCACCCGCCCCCGCGTGGACAGCGAGGAGGGCATCACCAACGGCACGGCGCTGAAGGTGGGGCTGTTTCAAATCCTCTCCATCATCTTTCCCGGTCTCAGCCGGAGCGCAGCGACCATCATCGGCGGCATGGCTTCGGGGCTGACGCGGCGCGTGGCGGCGGAGTTTTCCTTCTTCCTTGCCGTGCCTACTATGGCGGCGGCCACAGCCAAGGAGCTTTACGACACGTACAAGGAGACGCCGGACGCGCTGCACAACTCCAATCTCGGGATGCTGGGGCTGGGATGCGCCATATCGTTTATCGTATCGCTCATCGCTATCCGGGGCTTTATCACTTACCTGCAAAAGCACGGTTTCCGGGTATTCGGCATCTACCGCATCATAGCGGGGCTGGCCATCCTGGCGCTCATCTGGATGAAGGTGATTTGATAGGGGCACAAAAACGAAAGCGCCGGCACAATGCCGGCGCTTTCGTTCTTAAAGAAGGTGGGATACCAGCCTTAGTAGGTGCTTGCGAATTTGTGGAGCACGTCCAGCAGCTTCGGGCCGTTGGTCTTCACGTCGTTGGTGAGGCCCATGTAGTCGTGTACCAGCCCTTCCATGTCACCCATGTGCTGCATCTGGGCTTTAGCTTCAGGGTGCTTGCCGTCCTTCATCAGGAAGTTGGCATCAGTGCGCGTCTGGCTTACGCCGTGGCGGATAATGGCCAGCAAATCCATAGACACGGCCTCGGCAGCGCTGAACTTTCCTTGCTTAAGGTCGGCTTCAAGCTCAGTGGTTTTGGCTACAAGAACTTTGCGGCCAGCCTTCATATTGGCTTCATTTTCGGCCTTGGTTACAGGGTCGCCCGTGGCGAACGCGGCGGTGAAGGTGGCAGCTACAAGTGCTGCGGTAAGGATGAAGTGCTTCATAAGTAATGGAATGTAAGTTTTGAGATTATAAAAGTAAGGATTTTTGCCTTGTGGCTTTGACGCCAAAAGCGCCGCTAACCGACTCTTAAGACGGCAGCAAGCGCCGGAAGGTTGGGAGGCAGGGCTAAAAAGTGAAGCTACCTTTGCAGCCGGAGCTTATGAAACGGAATTTTTGGGTGGTTGGAATGGCGATGGCTGCAATTTGGGTGGGCCTATCGGCCTGCAACGGCGCCAATGCAGGCAATGCCGCCGCAGCGGAGCAGCACACCGCGCGCCGCGAGGATAATCCGCAGAATTTTAAGGCCATTGATTCTGCTATCCATCTGCTGCGCAACGGCGACCTGGCCCTGCGCACCGGCGCGGACGCCACAAGCGTCATGCTCCGGCAGATGAATTTGCGGGACAAGACCTATTCGCACTGCGGCATTGTGATGATTGAGGGGGGCTATCCGTTCATCTATCATAGCATCGGCGGCGAGGATAATCCGGAGGCGAAGCTGCGGCGGGACTCGGCATCAGTGTTTTTTACGCCGGTGAGCAATGAGCGCCTCGGCGTGGCCCGGCTGGATATTTCCGGGGAGCAAATTGAAAGATTGGACGGCATTACCCGCCGCTATTGGCGGCAGGGAGCGCTCTTTGACCTTGACTTTGACCTGAAAAGCGATGACAAGCTTTACTGCGCCGAATTTGTCTATAAAGCTGTGCGTGAGGCTACTGCCGACACCGGCTATTTTCACATCACACATTTGATGGAGCGCAGCTATGTGGGCGTGGATAATCTCTGCGAGCAGCGCCACGCTAAAATCATTTGCGATGTACGCTACAAACTTTAGCTTTGCCGCCACTTAAAAAATCAAAGCACAAACCTCAAATCACAATGAAGAAAACAATCCTCTCCCTTACCACCATTCTGGCCCTGGCCGTTACGCTGGTAAGCTGCGGCGGCGGCTCGCCTAAGGGCGCTGCTGAAAAGTGGCTCAATGGCTTCTATCACATGGACTACACTTCCGCTAAGGAAGTTTCTACGGACGAAACGAAGAAGCAGCTGGAGTCTTTTGAAAGCATGATGGGCATGATGCAGCAAAATGCGAAGGATGAAGCCAAGAAAATCAAGGTGGACGTGAAAGACCCTAAGGTAACCGGCGACAACGCTACGGTAGAGTACACCCTCTCCAACGATCCTTCACCCAAGACCCTCAAGATGGTGAAGCAAAACGGCAAGTGGCTGGCTCAGTGGAGCAAGATGGACATGGGCGGCATGGGCAGCGGTGCTGGCGCAGGCGCAGGTGCGGGCGGCATGAACGGCGGCGCAAGCCCCGATACAATGATGGCTCCTCCTGCCGATGGCGCTATGAACGGCACCGGTACGATGGATACGACATCCGTACAGCGTTAATCAGCTTATCTTAATAAAATGGCCGCTCGTAGAGCGGCCATTTTTATGTAACGCCGGTTTGCCCCCGGCGATTTACTTTTGGCCTTCCCCCGGGTGCTTAGCTCAGTTGGTTAGAGTACTACCTTGACATGGTAGGGGTCGCTGGTTCGAATCCTGCAGCACCCACCCGTTCTTAAAGCCTTCCAGGTCTCAGAGACCTCGAAGGTTTTTTGTTTAAGGGCTGCACTATTCTTTCTACATTGTTGGATACAAACCGCTACATACATCATGGCAACGCCGAAAAAGTCTTCTTTCTTCCGAAACAACGGCCTGAGCATTGTCGTAGTGCTGCTCATGCTCGGCTCCATGAGCGGCCAGTACATTACCGGATGGAAAGATTACAATGAGCAGCGTGCCGACTGGCATCAGGCACCTGTTACTGCCGCCCAATACTTCACCACCGGTCACTTCGTCTCCGCCACGTTTGAGAATTGGGAAAGCGAGTTTCTGCAGATGGCCATTTACGTCCTGCTCACCGTCTGACTCTTCCAGAAAGGCTCCTCAGAAAGTAAAGACCCGGACAGCGACGATGAAGAAGTGGACCGCGAGCCCGTTGCATCGCCCGGCGCGCCCTGGCCTGTGCGTAAAGGCGGCATCACACTCACCCTCTATAAAAATTCCCTCAGCATCGTCCTTGCCCTGCTATTCTTCCTCTCCTTTTACCTCCACTTATTAGGCTCTTGGAAGGCGCATAATGAGGAAGACGCCGGCCTTGGAAAGCCCTTAGCCACCCTCGGCGAGCACCTGCAAAGCGCCGGCTTTTGGTTTGAATCCTTTCAGAATTGGCAAAGTGAGTTTCTGTCTGTGTTGACTATTGTTGTGCTCTCCATCTTTCTGAGGCAAAAAGGCTCCCCTGAGAGTAAACCTGTAGATGCGCCGGATAGCGATACGGGGGAATAAGGCTCCAACAACTTTACTACCATCTTCTTTTAACGGACTATTGCATAAATATTATTTTACATTCGCGCCCTGTTCGTTCATTTTCAATACTAAAAAACCTTACTGTTTATATGCATATCATCTCTGCGCTTCGCAACATCTGTCTCACTATGCTCATTGCTATGCTGCCTGCGGGCTATGCGGTTGCGGACGCGCTTATTCCTGCCTACCAGGCGAACGAGCAGCTGCACCAGCCGAATAGCGCATACGCGCAAAAGGGTACTGCTATTCTCTCTCGACAAATCGCATATTCCCATTACAGCGGCACTTCGTCCGGCACATTCGTGCCCGCTGATTCGCAGCATTACGTGTATCCATTTCCAACCAGTGCGCAGTACAGCGCGGCTAATTATTACACCTTCAGCGGCAATACGGCAGCGCCTACTTACCGTTATACCTATACCTATGATGCCAACGGGTATCTGGTGCAGGTGTTGTTGCTGCGTTGGACGGGCAGCACTTTCGCTAACTATTACAGATATACGATTGCTAACAACGCTGCTGGTGTAAACACCGGCCAGCTAATAGAAACCTGGAATGCAAATACAGGCACTTATGTAAATAACACTCTTTATACTTATACGCTCAATTCGTCCAACCAAAAGACGGATGAGACGGCGCAAGCATGGGCAGTCAATTATGGCGCATGGGTCAACAGCGGCCATACCAGTTACACGCTCAATGCGCAGGGCGCTATCACGCAGCAGATTTCCCAGACATGGTACGCCTCCGCCGGCCCGTACAGGAACACAACCCGCAGCGACTTCAGCTACGATGCCACCGGCCTGGTCGTTACAGAGCAGACAGACTATACATGGAATAATAACTCAGCTATGTGGAACGGCACCAACCGCTATACTTACACCCTCAATGCCGGCAGACCTGTGCAGCGCATAGATCAGACCTGGGATGGCAACGCCTGGCAACCGAAGTTCCGCTATACCTATTCCTACGACGCTGCGGGCAACATCACCCTGACGAACTATGACTTGTACAACTCGTTTTCTTCCGTTTACGACATGTACCATCAGATTACGCAGACGTTTAACAGCTTTAACCAGCTTACGTCCTTCACAGAACTGTCCAACGCTAGCGGTGCTTATGTTGTGAATACTTATGCTACCAAGCGCAACTATTATTACGAGACCTATTCGACGACTGCTGCCGGCATTGGAACTCCTGCCAACAACGGCGTTGCGCTGAGCATCTCGCCGGTGCCAACGGACAACGAACTAAATATCTCATTGAAAGCTGAGATGTCACAGGCATTTACGGCTACAATTACCGATATGGCAGGACGCGTGCGTTATAGTTTTTCCATTCCTGCAGGAAAAGCTTTCCGCACCTCGCTTTCAATAAGTGACCTGCCTGCGGGCAATTACTTGCTGCGCATAACGGGCAGCAATGGAGCCCGCGCTTCGCAGACGATTGTAGTGGCGCACTAAAACGCCGGACACATTTCAATGGCAAGGCCGTCTTCACTAAGAAGATGGCCTTACTTTTTTTGATCTGATTCTGTCTTCAGCCCGCAGTCGGATTATGGCGTCCACAGTAAGATGGACGATGGCCTTCAACCGCCACACGCTTACCTTCGCGCCATGTCCGCCACTACCGCCTACATGCCGCAGGAAGCCACATTGGAGCAAGCCATCAAGCTCGGCCTGCGCGAAGAAGAATTTGAGCAAATCAAGTCCATCCTCGGCCGCACGCCCAACTTCAACGAGACGGCCATGTACTCCGTAATGTGGAGCGAGCATTGCAGCTACAAAAACAGCATCAAGTGGCTCAAGACCCTTCCCCGCGATGGTGAAAGGCTGCTGGTAAAAGCCGGCGAGGAAAACGCCGGCCTCGTGGACATCGGCGACGGCTGGGGCTGCGTTTTTAAGATAGAAAGCCACAATCACCCAAGCGCCATAGAGCCATTCCAGGGCGCGGCCACCGGCGTAGGCGGCATCCACCGCGATATTTTTACCATGGGTGCGCGGCCAATAGCCGCCCTCAATTCACTCCGCTTCGGCCTGCCGGATAACCCGAAGACGAAGTGGCTGGTAAAAGGCGTGGTGAAAGGCATCTCTCATTACGGCAACTGCTTCGGCGTGCCCACGCTGGCGGGCGAGGCTTATTTTGAAGATTGCTATCAGACAAACCCCCTCGTCAACGCCATGAGCGTAGGCGTGGTGCGCGTGGACAAGCCCGGCCAGACGGTAAGCGCCACATCCTATGGCGCGGGCAATCCCGTGTTTATCGTAGGCGCATCCACCGGAAAAGATGGCATCGGCGGCGCATCCTTCGCATCTGCGGATATTGACGAGAACAGCGCGGAAAGCCTGCCATCGGTACAGGTCGGCGACCCTTTTGAAGAAAAGAAACTGCTGGAAGCCTGCCTGGAAGTCATTCAGACGGCCGCGGTAATCGGGATGCAGGACATGGGCGCGGCGGGCATCACCTGCTCCACGAGCGAGATGAGCGCCAAAGGCGAGCACGGAATGGTCATCCACCTTGACCGCGTACCCACGCGCCAGAAAGACATGAAGCCCTGGGAAATGCTGCTCTCAGAAAGCCAGGAGCGGATGCTCATAGTCATTAAGAAAGGGCAGGAAGCGGCCGTGCAGGCCGTCTTTGATAAATGGGACATCCATTGCGTACAAATCGGCGAGGTGACTACGGAGCAAAGCCTGAAGTACTACATGCACGGCGAGCTAATCGCCGACGTTCCCGGCGAAAGCCTCGTCCTCGGCGGCGGTGCGCCGGTCTATGAGCGCGAGTATCGGGAGCCGGAATACTTCAAAACGATTCAACGATTCAACGCTTCAACGATTCAACCCCCTGCTGATTTAAAGGAAGCCGCCTTCCGCCTCATCCAGCTCCCCAACATCGCTTCCAAGCGCTGGATATACGAGCAGTACGACAGCATGGTGATGACAGGCAATACCCAAACCAATGCGCCCTCAGACGCGGCGGTAGTGCGCGTGCATGGCACCGAGAAAGCGCTCGCCGTTACCACCGATTGCAATAGCCGCTACGTCTTCGCCGACCCCTACAAGGGCGCGATGATTGCCGTGGCTGAGGCTTCGCGCAATATCGTTTGCTCCGGCGGCATGCCCGTAGCCATTACGAACTGCCTCAACTTCGGCAATCCCTACAATCCGGAGAATTATTACCAGTTCGTCCACGCTATCAAGGGCATGGGCGAGGCCTGCCGGAAGTTCAATACGCCCGTCACCGGCGGCAACGTAAGCTTCTATAATCAAGGCCCCGACGGCGCAGTATATCCGACGCCGACAATCGGTATGGTTGGCGTGCTGGATGGAATGGCTAATAAGATGACGCTGCGCTTCAAACATGCCGGCGACCTTATCTACCTCATCGGCCAAAGCCGCGAAGACATTGCCTGCTCCGAATACCTGCATCACCTCTGCGGCGTTACGCACAGCCCGGCTCCGCATTTTGAGCTGGAAGAGGAATATGCCGTGCAGCAAGTCGTAGCTAAGCTCATTGAACGCGGCACCATCCGCTCCGCGCACGATGTGAGCGAAGGCGGGCTGTTCGCCTGCTTGCTGGAATGCGCGATGGGCACGGAGCACGGCTTCAATATCCACACTGATGCCGCCATCCGTAAAGATGCCTTTCTCTTTGGCGAAGCCCAAAGCCGCGTGGTAGTGAGCGTCAATCCCGACCTCAGAGCCCTCTTTGAAGCAGAAGTGCATGGGACTGCGCACAGCCTGCTGGGCCGCGTATCGCCAACGGCGGAAATCTGCATTGACGATGCCGGCTGGGGATATCTCTCCGAGTGGCAGCAGGCGTACGATACGGCATTGGAGCAGCTGATAACGGCGTAAACAGCAAGCTAATGGCAAAGCTGCAACACAATCTTGCGCGTCTTTGCTGGACGGTGGCCATTGCCGTCTCTGTCCTGTTCTATGCGGCTTTTGGCCGCGAAGGCTACAACTTTTACGGCGATGCGCTGGGCTATTACACCTACCTGCCCGCCACCTTCATCTACCACAACCATAAGTCCATCGAGCGGCTGCCTCAAGACCGGGGCATCCGGCCGTTCATCCACGGCTACATGGCCCAGATTGGCGGCGGGCAGCGCACGCCGAAGGGCTATGTGCTGAATCAATACACCTACGGCGTAGCGCTGATGGAGCTGCCGTTCTTCGCCGCCGCGCACCTTTTTGAGCTGGCGCGAGGGAGCCTGGCAAACGGCTTTTCCACCTCTTACCGCTTGGCCATTGATATTTCCTCAATGGTGTGTGGCGCGCTGGGGCTGCTGCTCACCTATCGCGTCTTGCGGCGGCATTTCCCGCCCCACATTGCATCCATTACCACCGCGCTACTGCTGATAGGCACCAACCTGTTTTGGTTTTGCCTGCGGCAACAGGGCATGGCGCACGTGCCGCTGTTCTTTCTGTTCGCCCTGCTGCTTGAGCTGACGGCCATCGTCCATGAGCGCGGGCGCTGGTATCATTTCGCAGCACTTGGCTGCACCGCCGGCCTGATTACGATTATCCGTCCCGTTGACGGGCTATGCGTTCTTATTCCGTTGCTGTATGTTGGCAGTAAGCCATTTTTCAGAACGAAGATTGAATTCCTGCACGCCCATTGGCGGCAAATCAGCTTGGCTTGTATTTGCTTTCTGCTGCCCGTCATCCCGCAAATGCTCTACTGGAATTGGCTGACCGGCTATAACATTTATGATAGCTATGGCCCCGCCCAGACCTTTGACTTCCGGCATCCGCATCTGTGGCGCGGCATTTTTGGAGCGTCTAACGGTTGGTTGGTTTATACGCCGCTGGTGCTGGCGGCACTTGCGGGTTTTTTCCTGAGAAAGACGCGTACGATTCCATTCTTTACCGGCTCTCTTCTGCTTATGCTGGGCTACGTGTGGATGGTGTACGCGTGGTATCTGCCCAATTATCCGAATGGCCTAGGTTCCCGGCCAATGGTTGATGTTTATCCGGTACTTGCCTTTCCGCTGGCTGGGTTTATTGACGGAATTTGGAATGCACGTTGGATAAAATGGCCGGCCATTGCCGCCATTATTGCCTGCATATTCATAAACATTCAGTACAGCATTAAAGAGACAACTTCCAGCCTCTGGAGCGAGGATTCAAAGCTCAGCTTCAATCTAAACACCTTTTTCCGCTACAAGCTCCGCTACGACGACCTTGTGCTCTGGGATTTAGGCGTCCCGCAGCCTCAGCGATTACAATCAACAGGTAAGCCGTACACGATTGACTTCCGGGATTCGGCGCTGTCGGCGCATGTAGGCTCAGACAGCGTCGGCGGGAAGTATTATTCCATAAAGGAAGGTGAAGAATACAGCCCGGTGGTACTCACGGTTCCCCTCACGGCGCTGTCTGGCGGCAATGCCGGATGGCTGCGCTGCTCCGGGCGCTTCCGCGTATCTGCACCGGTGCTGGACATTTACAAGAATCACCTGCTCGTCGTGGAGTTGCACCGCGGCGACAGCCTGCTGGCCTGGCACGGCCTGCGCATCAACAATAAGGTGGGCCTGCTGGAGCCGCAGCACAAGGGCGATGAGCCTCAACTCTTCAGTTTTCGCGACACGCAGTGGGGTACGGTCTCCTGTTTCGTGCCGCTTCCAGCCTATGTAAAACCGGGCGACTACATAAAAATGTTTGTCTGGAACATTGGCAAGACGCCAATTGACATTTCGGGCCTCAGCATTGCGGGCGCTGTGGCCAAATATAAAGGCAGGCGATTGATTCGCCTGCCTTTCTATACGCGGTCTTTCTAGCCGCTATCTGATGTATGGGCCGCCGTTATCGTCGTTCACGCCGCTGTCGCCTGTTGAGGTACCGCTGTCTTGTGTCAATCCTTGCTGACCGTCATCCGCGATGTAGCCGTTAGCCTGTTCGGGCCATATCCACGGCATGGCACTGCCGCCGCCGGGCGGGGGCGGCATCATCTGGCCGCCGTTGGTGGATTGGAGTTCCTGCTGATTCAGTTCGTTCGTCTTCATGGTCTTTGGTTTTGTCTGTTATTAGAAAAGCTTTTCCGGCGGTTGTCCGCACTTACTGCATAAATAATCGGCCATCAGGCATTTACGATTCTTAAAGCTCTGCCAATAGACTGCTTCTTTATTAGAAAAGCCCCTGCATTGCAAGGGCTTTAATTATCAATCTCTGGTTGTCAAGCTTATTACAGCCGCTCCAGTACCATAGCGCTGCCACCGCCACCACCGTTGCAGATGCCGGCTGCGCCAATCTTTGCGCCCTTCTGGCCCAGCACATTCAGCAGCGTCACAAGGATGCGCGCACCGGATGCGCCAAGCGGGTGGCCCAGTGAGATGGCGCCGCCGTTCAGGTTCACCTGGTCGGGGCGAAGCTTCATGCGGCGGCTGTTTTCCAGCGCCACTACGCTGAAGGCTTCGTTCAGCTCAAAGTATTCAATGTCTTCCATCTTCAGGCCGGCCTTAGCTACCGCCTTCGGCACCGCCACGCTCGGCGAGGTGGTAAACCACTCCGGTGCCTGCTCAATATCCGCGTAGCTGAGGATGCGGGCAAGAGGCTTCACGCCCAGCTCTTTTGCCTTTTCGGCGCTCATAATCACGAGGGCAGCCGCGCCGTCATTCATCGTGGAAGAATTGGCCGCCGTCACGGAACCGCCCTTGATAAAGGCGGAGCGCAGGCCCGGAATCTTCTCAAACTTCACATTCCAGGGCTCTTCGTCCTTGTCCATAATCTTTGGGTCGCCAGAGCGCTGCGGTACTTCTACCGGTACAATCTCGTCTGCAAAGCGGCCTTCATTCCAAGCCGCCTGGCTGCGCTGATAGCTCTGGATAGCATAGGCGTCTTGGTCTTCGCGGGATACGCCGCACTCGCTGGCACACAGTTCGGCTGCATTGCCCATTGCATAGTTGTGATACACGTCCGTCAGGCCATCATGCGCCAGGCCATCCACCATGTTTGCATCGCCAAACTTGTTGCCCCAGCGCTGGCTCGGGTTGTAGAAGGGCACATTGCTCATGCTCTCCATACCGCCGGCTACCACCACATCCGCATCGCCGGCCATGATGGCCTGCACGCCCTGGCTCACAGCCTTCATACCGGAGGCGCAGACTTTATTCACCGTCGTACAGGGAATATTGTCCGGCAGCCCGGCAAACTTAGCGGCCTGTCTTGCGGGAGCCTGGCCCAGGTTGGCCTGAAGCACACAGCCCATTAATACCTCATCCACATCTTCCGGCTTAATGCCGGCGCGCTCTACAGCCGCCTTTATAGCAATAGCGCCAAGGCGGGTCGCCGTCAAATCTTTCAGGGAGCCGCCCCAGCTACCCATAGGGGTGCGCACCGCGGCGGCGATGACTACTTCTTTCATCTTGTTTCTTTCGGGGAAATTATTTTAGAAAATACGGTTAACGCCCTAAAGGTAGCTAATCGCGTGCCGCATCAAGCGGCGCATAGAGCGGCTTTACAGGGGTATAACGGGTGTGGAAGTTGAACGGGTTGAACGGGTTAAGAAGTGTTGGGCCAATGCTTTAGGCTACATGCTACTTATGGGACGCGTCAAGCGTCCCGGTCGCTAAGCGGAGCCGAAGCGCCTATTCGTTTGCTGTGCACATATCATCCGGGTAGGCGCTTCGGCTCCGCTCAGCGACCGGGCTTTCTACGAAAGCCCATAAGTAGCATCTGCTTAAAGCATTTGCTCTTTGTGGAACCGGGCAGCCCCTCTGTGCGCGAGGTATGCCTGTGGACTTGTTCAACCCGTTTAACCCGTTCAACTCGCTCAACCTGTTCAACTCTAAAACCGCACGATCAACTTCACATTCAAAAGCCGTGAGGTCAGCCGGTTAGGTACGGCAAAGGACTTGCCGCTTGTCTGGTCTTGAATGTAAGTGTAGGAAAGCGTGTTCTGGATGCCCAGCAGGTTGAAGACTTCCAGCCCGGCCCAGATGCTTTCCAGCTTAGAGAACATAGAATAGCGCGGGCGCTGCTTGCGGGCGCCGTCCAGCAGCAGGGCGGAGAAACCGATGTCCACGCGTTTGTAATCCGGCAGGCGCAGCATCGTGCCGGAGCGTGTGGATTCTGATTGATAGAATGGAATGCCGGTGGCGTAGATGAGGTTAAGGTTCACGCGGAAATTCTTGTTGTGCGGCAGGTAATCCTGTAGGAACATGCCGAACATGAAGCGCTGGTCGGTTGGGCGGGGGGTATAGCCGGGGTGTGATGTGTCAATCGCGTGCCCGCCGGAATCTCGGACAACGACAAAGTCGTCCGTCAGGTCTTCCTGCGTATTCATCGCGCCGATGCTCACCCAAGATGTGGCGTCCTTCACCAGCTCGCCGTAAAGACGTACCTCGCCACCGTAAGCGTAGCCGTTGGAATTGTTCTTGCCGGAATAGCGGATGCGCACATCCTCATAGACGTAGGGCACGAGGTCGGTCAATTCCTTGTAATAGACCTCCGTGGTGAGCTTGATGGCACGGCTGCCCCAGCGGTAATTATGCTCCGTGCCCAGCAGGCCCTGAATGCTCTTCTGCGATTTCAGGTCTTTATTGATGCTGCCGTCGTAAGCACGCATCTCGCGGTAGAAGGGAGGCTGCACATACACGCCCGCGGCAGCTTTGAAGAGCACATCCCGCTTCCAGCGCAGCGGGCGATAAGTGGCTTGCACGCGTGGGGAGACGTCAAGCTCGCCGTTCAGGTCGTTGTAAAGGGCGCGCACGCCAACGGAAAGGTTCACATGATTAGAGTCAGAGCCGAGCCGGAAGTTGTCCTGCAGAAATCCCGAGTAGCGCATGTAGTTGAAGTCGGCTTTGGAGTTAATGTAGCGCTTCATCGTAATGGTTGCGTCCGGATTAAAGGGCTGGTTGAAGCCGGCGGAATCGCGGCGCTCCCATTCGTGCAGCTTGTCGGAGATGCCGGTGGCCTGCGCGTCCACGCCCCAGAGAATGGTGTGCTTCCCACCGTCGTAAGAGCCGCGATGTGCGATGGTGCCAACGTTCACATCCAAGTAATTCCGGGCGTAATTCTGAATGATGCCTGTGCCGATGGCGTACTTAATCTGCCCGAAATTGGTCTTGCCCAAATCCGTTTCCAGCGCGCCCAGCAGGTACTCGCCGGAGATGTCGTATGTCTCCACCTCGTGCGTCTGGAAGCCGGAGGCCAGCAGCTTGAGCCGCACTTTGGCCGAAGGCCGGTGCGTCACGGATAGGCCCGCGAAGCGGGAATCAAACTGGTCTATCTCGCCGCCATTGTAGAAGACTTTCAGCTGATAAGCCTGGTCAATGACGCCAAACGTCGTCGTGCTTTCTTCCGGAATAAGCGAGAAGCGGTTGCGCGCATAGTTGCCAATCGCCTCTATCTCCCAGCGCGGGTTGAAGCGGTAAGTAACCAGCGCCTGAATGTCGGTGAAGGATGGATTGTAAACGCCCTTCGTAGGCTGCGACTGCAACAGATACTGATTGCTCTTCTGCCGCGCGCCGATGAGGTACGTAAACTTCTCATTGCGCGAAGCCCCTTCCAGCGAAAGGCTCCCGCCAAGCAGCGATGCCATCGCCGTACCCGCAAACTTCTTAGGCCGCTTGTACGTCACATCCAGCACCGACGACAGCTTATCCCCATACTTTGCCTGAAAGCCGCCGAGCGAGAACGAAACGCTGCTCACCAAATCCGAATTCACAAACGAAAGCCCTTCCTGCTGCCCGGAGCGCACGAGGAAGGGCCGCCCGATTTCAAAGTCATTGACGTAAACAAGGTTCTCATCGTAATTGCCGCCGCGCACGGTGTACTGGCTCGTCAGCTCATTGCGCGTGCCTACGAGGCTCTTGATTTGCGCCGTGATGCCGTCGGTTGTGCTTACCAGCTCATTGCTCTTGGATGGGTCAAGGAGATACACGCTGCCTGCTTCATTCGGCGTGCGGCTTTCGCGCTTTATCACCTCGTCTATCACCGTGCTGCGGCCTTTGAGCACGATATCCACGACGCGCGTCTCGCCGGCGCTGAGGTTGAAGTACTGCTTCACCGCCTCCGTGCTCACGTATGAATATACGAGCGTGATGCGCTTGCCGGCAGGCACTTCCAGCTTATACTTTCCCAGCGGGTCGGATTGGGTGCCGGCGGCCTCGCCGGATAGGGAGATGGTGGCGAGCTCAATGGCCCGGCCACCCGCATCGCGCACGGTGCCGGTGACGGTGGCCGTCTGGGCATCAGCGCCCGCTGCAATCAAAAGCAGGAAAACAATCAGAATCGCGGCGCGGTGCATCATCAGGGCAAAAGAACGATTAAACACGGCATTTATTTCCCCGCCTTATGCAGCTTATGGATTGTATCCGCCGGGTCAGAGGATGAAAACACCGTATTCCCCGCTACCAGCACATCCGCGCCCGCGGCTATAATTGTCCCCGCATTCTCCAGCGTTACGCCGCCATCTACTTCTATCAGCGTTGGCGCGCCAGTGGCTTGTATGAGCTGCTTCAGCGCAGCCACTTTCTTCAGTGTCTGCGGGATAAAGCTCTGTCCGCCGAAGCCCGGGTTCACGCTCATCATGCACACCAGGTCAATGTCCATAATCACATCCTCCAGCGCACTCACCGGCGTGTGCGGGTTCAGCGCTACGCCCACCTTCATGCCGTAGCTTTTTATGGCCTGCAATGACCGGTGCAGGTGCGTGGATGCCTCTATATGAATGCTCAGGTAATCCGCGCCGGCGGCGGCGAACTGCTCAAAGTATTTCTCCGGCTCCACAATCATCAGGTGCACGTCCAGCGGCTTCTTGCTCGCCTTCTTTGCCGCCGCGAGGAGGGGGAAGCCGAAGGAGATATTGGGCACAAAGCGGCCGTCCATTACATCGCAGTGGAGCCAGCCCGCGTCGGAGGCGTTAATCATGTTGATGTCGCGCTCTAGGTGCAGGAAGTTGGCGGAGAGGAGGGAGGGGGCTATGATGGGCATCTTTATTAATGTGGGAATGCGGTAATGCGGTAATGTGTACGTGGGGATTTTTATTGAGTCGGCTTTTAGTTCGCTATTTGGCAAAGTTGCGTCGCACACTGAGGGGCCTTCCTATCCATCAGCTTTTCATGTGACGCGTATTCCTGCCTTAACTGCTCTTATGACCCACGACGAATCCGGTAGCAGTACCCGTGAAACGCTTACGCGCCCAATACCGAACTCTTTATGAGGCACATAACACCTTACGTGTCCGATACTGTGCTCCGTATTAAGTGCGTAATTCATTATGCACTCAATATCATCCATGACATCGGACGCGTAGCACATTACGCACTCAATATCATCCATGACATCGGACGCGTAACACATTACGCACTCAATATCATCCGTGACATCGGACGCGTAACGCATTATACGCCCGATATCATCCATGATATTGAGTGCGTAACCCATTACGCGCCCGATATCATCCATGATATTGAGTGTGTAACCCATTACGCGCTCAATATCATCCATGATACGACATGCGTAACCTTTTTTAGCGTCATAACTGTCGTTGCCGTTCAATTAGTAGCCAATAATTTATGCTATGGCATGTTGCGTGAAAGGCCCGACAGACTGACGAACGATGAACGGAGCGTCGCAAGGGACGCTTAATAGCGCGTTGCAGCCGGCTAAATAAAGAACTTCAAATGGGTACACGTTCCGCTGCTAATGGCCGAGGCGACTGAGGCCTTCCTCGGCGGTAGCGTACTTGGGGTCAAAAGTAAGGGCCTGCCGGTAGTCGGCGGCGGCGGCGTCCTTATTGCCGGCCAGCTCGGCGCAGAGGCCGCGGTTGTAGTAGGCGCGGGCATCGGTGGGGGCTATGCTGGTAACGTGATCAAACTGGCGGCGGGCCTTCTCAAAAGAGTCCTGCTGAAGCAGGATGAAGCCGGTGGCGAAGTAGGCGTCGGCGTATTGCATGTTGTGGAGGATGCAGCGGGTGTACTCGGATTTGGCAGCTTCGTACTCCTTTTTGGCCTGATGATACATGCCCTTGGCATAGAGGGGAAAGACGTCGGCGGTATCCAGCCGGAAGGCGGATTCGTAGTACTGAAGGCCGAGGGCATCGCCGCGGAGGGTGTAAAGGAGGCCGAGCTGAATGGCGGCCTCGCGGTAGGAGGGGGCCACGTTGAGAACGGTCTGAAAGGAGGAGATGGCCTTTGGGGTATCCTTCATATCCTTATAGACGAGGCCTTTGAGGAAGTAGCCCTCAGGGGAGAAGGCATCCTGCCGGAGGACGGTATTGATTTCGTTGAATGCCTTGCCGTACTCCTTGGTGAAGAGCATGAGCTTGGCAATCTTGAGGTGTGCCCTGGGGTCATTCGGATTGTGACGCAGGGCGCGGGTGAGCCACTTGGTGGCGGTAGCAACATCCTTATGCTCAAATAGGAGGTCGCCGATGGCGGAGGCGTACTCGGCTTTGTTGGAGTCCAGGCGGGTGGCTACGTACCAATCATCCAGCGCAAGGGAGTCCTGCCCCATGCGGTGGAGGGCGAGGCCGCGCTTGTACCATGCATCGGCCTTGGTGGTATCGGCAGCGATGGCGTTGGTGAGCGGGGCTATTAGGGGGGAGGCGAGGATGGGGTTGGAGACGGGGGCGGGGTGGTGCTTGCAGGCGGCGAGGAGGCAGGCGAGGAGGAGGCAGGTGATGAATCTCATGCAGCGTAGAATCCGGGTGAGGGAGCGTTTATATTATGGCTTCCTGAAAGGCCGCCTTGATGTGTGGTGAACCGAATAGATAATGACGTCGTCTCCCTCTATTTCGTAAAGAAGCGCAAAGCGCATTGTTTTCAGACGGCAGAAGCGCAAGCCGGTATTCTGGTAATAGCTGTAACGCTCAGGATGTTGTGCAATACGCTCAATTGCTTCGTCCATTTCAGCCAGGAATTGTTCAGAAAGGCTGGGTGTCGGCTCGCCGTCATAATGGAAAACGGTTTCCGCAACGTCCATCCTGACTTCTTCCTTCAAAATAACCTTATATGCCATTGCCGGCGCGTTGTTGCTTGACGTATTGCTTCACTTCATCCCAAGAGTAGCTCTTGCTCTCACCCGACCTATGGCGGTCAATGCGGCGCTGTAATTCTGCTAATTCGGCTTCATTCAAGGGCTCTTCCGCCAGTCCATTGCTTTGTGCGTTAAGAATGGCTATGAGCATTGCATCATCAGCTTCTTCAACCTTACGGCGGGCACGCTCACGAAGATTTTCTGAGTAAGTCATTTCAAACGGCTTTCCACAAATTTACTCCTTCTCCTCCGCATCAATATCGCCCACCCGCGGCTCATGCAGCTCCACCGGCGGGGCCGCCTTGCGCAGCCGCATATTCAGCAACTCCACCGCAAAGGAGAAGGCCATAGCGAAATAGACGTAGTTCTTCAGGTTCAGCTCCTCATGCGGCGCACCGGCGGGCCGCACCGTGGATTCGCGCCAGCCATCAATCACCAGCACCAGGCCCACCATTACCAGGAAGGAAAGGGCCAGCATTGTCAGCGTAGGGTGTTTATGGATGAAGGTGGCAATGCGCTCAGAAAAGAAGAACATCACAATCATAGCCAGCACCACGGCAATAATCATCACCGCCAGATTGTGGCCGATGCCGGAGGCGGTAATGACGGAGTCAAAGGAAAAGACCATATCCACCAGCACAATCTGGAAGATGGCATTGGCGAATGAAGCCGCCTTGCGTCCTTTGGGGCCTGCTTCGTCGCCTTCCAGCTTTTCATGAATTTCTGTGACGGTCTTAAAGATGAGAAAAAGGCCGCCGGCTATCATTACCAGGCTGGCGAGGTCAAAGGCCTTGTCAATGCCGAAGAGGCTGAAGCCGAAAAGCGCCTTTCCTTTCTGCTTCAGCAGCCATCCGAGGGCGATGAGCAGCAGCGTCCGCGTGATAATGCCAAACACCATCCAGAGTGTCCGCGCCCGCTTGCGCTGCTCCTTCGGCATCCGCCCCATAATGATGGAAACGAAGATGACGTTGTCAATGCCGAGAATGATTTCCAGCAGGGCAAGCGTGATGAGTGATATAAGGGCGGCGCCTGAAAACAGGTCTGGGTTCATGGTTGGAACGTTGGAGCGTTAGAATGTTGGAGGGTTTTCTGAATCAGCGCTGATTTGATTGCGCAAGCAGGCCTTGGCAAATTGCTTTTGCTATTCCGGGGCCTTCATAGATGAAGCCAGTGTAAACCTGTACGAGGCTCGCGCCGGCATCCAGCTTTTCCCGCGCATCGGCGGCCGTAAAAATCCCGCCAACCGCGATGATGGGAATAGCGCCGCCGCTTTTGCGGCTGATGTAGCGTACCACCTCTGTAGCCCGCTGTCGCAGTGGCTTGCCGCTGAGGCCGCCCGCGCCGATGGCTTCAACTGCCGTGGCTTCCGTTTGCAGGCTGCTGCGGTCTATCGTGGTATTGGTTGCTACGATGCCGTCCAGCTTCGTATCGCCGACGATGCTGATGATGTCGTCCAATTGTTCATCAGTAAGGTCTGGTGCTATCTTCAGCAGAATAGGCTTTGGCTTCGCGTAAGCAGCATTAATGTCTTTCAGGCGTTGCAGCAAGGCCGTAAGCGGCTCTTTATCCTGCAAAGCCCGTAAGCCCGGCGTGTTCGGCGACGAAACATTAACCACGAAGTAATCCACCACATCATGCAGCGCGCAGAAGGCGGCCTCGTAGTCCTTCACCGCGTCCTCATTCGGCGTGTCCTTATTCTTCCCAATATTTCCGCCGATGATGATGCGCTCTTTGCGGTGCTTTAGCCGCTCAGCAGCCACTTCCGCGCCGCCATTATTAAAGCCCATCCGGTTAATCAGCGCGCTATCTGCCGGCAGCCGGAAGAGGCGTGGCGCCGGATTGCCCGGCTGCGGGCGGGGCGTAAGCGTGCCTATTTCCACAAAGCCAAATCCCAGCATCGCCAGCTCATCCGTCCAACGGGCGTCTTTATCAAAACCAGCCCCGAGGCCAACCGGGTTTGGAAAGGTGATGCCCCAAAGCGTGCGTTCCAGCCGCTTGTCGTTTACCGCATAGGTTTTGCGCAGCAAAGCCCGCAGCGGCGTCAGCTTATAGGCGGTCTGCAAGGCCCGCATCGCGCGGTAGTGAATGGCCTCGGGCTGCTGCAGGAAAAGAAGGGAACGAAGGAGCCGGTACATGGGCGGCCAAAGATACGCGGCACACCTTTTAACCATTTTTTACGGGCAGCCTCCGCAGCCAGCGGAACTGCACGCCTAATTTTATCCGCACACACCATGCGTTTCGCCGTCGCGCTGACCCTTTTACTGTTTTCGTTTTCGCTGCGTGCGCAGCAACGCATTAACGGCAGCGTGGCGGATGCGGACGGCAAGCCGCTAAGTGGTGTGGCTATTCAGAACATCCATTCCAGCGAGGGACTGATGACTGATGCAACCGGGCATTTTGCCATTGCGGTGAAAGCAGGCCAGCTTGTAGAGTTTCGGAGGCTGGGTTACAAAACGGCCCGTGTACGCATTGGCGCGGGCGCGCTGCCACCGTATTACCGAATCATCCTGGAGCCGGGCGTTCAGGAATTACAAGAGGTAGAAGTTCGTAACCACTTTGAAGATTTTAAGCACGACAGCCTGCGCTATCACGCGCTTTTCAAAAAGCAATTGGAAACGACGCCGGTTACAGGGTGGCGCGCCTTTCAAAGTCCGTTCTCCGCGCTCAGCAAGTCCAACCGCCAGCTCATTCAATTCCAGGAGGAATATGCCTGGCTGGAAAAGCAGAAGTTCGTTGATTATACGTTCAGCGAAAAGCTCATTGCCCAGCTTACCGGCCTGAAGGGCGACAGCGCCGTAGCATATATGCGTCGCTTCCGGCCTTCTTACGAGATGCTGCGCGCCATGCCGGAGTACGACTTCTTTGCGTACGTGAAGCAGACGGTGGCTATCTGGCGCGAACGGCAACGTATGGGCCCAAGTAATAGCCGGGGTAGCGGGGGCGGTTAGGAAGAACTGCCTTTCTTATCTTGCTTCAATGAACGCGGCCTATCCATACCAAATCACCAGCTACGAAGATTATCAGCAGCAGTACCGCCGCAGCATAGAAGCGCCGGAAGCATTCTGGGGTGAGGTGGCGAAACACTTTTATTGGCAGAAAGCGCCAACGAAGGTGCTGGATTGGAATTTTGAGGAGCCGCGCGCACACTGGTTTGAAGATGGCCGCCTCAACATCACCGAGAATTGCTTAGACCGCCATTTGGAAGCCATTGGTGATAAGCCTGCCATCATCTGGGAGCCGAATGACCCAGCAGAAGTGTCTCGCACGCTGACTTACCGCGAACTGCATGGGCAGGTGGCGCAATTCGCACAAGTGCTGCGGGCTAACGGTGTTCGCAAAGGCGACCGCGTGTGCATCTACACGGGCATGGTGCCGGAGCTGGCCGTAGCCGTGCTGGCTTGCGCGCGCATCGGCGCCATTCACTCCGTTATCTTCGGCGGCTTCTCCGCGCGCAGCATTGCCGACCGGCTGCAGGATGCGGAGGCGCGCTTCATCATAACCGCCGACGGCGCTTTTCGCGGAGCGAAATCCATTCCGCTAAAAAGCATTGTTGATGATGCGCTGGAAAGCTGCCCGTTTGTGAAGCGTGTCGTTGTGCTGAAACGCACGGGCACGCCGGTGAGCATGACGGCGGGCCGCGATGTCTGGTGGACGGAAGAAGTGGCAATGGTTGATATGGCAGAGGCAACGGCCGTTCCTGCCGAAGAGATGGCTGCGGAAGACCCGTTATTCATCCTTTACACAAGTGGTTCCACCGGCAAGCCCAAAGGCGTGGTGCATACCTGCGCCGGATACATGGTGTGGACGGCTTACACTTTCGTCAACGTCTTTCAGGTACAGCCGGACGACATTCACTTCTGCACCGCAGACATCGGCTGGATTACGGGCCATTCCTACATCGTTTATGGCCCGCTCTGCGCCGGCAGTACGTCGCTTATGTTTGAAGGCGTACCTACCTGGCCGGACGCTGGCCGCTTCTGGGATGTAGTGGATAGGCACAAAGCATCTATTCTCTATACCTCGCCCACTGCCATCCGTAGCCTCATGGCATACGGCACGACGCCGCTGGTTGGAAAAGACCTTAGCTCCCTGCGCGTGCTCGGCTCTGTGGGCGAGCCGATTAATGAGGAGGCGTGGCATTGGTACGATGAGCATGTGGGAAGGGGCCGTTGCCCCATTGTGGATACCTGGTGGCAGACGGAGACGGGCGGCATCATGATTTCAAATCTCGCCGGCATCACGCCGGCAAAGCCAGGCTACGCCACCTTGCCGCTGCCGGGCGTTCAGCCACAATTGATGGACGAAAGAGGCGAGGTCTTATCCGGCAATGACGTGAGCGGAAATCTCTGCATTGCCGCGCCTTGGCCCGGCATCATTCGCACTACCTGGGGCGACCATGAGCGCTGCCGTGCCACCTACTTCGCTGCCTATCCCGGCAAATACTTTACCGGCGATGGCTGCATGCGCGATGGCGAAGGCTTTTACCGCATCACGGGACGCGTGGATGATGTGCTGAACGTGAGCGGCCACCGTATAGGCACTGCGGAAGTGGAGAATGCCATTGATATGCACACGGGTATCATAGAGAGCGCAGTGGTAGGTTATCCGCACGACATCAAGGGGCAGGGTATTTACGCATACGTAGTGCGCGATGCCGCCACACAGACCGATGAAGGACGCCTGCGGGCCGACATTGTGCAAACGGTAGCCGACATCATCGGGCCGATTGCGAAGCCGGATAAAATCCAGTTCGTAACCGGCCTTCCTAAAACGCGCAGCGGTAAAATCATGCGCCGCATTCTGCGCAAAATTGCCCAAGGCGAGACAAGCAATCTGGGCGATACGACTACCTTGCTGGAACCGGAGATTGTAGCTATGATACAGGCAGGAAAGCTATGAAAAAGAAATGCCGGCATATAGCAGTATAGCAGGCGTTTCTGATGGTGGAGCGGCAAATAGTCATAAAAGGAAAGTTCCGCCGGGGCGGGCTTACTGGCAACCAA
Organism: Chitinophagaceae bacterium; assembly: GCA_965246785.1. GTDB lineage: Bacteria > Bacteroidota > Bacteroidia > Chitinophagales > Chitinophagaceae > UBA1952. The sequence continues at coordinate 216,071 of CBDFFM010000011.1, forward strand.
AGATGTCGTCCGCGAAGGGTCGGGCTTCTTTGCTCCTGCCCGGATTGATTCACAATAATCGGACGAGATAGTGAACAACATTAATGTGGAACGGCTTATCTCAACTAACTGCTTTCCAAAGCAGAAAGGCAACTTCCGGCAAAAGTCAAATGCACTTCTTCATTTAGTATTAATCCTTCAGCTGAATAACCTTTCCCTCAGTAACTAGCCACGCTTTAGTAAGCGGGCTCGTTTTCGTAGCATAACCCGCTGCATAAACGAAAGACTTTCCGTCGCTGCATGGATAGATTTCGTAGTCGGTTTGGTGTATGCTTCCCGGTACTTCCAGCTTGCGCAGCGTTTTGCCGGTAGGCGCATCTATAGTCAGCATTTGCTGATTATCCTTGCTTAGCGCTACTGCGGTCTCCTCTGCGTTAAAACTCCAGTAAGTGCCAATCTGCCCGCAGCAGTCTTTGCTTAAACTGGTAACCGCGCCTGATGCCACATTAATTAAAAAACCTCCGTTAGCGCTGAACACCCACAGGCCTTTATTGGAAAAATACGGGTAAAAGCGCTCCGTAACGATTGTAGCCAGCTCTTTCCTCGCGCCGCGCATATTGGGGCCATTGGGCATTGCTAAATCTGTAATAAACACTTTGGTTACTCCTTTATCCTGATTCATGGTGGCAATTTTTCCGCTCGCGCGATTGCGTGCAAATCCACTACCGGTACCATTGCCGCAGCGTATCCGCGTCACAAGCTCGCCGTTGGTTTTGAATGCGTAGTAAAAGGAGTCGGCGTTTTTCATGTCCTCAAAGTCAAACGTGTAGCCCGACTCTTTATAATCCGGATGCTGGATTTTATAGCGCAGCAGTTTGATGCTCCATTCCGGGTCTTTCTTGTTGATGGTCTGTAGTAGCTTACCATCTGCAAGGCTCCATATTTTGCCAGTTCCCGAGGAGTCTAAGGTCATCACGACCTCGCCTTTTCCATCCGGGAAGGCCTCTTTTATCCAGTAGGCATGGGCGGTCTGCGCAAGCATGCGCGATTGGGTGAAGCTTGCTAGTAGAAACGAAAGCAGAAGGGCTTTTTTCAAAATAGAATGTTTTTAAAAGAAAAGGATTAGTATGGAAATAAAGGCACAAAGCCTTGCCAGTAGCGGATTGCAGCAATGTTTCAAAGCTCACTCATCGTCAGCTCATCTTCATCGGCCTGCTTACTGCGGCCCAGCTTTTTGTTGGTGCCGTAGCGCAGCTCCAGGAAATCTATGTTTTTGGGTTCGGCAGCAACGGCGAAGTCAAGAAAAAATACGCTTAGCTCATAGGCGCCGTCGCCCTGCAGGTACTTCGCGTGGTCGTAAAGCTTTTGCCCAAGCGTGCCGGCGGCAAGCGTCGGGCGCAGCGCAATCGCCTTCGTGACGAGTGCTTCTTTTGCTGCTGCGTCGGTTGTCAATGCAGCCTCTGCCAGCAATGGCCCTAGATTACCGGGTTGCTGCGCGGCTTCTTTTTTCAGGCTTTCTATAGCGCCCGCCGTGTTGCCCTGTTGCAGCCGCACCCACGCCACATTCATTTGTGCCGGCGCGCCCGGCGACACCGCAAGCGCCCGCCCGTACTGCGCCTCCGCTTCCGCCGCATCGCCGCGCATGGCACATGCGGTAGCCCATCCAAACAAGACGGCGAAGCGGCCGCCTTCAATGGCGTCTGACTTTTTATAGCCCTCAATTGCATCGCCATAAGCATGCGCCTCGCGGGATGCATCCGCCATCTTTTGCGTCAGCTCAGCCGTCGGGAATCTTGCGATTGCTTCTTTGTAAAAAGCGGCGCGCACAAGCGGATTTTTCTCTGTGAGCGCAGCGGAGATAAATGCATTGGCACGTAGGGCTGCCGGGTCGCCCGGCTTAAAGGGCGCGCCGCTTGTACCGTACAGCTTTCTATATTCTTCAATGTCGTCTCCGATTACGGTTTTCATCGCACGGTAGTCAATGTTTTCGCGCATGCCGGTGAGCAGCAGGTCAAAGTGGTCGGCCTCCGTTCGTGCCACGCCTCTGTCGGCAATGAGCGCCCGGTAGCGCGATACGGATGCCTCGTAAGCAGCCGCGCGCGAAGCATTGGCCGCCGCTATTTTCTCGCCCTGCCGCACCTGCCAGTCGTAGTGGTCGGTATTGGCCCAGGTGTTACGGCTTGCCGGGGCAATGGTGCCGCCTGCATTGGAGCGATACGAGGAAGACGAGGATGAAGACGACGAGCCAGAGGAATAGGACGAGGAGGGTGATTTGTAGCCCGACGACGATGAAGATGGCACGCTGTATGCCCGCGTGGTAGCCTCGTGCAGCCGGTCGTACTCACGGTTTTGCGCCTGCCGGTCGTAGTAGGTAGAGGGCTGAGCAATGGCAGTGGTGGAGCAGCTTGCAAGGAGCAAAGTGAATAAGTGTCGCATAAGTAGTTGTTTGTTTCTTTACGGAAGTAAGTCGGGCAAAGGACGCCGGTGCTGACTATGTTTTGATAATGGCTTGCCTAATCCACAAGCTCAATCGCTTTTCCTTCCTTCACCAGCCAGGCGTGCTTCGTAGGGTGCGCACTTTCCCACCAAGTGCCGCTATACACAAACGATTTCCCATCGCGGCAGGGATAGACCAGATAGCCTTCTTTTTGCCTTATCGCTGCCGGCACGGCCAGTGAGCTTACCAGCTTGCCGGAGGCCATATCTACGCAATACATGCCGTCCGGCCTGCCATAGAGCGCCGTCGCGTCGTCTGAGCTGTAGGTGAGCGGGTCGCTGTTTAGCCTGGAATGGACGTTTGCAGGTACGTTCACCCAGGTTCCGGTTTTTGCATTCACCACAACACCGGTGTACGTGTCTACTATCCACGCTGCCGATTCTGAAAATGCGGGGTTGGCGCCGCTTCCTGAAGGATAGGTTGCTAACAGCTGGCCTTTCCAATGCCCGGAAGCATCGTTGGCATCTTTCTCATCAATGAGATAAAGCTTCGTTTGCCCGCCATCAGTGAAGTGGGCAAGTATTTTTCCGGCATTCTGATGTTTGTCAATAGCGCCGCCTTTGTCTTTACCCTTCGGGAATGTAACAGAAGTTACCGGCACGCCATCTATGCCTGCCCAATGGGTGTAGTCGTTATCAGTCCATGTGTACTTATGGTCAAAGGTTTTTTTGGGGCCGATGGTGCCGTCTGCCTTGGGATTTTTCATGCCCTTCATCAGGCGCAAACGCTTTGCGGCATACTCGGGCGTTTTGATGGGCACAGCTGCCAGAAGACTCCCATCCGCAACGGCCCAGAACTTTGCAATGGCGGAATCCTGCGTCTCCACCACCTCGCTCCTTTTATCTACAAATACGTTCAGTACCGGCGTGCTATGAGCGGTCTTTTGCGCGGATGCAAATGATACAATCGCCAGGCTGAAAGCCGCAACGAGGATGGCCCTTATCGCCCGCTGAGGAAAAATGTTTTTCATGATGTACGCGATGTGTGTTGTTTTTACTTGCTCAGAAGTGCCTCATCTTCCTGCGAGGCCTTTTCCCGTTTCAGGAGCGTGTTCGTTCCGTAGCGAAGTTCCAGGGCATCCATGTTTGCCGGGTCTGCCTGCATGGTAAGGTCTAGGTAAAGAATGCTGAGCTCATACGCGCCGTCTCCCTGCAGAAACTTTGCGTACGCAAAAAGCGCCTGCGGAAGGCTCATGCCGGCAAGTGTCGGCGCCTGTTTTACTGCTTTGTCCAGCAATGTTTTTGATGCGCCTGCATCAGCGCTGAGCGCGGCCTGTACCAGGAAAGGGCCGGGGTCTGAGGGGTTCTTTACGGAAGCTTTTCGCACATATTCCAGCGCGTCTTCTTTGGCTCCTTGCTGTATGCGCATCCAGGCAATATTCATGTCAATATCTGCGGTTGGCGCAAGGGCGAGCGCCTGCATATACTTTCGTTCGGCCTCGGCTGCATTGCCCGCCAGACCAAGTGCTGCGGCCCATCCTACAAGCGAGCGGAAGCTGCCCGCCTCTATAGATTCTGCCTTCTCGTAGGCACGCACTGCCTGCAGATACTCGTGGTCTTCGCGGTAAGCGTCAGCCATATTCCGGTAAAGCTCTGCCGATGGCCCTCCCTCCTGAATGGCAAGATTGTATTGGAAGGCCCGCATTTTTGGTGTTGTTGCAGTCACGGCCATTCTTATCAGCTCCTTTATCATGGCGGCCTTTCGCTCAGCCTCACCTACACTCTTGTACGGCGGGCCACTTGTGCCCCATTTTTCAGCGTATGCTTTTATATCGTAGCCAATCACTGCATACACGGCATTAAGCTCTATCCCTGCCCGCATCCCTGTGAGCAGTAGATCAAAGTGTTCGCCTTCAGTTCGGGCGATGCCGTTGTCTTTAATGATTGACCGAAAGCGGGCCTGTCCGTCTTCAAACGACTTTTGTCTTGCCGCATTATTTCTGGCGAGTTTTTCGCCCTGCCGCACCTGCCAGTCGTGGTAGTCGGTCATCGCCCAGTTGTTGGCGGATGCCGGGGCAATGGTGCCGCCTGCGTTGGAGCGGTAGGAAGAAGAAGAGGATGATGGGGAAGAATAAGAGTCGGATGAAGAAGGTGACTTATAGGTAGATGAGGAAGAAGAAGACGGCACGCTGAATGCGCGGGTAGTGGCGCTGTGCAGATTGTCGTAGGCACGGTTCTGCGCCTACCGGTCGTAATAGGTGGAAGGCTGCGCGATCGCAGCCATACAATGGATGCTTAAAATTCCGGCTATTAGTAAGCGCATAAAATCTTGTTTGAAAGATGTAAAGTAAGCTGAAGGGAAGGGGGTGGCATACCCTGCTCCCGGTATTTTTTGCGGCAGAAAAGTGGAGCGCCTGCCTTGTTTATGTCTTTGCAAAGCAGTCTTAAACCCACAATACACGCAAGTCTCCGACTTGCGGTAGCGAGGGCAATACATAGTCTTGCTAATATTTTTCCATTGAGGTCTGCTGCGCCAAGCTTCAACAAGCAAAATGCGGGAATCCTATGCGAAAAAAAATTTACTCCTCCGTCTTTACTGCCGCCATGAGATTTGGGTAGTCCTTAGCCCAGAAAAAGGCGCCCGCTATCTCTTTCATAGACAGCTTTTGGGCTTTGCCTACCGCAAGCCAGTCCTCAACCGTAAAATCTTCTAATGCTGACCCGGCATGTTGTTTAAGCCAAAACCCTGCATTGGACAGCCGCAACGTTGCCAGCCTATTGAGATACGCCGGGCTGCCCTTTTTAGTAATATCCGCTGCATATTGTGTTGCGAATACTTTCAGACAGTAATCCTTCTTTTGCGACTTCCTGAGCTTCTTAGAGTACGTGAATTTGCTGCCGGTACCGAGCTGTTTGTAAAAGTTGAGGTGCGGCCGGCAGGCTCCCGCTGCTATCAGGCCTAGCTGCGGATACTTGCTGTCCAGATAAACGATACGGTTAAACATGCTTGTTTCCAGCTCGCTCCTGCCCGGCCGATACTCGTAGCCCAAGTCAAACCCGGTCTTGGGATAGTGCGGCTCGTCCGGGTGAATACCCGGGGCTGCCCCTCCGTACATCATCGGCACCAGCGCCAGGAACTCCGTTTCTTCTATATCCTGCTTTTGCTGCGGATACCGGCTGTAAACACTGTTCAACACTTTATACACGCTTGCCGGAAACGCCCGGGCAGCAATTATATCCTTCTTCACCGCATCGTAGGGGCGGTCGGCGAGTGTATCCTGCAGGCGGCGCAGGGCTGCAAGTGCTTCCGCCCTATTTTTGAACGGCCAGCGATGCGCCTTACCGTAGTATAGCAGCCGGTACCAATCCTCGCTGTCAAACTGCTCCAGCCCCCGCGTGTCAAGGGTTTTATTCAGGCCGGCGTAGAAATCCATCTCCGCATTGCGCGCCTCCATCTTTGCCAATTCTTCGGGTGATGGCGGATAATATACGGGTGGGGCATACCGTGACTTCCAGCGTTCTACGAGGCTGCGCGCGGCATCGTCGTTGGTACTGGAGTTATTTGTGGAGTACCGATTCGTTCCGGCGGGCCGGTTGTTTGCCTCATTTTGTCTAATGCTCTCGGCATTTGCGGCTTTGAGATTCGCGGCGTCGCGCTGGCGGGTGTATTCACGCTCTTGTTGCGCGCCCTGTGCGTGGGCGGTGAGGTTTGTGCAGGCTGCAAATAGCAGCAGCAGGCCCTTTATCACATTTTGGCTGGAAAGGTTTGCTGACACGGTGCTGGTTATTTTAAGCGATTGGATGAATTTGATTTGAAATGCAGTGCTCAGGCTTGTTCTTACTGACCTTGAGAAATTGCTGAGCATGTCAAGCGCATTACTCATTCCTTCAACTCAATCACCTCGCCTCCTTTCACCAAAAACGCATCCTGCACAATGAGGCTCATGCTCTCGGAAGTAAGCGCGCCGGTATAGATATAGCTTTTGCAATCCGCAGCAGGATAAACCTCGCGGCCCCTGAGCTTCCGCAGGCTTTTGGGCAGCGGATAATCGCCCGCCAGCTTCCCGGTTTCCGTCTCAATAGTCTTCATGCCATAGCCTGAGATGCCGAGTGCAAACAGCTTTTCGTCGGGCGAGAAAACGAAATCGTCTTTGAATTTTTCGTCCTTGCCTGCTACATCGGCAAACGAGATAACCCTACCTGTTTGCGTATTGATTATCTGGCGCAGGTCGCGGTCAACAAGCCATGCGCCTTTCGGCGAAAAGTGGAGGCTGTAGGGTACATCGGGCCGTGGATAAGTTGGCAGCATTCTGCCCACAAGCTTGCCGGCGGCGTCTGTAGGGCTGTCGGTATTTATGAGCATAATGCTCGCCACGCCCTTCTGTACACGAAACAGGGCAATGGTGTGCGTGGCGCGATTGCGAACCCAGAAGCCTTTCTCATCTTTGTGTATGGCGATTCTTGCCGTGAATGCACCGGCCGTCTGCAACACCCAGATAGTGCTGTCGCCCACGAGTTTGTATTCATGCTTAAAGCCTGATTCCAGGTAGCGGAAGCTTTGCATTTTGTAGCGCATAGAGCGGATGGGCAGGTTCACATCGCTGCCATTCAGCTTCTCAATGAGCTTGCCGTCTGCAAGGCTCCAGAACCTTACCACGCCGCCTTTTTCGGTGGTCATGATTTCACCTTTGCCATCGGCATGTGCCCAGAAGACGTGGTCATTAATGGTAGGCTGTGCGGCTGCGGGGAGCGCAGCGGAGCACGTGAGGATGGCTGTTGTAAAGGAGCGAAGGAGCGTAGAAGTTTTCATTGAAAGTTGTGTTTTGTGTTTGGAATCAGTACCGGTTGCGGTAGCGGCCGGTAGTAAAGTGAATGGCCCGGCGCTTAAAGCTTCCCGAGCGTCTCTTCATCCAGTGCCGCTTCTTTCTCGCGGCCAAGAGACGTATTGGCACCAAAACGAAGCTCCAGAAAGTCCACGTTTTTAGGCTCTGCGGCAACCGCCATATCCAGAAACAGCATGCTGCTGTGGATGTCGCCGGCCGCATGGAGCAGCTTTGCGTACGCGAATGTCCGTGCGGCAATGCTTCCCTTTCCTACATCGGGCCGCAGCGCCGTTGCCTTATCTGCCAGGGCCTGAGCTGCGGTTGTATCTGCAGTAAGAATGGCCTGTGCGAGCAGTGCCCCGGCATCTTCGGGCCGCTTTGCACATGCCGTCTGCGCATACTTCAGCGCCCCGGCTTTATCGCCCTGACGAAGGGCAATCCAGGCAAGATTCATTTCTGCGAAAGAAGCCGGGTCGTCGTGCAGCAGCTGCTCATAAGCGGCCTGCGCCTTCGGCAGATTCCCGGCAAAGGCATAGGCGGCCGCGCGCCCTTCGCTGTAAAATTTATTGACGCCGCCATCTTTGGCAATAGCCGTATCGTACGCCAGCGCGGCCTTGTCGTAGAATGCTGCCTTAAAACTTTCCATGGCCATCTTACCATAATTCTCGGCGGTAGGGTACGCCTCTACGATGCCCGAGTAAAGGCCCATGCGCCAGATAGCGGCCGGCGTGGTATTCAGCGCAATGATGTTCCGGTCGGCCCGCTCTTCCTTGCCGCCCGTAGCCTTGAAGGGCGGGCCGGTGGTACCGTATTTCTTCACATAGTCCGCCAGGCTGTTCCCTAGTACGCCGAAAATTACATTGCCGTCGTAACCGGCGCGCATCCCGACAAGCATCAGGTCAAAGTAGTCCCCCTCTGTTCGTGCAAGGCCTTTTTTGGCAATTAGCGCAGCGAATGCCGATTTCCCGTTGTCAAGCGCAGCTTGTCGCACAGCGGCATCCCGCTCTCTTTGCGCCGCAAGCCGCACCTGCCGGTCATAGTTATCGGTAGCGCCCCAGTTGAAGTAAGGCTGCGGCGGCATGATGGTGCCGCCTGCGTTGGACGATGAAGAGGAAGAGCTCCCGGACGGAGAAGAATAGCTGCCGGAAGAGGAACTTTTATACGACGAAGAGGACGACGAAGGGACATTATAAGCTCGCTGCGTTGCATCCTGCAGGCGTTGGTACTCGCGGTTTTGCGCTTGCCGGTCGTAGTAGGTCTGCGCAAAGCTTTGGGAAGCAACAAATAAGAACGTGAGTAATAGACTAGCCTGCTTCATGCGATTAGATTTCGGACAAAGCTATCGGTAAGGAAGAGGCAGCCAGATACCCACTGGTACGGATTTTACCGTTCTATCGGGTCACTAATAGGCACGGACTGGCTGATTCGACAATCAAGAACGTAGGCACGGCGGAAAGAAAAATCCCGCCGAAGCGGGACTTTTCATTAAAAGTGGTGTGGGCCGGGATCGAACCGGCGACACATGGATTTTCAGTCCTCAAGTAATTGGTTTTATGTGACCTGATACAGGCTCAAACCTGCGCCAATCAACGACTTCGGCTTCAGGTGGTTTCGCAAGAAACCATACCAAACCGGCAAATGTTGTCGGATTGTTGTCGGCTGTTGTCGGCAGATTCAAATAATTTTAGGAATGGCCGTGAACAAAATTGTGCTCAAAAAAGACAAGCGGCAGGACGGCACCTACCCGCTTACCATTAGAGTGACTAAAAGCCGCAAGTCAACCTACATTTATCTAGAGCACAGCATCAAAGAAAGCGACTGGGACGCAGCAGGCCAGCGCGTCAAGAAGTCCCATCCAAACAGCACGCGCCTCAATCACTTTCTGGTTAAGAAACTGGCGGAAGTGAATGAGCATTCGCTGGAACTGGAAAGTGATAAAGAGCAAGTCAGCGCTGCGGCAGTCAAGGAAAAGGTTAAGCCGAAAGTCGGCAACACGTTTTTCCCGCAAGCCGACCTGTATTTAAAAACTTTGAAAGATGCCGGGAAATACAACCGGTGGACTCCTGACAAATCCCGCCTTGAGCGCTTCAAGCAATTCCTGAAACACGATTACGCCTTTCAGGACATTACCGTGCAGCTCCTTGAACGGTTCAAAAGCTACGTGATGTATGGCTTGCCAAAGAAGCAGTCAGAGCGTTCGGCGCTTAACCACCTTGTCGTCATTCGCTCTGTGTTCAGCCAGGCAATCGCTGCCAAGGTTATTGATGAACGGCATTATCCCTTCGGCAAAGGCAAAATCTCTATTAAGTTTCCGGATTCAAGCAAAATAGGTCTGATTGCTGAAGACATTATTCGGCTTGAGCAGGTGGAATTGGAGGGCAAGGCCGACCATGCGCGAAATGTCTGGCTTTTCTCTTACTATTTCGCAGGAATGCGTATTAGCGATGTGTTGCGGTTACGGTGGCCAGATTTTCAGAGCCACCGACTTTATTATACCATGGGCAAAAATAAAAAGGGCGGGTCCCTGAAAGTGCCTGACAAAGCGCTAGCTATTTTGGAAAAATACAAGGCGCTGCGGGAGAATGCGGATGACTTGGTATTTCCTGAATTGCGAGGCGTTGACTTGGAGGATAGATTTGTCACGGAACGCACGATTGGCTTTAAAACAAGTGCGCTTGATAAGGTATTAAAGAACGATGTGGCACCGGCAGCAGGCATTGATAAGATACTCACCATGCATATTTCCCGCCACACCTTTGCGCAACTCGCAGGGAATAAGATTGACATCCGGCGACTGCAAGAACTGTATCGCCATTCTGATATTGCGACGACTATCGGTTACCAATCCAACTTCAACCACGAAGATGCAGATAATGCCCTCGACACAGTTTTAAACAGCGTTATTAATAATGAGCCTAAGCCTTAGACACTTCATTCTCGCAGCCCTTTTGTTGTTCGCTGAGCGCACAGCTGCCCAAAGTGACACGCTTCGCATTTGCACCTACAACTTGTTGAATTACGGTAACTCAGCCAACACCTATCCGTACAAAAATGCCCGGCTTAGCCCCATCCTGCAGGAGATAAAGCCCTCCATCGCGTGCTTCAATGAAGTGTCCACAGCGCAGCCGGGAATGCTGGATACTCTCGTTCGGCAGATGCCGTTTGCGGCCGCGCATGGGCCGGTTCATAACACGGTCGGCACCACGCAGCTTGACGGATTATTCTGGCGGCTTGGCAAATTTCGTTTGCTGCACGACAGCATTATTTGCAGCGATGTCCGGGATATTGTCGCTTACGACTTGTACTATGATTATCCCGATCTACCCCTCTACCATGATACCGTAAAGCTCACGGTCATAACCGCGCACTTGAAGTCTTCCAACGCGTCTGCGGACAAGGCAGACCGAGCGGGTGAAACAGCGAAAGTATCCGCCTACCTTGCGGCTCTTAATAAGGCAGCGAATTACATGATGCTGGGCGACTTCAATCTTTATACAAGCTCCGAAATCGCCTACCAGAACCTGACCAATCCAAGCAATCCGAATGCGCGCCTCAACGACCCGTTGAACCGTCCCGGCAGTTGGGACAACAACGCCAGCTTTGGCGATATTCACACCCAATCGCCGCGCCTTGCTACCCTGCCGGACGGAGGTGCCAGCGGTGGGCTTGACTCGCGCTTTGACTTTGTCCTGGTGTCGGACGCGGTGCTCAGCGGCGCTAAGGGTGTTAAATTCCTGCCCGGCAGCTACAAGGCATTGGGCAATGACGGCCAGCATTACGGCAAGGCATTGACGGACATGCCTGCAAACAGCATGGTTTCGGCGTCCATTGCGCAGGCACTTTATGAATGTTCCGACCACCTGCCCGTCTTCGCCGATTTTGCATTCACGCCCCTGCATCTTAGCCCACCGGCTGGTATTGCGGGAGGAAGCGAAAGCTTGCAACTTTCCTTAGCAGTAGTAAATCCTTTTACCGGCAGCATAAACCTTCTCGCAACCCCAGAGATAGGCCAGGCCGCGTTGAATTATCAACTGCTTTCTATTGCTGGCAAGCTGCTCCAAAGCGGGTCAATCACTTTGCCTGACAATCGCATTCATGTTGAGCCTGACCTTGCCCCTGGTGTCTATTTCCTCCGGATATGGAATGCATCCGGCGAAGCGGCGAATTACAGGCTTATTCATTACTAGCCTGGCTACAGTCCCGCAAGCACTTCACTGATCGCCTTCAGCAATCCGGTATCGGGTGCTTTCTTACTTTCCACATCTTCAGCGCCCATCAAAGCGCGAAACTCGCCTTGGTCATCTCGCTCAAAAGTCACTTCTATGCCTTCAATCAGAACAACAAAGCGAAGCGTATAACCAAGCACAACCAGCCTGACAGGGAACTCCAACTCTTCGCCCTTGAAGCAGACAGGCAGCAGCATTTCATCCATAAGAACGCGAAGCTCCTCTGTTTACCTCCTCTGGCATAATAATTAGAGCCGAGAGCCTGATTGCTTCACATTCTAAAATCAAGCTCTATGGCAGACGACAAAAACAGTACAGGGAGGCAGGACGCAATCCGCGTGGATTCAAACGACCCAAGCGAGGTGGAATACTTGCACAGCCAACACCCCGACAATACCCATCAGGAAGTTGTGGACGCCGTCAAGAAATACGGGCCTATCCGGGCAGATATTGAGAAGCATTTGAAGTAACCGTAACCAGCTACCATAATTGACGCCTCGCACCTGCGAGGCATTTTTTTTGTGGAGCAGAGGCACGGCAATAACAATTCAATAATTAACACGAATTGAAAACGATGATTATTTTTAACAGGTGGTTTTGTTGAATAAACACCGCCCTATATCATGGTAACGATAGACGATATCTTGCATCATATCGCTCAAGACTTGCGCTGCTATAGCGACGCAGATTCAAAGGCAGCGATTGACGAGTTTGTTACCGGCTGCATGTTCGACATGCGCATATCCATCACCACAGACCTGGAAGAAACGGAGATCAACTACTTGAACCGCTACGGTCAGGGCCGCACCTTTTATTTCCGCCTGCCGAACTATGAGCGCGGCAAGGCGCTCGCCGCCGAGCTGTTCTATCTTATCCGGGGCATAAGGCCGGACATGAGTAGTTACACCGGTGATAAGTTCAACCCGCAAGACGCGCTCTATCTTTTCCTGCACTTAGGCAGCATTAACCCGCCGCCGGTTACTGACGTGCTGCCGCTCATTAACCAAGTAAGGCTAAACCAGATTTTGCAGAATTAGCGCGGGTGTTATTGACTTCGACAGTTGGCTTTTCTCTTTGCACCTCGTCAATGTAGTCCGCCCATTGCTGCATCATCACTTTTCGCTCGCCTAAAAAATCTGCTCTATCGTATGCCTGATTGACTTTGCCTTTCGGTAAGTGAGCCAGCTGCCGGTCTACCACTTCATGCCTATACCCGAGCCTTTCTTTGATGGTACTCATCGCTAACGCTCTAAATCCATGTCCAGTCATTCGGCGGTAGTAGTCCATTCTTCGTAACGCCATCAGCAGCGTTGTGTTGCTCATGGGCTTATCGCGCCGGGTAAAGCTGGGAAACAAATAGTTTGGGCTAAGACCGACTGACTCAACTCGCTTTCGACTGATTGTTTCCAATTCGCGCAACAATGCAATAGCCTGTTTAGAAAGCGGCACGGTATGAGCCGATTTCATTTTCATGCGCTCAGGCGGTATCCGCCATTCCGCCCTGTCAAAATTAACCTCATCCCACCGCGCTTCCAACAATTCCGACGTTCGGACGAATGTCAAAATCATCAGCCACATGGCAATTGTCGTTTGCCGATAAAGCCGACCGGTATTGACGTTCAGCTTTCGCAATAGTTCCGGTAACTCCTCTATCGTGATAGCGGCAAAATGGCCGGGACGATGCGGAAACAGCGCACCTTTCAGGTCTCTTGTTTTATCACTTTCAGCCCGCCCCGTTACGACCGCATAGCGAAAGACCTGGCCGATAGCCCGCAATACGCGCCGGGCAAGTTCATTGGTCTTTCGTTCTTCAATCCTGCGAACACATGCGTAGATCATTGGCGGTGTAATCTCTGAAACGGGCATCTTGCCAAAGAAGGGAAAGACGTTTTTTTCGAGCCTGCTAAGCGTATTGTCGTGTGTTCTGTCGGCCCACCGTGACTTATACTCTTGAAGCCATTCCCGTGCTACGAGTTCAAACGTTTGCGCCGATGCATATTTTGCAAGGATTTTTTGTTCTCGCTTTATCTGATTGGGGTTGATTCCGCCAGCAATATCCGCTCTTGCTGCATCACGCTTTTCTCTCGCCTGCACCAAGCTTACCGCCGGATAGTTGCCATGCGTCAGCAGCTTTTCTTTGCCGCAGATTTTATAGCGTTGTCTCCAGATTTTTGTTCCGCTTGACCGCACCTCCAGATAAAGGCCACTACTGTCGCGCAATTTATAAGGACTGCTTTGCGGCTTTGCATGGCGACAGTCCAAGTCCGATAAGGCCATTGGCACCTCCTAAACGAGTGGGTAAGATATTATGGGAAGAAAATGTTACCCACTTTCTTACCCGCCCAATAGGCATACATCCCTAAGTTCCATAGGAGCGCATAAGGCCATTATAACAAAAAACCCTCGTGAATACAAGGGTTTTTGGACTTCGCTGGATAGGAAAATATTGATAGATGGTGGCCCGAGCCGGATTTGAACTGAGTCTATTAAGTGTTTGAGTCAATGGGCGCTTTCAACACGAACTCTTCATGGTTACCCGCATAATTACCCGCGGTCTGTGAAAGCCGTTTCAATTTTAATGCTCGTATCATCCATCCTTAAACGTTGAGTTCAGTCCAACCACACGTTTGGCAATCCCAGTATTTCTTTACGCGCTCTTAATTACGGATAAGATCACCCGGAGAAATTTGAAATGAAAGTTGCCACTTGTTAGTGTGAAGCGCATCCTGGTCGCTAGATGCTGGAGGAATTGCTGCAAGCTTTCCAATATTGGGAATGTCCACGCCCATTGAATATTGCACCAAAGAAAAATTGTCAGACAATTGCAGTGCTTTTAAGTACGCTTCAGACCCAATGATATAAGCGGGGCGACAGTATGCAAAAAGGGACCAGCCGGATTTGCCAAGCCGAAAGCTTACATTGGCATCAAAGCCAAGATTGATATTTCCGAAGAGAGATTTTAGTTCAAAAGGTGAGTTGAGGACAGGAACCTCTGTTGCAACTTTTGGAGAGAATTCTACGAGCGCCCAGGTACCCTTAGTAGCGCTATGAAAAAGTGGGTAGTTGATATTAATAACCAAATTTCCCCCATTGCCAGTTAGCGTTCTAAATTTTGCCTCCTCAGCTTTCGAGGTGTCAGAGGTCGAGGTAATAAGAGTGTTTAAAGCAAACTTAATGGGCCCCGTAAAGAATGAAAGTAGTTCAGGATTGACCGCTCCCGCATTTTCCCATCCATAAAGTGCAACACGATTCCCACCCTGGAATGATTTACCTGCCGACCGCCGATAAACCATTGAAGCCTCAGTTGCGTTTCGAGCCGGGAAGAAGCGATTGATTATTTTGGGGCGACCATAAATCCTATTTACTCCCCAATACCCAATAGCTAAAGAATCCAGCGTCCCTTTCAAGTTTTTAAGCCGTGGAATGCGCTCATCTTGCTTTTCAACAATCGAGACGTTTTCCTTTGCCGAATTGGTGGGAATGTTGGAAATCGCATCTACAACCTTGTCCACCCTCTCTGCCAGTTGATGAATAAACTCCCCTTCATGGCATGCACGATAAGGCACAATTCTATTTTCAGGATCTTCTAAAGCAGTACGCCACTCCTTTACCTGCCCATACAATTTGTCCGATTCAACATCATTATCCTTACCTGAAACAACCTTAAAATATTTATCCAGAGCGGAAGCATCAATCGTACAATCGCTTTTCACATCGTCCTCCTCACTTAGAAACTTAGTCACGCCTCCTGGCATTTGCGCCCATGTAAAGCATGGTGTGAAACACAGTAGCGCTACGAAAGCAAAGCGGCGAAGCCATTTACATGCGGCAATTCCCTTAGTTGGAGCGTGTTTTGCGGGAGCAAACAAGAAAGTAAGTTTCACGGCGAAGATTCTTATCGTATGTTAGAATAAATCAGGTTATACAGTTGGAGGCTACGAGGTATTTTCATTTTCTAACTAGTTATGACAAGTTTCGTGGTGGTAATCTTCAGATATTGCTGTTTCGCCGTCAAGCTTGCTCTGAGCAATTAAGCCGTTTGAATTAATAGAAGCGCGCAACGCGGGAATGTATCCGTTTTCAAGGTTTTGATATTTCAGCACCAATAAACGTTCTGAAACGAGTCAAGGGATATACGCTTCATATTCGGAATACAACACCCGTGCATCTGAAATCCGGTAGAACTTTCCAATATGCCGCATACTGCCAAGCCCAACTCCGAAATTTCTTGTGACTGCATCCTTATAACTGACGATGTCAAAGATGACCTTCCCGTAGGCTGTTGACAGTTCCCCGCCATCTTAACACGAAATAGCGACGGGCGGCGCAAAATGATAGCTCCCTGCATAATGATGAGCCGAAGTCATCTGCCTTTCTGGTCATTAAAGTGCTGTTACGAATTTGTTGCAAATTCGCTTATAGATCTGGACATTCAGGCAGACTCAACAGATTATCGGGTTGCTCACCGTCGTTTTCTGTCTTTAAATATTTCCTGCCAAGCCTGGTAGCTACGATGACATTTGCAGTACGCCCTCCTTGCGAAACATAAAATTCATAGCTATTGGCCTCAATACCGCGGATAGCTTCTGCTTCTGTAATCTTCCAGCGCGTGCCGTTATTGTTATAGCCGCCTACATGAGAGATGCGTTCGTGCGCGTTTTGACGGTCGGATTTTTTGATGCAGGAAATCTGATGCTGGGACATAAAGAAGGTGCATTAATGGTTGTCAGTTATGCTTGAAGATTTGAATAAAAAAAGCCCATATCAATCAGGTTGTCAAGGTTATCGCTTACCACGCCGTTCCTATGGGTTCTCAGTATTTCCCGCTTGTCGCTCGGCGTTTCGTAACCAACCTGCTCACCTTTAGTCCATGTGCCCGAAGTATAGTCCCACACGATAGTCAGTACGGATTTTTGGGCTTTTAGCAGTTTCAGCACCTCCGCCTCACTGGTCTTTTTCCCGATGCTGATCGTGGCGTCGTTGTCTTCATGAAGCATGACGTGTGAAATGCGTCTGGAGTCCTCTGTCTTGATAAACCAGACCCCTGAAATCAGGTGATCCGCCCATTTGGCCATAGTGATAAATTTGCTGCAATGATAGCCTGCAGATAAAGGCGGCCAGCTGGTAAAAAACTGGTTTGTTACGGGATTATTCCTGTTACGCGTTCTATAATAATTTATTAAGCGCCGCCACGCAAACCCGGAAAAATCCGGTAGGTCTGCATCGCCCCCCGGTCTATTTTTACGCACTACCTCTCTGTACGAGAGTTGATTAGAAAATACATGCAACCGGCAGGCCTGATCCATATTGCTTACGCTGACGATCATATCGTCATAAGGAAAGGAATCTGTGAGTTGCTGAACTCATTGGGTAGTTGCCATGTAGATATTGAGGCGGACAACGGACAGGAACTGCTTGAAAAATTGAAAGTATCTAATGGCAATATTGACATCTGTATACTGGATATATTCATGCCGGTTCTTAACGGGTTTGACACGCTCATAGCCCTACTAAAGCAATGGCCGCAGATGCGTGTGCTGATCTTCACCGGCCATAACACAGATTACTTTCTGATAAAGGCAATTATGGCCGGCGCGAACGGTTACCTTCTTAAGAATTGCAGTCCGCGGGAACTGGAAACCGCGCTTATTGCCATTCATGAGCACGGCATCTACCACTCCGAGATCATGTCCTCCAAGTTCTTTCGCTCGGTGATTAAGAATAAAGTCAAGCTGCCGCAGTTCAGTGACCGGGAAGCCGAGCTGCTCAAACTCTGCTGCAGTGATCTAAGCTATGTGCAGATCGCCGAGAGGATGAGCATCACGCCAAAAAGCGTGGACTGGCACCGCGAATGCCTGTTTAAAAAGCTACAGGTAGGCAGCCGCTCCGGCCTTGTCATGTGCGCCATTCAATTCGGACTGGTCCCGCTGCAGGTTGATTCAACAAGCCATATAATCTCCGAAGAACAGTAATCATTTTTCACCTTTTCAATCCACCGCCCATGCAGAAAATCACCCTTCTCCTCGCCGCCACCGCCTGCATCATGTTTGCGGCCTGTAACCAATCCGGCAGTAATTCCGACACGCAACAACCCGGCAACGATACGCCTCGTTCCGCCATGAGAACGGTGGGTACTGCCGACTCGGCGAAAGCATATATCTCTATTGACACGGCCAACAAAATGCTCGGCAGCTATCTCAACAGTATCAATGCCTCATCCGAAGATTCAGAATTGAGATCCGTTATTATTGACGCTGATGCGCTGCGCAGCTTTCTTACCAGCCCGGAGGGACAGGACGTTTCGCAGATGAAAATTATGTTCGCGCATACGCTGGATTACATAAACAAGGGAGGAAAGGATAGACGCTGCGGATACCGCAGCGGTGCCCTAACTTTAATTCTAGCCGGATATAACGACGCGGGTAATTACATCTATTATCACAACGGTGTCGAAGACAACGGCTTGCCGTGCCCCGCATTGTGCCCGGTTGTCGGCACAGCTAAGGATGATATGCTTCCACATTGATTGAACTCTTTCCTTGAAAGTCAGCTTTCTCATTGGCCTTTATCGGATTTATGTTGTAATCCTGCTTACCGCTTGGATTATAAGCCTGGTCCGGTTCAAAAGGTGGAATGGCGGATTGCGTATCTTCTCACTGCTGCTCGGACTTACGTTTTTTGCGGAATGCCTGGCCTATTACTGCGCAATCCGCTACCACAACAACATGCCGGTATACGGTATCTTCAATCTGATTCAGTTGTTCCTGGTGTGCCTGTATTTTAATTTCAGCATTGATATCTTCAAGGGTAATAACGCCGGCATCTATGTGGGGCTGGGCGGCATTGCCGCAGGCACGTTAAATATTATCACCCTGCAGCCGTTGCAGCATCTGAATAATTACTTTCTGTTTTTTGAAGGCATCATCACCATCTCACTATCGCTGATTTCTTTTACCAGGTTAATGCTGCTCCAACAGGAGCAGGAGGACAGTTTGCCGTTATATTACAATCCGCATTTCTGGCTGTCTGCGGGCCTCACGTTTTTCTGGACCGCAACTTTTCTTAGCTGGGGCCTTTATGAATTCATGATTGTAAGGCACCCGCAAAGTACCTGGGTTGTAAATCTGATTATCCTGCTGGTGAATATGGTAACTTACGGAGGCATCGGCATTGTACTTTTCACTTATCGAAAAATGCGGCACGAGAGGTGAACCAGCAATACTTCATACCCTTGCTCGTAGCCGGGACGATACTCTTTCTCGTCTTCCTGTTCTTCATGTTGAGTTATATCATAATTTATACGCGAAGGGTGCATCGCAATAAATTGGATACGGCCAAAATGATCTTTGATCACCAGAAAAACATCCTTCATGCACGGCTGGAAGAGCAGGAGCGGGCAATGGCGCAGATTTCAAAAGAGGTGCACGATAATGTCTCTCAGAAAATAGACTTTATCCAGATGAATGTCAAAGCGCTGGATGAGAGCCGGCCTGATGATGATAACAGCAAATTTGTCAGCAATATCCGTACGATATCGGAGCAGGTTGCAAACGACTTGCGCAACATCAGCTACTCGCTGAACAGCGACTATATTAAGAAGATAGGCCTTGGGGAAGTGATGGCAAAAGAGCTCTCCTATATTGAGTCAAGCAAGCACATCCCTTGCAGGCTGCATATTGAAGGCGTCTACAAATCATTGTCCGCCGAGAAAGAATTACTCATTTTCCGGATTGCTCAGGAGGCACTCCATAATGCGGTCAAGTATGCTCAGGCGTCGGCGATCAGCATTGAACTGAGGTACGAGGAGCAATGTCTATCCCTTGAAATCGCTGATAACGGGATTGGCTTTGATAGAACCCGGCAGGCGAACATAACCGGACTCGGCATCCGGAATATGCAGCAGCGGGCAGACCTGTTAAACAGCAAGCTGCAAATAGATACGGCACCGCGCAGGGGCTGCGCAATACGGCTTGCCGTTGCCATCTGAAACATTAGCAGCCTGACTGAAGAAACCGGTCATGAATTGCAGAGAGGCGGGTGAGCAATGCCCTTAGCCGGAATAGCCTGGAAAGTTGTACCCGCCGGGGTTCCTGGGTAATTACTGTTTCCTGATCAAGCAATAGCTTGGGAGGAATACTTCTCCGGCTCATGGTAGCATTGTAAGGAAGCGGGTTCTTGCAAGAAACTACCACGGCCTGTCGAATGGTATAGGATACCGGAGCGCTCACCGCTATGCAGGGCCCCCAGAGGTGGAGTTCTGACCGGCCGATAGGGAAACTTTTGTATAGTCGGAGAGTATTTTGCTGCATTCGCTGCGAAACTCCTCATAACATTGAATCATCATATCATCCGGAAAGTCTGCTGCATAGGCTGCCCCGTTAATTTCTTCCACAAATCCTTTGTTGACCGCTGCTGCAATGGCTTCCACATTATTGTTGACGGTATCAGCATTGGTTTGAAGACTTACCCCGCCAAGGGATAATCCAAAAGAGGCCGTTGCCTTTTCAATCGCCGATAGTTCGTCCTTCAGTCTTTGGATATACCTTGATTTAAGGTCGGTAAGCGCGTTCATAAGCGTTTTCGGTTTGAAGGACAAATTTATCCCTTCAAAAGAACGGGCATACACATACGCCCTAAAAACAGACCCGGAAAATTCCTGTAGAATATCGGGAAAGTACCGGAAAAAACTTATGTAAGCCAGCATAGGTTTGTAGGAGCAAATCGCAGCCCCTAAATCAAGCCCGGTAAGATACCTCCGCCCCGATGAAGTGCAGTTTAATAGTTTCTTTTATTTTGATACTAAGCCTGTCATCCTGTGCGCAATCAAAAAGTGCAAATGCAGAACTGTATCTGGTAACTTTTGCGTCGAAAGATATTGGCGATGTCCGTTTCTATCTGGAACTGGAAATGGCCGGGGGGCAGATTAGCGGCGGTTCATTGCAGAATGCCTACACAGATAATTTCGGCTTTGCAGACCGGACAAAAATCAACTGGTTTGCGGGGATAAAAAACAAAAGACTGGTTTCGGTAAAAGGTTATTACAGGGACAGCAATAATGTCATCAGGTTCCGTACTGCTTTCTATTCCCCGATCAGCAACTATTATCTAAATGGGAGGATTACCAACGGGCAGCTTGAAGGCGAATTTTTTTCGCCTGACAGTTCGTCCAGAGGAAAATTGTATGGTGCCTTATATAAGAAGGACAAGCCCGCGCCTCTTTTAGATTATAGGCGATTGTCCGACTCTTTTGCCCGGTCTTTCGAAGCCAACTTTTTTGACCCCGCCTTTTTTAAAACCTCTAAATACAAAACGTTTAAGGGCAAGCTCCTGGATTACTCAAGTAACGCTATAGACGATCTCCACTATGCCTTTTCCGCATTCTATTATGCCCGTGAATTACCCTATTCCCATATCGGATTGTGGCGGAGAGCGGGCGTTGAAAAGGAGGATGGCGGTACAGACAAGCTGGAATATATAAAAAAGGGAACTACCGGGATTCTTACCATCCCATCGTTTACAACAGAAGAAGGTGCTATCAAAGACAAATTCACTCAGATATTCAATGACAATCCTGAAAATCTGATCATCGATTTAAGAAACAACCCCGGCGGAAACATCGGCCCGGCAATAGAGTTAGGCCAGTACCTCGTCCAGGGGCCTACGAGCGGCGGCTATTTCCTGTCAAGGGCCTATTACGCGTCCGGAAAAGGGGATATGAGCGCATGTCATGTCTTTTCCTCAGGCACGTTCGATCAGTTCATGGAGGAAATCGGTAAGAACAGCTGCATAGAAGTAAAAATATTTCCTAATCAGCGCACTTTTAAAAAGCCGGTTTACATCCTTATTGATAACGCTACCGCGAGCACGTGTGAGCCAATCGTGTATGCGCTTAAGCAGGAGCCGAATATTACAATAATCGGGCAAAAAACTGCCGGCAAGATGCTCAGTGCAAAGGAGGTGCCGCTCATAGACGGGTTTGTCCTTTTCGTTCCGAACGCTGATTATGTGACGACGGCCAAAGAGCGGCTTGACCAGAAGGGCGTTGAACCCGAAGTGTCCCTAAAAGAAGAAACAGACGCGCTCGCCTACGCGCTGAGTCTAACGAATAAAAAATAGTTCCTTTTTTTTCACCTCAAAAAACCAACCAACATGAGGATCACAGAAGTGCAGATCAACTACGCGCAACCAACCTTCCCGGGTGGGCTCCCTGTCGCGGAAATGCAGACCATTCTGCAAAGCATCGACTGGCTTGACGGACAAGCAGTCGCCAGACACACAACCCGCTGCAACAACCGTTGCAACGGCAATGATGTGAAGGTGGACGTTCCCCTGATGAAGGTAAGCATGCCGTAAGCAAGCTTCATCCGGCAAAAAAGGTTCTCTTCTTAATAGTCGGGAACCTTTTTTTCTTACTGCTATGAACCAATACTTCATCTCTCCGTTTTACGACTTCAAACGGACTTTCAGCACCTGCTATGCAGAACATAAATACACAAAGCAGATTCTGCTTTTGCCCATTGAAATACAGGCTCATTTTTACCACCCGCTGAACAGGCTTATGGGTTTAAGCGAAGAAGCGCTTCTTGATTTAAAGAGCAATGGTGTTTTTGATTTTCTCCTCCATGAAAAAGTTGTTCTGGATGGCAGCGTGCCTTATAAAGAGATAGCTAATTTTTTTGTCCGTCCCCAACACCCTTATCTGGGGCTGCCGCTTGGAGACATTCATGAACTGGTAAACAGCTTTGCGATCTTCGGGGTGCCTTACTCGTTTGGTAATCCATCATTGGAGTCCGTCCCCCGGAACAATGCCATAGCCAGAAATTACGCTCATAAGTATAGCATTCAGAAGGAGTGCTTTCTATCTTCAGGTGAGATTACAGGCAAAACATTCAGCTCTATTCAGGAGGACAATATTTTTGATTTAGGCGATTTGTATATTAATCAAAGGGAGGACATTTCTGCTACCATACAAAAAATAGCAGATACTGCTTATGAATTAGTTCGGAAAGAGAACACTTTTATCGCTATTGGCGGAGACCACGCTGTTACCTATCCATTATTCAAAGGGGTGCAGAGACATGTCAGCGATTTGGTGTGTTTGCAGATAGATGCCCACAATGATCTTTTCCTGCTCACGGAGTGCCACTTTAATGACTTGGCACCCAGTCACAGCTCAGTAATCGGAAAGCTCCTGCTGGAAGGTTTTGAAGTTCATAGTTTAGGGATAAGAGACTTTGTTAACATCGATTCCCTGGCTATGGCTGCGTCCAGCCAGTATTCCTGTCACTTCAGCCATTCCGACCGGCAGTTTCTGGAATGTATTGATCGGCTTATCCCGCAGCTTTCCGGCAGGCAGATTTATCTCACCATCGATATAGACGTAATTGACCCGAAGCTCTTTGGAAGTGTGACGGACCCGCTCCCGAACGGGATAAGCTTTGAAACCCTTACGGCCGGCCTGTCAATATTAAAGAAGGAAGCAAATATTATCGCCGTCGATATAGTTGAAGCGGCGCTGCAGGATAACAACGTGACAGACATACATAATTTTTTAAATTTTCTCATAACGGTAATTGATATATTTTATGACAAGCCTTAACGAAAATGTCTTGCTCTATCAGGCACTCAAGCAGTTTGATATATACGGTTCCAATGAGCACCTGCACGACTTTAATTTCATTTCTGCAACGATCGGTAACCTGATGCCTGACCTGGCATTTGAGGAGCATGAAGCAATAGCGAAGGAGAGCGCTTTCTGTCAGATTCTTTCTGTCCGGGATGAGAAAGACTATGCGCTGATCAAACAGGTAACCAAACCTGATATTGATTTTTCAAAAAGAATCATCGTTACGTTTCATTATTCCTCCTACCGGCTGTTCAGCGCATTGCTGATCGCCTGGTCGGTTCCGTTTAAGCTGGTCGCTGACAATAACTATATCCAGAACCAGGGCGAGGCTTCCGTTGCGGCCTATCACAGCATTGCCCGTGAACTCAATGCCCAAAGCCATGATTTTGAGATTATCAATGCGGAAGACCGGACCGTGATCCTGAAATGCATGGAAGCAATCAAGCAGGGATATTCGCTCGTGTTTTATGCCGACGGCAATTCAGGGGTCGGGGGAATGACAAAGGAGAAGAACAATATGCTGAAGATACCTTTCCTTCAGTCTTCGATTTATGTAAGAAAGGGCATACCCACGCTTGCCAGCCTGTTGCGGATTCCGATTACAACCGTTACAATTCAGCGGGATATCCTCTCCGATACGGTCACATTTAATATACGCGAGCATATTGATTTTCCCAAGGACCGCAAGAATGAGCAGGAGGTTACGGAATGTGCAACAGCCATATTTCAGAACCTTGAAGAGCAGATCCGCTCCTATCCCGGACGCTGGGAAGGATGGTTCTACTACCACAATTTTATAGACTTTGAACAGGACGCCCCGGCCATTCCTGATACCATCCTTAAAGCTTCCAAAACCATTTTTAACCACAGGTATTACGGCATCGGACTCTTAGCCGACGCTATGTACTACATTTTGCACAAACGTACGTTGCGACTTGTACCGATATCAGAAGAGGTTTTCAATGAGCTCCTGTATATCGCGAGAACTGACAGTATGAGGGCAGAGGTTCCCGTATTTAAGTCCCTTGTCGCTGAGGGAATATTAGTTCCACAATCATTAGCCTATGAGTATAAAAAATGAAATAATCATGGGTTACTTTCCAGAAGCGCTTTCTGGCGCTGCCATGAAGTATCAGTCCCATAATATATCATAGTTAGACGTAGTAAAATCCACACCATCACTCTTTAGGCTATACATCTGGCAAATCTTTATAATAAATAATTAACTATAAGGCAGGCTTATCCCTTAAAATAGTGGATAACGGGATCTGTTTTTGATAACACCCAGCAGGATAACATAACCGGGCTTGGCATCCGGAATATGCAGCAGCGGGCAGATCTTTTAAACAGCATACTGCAAACAGAAACGGCACCACGCAAGAACTGCTCCATGCGGCCTGCCGTTGCCATCTGAATATCAATGGCAGTTTAATCTAATAAGCCGGTCATAAATTTTGGAGATAGAGCTCAGATGCACAGGTATGTTAATATCTTGGAAATCGGTACCCGCCGGTGTTCCAAAGCGATTACTTTTTCTGATTAAACAAAAATTTGGAAAGGCTACTTTCTTACTCAATTGCGGATAGTAGGAGCGGACTATCGCAGCAATGCAGGCTCGGGCCCTGAATGAACACAAGGTACGATCGCACACAGGTATCAAGTCTTCATAGGATGGATTCCTATGCGGCCGATAAGGAAACCTTTGTGTAATGGGAGCGTATTTTGCTGCATTCGCCGCGAAACTCCTTATAACATTTGACCTTCATTTTATCTGCATGATCTATTTCGTAAGAAAGCAGCAGAAATTTTACCGGGAAATTCCGGTATAATATCGGGAAAATACCGGGAAAATTTTTATGTTCCACAACATATGTTTGTAGTGAATCGCAGGTCAAGTCAAGCCGGTAAGATAAACGTCCGTTCCTATGGGTTTTCGAATCGTTTTTTTGCTTTTCTCAAGTCTGCTGCCGACGCTTGCAGCCATTGGAGGACATTATATAAATGTCCCTGAAATTCTGGATTTAGGTGGTTGTACAGCCAACTACCTTGACGCCGTTAATAAGTTGCCGGAGACGCAACTCGCAACTTTTCAGCAGCTTAGCAACTTAAGCTATGAGGTCGAGTTTGGCGGCCCCTACGACAAATGGGGACGACTCACCAACATCCATCAGTTTTCTGAGCCTTGTGCAAAATCGTCCTTGGCTGCTGTCCTAACGGGGGTGCTAGACAGTGTGATAACACGAAACCCCACGGTAGCATACCTGCACATTTTGTGTAAGTATGCCGCAGTAAGAAGCCATTTTTCGCAAGATCGGCGAAGATACGCGGTCGTCCAGGCTCAGGCAGCCTGGAACGTTTCAAGACTTGGCACCAAAGAAGGCATACCTGCGTCCTCGCTGTCTAACCTAGCGATGACCATCCATTATTTGAACGAGAACCATTTGTGCCATGAACTTTTAGACAGAGATATGATACGGTATGAACCGGGTAGAATGGCACAACTCCTAACGCTGCACTGCACAGTGACACCCGACGCCTGAACGGTTATCATCTGAGGGCCGAATAGAAGTTTAAAAATTGCAATGGTCGGCAACCTGTAAAATGCTTCCACAATGGCAATTCCAAATAGCCCTGCTACATTGTCAGCTATTGACGCCTATACGAATGATCATGTTGACTTTGCCCCTACTTCAGGACAGCTTCGTGTTTTTACTTTCAAGAATTGTGGGGGATGTATATGCATCGATTTTACATGGCATCCGGTAGAACCGGGTTGGCTTTATATAGTTCCAGCACATCACCGCATTTATATGCCTGGCCGTCTTTGGAAAGACTGCGTTTGTCGTGAACTGGATCAAGAAGCTTTACCAGAAGGTGCGCAAATAAGATTGCTTCGTTTGCATTATGTTTTGCAAAAGCGGTCCCCAACTCTAACAATGTGCGATTTGCAATCGGCAGAGACGGTAGCAAGGGATATTTCGTCACTTGCGACGGCCGCTAACGGGCAAGAAGCGCATATAGTTTGCCGTGCCTCTTCGCTTCTAGATTACCATGAGGTAGCATTGCGTTTTCTCCAGTTTGTACAGTTTCAGAAGCCAAGTCAAAAGCTTGCGGTAAATTCTGACGGGTCGATTGGACTATGTCATCAACAAAGAAAAGTTCGTCGGGCATGTCTGGAAACGTTTGGGGTGCCTCCAGTTACGATCTTGCGTTACCATGTGGTGCTAGAAGCGGTGCGATTGTTAGCGGAAACGAATTGTAAAATTAGCGACGTTGCTGACCGGTTGGAGTTCTCGGACGGGAGTAAGTGCACGCGGTTTTTGAAAGACAAGTTGGGCATCTGCCCTTTGCAATTTCGGCGGTTGGTGCGGCAACTTAATGGTAAAGCCAGCGACTAAATTTTGTCCGAAAGTGGGCATTTTTGGTCCAAGAGGGGGAATTATCTTGCAGATAGTAGTTGGCTAAAATAAATCATCTAAGCGTGCCGTATTATTTTCAAAAAATATTTCCACATAACGGAAATGCGGTAGCAACTTCTACGTTGAAAGTACTATTGCTTGCTGAAGGATACACGAGCACGCAAGAGGGACAGTTTTACCAAGACGCGTTTGAATTCTATGAGCGGCTGTACAAGTACCCGGGATTTGCGTCGCTCATAAACGATTCGCATGCTTTGTCTATCTATGGCCTGTTTCGCGCCAGCGCCAATTCGGGGTATGGCACCTCAGCCGCCAATGCTACCGGACGAACGGTGTATGAATCTTACTACGATTCAGGCCAGTCGCAGTTGCTCCTGAATGAGAGCTTGGTAGAAGCGGCGCTGGCCGATGCCTTTATTCTGGACGAGCTTGTCATCGAGGTTCCGACCTTGATAACGACCGACGTCACGATCCCGTCTACGACCGGTACGGTGGTGGTGGTGCTGTTGCCATCTGCCGGTATCAGTACTGCGGAAAATGAGTTTCAGACGTTGAACCTGGCTTTCAAGGTCGCAACGACGATCGATGGACGGTTTGAGCAAGTCATCATCCGCGCAGTCTGTAAGTTGGTCGGCCTTTGGGATGAATTCGAGCTGGCGGGGACTTCCTACGCCGCTCCCACGGCAGAGGTCGGCCAATTCATCGGGGCAAACTGTTCCAACCTCTTTTACTCGGATACAACTCCCGCCATCAATCCCACCACGCAGACCGACTTCAAATGGCGCGTTCTGTTCACCGATGCCTACAACCAGAACCTTCCCGTCAATCCACATCCGGGCTCGGCGGCGACGCCTGACCGGGCGCTGCCCGCCATTCCTGTACAGAATGATACGGTTGCGCTGTGGGAAGGAGGCGGAGGCTTCCGGTCGAAGGTGTACCGGGCTGCGAGCGACTGCCTGATGCGCCGGCGGATCGGCGATGCCAGCCTGCCGGTAAAGGAAAAAGTGGTGGGCCTGTGTCCAGTTTGCAACCACATTTTAAGGATCGCATTTGGCGATTAGGCCACCATGGAATACACGCTCTTCATAGTCCTAAACGTATTATCGTACGCCGTCTTCAAAGGCCTCGTCAAGCCGGCGAAGGCAGATTCTGTGCGGTTAATCCGGATCGGGCTCGGCGTGGGGGGGGCGTGGCTGGTGCTGCGGATCTTGAACTATGGGTTTCTGGTATCGCTGAACGGGCGGTACACCGATGAATGGGTCGTGCTAGCGCTTGTATTCTGCATGGATTTTTTGTTTGTAAGCAAATTGACAAAAACCAATCGGGCTGTCCGTTACATCAAGAACATCAGACGTTGGTATACCGTCTTCAACATTGCAAGAATTATCCTGTTCATGCTGAGTTGGGTAATTTATCCGACGCGCCTGCTCGCGTACCCGCTCACGAACCTGGATAAAACCAAAGACTACCATTTGATAGGCCCCTATTGGGGAAATAAGCAGCAGCTCCGGGAGGTATGGACTTTCTTGGTCGGGCAGCGCGACATCGTTGGCACGCAAGACATCGTATCTGTAGTAAAAAAAGGCCTGTTGTTTCGACGGGTCGTGTTTCAGCGAAAATACAACGTGAGCTACCGGTATTTTGCCAGCAGCGATCCCAAGACCCAAGTCGTTCTGCTTGGTCAAGACTCGGTCCAGGACGACGATGCGTGTTTCTACCTGTATCGGAAGGCAGGAACATATTACCTAACGTACTTAGGAGATGGAGAGTCCTGCCCAGGCGATCAGATGGTGATTGGCGGACAGAACGGGGGGCCACCGGTTACGCGGATTTTGGGTCGCTCGTACCTTGATTCTTCTAATAGAGCCAAAGGGTTGCCAGTAGGCGTACAAGATTATCCTTTAAACTAACAGCTATGCCAGGTTTCGCAGATCGTTTTCTTTCCACCGGTTACAAAACAACCCCCGACGAAATCGGGAAGCAAGAATCTGAATTCTACAAGGTGGCCTGGAAGCAGGCTATTCAGATTCAACCCAAGCCGGGCGAGTTTTTACGCAACGAGTTGAGCAATATTTACGGGGTAAAGGAACTGACCCGGCTGCTCCGGCTGGACAAGCTGGCCAAGCGTTTGGACGACGGCTCAAATCCATATTACTCATTCGACGGAAAAACCTTGGTGGACATCAACAACGCAGTCGCCGGAAATCCGTTCGCGGATGTTCATTGGCGGGCCGATGTAAAAGCGGGCATCCAGCCTCCGGGCGTCACGACGCAAGAGCCGCTGGGCCGGGTCCGGCTGGAAAACGTGCGGATTGCGGAAAAGCACGGAAGCATGTTTCACGAGCACAAAGTATTGGATTCGGTAGACTTTCAGGATGTTATCGTCGTCTTCGGCTTTAAAGGCTCCAACCAGAAGCTGAACATGTACCTCGACCACAGCTCACCGAATTACATCAGCGGCATGCGCGCCCAGACCGTGAACCGGTACGCCGGATCGGACGGCAACAAAGGGAGCGATAAGATGTACCCGAAGTACCAGCTTGGGCTGTCTCAAAACCACCTATACGGCTTCAAGTGCGGGAATCTGCTGATCGGCGTCTGGGTGCGCTATTCATTCGTGTTCGGCTATCCGAAAAATGACTTCGAGCCCGGGGGGATCATCAACGCGTGCAAATGCTTTCCCCAGATCACGTTCAGCCATTTCGTGCAGGACATCCGGACGATTCCAGCGAGCTTCAACTGGCAGACCTTGTTTCCCTACGTCCAGGACATCACCAGCCTCCGGCCGACCGGGACGACGGCGGAATCCATTTATGTAGAGCGCTACAAGTCGCGCGTAAAAATGGTCGTGTCTGTGAACAGCTCGCACCACGTTTCGCCGCAGACAATCAACGGCGTGATGTACGACGGCAACTACCTCGGCGACCTGCGGGCTACGGACGTCAACAGCATCCCGAGGCAATTTGAAAAAATTCTGGACCCCACCTATTACGGAGCCAACAACACCCGGAACATCTTAGGGTTTTATACAGACAGCAACAACACAGACAATGCGACCGGCCGCATCCGAGGCCCTTACTTAGGACCTGCCGGGATTGAGATACCTTGCTGGTTTAATATATTTGATTATGGAAATTATGACGTGCAAAATGCCATGCAGTTCATTGCAATTCATGGCCCGCAGACGCCCAAAACGTCTAAAGTCGCGAATGGCAAATTCCAATCCATAAAGACTGCCGTAACCTATCCATCGGTCGCTACTCCGAACCGGTACCGGGTCAGCAAGTTTCCGAGGCAGGGTGCGTACGACAACATTCACCTGCACGGCTACCTGGGCCATTACCTCAACGAAGACGGCACCACTGGCCCCCTGGTGGCCCACGCACCTATCTGCGGGTACTGCTGCTTTCACCTGCACTGGCGCTGGTCGCCGGTAAACGTCAAGGTCGCGAACGGCCCGGTGAAAAATGGCCTCGTCGGAAAAGGGTTCAACAACAGCGACAATTTTAAGGGGTGGAGCAACACCACTGCCAATGCCGTGGAAGGGCGCGCCCTCGTACCGCCTAACCAACACATCAATCTGGCGGTAACTACTGCGTCTCCCTCTTTCAGCCCGGTTACCGAAGACGGCAACATCTTGAGCCAGACCAGTTCGTCGCCAACTTCTTGGAACGGCAACGTATTGACGAGCACAGCGGCATTAGATACGGATAAAAAATGCATTTGGTACTGCTGTGACATTCTGGAACGTGGCCCGGAACAAACGCACGTCGTCATGGAGCAAGGATGCGGGTACGCATTCAATTATTACAAACCCGTTGCGTGGAACATCACGAAAACGCAGGTGCATGCCGTAGTCCTACAGTACTCTATTATAACGGCCCTGTACGATTATTTTGGATATATAATAGATCTGTTTAACTACGGCAACTTTACGGATTTCAGAGATGCGATCGTGCCTTTCAATCTACCGTATACGGATCCGCGGGTGGAAGACGTCATGTCGTGGCGCTTTGAAATGCAGTATAGGTTGATGCATCTGTTCAACCGGGCTGAAATCGCACTAACCGCTAGCGACTACACGGCGCACCCGATGCGATACGTCAACGACTACGAGAACGTTACCAACTACAACAAAAATTATCAGTTGAACGGACTGGATCAGATACCCACCCGGATTTCCGATCCCGTTATTTTGGCCACGCTTTCAAACCTGTAATCATGAACAGTTATCTGAATGGGGTCGTGGTGTTTTTGCAGCGTTCGCTGGAAGATTTTACAGATGAATTTCAAAACAACAACGCTTTTGAAGATTTCCTGCTGTCATTTGGGTGGCGCGCTAGCATTCAAGAAACGGAGGTCAGCGGCATTCGGGCTACGTTCGGGATTTTCAATTCCGTTGAGGCGATCATCGCTTTGATTCAGGACATTCAAGGCGGGCAGATCGAGCCGGAGACGGCGATCGAGCAGGCCATCACCGACATCAAAAACCTGTTTCAATCCGTTAACTCCTTCAGCGCAAGCCTCGCCAGCGGGCAGACGCTGTACCCGCTGAACCAAAGCGACTTCTGGAACCAGATGGCTTCGTCGCTGGCCGATCGGATTCTGATCAACGGTCTCCGGCGTCACCAAGTTCCCATCTTCGGAATCTTGCACTTCTGGGGCATCATCCGGTTCGATCGGATAATACCAACTGGCCTCGGACGGTTGCCCTTTCACCAGCAGACCGTCGACTGGCCGAAGCTGGGCGATTTGCTGTCCCAGCCCCTAGACCGGTTGAAAGCCGAATACAACTGGGGGACCGCGACCGATTACAACCATCTTTTCGACGTCTTAGCGCGGGTCTTCGCCGTGCCGGGCAGCAAGATGGAACGGGGCATCGTCAAGAAATCGCAGTACGATGCCTTCTTTCAAACGTTCAGTAACCCGTCCGGCGTCGCGGTGCCGCAGTTCACCTTTCCGGTCTATGAATCCTACGGTTGGGAAGAGAACGCTAAGGTCAAAGTCAGTCTGGACCTCTCGCCGGCGGTGTCTTCGACAACCAACCAACTTTCCGGGGGCCTACTGCTGGTGCCGAATGTTGAGGGAACGGCGACGTTTGACCTCCCGCTTGGGCCCGAGCTCTCCCTGTACGGCAAAGGGTATTTTCAGAGCGCCAACTTCTTTGCTTTCGCTTTTCACCCCGATGGTTCCAGTTTCACCTACTTGAATGCCGGGTCCACAACTCCTTTGTGGGGCGCCAAGATTAACCTGGTGATGGCGCCAGTCCTTCCTTGGATTCTTTTCGGTTCGGCCGACGAAACGCGGCTGGAAATGTCAGGACTTGAGGCCTCTTTAGAGGTAAAGGGTACGACAACTGATCCAGAGTTGATTTTTAGTTTAGGCATAGGCGACCACATAGAGTCTCCAAATTTCCACTTTGTATTTAAGCCTAGCCAAGGCGATAACTTCTTAAAGCGAATTTTAGGTGATAAAGATTTTGAAGCAACTTTTGGCTTGGGCTTGGTCTGGTCTTCCAAAAGCGGCATTTCTTTCGTAGGTGGCGGTGGCTTTGAAATCGCAATCCCACTTCACACAGAGCGGCAAACATCAGAAACGGTGAAGCCGCTTCAACTCGATACCCTTAAAATTGGCCTAAGCATTGGTAATGGTAATTTTAAAATCAATACAGGGGTAGATTTTACATTTAAGATTGGGTCTGTTGTCGGTGTCGTAAAGGGAGTTGGTGCTTCGCTATCGCTCGTAAAGAAGAATTCAAATGAGTCCCGTGGTATTTTTAATAGTCTAGATTACAAAATTGGTTTTAAGCCTCCAAATGGTATAGGTCTTTCTATCGACGCTGAAAACGTCAAAGGCGGCGGCTTCCTCAACTACGATGAAGTTACTTCCACCTACACCGGCGGTCTTGAATTGAAGTTCAGTAAAATTTCCCTTGCAGCGATTGGTATACTAACTACTAAAATGCCTGATGGGAGTAATGGTTACTCATTGCTTATCATTATAACAGCCGAGTTTACGCCTGTCCAATTGGGTATGGGCTTTACTCTAAATGGAGTAGGCGGGCTGTTGGGATTGCATCGGACAATGAATACCGACAGACTAAGGTCTGGTATCAAGGACAAGACACTTGATTCTATTCTGTTCCCAAAAGACATCGTCAAGAATGCTAACGCAATCATCAGCAACATAAACCAAGTATTCCCGGTCAAAAAAGACAGATTCCTGATCGGGCCAATGGCAAAGATTGGCTGGGGAACACCAACACTATTAACGATTGACCTGGGGGTAATTATAGAGATGCCCAGCCCGGTTGTGTTAGCAATTGTAGGGGTACTTAGAGCCATACTACCAAATGAGTCCAGCCCGGTACTTAAGCTTCAAATCAATTTTGTCGGCATCATCGACTTCGATAAAAAATACCTCTCTTTTGACGCCTCACTCTATGATTCCTCCATTCTGACATTTCCTTTGACTGGTGATATGGCGCTTCGTCTTTATTGGGGCGACAAGCCAAATTTCCTCATGTCAGTCGGCGGCTTCCACCCGAAGTTTACGCCGCCGCCAATGAACCTGCCACAGCTGCAGCGGCTCGCCATTCAACTAGCCAATTACAGTAATCTCAACATCCGTGTTGAAACCTATTTCGCAGTCACCTCAAACACCGCCCAGTTTGGTGCGCGGGTTTCTGCCAAGGCGAAGGCATGGAAAATTGAGGCCATTGGCGCCCTTTGGTTCGATGTGCTCTTTCAGTTCTCACCATTCCACTTCATCGCGGATATGGGTGTGATGTTCGAGGTCAGAAAAGGCGGCAGCTGCCTGCTCTCCCTTTACATCGACGTTACGCTGGAAGGTCCCCACCCATGGCGTGTTCAGGGTGAAGGCAGCTTTAAGATTCTATTCGTCCGGGTCAATGTATCATTTGATAAGACGTTTGGGGAAGCGAAGACCGAGACCATTGCGCCGGCGGCTATCCAGCAGTTGATGCACAATGCCATTTTGAATAAGGATAACTGGCAGGTTATCGGGCCTGAACGAAGCCATCAGGTCGTCGCATTCAGGGATGTGACAACAACCACCATCGGCGACCTGGTAGTTGATCCGTTCGGGTCGCTCACCTTCAGTCAGAAAATAGCGCCACTTTCCATCAAGCTGATCAAATTCGGTACCTCAGCGATCAGTGATATCAATCAATTCAATATTACCGGAGTAACTGCCGGCCCGACAGGGAATACGGTGCCCTTACCATTCAGTCCTGTTAAGGATTATTTCGCGCCAAACTCATTCTTTTATCTCACAGACGATCAAAAGCTTTCTAAAGACAGCTACGAGCGGTACAATAGCGGTATCGCCATCGGCACCACAAGCGAAATAAAAGCCGACTATTTCGTCCGTAAGAAAATCGCGTACGATGAAATTATCCTGGACAGCCGGCAGCGAAGGAAATTCAGAATCTATGACCTCTCGGCACTGGAGATGTCGCTCCACACGATGGACAACTATATTGCCGTATCGTCCATATCGGACACCAGGAAAAAAACGCCGCTTGGCGGTCCCAAGAAGGTAGATGTGCAGCAGCATGACTATGTGATTGCCGATAAGAACACGTTATCGGCTGCATTCGGCAGCCAAAGCTTCGGCAGCAGGACGGAAGCCGATACATATATGGCAAGCCTTGTCGGTACACCGAGCTACGATGATTATATGGTCGTTCAATCTTCTGAAATCTAACTCTTATGTCTGCCTACTATTCCTTCCTCCCGTATATACGCCAGGGCCTTGCCGGAGAAATCACTGATCCGGACGATATATACAACACCCAGACCGCTACGACACAGGACCGGGTCAGCCTGCCTATCAATGTTACGGTTCAGGAAACGAGCGTATCATCTGGAACAACCACACCCGCGACGATTTCGCAGCCGGTGAAGCTTAAAGGCCCCGGAGATATTATTGGGATTAACAGCAGCCAGATTGTCAAAGTATTTCCGAAGGACTGGACCACCAATTTTGAACCCAATTATCTGCCTTACATAGAATT
Source organism: Chitinophagaceae bacterium (assembly GCA_965246785.1). Taxonomy (GTDB): domain Bacteria; phylum Bacteroidota; class Bacteroidia; order Chitinophagales; family Chitinophagaceae; genus UBA1952. The sequence goes on from CBDFFM010000011.1 coordinate 250,618, forward strand.
CTACGATGAAGATTTTCCGTGGCGATACACACCGTCCAAATCAGTACTCGATACCACTATCAATGAGAACGCGTTTCGTCTCCGTCCCTGGCTCTCACTTGTTGTCCTGAAGGAAACCGAATTTACCGATGAGAAATTTGCAGGTCCGCTGGCTTCTATTTCGGTAAATGCATCCGGTAACGGCGCGTTTCACAGTGAAGCGCAAACCTGGGCATGGGCGCATGTTCATGTCAATGAGGGCCTTGGGACGGGATATGCACCTCAAAACTTGAGCAATCCCAGCAGTAATATTGATCCTAGCTCTGTGACTAGCAATATTACCTCTTCATCGGCTTCCGGCAGCCTGATTAATAAGCTCAAAGCGAACCCTGACCTTGCCGTATCACGTATCATGTGTCCCAGGGAACTGGAACCCAATACCGGATACCACGCCTTCCTGATCCCGACTTTTGAAATAGGCAGAAAAGCCGGATTAGGACAAGCGGTTGCTGCTAATGCGGACCGGATGGAGCCGTCTTGGATAGGCACGACAGTACAGAAAAGCTTTCCGGTTTATTATCGCTGGTTCTTTAAGACCGGCGCAGGCGGAGATTTTGAATCGCTGGTCAGGTTGCTGAAGCCAAGGATTGTCGGCAACGATGTAGGTAAGCGGGTAGTAGATCTGCAGTTACCGGGTAATCCCTTGCTGGAAACGCTTACAGTGAATAACGGCACCCCTGATACGGTAGGACTGCAAGGCGTGCTAAAGCCCGTTGGTCAGGCGCCGGATGCCTGGAGTAACGGAAGCCCCTTTTCCGCAGCACTTAAGACAATTGTAAATAGCCCGGCAGCAGCGCAGAGCGGCAGTCCCGACCCCATCATCGGACCACCCATTTATGGTCACTGGCATGTACAATTAAATACGATTAGCGGTACCCCGACGACTAGCGACTGGATTAATACGGTGAATCAGGATCCCCGCTACCGGATATTCGCAGGGATCGGCGCTGAAGTAGTCCGTAAGAATCAGGACAAGTACATGGCTATCGCGTGGGAGCAGATCGGTGAGGTGATGGAAGCCAACCGGAAACTTCGGCAGATGCAGCTGGCCATGCAGGCAAGCCAGGTGCTGCACGACAAGCATATCAAAACGTTGGGTAAGGAGCTCGTAGTAAATATCTCCGGGCCGGTCCACGCCAGGATATTGGAGACAACGGCTAAAACAGTATATAAAGAAGTAGCTGACAGCAATATGCCGAATGCGATGTTCTCGGGCGCCTTCCGCAGGATGACCAATCCCGGCAGCCCGCTGGTTAGAGGGCTCGCTTCCAATGGCGTGGCTGTCAATACGGCAAGCATCATTGCAGATGTGAATGGGGGGAACGCTGCCACAGCGTTTGCCTATACCGCCCCGTCCGGCATGGCAACGCTCACGGCAATGCCCGCCGCTGCCATCACGGCGGCTGCTGTAGCAACTTTAACTCCTGTCTCAAGCTTCAGCCTATCAGCGCCCGGCTCCATGTATGCTACCGCTGTCTATGGCGCTCCCAGCAGCAGCGCGACTGCCTTTACGGGGTCGCTCACCCCGACTTTTGCCACTGTCAGCGCGGTACCGGCATATTCATTCCCATCAGGAACCAGCCTGACGCTTTCAAATACATCGTCCAACATCAAGCTGAAGCTGGAACCCAAAAACACCGTATTTGAGCTTGCGCAAAAACAGGTGCGTTTCGTTGATCCCATTACGCTGACACCAACCCAGATCACCAAGCTCGAACCCGTTCAGGCAGCGCCGAAAATTACCCTGCCGATGTACAGGGAGCTTGTTGATATTTCTACCGAATGGCTCATGCCGGGGCTTAACACGATACCGGATAACTCTATAAGCCTCTTGGAAATGAATCAGGATCATATTGAGGCGTTCATGCTGGGCGCCAATTATGAGATGGCGCGTGAGCTGGCATGGCGTGGATACCCGACCGATCAGCGCGGCACATACTTCTCCTTTTTCTGGGGATACAGCAGTTCCCTGAGCACGGTTCCAACGACCGGCGCTTCGCTGAACAACTACCGGGATATTTATGATATCCACGACTGGAAAACACCTTCAGGAGGCGGCTTTCAGCTGACGATGCTCGGCCAGAACAGCCCGCGGCTGAATAGCTTAGGAAGCAATGTAACCATGCTTATCCTAACTATAAGAGGAGAACTATTCCGGAGGTATCCAGGGGCACGGGTCTTCCTGCACAAAGCAGAATGGACCTATGATTCATCTACCACACCACCGACGCCTTATCTGAATCGTCCGCGTCAGCCGGTTACCGGTTCAGCCAATGAAATCTATCCGGCATTTTCTGCCGAAATCTCCCCGGATGTCTATTTTCTCGGCTTCCCGGTCGATGCCGCAACCATCAAAGGCCATATAACGGACGATACGAAGCCGGGATACTTCTTCGTCTTTCAGGAGCAGGCAGGCGAGGTAAAGTTCGGGGCCGACGAAAATCCCGGAGTGACCTATACTGCCCCGATTCTAATCGCTCCCGACCCTGCCAGCGCAACACCTAATACCGGAGACTGGAATAATCTGAACTGGGGTCACATCAAGGCAGCTGCAGGGTCTAACTATAAGCAATTTATAGACCCAACCTCTAATATAGATTTAGGGGGCTCAGCACCGGTCTATCCGGAGAATGTTAAATGGGGCAGGAACTCGGCCAGCATGGCATTCACACTGCTCCAGCTGCCTGTCAAGCTCTATGTACATGCCAAGGAACTTATCGCTTAAAAAGCTTATCGCCCTACCAATGAAACCCATTGTGTTCTTCTTCCTCTTGTTTTTGGCTCTCAGCGCAGCAGGTCAACAGCCGGGCACCCTGAAGTCTTTCAAAAAAATAGACCTCCGGCCCGGCAGCACCTTAGCCGACTCTCCGTACCTGTGGCAACAATTAGGCATCGGCAATTGCCTTGTCCGCGATGTCGATGGCGACGGTAATCCGGAGCTGATGGTAGCCTCTATGGTTGATGGGTTTCCGTACAACGGCATCATCCACCAGTTACGCCTGGATGCGAACGGACAGCCGAAGCGCGGGTTCCGGTACTGGGATATGCGCAACTATCCATCGTCTCCTTACTTCAGGCCGAGCCAGTTTTACAACTTCGGTGCAGGCTCCATCTGTAATATGGGCGATATAAACAATGATGGGTTTGACGATATTGCCGTCGGCAATCCGCAAGGTGCAGGCGGTAACCGCGGGGAGGTCTATATCTACTATCTGAATGCTGCCGGCGGCTTTGACAGCGTTGCCCAGATTCAGGAGTACGGTTACGGATTAAGCACAACCCTGCAGGATGGCGGCTATTTCGGAACCAGCCCGACCAGTATCGGTGATCTGGACGGCGACGGCGTACCTGAGCTGGCGGTAGGGCAGCCAGGCTTTGATACCAGCCGTGGCCGGGTGTGGATATTATTCCTGCGAAAGGATGGCCGCGTGAAAAGCTGGAAAACAATCGGTAGCGGCACCGCCAACTTTATGACGTTACCAAAGAATACCGTTTTCGCCCATGCACTGACATGTATCGGCGACCTGGACGGGGACGGGGTTCCTGATTTAATGGCCGGCGGATCCAGCGGTAGCGCCCAGCGCGGTGCCGTGTGGACGCTGTTTTTAAATCGGGATGGCACCGTGAAGGGCTATAAATATTATCAGCCGGGCAGCGCCGAATTTCCGGATACGGTACAAGTCAATACTTACTTTGCTTTCAACCTTTCGCGGGTGGGCGATCTGGACGGCGATTCAGTCGTGGACGTAGCAATCGGCCACATAGGATACAATGACGGCGGTCTGCAGGGGGCAGGCCGGCTATGGATCTGGCTGATGAACCGCGATGGGAGCATCAAAGGAACCCAGGTCATAGACAAAGGCCATACGCCCCAGTTATCTGCAATCCGGAAAGGCGACAACTTCGGTTTCGCGCCCTTCCCGCTAGGCGATTATAACAAGGACGGTATCCCGGATATAGGCGTTGGCGCTATCGGCGATATGACGGCCGATACCAACGGGCGCGGCTACGGCTATGGCGCTATCTACCTGATCAACCTCAACGGTGTGCCGATTAAGACACGCGTAGGTGATATTATCATAAACGCAACCAAAGACTTCTATGCCTATCCTAACCCTGCCGCTGACAGGCTTCATATCCGATCGCGGACTGTTTCTGTGAACATGCAGTCTGTTTCATTGACGGACGCAATGGGCAGAGCTATTCAAACGCTTGAAGTAAACGGCCAGGACGTGAACATCAACACCTCCGGTCTGGCATCCGGGAATTACTTTATCCAGGTAAGAACAGCGCACACTCAGGAAGTCATCCAATTCCAAAAAAATTAGTTTTCATGCCGAACCAAGAATTTAATTCGCTCGTTGGTAATATCACCCAGGCCCGCCTGCAACTGGCGGAAACTTTTTCAGATCTGGTGGTTGCCAGGGAAGGCGTGAAAGTCACCCAATATGCGATTGACGGCGCGCTGGAAAAGGGCCTTGAAATCAATACGCTTACAGAAGCCTACAACGGCTTTCAGACAGCCTTTGCCGACCTGCAGGATACATTGACGCTTTCAGCCGAGAATGAGGCGACCTTACTGACCCAGTTTTTCTCTATCTACGATACACAGGCTTATCAGGTCAGTAATTTAAATGATCAAATCCCGATTCTGTTTTTTCCGGTGCGCCTTGAAACCACCTTCAAGGACACCGGTAGCGGATATGAGCTGTGGGTCCGGATTTTCCCCGACGATATTGCTGTTGAGACCCATGAGGCCCTGCTGACACAGGACGAAATTGATCAGGGCCAGGCGTACTGGAAAAGCACGGTAGGGGTTAACGGGTCTGCGACACAGGTTGAGAAAAACCAGGCCTGGGATTTATTGAGCCGAAGCTACGGGGCACAGCGGGCCGCCTGGGTCGCGCTCCAAACCAAACCTACTTCCGGGACTACCGCGGCGGGTCTTGTCTTTCCTACGCTTAGCCCGAAATCAGATTCCTGGACGCTGCAGCCCGTCACCAGGATTTTACCCGATGCCTTTGTCATCAACTGCTACGCGACGGACTACTATTCTATACCCTCCTTTTCGGCACAGACCAACCCGATACCGGATGAAGTCCGGTTAGGATTTAATCCCAGTAATACCGGAAACGACGCTACGTTCTACCGGTCAGGGGATGATATCGCCACCGATCCCACAGACAAGGTCGACTGGATGGTTGATTTTGATGCGGCCATTGCGAAGGGCCTGGGGGTCAAGATTCCGATTAACGATGAGTCTTACCAAGGCGGTTTCCGGCGCATCATTGCTGTCGGCGTGAAGGTTACCCTGACCAAAGAAGCGAGCCAGACACGCCTTCAGAATCTGATCGACAGCCACCATTATACAGATGGATTCAGCCTGCTGAAGCAGGGCACCAGCACGAACAATACTGATAAGGAGTACTCCGGCTATGGCAGGGTTGATTTTGGAAACGAGACCACATATGCAACGGAGCGCGGGGCATCCAACCTGTTCACTCCGTCGCCATACGCCTATAATAAGACGGACGGACAGGTGCTTTGTGAGGCGCTGGGGATTGATTACGATCCCTTGTATCACATCTATCACGCGGACGGTTTTGACATTCGCGATGCCATGAATTTCAATAACAGCTTCTGGCTTTGCGCCATGGGCTATTATCTCGTCAGCATGGCCGATGTGGATACGTCCGATGCCGACCGGGCAAGAGATTTTTTTCAGGGCTTTGTACGCAGCCGCGGCGCCCTGCCCAGCATCCGCTCAGGT
>CBDFFM010000012.1:0-34041 GCA_965246785.1 Chitinophagaceae bacterium
TATCTGAAAAGGCCACATTCGCTGCTCAATAGTCGGAAATCGTAAAGTAGATTGTTTAAACCATGTTTAAACCACCCTAAAAAGCAAAGCGGCCTTCAATCGCTGAAAGCCGCTCTGCTACTGTGTCGGGACGACTAGATTCGAACTAGCGACCCCTTGCACCCCATGCAAGTGCGCTACCGGGCTGCGCTACGTCCCGAAACCGGAAGGTGCAAAAATAGGCTGAAAACGCTTATCGTAGGCTGGCTGAAATAAGCCGCAAAAACTCCGACCGCGTCACATTATTCTGAAATTCTCCGCTAAAGGCTGAGGTAGTCGTCACGCTATTCTGCTTTTGCACCCCGCGCATCATCATGCACAAGTGCTGCGCTTCTATTACCACCGCGACACCTAAAGGATTCAGCGATTCCTGAATAGCGTCAAGTATCTGATGCGTCATACGCTCCTGCACCTGCAAACGCCGGGCAAACACATCTACAACGCGTGCCAACTTAGACAAACCTGTAATCCAGCCATTGGGGATATAGGCTACATGCGCTTTGCCAAAGAACGGCAGCATGTGGTGCTCGCAAAGTGAGTACAGCTCAATATCCTTTACAATTACCATCTCGCTGTAGCTCTCATGAAACTTGGCGCTGTCCAGAATATCCTTCGCGCTCATGCTATAGCCCTGCGTGATGAACTGCATCGCCTTTGCTACGCGCTCCGGCGTTTTCAGCAGACCTTCCCGCTCCGGGTCTTCGCCAACCGCCGTCAATACACTGTGATAGCATTCGGCAAGGGCGGCTGTGCGCTCCTCGTTGTATGATTCTGTTTTCTTGTAGCTCAAAATAAATGTCGTGAAGTGTGATACCGCAATAACGGTCTGCTACGCTAAAAGTTCAGCTTAGGCGCCGCCATAGTATTCTACATAAATGCGCGGCGTCTCATAAAGCTTTACGCAATGCAGTTGCGCACCGGCCTGCGCTACGTGCGGCTGCAGTTGCTCCCATATCCCGATTGCAAAGTTCTCTGCGCTGGTAAACTTGCCCGCCATCCACGGTACATCCATATTCAGATTTTTATGGTCGACGGCTTCCACCACCACATCCTTCATCACATCGCCCAGCGTCTTAGCGTTGAATACAAAGCCTGTTTCCAGATTCGGCTCGCCTTTTACCGTTACGTGCAGCTCATAGTTGTGGCCGTGCCAGTTTTCATTAGCACACTTACCAAAAACCTCGCGGTTATGCTCCGCATCCCAAGCCGGGTTTGTGAGCTTATGCGCGGCATTGAAGTGCTCCACGCGCGTCAGATATATCATAGTCTTGATTGCAGCGTCACTGCTAAGAATTGCGCTGCTCCACAAAGGTAGCTTTAACAGCCCCTGTCTTGTGAAATCGCCATCTTGCAAACCTCTATGAGGATATTGCTTACCGCTGCCACCGAAGGTGAGCTCCGGCCCACGCTTGACTGGCTCCATGCACACCCGCAACACGCGAACGGGCGAAATGCAATGGGCGTATGCATTACTGGCGTAGGGATGCTTGCTGCAACGTTTGAGCTCACAGTAGCACTCTGCGGCGGCGATGATTGGGATTTTGTGCTTGGCGCCGGAGTTGCAGGTGCATTTTCGCGTGAGCTGGAGCTATGCGATTGTGTTATTGTAGAGTCGGAGCAGGTAGCTGATTTCGGGGCTGAAGACGGCGAAGATTTTCTGGATGCCTTTTCAATGGGTTTGACAAAGGCGAACCGCTCGCCTTACACGCATCGTCTCATGCGCAATCCTTTGGTGAGTCCGCCTTTTCCTATCAACCATTTGCAAAAAGTCGCTGGGCTGACGGTCAATAAAGTTTCCGGTCATGAGCCGACCATTGCCTGGCGCACGGCGCATTACGGCGCGGCGGTAGAAAGCATGGAAGGCGCCGGACTGCATTATGTCTGTCTCAAAAAGGGTATTCCGTTTCTGCAGCTACGCGCAATTTCTAACTACGTCACCCGCCGCGACCGCGATTCTTGGAAGATGAAAGATGCTATCAACGCGCTCAATGCGCAGTTGCTGGACTGGCTCGTGCCTATGGCAGAACTTTGAGCCATGCGCCTCAGCCTCGGCTTCTCGCCCTGCCCCAACGATACTTTTATTTTTGACGCCCTAGTCAATGGAAAGATTGATACTGGCGGCCTCTCTTTTGACTTTGTACTTGAAGACGTAGAAACACTCAACAGTTGGGCGGACAAAGGCCGATTGCAGCTAACTAAACTCTCTTACAACTCGTTCCTGCACAATGTGCATCAATACGCCCTGCTGCACAGTGGCAGCGCTTTGGGGAAAGGTGTAGGGCCATTGTTAATTCGGGATGCGAAAGCCAGCATGCGAAGCGACTACGCGAATATGCGCATCGCTATTCCCGGAAAGGCGACAACTGCTAATCTATTGCTTACGCTTGCTCACCCCGAAGCGACAAACAAAACAGAAGTCCTTTTCTCCGAAATAGAAGATGCTGTCCTGCGCGGCAAATACGATGCCGGGCTCGTCATCCACGAAAGCCGTTTTACCTACGCCCAGCGCGGCCTCTCCCTTATCCGTGATATGGGCGATTGGTGGGAGGAAACTGCCGGCGCAGCTATTCCGTTGGGCGGCATTGTTGCGCGAAGGGATTTGGATGTGAAAGTGATTGACGAAGTTGACCGGCTTATCCGCGAAAGCGTACGAGACGCCTGGAAGGCTTATCCAAACCTGCCGCCTTTTGTAACCGAAAACGCGCAGGAAATGGACGAAGGCGTGATGCAGCAGCACATCAATCTTTACGTAAATGAATACACCGAAGATTTAGGGCGGGAAGGCGAGCGAGCGATTGGAGTTCTATTCCAAAAAGCCATGGATGCAGGCCTAATCAATAAAGAAGCCCGCGCCAGTATCTTCTACTAAACTACGAGCACATACCAGGCGCTCGGTTGGCGCGCGTCCCCAGACGCGCCGCCGCGCGGGAGGCCATCCCCAGATGGCCAAGGCGCTCAGCCTACAAGCGTATAAAGCTCCGGCAGATTCCGCCCAAGTCCGTCATAGTCCAGCCCATAGCCTACCACGAAATTGTTTGAGATTTCAAAGCCTACGTAATCTGCCTTCACATCATGCTGCAAGGCTTCGGGCTTGGAAAGAAAGGTCGCTATTTTCAGCGAAGCCGGCCCGCGCTGCAAAATTTCCGGCAGGAAAGAATGCAGCGTCCTACCTGTATCTATAATGTCTTCCAGGATGATGACGTGCCGGCCGCTCAGCTTCTCCTCCATGCCTATAGCTGTAACGACATTACCGGTGGATGAAGTGCCTTTGTAAGAAGCGAGCTTGATGAAAGAAATCTCTGCCTCCACCGTCAACGCCCGGAAAAGGTCGGCGGCGAAGATGAACGAGCCGTTCAGAATAGCGATAATCAACGGGCGCTTGCCTTCGTAATCAGTACTGATTTGCGCGCCCAGTTCTGCAACACGTGTGTCAATCTGCGCGCGATTGATGTATGGCTCAAAGGTCTTGTCGTGAACGGCGACTGTTGCTGGCTGCATGGCGCAAAAATAAAAGAACGCGCCGCGGCGCGTTCTTGCAATTGTGTTTTATCAATCTCTATTTCACACGCAGCTTCTGTCCCACCTTAATAGCCGTGCCGAAGCTCATCTTATTCATGTCCATCAGTTGCTGCATCGTGATGCCGTTCGCCTTCGCAATGCTAAAAGCAGTCTCACCTGCCTTCACAACGTGGAAAGAAGAAGCACTGGCCGCAGCAAGCACTTTTTCCAGTGTTGGCGCAGCCGGATTAGTAGCTGGCATAGCCGTGCCTGTAGGCTTTGCGGGCGCATAAACCACCTTATCAAAGCGCGACTTCATCTTTGAAAATTCATCCTGCGGTTCAGTAGCCTTTGCTTCTTCCACGGCCTTTTCGTCCGCAATGTTAAAAGGCTTCTCCGCCGGAGCGGCAGCCGGAGCAGACGTAGCTGTAGCCACGGGAGTAGGAGCCGTTGCGCTTGGTGCAGGTTTTTGCGCAGCCGTTCCGAAAAGCCGCGCTTCCGCATCAGCGGTTGCATCCGTTGCCGAAGCAACCGGCGCGGGCGTCGCAACAACAGCTGGAGTAGGTGTGGCAGCTACCGGCTTATTCACTACAACAGCCGCGGGCGCTTCTGCAGTAACTACAACAGGAGTTGGTGTGCTCATATCCTTCGCCATCATCCGCTCTACGGCACTACCTTTTTCCAGATAGATAAACTGGTCGGCAGCCAGCGGCGCATCCGGCAGGCTGTTTATCTCCAGCAACTTCGCGTAGCGCACCTTATATTGAATAGCGTATTCCAACAGCACATCACCGCCCTTCGCCCAAAATCCCTTGAGACCGTCCTTCTTCACCACTTTGCCGTAATCGCGCGCCTCAGCAGGTGTATCATGCTCCGGCACTACCTCGCCCGGATGCTTTTCTTCCGCCATTATAGCCGCAGCTACCGGCGATGCCGCAGACGCGATGTACACCTGCGGAGCTTCTGCCTGCCTCATGGCAGCAACGGTGTAATCCTGCAGGTGATAATCTTCAATGAGCTTTACCAGCTTCTGCGCATAAATCGGATTAGTTGCATAACCGCACTTTCGCAGCTCCCGGGCCCATCCTGTGTAATCGGTAGCATCCAGCGCGAAGCAGCTAGAATAACGCTTCGCCGTCTTCAGGTAATCGCTGTGGTCTTTGTAGGATTCCAGCGCGGACGTGTACTTGCGGAAGCATTCCTGCGGGGCGTCGTCGTCGTGATTAAACGTCTCACCAGTCCATTCCTTCTTGCACTTGATGCCGAAGTGATTGTTCGCCACTGTCGCCAGCTCACTCTCACCGGCGTCCGTCTCATGCAGCCCCTGCGCCAGCGTAATAGCTGCCGGGATGCCGCAGCGCTTTTGCTCGGCGATTGCCCAATCCTTATGCAGGCGCACGTACTCTGCCGCGCGTTCGCTGTAAGGCCTGCGCTGCGCCCCTGCTGCAAATGAAGTCAGAGCTGTAAGTAGAATTAAGAGTCGCTTCATTGTGTGATTTTGTGTTTAGCCGGTTTTCAATTGACAGCCATGAAACACAGATAGAAAGGACGCAACGGATTTGCACAGATGCCGCATCCGTGCAAATTCATTCATTCAGTCAAATCCGTGTTCTATTGGGCTTAATTCTTCTGCATCACTAAAATCCCGTCTCGTACCGGCAGCAGTACCTGCGTCACCCGGCTGTCGTCTTTAATCTTCTGATTGAACGCGTGGATGGCTTTGGCGTTTTTGCTCTGCTCCTCTTCCGGCAGAATCACCTCGGCGTCATACAGCACATTGTCGGCGAAGATAAAACCGCCGGGCCGTACTTTTTCAATAACCAAATCATAATAGCGCCCATAGCCTACCTTATCGGCGTCTATAAAAACAAGGTCAAATGTTTCGTCCAGCGCGGGGATAATATGGCCTGCGTTGCCTACATGCGCCTTTATTTTATCGGCCACACCTGCATCGCGCCAATAGCGCTGCTGCATATCGGCCAGCTCTTCATTGATATCTATCGTGTGCAGGACGCCCTCCTCCGTAAGCCCTTGCGCGAGGCAAATCGCGGAGTAGCCGGTGTAGGTGCCAATCTCCAGTATCCTGCGCGGACGAATCATACGGCTCATCATGGCCAGCGCCGCGCCTTGCAGGTGACCGCTGAGCATAATGGGCAGTTCCACCTTGGCATTTGTCTCGCGGTTCAGCGCGGCAAGGGTCGGGCTTTCGGGAGTAGTTATGCTTTCGGCGTAAGCGTTGATTTCTTCGGAGGTTAAATGGTGTTGCATGAGTTGGGAATGCGGGATTAGGGTTTGAGTCCTGTAGGGACGACCCAATATAATAGCCAGGGATTTCAATCCCTGGACAACAAATCAGAATTAAATAGGCGGATGGAAAATATACCGCTCATCATAAGGTATGTCAAATGCCTTCAGCATCTGAACATACTCATCCAGAAAGGCCTGACACTTGTGATGCACCTCTTGGTTAGCGACATACCGGTACACCTGTTCTACCTGCGAATGGGAATATGTAAAACAGCCAAATCCTTCCTGCCAGTCAAAGTGTCCGGATATGAAGCGTTGCTCATTAAACCATTTTGAGGACTTGCCTTTAGCTGCCTGCATGACATCGGAAACATTGATAGACGGCTTTAAGCTAAAGAAGCAATGGACGTGGTCTTCTATGCCATTGACAATTAATGTATGTCCGCCTGCATCATTGATGAGTCTGCCAATTACGCCCAGCATTTTATCACGCCAAGGCTGTTCCAGCAACGCATTGCGATGTTTCACGGCAAAGACCGTTTGCACGTACATTTTGAAGTAGGTGTTGGGCATGGGCTTGACGTTAATCAAGCGAATTTAGCTTTCCAGGGATTGAAATCCCTGGCTATTATATTGGGTCGTCCCTACGGGACTAAGGCACTCCGATTAGAAATTCGGCCCAAGCTTATTGTGCGTATAAAACTCACGGAAGTAAGCAATCACTTCCTCCGCCGTGTCAAAGATTCTTATCATCTCCAGGTCGCCGGGCGAGATATTGCCTTCGGTTTCCAGCATCACCTCGCGCATCCATTGAAAGAGGCCGTTCCAGTACGCCGAGCCAACGCATACCATCGGCGTCTGTGTAAACTTCCGCGTCTGAATGAGGGTAGCCACTTCAAAAAACTCATCCATCGTCCCCCAGCCGCCGGGCATCATAATGAAGCCCTGCGAATACTTCGTGAACATCACTTTGCGAATGAAGAAGTAGTCAAAATTCAGATTGTTGACGCGGTCAATGAAGGGATTGCTGTTCTGCTCAAAGGGCAGCTCAATGTTGAGACCCACGCTACGCCCGCCTGCGAGGTTTGCACCTTTATTACCTGCTTCCATGATGCCTGGCCCGCCACCGGTGATGATGCCGAAGCCTTCTACGGCAAACAACCGCGCTATCTCAACCGCCAGCTCATAATACTTATGGCCTACCTGCGTGCGCGCGGAGCCGAAGATGCTCACACATGGCCCGACCTTCGCCAGCGTCTCAAACCCCTGCACGAACTCGGCCATGATTTTGAAAATCTGCCAGCTTGAATGCGCGCGCGTCTCCGTCCAGTCGCGGAGGCGTATTTTGGTGAGTTGCTCTTTCAAAAGATTTTGAATTGACGGTCTTTACTTTATCAGCAAAGGCTCCTGTCGTCTTGATGCCAAAAGTAGCCCTGCGAAAGTCAGCGCTGCGTTAATGATAAGCAGCTCCGTACCAATCGTGTAGCCGCCCAGCCAAACCTTTTCGTTCGTCTTCAGCAGGTAGCATAGTACCGGCGCGGCAATGCAGATAACCGGTACAGCAGTGTCTATCGGCTGCCGGCGGGTGAGTATTCCAAACGCAAAAAGCGCCAACAGCGGGCCATAAGTATATCCGGCCACAACCAGCAGCGTCTGAATCAGCGAGCCATTATCTACCTGCCTGAAGAAGAATATGCAGGCAAGAAACACAAGTGCAAAGGCATTATGCACCGCCAACCGCACGCGCTTCTTTTTTCGCTCGTCCCAATCCTCCCGCCGCTTCATGCCGAGAATGTCAATGCAGAAGGAAGAAGTGAGCGCCGTAAGCGCGCCATCTGCCGAAGGGAAGAGCGCCGACACTAAGCCAATCAAAAAGCAAACGGTGATAAAGAACGGCGCGTGATGCACAGCGAAGGTTGGAAAGAGATTGTCTCCCTTTGCCTTCGCGCCGTCCCACATAAGCTGCCAGTCAGTTGCACCCGCGCCCCCATATTGCGCCCCGCTTTGCGTAGCATAGAGATACACCAGCCCGCCCAGCATCAGGAAGAGGAACACCACGCCTGCCTGCAGAAAATTCAGCACAATCATATTCTTCTGTGAGTCACCGAGGTTGCGGACGGAGATGTTTTTCTGCATCATCTCCTGGTCAAGGCCGGTCATAGCGATGGTGATGAAGGCGCCGCCGATGATTTCTTTCAGAAAGAACTTACCGCTCAGCGGGTCGGTATTAATCAAGTGCGTCAGGCCAGTCTCAGTCATGCGGCCCCACGCTGCGCCGAAGCTCAGGCCCAGTGTGTGCAGTACATACACGACGCAGGTAATCAGCGCTAGCAGCATGAAAGTGGTTTGCAGCGTGTCCGTCCATACAATCGTCTTTACGCCGCCACGATAAGTGTAGAGCAGGATAAGCGCAAGAATGACGATAGCTGTTGCCTCAAAGGGAATCCCCATTTCACCCAGCACAAAAAGCTGTAAGACTTTTATCACCAGATAAAGCCGCAGCGTAGCGCCCAGCGTTCTGGAAAGAATGAAAAACAGCGCGCCGGTCTTATAGCTCGTATTGCCCAGCCGCCCTTCCAGATACGTATAAATGCTCGTCAGGTTCAGCCGGTAATACAGCGGCAGCAACACATACGCCACCACAAAGTAGCCGATGAAGTAGCCGATGACGACCTGAAAATATCCAAAGCCGCCAAAGGCGCCGCCTGCCGCTCCCTGCAAGCTCACCGTCCCCGGCACGGAGATAAAGGTCATTCCGCTCAGCGAGGTGCCGATCATTCCGAAGGCGACCACCCACCATTTAGAGGAGCGGTTGCCTATGAAAAAACTTTCGTTGGTAGAATTACGCGAGGTATAAAACGCGATGCATAGCAGCAGTGCGAAGTAGGCAAGGATAATTGAGAGGAGCAGGCCGGAGTGCATGATTGGAAAGGGCTGAACCGCAAAGATTATGGCTTATACGGAGCCTACAACTTGCGCCGCCGATATTTTCCGTGGTTTGAACGGCTGGCGTGTCGGATAGAGCTGATATGTACGATACCCTTTCTTGGAAAAACCTGATAGGTAATGGAGTAAGGAAACCTATTAACCTTCACTTGCCGGTACTTGGCATGATGAACTGAATACCGGAGCGGATGCTCCACTATCTGTAGCAACCGCTGCTCTACCGCAGCCATAAATCGCTCTCCTATGCCTTCTTCCCTCGCCTCATACCATTCGTAGGCGCTTATGTATTCTTCATTGGCAAGCTCGTGCAATTCTATTGCGTAGCTCATTGACCCCTTCTTTTCTGCGCAACGCGCTCGCGGGCCATCGCTTTAGTTTCTTCCCAAGTATATGTTTTGGCCGTACCCGCCTTTAGGGAAGCATCGCGGCGCTCCAGCTCAACTACGAAGGCCTCATCCCAGTCATGCTCCCCGGTGCCGATTTCATCTTCCAGCATGGTATAGATCGCTTTCACCTTTCGCTCATCCGCTGAACGCATATACTCCACCAGCTTTTCACGTATATTTTCGGTACTCATATAATTTATTTTTAAAACCCAACATTAAACCCGATCCGCAAATCAATCCGGTTCAGGTAAGGGCTATACTTGTCCTGTATCACATCATACAGCGCTACCACCACCAGCGATGAGCGGTCAGAAATCGGCTGCCGCAGGCCCGCGCCAAGTAGCAGGGCCGGAGAGTTGTAATTGAGCTTGTAAGAAATCGGCGTGCCGGCTGTGCTACTGTTCGGGTCGTTGTCAATCTCATAGGCAGTAAAGCTCTGAAAATCATATTCCGCCTCCGCCTGCACAAAGAAGTTGTGATAAACCACATACCGGCCCCAGATGCTCGGGTAAAAGAAATGCGACTTCAGCGGATAGTACTCATACTGCCCGGTCACATTATTACCCACCTCAAAAAAGTCCTTTACACGGTAATACTGGTATCCCAGCCCGACGCCGGCCATGAAATCCTCCGTAAACCGGTAGCCCACCACCGGCGATACCGCGATAGAAGTTACATCGCCGAAACCCAGCCCGAGGCCGCCGCCTATCACCAGCTTCTGCGGGTCAAAGCCGGTCTTCTGCTGCTGCTTCCGCTTATTCTGAGCTACCCGGGCTCCGCTGCTGTTATACGTCTCCTGTGCCATTGCGCCCGCGGCTACGAACAGGCAAATCAGGGCCGCTATTAATCGTTTCATCATAAGCTCAAAAATACGGCAATGCCCGGCCGCTTATTGCGCGCGCCGGGCATTGATGCGTGTTAAATAAGGAGAAATGGCTACAAGTCCCGCTTGATGTCGTCGATGCTCACAATGTCCATCGGATTTTGCGGCATGCAGTTGCTCTGCGTGTTGAGCGGCGTGTACTTCACCAGCACCGGCAGGCTGTCGTGCTGATAGGCAGACGCCAGATATTGCGGCTTCACCGTTTGGGTGGCGCTCAGGCGCAGCAGGTAGCCGCAGCCAGTAGGCGTCAGGTCATTTGTGGCAATTACAAGCGCATGCGTATAGCCGTCATCGGCCTTCTTGCAGGAAGGCGCCGTGAACATGATAGCCAGCATCAGGCAAAGCGCGGAGGCGTAAAAGAAATATCGCATCATCATTTTAGAGGTAAGGCTCACAAAAATAGCCGGGATTTTGAACAAACATAAGGCTCACACCGCAATGCGCCGCCGCCCCAGCCAAAACAGCGCCGCCCCAATCACGCCGCCTACCCCATCCGCCACGGCATCCATCACCTCACCGCTGCGCCCGAGCGACACAAACCACATCTGCAGGGCTTCCACCAGAATGCCCAGCGCCAGGCTTACCAGCACCATTACCCAAAGCCGCGCCGCAGGATACACGCACAGCCACAAGAAGGCAAACACGCCGAACAGCACAAAGTGCGTCCACTTATCTATAAACGGGATATTGGAGTGCGGCAGCTCCCTGCCCGGCCAGAGGCAAGCCACGAAGATGCCAATCGTCCACAGCACGGCCACCACGCCCGCCGCCTTCCGGTAGCGCGAGCCGGGCGCAAAGAGTCCGCCCGCCATCTTAATTGCCGATGTGGCTGCTATAGGCCGTCGCGTCCATCAGGCCATCCGCGTCCGCGGCATTCTTCAGCTTCATCTTCACCATCCAGCCCTTGCCGAAGGGGTCTTGGTTTACATACTCCGGGTTTGCCTCCAGGTCGGGGTTCACTTCCGTAACCATTCCGGCCACCGGCAGGTACAGGTCGCTCACCGTCTTTACGGCTTCTACGGTGCCAAACACCTCGCCCTCGGCCAGTTCCTTATTCAGCGCGCTGATTTCCACATACACAATATCGCCCAGCTCATGCTGCGCAAAATCAGTGATGCCGATGGTCGCCGTATCGCCCTCAATGCGCACCCACTCGTGCTCTTTCGTGTACTTCAGTGTTTTAGGTACCTGCATGGTATTAATCGCTTTTTTGTAGCGCGTAAAAGTAGGGAATAGGGGAAAGGGGAGGCGAGCCTGTGGGGGAAGATTTTTTTGTTGGCTAGCTTTCGGTTCGCACATCCCGATAGCTATCGCAGATTCCTTCCTGTCTGTCATAAACCTTGAATCAAGTTCAGGGCAAGCTTTGATTCAGAGTCGCACAATTCAGGGGCCGTCAGTGTGTTGGCGTCTCGTATATGCTAAGCACAAAGCTCAATCGTAGCTGTCATTGCGGGCAGCAGACCCGCAATCTGCTGAATGACGCAGCGGTATCGTCGTGTATTGCCTTGATGAAACAGATTGCGGGTCGTTGCCCGCAATGACAGGAACCATCGTGCGGCGGTTCCCTGATTGGGCCTCTCGCTTAATCACAGCGGATTTTTCACCGCTGCCGGTGTTATCACCGGCAGCTTACGGGTGGATGCTTCGGGGGTCATTGTTGGTCGTAAGACCAACAATGGCGGAAACACTCAATTTTGAGGATAAGCTTGTTCGTCTATCTCAGAAATCTGAGTTAGAATACCAGAACGAATACCACACCCCTCACACGCCTTAAAGCGTCCGAATACTCTCACATATTTATTGTTGAGCTCTTGAAGTGAACCGCTAGGAACGCTAATCCTATTTGAATAGCTCCTTAAAGCTAAGTTTGAGCTATTTGAAAAGCTAAGCTGAACTGAATTAAAGTGAAGGTTCTTATCAAAATCTTCTTTATGGAAATAAAGAGCATCGCCTTCAAACTCTAAGTGCATATAACCATAGAGGTAGACTAGTTTGCCATCATATTTTTCAGGATTAGCAATTAGCCTGATTAGAGATAGACTGTAGGTAAGCTCAATTTTTGGCTTTTGCTGCGCTATTGATTTCAATTTCTGTGCACAGATTGGTGGGCTCATCAATAAGATTTGCACGACAATCATTAAGTATTTCATAGGGAAGCTACGTTTACTACGGACAACGAATATAGCATCTCACGTAGCGCGAGATTCGCAATCCCACACAATAAGGCCGCGGATTTGCGCTCCGCCAAGCCACCAAAAAATATTTCCCCACCATCCCACAATAATCAAAAACCCCCGCGTTAGATTTACGGAGTACATACCAAGCTCCCGTCTTATGAGACATTCCCTCAGGCTCGCCGTCGCTGTGATAGTGAGCCTATTTTTTGCCCTTACCTCATGCAGGTACCGGGGCGGCGTGGAAGTCACCTCCACCAACTTTGAGGGCGAGGTTGACCAGCAGCAAAACCTCGTCTTCGCCTTCAACAAAGACCTCCATCCCGACTCGCTGCTGCAGCGCTGGGACAGCACGCACTACATAGAATTTTCGCCGGCGGTGAAGGGCGCTTTTAAGTGGAGTTCTTCCTCCGAATTGCAGTTCTCCCCCGCCGAAGGCTTCCAGCCCGGCACCGACTATACCGCTACGGTTACGAGGCAGGTGCTGTCGCAATTGGCGAAGCCTGCTAAGCTCGGCGAGAAGACCAGATTCTCCTTCCACACCGCGCCGCTGCATGTGGCGGATGCGCATCTTTCCTACGCACGCGGCGCGGGCGGCGCGGTGGTGAGCCGGCTTGATTTGGACTTCAATTATCCCGTGAAAGTGACAGAAGCGGCGGCGCGCATCAAGGCGTCTTCCAACGGCAATCCCGTTTCGCTGACCGCCGTGAATGGCGGCACCGGCAAGACCGTCTCGCTGCAATTCACACCGCTTTCAGCGGAAGACAAACCGACGCCGGTGAAGCTGGAAATAGCCAAAGGCATCCCGCTGGCAGGCGGCGGTCACGCGAGCGATAAAGACACGACGATTTCGGAAGAGCTGCCCTCGCGCTTCACGCTGGAAGTAACCGGCATCTCTTCGCAGCACGACGGCACGCAGGCCACGGTAACGCTCAACACCTCGCAGCCGATTCATGAGGAAGGCCTCAGGAATTTCATCACGATAGAGCCTGCGGTGCAGTTCACAGCGGAGGCTTTTGAGGGCGGTATTTCTATCACTTCCGACTCCATGCGCGCGGAACAGACCTACCAGATTACGGTGAACAAAGGCCTGGAAGGCGAGCTGGGCGGCAAGCTGAAGGACGATTACAGCGAGCAGGTAGGGTTCGGGAAGCTGGAGCCGGCGGTGAAGTTTGTGAACCAGAAGGGCATGTACCTCTCCACGCGCGGCTACAAAAATCTGGCGCTGAATCTGGTCTCTGTAGCCGCCTTGCAGGTGACGGTGGTGAAGGTGTATGAGAACAACCTGGAGCATCTGCTGCGCAAGGGCAACAGCTACGGCTACGATTACAGCGATGAAGGCGACGGCGGCTCCTTTGACTATTACAACACCGAGCATCTCGGCGATACCATTTTTACGCAGGCGTATCAGACGAGCAAGCTGCCGGGGCAGAATTCTTCCCGAGTGCTGCATCTTGATTTTTCTGATAAAATCCGCGACCGCAACGGTGTCTATGTGATTTCGGTAGCCGACAAAGACCACTATTGGGTGCAGAGCAGCAAGATTCTTTCGCTTTCCGACATCGCCATGATTGTAAAGGAAGAGCGCGACAACATCTACGTCTTCGCCAACTCCATCCGCGATGCGACGGCCATGAAAGGCATTGACGTGTCCTTTATCTCCACCAACAATCAGAAGATGTGGAGCGGCAAGACCGATGGCGACGGCATGGTCAAGTTTGAGGACATTGCGAAGAGCGCCCCCGGCTTCCACACCGGCCTCATCACCGCGCGCAAGGACGACGAATATTCCTTTATCTGGCTGGAAGGCAGTCGTACCGAAACCTCGCGCTACGACGTGGGCGGCCGTGAGCCGAATGCCACAGGACTGAACGCGATGATTTATGCGGAGCGCAATCTTTATCGTCCCGGAGAAGTAGCGCACGTCAGCACGATTGTGCGCACGGAAAGCTGGGAAACGCCCGGCGAGATTCCGGTGAAGCTGCGGCTGATGATGCCCAACGGCAAGGAGTTCGGCACGATGCGCAAGATTCTGAATGAGGAAGGCAGTACCGAGACAGCGTTCCCGATTCCGCCTTCAGCGATGACCGGTACCTACACGCTGGAAGTCTATTCCGGCAACGATATCCTGCTCAATTCCTACGCCGTAAGCATTGAAGATTTCATTCCCGACCGCCTGAAGGCAGATGTAAAAATTGACCGCCCCGAATACAGTATCGGCGATTCCGTGCAGGTAACGATGCAGGCCGACAACCTGTTCGGCACGCCCGCAATGGGGCGGAACTGGGAAGCGGAACTGAATCTGGACAAGGCCGCTTTTGAGGCAAAGGATTTTTCCGATTACGACTTCTCTATCGTCAAAGAACTCTCGCTCTCACCGCAGCTTTCCACCGGTCAGACGGATGAGAAAGGCGGCGCACACGCCACCTTCGGCATTCCGCAGGAAGCGGCGGATGCGGGGATGCTGAAAGGCACGATTGCCGCGACCGTTTTTGATGAAACCGGCAGGCCGGTGCATCGCTACGAGCATCTGAAGGTTTACACGCAGCCTTATTTCATCGGCATTAAGAATGCCTACGATTACGTAGGCACGCGCAGCATTGTGAAGACGCCGCTGGCCGCAGTGAATAAGGATGGCAAGCCGGTGAGCGGCGCGAAGGCGCATGTGATGGTGATTAAGCACGAGTGGCACACTGTGATTGAACAGAGCGGCGACCACTACCGCTACGTGAGCCAGCAGCAGGATAAGACGATGGAGGAGCGCGACATTCTGGTGAACGGCGCGGGCAACTCTTTCAACTACTCGCCGCAGCTCAGCGGCGATTATGAAATCCGTTTTTCGCTACCGAATGCTACCGGCTATGTATCCAAAACTTTTTACGCCTGGGGCTACGGCAATACCGAATATTCATCCTTTGAAGTGAATAATGAAGGCAACGTGGACATCAAGCCCGACAAGGACAAATACAATCGCGGTGAGGATGTAAAGCTGCTCTTTACCACGCCCTTTGAAGGCCGCATGCTGGTAACGGTGGAGCGCAACAAGGTGCTCAAGCATTACTTCGTCAACACCGATAACAAGAGCGCCTCCCTGACGCTGAAAGGCGATGATGACTTAATTCCGAACGCCTACGTATCCGCCACGCTTTTCCGCCCGATGGATGGCGCCGCTATGCCCTTGACGGTGGCGCATGGCTTCCGCAATATCTCGGTGGAAAGTACACGCGACAAGCTGCCGGTGAACATTACGGTGGCTGAGAAATCGCGCAGTAAAAAGAAGCAGGACATTCTAATCAAAACGGCTCCGCACGCTTTCGTAACGATTGCCGCTGTGGACGAAGGCATTCTACAGGTGAAGAATTACACGACGCCCGACCCTTTCCAATACTTCTATCAGAAAGTGGCGCTGAGCGTGGCGAGCTACGACATCTATCCGCTGCTGCTTCCTGAAATAAAAACGACGCGTTCCTCCACCGGCGGCGACGGCGCGGGCGCGGGCAGCGAGCTGCGGGTGAATCCACTCTTTGTAAACCGCATCAAAAACGTCTCGTTCTGGAGTGGCATCCTGCAGGCCGACGGCTCCGGCAATGTGCGCTACACGATTGACGTGCCGCAATTTTCCGGCGATATCCGCGTGATGGCGCTGGCCTACAAAGACCGTGGTTTCGGTGGCGCGGATAAGCACATGAAGGTGGCCGACCCGGTGGTGATAAGCGCCGCCCTACCGCGCGTGCTTTCGCCGAAAGACCAGGTGGTAATGCCGGTAACGCTCAGCAACACAACTGCGAAAGACGCGACGGCGAATGTGACTGTAACGGTGACCGGCCCGCTGGGCGTAATGGGTGTGAACCGTCAGCAGGTGAGCCTTCCCGCCAATCGTGAAGGGCGCGCGGTATTCAACATCGCTGCGGCTCCTTCTATCGGCGCAGCGAAAATTCTGGTGAGCGTGCAGGCGATGGGCGAAACGTTTACTAATGAAACAGAGATTGCGGTGCGTCCGCCGGCGTCTTTGCAGAAGCTAAGCGGCAGCGGAAGTGTGGCTGCTGGTCAAAGCGCCAATTTGCAAATTCCAACGGCCAACTTTTTGCCTTCTTCCGCAAGCGGAAAGCTCATCGTTGGCAAAAGTCCGCTGGTGCCTTTCTCCAAGAACCTGCAATACCTCGTGCAGTATCCTTACGGTTGCGTGGAGCAGACGACTTCCGCCGCCTTCCCGCAGCTTTATTATGCCGACCTCGTGAAGAGCGTCACCGGCACGAACAACGCCGACATCAATCCTGCCTACAATGTGCAGCAGGCCATTGCAAAGCTGCAATCCATGCAGATGAGCAACGGCGCGCTGATGTACTGGCCGGGCAGCGGCGGCGAAAGCTGGTGGGGCTCTATCTATGCCGCGCACTTCCTGCTGGAAGCGAAGAAGGCGGGCTACGAGGTGAACGCGACGACGCTGAGCCATCTGTTGCAATACCTGAAGGCGCGGCTACAGAAGCGCGAGACGGAAGTGCTGTATTACAACCGCAACCTGAGCCGCGAGATTGCCGCGAAGGGCACGGCTTACTCGCTCTACGTCCTCGCCCTTGCCGGTGAGCCGCAGCAGGCGACGATGAATTATTACAAGGGCAATCCTAAGCATCTGGCTATTGATTCGCGCTATCTGCTGGCGGCGGCGTACAGCATTTCCGGTCAGCCGGGCGCGGCGAAGCAGGTCTTGCCGCCCGCCTTCTCCGGTGAGGAAAGCAATACTGCCTTTGGCGGCTCTTTCTATTCTTATGTGCGCGACCTCGGCATCTCGCTGAATGCGCTCATAGATATGAATCCGCAAGACCCGCAGGTGGGTATTCTGGCGCGTACGCTGTCGCAATACATGAAGGCGCAACCTTACCTCAATACGCAGGAGAATGTGTGGGGCATTCTTGCGCTGGGTAAGCTCTCGCGCATGGCTAACAAGACGAGTGGCACGGCGGGCGTGTATGCGGGTGGCAAATCTTTGCTGACAACTTCGGACAATGGCACGCTGAACCTGAAGCCTTACCTCAACACAGCGTTGCAAATGCAGGCGAAGGGCGCGGGCCAGTTCTATTATTTCTGGGAGGTGCAGGGCATCACCGCCGATGGCTCTTACAAGCAGGAAGACGCCTTCCTGAAGGCGCGCCGGCAGTATTTCACGCGCACGGGCCAGCCGATTGCCGGGAATACCTTCCGCCAGAACGACCTCATTGTTGTGAAGCTCACGCTACAGGCGCAATGGAGCGGCGAGGTAGAGAATGTAGTGCTGACGGACATGCTGCCCGCAGGTTTTGAGATTGAAAACACGCGTCTCACAGACATGCCGGAGATGAAGTGGATTAAGAGCGAGGCCACGCCGGACTACCTGGACTACCGCGACGACCGGGTGAACATTTTTACATCCGCCAACAGCCAGCCGCGCGATTTTTATTACATGGTGCGGGCGGTATCGCCGGGTACCTATCAATTAGGGCCGGTGAGTGCGGATGCTATGTATAACGGGGCGTTTCATTCTTATTGGGGGGCGGGGGTGGTGCGGGTGGAGTGACCGCCTCACCGCCGCTCCAATTTATAGGCAGCAAGCAAGCCGTCCTGACTTTGCACCTGCAGCGTATAAATCCCTACCGGCAGTAACCTGCTATCCAGCGCTATGCTCGCTGGCGCATCAGCACGTTGCCACACCAGTCTGCCCCCCGCATCCAACAGCCGCAGCGTGGCACCTTGCGGAATGCCACTCAGCTGCCAGCCATCCGTGGCAGGATTCGGATAAATCGTAAGGCGGCCCGCAGCCCGCGAAGAAGGAGCGACAGAAAGCGCCCGGTCATTGACAATGGTGCTCGTCTTATTCACCACATCATTATTAGGGTCAACCACAAAGCCCGTCATCGTTGCCGCGTTACTCCACGTAAAGCGATACGTCTGCTGCCCGGTGTTCATGTACACCTTCACCAGCGTATCGCCCGCAGGGCTTCGCAATTGCAGCACCAGCGGCAGCGCAAACGCCCCTACCGAAGCCGGCACTGAAGTAGTCTGTGTAAGCTGCACATACGCATCCGTGCCGCGCCCATTCCAGGAGCCGCCGTAGGTTGGGTAGCCTTCTTTATAAACCCATTGATTGAAGAAGGTATCTAGCTTCCGGCCATACACCCCTTCCATGATTGCCCGGAAAGAATCCGTCGTAGCCAGCTTATAAGCATACCGCTGCTGATAAGCGCGCAGCCCCGCAAAATAGACGCTATCATTCGGCGCGATATAGCGCAGCATATGCGCTACCGCCGCACCCTTATCATACGTGAGGCGCGAATCAAAAATGCGATAAACGTCATTGGTATCGCTCACTATCACGCTGCCATTTGCCTTACCCATCACCCGATTAAAAACCGCCGTCCGGTAATTCTTCACCGCCGTAGCCCCCCAGAAATGCTCCACATAAAGCTGCTCCGTGTAAGAAGCAAACCCCTCACTCAGCCAGATGTCCAACCATGAGGCATACGTTACGGCATCGCCCCACCATTGATGCCCTAGCTCATGCGCTATCAGCGGCGTAGTAAACGCTCCCAGCGTCGTCATCGTCTGGTGCTCCATCCCCCCGCCCAGCGGAGCAATGCAGTGGCCGTACTTCTCCTTCCAGAAAGGATAGCGTCCATACAGCTTTGAAAAATAATCCACCATGTACGGCGTGCTGTCAATGGCCGCGCCATACGCAGGCAGGAAAGTAGCCGTATCATAGATGTAATGCTGCACCGGCATAGAGTCGCCCGTGCCATCCGTAAAATGCAGCATCTGGCTATGGTCGGCATAAGGCGCTACAGCCACCGAGATAAGGTAATAGTCTATCGGGTAGCGCGTCTTCCAGTCCCACTGATTGCCACCCGCAAAAGGCGTTACCGCCGCCAGCTGCCCGTTGCTGCCCACCCGCATGCCCGCCGGCGCAAAGATGGTAATGTCCGCAGAGTCAATCTTATCCGTCAGCACCTGCTTGCAGGGCCACCAATCCTTAGCCAGATTCGGGTCGCTCAGCGAGAAGGTAATGTCCGTGCCGCCAAGGGCATAATGATTCAGCCCGCGTGTAAAAAACCCGCTCCCATTGGGCGTAGCGCCATGATAATAAATGCGTGCAATGAAGCTGCCGCCCACCGGCAAAGCCAGGCCCGACACAATGCGTACCCCATTGGGCAGCGTGGTCAGCGAAGAGAGCGGATATTTATTGCCGCTCATCAGAATAGAATCCACACTCAGCGCCGTATCCAGCTCAAATGCATACGCCGTCAAGCCCGACGGATTTTTCACCACTGCATGGGTTATAGCCGAGCCGGCCACACTCGTGTTCAGATTAGAAAGCTGTAGGAACAGCCGCACATACTTCACATCATAATCCTCCAGCAGCGGCGAGGCAATAGCGGCCTTTGCTGTGCGCAGAGACGTCTGCCTGTGAGAACATAATTGCCGGGCCGTTGCAGAAAGCGTTCCAGCGGCGCAGGCCAATGTCAAGATAAAAAAGACGCGGAATTTCATAGAGATATAAGTCCTGATAAAATTAGGCATTGCTCGGTGTGCGTTTGACATGGCCTTATCCCTATCCTACCTTTAGCGCCCGAATGGCGCACAACTTCTCCGCCCCCGTCCCCTTTGAGGGCAAAACCCTCCTTGCCGTCATCCTCCCCACCCTCCGCGGCAACGGTATGCACTACGAGGTAAACATCCCCGGCTACCCCCGCTTCTGGGTACGCTGGGGCGCCCTTGACCGCTACGAATTGGTAAGACCGGCAGACACAAAGCTGCCAGAAGCCTTAGTGCTCGCGGTGAGCGATGTGATTGAGTCCAATGGGGGCCGCCATTAAAGCCGCGCGGACGTTTTAGAGCGCCACTTGCAGCCGCACTTCCTTTCCGGCGCGCTGCAAAACCACCTCTACCGTATTGCCGCCTTTCTGATGGCTCAGAGCCTCCATATACGTCTGCATTCCCTTCACCGCATCAGCACCAAGATGGATGATGATATCGCCGGCCTGAATACCGGCCTTAGCTGCCGGCCTACCCTCCGTAACGCCATCCACCCGCACGCCTTCGCCCTGAAAAGAATAATCCGGCATGATGCCGAGCGTCACCTTAAAGCGCACCTTCCCCATACTGCTTTGCTTCGTGGGGGTAAAGTGCGGGCGCGGCGTGGCATCCACCGCCTTCACCACGCTTTCTATAGTGCGGATGACGCGCGCCTCGCCGGCATAATTGATTCTCTCCGCATCATCGGAAGGCTTGTGATAATCGGAATGCACGCCGGTGAAAAAGAACAGGACAGGAATACCCTTATTGTAGAAAGATGTATGGTCGGAGGGGCCGGTGCCGGCAGAATCCAGCGTTACCTTGAAGCCTTCTTTCGCAACAATTTGCGTCACCTTCGCCCACTCCGGCGCGGTACCAATACCGCCGAGCGTCAGCGCCTTTGTGCTGTCCACCAGGCGGCCCAGCATGTCCATGTTGAGCATGTAGGCGATGTGGCTGCTGTCTAAGCCGTCTTCCTTTACAAAGGCCTTGGAGCCAAGCAGCCCAAGCTCTTCACCGGAGAAGTGCGCGAAGAGGTAGTTGTAGTGCTTCTTCCCGCCCTTCTTCAGCCATTCGGCAAGCTGCAGCAGCGCCGCCGTGCCGCTAGCATTATCATCCGCGCCGTTATGGATTTGCTTGTCCTTACCTGCATAGAGCGAGCCGCCGTCCTCGCCATAGCCGAGGTGGTCATAGTGGGCGCCGAGCACCACAGTAAGAGGCGCTTTATTGTCAATGTAGGCCGCGACGTTGTTACCCGTGTACTCCGTCTTTTGGAGATGAATGTTGAGCGTGATAGCCACGGCATTTGCGCCGCCGGCAGTCAGCCGCTGCCACACGCTGTTCGGCGCAAATGCCGCCGGAATGCTGAGGACATCCTGCTCTGAGTGCGGATTATACTGCGGCGGATACTTCGCGCCGAATGGGTCAAAGAAAAGCACGCCTTTAGCGCCTGCGCCTGCGGCTTCCTTAGCCTTTTCGTAAGCGGCCTTCTCCCATTCAAAGTGCGAGTCGGATGCCTCATCGTCGCTCGCATAAAGCGGCAGCGTCCAGATAGCGCCCATCTCCTGCACATCCGTAAGCACATCACCGCTCACATCACCATTGGCAGAAAAAGGCAGCGGAAAAACACCGCTGTCCGCCGTCATCGCCTGCCCACCAAGCCGGATAAGGCTGCTGCCCGCCTCCATGCCGCGATTGAAATGATACGGATGCCGGTAATCACCGCCCCATGCCGGAATTTTCAGCGCCTCGTAGCGGCGGATGATGTAGTCGCCCGCCTTACGCTCGCCTTCGGTACCCGCGCGGCGGCCTTCCAGCGCATCGGAGGCGAGGAAGGAGATGTCCGCCTTTAGAGCCTTGACCATCTTGCGGTCAGCCTTAGGCTGGGCGGGGCTTTGGGTAGGGAGGAGAAATATGAGAAAGAGAAGCGGGAATAGGTGGCGGGGCATTGCGTGGGCGAAATTACAGCTTCATGCTAACGGCCTGTAGAGACTTCACTTTGAGGATGCACTTTATATCGGCTAATAATTTAGCGAACCAACTGATAGCGGAGTAGCGCTTCTCCATTATAAGTAACAATTACTTCTTTGAGGCGCTTATCGCTAACCGGACAATTGAACTTGACTACATTGCCGCTGATTGTGAACGAAGACTGCTTGGGCGACTCTGGAATGTTCTTCGCCTTAGCGTCCACGAAAGGGGCTGGTTCGGTTTGCGCATGTGCCGTGTCTATGTATCCCATAATGGCATCAATAGCATCTCGTTCAGGCTTCGTGATGTACACGCGTCGCTGAGGCAACTTGATTTGTGCGTTAGGGAGTTTTGAAAGCTTCATTTCAGCTTTTGGCTTTGAAACAATCATAAGCCAAACCGTAGGTTGGCTGGTATAAACCATAGCATCGGTTATGGTGTCCTTTGCATGAAATTCAAACACCGCCATTTCTTCGCTATTGCGTAAGAGACCTGAGTTAGGGCCATAAGATATAATCGGCGCACTCCAAAGCGCGGGCGTGCGCCCGGGCATTCGTAAGAACGAATCTAAACTTGCTTCTTTAGATAAGAGTTGCCATACCTGTGTATCTGGATAATGGTCGTATATGAAGCGTTCAGCAGGTGCCAAGAAGTATTGTTCATTCAGTGCTCTTGTGAACCGTTTTTGCCCAAGGTCGCAGTAACCGCTTGCCCAGGTAACATCAAGCAACTTCCATTCATTTTCAAGCATCACTGCATTCCAGGCATGGTTGGAAGTATATTGTATAGTCAGGTTTTCTTCAAAGGCCGGTCGGCCGCATCCTGTAATAACCTCACAGTTAATGCCGGCAGAATTGCACATCACTTTAAATAGCCTACTGTAACCATCGCAAATTGCTTTTCGCTTTTGAAGCACCATCTCGGCTACAGCAAGATTGTACTGCTTTTCTGCTGCCACACTATCATCGGGGACGTCTTTTAAGTTTAGCCCCTTATATTCTTTTGCACCACTGAAATACTCTTCTAAATCGTAAGAGATGTTTTGCGTAATCCAACGGAATATGGCTCTGACCTTATCGCTGTCTTTGGTAAAAGGACGCGTTAGTTCAACTGCAAGAGGTGCAACCTGCCTTCCTATCGTTTTAAGCGCATGCGCATCTGCTGACTTATAAGCAGTATTTGGCTGAGCGGACAGCCTCAATGTGCCGGACAAAAACAGCAGTAATAAGAGATGAAATATTTTCATGACGCTTGCGTTTACACATCATCAATCTCCACAAACGCCTCTGCCGGCGTCCGCACCACCGCATACCTCCGCGCGAAGTTGCACCAGTGGCAGTCCTGCTTGCCGCAGCCTTCCGTGAATTCATGATTCATGATGCGGCCGTAGCTCTGGCGTAATTGCTGGCGCACAATCTGCTCATCCGCTTCATACACCGGCACATACACCAACGGGCTGAACTCGCCGGTCTCTCGGTCTGGCTCTACATAATCAAAGGCACCTATGCGCACGTGCCAGCGCTTTTCGGGCTGGTTGTCTATGAGCAGCTTGTAGAAGACCATCTGCCGCCAGTAATCGCCGCCGTTCGGGTTCTTGTCGTTCGGGCCAGAGGTTTGCTCGCGGATTTTCTTCTGGTCGCTCTTGCCGGTTTTGTAGTCAATAAGGGTGCAGGTGTCGCCGTCAAAATCAAGGCGGTCAATCTTGCCGGTTACGGGCACGCCGTCCAGCATGAAGCGGTTCACCTTCCACTCTACTTCCACCGTCTTCGTCCAGTGCAGGATGTTGCGGTCGTAGTAGGCGGAAAGGACGCTCTGGCCACGCTCCCTGCTGCGCTCGTACTGAATCGTGGTCATGCTTTCCTGCTCGCGCCAGAGGCCCTGGTCAAAGAAACGCAGCAGCTCGTCTTTGGAGGGCCATTCGCCCGTCGCCTTCATTTCCTTGAAAAACTTTTCCAACGCATGGTGCACCGCCGACCCGAAGGCCAGCGCATCGCCTTTCAGGCAAGGCACCTTCAGGATGCTTTCATAATAAAAGGCCACCGGGCAGCGCAGGTATTTGGAGAGCGTCGTGTAGCTCATGCACAGCTGCTGGAGGCAGCGTTCAACCCACGCGATGTTGGCGATTTCAATCTTCACGGCATCAACCGGCTCCATCGCCCATTGGAGGTGCTCAACGAGTCCGTCGGCATTCACACTCACCTTGCGGCGCTCTTCCGGGCGGCTGATTTCATCCACGAAGCAGGAATTGGCTAGTTCCTTGCCTTCGTTGTCCTGTAGAGCGTAGGAGACATGCAGGTGCTTCTTGGCGCGGGTAAGGGCAACGTAAAAGAGGCGGCGGGCCACCTCGGTCTTGTAGCTCTTCTCATTGTCGTCTTCGGTGGAGGTGATGGTGTCGGGCAGCTTGAATTCGCGGTTGTTGCCGGCCTTGCCTTCCCAATACTTTTTGCAGCAGCCGATGAGGAAGACGTGCTCAAACTCGTTGCCTTTGGCCGAGTGCGCCGTATAGCAACGCACGCCGTTGTCATTCTGAATCACCTTCTGTGTAGGCAGCGAAATGTTCTCAGCATCCATCTTATCCACGGTACGGATAAACTCCTGAAGCTTCAGGTGCGGCTTTTCGGCGCATTGCGCGCGAATGAAGTCAAAGAAGGTGTGCAGCACCTGCATGTCCCAGATGTAATCGGTGCCGTTGAGCAGCCAGGCCACGATGCCGCTTTCATACACAATCCGCTCCACCAGCAGCGGCAGCGGATGCGTGCTGAGGCTTTGCAGCCAGCCGTCCAGGTTGTGGCCCATGCGGATGATGGCGGCATCGCTGCGCAAATCCAGCATCTGGAGCCTCATACCGTTGGCAAGGAGCATGCGCCAATTGCGCAGCCCGTCCTGCCGCGGAAGCTGCTGCACAAAAAGCGAAAGCTGCGCGAGGTCGGTCGGCTCAATGCCGTAGTAGGGCGCGTGCAGGATTTCAAAGAGATAGCCTTCGCCGGAAAACGACTTCTCCTTTTCCGCAGTGAGATAGCGCAGCACGAGCATGAGCTGCTCCACGACGGGCTGGCGCAGGACGTTCACCGGCTTCTTCACCCAGTAGGGAATGCCTTTGCGCTCAAAAAGCTGCATGATATTCTCCGCCTGCTTGTGCTGCGCATAGATGATGGCCACATCGTGCAGGGACACTCCTTGCGCGCGCAGGGCTTCAATCTGCATTACGATGTCGGCTTCCTCGCTTAGCACATTCGGGTAAATGCTTACCACCGGCTTCAAAGTCTCTTTGCCGTCGGCAAACCGGTTGTTGGAAGCGACGATGTCTTTATTCAGATTCAGGCTCGTGAGCTGATAAATCAGGCGCTGGGTATTGTTTGCAATAGTGGCCGTAGCGCTGTCCAAGATGGCCTGCGAAGAGCGGTAATTCTGCGGCAGCACAATCACCTTGACGCTGCCGGTGTGGCGCTGGTAGAAGTCAATAATATTGCGGATGCGCGCACCCTGAAACTCGTAGATACTCTGGTCGTCGTCGCCCACCACGAAGATGTTGGGGTCTTCCCAGAACTGGGTGAGCGTCATCAGCAGGTCGCTTTGCGCGCCGTTGGTGTCCTGAAACTCGTCCACGAGCATGAACTGGTAGCGCTCCTGATAGCTCTGCAGCAGTGAAGGCTCGCGGCGCAGGGCATCCAGCACCCAAAGAATCATGTCGCTGTAATCGTAGCGGCCCAGCTCCTTCATGCGGCGCTCGTAATCCTTGAAGAGGTTCGCGGCGGCACGGGTCGTCTCCATCTTGCGCAGCTCTTCGTCTAACTCCGCCTGCTTTATGTCGCCTTTCTGGAAGCCTTTGCCGTTGCGTTTGTAGATGTATTTATCGCGGCTCGGCAGCTCGGCGATGTAAGCGTCAATAGCGCCAGACACCACTTCCGGCCGCAGGTTCTCCTTTTTCATCACCTCAAACAGCGCGGCGAGACGGGGCACATCAAAATAGACGTTGCCGCCAAGGCGGCGCAGTGGATGGCCGGGCGTGAGGCTATCTAAAATGTCGTGCATCACCTCCGCGCGCTCCAGGTCAGAAATGGGCTGCAGCGGACGGTCGCTGAAGTAATCGGGATTGCTTTGGATGACGCTGTTGCAAAAGGCGTGAAAGGTGTTGATGGCAATTTTGTGCGCGGCGGGGCCGATGATTTGCACGAGGCGGCGGCGCATGGAGTTGGCGGCCTCATCGGTGTAGGTGAGGCACAGAATTTCCTGCGGCTGCACCTGCGCCTCAGAGCGCAAAAGATTAGCGATGCGCATAGACAGCACCTCGGTCTTACCGGTGCCCGGCCCGGCGATGACCATGACGGGGCCGTAGATGGTGTCCACGGCTTCGCGTTGTTGGGCGTTGAGCTTTTCGTATCGGGCGAGGAAGGCGGCTTCTTCTTGGAGGGCGGGCATATCCTCAAATTTACGGCGGCGATTGGAGCGGCGATTCTTTACAATGAAAGGTTTGTGTGGGCGTTTTTTGACCTGACTATAATGCTTATGAAGTATTTAAAAGCCTCAGTTTTGATACTTGCACTTTTCCCTCTGGGATTTATACTTTCCCTGCCGACTTTTTTTATTCACGCTGGTTTTATTGTTGGCTTCCCGCCGATGCATGGCCGGCCTGACCCAAAAACAATCTCTGTTTATTCTACCTATGCGCCCGTTATAATCTGGCTTCTTGTCGCTTGGGCTTTAACCTTTATTCCCTCGCTTTTAGCAACAGCAGTTTATTGGATACTCAGTAGAAAAAGTGGGCAGCGCTTGAAACCTGTATTAATCACTGTAGCAATACAAGTGTGGGCGATATGGATGCTTATCCTTTCAGATGTGATGGAGTGGTTTGCGGATTAGCTGTGCATCTCAACAATAGCCGACTTTTGCCTCATGAAAAAGCTATTGACGCTGTTGCTATTTTGTTCCTTCGCTCCTTTCGCGCAAGCGCAAAAGATAGTCCGCGACTCCGCACAGCTACCAGCATACCAACGCTTTCCTACGCTGCCCGCCTTCAACCTGCTGCTGCAAGACAGCACTACTGAGTTTAATACCTACAATATCAAAGAAGGCCGCCCGACGGTGCTGTTCTTCTTCTCGCCCGACTGCGAGCATTGCCAGATAACGACGGACTCCCTGATGAAGCACATAGATGAGATGAAGAAGGCGGACTTCTACATGTTCACCTTCATGCCGCTTTCTATGCTGCGGCCTTTTGCCGAAAAGCATGGCCTGAATGATTACAAGAACATCACGGTGGCGAAGGATTATCAATTCTTCTTTCCGAGCTTCTACAAGGCTACCACGGTTCCTTACCTCGTGGTCTATGACCGGAAGAAGCGCTTCGTGAAGCTCTGGAACGGCACCGTCAAAATGCCGGAGTTGATTTCAACATTAAAGGCTTTATAGAAAATGGGCAGGATTCTTATTAATCCTGCCCATCCTTTAATCCTTCCAATCAAGGTTCTTACTTCTTATACACCTGCACCATGCAGGAATAATCCTGCAGCTTCTCAATCTGCTGCTGGCGACTGAGGCCGGTCATACGATTAGCCTGCGGCAGCTTGGGCCGCTTGTCTTTCGGCACGTCTTTTAGTAGGCGTAGGAGCGTCTTGGATGTGACGGCGTAGGTCGTGCTCTCCGTGCGCTCATCCTTGCTGCGGATGACGCCAATGATATTGCCCATACCGTCCACCACCGGCGCGCCGCTCTGGCCGGGGCCAGCGGGAACCTCTAAGCGGTATTGGGCGGAGTCACCTTCGTAGCCATTGCGAGAAGCGATGTAGCCTTCATTATACACAATCTCATCCTGCGGGAAGCCAAGGGTGTAGATGCTGGCGCCAAGCGCAGCCTTGCCGGCGAGGAAAGAATAAGGCAGCTCGCCTTTGCCGAAGCGGAAATCTTCGTCCTCAATCTTTAGCAGGGCAATGTCGTTCTTAGGCTCGTAAGCTATGACCGTAGCGGCGTGGCTCTTGCCGTTGCGAGTTACGACTTGCAGATTCTCTGCACCTTCTACTACGTGATAATTCGTAACGAGATAGCCGTCGTTGGAAAGCGCAAAACCGGTGCCGCTATAATTGCTTTGGGGCAGTTGCGGCGACGCGACGGTGCTAACGTCTTCTTTGATTTCCTGAATCTGAGCTTGCTGGTGCTGCTGTGTAGCCTTGATGCGGGCTACCTCGTTGCGCACGAGGTTCAGCGTGTGGGTATCGGCAGCCTTCGGCTCATTATGCTTGATAGCCCACAGCGTTATGGTGGAAGTAAACAAGGCGACGCTTGCCGCAACCGCCGCCGTGCGCAGATGCCGCGGGTTGAAGTGGATGATGAGCCGCTTCATGCCGGGCTTCTTCGCTTCCAGTTCCGCGTGGATATCCTGCAAGGTTGCTTTGAAGCGGGCGCGCTTGCCGCCGTCCGCCAAGCTGCTGATGGTTTGGAAATATTCCTTATAGGCTTGCGCGAACGCAGGCTCCGTCAGGCGCGCGTCCAGTTCGGCGCGTTGTGCGGGCGTGAGGGTTCCGGCGGCTTCCGCTTCGGCCATTCCGGCTATATAGAGTTCGTCTTCCAGTCTCATGGTGTGTCTGACCGATTCCTTTTTTAGGCCCTTGCGTTAAAGAAAATCTTCTTTAGCCGCATCAGGCATTTATACTTCTGTGTCTTCGCATTGTCCGGGTTAGTGTACCCGAAGTCTGCTGCTATCTGTTGCATGCTCTTATCCTGATGATAGAAGGCCCGCAGCAGCGAGCGGCAAGGTTCCCCAAGCCCTTCCAGCGCTACGTCCAGTTGGGCGTAATGCTCTTCCCGCTCTTCGTGCGCCGCAATGTCGTCCTCATACGCTGCATCATGCTCTACATCGTCAGAAAAAGGGGCCGGGGCGCGTTTGCGCTGCTCCAGCCGCTTGTACCACAGATGCTTACAGATGGCAAACAGGTAGGTGCCAATCCGGCAGGTAAGCCGGAAGTCTTCTGTTTTCGCCTTCTCAAAGAGCACCACCATCGCCTCCTGAAATACATCGGCAGCATCGGCTTCATCGCCGCCCGCGCCGCGCAGCCAGTGCATGACCGTGGGGTAATGCTGCTTGTAAACCTGTGCCGTGGCCAGCCGCGCGCCGGCTGCAAGGCCTTGCAGGAGCTGCGCGTCCGGTTGCAGGAGAGGCTGGTTCACGGATTAATACGGATTAGGGCCAAAAGGTAACCCTGCTAAGGTAGAGCAGTGGCAACTTTCCCATAAATGCCTTGCAGACGGCGGCTTTTCCTATTTTGAGCCGCTAAACCAATATCAGGATGGCTCAAGAAGATGAAAACCTGCTGCCTGATGATTTTGAAGGCACTGAAGAAGAAAGGCTGCAACTGGAAAACGACCTGCTCAAGCTAAAGATGCAGGCGGACGCAGGAGTTTATTGAAGGCTTCTTCGGCGGCACTTTTGACGAAGAATACCTTTCGCCGCAGCTTTTCTCGCAGGAAGGCCGGACCTTCAGCCCGGTGGATATGCAGCCGTTGCTTGACCGCTTTCACGGCATGTTTGATTCAGTACGCGACTGGGATTTTCAGGTAAAAGAAACGAGCGCGCAACCGGATGAGGAAGATTGGCGAGGGCATGTCGCGGCTTGGCTTCACCGAAGGCCTGATTAAGTACACTGCCATGAGCCACGACGGGCATTCACAGGAAATCGTCGGGCCGTTCAAGCTTTACATGGAATGCGTGACCGGCTGGTGGAGGGTGATGCACTTTTACATGCACGGCTTTAGCTGGAAGCCTACAGCAAATTAGCGTAGGCTCTTATTCAAGGCCTGCAAAGCATCATTACCAGGACATAGCGCATTCTCACGAAGCGTATTCAGCGGTGCATCCACCGTGCCTAGGATTTCGTGCAGGTCGCTCGTGTCATCTTCTATGTAGAGGAGCCCGGTGAGAAACTCACCACGCTTCTGGGCGTGCTTGACGGCATTTATGGCAGAGAGCCGGTCGCGTGGATTCCAGTCTGCGGCCAACTTGTGGAGTAGGAGACCGGAGCCATCGTGCATCGCAATGTTCTCGGTGCTGCCTTCAGGATAAGAGGCGTTAATCGTTGTCATCTCCGGCACAAAATCCACTGTTCCGGTCGCGGCGATGTGCTCACGCACATAATCATAGCTCTTCGTGGAGCCCGGATTGTTGTTAAAAGTCACGCAGGGCGAGACGACATTTATAAACGCAAATCCCGGATGCTCAATCGCAGCTTTGATAAGCGGCACAAGCTGCGACTTATCCCCTGAAAAAGATTGTGCAACGAAGGACGCGCCTAACTCAATGGCAAGGCTCGCCAGGTCTATCGCGTCAAAAGGATTTATGGAGCCCGCCTTGCTCTTAGAGCCTACATCTGCTGTTGCACTGTCCTGCCCTTTCGTCAAGCCATAGCAGCCATTGTTCATCACGATATAGACCATGTTCAGGTTCCGCCGGATAACGTGTACAAACTGGCCCATGCCAATAGAGGCCGTATCGCCGTCGCCGGAAACGCCGAGGTAAAGCAGGTCTTTGTTCGCCAGATTAGCGCCGGTGGCGATGCTCGGCATTCGTCCATGCACGGAATTGAAGCCGTGCGAATTGGCGAGGAAGTAGGCAGGTGTCTTGGAGGAGCAGCCGATGCCGGAGAGCTTCGCCACCTTGTGCGGCTCAATGCTCAGGTCGTAGCAGGACTGTATGATGGCCGCCGAGATGCTGTCGTGCCCGCAGCCGGCGCAAAGGGTGGAGAGCGCGCCTTCGTAATAGGCTATAGTGTAGCCGAGGGCGTTCTTCTTGAGGTCGGGGTGGCGGAATTTAGGGCGGATGAAAGTCATGCTAATTCAAAAATGTAAAGTCAAAACCATCAAAAATTATCAGTTGCTATCACTAAAGCGTATCGCAGCTTGCAAATGCTCAGGTTTAAGGCTTGGAAAATCTTCTATTATCTCCGTTTCACTCATTCCGGCAGCATACCATCCCAGAATATCGCCGACGGTAATCCGCGTGCCGACGATAGTCGGCTTGCCAAATCTGATTTCGGGATTGATAGTGATATAAGATTGCCAGTCTTTCATCTTTTAAAGATAGGTTGTTCAGCCCTTGCTTTTCTGCCCGCCTGCCGCCGCAATCCCACCCACAATCGCATCCGCCGTTATCGGCATCCCGTCATAATTCAGAATCGCTACCAGCTTCTCCGCGCTCGCGCCAAGCTCTATCATCAGGAGGCTCCGCAGTTGCGCATCGCGGTTTTGCTCCACCACATACACACGTTTGTGCGCCGCGATAAATGCTTCCACTTCTTTCCCGAACGGGAAGGCTTTTACCCGCATCGCATCCATCCAATGACCGTCGCCTGCCAAGAATGTCCAGCGCCTCCTCCACCGCATAAATCGATGTGCCGATGAACAGGATGCCTTCATCAGAAGCCCTGCCGCGGTCATAGACATGTGGCAGCCGGGACGAGGGCTTTTCGCCGTATTCCATTTGCGCAGCAGGCGGTCCACATTGCGCTTGTAGGCAGCGCCGTCTTCGGTGTAGGCGGCATACTCATCGCGCGAGGTGCCGCGGGTGAAGAACGAGCCTTTCGTCGGGTGTGTTGCCGGGATAGGTGCGGTAGGGAATGCCGTCGTTCTCGGTATCTAAGGTAGCGGCCAAAGCGCTCCATCTTATCAAGGGCATTGCTGCGTTGAGCACCTTGCCGCGCTTGTACTTGCTTCTGAATCGTCCCACACAAAGGGCTGCGGACACGTGGTCGTTCATGCCGAGGTCGAGGTCGGTGAGCACGATTACCGGCGTCTGCAATTGCTCCGCGAGATCGAAGGCTTCGGCCGTCATTGAGAAGCATTCATGCGGGCGTTGCGGGAAAAAAGCAGTACCTGCTTTGTATCGCCGTGGCTCGCGTAGGCGGCTTCCATCACGTCGCTTTGCTGCGTGCGCGTGGGCATGCCGGTAGAAGGCCCGGTGCGCTGCACGTCTATGAGCACGGCGGGTACTTCGGCGAAGTAAGCGAGGCCCAGAAACTCATTCATCAGGCTCAGGCCTGGGCCGGACGTGGCGGTGAAAGACCGCGCACCGTTCCAGTTAGCGCCTATTACCATGCCGATGGCTGCCAGCTCATCTTCTGCCTGCACAATAGCATAATTGCGCTTGCCGCTTTCCTTGTCAATCCGAAATTCCTTTGCGTAATCGGCATAAGCCTCCACAACAGACGTGGATGGCGTAATGGGATACCACGCAGCCACCGTAGCGCCGCCATATACCGCACCGAGGCCGCAGGCGGAATTGCCGTCTATCATAATGCGGTCGCCGACGAGGTTACGGCGCTCTACACGCATGGGCAGCGGTTTGGGGAAATGCGCTTTCACATAATCCACGCCCAGCATCAGCGCCTTAATGTTCATCGGGATGAGCTTCTCCTTTCCGGCAAACTGCTCGGCGAGCAAGCCTTCCAATTCGCCGAACTCAATCTTCAGCAATTCGCTCAGGGCGCCGACGTAAATAATGTTCTTAAAAAGCTGCCGCTGCCGTGCTTCGGTGTAATTCTGGTTGCACAATTCCATCAGCGGGATGCCGAGGTAATGAATGTCTTCGCGGTGCAGCTCTTCGGCCAGCGGCTTTGTGCTGTCATACAAAAAGTATCCGCCTTCTTTCACGTTCGCCACATCCGCGTGCATGCTCTGCGGGTTCACGCTCACCATCAGGTCTATGCCCTCGCGCCGGCCGAGGTAGCCTTTTTCGCTCACGCGCACCTCGTACCAAGTAGGCAGGCCCTGAATGTTGGACGGAAAGATGTTCTTAGGCGTCACCGGAACGCCCATGCGGAAGATGGCTTTGGTGAACAGCGCATTCGCGGAAGCGGAGCCGGTGCCGTTCACATTGGCAAAGCGGAGAACGAAGTTGTTGGTGAGCGATTCGGCCATGCGGGTCGGTTTTTTTTATAGACGGACAAGGTAAGCGATGTTGGGATGGAAAGGAAATGCCTGCCTTACGGCTGTTTCATCAAGGAGCAATCACTTAATAGTTCCTGTCATTGCGGCCCCGAGCCGCAATCTGCTCAATCGTGCGTGCGCCTATGTTGGGAAGACCAGCGGATTGCGGGTCAAGCCCGCAATGACAGGTTGGATTGGGCTAATCAATCTACTCGGCAACAACGCCACAATCATCACATCGGCTCCAAAGTCTTCAACTCCCGATTCACGCTCTTTATGAGTTCCAGCTTCCATTCCCGCTTCCAGTTTTTGAGCTGTTTTTCGCGGGCGATGGCTTCTTCTATCCGGCTGAAGCTTTCGTAATAGACAAGGTCGTGGCAGTTATACTTTGCGGTGAAGCCGCTGCCGCGTCCTTCGGCATGTTCATTAGCGCGGCGGGCAATGCTGGCTGTTACGCCGATGTAGAATGTCGTCCGGTTCTTGTTGGAGACGAAATAGACGTAGTAGCGGTGCAGCTTGTCCATGATAATGGTTGTTTGAGGAAAGCCAATCAAGGTACAAGAGTCTAATGGTAGCTGTCATTGCGGGCTTGACCCGCAACCTCAATCTGTTTAATGCTTGTTCTTCGCTCGTTTGTTTTCCCGTGGCGTGACACCGGCAGATTGCGGCTCGGAAGCCGCAATGACAGCCTTGATTGGGCTGAGGAATGAATCATCATCAGCGGACGAGCAAAGCCTAATCAACGAATAGCAGCCCAATGGTTCCTGTCATTGCGGGCTTGACCCGCAATCGGGCCAATCTGGAGATTGCCTGCCGGTTGGACTTAGACAGGAGTCTAAGCCCAACTGTTATCTGGTATGTGTTGTGACTAAGCCGAACGCGTGTTGGGACTAAGCTGAACGGGCCGGGAATTAATACATGCCGCTTCCGAAATTGCTCACATCATTGACATTGCCGTATTCATCAAACTCAAAATTCCATCTGTGCTTTGTACCGCGATTTTCTTCGGTCGCCCACATCTCATCTCCCGCGACGTTTAACGTGCATCCCTTCTTGGCGAAGTACTCTATTATTTCATCCCGACTCTTCCCACTAAAGTTTCCTGTTTCCTCAGACTTTAACGCGTCAACAAATACGGATAGCTTTTTGAAGGACATAGAATTGCTTTTGCACAAACCTAATCCTTCTTAGCAATATTGGAACCGAGCTACTACCTATTCTACTCTAATCAATTAGCGCCGAGAACATCTTTTTTCCTTTGACTGTGTAATTAGTAATTGTAACCTTGAAAGCGATTGCTTCGTCTTCCGACTTATAGACTATAGTTCCAGGTTTAAATCCACCGTCTTTTTGTAGCAGGTCTGTATCAACAAGGAAGCCGTAATATTTCAAGTAATGAACAACGTGAAAATTGAAATAGTCTGCATTGGCACACACAAAAAGT
>CBDFFM010000013.1:0-59159 GCA_965246785.1 Chitinophagaceae bacterium
TGGAAATGTTTTTTTTGCCTGTGTGCGAAATAATGCCCCGGTCTATACCAAGGCATTATTGCTGAAATATTCCTGTTTAGCTCTTCTTCGCGCCGCCCGAAGATTTCTGCTCCGTACGCACGCCCTTGAACTTTCCTTCATCCTTCTTCACATCCATAAACTCGCCCGTTTTCAGGTCGCGCTTAGTCATAGTGCCGGTAATAGGATTTTCCAATTGGCTGCGCTTCTTAACAGCACCATTGCGGTGTCCGTCGCCGGCTGGTTTGTTGGTGGCCATACTATAAGATACTTTTTATTAATACTATGTATTAAGATTATGCCAGCACTGCACGCGATTGTCAGTATTGCTTTGATAGAATTGGTATAAATAAAAGAAACACCAAGTGGGAAATTTGGGATGGATCGGTACGAATTTGCTCAAGCAGTACAATCTGTGTTGTTTCTAATCCCCACTGAAGTAAGCTTGTAGGCGGTAGTTAACAGATTGGCTGCGTGTTCCGTAAAGTTTATGCAAAGCCGTGCCACTACAAATTCACCCGCCAGAATAACCGTCCTTTACTGCATCAATGCGTATCTACCGCATCATTCTGATCATTATTGTTTCCTGCGCTGCACAGCCCCTCAACGCGCAGGATCAGCCCGTTCGCATACGCATTGCCAATGAAAGCCACCAACCTATACACGCTGCAATTATCTCTTTAAGCACCGGTGCAGAGCCGGCTATAAAACGCGCGACAGACTCCACAGGCCAAGAGACTTTTATGCTACGGCCATTAATAAATTATATTGCCGACGTCTCTGCCAAAGGCTATCTTCCCTTCACTACTACTATTATTGCCGATAGCACACATTTTGACTTCCCATTCATTCTCCTGCGCGGACAAGCTTTGCGAGAAGCTGTAGTCAAAGCCTCCAAACCCCTCATGCGGCAGGACGGTGACGTCACCATCCTTGATCCGGAGCAGCTTGTTGCCGCATCCACCAGCGGCTATGAAGTATTAGAGAAAACGCCCGGCATCGTAGCCGACCAGGAGGGTAACTTCTTTATGACCTCGTCCACGCCCGCCAGTATCTACATCAATGGCCGCGAGATGAAGATGAGCGCGGCGGACATCGCCGCGATGCTCAAATCCCTGCCGCCAAATTCCATCCAGCGAATAGAAATCATTCGCACGCCTTCAGCGAAGTTTGACGCCTCGGGTAGTGGCGGCATTATCAATATTGTCCTGAAGAAAGGTGTGAAGCTGGGCCTGACCGGCAGCGCAAATATTGGCGCGCAGCAAGGCGTTTACGGCAATCAGAATGCAGGCCTGAACCTCAGCTACAACGACGGCGACCGGAGCGCCTACCTCAATCTGAACGCCGCGAACCGCAAGAGTCTGGAGCATACTGTTTCCACACGGATACTGAGTGTAGATTCCCAGCTTTCGCAGGATGCCGGAAGCATCAATAGCTCCAAAAACTTCTTCATGGGCTATGGGCTTGGAAAGACTTTCTTGAAAGGCAAGCTGGACATCAGCTATGATGGCAGAATTGCCCTGAACTACCCCGGCAACACGCTGGACAACCGCTCCTCAATAATATCGGATGTCGGAGGGCTTGGCACAGACAATATCACGGCGACTGGAAGCAACAGCCGCAGCTGGAACATTGACCAGAGCATTGATGCCAAATACAAGATTGACACTTCGGGCTCGGAATGGACGGGCTCGCTGAGCTGGAACGGTAACTTCGGAAAGATTAACCAGGATATTCTTTCCAGATTCCTCCAGCCCGCCTACGGCGATATTATCAACAACGGCGAAGTCCAGACCCGGCGCTTCTATAGCTCTTTGCAAAGCGACCTCAAATACAAGCTGCCCAAAAAGCTGGTGCTGGAAGCAGGCCTCAAGTCCACGCTTACCACCTTCCGGCACGAGTCCGACTTCAATATCCGTTACAATGGAATCAGCGCCGCCGACCCGCTGCGAACTACTACGTACCGGTACACCGAAAACATCAATGCCCTATACGCACAGGTTTCAAAAACCATCGGCGACCTTATCATCAAGCCCGGCCTGCGCATGGAAACGACGCTGATGGAAGGCGACCAGACGCGACCGGGCGATACCAGCTTTTCCATCCGCCGTGCCGACCTCTTTCCCTATTTCTATATCAGCCATCCGGTGATTAAGATGCTGGGCTTTGAGCTGCGCGCCTACCTCATTTACCGCCGCACTATTACGCGCCCGGCTTACGATTACCTCAATCCTTTCCAGCGCTTCGTTGACCAGTATCTCTATGAAGCGGGCAACCCGTCACTGCGCCCGCAGTTCATGAACAATTATGAGTTCAACATCAGCGCCGGCGAGCACCCGGTTTTAGTGGTCGGATACAATGATGTAAAGGATGTGTTCTCGCAGGTAATTTATGAGTCCGACGTGAATAGCAGCATTGCGCTGCGCACCTGGGACAACCTTGGCAGCAACAAAGAATTTTACCTCCGTGGAATGGGCGGCGTGCCGCCGGGCGGGTCTTACTTCTTCATCTTCGGCGGGCAATACAACCTCAATATGTACGATGGCGTCTATAACGGTGCACCACTGAAATACCAGCGGGAGAGCTTTACCTTCTTTACCTATCACAATCTGAAATTGGGCAAGAAGATGAACATTGTGGTCAACGGCTTTATGCGACTAAAAGGTTTCCTGCAGTTTTATGAGCTGGGCACATTTGGCGCGCTCAATGCGAGCATCAACCGGCAGTTTTTAGACAAGAAGCTGCAAGTGACACTTTCTGCACAGGACATCTTTTTCACCAATCGCTACGATGCTACGATTGACCAGGGCGGCATCACCGGCACTGTCTCGCGCTACAATGATTCACAGCGATTCGGCATCAATCTGCGCTACAACTTCGGCATTAAGCCAAAGGAGGAGAAGAAAGGAATGTTTGGGGAGGGCGAGAAAGAGGACGGGCAATAAGCGTTACATGCTGCGGCTCTCCGCATTACTCTTCCGACCCATCGTCTCAATTTTGCTGCCGAAGTTGTAGTTCAGCGACAGCACAGCCCGCCGCGCATCCCAAGTAGAGCGGACATCAGTATCAAAATTCGCGAAGCGATTCTCTCCGCGATACACCTGCGTGCCGAAGATATCATTCAAGGCCAGCTTTACCACCAGCGAGTCTGACAACAGCTTCTTAGACACCGCCGCATCCACCGAGCCCATCGGCAGCGACTGCGTAAAAACCGTATTGCGCGATGGCCCATTATACCAGCAGCTCAGCTCCCCACTCCACTTGTGACCAAGCTCAAACTGATTGTTGGCATTGAAAGAAAAAGAGCTTCCGGGCTGCACATATTCTGCGCCATAATAGTTGCCGGAATACCTGTTCAGATAAACGTCGCCATACAGGTTCAGCGTCCATCCTTTCATTACTGTGTTGTTGTAGTTCAGACTCAATCCGCCCTGGCGAAAGCTAGCGATATTATCGTGCGTTTCATAGGCCGTCTTCGTCTTGTCGTCCTGCACAAAAAAGTCTGAGAT
This sequence comes from Chitinophagaceae bacterium, assembly GCA_965246785.1. GTDB lineage: Bacteria > Bacteroidota > Bacteroidia > Chitinophagales > Chitinophagaceae > UBA1952. The sequence continues at coordinate 3,528 of CBDFFM010000013.1, forward strand.
AACGCCGTCTGTTTGTGTCAGCGAAAGCGTAGCTGTCAGTTGGCCTTTCCAGGAATACCCAAGCTTTACATTATTTGTGAACTGCGGCTGCAGGCGCGGATTACCCACGCGGTAAGAATACTTGTCAACATAATCCCGCGAAGGATTGAGCTGGTAATAATCCGGACGTTCTACACGACGGCCATAAGACAGCGTGATAGTGTTTAGAGAATCCGTTTTATAGGAAGCATAAAGCGTTGGAAAAAGGGAAAGATAATCGCGGCGGAAAGCCTCGCCAGTTTTCGCAACCGTGCCTTCGCTAATCGTCAGCTCCGCGCGCAATCCGGCCTGTACCTCCAGCTTATCATTGACCGTGCGAGTGATATTGCCGTACGCCGCAGGCACTGCTTCATCATACAAAAACCGCGTGCTGCGCATTGTATCCGCTACCAACCGACCTGCCGCATCCGGAATAGTGTAGTCGGCGGTATTGTCAATAGCCACGCTTCTGTATTTCACGCCCGTCTCCATCTTCGTTTTCTTGCCCAGCGCACGGCTGTAATCGCTTTGCGCGGAAATGACGCGGATGGCTACCGGAAAGTGCAGGCCCCAAACATCGCTTGCCGCAATGGCTTGACCGTTTGAGGACGTTGGCATATTAAAAAAGAGGCCAGCATCGCCGCTGCTGTTTTCTATATAATAGCCATCAAAAGTCAGCTCCGCATCATCTTTAAAGCGATGCCGCGTCAGCAACCCTACTTCGCGCTCATACCAGTGATTGCTCATGGAACGTGTGCCCAAAGTGTAGTTGCTCGTAGCCATATGCAAATCATTAATGGTGGTAAAATTGCGAAAGTCCACCTCCGGCGCGCCGAGCGGTAACTGCGCGCGAATGCCAATCGTCGTTGACTTACTTATTGCATACTCGCCGCCGGCTTTTATCCGGTGAAAGCGCGAATGGAAACGTACATCTTGCTCCGTCAGTGAATTGCCCATAAGCGCCCCGGATGTTGAATCATAGAAACGGCGGTCAACTCTCAGCGAGTTATGGTTGTCCACGTAGTTGAAATACTCACTCGCATACAGCGTCCACTTGCCCGACTTGTAGGTGATGCGCGCTGAGGCGTAGCCCTGCAATTCCGTTGCCTGTGTGATAGAGCTGCTCAACGCCACATTCGCCCCGCGCTTGCGCACGGAGCGCGTACGGATGTTGATGATGCCTGCTGTGCCTGCCGCATCATACTTGGACGATGGCTGCGTAATCAATTCCAGTTGCGCAATTTCCTCCGCCGTCATGGCTTGCAAATAGGCTGTCAGTTGCGTGCCGCTCAGGCGGGACGGGCGACCGTCAACGTACACTTCTACCCCATTCTTCCCACGCAGCGTAATGTCGCCGTCGCCGCTTACCTGCACGCCAGGCGAGCGCTTCAGTAAGTCAAGCGCATTATTACCTGCGCTCACGGCGCTGCCTTCTATGTTCACCACCATCATTCCCGGCTTTGCTTCTATGAAAGGCTTCTTTGTAGTTACAATTATCCCTTCCAGCGCGGATGTTTTCGGCAGTAAGTTGAAAGAGATGCTTGTAACACCTTCCTTTTGCAGGATGCAGCCTTTTACTTCTTGCTCTTCTCCTTCGGCAATTGCTTGCAGCAGGTAATTGCCCGCCTCATAGCTAAGCGAGAAGCGTCCGTCCGCGCCCGTCACTTCACTGCGCAGCCATGCGGAATCTTTAATAGAAAGCAGAGAAATAGTTGCGCCGCTGATGGCTTTGTCCACATTATTCAACACTGTGCCGGTTACAGATTGGGCGTCAGAGTGCTGTGAAGCTACCAGTAGGATGATGATGCAGACAATGTATGTTTTCATAGGCGTGTGATTGGGCATACAGACATAAGCGAAGGCCTGAAAGTGAGCAAGGCAGCGCAGTAGATTTTGTTAAGTTGTTCTGTCGCTAGCGCAAGTATGTGCGCAGGAATGCTTCACTATCTCCCCGCTCCCGATTGCTATCCCCCTTCGGAGGGGGATGCCGTCGCGGAAATAGCGAAGCTATCCCGCCGCGGCTGGGGATGAGCTTCATAAACCGAGTGATTATTTCCTTGGCAGGCTTTCAATACAAAGTCCACACTACCCGCTTCTGCGTAGATACTCTCAACTTCACCCCGTGATACGACTCATCCTATCCATCATCTTCTTCGCCGCCTCACTGCTCTGCGTACTGCCTATCCCCGCAAAGCAGCTTTGGTACCTGGCCATTGCTGTCGGCGAGTTCCCTTGGGCCACTATCATTCTCAGTTTCCTCCTGCTGATTTGGATTTCACGCAAGCGCAGCTATCGTGTGCCGGCTATGCTTTTCATCGTGATTGCTATTGCCCTATTTAGCCGCCCGGTTATCAGCGCGGCGCTCATCGGGAGGCATTTGAACGACAGGCTTATAGCTGCTTTTCAGATAAAAATTTCCTATTTAAAAGAGCCGCATCGAAACCGTCCGTTTTCGCTCACACAAATGATTTGCGGGATAGGCGCCAAGCCAATGCCGTTTACCAATCACCAATACGCGCCCGGCGGTGAGGAACATTCGCTGCGTTTCTATCCTTCGGCTGCGCCGGGCATGCGGCCCTGCCTTGTAATGGTGCATGGCGGCTCCTGGAAGAGCGGAAACAACGGCGAGCTGCCGAACGTGAACGATTATTACGCCCGTGCTGGTTATGCGGTGGCGAGCATCAACTACCGCCTCGCCTCGCAGGCCAAAAGCCCCGCGCCACAGGAGGATGTAGCGATGGCGTTTAAGTGGCTGAAGGGCCATGCGGCAGAGTTGCAAATTGACACAACCGCCTTCGTGCTTATGGGCCGCTCAGCCGGCGGACAGATCGTGCTCACTGCTGCTTACAGCCTGCACGAACCGGGCCTGCGGGGTGTTGTCTCATTTTATGGCCCTACGGATATGCTCTTTGCCTGGAACGACAAGCACAACCAACTGGTGATGCGTCACCGCGACGTGCTAACGGACTTCTACGGAGGCTCGCCCGATACTTTACGCCAAAGATATTTAGATGGTTCACCCGCCCGCATGGTGACTGCACAAACGGTGCCCACGCTGATTGTCCACGGGATGCTTGACCAGCATGTGCATTTCCGCGAAAGCGAACTTTTGGACAGTTCCTTGGACCGCGCTGGTGTGCCACATCTGTTGCTTGGATTGCCGTGGGCTACGCATGGCTGCGAGTATTCGCTTAATGGGCCTTCCGGGCAACTGGCCATTTATGCCGGCGAGCGTTTTATGTATGCTGTGACAGAAGGGACGCTGCGCAAATAACAGGCAAAATGGGTGTGCAGTCCCGGTTGTTGAGAAAGCAATCCCAATTATGCGCTTTGCAAAATATACCGTAGCCACGGTACTCAGGCAGCTTGTGAAAGCGGATAGGTTTGCTTCGCTGCAATTATCAGACACAGCGTAATATTTATGAAAGCACTCATCACAGCTTTTGCCTTCTGCGCACCTCTGTCGATGCTGGCACAGCCCGCAACAGGCAGTAAAAACCGGCAGGCACTTACACGCCGCCGGTCTATCAGCCCGCAGCGCAGGGCACTGGCGCTAAGTCGGTAACCATTTATTCGGAAGATCCGCCAACGCCTACAAAATCTGTAACGATAGAATCGACCGTGCCGCCTACGCCGACCCGCGCCCGCGCCGCAATGCCCATCCCACCCATCGTTCCGGTGACGGGAACTGACGACGAAAAGCGTGAAAAAGTGACGAAAGCGCTGGAAGTGTACGATGATTTTGTAGCCAATGGCCGCGCGCGTATTGCACAGCTTGCTAATGGTACTGCCGGCGATACGCAGCCATCCGCTGACGGACGCAGCGCCCGCGAAGAAACCGGCGACATCGTAGAATCATTCGTGATAAAGGGCGACAGCTACCTGCGCGATTATGCCGGCTACATCAAATTTTCCAATGAGCTGAAGCTAACGAGTGAGTTGGATGAATACCGCGGGATGCTTAAGAAGCTGCGCGGAGAACCGTAGCGGCGCGTTCCTACTATTCATTATTTACTTCCGCATAAGCTCGGGGTTCCACTTCACAGCGGCATTGTATGACGCCCGGCCTGCATCAATCGCTTTCTGCCCCAATATTGCTGCGAGCTTTGCTTCTGCTTCTTCTTCAGGCGCTACAGCGCTCCAGCGGGCCTCGTTTGTGAGGCCGGCTGGCTGCAGCTTGCCGTCGGGGCGCTTGTTTACACCAAACATCTGGTAACCTTCCTTGCCGCGTACAATTCCGGTAAAGACATCGCCGGTCGTGCGATGATATACGATGGCGGTGCTTATCTTATCATCGGTGTAAATCTCTTCCTGCACGACCCCATTCGGGCGCTGCGTTCGGCGATATCCGAGCTTGGTATTCAACGGCCCGTAAAACCCGTCAGATATAGTCCCGTCATTTGAGGCTACATCGCGGCCTGCTTTGAAATTTACGCCGCTGGGCTCAAACTCCCCGGTGAAGGTGCCGTACTTATAGACGCAGGTGCCCCGATAGCGCTGCCGGTTTTTGAACTCGCCTTCAAACCAGTGGCCACTATTTCCGTAGGTCACCTTGCCCTTTATCAGATAGCCGTCCTTATCGTGCAGCCCTACGGTAGTAGTGCCGTCAGCGAAGGTGTACTTTCCTTTAAATGGCTTCCCGGGAATTACCGGCTCGCCTTCATACACCGTACCGTCTTCGGTTGTGTAGGTGCGCAATCCGGCCGTTGGCGCGTTGGTGCCTTCGGCAATGGTGACTGGCTTGGCAGCCGGATCGTCCATATCCTGCTCTACGATACGTCCGTTTTTGTAGGCCCATACATGCTTTCCTGTCATCTTGTTTTCTGTCCAGGTGCCGGTATGTACATAGCTCTTTCGGGTAAGGGTGCATTTGCCATGCAGCTTTCCGTCTTTGTATTCGCCTTCGTCAATATAGTTCGGGCCATCCTTATACACGCCGTAGCCGTTCATTGCGTCATTGGCATAGCCGCCCTCATACACGCCGGCAGTTTCCTTGCCCTCTTCTTTGGGCCATTTTACAAACACCTTCCCGCCCGATACTGCGCCTTCAAAAAAATGCCCGGTGATAGTCTGGCCGTTTGGCAGTGTAATGGTGCCCGCCCCGTGCGGCGCACCTTCTTTCGTATTGCCGGTATAGACGCCTGAGCCGTTCAGATAAGTCACCGTTTCGCTGCAGGAGCCGGAGCATTCCTTCCTGGTGCTTCCGCTGTAATTCGGGTTCATGCCGTTTTCGCGCGCAACTGCCCTATTGTAGGCTGCGGCATCACTCATTATCACGGAGGTGATTGCAGCAGCATCTAGCCCGGCTGCATTAGCACTTAAGAAAAACTGGTTGTGTGTCTCGGGCGTGTTGGGCACGATGCCAGAGGACTTAAGGAATGAACGCACCTTAGCCACTTTGTCCGACCACTCCTTTTCACGGGCTTCCATCTTCGCCTCATAAGCAGCTTGCCTGCGGGCTACGGAGCCATCCGCGAAAGCATTGTAGTAAGAAGAGGTGCCGCTCACTGAGCCGGACGATGGCCGCGAATAGCTGGGCGTGGAAGAGGATTGCGAATACGGGCTCGACGAAGATTGATAGGCCGGTGGCGAGTAGTTGCTCGTAGGTACGGAGAATGCACGCTGTGTGGCGTTGCTCAGATTTTTGTATTCCGCTGCCTGACGGTCGCGGTAAGAGCCGGGCTGGGCGGCTGTGTGGAAATGCGCAATTGTTGCAGCAGAGAGCAGCGCTGCGGAAAGGAATGAGCGGTTCATGGGAGGGATTGTTTAGAAAGATAATTGGCTTCGCTGTGCAAGGAATCTTAATGCCCGTTCGTACCATACACCAATATCATATGCTGGTCTTTGGTGCTTTGGTAATCCATGACGTGGTTGCCCTTAAGGTCATTAATTTCCGTTACGGTCGTGCCGTCTTCCTTCTCATAATCGCGGCCTGTATAAGCTCCGCTCTTCACCATCGCGTTCATTTCGTCCACGTACTTCTGCGCCATTATCATCATGAGTTTCAGCATCATGGCATCCAGGTCATTTACATTGTAGCGCAGGATGGCCGTGCGGTGCTTCGTGGCTTCTTTTTCCATAATGAAAAGCTGGCTGATGGATGCCTGCGGCTCTTTGTTCGCCTTGTAGAATGTAGTACCGCTCGCTTCATCGCGACCGTCTTTCTCACCGAGGAAAGATTGGAAGCCGGTGCCGGCATCAGCTACAATGCTGCGCAGTTCTTTAATGATGGGCGCAGGTTCCTGGGCAAAGGCGGGCGATGCTGCCGTGACGGCCAGCAGAAGGGAAAGGATGATTGTCTTCATAGCGTTGGGAGCATTAGATTGATGAAGCACAAATCTATCCGGCTGAAATGCCCCTTTCTATACCGTAAACACGGTATTTTATTGCCGGTGCAATGCCGGCAAATCCGACAGATGTCAGATTGAAAGCCGCTACACCTTCACCAGCTTCCACTTCCCGCGGCTAAACACCCGCCAGGCCACCAGCGCTATCAGCGTCTCCGCAGCAGGGATGGCAACAAAGACGCCAATCAAATTCAGCTCCATCGTCCGCGCCATGAAATAGGCGAATGGAATCTGGAAGCACCAGAAGCCAATGAGGTAAATAATGGTCGGCGACTTTGTGTCGCCAGCACCATTCAGCGCCTGCGTCATCACCATACCAATGCCGTAAAAGACGTAGCCGCAGCCGATAATGCGCAAGGCTTGTGCGCCATAAGCAATCACCGATTCATCCTTTGAGAAAATGGAGATAATAGGTGTTGCAAAGAAGATAAACAGCGCCATCACGCCCGCCATAAATATGGCATTGTACGTTGCAGTGAGGCGCACACTCTTCGCCGCGCGCTCGGTCTGGCCCGCGCCGAGGTTCTGGCCTACAAGGGTGGCGGCCGCATTGCTCAGTCCCCATGCGGGCAGTATGAAGAAGACGACGTTGCGGATGGCAATCTGATAGCCTGCGGATGCCGTGGTGCCACCTGTCTCCGCTACAAGGCGGGCCAGCACAATCCAGGAGCCGGAGGCGATGATAAACTGCAGCGTGGCCGGCCAGGCAATCTTGAAAATGCTTCCCGCCAGCGGCCAGTCGGGCAGGAAGTGGCGCGGCAGGAGGCGCAGCATACCGCTGCCTTTCGCGAGGTGAACGCACTGATACACCACACCCGCGCTGCGCCCGATGAGGGTGGCGATGGCCGCACCGGTTAGGCCGAAGAAGTGGATAAAAATAGGGCACAGGATGATGTTGAGGATGCTCGCCACCCACAGGCTTTTCATCGCCATCGCCGCATCGCCCGCGCCGCGAAAAACGCCGTTGATGAGGAAGAGCAGCATGATGGGCGTAGCGCCGCCGAGCATGATGCGGGCGAAGGGCGTACCGTCGCGTACAACATCTGGCGCTGCACCCATGATGCGCAGTACATCCGGCGCGCAGACGGCCCCGGCTATGGAGACAATGATGGAAAGGGCTACGCCGATGAGGAGCGATTGCGCGCCAGCTTTAGATGCCGCAGGCGCATCCTTCTCGCCGATGCGACGCGCTACTACTGCCGTGGCTGCGGTGCTCAGCCCGATGGCGAGCGAATAAATAAGGCTGATAACGGACTCCGTAAGGCCCACCGTAGCAATAGCCGCCTGCCCGAGCTTGCCGACGAAGAACATATCCACCACAGCAAAGACGCTCTCCAGGCTCAGCTCCAGAATCATAGGGATGGCGAGGAGGAAGACGGCTTTCCGCAGGGAACCTGTGGTGTAGTCTTGTTCGGCGCCGGATAGGGATTGGCGGAGGGCTTGGGTGAGGGTTTTGAGAGAAGGCATGGCTTCGGGCGGTGGGCGCGAAGATGTGGCTAAGCCGCGATTCTTAAAAGGTATGGCCGGCAAAGACGAATCGGACATCTTGATGTCGCGTATCCTATGTCTTCGGAATCCGCTTCAAAACCTCCAGTAAAAAGCTCCAAAACTTCTCCACCGAGCTAATCTGCACCTGCTCATCCGGCGAGTGTGCGCCTGTGATGTTCGGCCCGAAGGAAATCATCTCCATCTGTGGATAGTTCGCGCCAACGATACCGCATTCTAATCCTGCATGACACGCATATACGTGTGGCTCGCTTTGGTACAGCTCCCGATACAGCCCGCTCATCAGGCGCACAATGCCAGACTCCGGCTTTGGCGCCCAACCGGGATACGCGCCGCCAAAACTCACCTGCGCATCCGCCAGCCGAAACACTGCTTGAATAGCAGTTGCTAAATCCATCTTCTCCGAATCCACCGCCGAGCGGGTGAGGCATTGAATTGAAAACTTCCCGTCCGTGACCAACACGCGCGCGAGGTTATTGGAAGTCTGCACGAGGCCTGCCACATCCGGACTCATGCGGTGTATCCCGTTTGGACATGCATATATCACGCTCAGTAGCTTATCCTGAAAGTCTTTCGCGGCCACTTGTGTAGGTAAAGGAGCATCAGCAAGTGTAAGAAGCAGCGCCGGGTCAGTTGAACCATATTCCTCCTTTAAAGTAAATCCTTCCTCTACAATGAAAGACCGGAAAGCACCTTCATGCGCTTCGGGAACCAGACACATTGCTTTAGACTCCCGCGGTATCGCATTGCGTAGGCTGCCGCCGTCAATGGAAGCCACGCGCAGCCCGAAGCGTTCAGCTGCAGCATACAACAGACGATTCATCAGCTTGTTTGCATTCCCGCGCCCGAGATGGATGTCCATGCCGGAATGACCGCCTTTCAATCCGGTTACGGAAAGCGTAAAGCCCGCCATATCGTCGCCGGGAGCCTCCTGAGTGTACGCGCCGTTTCCCGTCACGTCCACACCGCCTGCGCAGCCGATGGTCAGCTCGTGGTCGTCTTCAGTATCAAGGTTCAGCATGATGGTAGATTTCAATAGCCCGCCTTTCAAGCCGAGCGCGCCCGTCATGCCGGTTTCTTCATCTACTGTAAATAGGGCTTCCAGCGGCGGGTGCGGGATATCGCCAGATTGCAGGATAGCCATGATGGTCGCTACGCCAATGCCATTGTCCGCCCCCAGCGTAGTGCCGTGTGCCTTCACCCAATCGCCGTCCACGTACATGTCTATTCCTTGCGTAAGAAAGTCAAATTGCACGTCGCTGTTCTTCTGGTGCACCATATCCACATGGCTTTGAAGCAGGATAGTCGGGCGGCCTTCCATGCCGGGCGTGGCGGGCTTGCGGATGATGATGTTTCCGGTTTCATCCTGAATGGTTTCCAAACTCAGCTTTTCGCCAAAGCTTTTCATGAATGCAATCACCCGCTCCTCATGTTTGGAAGGCCGGGGCACGGCGTTGAGGTCAGCGAAATTATTCCAGAGCGCGGTTGGCGAAAGTTGACGGATATCCATGATGTGCGGATTGTGAAAGCAATATTAGGCTGCGTGTGCTCAGCAGTTGTGGCATTATCCTTCTATGGGCATTTTTATGTCATCCTCAACCCGCTTCATCATTCACGGCACTCACATCACTGAAAATCTCCTGCACCATAAAGCCGCAGACGTGCGTCGCATTCTGGAAGACAAAGGCTTTAAGGAAGATACTTCCGGGGATGCTGACGACGCTAAGCATTTCCATTCCGCCGCAGGCACGCCGGAAGGCGGAAAGACAACCACCGTCCAATTTGACGATGGCGGCTTTGTGCTGGAAGACGGCGGCGTGAGCCATTCGGAATAAGGCATTGCGAAAGCGAGCCGCTGCCCGACCTTTGCGCCCTCAGCTATGCATTACGTTTCAGTAGAAAAGATTTCGAAATCCTACGGCATTAAGCCGCTTTTTCAAGACATCACCTTCCACATTTCCGAAGGGGATAAGATTGCCCTCGTTGCTAAGAACGGCTCCGGCAAGAGTACGCTTTTGAAAATCCTTTCCGGCCGGGAGACCGTGGACAGCGGCACAGCCTGGATTAATAAGGAAGTAACTGTAGCCCTATTTGAGCAAGACCCGCAGTTTCAGGAAGACCTTTCTGTGCTGGAAAACATTTTTCATTACGAGCATCCCGTTATCACGGCTATCAAGGAATATGAAAGCGCTACAGACTCTGAAGATGAGAGCGCCCTTGGCAATGCCATTGTCCGCATGGATGAGCTCGGCGCCTGGGACTTTGACGCCAAGGTGAAGCAAATCCTCGGCAAGCTCAACATCCACCATCTTGACCAGCCAGTAAAGACCCTTTCCGGCGGGCAACGCAAGCGGGTGGCCCTTGCGCAGACGCTTATAGACATCGGCTTTGAGCATAAGCATGTGTTGCTTATCATGGATGAGCCTACCAACCATCTGGACGTAGCCATGGTGGAATGGCTGGAGCATTACCTCAATCAGGAAAAGGTGACGCTGCTTCTCGTAACGCACGACCGCTACTTCTTAGACGCCGTCTGCGAGGACATCTGGGAGCTTGACGGCTCTACACTCTACACCTATCACGGCGATTACGAAACTTACTTAGAGCAGAAGGCCGCGCGTATAGAAAGCCAAAGCGCATCCATAGACAAGGCGCGCAACGAATACCGTAAGGAACTGGAATGGATGCGTAAGCAGCCCAAAGCCCGCACCACCAAAAGCCGCAGCCGCGAGTCGAACTTTTACGAAGTAGAAAGCCGCGCGAAACAAAAGATTGAAGACAACAAGGTAGAGCTGCAAATGAAGATGAACCGCCTTGGCGGGAAAGTGGCGGAGCTGAAGAAGGTTTACAAGAGCTATGGCGAAAAGGTAATCCTGCGCGGCTTTGATTACACCTTTAAGAAGGGTGAGCGTGTCGGCATTATCGGGAAGAACGGTGCCGGCAAGTCCACCTTCCTGCAAATGCTCTTGGGCCAGGAGCCGCAAGACAGCGGCAAAATCAACATAGGCGATACCGTGGTCTTCGGCAACTTCTCACAGAGCGGACTGGAGGTCAAGGACGATATGCGGGTGATTGAATACGTGAAGAACATCGCAGAAAACTTCCCCCTTGCCAATGGCAAGACCATGAGCGCCGCGCAGTTCCTAGAGACTTTCCTATTCTCACCAGAGCAGCAATATACCTACCTCTCCGCCCTTAGCGGCGGCGAAAAGAAGCGCCTGCAACTGCTGGCGATTCTTTTCAAGAATCCCAACTTCCTCATTCTTGATGAGCCGACGAACGACCTTGACCTCGCCACGCTTGCCGTCTTAGAAAACTTTCTTTCCGACTATCCCGGCTGTCTCATCATCGTGAGCCATGACCGCTACTTTATGGATAGGCTCGTTGACCACCTGCTAGTATTCGAGGGCGATGGGCAAATACGCGACTTCCCCGGCAACTATTCCCTGTACCGTATCTGGCTAAAGGAGCAGGAGAGCCTTGCGCGTCAATCACTCACGGGCAAGCCTTTGCCGCAGGCATCAACTGCCAATGCGGAAGATGTAGCTGCTAGCACACAAACGCCGTCTGTCAAGGCGAAGAAACTTTCTTATAAAGAACAGCGCGAGTTTGAGGCTTTGGAGAAAGATATTCCCGCTCTGGAAAAAGAAAAGGAAACCGTCACTGCGCAAATGAGCAGCGGCGTATTACCCTACGAGCAATTGCAGGCATTTACTGCGCGCATAGCAGCAGTAACGGCGCTTCTGGAAGAAAAGGAAATGCGTTGGCTGGAGCTTAGCGAAGGCATTTGACGAACCACCTGAATCTTTAAATATTAAGGCCCGAAAAATGAAAAGCCGGAAGCTACTGCCTCCGGCTTTCTTATTTATAAAAGCAACCGCTTAGCTCAGCGTCCGCTTCACCTCAATCTCTTCAAATCCTTCAATGATGTCACCAACGGCAAGGTTTTCAAACTTCTTGATACCCAGGCCGCATTCGTATCCTTGATTCACTTCCTTTACATCGTCCTTAAAGCGCTTAAGCGATGCAAGCTCGCCGGTATGTACCACAATGCCCTCGCGGATAATATTGACGCGGGTGTTTCGGGTAATCTTGCCATCCGTCACATAGCAACCGGCAATGGTGCCGACGCCGGTAATCTTATAGACCTCGCGCACTTCCACGTTGGCCACCACCTTCTTTTCTTTCGTCGGCTCCAGGAGGCCTTCCATGGCGCTCTTGATTTCGTTGATGGCGTCGTAGATGATGCTGTAAGTGCGGATTTCAATGTTCTCCTGCTCCGCAAGGCGCGACGCCTGTAGCGTAGGGCGAACCTGGAAGCCAATGATGATAGCATCTGATGCGGTAGCGAGGTTAACGTCGCTTTCCGTAACAGCGCCTACACCCTTCATCACCACATTCACGGCCACTTCCGGCGTAGAAAGCTTCTGGAGCGAATCCGAAAGCGCTTCCACCGAGCCATCAAAGTCGCCCTTAATAATGACGGGCAGCTCCTTAAAGTTGCCAAGCGCAAGACGGCGGCCGATTTCATCCAGCGTAAGGTGCTTACGGGCGCGAATGCCTTGCTCGCGCATGATTTGCGCGCGCTTGGTGGCCACATCCTTCGCGTCATCCTCATCGTCAAACATGCGGAACTTTTCACCCGCCTGCGGTGCGCCGTTGAGGCCAAGCACCTGCACCGGCGCGGAAGGCCCGGCAACAGTTACACGCTGTCCACGCTCGTTGAGCATCGCCTTCACGCGGCCATAATTCTGACCCGATACAATCATATCTCCCTGCTTCAGCGTACCGTTCTGCACAAGGACGGTAGCCACATAGCCGCGGCCCTTGTCCAGCGATGCTTCTATCACGGAGCCGGATGCGTCACGGTCGGGATTGGCCTTTACGTCCAACAGTTCAGCTTCAAGGCCGATTTTTTCAAGAAGGAGGTCAACGTTGAGGCCCTTCTTGGCGGAGATTTCCTGGCTTTGGTATTTGCCACCCCACTCTTCCACAAGAATGTTCATGGCAGAAAGCTGCTGGCGGATTTTCTCCGGGTCTGCTCCTTCCTTATCAATTTTATTAAGCGCGAAAATCATGGGGAGCTGCGCCGCCTGCGCGTGGCTGATGGCTTCCCGCGTCTGCGGCATGATGGCGTCGTCTGCAGCAATTACAATTACGGCAACGTCGGCCACCTTCGCACCGCGCGCGCGCATGGCCGTAAATGCTTCGTGGCCCGGCGTATCAAGGAAAGTAATGCGCTTACCACCCTCAGTAGTTACCTGATAAGCGCCGATGTGCTGGGTGATGCCGCCAGCCTCGCCTGCTACCACATTCGCAGCGCGGATGTAGTCAAGAAGCGAGGTCTTACCGTGGTCAACGTGGCCCATTATGGTTACAATCGGGGCACGGGCAATCATTGCTTCCGGGTCGTCTGCTTCTTCTTCAGCTTCGCTGTCGGCCTCCTGCTCTAAGTTGATAAACGACGCTTCGTAGCCAAACTCGCCGGCTACCAGCTCAATCACTTCCGCATCCAGGCGCTGGTTGATGGACACCATGATGCCGAGGCCCATACACTTGGAGATGACATCGGCAAACGACACGTTCATCAGATTTGCGAGGTCACTTACGGATATAAACTCCGTTACCTGAATTACGTTGCCTTCACCACCGGCCTCGGCAGCCGCGCGCTTCTCGGCCATCAGCTCGCGCTTGTCGCGGCGATACTTGCCCTTATTGCCTCTATTACCGCCACGGCCGCCGGCAAGACGGGCCTGCGTCTCTTGAATTTTCCTTTGGATTTCCTTACTATCTACTTCTTGCGGCTTACCGTCAGCGCCTACGCCCGTTCCTGTACGGCCACGTCCGCCTGCACCACCCGTGCCTGCGCCTGCACCTGTACCTCCGCGGCGGTCGCCCGGACGACCCGGCCCACCGGGAGTAGCACCAATGGTGACAGACGAGCTGCGGCCACCTGCACCAGTCTGAGGACGCGTGCCTTCGCGCTTTTGGATGGGGATACGCTTGCGGTCGCGTTTGCCTGCTGCTGACGCGCCCTTGTCTTCCACCGGCAGCTCAATGCGGCCAATGATTTTCGGCCCGGCAAGCTGCGGGGCTTTCATTTCAATGTGCTCCGGCTTCTCTTCGGCTGTTGGCGTGCCAGCGCTGAGCGTAGCCGAAGCGTTGGATTGCTGCAGCATTGGCGTGTTTGTAACCTCAGGCTTTGCCGGAGTTTCTGCAGCCGGTGTCGGTTCTACCTTCTTTTCAGCTACAGGCTTTGGCGCATCTTCAGGCTGAGCGGTTTTCTTTTTAGCGGCTGCCTTCTTAGTTGGCGCTTCGGCAGGCTCTGCAGATTTTTTGCTGCTTTTCTTCGCTGGGCCATTGAGGGCCGCCAAGTCAATCTTGCCCTGAATTTTTGGCCCGGCGAGCTGCGGGGCCTTCATTTCAATATGGCCATCGCCATCCGGAGCCAGGCTAGCGGGTTCTTCGGCTTTCTTCGTCGCCTTTTTCTTCGGCGCTTCCACAGCTTCGGGCTGCGGAGTTTCCGTAACCGGTTCGGGCTTGGGTTCTGGTGCCGGGGCAGGCTTTATGGCGTCAATCTTCGGCTCCGATTTCGGCTCTTCCACAGGGGGCTTGGGCAGTTCTGCCGGCTTCGGCGGTTCTACAACAGGCGCGGGTGGCGGCGTAGGGGCGGCGGCAACCACTTTGGGCTTAACCGGCGGAGCGGGCACTTCCTTGCGCTCATTCTTGGGCAGCGCTATGGCATCGCTCTTTTGCTTTACCTGACGGTCCGGGGCAAACTCTACCTCCAGAGCGTTGTACATCTCTTCGGTGAGCTTGGTGGCGGGATTGTCCACCACGGCAAAGCCCTTGCCAGAGAGGTACTCCAGCAGGGTTCCTTTACCAATGTTGAATTCTTTGGCTGCGGCGAGAAGCCGCGGTGTTTTCGTTGCTACGGTTGACATTCGGTACTTTAAAACGGGCGGGCTTTACGGCCCTTTTCGCTATCGTGTGCATCAAGATGCGCACGAATTGCGGTTGACAAATTTAGACTAATCCTTCCTGAGGAGCCTTCCTTTTGTCCACGCCTGCAAGGGCTTCCGTTTTATTTGTCCGAAAGTTTACATAGCGTAGTGGGACGGCTCGGTTATTCCTGCTTGTAGGCACGCGCCACGGCGCATCCCTACGTACTTATGACGATTACTCTGCTGTTGCATGGTCTTCGCCTTTCTCCGCCTCAGCCTGCGCGGGCGCGCCTTCTGTAGCTGCTTCAGTTCCTGTCTCATCGCCGTTGCCGGCAGTTCCCTCATCGCCTGCCTCTGCTCCCGCCTCTTCCTGCTGACGGTCAAATTCTGTGCGGAGGATGGACTGGACTTCCTTAATTGTTTCCACCTCAAGGTCAGTCCGGCGCTCCAGTTCTTCAACAGAGTGCTCCAATACCTGAAGTGCGGTATCAAAGCCTACCTTCTTAAACGACTCAATCACCCATTCGTCAATTTCATCGGCAAACTCTGCGAGGTCAAAGTCAAACTCTGCTCCGGCTACTTCCTGCACGTCTCGATACACGTCAATGCTGTAGCCGGTCAGGTCCTGGGCAAGCTTAATGTTAGTACCCTTCTTGCCGATGGCGAGGCTCACCTGGTCGGGGTCAAGATAGACGTTGACATGGTTCTTTTCCGGCTCCATCTCCATGTGGTTTATGCGGCTCGGCGTGAGCGCGCGCTGAATGAGGAGCTGGGTGTTGTTCGTCCAGTTGATGATATCAATATTCTCATTGCGCAGCTCGCGGACGATGCCGTGAATCCGGCTGCCCTTCATGCCCACACAAGCGCCCACCGGGTCAATACGGTCATCATAGCTTTCAACGGCCACCTTAGCCCGCTCACCCGGCTCGCGGACGATTTTGCGGATGGTGATGAGCCCATCCATGATTTCAGGCACTTCTATCTCCATCAGCTTCGCGAGGAAGGACGGCGCGGTGCGAGAAAGGATAATAACCGGATTGTTGTTGCGCATCTCCACCGTCTTGATGACGGCGCGGATGGTTTCGCCTTTTTTGAAGAAGTCGGTCGGAATCTGCTCGCCCTTCGGCATGATAAGCTCATTGCCTTCGTCGTCCAGCAGCAGCAGCTCGCGCTTCCAGATTTGATAGACTTCGCCGGAAATCAGCTCGTCGGTACGGTCGGCGTACTTCTTCATCAGGGCGTTCTTGCGCAAGTCGCCGATGCGGCCGGCAAGGGTCTGGCGGGCGGCGAGGATGGCGCGGCGGCCAAATTCCTGCAGCACGTTGACTTCCTCATAGACTTCCTCACCCACATCGTAGCCGGCCTCTGCGTCAATGCGATGGGCCTCGGAAAGCTGAATTTGCGCCAGCTCGTCTTCCAGCTCGCCGTCCGGAACGACTTCGCGGCGGCGGAAAATTTCCAAGTCTCCGGTCTGGTCGTTTACGATGACGTCAAAGTTTTCGTCGGAACCATATTTCTTGCGCAGAAGGGTCTTGAATACGTCTTCAAGCACCTTCATGAGGGTGGGCCGGTCAATGGCTTCGGCCTCTTTAAAATCCTGAAAGGAATCTATGAGATTGATACTTGCCATATTTTGAATTGCGGATTTCGGATTGTGAGAAACTTAGAATGTGATTTGGACGATTGCGGTTTTAATAGACGATAACGGGATTTCCTTTTCCATCGGCGGGGCTTTTTTGGTGCCTTTGATAGCGAGGGTTAGGGTTTCTTCGCCTACTTCTTTTAGAATGCCGGTCATTGGCTCGCCTTCCAATGTCGTTACTTCTATCGTTCTGCCGATGTTCTTTTTGTATTGGCGAATGCCATTCAGCGGCTCATCAACGCCAGGAGAGCTTACCTCCAGCGAAAAGTCGCCGTCAGGATACAAACCGGCTTCTTCTATTGCGTGATAAAGCTTGCGGTTTACGACTGCGCTTTTACTGATATTCAATCCGCTATCTGCGTCCAGGAACACTTTAATGTTGTTCGTAGGCTTGATGCGGATGGACGTCAGGAACATATCACTGTCTTCCAGCAGGGGCTGGAGCAGGGCTTCAATCTTTTCTTCGGGTGTGTTTGCGGCCATCGTTTCCAAAAAGAAAGGGCCACCGTAGTGCCCCTTTCATCAAAATCATTAATTACGGCACAAATATAGGCCGCATAATTGAAAGCGCCTTTTTCCACTTTGGGTATTTGGATTTTCCTTAACCGCAGCGGGTTTGGCGAAAGCTACCTTTGATTCATGTTACAGTCGCTCATTCTGTTCCTGCTCTTCATTGGCATTTTCCGGTTTGTAATGCGCTTCGTGCTGCCCGTTGCGCGTGTTGGCTCGGCGGTACATCGGCAGATGAAGCATATGCAGCAGACGGCTAATCATGCTGCTGCGCAGGACGCGCCCAAAAAGCAGTCAGCACGAAAGGCTGCGCCGGATGAGGAGTATATTGATTATGAAGAGGTGCGCTAAGCTTTTGACTTTGGCAGAAAAACATTGTCCTCAATAGTCATTCCCTTTTCCAGCCAGATGGTCTGAATACCGAGGCGTTTAGCGGTTTCAATATGCTGTGGGCTATCGTCTATAAAGAGCGTCTGCTCAGCCTCCAGGCTGTTTTCTTCAAGAATACGCTGAAAAATTTCCGCCCCCGGCTTGCGCAGGCCTACGCGGTGCGAGAAATAGACCTTGTCAAAGAAATGCGCAATGGTATTGAAGCCGCAGGTCTGCATCAGCAGCTTATTGAAGGCTGCCTCATGCACCGCATTGGTATTGCTGAGCAGGAAGAGGTCAAACTGGTTGCGCAACTGCTGCAATAATTGCAGGCGGCGCAACGGAAAGTCGAGCAGCATCGCATTCCATGCGTCAACGATTTGTGCGTCGGTGATGCTTTCCAGGTCTGCCGCTTGGCGCATACCAGCTAGAAAATCTTTTTCCGAAATTTTTCCAGTTTCAAAATCGTCAAAGAAGCTATCCTGTGATAGCTGGGAAAAGCGCTGTTTAAAATCTGTGATACCTAATGCTGCAAAGGCCCGTTCCGTAGCGTCGTAGTCCAGATTCAGCAATACGCCGCCGAGGTCAAAGATGATGTGGCAAACCGATGAGATTTTGGATTGCGAATTTCGGATTTCGGATTGCAGTGCCATATAGCAAAGATGCCTTTCCAAGGTCAAAAAAAAGAACCGGCGCGGGCTTTTGGCCCGGCGCCGGTCTGGTTTTCACAGTGACGTGCAAATCAATCACCGCACGACCAGCGGCTTTAATATAACGGCACCATCGGTTCCGAACATTTCCATAACATACGGGCCGGTAGCTACACCATCCGGCAAGTTTTTGGGAGATACATCTTCGTAACAGCATACGGTTTTGCCGCTCATATATGTAGGCAAGATGCTTGCCAGCGCTATACCGGGAGAGAAGTTGAAACGACCTGTTGCCGGATTGGAATAAACTGCATATCAATTGTGCCATCGGAAAACTTTACTGTCATCACCGGGAATATTTGTAGCCTCCTGTAGCTTCAACTAAAAGCTTCAGGTAACAGCTTCATAAGTGTATTGTGGATTTGGTGATAGGATTTATTTCCGCCAAAGTTGTTCGCGTTAGAAGCGGCTACAATACCGTATTTCCGGTATTTTTTATGAACGCTTAGAAAAATCCATTGCAGGCCGCAGCTATCCGAAAGCAACTTTACAAGCCTAAATACCACCTCATGCAGCTTACCGACAATACCATCCTCATCACCGGCGGCACCTCCGGCCTCGGCCTCGCCTTCGCGGAAGAATTTCTGCGCCTCGGCAATACCGTCATCATCTGCGGCCGCCGTGCCGACCGGCTTGCAGCGCTGGCAAAGCTGCATCCCGGACTTATCACCTATGTAGCGGATGTAAGCAAAGCGGAGGAGCGCGTTGCACTATCGGCAGCGATAACAGCCGCCTTTCCGAAGCTGAATGTGCTGATCAACAATGCAGGCGTCCAGTACTACAACAACATAGTCAGCGATTTTGATCCTATGAAAGCGGAGCATGAGATCGCTACTAACCTGACCGCGCCGCTTCACCTTGTCGCGCTTTTTACGGATCAATTAAAGGCGCAGCCGCGCTCTGCGCTTATCAATATCACCAGCGGCCTGGCCTATGTACCCATCTCCTTTATGCCGGTGTACTGCGCTACGAAAGCGGCCCTGCGCTCGGCCACGCTTTCGCTCCGGCACCAGCTTAGGGACACTTCCGTAAAGGTTTTTGAAGTAGCGCCGCCGGCGGTTGACACGGAGCTTGGCTATCAAAATCGCAGTGATAAGAGCCAGTCCCACGGCGGCATCCCGATAGCCGAATTCCTGCAGGAAGCTATGGCCGGCCTCGCTGCGGGTAACTTTGAGACGCGGGTGGGCGGCGCGAAACGCATGGCAGCAGCGCCCGAGGAAATGTTTGGCGTGCTGAATAAGTAAGTTACTATGACCTGTAATTAAGCACTATCGCGTCGGGCACGCAGCGACTTTTGTCCGCCGACAGCTATCGGCAAACACAAGATTAAGAAATAACTACCAAGGCGTGTTGACATCTACTACATTACGCCGTCATGCCGAACTTGTTTCGGCATCTATCCATATTAATCTGAAGAGATAGAACCCGAAACAAGTTCGGGTTGACGGGTGAAATTTGTTGATTCTCAATAGTGGTCAACACGCCATAAAGCCATTAGCCTGCGCTACTGCAAAATGCTCCTACGATTTCCGGCTTCATAACGATAGATGTTTCCCTGTCTGCTATCTTTGCCATAACCGACGTAAGTCGCCGGGCCTATAGCTCAGTTGGTTAGAGCATCTGACTCATAATCAGAGGGTCACAGGTTCAAGCCCTGTTGGGCCCACACTTTTAAACCCGCGCAATGCGCGGGTTTTTGCTTTTCTGGTGTTTTGACAAGTCGGCCTTACTGTTTCACAATCTGTTTTACGGTACCATCAGCGAGATGCAGTGTATATATGCCAGCATTCCAGGTCCGCACATCTATTACCTGCGATGCCTCTATAATGAAACGAAGCACCTCACGCCCCTGCATATCGGCTACTGTTGCCCGCTGGCCCTTGAGGGCATCATCTGTGCAGGTAACCGTCATGCTGCCGTTAGCAGGAATAGGTAATATTGTTATACTGCCACTGCAACAGGCATCACGACGTACAACTACCGTGTTACTGATGTCCGTTTTACCGTCCGGAGCGGTCATTCTCAAGCGGTAATACCCGATTGGCGACAACGGCACCTGATCATAAAAAGTATAGACTTCATTATTAATGCTGCCAATAATGCTGCCAATGGTCGTGAAGTCATTGCCGTCTACGCTGCGCTCAATGTAGAAGGCGCGGCCTGAATACACGGCAGCCGATTGCCAGTCAAGACGGTTGCGGGAAGCAGATGCCGCTGCAGTAAATGATATAAGCTCTATTGGAAGCGGAGCGGAGTTGTTTCCGCCGAAGGCGAAAAAGCCAGAGAAGCCGGTGACATCGAAGCTGACCTCCCAGCGAGACAAGATGCTATTCCAAACAATGTATGCATCCGCAGGGTTGATCGCAACCTTCTTTGTGGCAAGGCTGCTGGTATATGAGCCAGGCAAACCAGTGATAGATGTGCCGTGCTCCTGCGAGATGCGCAGGTTAGCGATGCCTGCGGCATCTGACGGCCCGGTGGGCAGCGGGTAAAGAGGCGATTTAGTGTTATAGTCCGTAAAGTCTGCCTGAGTATAGTAGAGCGTCAGCGTTCCGGTAGCTGTGCCCGCATTGGCAGCAGAAGTAATATCATACGTGCGGCGCAGAAATGGCTGGCCATTGAATGTCGGGGCTGTGCTTTGAATATAAACATTGGCTGTTACGGAGCCGGCTACTTTATTGCTACCCGATGGACTGAGCTTGGCAATATCTGCGCAACTGCTCATTAAACCAAGTGGCTGAATATTACCGCCGATAGGCTGTGTGCTTTGGGTGGCGCTGGCAGAAACAGAAGCTATTGCAGCGCCGCTGCACTGCGAGAGCTTTTGTATAAAGCCGCCCTGTACGCTACCGGAAGAAAGATTGGCAGTGCTTGCGCTGGGGTCAAAATCAACTGTGCCATTGAAGTACCCTGTGGTGTACACCCCGCCCCTGCCATCTATTGCGATGCCGGTACCTTCGTCATAGGCTGTACTGCCGAAATTTTTCGCCCAAACGTAGGCTCCGTTTGAATCCAGCTTGCTTACAAAGATGTCGTATACAGAGGTGCTGGTTAAGTTTTGCGTGCCGGAGCCGGGGTCAAAGTCCGCAGTACCAGAAAGGAAGCCGGTGGTGTAAACAGCTCCGTTGCCATCCACGGATATCCCCGCGGCTACATCGGTGATTGTGCCACCTAAGCTTTTTCCCCATACATATGCTCCACTTGCATCCAGCTTACTCACAAAGATGTCCGCGCCTCCAGCGCTGGTTTGGCTCTGTGTGCCGGGGCCGGGGTCAAAATCAATCGTGCCTTGATAGTATCCGGTAGTATAAACATTGCCGGCAGCATCGACCGATATGCCATTTCCATGATCGGCACTGGTCCCGCCAAAGCTCTTTGCCCATATATAAGCTCCGCTGGCATCCAGCTTGCTTACGAAGATATCTTCGGTGCCCGCGCTGACTAAATTCTGCGTGCTCACGCCGGGGTCAAAGTCTGCCGTGCCGGAAAAGTAGCCAGTTGTAAAAACATTGTTGCTGCTATCCACTGCTATGCTACTACCAACCTCAAATCCCGTGCTGCTGCCGCCGAGACGCTTTGCCCATACGTAGCTGCCGCTTGCATCCAGCTTGCTCACAAAGATGTCCGTACCGCCAGCGCAGGTCAGATTCTGCGTACCAGACCCGGGGTCAAAGTCCACAGTATTCGAAAAGTAGCCAGTAGTATATATAGCCCCGCTGCCATCCACCGCAATGCCGTTAGCAGATGACGCACCAAAGCTCTTTGCCCATACATAAGTCCCGTTTGCATCCAGTTTGCTTATGAATACGTTTGCTCCGCTTGCGCTTGTCAGGTTTTGCGTGCCGGAGCCGGGGTCAAAATCTACTGTTCCAACGAACTGTCCTGTGGTAAAGACATTGCCAGTGCCATCCACTGTTATGCCGGTACTGTTATCATTACCAGTGCTGCCAAAACTCTTCGCCCAAACGTAAGCCCCGCTTGCATCCAGCTTGCTCACAAAGATGTCATTACTGCCTGCACTTGTCAGGGTTTGCGTGCCGGAGCCGGGGTCAAAATCAACGGTGCCTGTAAAAAACCCGCTCGTGTACACATTACCTATCGCATCTACAGCGGTAGATAAGGGATAGCAGGACGAGCTTGCCGCTGGTATAAAGCCGCTCGCAAATTTGTAATAAGGTGCCTGCGCATAGGCATTATTGCCTACGCAAGCAACTACTACAAGCAACTGTACGGCTGCGACAGCAATTATTGAGGAAATTTTATTCATAATAAAATGAGATTGTTATTAGTATGCAAAGTAACGGTGCTTATCTGCGCTACCTAATTCTCCTTCAAACTCTTTGTGCCACAGCTTTACTGATACCTAGAATTTTACTCTGCTCGACTGCTGCGCTGGCTCGTTGAATCTTTTTCTCAATCGAGTAAGCTCACGTCGTGCATGTGTTTGTAAGCCGCTACAGATTGTCATGTCGGGTTGTTTTTAAAACTCAACTGACTAGCAAGAAAATCCTGAGATTATTGATGAGCTTGTCAGCGACGAATGAACTCTACCGGTAAATCAATTATCTGACTGAAAAGAATCCGCCGGCTATAATAACCGAATTTTTTTATTCCCATAAAACATTCGTTCGGTGGCCGCTGAATTTTTGTTTTTAGCCTCCAGGCAATGCATTACACTTTGGCAGAAAAACGCATTACATTGGCGACTGAAAATATTATTTCAATACGTTTTTTGAAATAATGATTTTGATTTTTCAATTCATCAAAATGCATTGCTTATGCGCCGCCTATACTGCTACCTGCTTTGCCTGGCCCCCTTCCTCAATGGCTACAATGCCGCGGGCCGCTCCGAAGTACCATTGGTTACAATACTGAACCTGTCGGTACAGCCAGTGATGCCTGCCGATGTGGGCACTTGGCCGGGGCTGCCGGCCGGTCTGAGTATAGATGCAAGCGCCGGCACGGCGTCGGGCACAGGTTCGCTAAAGATAGTCCTGCAGATCCGGCAGGGCTCCGCCACCGTTTGCGGCAACCCTGCGGAGACCGGCGTGCTCGTTGGCGCATTCCGCACGCGCACTTTTACCGCTGCGGACTTACAGAGTGCGCTCATGAAATGCCCCAGGCTGTCTCCCGGCGGCTATAGTCTGTGCGCCCGCTTCTACAATGAGGCCAATGAGCCGGTGAGCGCCGAAGCCTGCCGCCCCTTTGAAGTGGAAAGCCCAGCCCCAATACCGCCACCCGAGCATTACACGTCCCCTGAGAACGTCACGCCAGCAGTCAACACGCGTTATGTAGCGAAGGAGCTGCAAAGCCCCGTCCGCTTTAGCTGGACGTCCGTCAGCCCGCAGCCCGCAGGCGGTATCATGTACCGCCTGCAGATATGGGCTGTGGGCGAAAATCAAACGCTAACGCAGGCAATAGCGGGCAGCCAGCCCATCTATACCAAAGACGTGCGCGATGCGCTGGAAGTATCGGTGAGCGATGCGCTGCCGGTGCCCTGCAAAGCACCTTATATCTGCCGCTATGCCTGGAATGTAGAAGCGCTCAGCGCCGTTGGGGCATCGCTTGGCGAGGCGCGCAGCTACAGCACGGCAACCGAGGTGCTGGTTACGAATTACGTCATTCAGATTGACAGCATCAAGGTGTGGTGCACCGGCACGCCGGGCATATATGCGTTCTCCTATACTGTTACCAATGTCAATGCTGGCACGGCTAAGCTTACAAACCTTGTTGCCACTTCCAGCGCGCCGGCCGGTGCGACAATTGCTTCTTTCTCACCGCCGCTTACCACGACCATCCCGTCCGGTGCGCAGATTAACATCAGCGGGACGATTAACGCGGCCGCTAACCTGAGCGCTATCTGCATCGGCGCGGAGATTACCGACGTGGCCAATTCTTTCTGGAAAGCTTCGCGCGACACCTGCACGAGCGTTATGCCCTGCAAGTGCGACTTCTGCGAATCGCCAAAGACGAAGATTATTATTCCAGCCGGCAGCGTTGTGCTGAATGCGAATAATACGCTAGCGCTTACGCAGCCGATTGCCATCAGCACATCACCGGTAAAGCTTATCAAAAGCATCCGCGCGGAGCTGATGTACTATGAATACCTGCCGGAAAGCGAGGATTGCCTGCCTTGCAATAAAGACAGCAAGACCTATGGCAACCTGAGCAGCGGCACCCTTGCCGGCGTAACGGGCGCTGGCGCGGATACACATGCGCTGCAATGGAACTTTTCGCCTTACAAGAATTTCAGCGTAGGCTACAATGCCGCGATGACTATTACGATGCCGCCTTCGATAAAATGCTGCGGCGCTACCGTGCGATGGTGCATCAGGTACGTCATCACTTTTAATGACTGTACGGTATGCAGCAAGGTTGTGTGCTACGAATACAAGAAGAGCGGCTGCGGCAACGGCAATCCTAATCCTAATCCTAATCCTAACAACTAAAAAGCCCGCCATGAGCACATCACTACGCACTAAGAGCATCGCGGGATTGCTGGCCATTGCCGCGTTGCTATTTTACATGCCTTCTTCCCTGCGCGCGCAGGGCTGCAACCAAGTAGAAATAAAATACAGCGAGCCGGACTGCTTTAAGCGCAAAGGCGGCGGCTCCGTAGGCAACGGCACCGACTGCGCGGCGGCTACCGTCTGCATCGGGCAGCCAACCCCCTATTCCGCACTGGGCGGGCCTTGGGCCACTTATCTATGGACGGTTTCCGGCGGGCCGGCATCGCCCGTTATCAGTCCAAGTCCGGCATCTGCTAATGTGAGCATCACGTGGCCGGTAGCGGGCACTTACACACTTACACTGACGGTTACAGATGGCTCCGGCAATACGTTCACAAAATGCCTGACCATTACTGCTACGCCGAAGCCTGTGGCGGGCTTTACCTTCTCACCCGCCAGCGCCTGCGCTGGCTCTACGGTCAACTTCACGAATACGACCATCTTTGGCGGCACAGCTTACTACAACTGGAATCTCGGCGATCCTGCCTCGGGCGCTTCCAACACCACCAACCTCACGAGCCCGACGCACATTTTCAGCACGGCGGGCACTTACACCGTTATGCTTATTGCCTTCAGTTCCGTTTCCATTCCCGGCACCGGTGGTGGCGGCAGCACGGGCGGTGGCGGGCACGACTCCACCTCGCTCGTTACCTGTTGCGCCGATACATTCAAGCAGACTGTGACGGTAGTAAACGGCACGGTGAAGATTGACTGTATCAGCACTGTTTGCGCCGGCGCTGTTGCCAAGTACACAGCTGTGGGATGCGTCAGCCCGGTGTGGGGCGCGCCGGTAGGCGGCACTACGCTTAGCACGAGCGGGAATACCATTACGGTGCAATGGGGAAACGGAACGACACAGGGACAGCTTTCGGTAACCTGCGGCGGCTGCACGGCATATGCAACTGTTCCCATCATTCCTACAACGCCGGCCATCACAGGCGCGGCTACGCCCTGCATTCCTAGCTCAACGGCCTATTCCCTCCCCTATCTGCCCGGAACAGATTATACCTGGACACTGATGAACGTAACGGCCAGCGCGAATGAAACGGGCCGTATCAGCACTTACCCGGACAACAATACCGCGGTGATAGATTGGACAGGCACGACTGCGGGCGATAATTATGTCCTGAGCGTAACGCTAAACAATAAGCACCTCTGCTGCACATCCAATGGCAGCTTTCCTATTACACCGCAGAATAAATTCTCCCTGTTCGCGCCTTCCACCATTTGCGCGGGGCAAAGTGTCAGCTTCTTCCCCAGCCTGCCTGGCACCTTTGGCTGGGTTACTACGCCCGGCACTGGTGTAACGCCGCCTTCAGCGACGGGCGCCTCGTACACTGCCACTTTTGCCAATGCGGGAAACTATGCGGTCGTTGCGACAAGTGCGCCTGGCGCGTTCTGCAATGCGACGGCATCCGCCAATGTGAAGGTGGTGCCTGTGCCTGTTCCCGGGACTATTTCCGGTACAGCTGTCGGCTGCGCGGGCAGCACCTATCCTTACAGCATGACCACGCCGGCTCCGAGCGGCTATTATTATGAATGGACGGTGAGCAACGGTACCTTTCAGCCGGGCGCGCTCACACTTGCGACGGGCGATGCGGTGAATGTTCTTTGGACAACCTTGTCTGGCACGCTTACCGTTCAGTTGAAGCAGAGCGCATCGCCGTTCTGCATTATTCCAGCAGGCAGTAAAACCGTTACTGCGGCAACAGTGGGCGCGATTACCGGCCCCAAGGACGTGTGTGTGGACGGAACAACTTTAGACACGCTGCTCGGCACCTTGCCGCCGGGTACGATTATCAACTGGACAATTTTGCCGGCGGCAGCCGGAACGGTCATCTCACTGCCGGGCGCAAATCCTGCTACAATTCTCTGGCACGGACAGGGCGGCACGGGGCCATGGGGGCCGATTACGTTGGGCGCGACGACCGGTTGCGGCAATGCTACGGTGCTGTCGCCAATCACCGTTTATCCGAAGTTTACGATTAGCATTTCGCCGGGCGGCGCTACCGACATCTGCCAGGGAACGGTGACGCTGACCGCAACCGGCGCGCCGACGGGCAGCGCATATGTGTGGAGTCCTTTCGGGCAAACAACGCAGACCATCAACGTCAATTCAGCGAACAATTACACGGTGGTTGCTACGAAAGGCGGCTGCAGCGCCGCCATCAGCAAGTCGATTGACACGCCGCTACAGGCGGCGCCGATTGCCTGCATGCTGCCGCATTGCACGGCCGGGAGCGCCATGCAAGGCTCTGTTGGTGTACAGATTTTGAAGCCCGCCGCCGGAACGTTTACCTATGAATGGCATGCCGGACAATGCACGGCTTACAACCCGACCATTCTCCAGACGACCACTACCACTTCTACCTCCAATTTATACAACACGAGTACGCCGGGCTATTATGCCGCGCTTATTAATTACGGCTCCTGCCAGCGCTGCGTGACGACGCTGATGCCGAAGATTTGCTGCCCGGATACGAATGGGCCGGTTGTTACGCTGGATACGCAGCTAAGCTGCAGTATATGGCGGTTTAAGGCCACGACGGCCAATCCTTACAACTCCAGCATCATCTGGGATTTCGGCGATGGAACGACCGATACGGGCTCCTCCGGCACGCCAAAGAACCATACATACGGCCCGCCGGGTATTTATTGCGTAACCTTCTGCGTAGGGCCACCAACCCCGAATCCGACAAGTTGCATCGGCAATTGTGCTATTACGCAGGCGACCGTCCCGATAGCGGCAGGTTTTGCCTATACAATGGGCTGCAATGGATGCCTGAATGTAACCAACAACTCAGTACTGTTTGGCAATCCTTCCTTCGTTACCTATCTCTGGAATTTCGGTGATGCCACAACCTCAAACCTGCAAAATCCGCCGCAGCATTGCTATGCCCTGCCGGGAACGTACACCGTCACGCTGACGATGACGTACAACGATGGCACTATTTCCTGCGTAAAGACGGATACCAAGACAGTTACCTATACCAAGCTAGCCATTGCTCACGCTCCTGTCTGCTCCGGCACGCCGGTAAGCTTCAGCTCTACGCCGGGCGGTTTTGTTACCTATACGTGGAATTTCGGGGATGGTATTACAGCCTATACTTCGCCCATTGTGCACACCTATGCGGCGGCAGGTATTTACACCGTTACGCTCAGCGTTACAGATTTGCTGGGCAATCCCTGTACGGCCACCAAGTTGGATACGGTGCTGACCGGTATTTCCGGCTGCACCATTCAGCCTGGTTATATCTGTCCGGGCGGCACAGCTACCCTGACTGCTCCTGCGGGGACGTACACCTATCTGTGGGAAGTAGAAACTTCGCCTGGCGTTTTTGCGCCTGCACCGGGCGTGAATAATGCAGTGTCTTATACCACTGCCGTACCAGGAAACTACCACGTCATTCTTACCAACGCCAACGGCTGCACCTGCATCTCCAACAAGGTATCCGTAACGCCCGTTGCAAAGCCAAAGGCGAGCTTCACCATGTCACCGTCCAAGCAGCTTTGTAGCCCGGGCGGGTTTGTAACGTTGGTTTCGCCAAGCATAACGGGACATGGATACAGTTGGTACGAGAACAGCAATTACGGAACCCTGCTCAACAGCGGGCCTGTCTATGGCAGCCATCCGTTTGTAACCAGCAGCACATCATTCCAGCTCATAGATACCAACCAATACGGCTGCGCGGACACGTGCTCGCAAACGGTGGTAGTAAGCCCCACGCCAGCGCTGCCAATCATTACGGCGAGCGATTATTGCGCAGGCGTACCCATCATACTTACCGTTACGAACTACCCTTCCAACATTACCTGGAATAACGGCGCTGCCGGCTCCAGCATCGTAGTGTACAGCGCGGGCACTTATGTGGCTACGGTTACCAATCCTACTACCGGCTGCTCCTCCAGCAGCAGTATCACCATCAACCGGCGGCCAGCGGCTGGCCTTTTCCCGCACCTGTGCGACAGTATTCCCTGCAAGTGCACACGGCCATTCACTATTTATGCGCCGAAACCACTCATTGGGCTGTATGCCTCCACTTATCAGATAAGCTGGTATGATGCCTTTACGAACGTGCTGCTCGCTACCGGCAATTCTTACAACAACGGTGGCCTCGGCGTGCAGACAGGCAGCTACTACATCATCATCACTGACCCTGCTACTATCTGCAAGGATACCAGCAACAGATATTCAGTGGTAGTGCCGCCCTGCGATACCTGCGGCTGTAAGAACAGCCATTGGGGGAACATTATGATGGCGCCGCCGGGTATAGAGGGAGTACCGTCGCCAACGCCAACTGCTATCAACTGTAAGGGGACTTACAATCTGGAATGCGGGAAGCCGTACATCATCAACGCGGCCTTTATTTGCGCGGATACGAGCTGTAAGGGAAAGGTTACCTACAGCCTTTTGCCGCCCACCGGGCCAGCCATCACCGGTAATGCCCCGCTGACGCTTATGCCGTCGCTGGGCGGCACTTATACGCTCACGCTTTATGGTTGGTGCGGCTCTAAAATCTGCGATAGCTGTGTCATTAAGTTTACTGCGAAGTGCTGCGAATGCGCTGGCAGCAAGTGGAATCCCATTGCGCTGACCGTTGTACCGCCGGTGCCCATCCGCAGCGCCCCGCCTGTCGTTACTGCTATTACCTGCGGCAGCACTTACACACTTGTTTGTAAGACTATTTACAACATCAACACAAGCTTTGTATGCAAGGATACAAGCTGCAAGAGCAAGGTTACTTACACGCTTGTACCGCCAGGCGGCGCAGTGGTAAGCGGCTTGGTTCCGTTCAACTTTACACCTTCGCTTACCGGCACGTACACACTAAAGCTATACGGCTGGTGCGGCGACCGGATTTGCGATAGCTGCGTCATTAAGTTCAACGTTACCTGTCCCTGTGATTGCAATGGCAGCACGTGGGGAGCCATAACGCTGACGCAAGGCCTTAATGACGGCGGCGACCCTGTTGCCGTCGTAGGAGGTGTACCGCAACCGCTTGTCTGCAACAACAGCTACAACCTTAACTGCTATGCGCCTTACAACCTGACTGCTACTTACAACTGTAAGGACACGAACTGCAAGGGTAAGGTGACGTACAAGCTCCAGCCGCCAACTGGCCCTGCCACCACGGGCATGATGCCGCTAAGCTTTACGCCAACACTTACCGGCACCTACACGCTCACGCTGTATGGCTGGTGCGGGGATAAGCTTTGCGATAGCTGTGTGATTAAGTTCAAAGTAAACTGCGATTGCGATTGCGAGAAAGCAAAGTGGGATGAAAAAACCTACAGTGATAGCCTTACGACGAACACGCTTGGCTGCAATAAAGAATACCTCTGGAAGTGCAAGCAGCCGTTCACCATCAATGGTATTTACAATTGTGGCAAGAAGGGATGCGCCGGTACGGCGAGCTATAAGCTTATCCCGGCCGTCGGCGCGGCCATTACCGGCAGCCTGCCGTTCACATACACACCAACCGTGTCGGGTACTTACACAGTTGTGCTGTATGGCTACTGCGGGACTAAGCTTTGCGATAGCTGCGTGTCGTCGTTCATCGTTACCTGTGTGGATACGGTGTGCTGCAAGTACGACATCAAGGTGACGCCCGGTACGCTGAGCTATGCTACGGCACCTTCCGGCGCAGCCACCATTGCGACGCAGGCCTTCGGCATTACCGGACTTGGCGCAGCCATGCTGAGCGAGGTACGTGCAGAGGTGATTAGCTACGACATCTCTTCCAACTTCAATAACGAGTGCATGGCGTGCAAGGCATTCCCGTATCTATGGGGCGAGCGTAAACAGCGCTTCAGTCATCGGTGCGGTGCCGGGCCTTATCAATCTGTATGGCGGCGTCACAACAACCGCCTTTAATCCAACCGGAACGGCGGTTTATCAGAATCCGCGCGAAGTGGTTTGGAATAACGGGGCGCCGTTCAGCATCAGCGGGCCGGTGACGATTAAGTTCTTCCTGCCGCCTCCGCTGGTGATTGATTGCTGCGAGCTGAAGGGCAAAATTTGCGTCCGCTTCACCTTCCGCGACCTGGCCTGCAATGAATGCTCCGCGATTGCATGCTTTGATGTGGTGGTGAAGAAGTGAGTAGTAATTAGTGAGCAGTAAATGGGCACGCCAGTTACGGGCGTGCCCATTTTGTTTAGACACGCTTTAACGTCTGATAGGCGTACTTCGCGGCCATACAACCGGTGAATATGAAACGACTATTGTTTGCGCTTGCCGCCATTTGCTTTACCGCTACTGCACAGGCGCAGGATGCAAAGGCCAAAGCCATCCTGGAAGGAGCACAGAAGAAGATGAGCAGTCTGAAGACGCTGAAATCCGGCTTTACCTTAAAGCTTGTAGGCAAGAACGGCAAGGCACAGGACACGAAGAAGGGCACTTTTCTGATGAAAGGCCTGAAGTATCACATCACCATTCCCGGACAGGAAATCATCTGCGACGGCAAGACGGTGTGGACGTACATGAAGGATGCGAATGAAGTACAGATAAGCGCTTACAATCCGGCGGAGCAGACAATGAGCCCCACGAAGCTGTTCACCAATTTCTACGATAAGGAATACAGCTACCGCTACCTCGCTGCGCGGAAAGTGGGCGGGAAGGCCGTTGATGTGATAGAGCTACAGCCGGCGGCCGGCAAGGGCGCGCAGTTCACGAAGGTGGAGCTGGCCATTGATAAGAACGGAGCCATTGCCGGCGGGAATATTTTTGAAAAGAACGGTAACCAGTATCAGTACGAGGTGAATGGGTTTACACCGAATGCGCCATTAGCAGATAGTCAGTTTGCCTTTGATGCGAAGGCACATCCGAAAGTTGAGGTGGTGGATTTGCGGTGAGCTAATTTGAGCTGTGAATTGGCACTTCGGTTCCGCTTATTGACCGGGGCTCTTTGCAAAGCCCCTTAAGTAGCATAGCGCCAAAGCATCTTGCTCAAATAGACACCATACGCTATGGGCAAATGCTAAGTGTTGGATGCGTCAAGCATCCCGGTCGCTGAGCGGAGCCGAAGCGCCTACCCAAATGCTTACACGGGCGGATTGCGGGTCAGGCCCGCAATGACAGCCTTGATGAGACTGAGGAATAATCATCGGTAGCGAAAATGCTTGCAGCAGCTGTGAAAAGCTTTATCAACGAACTGTAGCCTGAAGGTTCCTGTCATTGCGGGCATGACCCGCAATCTGTTTAATCATGCTATCGGGAAGTTGGAAGAAAGAGCGTCTTTTCAATGTCCAACACTAGAGACTTTGCAAGCGATTCTTCTTTGAGATGGCGCAAGGCTATTTCGTAGATGGCTATCCATTGAGCGGCGGACAAGGGCTGCTGCATTTACTCAAATTTACAACGAGAATTTGCCTTGCAGTCAGGCACAAGATGCTTACGCGCAGAGGCCGCGCCTCAATCTTGCGCCAGCGCGGGGGCCAGCGTGAGGGATTAAAGTTCAATTGCAAAGTCGCTTGGTTTTAATCCCATAGACAAACCGCCCGCGTTGGAAATACGCACTATGTCATATCCTTCCTTGCCTTTTCCAATCTTTTGACGAGAACTCAATACCCATTTATCTTTCAATAAACGAAGGCATTCTGTCCTTACAAGTAAATAGTTTTCCAAGTCGGTTCCTTTATCTGCAACAAATCCGAACTCAATGTTGTTCACCATTGAGTATTCATAAAGATTAAGCGATGAAACAATTGCACGGTCTGGAGTTAAAACACATTTGGCATGCACATTTTCCAAGTACACAATACCAGTGTCGGTTAAACTTTCTAACCATCGCTTTTCCGAAGATTTTGAGTCAAACGGCCTACAGACAAAGACAATTCTTACATCGCCACTTTTATCTCTCTCTTCAATTATCTCCCTAAATCGTGTCGGAACTTTTAG
Organism: Chitinophagaceae bacterium; assembly: GCA_965246785.1. Lineage (GTDB taxonomy): Bacteria > Bacteroidota > Bacteroidia > Chitinophagales > Chitinophagaceae > UBA1952. The sequence goes on from CBDFFM010000013.1 coordinate 35,981, forward strand.
ATATGGGGTTACAATTAGCACGCATTGCTTCCCATTTCTAATAGCATCTTCAGTGAGATAGGAGATTTCAGTTGTCGTTATGAATCTGGCCATGGGCTAAATTGACAAAATCAGGTTATTTAGAGACGCGCACCTTGACCAACTCCAATCATAATACTTTGTAACGCTCTCCAATTCTAAATACAACCCACCCATCTTCTGCGTTCGCCTCAATTGTGGCAACCATGCTAAGTTCTCCCTTTAGAATGTCTGCCAACGCTCTTCTAGCTGTAAATTCTATTTGATGTCTAAGTTCTTCTGTTAGGGATACAGCCGTGAAATTTTCAATCCTAACCTGAACATTTTCAAATTCCATAAAAGTGATTTTAGGGTAATTGTTTGCACTATCGCCAACGAATATACACTCCACGCGAGAAGCTCAACAGACTAAAAGGCCTCTCAGTATGCGACCCAAAGAATGATTGGAAATAAACAGAACGCTGACCAACAAAAAGCCGGAACAATACGTGTCCGGGCTTTTTATGGCTATTGATGTTTATGAGTGCGCTACTGCAGCGCCGTTGTTCCGCGCTACTACTACGCCGTCAAAGACGTCTATGAGCACGGTTTTGGTTTTGTCTATCTCCCCGCCGATAATCTTACGGGATAATAGGTTCACCACTTCTTTCTGTATCACACGCTTCAGCGGCCGGGCGCCGTATTGCGGGTCGTAGCCGCGCTCCATCAGGTATTCCAGCGCGTAGTCAGAGAACTCCAGCGTGATTCCCTGCTCCGCGAGGGTCTTCTTCAGGCCTTCTAATTGTATGCGGATGATACCCTTGATTTCCTTCTTCATCAGCGGGTGGAACATTACCACATCATCCACGCGGTTGAGGAATTCGGGGCGCAGCATCTGCTTGAGCAAATCCATCACCTGTTCCTTAGTGTTCTCTACCACTTCATCCACGTCCTTGTCTTTAAGGTCGGAGAAATTCTCTTGGATGATGTGCGAGCCCATGTTGCTCGTCATGATGATGATGGTGTTCTTGAAGTTCACCACGCGGCCTTTGTTGTCGGTCAGGCGACCATCGTCCAGCACCTGCAATAGCACATTGAAGGTGTCGGGGTGTGCCTTTTCAATCTCGTCTAAGAGCACAACGCTGTAAGGCTTGCGGCGCACAGCTTCTGTGAGCTGACCGCCTTCCTCGTAGCCGATGTAGCCCGGAGGCGCACCCACGAGGCGGCTCACACTATGCTTCTCGCTATACTCGCTCATGTCAATGCGCGTCATCATGTGCTCATCGTCAAAGAGCACTTCCGCCAACGCCTTTGCAAGCTCTGTCTTACCAACACCTGTAGTGCCGAGGAAGATAAAGGAACCAATCGGGCGCTTCGGGTCGTTGAGCCCGGCACGGTTGCGGCGGATGGCATCGGCCACGGCGGCAATCGGCTCTTCCTGCCCAACGACGCGCTTGTGCAATTCGTCTTCCAGCAGGAGCAGCTTTTCGCGCTCGCTCTGCATCATTCGCTGCACGGGAATGCCGGTGGCCTTCGCTACGTTTTCGGCGATGTCTTCGGCGTCCACTTCTTCCTTCATCAGGCGCTTGCGGGTGTCGTCCATCGCGTGAAGCTGCTCGTTGAGCTTTGCCGCTTTGGCTTCTTCTTCCTTGATGCGGCCGTAGCGGATTTCCGCCACCTTGCCGTAATCGCCTTCGCGCTCGGCGCGTTCGGCTTCGCCTTTCAAAGACTCAATGGTGGAGCGGGTTTTAGAAATCTGGTCAACAAGCTCCTTTTCTTCCAGCCACTTTGCTTTGAGCGTATCGCGCTCAACTTGCAGCGTTGATAAGTCGTGATTCAGACGGCTCAATTTCTCCTCGTCATTCTCACGCTTGATGGCTTCGCGCTCAATTTCCAGTTGGCGGATGCGGCGCTCCAGCTCGTCCAGTTCTTCGGGCATGGAGTTCATCTCCAGCTTCAGCTTGGCCGCGCTTTCGTCAATGAGGTCAATGGCTTTGTCGGGCAGGAAGCGGTCGGTGATGTAGCGGTTGGAAAGCTCTACGGCAGCGATGATGGCGGCGTCCTTGATGCGCAGGCCATGATAGCTTTCATAGCGGTCTTTAAGGCCGCGTAGGATAGAGATGGCATCTTCCATAGAAGGCTCATCAATAATCACTCTTTGGAAGCGGCGCTCCAGGGCCTTGTCCTTCTCAAAATACTTCTGATACTCGTTGAGCGTCGTTGCGCCAATAGCGCGCAGCTCGCCGCGGGCAAGCGCTGGCTTGAGAATGTTCGCAGCATCCATAGCGCCTTCGCCACCGCCGCCCGCGCCGATGAGCGTATGGATTTCGTCAATGAAGAGAATGATTTCGCCGTTGGATTCTGCGACTTCCTTTACAACACCTTTCAGACGCTCCTCAAACTCGCCTTTGTACTTCGCGCCGGCGATGAGCTGCCCCATGTCCAGGGCGAAAATCACTTTACTCTTCAGGTTGTCGGGTACATCGCCGTTGATGATGCGGTGGGCAAGGCCTTCTACGATGGCCGTCTTACCAACGCCAGGCTCGCCGACAAGGATTGGGTTATTCTTAGAGCGACGGGAGAGGATGTGCAGCGTGCGGCGGATTTCCTCGTCGCGGCCAATGACCGGGTCTAGCTTATTGTCCTGCGCGAGCTTGTTCAGATTCTTCGCGTAGCGTTCAAGGGTCTGGTATTGCTGATCGGAAGTCTGGCTGTTGACGGTGCTGCCTTTACGTAGCTCTTTTATCGCGGCAATCAGATTCTTCTCACTGACGCCGGCGTCTTTCAGAAGTTTGGCAGTATCATCATTCTGAACCACGATGCCGAGCAGAATATGCTCCGGCGTCACGAACTCGTCGCCGAATTCTTTGAGAATGGAGCCGGCACGCAGCAAGGCATTATTCGCATCGCGCGAAAGGCTTTGCGCTGCAGATGTTCCGTTGATTTTTGCACCGCGGGCTATAAGGTCATTGAGCCGCGTTTCTATGAAAGACAGATTCGCGCCGACCTTTTTCAATAGGTAAGCAATGGGCCCTTCGGCATCGTCCAACAGCGCTCTTAGGAGGTGGCTGGAATCAATGCTCGGGCTTTCCGCATTGAATGCAATTTGCTGCGCGGCCTGTAGGATTTCCTGCGCTTTTATGGTGAAGTTGTTGGTGTTCATAGTTGTGTCCTGAGTATTTCAAATGCCGCGCCGGCTGCATAATGCCGACCCTTTGTCAGCCGAAAGCGTTTGGCGCTGACAGGCTTGCGCAGCAAAAAATCTATTCCTGCAATTGTTGCGCAACCACCTGCTTTTGCCTGACGGAATGCGCATTTTACCCGCCAACTTTACGCGCCCAATGAAAGTCCTCGTAATCCGCTTTTCTTCCATCGGCGATATTGTGCTGACTACGCCGGTGCTGCGCTGCCTGCGGGCACAGCTCCCGGCCGGCTCGGAAATCCACTACCTCACGAAGGCGCAGTTCGCGCCGGTTCTTTCCGCAAACCCGCATATTGATAAGCTGCACCTGCTGGAAGATGATTTAGAAAAGGCGCTGCCGGCTTTGAAAGCAGAAAAATTTGACTTCATAGCCGACCTGCATCACAACCTGCGCACCGCCCGCGTGAAGGCGGCGTTGGAAGGCGTGAAGAGCGCTTCTTTTCCAAAAAAGAACGTTGAAAAATGGGTGGCGGTGAACCTGCGCATCAACATGATGCCGGATGAGAGCATTGTGGAGCGCTACTTTGAAGCGGTGAAGCCCATCGGCATCCGCAATGACGGCGGCGGACTTGAGTATTACATCCCGGAACGGGCGCGGATTACAAATGAAGATATTCCGACTTCGCATTGGACGGGTTACGTGGGCTGCGTGATTGGCGGCTCTTACCATACGAAGAAGCTGCCGCTGGAGCAGTGGAAGGCGTTTTGCGCAGCGGTGCCCTACCCTGTTATCCTGCTCGGCGGGCCGGAAGACAGGGATGAAGGCCGGCTGATTGCGGAGGACGACCCCATAAAAATTTATAATTCCTGTGGAAAGTTTAATATCAATGAGTCCGCGGCGCTAATTGAGCGGGCGCGTGTGGTAGTGAGCAACGACACCGGTCTGATGCACATTGCTACGGCCTTTCGCAAGCCGGTGATTTCGCTTTGGGGGAATACAGCGCCGTGGCTGGGCATGTTTCCTTATTACGGAGGCAATAATCTAAAGAGCCGAGTGAATCCGCTGAGCGTGATTATGGAAAATAAAAAGCTGAGCTGTCATCCCTGCTCCAAGCTGGGATATAACCGTTGCCCCCGTGGGCACTTTAAGTGTATGAGAAGGTTAGACATGACAGAAGCCATTGATAAGGTAAAAAACTTCTGGTCTGCACCAAACCGTTAGCTGCAATTTGCCGTCTTTGTTGCCAAACGGCGCCTTTGCCGTAACTTTCGCTTTTTAAGTCTAAGCTGACATTTATATGAAATCAAACCTACGCTGCAGGGTACTGTTTTTCTTCCTGATGCTGATGGGCTGCTTCGGCTCCGTCAAGTCATACGCTGACCACTTGTCTTCTATTGAGATGTATGTGGACTATATCGGCACCGGGCCGACGAATATGAAGTATAAGGTGACGATGATATTGTACCGGATTTGCGTGGGCAACAACCTGCAATTGGGTACTACGACTTACAGCAATCTGACGATATCGTCTGCCACTGGAGGCTTTACGCCCATTACGCGCAACCCAACGAGTGTATTGCTGCCAAGCGGAAGATATGAGGATACGCTTGATTTTCTATGTCCCGCTTTCTCTTCTATTAACTCCTGCCGGGTATTGGCCAACACTACCTATTCCGGGTACACAATGCGCAAATACGAAGACACGGTAACAGTGCCGACTCGTTCTTCGGATTTGAAATTTACCTGGCAATCGTGCTGTCGATTAGCGACATACGCTAATATCAATGGCCTGTCTGGGCCACAGTTTTATATTGAGGCGGGTATAAACAATCTGATACGCTATAATGCGAGTACGCCACGTTACAATGGCCTCCCTTTCACTTTTTGCTGCACCAATCAGCCAAGCGTATTTTCAAGCCTGCCGTTTAGCCCCGATGGAGATTCATTGTCCACGTCAAACTACGCTCCACAACAGACTAACACTACCACGGTGGTATACAATGCAGGTTATAGTTCCACTCAACCTGCAGGTACTACCGCGCCATCCTACTACAACGTATCTCCGGTGTCAGGTAAAGCTAACTTCCTTGCGACCAACCAAGGCAAATATGTATTTGGCTTCCGTACTACAGCCTATGAGCGTGGCACCGGCAAACAGATATCTTATGCCTCGCGCGATGCTACGATAACGGTATTGCCTTGTACGAATACGCCTCCTTATATAGATACCATCCCGCAAAGCCTGACCGGCGTTAAACGGATTGACACGACCGGGGGTGATGTAGTGTTGAGTGCATGTCCCCAAATACCGCTGAACTTTATAATCAACGCGCATTCAAATAATGCGAACGGCCTTATATATATGCGCCCAGGCAGTGCATTGCCAACAGGCATGACCATGACTCCGACCGTAACGGGCGGCACTGGGTACATGACCGTCAGTTGGACGCCAACAGCGTCTCAGGTAGGCCCTTATACGCTTTCCATTGTTGCTGTGGATAGTACCTGTGCGGTTGGGCAGGAAATTACGTTACGAAACGAATTCACATTTACAGTTAATGTCTTACCCGGTCTCAATGCCGGTCCTGATTTGCTTGTGTGTCCGTTGGGTGAGCGGCCCGTGAAGCTTGGCACAAATGCCAACCCGGCAAGCACAGTTACCTGGACTAACCTAAGCGGGGCTGTTGCCGAATATCTGACTTGTACGAGCTGTCCTAACCCGCTGGCCACACCACCCCGCTCTTACGCTTATGTTGCCACTACCAACGACCCGACCTATGTCTGCAAAAGCAGCGATACTGTCGTAGTATTTATTGATACTACTGTAACGATAAAGGCTTTGCAGGAGCCGCTAATAGTTTGCCGGCCGGCCTATGTTCAATTACAATCTCAGGCCTACGGCCCCGCACCATACGCCAATCTTCCCTGCGGTGTACTGGGCAATGTTAAATGTAGCCAGGAAGACTCGGTAACGGTGGGTGTAGGTAATAATGGCCCTTCCAGCGCGGTCAACTCACCTTTTTACTCCGGTGCTGCATATCATAAGTACCAATTTATCATTCCTAAGGCGGAGCTTCTCGGTTCCGGATTATATAGCGGTACACTTAATTCTCTGTCCTTCCAGACCCTTGGAGCCATTCTGGGCACTGCACCACTTCAAGGATTTAATGTTTCCCTTGCTTGCGTCCGGTACGATAAGTTCATCACGCCGGCTACCAACGCCACTTTTGATAATAGCGCTACGCTTGTAGCGAATTATAGCAGTTATGCACTGACGCCTAACGCTTGGAACAAAATCGTGTTCAGCCAGCCATACAACTGGGATACTTCAACGAACCTTCTGGTGGACATATGCATGGGCCCGATGGCTACTCCTAATATAAGTGGCAATGACGTAGTGGCCATGGTTCCGGGAATGACCATTCAGAAGTACGACAACCTCCTGAATGTATGCGGCGGCAATGCTGCTACTGTTCAGGTGTATTATGACCGGCCTGTTGTGAAGCTCAATTATTGTGCACCTCCCACACTACCGTTTGACTATCATTGGGCTGTAGGCAACAATCTTAAAGACTCCAATGTCCAGAATCCGATTGCTTATATAGCCCGTGACATAAACTATGCTGTTTTCACAGTTGGCCGTAATGGCTGCCTCGTGAAGGACTCCCTGCACATTACTGTGCCTGACCATAAGCTGTTCGTAGGGCCGGTTGATACCGTCGCCTGCCTTAATCAGATCGTACCGCTGCATGCGACCGGCGGCAGTGCTTACCAATGGTTTGAGGTGCATGGCGGCGCTTTCAGCAGCGCATCCGGCTCGCTTACCTGTACCAATTGCGCCGACCCGGTTGCCACGCCACCTGTTACGACCACATATGCCGTTGTGTTTAGTAATAACATCGGAGATGGTAACCCCATTAATCCGACTTACAGCACCGGTTGTCCTGATACGCTGAGCATAACTGTTTATGTAAACCCGTTACCGGAAGTTGTCATTGACACACGAGATACGATGATTAGCTTCGGCAAGAGTGTGCAACTCTTCGCGCACGGTGCTCAGACTTACAGTTGGGGCCCTGCACGCCAGCTTTCCGACGCCAACTCTCCGGCACCACTAGCTACGCCAAATGAAACCACCACTTATGTTGTGTATGGTAAGGATATAAATGGCTGCATAGCGTCAGACAGCGTGTTAATATCCATTGATTATAGCGGTAGTGTAACAGTACCTACAGCCTTCTCGCCAAATGGAGATGGTCGCAATGATCTGTTCCGTGTGAGCAATATGGGCACGCGAAAGCTGCTGGAATTCCGTGTATTCAACCGGTGGGGTCAGGAAGTATTCTCAACTACAGATGCCAACAAGGGTTGGGACGGCCAATGGAATGGCGAAGACCAGGAAGTGGGCACCTACCAATATATTATCCGCATTGGCTACCCAGACAAAACGACCGGCCTTTTTAGGGGTGATGTAACGCTGGTGCGCTAAGAGGCATTAGTCAACAGCGCGCGCATGTTTGTTCTTTGCTATTTAAAATCCCGGCCTCAAGAGCCGGGATTTTTGCTATCAGCAGTTAAGGTGTGTAATGCTTGGATATTTGTGTTTCTCTTGTTATCCGCTGGCATAATCGCTTCGTTTTCGGATACCGGCTTTATCTTGCGCTTAGTTTTCATAGTGATAGGGTTTATAGGGGCTGGCCTGTTCTCAGGCTGGCTTTTTTATTTCTTGCCGCTTTGCCGGACATTTGGCCCGCTCATTGCCTCTTTATACCTATGAATCGGATACTGGCCCTGCTTTTTGCCTTCCTGCTTTGCGACTTAAGTGGCCTCCGTGCTCAACCGCTGACTGCTTATACCAATATCCAAAATCAGGTGATGGTATGGGACAATGGCATCCTCCGCAAGATTGACTATCTGCCTCCTACAGAACTGCGCATTGGTCGCAACAATATCCCATACTTAGACAATGCCCGCTCCTTTAAAATCTATTACGGCGGCGGTGTGCGTACGCTCAACACAGGCTTTACCAACGCCTTCCGTACAAGCGACGACCTGACCATTTTTCTAAACGCTAAGTCGCTGAATGTCTTTGATCGCGGCGCGGTGAAAAACCTTTCTCTCCTTTGCAATGAGTATTACCTCGGCGACAGCATTGTAGTCTTTCTGGACGGTGTGCGCAATGAGTATAAAGCCTACTACAACGGCGCTGTCATTCCCGTAGAATCCTTTCTGGCTGGCAATGCCGTGGAGCAAATAAAAGTAAGCGACAACATCGCAGCTTATAACAATTTCGCCCGGCAGTTCCACATTCTCTATCACGGGGCCATTCTTACACAGGAAGACTACCCCGCTACCGGGTTTGACGTGGGCCGCAACACGGTTGCTTATCTGGATGCCGGCAACATATTCAAAATTTTCCACGACGGCAAGACCATATTGGCCGAAAGCTTCCCGCCACAATCTTATACTGCCGGCGACAATCTGGTGGCTTACGTGTCTAACGACGGCTATTTCAAGATTTACTATGCCGACAGCATCTACAACCTCGGGTTCTTTCGCCCCAACTATCAGGTGGGTGACAATGTAGTGGGCTTCCGCGACGCGGGCGGCTATTTCCGCGTTTTTTATAAAGGCGAAATTACGCAGATGGATAGCTATTATCCAGACTCGTACACGGTGCAATATAACTCCCTCGTTTACCAAAGCCGGGCGCATGTGTTGCGCATGTTCAGCGGGGGCGAGGTATATGACGTAACCGCGGCTGAAGTGGAGGGTTGGGAACTGAATTACGATGTGCTGCGCTACCGGATTGGTGAGAATTTTTACCGCGTCTATTATGGCGGTCAGGAATTCTAAACAGCAGTAGGTTCACTGCCAAAAAGCCTGAAATTCGTCTTTTGAGGATTGTAATCCTTAAGTAGCGGTTTTATTGGTCGGTATGATGGGTAACAACCTTTGCGGGAACAGGTTTTCCCACTTTCAACCCTTTCTCAGAAATAAAAATGCAGTGCCGGCAGACAGCTAAGTGCCTTTTGAAAGGGTGACGCCTGGCGCTTCCTGCACTACACCCTTCGCATGCCGCCCCGAAAACTCTATCCGGTAAATGCGGAAGAGCAGCAGCATGTAAGAAAGTAGCAGCGGCCCGAAGATCAGCCCCATAAACCCAAACAGCGGTACGCCGATGAGCACACCTACTACCGTAATGACCGGATGCACATCGCCCAATTTGCGCAGCAATGTGAAGCGAGCGACATTGTCAATGTTAGCAATCACAATGGCGTAGAAAAGCAGCAGTCCGGTAGCCGCGCCGTTATTGCCGGTGGCATACAGGTACGCTACAATAGGCAGGCAGGTAATGGCCGTGCCCACTACTGGCAGCATAGAACACAGTCCGGTGAGCAGCCCCCAAAGCACCGCACCTTCCAAGCCGAAAATTAAAAAGCCTACCGTGGCCGCCACGGCTTGTATAGCCGCCAGCACCGGAATACCTATAGCGTTGGACACGACCATAATACGGGTAGCCTCCCATAAGTCGTCCGTGCTTTCGTCTTTGAGGGAAATAAAATCCTGAAGCTGCCGCTCCATACGCCTGCCGGAGATGAGCATGAAGTAAAGCAGGAAGAAGCACAATAGCAGATTGGTAAGTACTTGTAGCGTTCCACCCAGAAAGGAAGGAAGGTTCTTGGAAGCCTTCTGCAGCATCTTGCTCATCTGCCCTTCATCAACAGCGAGCTGCGGGATGGATTGATGCAGCTTTGCGGTGATGGTGGTAAGCGCATTGGTTACAAGCGCGGGGTTGTGCAATAATGCGCTCATCCTTGGCGCTATCAGCAACGCGGCACCGGCAAATGGCAGCACAAACACAACTATAGAGCCGATGATAAATACTGTAGCCGCCAGCCAGCCTTTCCAGCCATGCACCACGGTAAGACTGAAAAACCAGTTGCGTAGCAGAATGTAAAGCGTCACTGCCCCAAGCAGCCCTGGCAGATAAGGATAGAGCGTCCAGACCAGCAGAACTGTTGCGCCCAGAATGAGCATCAGCAGCACAAGCTGCTTTAATTGAAGCGGGGTAATCATGCGCGGCATGGTCGCAATCAAAACCGCGCCAGCCGGGCACTGAATGGCATGATGTTTTAACCTTCGCCGCTGTAAACAATTTTCATTTCCAAACAAAAAAAACCATCACACCATGGCAAACACCGGAAAAACAGTAGCCACCCTTCTCATAGGCGCAGCAGTAGGCGCAGCAGTAGGTTATGTGCTCGCTACAGATAAAGAAAGCCGCAGCGAAACCATTGACGCCCTTAAAAGTAAAATTTCCGACATACAAGGCCAGCTCAAGGACAAGTATAGCGATCTGCAAGACACGGTGAAAGATCGCTTCTCCAAGAAGAGCCAGGACCTGGAGCAGGAAATCTATAACGCCTAACACGGAGCATCACCTTAGCGATGATGAATCTCTTCACCCAATGGAAGGACAAGGCAACTGCGTACGTGGATGTACGTTTGGGTCTATTCAAACTGGGCCTCATTGAGCGCACGTCCAACGTTATCGGGCATCTGCTCATCTCCATTATTTACATCTTTCTAGCCATCTCCACACTCTCCTTCATTGGCTGGGGTATCATGGAGACCCTCTCAACGCTGCTCAACTCACGCGTTGGCGGTGCTTTTGCCACCGCCGGTTTGTTCATTTTGCTTATGCTCGGCATTTTTCTGGCGCGCAACAGCATTACGAAGGCCTTTGCCGGCATTTTCATTCGCGTGCTTACGGAAGGTGATGATGACGAGGATGATGATATTGAAGACAAAGATCGCCACCGCGTAAAAGTGGATGATTAAGCGCATAGCAATCCTTAACTGATACCTGATGAAACTCTACCGCAAAAAGTTGAGCAGCATTGAAGAATTGAAGCGCGAAAAAATTCGCTTGCGTTACGAGCGCCGGTTTACGAAAGCTTCCGATCTGAACCCGCTTGCGGAGTCGGGGAGAAGCAAAGTGTCCGCCTCTGCGAAAGAAGGCGTGATGGGCTCTGTGATGGAAATGTTCTCTGCAAAAAGTGATTGGCAGTTAGCACTCGCGCTGGCAAAGCCGGCCCTTAAAATGCTACGCAGTCGCCGCAAGACAAAGCAGGCATTATTTGAAGATTGGGAAGAAGCCCGAAAAGGTGTCAGGAAAGCAAAACAAAAACCGTCACTCCTAAAGAAACTCGTTGTGGAAATCGCGGTTGGCTACGCTGCCGGAAAGGCTTTGCTGATGACGGTGCAAGGCGTTCGGCTACTTATTCGCCGGCGCAATGCCGCCAAGACGAAGGCGAAGCTAGGATTAAGCCGAACGAAATCATTTACCTAATTATTAGAAAAGCCCCGCATCTGCGGGGCTTTTCTATCTCTTTATATAAAGGTGGAGATTTATCAGGCCGCTTCTTCCACCAGCTCATTTTTGGAAGCCTCAACCGACACAGGTGCCAGTTTCGGCAGCTTGATGATGCCTATCCACGCAAGCACACGAATTACAAGATAAGTTGGGTCTATCTCATGCCAGCGGCGGCCGAAGTTGGCGCTTGACGGATGCTTGTGATGATTGTTGTGATACGACTCACCCAGCATTAGGAAGTCTACAATGAGGAGATTCTTAGCTGTATTCGTAAGGCGGAAATTGATGTAGCCGTACTTGTGCGCAAACCAGTTAATCACCGAGCCATGCACCGCGCCGGAAAGAATAATAACCGGTAGCAGCAGCCAGCACCAGATATTCGGCGCGAAGAAGTAAAAGAAGGTTGAATAAAGCGCTACCCAAAGAATGGTGGAAGCAATAGAATCGCCCCAGCGATCAAAAGCAGGCCATTCAGGTAAGTTCTTTGTGTACTTCTCATCCACCGCCATACGGCCTTTCAGGATGTCGCGGTAGAAGCGGCGGGTACGCCACATCATCTCCACCAAGTTCTTGGAAAATTGAGGCGTATGCGGATCGCGGCGGGTATCCGTATAGGCGTGATGCATCCGGTGCATAATGCCATAGGCGCGCGGGCTCATGTAAGAAGTGCCCTGGAAAATGTAAGAGACAACGAAGAAAACCCGCTCCCAACCCTTACTCATCTTAAAAGCGCTGTGGGCGGCGTAGCGGTGCTGGAAAAAGGATTGCCCAAATAGGGATAGATACCAAATAGCAACGAAGAATAGGAAAATGGCCATGCGTACTAAGGAAACGTTTTTAAAGGGGAATTAGTTCATCTGAAGGATCGGCAACAATTCAGGAATGACCCCGTAAAAAAGTTGAGCCGTCAAGCGGCAGTAGAAATAACACTCTTGGTTTTGAGAAAGCGTAAAGTTAGGCTCACGCCTGTTAAGGCGTTCACACAATAAGGTCAATTATCAATATAGCGCGGCTGTTAACCCTTTCTACCGCACCTCGCTCCCTGCTTGAACTGTATTCATTGGCGATACAAATACAAGCCTACCGTCCGCGTCTTCCGCCATCAGTATCATCCCGGCGCTCTCAATGCCTCGCATCTTGCGCGGCGCAAGGTTAGCGACCACCGTTACCTGCTTCCCCACAATATCTTCCGGCGCAAAGTACATCGCAATACCCGACACAATCGTACGCATCTCGCTGCCCATATCCACCGTCAGCTTCAGTAGTTTGTCCGCCTTCTCTACCTTCTCAGCAGCGGCAATCGTCCCAGCACGCAGGTCTATTTTGGCGAAATCATCAAAGGCTATTTCCGGCTTCGCGGTTGGTTTCGTTTGAGCTTCCACGGGTTTTGATGTTTGGGTTTGTTTGTTGCCTATACTCGCGGCATGCAGCTTCTCAATTTGCGCCGCCACCTCCGCATCCTCAATCTTCCGGAACAGCAACTGTGGCTCGCGCAGCGGATAATTCACCTTCAATAGGTCTATGCGCCCGCCATTCTCCCATAGCAGCATCCTGTCCACCACCTTCAGCATGTGGCACATCTTATCCGCCGTTGATGGCAGGAATGGGGCTACGTAGATGGCCAGGTTCGCGCATAATTGCAGGCACAGGTGGATGCAGTTATCTATCACTTCCTGCTCCGCCGGGTTTTCGGACACGCGCTTTACCACCTGCCACGGTTCCTTCTCCTGCAGATACTTATTCCCCTTCGTGGAAAGCGCCATAATCTCCGCCAGCGCGTCCCTAAACCGGTAGCCTTCCAGGTAGCCTTCTATCGTAGCCTTTGCCTCCTTAATGGCTGCAATCAATTCCCTGTCCTGCTTGTCCATCCGCGCTTCATGCAGCGGCGGCACACGGCCGTTGCACAGCTTGTGCATCATCACCATCGCGCGGTTGAAGAAGTTGCCGAGGTTCGCATTCAGCTCGCTGTTGATGCGGGTCTGGAAGTCTTTCCACGTAAAGTCATTGTCCTTCGTCTCCGGCGCATTCGCGCACAGCACATAGCGCAGCAGGTCGGCCCCTTCGGGGAAATCTTCCAAATACTCGTGCACCCACACCGCCCAATTGCGGCTCGTGCTCACCTTCTCCCCTTCTATGTTCAGGAACTCGTTAGCCGGCACCGCATCCGGCAGCACAAAGCCGCCGTGCGCCTTCAGCATAGCCGGGAAGATGATGCAGTGAAACACGATATTATCCTTCCCTATGAAGTGCACCAGCTTCGTATCCTCCCGCTGCCAGTAATCGCTCCACATCGACGTCAATTCCTTTGTAGCAGAGATGTAGCCTATAGGCGCGTCAAACCACACATACAGCACCTTGCCCTCCGCGCCTTCTATCGGCACCGGCACGCCCCAGTTAGAGTCGCGCGTCATGGCGCGGGGCTGCAGGCCGGCGTCTATCCAGCTTTTGCATTGGCCATACACGTTGCTCTTCCACTCGTCCTTCTTGCCTTCCACAATCCATTCGCGCAGCCAGTCTTCGTACTTATTCAGGGGGAAGTACCAGTGCTTCGTCATCCGCTTTTCCGGCGTAGCATCGCTGAGGGCGCTGCGTGGATTGATGAGCTGCTCGGGCGAGAGGGACGACCCGCACTTCTCGCACTGGTCGCCGTAGGCATTCGCGTTAGCGCACACCGGGCAGGTGCCTACGATGTATCTGTCCGCGAGAAAGACCCCCTTTTCGGGGTCAAAGTATTGCTCGCTTTCGCGCTCCTCAAAGGCGCCGTCATCATAGAGCTTCTTAAAGAAAGACTGCGCCGTATCCCGGTGCACGGCCGATGATGTGCGGCTGTACACGTCAAAGCGGATGCCCATACCCGCAAAGGATTCGCGGATAAGGTTGTGGTATTTATCCACCACCTCCTGCGGCGTGATGCCCTCCTTCATGGCGCGGATGGTGATGGGCACGCCGTGCTCGTCCGACCCGCAGATGAGCTTCACATCGCGGCCCTGCGCGCGCTGGTAACGCGTATAAATATCCGCAGGCAGGTAGCAACCCGCGAGGTGCCCGATGTGCACGGGCCCATTGGCGTATGGAAGGGCGGCGGTGACGAGCAGCCGGTTGTAATGCATAGGCGGCGAAGGTAAGTTGAGGAGTTGAGCGGGTTGAGCGGGTTCAACTGTTCAACCCGCTCAACTTTTTGTTCCCGGCTGTCCGCTTTTCGCGTAAGCTCTGGGAAAAGCCTGATCATAGCTGTCATTGCGGGCAGCAGACCCGCAATCTGCCGGGATACTGCCGGTTAGCTCAATAGAAATCCCACAGCCCTGATTGCGCAGATTTCGGGTCAGGCCCGCAATGACAGGAACCATTGGGCGGTTATTCCTTGATTGAGCTTTTCGCGTGGGATGTATATTCGTTAGAACGGAACCTGCAATGCTGCATTTTACCTATCTCATCTACCTATACGTGGTACCGACAATGCTACTTTTAGTCGGCACACAATGGCTAATCCTTACTTCCTACAAGGCAAAAAAGAAAAATCTGCTCATGCTTGCTACTGCCTTTTTTGTTATCGGAATATTCGTTTTGGTGGTTGCGCGCCTAAACCAAACTGGAGGAATGACATTGTTTCACAAGATATTTTTTAACCTTGATTTCCTTTTAGTCCCCTTAATCGCAGCATGCTCCTATTTCTCATTAAGACTTGTTCGTGGTAAGGAGAGCAGATTGCATTTGATTTCATTTGGCTTGACCGTATCCATTGGTGCTGCTTTCTTTATTACGTGGTTTATAATTAGCCTGCTAAAAGTGTCTTCTCAATAGCGCCGTTCTCCTTAGGCACAAAAAAGCCACCGTTGCGCTTTGACCCCAGTCTAAGCGCGCGCCGGGCAGACAATCCCCTGATTGACTCGTACTATCTGCATGTAAGTGCTTAGACTCGGGTCTAAGCACAACTAAAACACCCCATAAACGCCTGATTATCAGATTCTGAATTTTCGGAATGGCCCCCTGAAGCTGTCGGGTAGCCTTCCGGATATTCGGAATGCTACCCTAAAGCTTTAGACCCCTGTTCCGAATATTCGGAATAGGGCGCTAAAGGTGTTGACCCCTATTCCGAAAATCCGGAAGTACGCCCCGACAGCTTTAGACTCCTATTCCGGATTTTCGGAATAGGGCCCGACGGCTGCCGACTACCATTCCGAATATTCGGAAGGCTACCCCACAGATTTTTTGCCTTATTCCGAATTTTCGGAAAGCAAGAGCATTCAATACGCCTTCGCCGGTAAGGAACGTCCCGATAGCTATCGGGAGGGAGCGAACGGAAGTCTGACTTAATAAAAATCGTTACGAGCCTACTTTTGGGCACGATGAAGATGCACGAAGTAATAACGAAGGCGGAGGAGCAAGCCTTCCGCGAGCTGACCGTGGCCATTTACCGCGACGACCCGCACTGGATACGCCCGCTGGATAAGGACATTGAGGCCGTCTTTGACCCGGCGCAGAATAAGTTTTTTAAGAAAGGCGAGTGCACGCGCTGGCTGCTAAGGGATGATGGCGGGAAGGTGATTGGCCGCATAGCATCCTTCGTGAATAAGCAATACAAGCAGGAGCAGCCGACGGGCGGCGTGGGCTTTTTTGAGTGCATTGACGATAATGCGGCGGCCCATTTCATGTTTGACCATTGCCGCGAATGGCTGCGGGAGCGCGGCATGGAGGCGATGGACGGGCCTATCAACTTTGGCGAGCGGCTGGCGTGGTGGGGGCTGCTGGTGGATGGGTTTCACCCGCCGCTGTACCAGATGAATTATAATCGGCCCTATTATCAGCGGCTGTTTGAGGGGTATGGGTTTAGGGAGTATTTCGGGCAGATATGCTTTGCGCGGGAGACGGCTACGCCCTTGCCGGAGAAGTTTCAGGAGCGGCACGCGGCGCTGATGCGGGATGCGAATTACCAGGTGGTGCCTATTAAGAAGAGCGAGCTTTCGCGCTTCGCGAAGGACTTTGCGTATGTCTATAACAAGGCCTGGGCGGGCCACGGCGGCGGTAAGGAGATTGAGGAGCGCGTGGCGCTGAAGATGTTTAAGAGCATGAAGCCAGTGATGGATGAGCACATCACGTGGTTCACGTACTACAAAGATGAGCCGGTGGGCATCTGGGTAAACCTGCCGGATTTGAATCAGTGGTTCCGCCACCTGAACGGGAAGTTCGGGCTGCTGCAGAAGCTGCATTTCCTGTGGCTAAAGCAGTTCGGGAAGTGCGACCGCTTTGTGGGCCTTGTGTTTGGCATCATTCCGGAGCATCAGGGTAAGGGCGTGGATGCGCTGATGGTGACGGAGGCGGCAAAGGTGATACAGGGCCGCGGGAAGTATAAGCGCTACGAGATGCAGTGGATCGGCGACTTCAACCCGAAGATGGTAAACATCGCTGAGCACCTTGACACCGTGCGCAACCGGCGGCTGGTGACGTACCGGTATTTGTTTGACCGCGAGCAGGAGTTTAAGCGGCACCCGATGCTGGGCTAACTACTGAATCAAGCTAAAAAGGCGGATTGTTTCTACGGCTTCACGCACATCATGTACACGCAGGATAGAAGCGCCTTCGCGCAGCGCGGCCATGTGCAGGGCGGTCGTTCCATTCAGCGCCTTGTCAGGATTCGCGCGGAGCGGCTTGCATATCATGCTTTTTCTGGAAAGGCCTGCGAGGATGGGCTTGCCAAGCGCGCGGAAAGTGCCTAGCTCATTGAGCAAGGAAAAGTTGTGCGCAACCGTCTTGCCGAACCCGAAGCCAGGATCAAGAATAAGGTCGTGAATGCCGGCGGCCTTGCAGCGGAGCGTAACGTCTTTGAGATAGTCAAACACTTCGCGCACCACGTCATCATACTGCGGGTCTTGCTGCATAGTGCGCGGTGTGCCCTGCATGTGCATGGCAATGTAGGGTACACGCAGGCGGGCTACGGTTTGCAGCATGGCAGCATCCCGGCCGCCAGAAATATCGTTGATTATGTGTGCGCCGGCAGCAATGGCGGCCTCCGCAACTTCGGGATGAAAAGTATCTACCGACAGCCAGGCTTGCGGGAAGCGTTGTGCGATGGCTTCAATAACCGTAATAACCCGCTGCAACTCCTCAACGACAGAAACATCTTCCGCGCCGGGACGGGTCGAGGCTCCGCCTATGTCCAGAATGGCTGCTCCGTCCTTTAGCATCTTTTCGGCGAGACGGAGCGTATCGTCAAAGTCAGTTGAGCCGGTATAAAAGCTGTCCGGCGTAGCGTTTAGGATGCCCATTACCACCGGGCGGGACAAATCCAGTAGCCGGCCCCGGCTGACCACCGAAGGCGCTACCGGCAAAAGCGTATTTTTGAAACCCATCGTTACTACCAAAGAAAATGCAGGACGCCGGCATTGCCAATTCCACTTCCCCTACCCTTCAGCAATATCAGCAGGTTGTTGCACGCTGCAAGGCGCTGTTTCTGCGCAAGGCCGCCGATTACGGCACGAGCTGGCGGGTGCTGCGGCCCATTTCCATCGTTGACCAGATTTACATCAAAGCCTGGCGCATCCGGCAGATTCAGGAGAAAGGCGTGCAGCTTATAGCCGATGACATCCCCAGCGAGTTCGTCGGCATCGTGAACTACGGCATCATCGCGCTCATACAGGAAGCCGCGCAAGGCGATGATGAATGGGAATGGCCGGTAGAAAGCGCGGCCCAGGCTTACGAAGCGCAGGCCTTGCAGGTGGAAGCCCTGATGCTTCAGAAGAACCATGATTACGGCGAGGCGTGGCGTGACCTGTGCGAGGAATCCTTCGTTGACCTTATTCTTGTAAAGCTGCTGCGCATCAGGCAAATCATTGCCAACAGCGGCAGAACGGAAGTAAGCGAGGGTGCAGACGCAAACTTCATGGACATTATCAACTACGCGGTTTTCGCGCTTATTAAAATCTCCGAAGCCGCATAATTTTCCGGCTTCATCGTTTCAAAGGACATGGCAACATCTACTGCTACTCAGAGAAAATCCCCCGGCCTTAACATCTTCCTGCAAATACTGCGGGTAGTGATGGGCCTGCTCTTCATCTTCTCCGGCCTTGTCAAGGCCAATGACCCAAGCGGGCTGGCCAATAAGATGACGGAGTTTTTTGAGCCGGCAGTGCTCAATCTGCCATGGCTACTCCCGCATGTGCTGGCCTTCTCCGTCTTTCTCATTACCTGCGAGATTGTGCTGGGCGTGGCGCTGCTGCTTGGCTTCGCGTGGCGCTTCTTTGCCTGGCCCATGCTGGGGCTGAACATCTTCTTCACCTTTCTCACCGCGTACATCTATTACTGGGATGTCATTAAGCATTCTGCCAAGGTGCGCGAGTGTGGCTGCTTCGGCGATTGCATTAAAATATCCAACTCAGAGACGTTTTGGAAGGATGTTATCCTGCTCATCATAGCCATCATCCTGTTCGCTTTTCGTAAGCAAATTCGTCCATTGATGCCTAAGTATCCGAATACTGCCGTATTCATTCTTGGCGTGTTTGCAGTGCTGGGCATTCAATGGTGGGCGTTGGAGCATCTGCCTTTCCACGATTGTATGCCATATGCCGTTGGCAAGAGCATCTGCGAGGGCATGAAGCCGCCTAAGGAGTGCATTCAGGACAGCGTGGAGATGGTGTTTGTCTATAAGCACAATGGCAAGAACGAGGACGTGCCCATGAGCAGAATCGCCGAGATAGATAGCACCTGGGAGTTCGTTGACCGCCGCGAAAAGGTAGTGCGCAAGGGCAATGGCCTCTGCGACCCTGCCGTAAAGGATTTTGTGGTAAATGACTACGCCGGCACCAACTACACCGACCCGATGCTGCAAGACCCTGGCTATAAGTTTTTACTCTTTGTCAAAGACCCACCAATTGCACGCAAGGATAATCTTGACCGCCTTAAAGCCTTATCGGCAGCGGCTGCGGCAAAGGGAATTCCGCTTTACGTGCTTATCTCCGGAAGCCGCGCCGAAGACGATGCCTGGCAAAAGATGGCGCAGCTTCCAAGTGCAGAATTCTACACCTTTGACAAGACCGCCAGCAAGACCGCCATGCGCACCGACCCCGGCCTGATGCTTCTGCAAGGCTGTGTGATTAAGGGTAAGTGGAGCTTCCGCGATTACCCAACGCGCTTGGAAGCGGCTGGAGTAAAGTAAGGTGAATAGCGTTGGACAGCGTTCAAAGCAACGACGTTGTCCATTATCATTCAACGCTATCCAACATCATTCAAAATAGCTAATGACCACGGACTCAGGAATAGAGATAAAGCCCCTTTACATTGACGGCCCGCTCATGACCGAGCAGCCAGGTAAGGCTCCCTTTACGCGCGGCGTACACCCATCTATGTACCGTGACAAGTTGTGGACGATGCGGCAGTACGCAGGCTTTTCCACAGCTGAGGAAAGCAACCGGCGCTACCATTACCTGCTGTCACAGGGCGTTGCGGGGCTATCAGTAGCTTTTGACCTGCCAACTCAAATCGGCTATGATTCCGACCACCCGATGTCGGAAGGCGAGGTGGGAAAAGTTGGGGTAGCGATTGACTCGCTGGAAGACATGGAGATTTTATTCTCCGGCATCAAGCTGGAGGATATTTCCACTTCCATGACCATTAATGCTACAGGCTTCATCCTGCTGGCATTCTATATAGCCCTAGCTAAAAATCAGGGCGCCGACATCCGCAAGCTCTCCGGCACCATTCAAAATGACATCCTGAAAGAATACGTGGCGCGCGGCACCTATATCTATCCGCCGGGCCCATCCATGCGCATCATTACGGACATCTTCGCCTACTGCGCGGTGCAGGTGCCGCGCTGGAATACGATTTCTATTTCCGGCTATCACATTCGTGAGGCTGGCGCAACAGCGGTGCAGGAGCTGGCCTTTACGCTGGCGAATGGTAAGGCATACCTGATAGCTGCTATGGAGGCGGGACTGGACATCAATGTTTTTGCACAGCGGCTTTCATTCTTCTTCAATGCCCATAATAATCTCTTTGAAGAGGTCGCGAAGTTTCGCGCGGCACGCAGGATGTGGGCGCGCATAACAAAAGAGCTTCGGGCGCTACCGACCCGAAGGCGCAAATGTTGCGCTTCCACACGCAGACGGGTGGCTCCACTCTCACAGCACAGCAGCCGCAGAACAACATTGTGCGTGTAGCCATTCAGGCGCTTGCGGCAGTAATGGGCGGCACGCAAAGTCTGCATACCAATGGCTTTGACGAGGCCCTTTCATTACCAACAGAGAGCGCGGCTACGATTGCGCTCCGCACGCAGCAAATTATAGCGCACGAAAGTGGCGTAACCGCAACGCCTGACCCCTTGGGCGGCTCTTTTTTTGTAGAAACACTAACGGCGGAGGTGGAGGAAGCAGCAGACCTGATTATTCAGAAGATAGATGCGATGGGCGGCGCGGTTAAAGCCATTGAAGCCGGCTTTATGCAGGAAGAAATTGCCCGAAGTGCTTACGCGTATAATAAGGCAATTGAAGACGGCAGCAAGGTCATAGTCGGCGTAAACAAGTTTACTTCAAAAGAAACGGCAGACACGCCTGTTTTCAAAATTGACGACAGCATCCGCCTTATCCAGTCACAGAAGCTGGCATCGCTACGCAAGCGCCGGGATGCGGCGAATGCTGCGGCATCGCTGGAAAAAATTGAAGCAGCCGCTAAAAGCGGCGATAATCTGATGCCGGTGGTAATAGATGCGGTGGAAACCCTGTGCACGCTCGGCGAGATTGCCGATGTGCTACGCGGTGTGTGGGGAGAATATGAAGGATGACAATTTTACCGCTAAGACACTTTGCACACCAAGTAGCACTTAGTGTCTCTTTTATAGCCTTAGTGTCTTAGTGGTAAAAGGCCCCGGCCCAATCTTTTCTACCTTCCCCGCATGGGCCTCATCTCCTTCACGCCCGAAGGGCTTTACTGCGCAGCCGGCGGCTTTTATATAGACCCGTGGAAGCCCGTTGACCGCGCCATCATCACCCACGCCCACAGCGATCACAGCCGCTGGGGCATGAAGCACTACCTCGCACACCACGGACAGCGAGTTCTTCATGCGCGCCCGCCTCGGCGAAGACATTGATTTGGAGACAATGCCATATGGCGAAACGCGAAAAATCGGCGATGTGATGGTTTCTTTTCACTCAGCGGCGCACATCATCGGCAGTGCAATGCTGCGTGTGGAACATAAGGGCGAGGTATGGGTGGTAAGCGGTGATTATAAAACGGAAGACGACGGCATCAGCGGCGCTTTTGAGCCGGTGCGCTGCAATACTTTTATTACGGAAAGTACATTTGGCCTGCCCATTTACCAGTGGAAGCAACAGCCAGAGATTATGGAAAGCATTCACCAATGGGTGCAGCGCAATCAGGCACGCGGGCGCAACTCTGTGTTAGTCGCATACTCCCTCGGCAAAAGTCAGCGGTTAGTGCACGGCCTTGCCCGATATGGTTATCCGATTTACGGCCACGGCGCTACATATAACATGCACCAGGCTTGCCTGAAGGTGCGACCGGACATGCCTCAGATTACTTACCTCAATAAAGACACACCGAAAGAAGCCGTAAAAGACGGCGTTATTATCTGCCCCGGCTCGGCTGTGGATACGCCGTGGATGCGGCGCTGGAGTCCGTATGCGCTCGGGATATGCAGCGGCTGGATGCAGGTGCGAGGTGCGCAACGTCGTAAGAATGCGGATGCCGGTTTCGTGCTTAGCGACCATGCGGACTGGCCGGGGCTGCTTTCTGCTATTGAGATGAGCGGCGCGGAATGTGTTTATGCGACGCATGGATTCTCATCTACGCTGGCGCGCTATCTGCGCGACGAGCGGGGGTTGAAAGCCGATGTGGTGCGTACACAATTTGGTGAAGATGAGGAGGAGAATGAGGTGGAATCACAAAACCGCACTTCTGCTCCACTTATTTCGAACAGTGACGCGACGGAAGATTTTTAAGAATATTTCTTAGTGTCTTAGCGGCTTAGCGGTTATAATCCCGCCGACCTTTGCGCAAGCATGAAAAGCTTTGACGTACCTATTCAATACCGCAGCCCGCTCATCTCGCGTATCAAGGCGCAGCGTAAGGCAGCTGATAAGATGAAAAAGGATTTCTCACCGACGGTTTTGGATTATGGCAATCTGCAGATTTTTTTGGCGCGGCATTTCGGGTTTTGCTACGGCGTGGAAAATGCCATTGAAATTGCCTTCAGGGCCGTGGCAGAAAATACAGACAAGCGCATCTTCCTGCTTTCAGAAATGATTCATAACCCCGGCGTGAACCGTGACCTGCATGAACTGGGCGTCCGCTTTCTCATGGATACCTCGGGCAATAAGCTGACGGACTGGAATGGACTGATGCCGGATGACGTGGTAATTGTCCCCGCCTTCGGCACCACGCTTGAGCTGGAGCGCACGTTGCGCAAAAAAGGTATTGAGCCGAGCACTTACGAGACCACCTGTCCTTTTGTAGAAAAGGTCTGGAACCGTGCAGAAAAAATCGGCGCCGAAGGCTACACGGTGGTGGTGCATGGCAAGCCGAAGCATGAGGAGACGCGCGCCACTTTCAGCCATAGTGAGGCCCATACTCCGACGGTGGTAGTGAAGGACATGGCACAGGCAGAGCGGCTGTCAGAGTACATTACCGGTAAGGCAACGCCGGAATTTTT
>CBDFFM010000014.1:0-19060 GCA_965246785.1 Chitinophagaceae bacterium
TTGGTGACGTAGTAATCATTGCCCATGATGCAGCGGGCCTTGATGTAGTTACTGTCAAACCATTGATACTCGGCGTCCGTCATGCCGTTGGCGAGGAGGTACTTGTACATATTCACGTCCACAGGATGGCCGTAAGAAAGGTCAAGGGACAGGAAGCGCTTTTGATTATAGAAGTCGGCAATGCCACGCGCTTGCGGCGAATCCGGGTGGAAGTATTCGGAGCTTTCGCTTTGGATGAAGGTGGCTTCCGGCTGCACTTGCAGGATAGCCTGCATGGCCATCACGTTTGCCTTGCAAAGCGTCTTCAGCGCCGTTACAAAATCGCGGTCGCTCGCCTTGCATTCATTCCACCAGCCGAACTGCGAGGAGAAGGTGGCCGCGATGTAAATCTCATTGACCGGCGTGTAAAGCTGCACATATGGATAGCGCTTCGCAAAGGCGGTGGCATATTCGGCAAAGTGCGCCGGCCAGTCGGCATTCTGGAAGGATTCAATCCAGTCCGGCACGCCGAAGTGACAAAGGTCAATGATAGGCGTGATGCCAAGCGCCTTCAGCTCATTCATCGCTTCGTCTGTGAAGCTCCAATCGTACCGGCCTGGCCCGAGGTGGGTTTTGTAATAAGGCGGGCCATAGCGGAGAAACTCAATGCCCATCTCCTGCACCAGCGCAAAGTCTTCGCGGAAGCGGCGGTAGTGGTCGGCCTTCTCCATCTCGTCAATGCGAATTTTCTTTCCCTGCCACATAATGGTCGGGTAGCTATTCTCAATGCCGGTGGCAAACATGAATTTGTTCATGGGAATGTACTTGGAGTTTATGACCGCAATAGCCGCGAAGCATTGCTAACGGTGTTAGGAACACTTTTGCGTCTTTAGCGGCTCCAACGGTACCAAGTTATTTTAGAGAATTGCCAGACGTCCGCCATCTACCGCGAGTGTTGTGCCATTGATGTAGCTTCGCTTCATCTGCCGCAAGGAAAGCAGATGGCGGCGGCGAGGTCTTCCGGCTTACCGATACCGCACCTTCTATCTTTTCCTTTCCGCTTTTTACGTTCGGGTTATTCCAGAGCATAGGCGTGTCTCACCGCGCCCGGCGCAACAGCATTTACGCGTGCCTGCGTTGCATCGATTTCTCTGCGAAAGCCCGCGGGTAAAGGCTTCCATAGCCCCCTTGCTGCTGAAGCGTAAGGAATTACGTTCGGTGTTGTCTGGTGCGCGTGTACGGAAGATACGTTTACGATTGCGCCACCGTTCATGTGGGGCAGGCAGTATTTGCAGAAGAGAAAAACGGAGCGCATGTTTACACCCTGCACCCTGTCCCAGTCTTCAATGGCGAGGTCAACGATTGGCGTGAAGGTCATCATGGCGGCATTGTTCACCATCACGTCCACCTTGCCGTATGTGCTGACGGCGTGGTCAACGCAGGCTTTTATTTGGTCGGCGTTGGATACGTCCACCTGCACAAATTCTGCTTTACCGCCCGCATCTGTAATCGTTTTGACCGTTTCTGCTCCACCCTGCGGGTCACGGTCAGCAATGATGACCGCGCCGCCCTCCGCGCCAAAACGGACGCAGGCCGCGCGGCCAATGCCGGAGCCGCCGCCGGTTACGATGATTACTTTGTCTGTGAAGCGAGCCATATTGATTTTGGATTTCAGAATGCGGATTTCGGATTTCGGAATGAAAGAACCGTACCATTCGCCCTTCTTCCTGCGCGGCTGCCAGGGGCCGTTCCTTATTTCCCAATCTTTTGTCGTCCCGGAACGAGAACCTGCGCTAAGCGAATGGGCAGCATCACTTCAAGTTCCCGTTCCGGGATGACAAAAGACGCTACGGCCTGTAAGTATGTCCCTCAAATCAATTGAAACAGCTTCTTAACCTGCTCCGCATCCCGGCAGGGACTTAAAAAAAGCCCCACGCGCCTTTCCGGCGCCGGTATTGCATAAAAACCGTTAAAAGGCGGCTATCCCATCTTCCCATATTGCGCGAGCAACTCGCGCAGCGTCTCTATCGTATCAATTTCCTCAACCGTCTTATCCGTGCGCCATTTAAGGATGCGCGGAAAGCGCACCGCTACCCCGCTCTTATGCCGGCTTGATGCGGAGATGCCTTCAAAGCCGATTTCAAACACCTGCTGCGCCGTTACTGTGCGCACGGGGCCGAAGGCGTCTTTGCTGTTCGCTTTAATCCATCGGTCAAGCTGCGCAATCTCTTTATCGGTAAGGCCGGAGTAGGCTTTCGCAAAGGGCACGAGGCTTTCGCCGTCGCGCACAGCAAAGGTGTAATCCGTGTAGAGGCCGCTGCGCTTGCCGCTGCCCTTTTGGGCGTAAATCATCACGGCGTCCACGCTCAGCGGGTCAACCTTTAGCTTCCACCAGTCGCCGCGGCGGCGGCCTGCCTGATAGTGGGCGGCTTTGCGCTTTATCATGAACCCTTCGGTGGCGCGCTCACGGGCTTCCGCCATTTGCGCAGCCAGTTCTTCCCAGGAAGAAAAGGAGACAAGCGGCGACATGATGAGATGCGGCGAGTGGATTTGCTGAATGATGCTTTCCAGCAATGCCCGGCGTTCGCTTTGTGGCTTCGGCCTTAAGTCTTCGCCCTTGTACTCCAGAATATCATAGGCCATGAAGACGGTCGGCGCTTCCTGGAGTTGCTTTTTAGAAACGCTTTTGCGGGTGATGCGCGTCTGGAGGTATTGGAAAGAAATGGGCATCCCGTCGCGGTAAGCGAGCACCTCGCCGTCCAGCGCAATGCCGTCCGGCAAGAGGTGGAGGAGGCTTTGGATTTCGGGAAACTTGTCGGTAATTAATTCTTCGCCGCGGCTCCAGAGATATAGGTTGCCGCCGCGCCGGATGAGCTGCCCGCGGATGCCGTCCCATTTCCACTCTACCTGCCAGTCGACCGCATCGCCGAGGCTTTCCAGACCGCTTTCCAAAGGATAGGCGAGGTAGAATGGATAAGGCTTTGAAAGGTCGGTAACATGCACATCCGCGTGCACCAGCTCGCTGAATTTTGTGGTAAAAGGATTCCAGGAGCCGGCAAGCAGATGCGCCACGGCCTGCGGGTCTTTTTCTAAAAAGACGGCGAGCGCCTGCACCACCAGCGCCTTGCTCACGCCAATGCGGAAGCCGCCCATGATGAGCTTGTTGAACACCATGCAGCTTTCCATGGAAAGCTCCCGCCATTCCTGCGTGATGAAGGCGCGCTTGTCCGCATCGACTGCCGGTTGCAGGCTTTGCAGTTCCTTCATCACATCTGTAAGCGAAGGGTCGGCTGTCTTTCGCCGCTCCTCCTTCGTCTTTGTAGCAAGGAGGAGCGCAATGGATTCTGAAAGGTCTCCGACGGTATGGTAGCTTTCGTCAAACAGCCATTGCGGGATGCCGGTTTCTTCGGCGCACCACAGCTTCATGAGTGTGCTGTTCACCAATCTTTTGGGCCGGCGGCCCGTGAAGAGCGCAACGAGCCATAGCTTATCGCCGTCATCCGCGCCACGGAAGTATTCAAGCAGCAGGTCGCGCTTGTCGTTGGTCTTGGTGGTGTTAGCGAGCGTGGTGAGGAGGTGTGCGAAGCGCTGCATGTGTGTATGTTGTTAGGTTGACAGGTTGTTAAGTTGACAGGTGTTAGCTGACGTATCAACGTGTCAATGTATCAACTTTCCTTAACGGCTTTCAAAGCATACACCAACGGCAGCATTCCTTCCTTGCCTTTAATGGCCCAGCGACCATTGCCAACCGGCACACTGCCGGCTAAGGCCGGGTACGGGCTGAAGTCGTATTCCTGTAGGAAGGTAATGTTCATGCCAGCCTCGCGCAGCGCGCTGAACACTTCTCCGATGGAATGATTCCAGCCGACGGATGGCAGGGAGATGGGCGCGCCGGTATCGGTATAAGTGCCTTCTTCCTGCTCTAAAATTGGTTCGCGCAGGAAGTAGCTGTAGGCAATGCGCTCTATTTGATTATCAAACATCCAGACCGCAGGATGAAACTCGGCAAATACCAACGTACCTCCCGGCTTTAGACAATCGGCTATGGTCGCCGCCCATCGCTTCATATCCGGCAACCAGCCCACTACGCCGAATGTGGTGAAGACAATATCTGCCGGCTCCGGGAGCTTCGGCGTATCGTAAACGTCGCACTGAAAAAAGGTAGCGTCTGCGCCAAGCTCCGCTGCCAGCTCCCGCGCCTTTATGATAGCTGCTTCTGAAAAGTCAATACCCGTTACACGCGCGCCCATGCGTGCGATGGATAGCGTATCCAGCCCGAAGTGGCATTGAAGGTGGACAACGTGCTTACCGCGCACATCGCCGAGCAATGGCCGCTCAATTTCCGTGAGTGTGTTTCGCCCCGGCCAGAAAGCCGGGTATGTCGTAGAAATCAGAATCCACGTGAAGCGGCACGCGCGCATTCCAAAGTGCCTGATTAGTGGCGATGTAGTCCATGCAGGGCAAAGTAAAGAAAAAGGGTAAGCTGCTTTCCGCTGCTTACCCTTTGCATTATCAGTCCTTAGGAATTAATAGCCCATTGCTTCGCCGGTCTCCCCTCTGTCATTGCCATCAGTTTTGGCACTGATACCACGCCCTGCACCATCATTGTCATCACTGTTGCCGGACGTGCGGCTGCTACTGTCCTCGCCCGCTTCGCTGTCTTCAACACCTTTCTTTCCGCCACGGCCGCCAGATGTGCTGCCTCCGCCCTCCACATTCTCTGTTTCTTCCTCTGCTTCCAGATTCACGACGCTTTCAGCGATTTGCGTCAGCAGCTCGTCCGTATCGCTTTCCTGCTCGCGGATTTCCTCAAAGATGCGGGCAGCATCTTTATGGCCAAGCGTACGTGCAATGGAGCGCATCGAGCCGTATGCAGCAATCTCATAGTGTTCCACCTTTTGCGCGCCAACAATCAGGGCCGCGTCAAGGCCTGCACCTTTTTCATATTCTTCAATGTGCTCGTCAGCTTCTTCCAGCAGGCCGTCAATAGCAGCGCATTTCTTTGCTTTTGCCTTTGCGCCTATAGCTTCAAACGCTTGTTCCAGCTTTCTCACCTGCTCTTCAGTCTGAGCCTGGTGAGTGGTGAAAGCCTCTTTCAACTGCGGGTTGGTAGCATTCTTAGACATTTTGCCAAGAGCCTTCGTCAGCTTCTTCTCCGCGTAGTAGATGTCCTTCATCAGGTCTTCCAGAATCTTGCCTAGATCATTACGTGGGTCAGATGGTTTGGCGTTGCCGCGGCCACGGGAAGTAGCACCCTTTGCAGACGCACCGCTTGCTGCGGTACCACGGGCAGCAGATGATCCACGCCCTGCGGCTGCGGTTGAGCGGCCACGTCCGGCTGCGCTTGAAGAAGCTTGTCCGTTTCGGGATGCAGTGCCGGAAGCCGTTGCGCTCTTCTTGCTTGCTACGCTTTTAGAAGCGGCAGCACTTTTTGAAGCTGTCCCTTTTTTAGCAGCGGCGCCTTTATTACTGGCTGCGCTCTTGCTAGAAGAAGCCGCTGATTTCTTGGAAGCGATCGCTTTGATGCCGCCGCCGCTGCGGGATGCAGATGCGCCTTTGCTGCCGGCTGCCGATTTCTTGGATGAATTGCTGGCGGATTTTGAGGCCGCTCCGCCGCGGCCTTTTGCTGTTGCCATAGGAGATGTGGTTGTTATTTTGGGGTGAGAAGTGAAAGAGGAATGATACTGTAGGCCGCCCTTAAAAATGCCCCGCGCTGCACCAGAGCTTGCGCGCAGCATCAGAGGCTTCGCGGTCAACGAAGATGTTGGTCGGACGCTCATCTGAAGGACATGAGCTGGCGCTTCTGTACTGGCCGGATTGAGCACTGGAGTCTTCTTCCTGCGCCCCTTTTGCCTCGCTTGATAGCCGGGCGGAGAGGAGTTGGATAAGCTCGCTGAACTTTTTCACGGTTCGGGGAAATTTTATGGGTTAAAAAATTATTTTCTTTCAGGAATTGCTGACGCTGCTCCAGCTTCCGCCTTCTGCGCGACGCTGGCCTGCGGTATTGTCGCTATCCAAGTGAGTTGCTCCCTCCAAGCTACTGATATCACGGCGCTCGCCTTCTTCGGGCTTGTGCGCCTTTTCTTCACCTTGATTGCGGCCTCCAGCAGCGGAGGAAACAGTATCACTGTCACGGGCGGTATTGCCTGCTGCCTGCTCGCCGGATGCTCCTGTGCGGGCAGCGCCTGCATTAGCCGATGAGCTGCCCTCATTGCTGGTACCGGTACTGCTGCTGCCTATGTTTTCCGTCTCGTTGCCATAGTTGGCGCCGGCATTAGCAGTACTGCCCTGCTTATAGCT
The DNA here is from genome assembly GCA_965246785.1 of Chitinophagaceae bacterium. Classification (GTDB taxonomy): domain Bacteria; phylum Bacteroidota; class Bacteroidia; order Chitinophagales; family Chitinophagaceae; genus UBA1952. The sequence continues at coordinate 6,280 of CBDFFM010000014.1, forward strand.
TTCGCCACCAAGGTGATGGGAGCCCTGCCCGTAATTAGAGCCGCCACCTGTTGTGCTACCAGTAGTGAATGACGCGCGCCCCTGCTCATTCTGGCCTGCGCCTGTAGCATTAGCTTCCTGCATTTTTTCAGTGTCCTTATGTTTAAAATTATTGTCAGCGTCAGTAGCCATGTTGATACCTTTTATAGCAAGAAGATTGTAAAAAGATTATGCCATACAAGGGCTTTCACTGCTATAAAAAATGCGGATGTTTTAAAGGCGTCTGTTCTTTGAGCTATATCTGCGCAAATTCTCCGTTGATTATCGCTCGTGGGTAAAGAGAGGATTAAGAAAATAAGTTCATCTGGAACCAGTTGATTATTTGGCAATCCCTGCGGTATCTTTACGCCACAGACCACGTGAAGGAGCTTATGCAGGATGTTTTTATTCTTATTGCCGAAGACGATGCCGACGACAGGTTTCTGCTTCAGGCGGCATTCCAAGAAAACGGATTTACCGATGAGCTCCATTTTGTAGATAATGGCGTGGAGCTAATGGATTTTTTAAAGGAGCGTGCGGAGCAAAAGAGCGGCGACCAACCTCTGCTGCTTCCTAAGTTCATCCTTCTTGACCTGAACATGCCTAAGAAGGATGGGCGTGAGGTATTAAAGGAAATCAAGCAGCATTCGGAACTGAAAAAAATCCCGGTTGTCATTTTCAGCACGACAAACAATGAGCAGGAGATGCGCAGGTGCTATGAACTTGGCGCAAATTCTTATGTAACAAAGCCGAATAGCTTTGAACACCTGCTTAAAATTGTAGCAAACCTACGTGGTTACTGGATGCATACGAGCAGTATTCCCTCCTAGGCTCTGTTTGCCAACCTTGCCCTGTCCGCGGCATTGTCTTTGTAGCCATTATTGAAGAAATGTGTCTGCTTTGCGGCTAAATAATTACATCACTGAACATTATAGCTTTTTATGAAGGTGCTGATTGTGGATGATGAGATTGACCTTTGTTTGCTCCTAAAGAGCTATTTCCAGCGCAAGGGTCACGATGTAGCAATCGCCTACACGCTTGCTACGGGGCTTGACCAGTTGCAGGATTTTACACCGGATATCCTTTTCTTAGATAATAATCTCGCGGACGGGCTTGGATGGTCTATGGTTCCGGCTATAGTGCATAGCAAACCCAATCTTAAAATTTACCTTATCAGCGCTTATCATCCGCCACTGCCTGCTTTGCCAAACGGCGTATCCGTAAGCGTTATTGAGAAGCCCATCTCCTTTGCTGATCTGGATTCAAAACTGGAACAGGTTAGCGCTTCGCAGAGTTGATATTACCGTTGTTGTCTGTATATTGAATTGGAAGAAATAGGAATGATATAAACAAAATTGCCTCCCGTTGGGAGGCAATTTTTATTGCGGAAATTCGAAGTGATGTTTGCTAATCAACTCCGCCTCTGCGGATAACGCCAAGCAGCAAGGAAAGTACTGCCAATACAAGCAGGATGTGGATAAGGTTACCTGCATGGCTTACAAAGAAACCGAAGACCCAGCCTACTACCAGTATGACTGCGATCAGATAGAGAATGCTTCTCATGATGTAATGAATTTTATGGTGAGTACAATTACTGTTGTAAAGACTATGCCAGCCATTACATGAAAGGTGCTAAACAAAAATGCGTCACCACTTATTTATTTGGCCGTCAACTCAATGGCTATTGCAAGCCGCCGTCAATCAGGTGTGCTTCCAACAACTGATTATCCCCTTCGCGGGATTCATCATCAAAATTGGCAGCAAGTGGGAAGGTAATGGTGAACGTAGTGCCAGTTGTCTCATTTGACGCAACATCAATCATTGCCTTATGCGCCTGCAGGATATTGAGCGTGAAGGCAAGCCCGAGCCCCATGCCATTGCGCTTTTGAGTGAAGTACGGCTCAAACAGCCGGGAGATATGTTCTTCCGGAATGCCGCAGCCGTTGTCAGTTATGCGCAAAACCACTGTCTGACGCAGGGGCTGAACTGTGATGTCCAGCTCGCCCTTGCCTTCTTCCATCGCCTCAATGGCATTTATGACGATGTTTAGCAGCGCCAGTTTCAGCTTTTCTGCGTCTGCTTTTATCTGCACTGGCGTTTCCGGATAATTGACATTCAGGCGCAGCCGTTTAAGCGTGATGCGATCTATAGATGCGGCGACGACGTCGTCCAGAATAGCTTGTAGCAGCTTTTCTTCCGGCACCACATCAGTAGGTTTGGAAGTATTAAGCAGCTCATTTATCAGCCCGGAAATGCGCTGCGCATTGCGCTGGATGATATTCAGGTAAAGCTCACCACTCTCGCCTACAAGATTGTCTTGCTGCAGCTGCTCGGCGGAAAGCGTGATGTTGTTGAGTGGGTTGCGAACCTCATGTGCGAGCGTACGCACGAGGCGACCAGTTGCGGCCAACTTCTCGGCCTGCAGCGTGATGCGCTCTTCCTTGCGCAGCGTAGTTATGTCATGGATGATACCCTGAATGTAGTCTGTATCGCGGGCACCGTCATCTTTAGCGGCGGTAATGAGACAGATTTTTTTCTCGCCACTTTGGGTGGTAAGCACCACTTCCCAGTCGTTAATCATCTTATTAGACTGGACAGCGGCGAGGAGGTATTTTTTATGCTGCGACTGGTCGATAAGGTCGCAGATGTTCATCTGCAACAGCTCGCCTTTAGTATAGCCAAGCAACGGCTCGGCGGCGCTGTTCACATCCTGGAAGTCCAGCATATCGTCTGCTAGGAAGACGAGGTCTTTGCTCTTTTCAAAGATGCTACGGTACTTGCGCTCATTGGCCCTTAAGGCGCGAAGATTGTCCATGCGCTCCAGTGTATAGCGGATACAGCGCTCCATTTTTTCAACTGTCAGCTCTGTCTTTACAAGATAGTCCACCGCGCCGAGTTGCATGGCCTCCATGTCCACCTCGCGATTGCCTTTGCCAGTGAGCAGGACAATAGCTGCATCGCAGCCACGCGTTACGACTTCCTGCAACAACTCCACGCCCGAGCGAGCGCCGAGGCGGTAATCGGAAAAATAGAGATCGTGATCTTTGTTGCAAATATCTTTCAGCGCATCATCAAAGTCCGGGCACCAGTCTATCTGAAAAGCCGCACCCGGAATGTGCCGTATATACTCGCTGGTGATGAGGAAGTCATCTTCATCATCATCAATAATCAGGATGCGTATCTGACCTTGCTGCGCGCTCATGTGCAATAGTAAATGTTGAGGAGAAGCGGTTACAAATCCATCTTGAAGGCCTGATATTGCTTCATCTTGTTATAAAGCGTCTTGCGGTCAATATTGAGCAGTTTGGCAGCCTTGCTTTTGTTGTAATTTGCTTTTTTGAGTGCACCAAGAATCACTTCATACTCTGCATCAATGTTGGCGCTCTTCAGCTTATTCTCATAAGAATCGGCTTCTTCATCAAAATCTTCTTCATCGTCATCATTGTCCTGAAAAGCATTGGCTTTGTCGAATTGCAGGCGGCTGTAATGAGCAATTTCAAAGGGCAGCGTTTTGGATTCCACTAACTCACCTTCCGCAAGCAGTGTTGCACGCTTGATAACGTTCTTTAGCTCACGAAGGTTGCCATACCATGGGTAGCTCTGAAAAATCTGCTCTACATCTTTAGAAAAGCCTTTGACATTTTTTTCCAGCTCAGCGTTGGTGATTTTCAGAAAATGATTGGCAAAGAGCATAAGGTCGCCCTTGCGATCGCGGAGTGGCGGCACCTCTATGCTGAACTCGTTGAAACGATGGTAGAGGTCTTCGCGGAATTTACCTTTGCGTGTGCTTTCCCATAGTTTCTCGTTGGAAGCTACAATGATTCGCACGTCCAGGTCAATATCCTTATTGCCGCCCACGCGCCGGATTTTCCGCTCCTGCACTACGCGTAGGAGGGAAACCTGGATTTCGTAAGTAAGGTTTGCAATTTCGTCGAGGAAAATGGTGCCTCCATTAGCTAGCTCCATGCTGCCAATTTTCTGATTGAGTGCGCCGGTAAAGGAGCCTTTCTCATGCCCGAACAGTTCAGAGCCGGCGAGTTCCTTTGAAAGCGCACCGCAGTCAATGGCAACAAACGGCTTTCCTGCGCGCTTGCTGTTTTTATGGATTTGCTGCGCAATGACCTCTTTGCCACTGCCGCTTTCACCATAAATAATGACGCTGTAATTGGTCGGCGATACAAGGTTTATCTGCCGCACAATGGTCGCAAACTCTTCGCTGTCGCCAAGGATGTATTGCTCATTGTTCCAGGAAGCCGGCGCGCCTTTCTTGGCCTTGCCATTAGCAGCAGGAGCTTCTACGGGCTTCTCTACCTCCGCGTTTACCTTAACGGTAGTCATGGGCTGGTCAGAGAGCGCCTTGCGGATGGTTACCAGAATCTCGTCCGGCAGCAGGGGCTTCGTTACATAGTCAAAGGCGCCCATCTTCATCACCTCAACGGCGTCTTTAACATCGCTGTATCCGGTAATAATGATTACAGGCGCGGCGGGATAGCGCTCCTTGATTTTCTGAAGCATTTCGGCGCCGGTAAGGTCGCCCAGGCGGAAATCACAGAGCACAAGCATGGGCTCTGCTTTCTTCATCCATTCCAGCGCGGCTGCGCCGGTGCTAACCGTGGCTACCTCAAAGCCATGCCGCGTCAGGAAGCGGCTAAGCAGGAGGCACATGTCATTGTCGTCGTCAATGACCAATATCTTATTGGGCATGAAAGTGTGTGTGGGAGAACTTATAAATAGCTCCTCGCCGGTAAAGGTAACAAGTTAGCGTCCAAATAGTTTAGGCCCAGACGGCACGAATCTGCGCAATGGGAATGCGCATTTGCTCGCGGTATTTCGCCACTGTACGACGGGCAATATTGTAGCCTTTGTCAGAAAGGATGTTGACGAGCTGCTGGTCAGTGTAAGGCCTGCGCTTGTCTTCACAGGAAATGGCTTCCTCAATCACAGATTGAATGACCTTGTTGGAAATGACCTCGCCCTTCTTATCGGCAATGCCTTCGGAGAAGAGGTCTTTCAGATAGACAAGGCCAAAATGCGTATCTGCATACTTATTGGAAGTAATCCGCGATACGGTAGAAATATCCAGCCCTGATTTTTCGGCTACGATACGCAGCACCATCGGCTTGAGCAGGCGAATATCGCCGTCTAAGAAGAAGTCGTGCTGAATCTGAACAATGCACTGCATGATGCGCATCATCGTGTCTTCGCGCTGCTTCACAGCATTGACAAACCACTGAGCGCTCTGCAGCTTGCTCTTAACATATTGAGCGGCGCCGCGGTCGCGCGCGGAGGTCTGTCCGGAAAGTTGGTCGTACAGCGATTGGTTGACGAACACGTTATTAGACCGTACGGACTGCAGATGTACCTGAATATGATCGCCCAGGCGGGAAATGATAAAGTCAGGGATAATGGTGCTCTTCGGCTCAAAGGCGGTGGCGTGCTCGCTGATGGGGTGAAACTTGAGTGTGCCGATAAATGTGAGCACCTTGCGCAGCTCCTCCTCGTCGATGTTTAGTGAGTGCTGGATTTTCTCAAACTGGCGGTGCATCAGGTCGTTGTAATGATGCTTTACAAGACGCAGCGCCATGCCGGCCTCACGCGCTTTGTACGTGCTGCGCGTTAGTTGCAGCAGCAGGCATTCCTGTACACTGCGCGCGCCTATGCCGATCGGCTCCAGCTCCTGTATCACCTTCAGCATACGCTCTATGTCCGCTACCTCTACGATCGTCTGCACGTGGAAGGAAAGGTCGTCGGCCACCTCTTCCAGGTCTCTGTCCATGATGCCGTGCTGGTCGAGAACGTCCACGAGGTATTCTGCAATTTGCAGGTCGCGCTCGGGCAGCTCTCTCATCCGCAATTGCTGGCGCAAATCATCCTTAAAATAGCCGGAAGATGCAATAGCCATTTGCGGCGCTACATCCGTATCAAAATAGTTTTGGTATTCCTGACGATAGTCCGGTACGTCATTGTACATAAATTCGTCATAGTCCTGATAGTCCTTTATAGCTTCCTTATCTGGCTTAGAATCACCCTCATCATACTGGTCTTCAGCAGTTATTTCCAGAAATGGGTTTTCTTCCATTTCAGTCTTCATGCGCTGCTCCAGCTCCAAGGAATTCAAGAAGTAAAGATTGAGCAGCTGGATTTGCTGCGGAAGAATCTTCAGGTGCTGGCGTTGTGTTTGCTGTTGTGATATCATCAGTAATGAAAGTTTGTGATTACCCGTCTGCTAATGCAAGCGGGGAGCCAGATTTTTCTGCGCAAGCATTTTTTTTACAGTAACGCTTAAAGCCGCTTATCCTCAAACTTTTCCGACTAAACCTGTTCGCTATGCAACGGGCATTCTATAAAAGCGCATTTGTCCGTGGCATGAAGTTGTGGCGCTAATTCCACGTATTGAGGTACTTTGCCCGGCCAGCATGAGGTATCAACTACGTTTGCTCCTTTCGGGCTTCATCGTAAGCTTTCTGGTTGTCGTGGCCCTTGCGGCCCTTTCCTTTTTCCGCATTCACAGGCTGGACGCGCGCATCAGTCAGGTAGAGCACACCTACACTGTCATCAATACAATCAACCTGCTTAATGACGGCCTGCAGGAGATGAACCGCACCAGCTTCCGCTATGCAACCGGCGGAGACACCGCATTTTTAGAACGCTTTAATGAAACTGAACAGCGTTGGAATACATTCTGCGACAGCCTGAAAAGGCTCACTTCAGATAATCCCTCACAGCAGGCATCCATCACCATGCTGCGCAGCGATATGTCCATCTATCGCGCGAAGTCTGAACACGTAATGGACTCGGCGCCACGGCTGCCTACAGAGCTGATGCTGTCCGAGCCATACCTCACCCGCCGGCAGAATGCCGATTCCCAGACGGCCCGCCTGCTGCACATGAAGGGACTGGAATTTGACCTTCTACGCAAGCGCACCGATGCACGCAAAGAATACCTGGAGCTTACCTCATCGCTCATACGCACCCTTACACTCGTTTTCGGTCTGCTGACTTCCGTCCTGTTCATTTTTCTGCTGCACGAGTTCCGCAGGCGCATCACCTACCAGACGGAGTTGCAGCAAAAGGTGGCAGAAATAGCTCAATCAAAGCGCGAGCTGGAGCACATCGCCTACGCTACCAGCCATGACCTGCAGGAGCCGCTGCGCAAAATCCGCATCCTCACCGACCGCTGGCAAAGCAGACATCAAGACGCACTGGACGCCGAAAGCAAGGCACTCATGGAGCGCATCATAGGCTCTGCAGCGCGCATGCAGGATCTCGTGAGCGAACTGATGATTCTGGCCTCCCTCAATGATGAAAAGCAGCGGGTAGCTTGTCCCTTACGTCAATATGCGGAAGCTGTAATACACGATTTTGCAGGCGTCATCAGCGCAAAAGACGCCGGGCTGCACATAGACCCGCTGCCTGTCGTGCTTGGCTACCCCGACCAGCTCAAGCTCCTCTTCCGCAACCTGCTGGATAATGCTCTGAAATTTTCAAACCCCGATGCGCCGCTGCGTATCAGCATCACATCCCGCGCAGCTAATGGCTCAGAGCTCGCAGCCGATAATGACGCAGACTATCAATGCGTAATTATAGAAGACAACGGCCTCGGCTTTGACAACCGGCAGGCAGATAAAATGTTCGGCATCTTCCGGCAACTACATGGCGCCGGGGAAGGCTATACCGGCAAGGGCACCGGACTTGCCATCTGCCAGCGCATCATGCACAATCACCGCGGCACGATTGTCGCGCACGGCTTCCCAGGCGAGGGGGCCACATTTAAGCTGTACTTTCCGGTGAAGTAAAAACGTGTCGGAGAAAGATGTTTAAGCGGCAGTAATGTCTCAACCTGCTATTGCTCCATAGACCGATATTGCCGGCGGCTATCATCGTCTGGCTCTTCGGCGATAATGCGAGCGGCAGTGCGTTCTAAAATGGCTTTTCTGGTTGCCGGGCCTTTGCGGTACTCATTGCGCAACTCAAAAACATTGCCGCCAATGGCGAGCCGGTAACCGCGTATCGCTTCGCCTTTCGCCATGTCGGCCAGCAGCGTAAGGGCGCGCTCAAAAAGCGCATCGTCTTTTACCGCAACCGCGTATCTGTGCAGATTACCGGCAAGGGCCAGCTTCTCGCCGCCGTATAAATATTTTGCGGCGGTTGTGAAGCGTTCCATGTCCGCAGGTGCGCCTTTTGATACGATGGCCGTCCAGGCGGCATTGAGCAATGTGCCTTTGGGGCTTTGACGAAGCGCGGCATCTGCCAAAACGTAGGCCGTGTCAGGATTAAGAATGGTAAGCGCGCCGAGCGCCGATCCCGAGATTAAATAAGAACTGTCGCCGACAGCAGCATACATCGCCGACAGCTCGCTCCGGTCTTTCCACGCGCTTAAGAGGCTAAAGGCTGCCGCACGAATCTTATTGCTGCCGTCGGCAGCCAGCAAGTATTTCACTTGCGGTAGTTGCATATCCTTCCAGGCCTGCCGGCTGATGCCGCTCAAATTTTGCAGGGCATAAAGCCGGATCCCGGACATGCTATCCTTCAATGCGGCATCCACAATAGCCGGCGATAGCACTTTGCCTTCTTCCGCAATAGCGGCATCAACAGCAAGGCGCTTGCTAATGTAATTGCCGGAAGTTAGTAGCTGCTGCAGCCAGAGGTCTAAAGATTTTTCTTCACTAATCACGCCAGGTAGCACATGGTCAGCGTCCACAATTACCAGCGGCAGCTTGCCGGCGCTGTTTGCGGGAAATGAAAAGCTTTGGCTGCGGGAAGTAATGGTGATGTCTTCCATTCGCGCATCATTGGGGCCGTAGATAAGCGCAACTTTAAGCGCCAGCGAATAGAGGAACGCCGAATCAGGACTGGACTGCTGGCGAATGGTTACGGTCGCCTTCCGGCCAGCGTCGTCATACTTATAGCGCACGTTCAGCACAGGATGGCCACCACGGTAGTACCATTGATTGAAGAAAGGCATCCAGTCCTTCCCGGTGGCCGTTTCAAGCGCAAGGCGCCATTGGCTTGCCTCAGCGCTTTCCAGCGCATTGCGGCGCAGGTAGAGCTGCATGGCGTACGCGAAGATCGTATCGCCGGTCATTGCGTGAATATAGCGGAGTATAGCGCCGCCTTTCTGATAAGAAACGCGGTCAAACATCTCCTCCTTATCACGATAGTAGTAGCGTACGAGCGGCGGGTCGGCGCGCCCGGTGGATGACAGGTAGCGTTGCAGGTCATTCCAGGCCAGCTCGTCGGCGCTTGCGGTACCACGCTTGAACTGCCGCCATAAGTGCTCGCCGTAGGTGGCGAAGGATTCGTTGAGCGTAAGGTTGCTCCAGCTTTCTGCCGTTACGTAATCACCGAACCATTGGTGAAACAGCTCATGGCTGATGACATCTTCATTGGTCTCGTCAATGAGCTGCCGACGATTCTTATTAGCCCATTCGCCAAAGAGCGTTGCGGAAGTGTTTTCCATGGCTCCGCTGACGTAATCACGCACTACAATCTGGCTATACTTGTTCCAGGGATAGGACACGCCGGTATAGCGGGAGAAGTAGCCTATCATATCCGGCGTATTCTGAAACATTTCCTTTGCGTAAGGCCCAAATCCCGGCTCGGTGTAGTAGCTCACTTCCATACTGTTGCCGTGCGGATCTTCCCAGTTATCCTTTGCCACTGAAAATCGCCCGATGGCGAACATTGCTGCATATACCTGAATCGGCGTGCTCATACGCCATTCATCGCGCCTCATTCCGCCCGCTTCCGGTGTTGTGCGGAATAGCTGACCATTGCTGAGCGTCTGTATGGAGTCAGGCACGATGAGCGCGATGTCAAAAGTGCTACGCTGGTTCGGCTTGTCAATCGTCGGCATCCAGTGGCTATTGCTTTCCGTCTCGCCTTGCGTCCAGATTTGCATCGGCTTGCCAGGAATCGCACCATCGGTATTGATGAAGTAAAGACCGCGGTCTTCAGTAATGGCTTTGGAGCCGCCAACAGGCGAAGCGTACGGCATTGCCTTGTACACGATGCGGATGTCCTGCGCCCGCTTCATGGTCAGCGAGCCGAATTCCAATCCGCGGAGGAGCACCTTCAGTTGCGCCCCGTCATACGTGTAAGGTAAAGCGGTATGTTTTCCCTGCACCTCCACTTCCACAGAAGTGATGGTCATGCTTTTCGCGTCAAGCGTCAATGTGTCTATCGGATGCGTGTAGGGTGATACGGTGAGCAGTGCCTCGCCCATCGCTTCTTTTCTTTCAAAATTGAAGCGCAGCACCAGGCCGGTGTGAATGATTTCCCAGATGCGCGGCGAGGCGGCGCGATAAATGTCCATCGGATTATTGCGGGCGCTGACGGTGATGGTGTCCATCACTTTATATCGGGCATTGGAGAGTTTCTTAGCAGAATGGCAGGCAACAAGCAACAGAGTGGCGCAAAGCGTAGATGCCGCTGCACGGGGGTAGAATGACATGAATGAGGGAAGAACCTTGCGGAGGCCTAAAATTCGCCCTTTTTAGCGGCAAGCCGGCGGTGATTTCGGCCGTGCGGCCATTCCCCATTTCCCGCTACCTTCGCCGCCAAGCAAAAAAACTCAAGCATATCGCATTATGGCTACAACCGCCGATATCCGAAACGGCATGATTCTGAAACTGGATAATGCCCTGTATTCCATCGTAGAATTTGGTCAGAACAAGACCGCCCGCTCCGCCGCAAAGGTGTGGGCCAAGCTTAAAGGCGTGGACAACGCCCGCTCCATTGAGCACACCTGGAACTCCGGCGAGACCGTATTCCCGGTGCGCGTTGAGCGCCGCCCGTATCAGTTCCTGTATAAGGATGACAGCGGTTTCAACCTGATGGATACGACTTCTTATGAACAAATCGTCATCCCTGAAAGTAACATTGAGCGCCCGGAACTTTACAAGGACGGTCAGGAATGCTTTGTGCTCGTAAATACTGAAACTGAGCAGCCCATGAGCGTGGAGCTTCCGCCAAGCGTGAACCTGCGCGTTACCTATAGCGAGCCTGGCGTAAAGGGCGATACCGCCACCAACACACTGAAGCCTGCAACGGTAGAAACCGGCGCAACGGTGAACGTGCCGCTCTTTGTGAATGAAGGCACGCTGATAAAAATTGACACGACGACCGGCAAGTACGTGGAGCGTGTGAAGGAATAGAAACTGGCTGCGGAAATGTGGCAATGCGGTAATATGAGCTTGCACATTCCCGTTTTTACGTTTAATCTTGTTGCAGGTTAGAGTCAGGGAGCACAGGGTTCACATTACCGCATTCTCACATTACCACATTAAATCACTATGGATTTCAAGCAAATTCAACAACTCATCCGCGCTGTCGGCGAAAGTGGCATCTCTGAGCTGTCTATTCAGGATGGCGAGTTCCAGATTACCATCAAGCAGGGCGGTGAAGCGGCTGAAGGCGGAAGCTCACAGCAGCAAATGCAAATGCCGATGATGCAGCATTACATGCCGATGATGCAGCAGCAAATGCCGCAGAACGCTCCGCAAGCCATACCGGCTCCACCCACACCTGCTTCTCCGGCAGACGCAGGCGGCGCAGCGGCAGGTGGTGGCACGAGCAAGGGCACGCAAATCAAAAGCCCAATGATTGGCACTTTCTACCGCAGTTCATCCCCGGACAAACCTTCGTTTGTGAACATCGGAGATGAGGTGAAAAAAGGCCAGGTGCTCTGTATCATTGAAGCCATGAAGCTCTTCAATGAGATAGAAAGTGAAGTGAGCGGCCGCATCATAAAGGTGCTTGTGGATGATGCTTCTCCCGTAGAGTATGATCAGCCCTTATTCCTTGTAGAGCCTGCATAATTTCATTACCGCAAAGACGCAAAGGCGCGAAGACACTACAAATCTTGGCGTCTTCGCGTCTTTGCGGTTTAATAAAACTCCCATCCTGTGTTTAAAAAGATTCTGATAGCCAACCGCGGCGAAATCGCCTTGCGCGTCATCCGCACTTGCCGGGAAATGGGCATTAAGACCGTCGCCGTTTACTCGACGGCCGATAAGGACAGCCTGCACGTGCGCTTTGCCGACGAAGCCGTTTGCATTGGCAAACCACAAAGCGGGGATTCTTACCTGAACATCCCGCGCATCATGGCGGCTGCCGAGATTACCAATGCCGATGCCATCCATCCGGGCTACGGCTTCTTGGCAGAGAATGCGGGCTTTGCCGAAATCTGCGCGCAGTACAACATCAAGTTCATTGGCCCAACACCGGAGATGATCCGGAAGATGGGCGATAAAATGACGGCGAAGGAAACCATGATTGCCGCAGGCGTCCCGTGCATTCCCGGCTCCAAAGCGCTGCTGGAAAGCGTAGAAGAAGCGCGGATAATGGCTAAGGAAATGGGCTTCCCAATCATCCTGAAGGCTACGGCCGGAGGTGGCGGTAAAGGGATGCGCGTGGTATGGCAGGATGGAGAATTGGAAAAGAATTACAACACTGCCAAGCAGGAAGCAGCCGCATCCTTCAAGAATGATGGCATCTACATGGAGAAGTTCGTGGAAGAGCCGCGCCATATTGAAATTCAAGTAGCCGGCGACCAGTACGGCAATGTCTGCCATCTCTCGGAGCGGGATTGCTCTATCCAGCGCCGCCACCAGAAGCTGGTGGAAGAATCACCGTCACCATTCATGACGCCTGATTTGCGTAAAGCAATGGGTGAAGCAGCAATTAAGGCAGCCGCCGCTATCAATTACGAAAGTGTCGGCACTGTTGAATTTCTCGTGGACAAGCACCGCAACTTCTACTT
>CBDFFM010000015.1:0-7171 GCA_965246785.1 Chitinophagaceae bacterium
CAGGGTGCGCTTGCCCTTTTCATCATAAACGGCAGATACCTTCTGGAACATCATCCCGGCGAGCTTGCCGTTCTCAATTACGAAGGAAACGGGAACATGATTGTTCTATGATGGGAATGTCCTCGTGCATGGCATCTTCCTTTTCCCAGGGCGAAGCTTTCATCTCCCGCAAAGGGCGAGCGGACAATCACCTTCACATCTTCGCCACCAACGCGGCGGGCGGTACGGCAGCAATCCATAGCGGTATTGCCGCCCACCGAGCACAATCACGCGCCTGCCTATTTGTGCGGTATGCTCAAAGGCAACATTCGCCAGCCAGTTGATACCGATGTGGATGTTGGCGGCTCCCTCTTCTCTTCCCGGCAGGGGAAGGTCACGGCCCTTGGGCGCGCCGCTGCCGACGAAGACGGCGTCGTAGTCTTTTTGTAAAAGCTCTTTGAGGGAAGAGACGTAGTTATTGAATTGCGTGTGAATGCCGAGGCGTAAAATGTAACCCACCTCTTCATCCAGCACTTCTGCCGGCAGCCGGAATGATGGAATCTGCGAGCGCATAAAACCGCCGCCTGCTTTCTGCTCATCGTAAAGATGAATTTCATAGCCAAGCGGTGCAAGGTCTCTGGCAACTGTGAGCGATGCAGGGCCTGCGCCAATGAGCGCAATCTTTTTGCCGTTGGAAGGGAATGGGCCTTGCGGCATGTAACCAACCACATCGTCTTTGAAATCGGCGGCAACGCGCTTCAGTCTGCAAATCGCCACCGGTTCTTCCTCCACGCGGCCGCGGCGGCAGGCAGGCTCGCAGGGACGGTCGCAGGTGCGGCCGAGGATGCCGGGGAAGACGTTGCTGTCCCAGTTTATCATGTAGGCCTCGCTGTACTTGCCTTGCGCTATGAGGCGGATGTACTCCGGCACGGGCGTATGCGCCGGACAGGCATACTGGCAATCCACGACCTTATGAAAATACTCGGGGTCTTTGATGTCAGTGGGCTGCATACGCGGGCCGGTTTTAAGGCCTGTGAAATGTAGGGAGAAAGTTTGGAATGCGCCTATTCCCGCCGCACGGAAATAGAAACCGACATGGCAGATTCGCTTCCGTCCATGCCTTTCTTATTGATAATTGCAATCAGCGACGAAACAGAAATTACTTCACTCAAAGCTTCCGCTTCCTGCGCGGGGATGAAGCCGAGCCTATCACTGCCCTTATAGACGGCAATGGCGTGCTTGTCATACTTGTTTTCCGGCTCGGCTTTCAATGTCAGCATCTCGCCAGGTTGGAGCGCATCGTATTCCTTTCTGGAAATATGGTGCTTCATGCCCGCAATGTAGGTGCGCAAAATGACGCTTGTATCACGCTCCGATGATGCAGCGGCAGGCTCCACCTCCTGAGCGCTCCCGGTAAATGCGAAGCAGACGATGCAGAGCAGTAACAGGGCAATCCGGCTCATAGCAAAAGTTTTATGCAGCCAAGATAATGCGCGGCCCGGCTCCGTGTATCTACCAAAGACTGCCTTGCGCAACCTCCCCGGCTGTGAACGGCAACTGATATGCTTCCACCCACATCCTGCCGTCGTGCCGGAAAACGTTAACGCCATTTGCAATGAAGCCGGCGCTGAACGGGCGGTTTCTGTAAGCCTGCTTCACCTGCGGGAAAACCTCCGGCGGAATATCGCGGTAACCGATGGTGATGTGCGGATTGAAAGTTTGCTGGCCCACCTCCACCGGCCCGAGGCCAAAGAGCTTCTTCGTCTCGCGCGTGACCACCGTATTCAGATGTTTTAGGGCTTCGCTCTTAATGACGTCAATGAAAACGACGGGCTTGCTCTTTTCAAAAAATCCGAAGTTTTTGAGCGCAACGGGAAACGACGGCAGCGGCGCAATAGCCCGGCGCAGCTTATCTATGTGATAAGCCATGTCTGCCGCCGGGAGCTTGAGCACCGTGAACAGCGTCAGGTGCACAGGAGGCTTCAGCGCTTTAAAAGCGCTGAAGTTGGCTGAAAATTCGTGGCGCAAATCGTCAATCCGCTTAGCAACATCCGGTGGCGGGACAAGGGCAAGGAGCCACGGCACCTCAGATTCTTTACTCATGATTTGACGGCAAAATATTCAACTTACTACACAAGCAGCAGCATAATCCGATTGCGCCCGCCCTTTGCGCATAACCAATTTGCTACTTTGCGGCATCGTACAATGACTATTACTCTGCGTATCCTGATTTGTTTATTGGCCGTGATTACCGGCATATCCGGGTGCAGGTCGCCTCAACGGGATTCCGCAAAAAACCCGCAGGCCGATTCTACGGAAAACCAATACGTCCGCGTACCCGGCAAAGACCCGCTACGTCTGCTCACTGACCGACCGCCGAATCTGGAGACGCCACTCAAGTACTTCCGCTACGACCTTACGCCGAATGAAGCCTTCTTTATCCGCTGGCATCTCTCCGGGCTGCCCGCGTCTGTTGATTCTAATGCCTTTCGTCTGAAAATTGACGGCAATGTCAGCCGCCCTTTATCGCTTTCGCTTCAGGATTTAAAGACGAAATTCCAGCCGGTAAAAATGGTTGCGCTTTGCGAATGCGCCGGAAATGCGCGCAGCATTTTCAATCCAAGAGTGCCAGGTGCGCAATGGGTCAACGGCGGCATGGGCAACGCGGAATGGACGGGCGTGCGGCTTTCTGATGTCTTAAAGATGGCTGGCGCGAGGAGCGGCTCACAAAGCGTTTCCTTCAACGGTTTGGATGCGCCGCCGCTTTCTACTACGCCGGACTTTGTAAAGTCGCTCACCTATCCACAAGCCGCAGACGGCGAGGTGATGATTGCCTATGCGATGAACGGCAAAGACCTGCCGCTGCTCAATGGCTATCCGCTGAAGCTGGTGGTGCCGGGCTGGTACGCGACCTATTGGGTCGGGATGCTGGAGGAGATAAAAGTGTATGCCGACACCTTCAAGGGCTTCTGGATGGATAAGGCTTACCTCGTGCCGAAGGGCGTGGTGAACGGCAATGAAAAACCGGATGCATTAGCTAAAGATTTAGTGCCCATCAACCGTTTGGACGTCCGCTCCATTTTCGTGGCGCCGGAGCCGGGGGCTGTTTTAAGTAAAGGCCAAAGTCAGGAAATTGAAGGTCTCGCCTTTGACGACGGCACGGGCATCGTGAAAGTGGAATTGAGCAGCGATAAAGGCAAAACCTGGAACCCCGCATCGCTCTATGCTTCTTTAGGAAAATACTCCTGGCGCCGATGGAAGTATGACTACACGCCGATGCGCGAAGGCGCTGATACGCTTATGGTAAAAGCTACGAACGCCGCCGGACAAACCCAGCCATTCCACCAATGGAACCGAAGCGGCTATATGCGCAACGAGATTGAATCACTGCCCTTAATCGTCAAGCGTGCGAACTAAGCTTCTTGTTCTCGCCGGCTTTTGCCTGTCGCTCATTGCTTCCTGTACAGGTGATGAATACACGCAATCCGTATCCACGCCGAAAGCAGATTCCATGGACATCTCCGAAGTAAGTGTCGCGCTGCCGGAAGGCGATGGCAAAGAACTCGTAGAGCGCGCTTGCGTTCCCTGCCATTCGCTGCGCTATATAGAGATGCAGCCCAACATGCCGAAGAAGGTCTGGGAAAAGACGGTGACAAAGATGATTAAGATGTACGGCGCGCCGGTTCGGGACTCTGCGGAAGCAGATAAGATTGTGCATTACCTCGCGGCGATTAAAGGAGCGAAGTGAAATATAGTATCACTTATGCTGGCTTCCTGGCGTAAAAATGGTAAGCCGAGCCCAATGCTTCTTTCCAAGTCTATCGCCGCAACAGCCATCGTCATTTTTACTGCCTTACTATTCTCTGGCTGCGCTTTCCGCCGCATCGCCCGCACGAAGGACATCACTTACCTGCCTGCGGATACCGCGCGCCATCTCCAAGCGCAGGGCTTAAGCGTCTTTGCACCGCGCCGCCACCGGCACCTGCCGGATAAACCGGTACTCATCTTCATCTATGGCGGCAACTGGACTTCCGGGCACCGCTCGCTGTACAACTGGTTTGGGAGCCGCCTGGCACGCAAGGGCGTTGTTGCAGTTGTAATAGATTATCCGAAGAGCCCCGCGGCTGATTACAAGGTGATGGCTACTGATGCCGCGCAGGCTGTGAAGTGGGTATCGCAGAACATTTCCGGCTTCGGCGGCAATCCCGACAGCATCTTTATTTCCGGCCATTCTGCCGGCGGGCATCTCGCTGCTTTGATTGCTACGGATGAGAATTATTTCAAAAAAGCAGGCATCGCTAACCCGTTGAAAGGCGTCATTCTGATAGATGGCGCAGGACTGGACATGTATGGCTACCTGCTGGCCGGCGGTATGAATGGCGAGCCGTCTTACGCAACCACCTTCGGCACAAAGCCGGAGGGCTGGAAGGATGCCAGTCCGCTGTATCATCTACACACGGGCATTCCGCCTATGCTGCTCTTCCGGGGCGGGCGCACTTATCCTTCTATTGCGGCGGGCTGCGAAAAATTTGTCGCAGCGCTTGAGCATTCAGGCTACGCTCCCATTTATGAAGTGGTACCCGGCAAGAAGCACATCCCGATGATTACGCAGTTCTTTAATACCGGCAACCGGCGCTACGCGACGATACTCCGCTTCATAAAAGCGCATTGAGCGCAAGTTCTACAGGCATCGCGTCCGGCTAATCTTTGCGTTCTTTGCGGTTGCCGCCCTTCTGCCATGAATAGCCGCAGCCGGTCGGCCCCTTTTCACCATCATCAGCGCCGCATGTTTCTCCAATCCTTCCATGAGCTGCTGGAGCAAATCACACGGGCGCCGCTCGCAGCGCTTGGCGTGGTGCTGAATCTTATTCTGATAGAAAGCCTGCTTTCGGTGGACAATGCCGCGGTACTGGCCACCATGGTGCTTGATCTGCCCAAAGACCAGCGGCCCAAGGCCCTGCGCTACGGCATTCTCGGCGCGTACGTCTTCCGCGGCATCTCGCTGCTCTTTGCAGCTATGCTCATTGCCATCTGGTGGGTCAAGCCGCTCGGCGGTCTCTACCTGCTGTGGCTGGCCATGCGCTACTTCTGGCGGCGCAAAAAGCACGACGACCCGGCTGTGGAAGCGCGTGAGCAAAAGCGAAGCTGGCTCTACCGCAAGACCCTCGGCGCCTTAGGACCGTTCTGGGCTACGGTAGTGATGGTGGAAGCGATGGACGCCGCCTTCTCTATTGACAACGTCATTGCTGCTAATGCCTATAGCCGAAATATCATTCTTATCTGGATAGGCGTCTTCATCGGCATCCTTGCCATGCGCTTCGTGACGCAGGGCTTTGTGAAGCTCATGGAGCGCTACCCTTTTCTGGAGACCTGTGCCTACTGCGTCATTGCCCTACTGGGCTTTAAGCTCCTGCTCTCCGGCGTCAATCACTTTGCGCCCTGCACCGCCTTCGCGCACTTCATGGACGGGCCGTCTGAGTGTCTGGAAAGTCAAGGGAAACACCTGCCACTTGGTGAGCACACTCAGGTGGCCGGCGATGTGCTTACTTCCGTATTTTCACTCGCCATCTTCTTCATACCCATCGCCACCTCGCTGCTCTTTGGCTGGCCGAGGCACCATTCCGGCGGGCGGCGGGATACGGAAGGACACTAAATACATGCAGCTCTGGACGCTGGAAAAGGACATCTGGTTTCCGCCGCCGACTGAGGCGCTGGCGGACGGGCTGCTGGCCATTGGCGGCGGCCTGGAGCCGGAGCGCCTGCTGCTGGCCTACCGCAGCGGCATTTTCCCCTGGTACAATGAGGGCGACCCGCCACTCTGGTGGAGCCCCGACCCGCGCTTCGTGCTCCACCTTGAGCGGCTGAAGGTGAGCCACAGTATGTCGGCCATCCTCAAGAAAAACACTTTTGAATACCGCTTCAACACGGCTTTCCGCGACGTTATTGAAGCCTGCGCCTCGGTGCGGCGGAATTACGGCGCAGGCACCTGGATAAGCCCCGAAATGATGGCGGCCTATACCCGGCTGCATGAGCTGGGCTTTGCCTATTCCGCGGAGTCTTGGCAAGACGGAAAGTTGGTGGGCGGGCTGTATGGCATCCGCATCCGACGGATTTTTTTTGGGGAAAGCATGTTTTCCCACGTCAGCAATGCAAGCAAGGCAGCCTTTGTCCGGCTGGTGCATGCACTGAAGGAGGATGGCGTGCGTCTTATAGACTGCCAGATGCCTACGCCGCACTTAGAAAGCCTTGGCGCGGAGCCGATGCCGCGCGCAGAGTTTCTGACGCTGTTGCGGGAATTGGTAGGGTAATGGTACTGAGTCGGTTGAATGTACTCAAGCCGCTCCACTTACCTTCGCCGCATGTCCCCCACCATTCTTGTCAACGACATCGGCGGCATCCGCGTGCTGTCGCTGAACCGGCCGGAAAAGTACAATTCCTTTAACCGGGAGATGGCCCTCGCGCTCCAGGCGGCACTTGATGCGGCTGCGGAAGCGGAGGCGGTGCGCTGTATCGTCATCACCGGCGCGGGCAAGGGATTTTGCGCCGGCCAAGACTTGAGCGAAGCGACCGATGTGGACAATCTGGACTTTCGCAAGATGGTAGAGGAGCATTACAACGCTACCATCCTGCGGATGCGACGGATGGAGAAGCCCATCATCGCAGCGGTGAACGGCGTAGCGGCCGGCGCGGGCGCCAACATCGCGCTGGCGGCAGACATTGTGCTAGCAGCTAAGAGCGCCACCTTCATTCAGGCCTTTTCTAAAATCTCCCTTATCCCGGACAGCGGCGGCACCTTCTTCCTGCCTCGCCTTGTAGGCACCCAGCGCGCCTTGGCCCTCACGCTCACTGGTGATAAGATTACGGCGGACGAAGCGGCCCAGATGGGTATGGTGTACCGCGTGTATGAGGACGAGGCGTTCGCCCACGCTTGGCAGACGGTAGCTGAGGGCCTATCCGTCGGCGCAACGAAGGCGTACGGACTAACCAAACGACTGATTAATCAATCATTCTCCAATAATCTGGAAGCGCAGTTAGAAGCTGAAAAAGAAGTGCAGGCTGAAGCGGGCGCAAGCGCAGATTTCCGTGAAGGCGTGACGGCATTTCTGGAAAAGCGGAAGCCGGTGTTTACCGGAAAATAGAACGGCAGCCTAATATACTCCTACAGCAACTTTGTCATTCCCGTAGGGAACCT
>CBDFFM010000016.1:0-59526 GCA_965246785.1 Chitinophagaceae bacterium
ATGGTCGCGCGGGATGGGGTGGATGGTCTTGCCATTTTCGGTTTTGGAGACTTCCCACTTCCACTGGTCGCCATGGCGGTCCCAGTCGCCGATGAGCATGTCCAGCAGGCGGGCCAGCAGCAGTTCGCGGCGCTCCAGGCTATAGCTGCCCCCTTTAAGATGCTCATACATCTTATTTGTCTCAACTACCTTATCGCCGGCGGTGTGTACGGGCGCGCGCTTTTCCAGCAGGCAGACTTTATTGGCGAAGAGCGGCTCATACTCGCCGAAGGCCACATCGTCCGGCACAAAAAACGCTTCCGGCTCCGTGCTCAGAATGCCGATTGCCTTCGCCAACGGCGGCACAATAAGCGTTCCGTATGGGTGCGCCGCCGAAATCATATCCTGCGTAATGCCGCGGACGAACGGGCTTTTGATGCCTTCCGCGTCCATCGCCTTCGCTACATCTTTGTCCACGGTGCGAAGCGCCCATTCCTCGCCCTGTGCGTCCAGCATTCGCAGGCTCTTCGTCTGCATCCCGCCGCCCAGCTTTGTGATTTTGAGGCCGCCGTGCGTCGTCTTCAAATGAAAGAAGGGGAGCGATACAGGCTCCGACCATGTCGTGCGGTAATTGCCGCCGAGGAACAGGCGCTGCAGAATGTTGGGGTCAGCGTATCGTAGGCTGGCAGGCGCGGCAGTGTCGGCGTGCTGCGCGAAGGCAACTATCGGGAGACAGAGCAGGACCGCGATGTAAGTAAAAATGCGCATAGCTGCCATCGCCTGTAAAAAGTAATGCCGTTGCGCCGCCTCCCCGGATTGTTAGCATGGGAAAGCAGATGGAAAGCCCGGACCTACCACTCACTAATTCACCGCCTTATTCGCGCAGGAAGATGAAGCAAAGGCTTCCGGCTTGGCCTTAAACGCGAAGCCCATGCCGAGGATGTAGCCCATGGCCTCCCGCAGCGCCTCATTAGAGCGGAACTGAGGGTTGGTGTTAATATCAGCGTGCACTTCCATATCCACATCATAGCGGTTGAAAAGCTCGCATAGCTCGTAAGCAATTTCAATGCTCATGGCCACCTCCACCAGCATCCGCTCCTTGATGGAGTAGGGCTGCGTGCGCCGCTCATTGTGCAGAAACATAAAGCCGCCGTGCTTTTCCCGCAGGAAGACGATCACGGTGGCAAATTCCGTTTCCTTGCCATATACCTGGCTGTCGGTGCCGATGCAGACTTTGAGCTTATAGCCCTTTTCAGTCTCGCGGACGATGGCCTTCTCAACCGCCTCTTTGATGGGAAGCTCTATGGAAGCCCCGCTGAACGTGCGCCACTTCATAAGCATAATTGTGTTTGATTAAAGTTAGATACAAAGGCGTTCCGCAGCGCATTATGTGAATGTTAGCTGTGGAAAAGCTGTGCAGAGCTTGCCACTAGGCCATTCTGTCCGGAAGGTGTTTAAAGCTTGTAAAGAGGGCGTACGCAAAGGCATATAGGCTAACTTCGTCCGCTACAACAAACGCGAGAAGCATAGTGGCATATCCGAAAGGCTTTTTGGTATCGGTGGGCGGTGCGGAGGACAAGGGAACAGACCTAGAGCGCGGTATTATAGAGCGCAACCGCCTTAATTTTTTTGAGCTGGGGATTCTGCGCAAAGTGCTGAGCCTTGTTGAAAGCGACGGCGAGCCGGTGGTGGAAGTCATCACCACCGCATCACAAATCCCGGATGAAGTGGCGGTCAATTACCGCGATGCCTTCTCCAAGCTCGGCTGCTCCAAAATCGGCCACATGCGCATCCGCAACCGTGAGGACGCGGCAAACCCTGAGTACATAGAGCGCCTTAAGGTTTGCAACTGCATCATGCTTTCCGGCGGCAACCAGCTCCGCCTCTCCTCCATCTTTGGTGGCACCGAGTTTCTGGAAATTCTTCGCCGACGCTACAATGAGGAGCACTTCGTGATAGCCGGCACCAGCGCTGGCGCGATGGCGATGAGCAATACGATGATTTACGAAGGCAATGCCGCCCTTGCGCACCTGAAAGGTGAGGTGAAAATCACCACCGGCCTCGGCCTTATTCAGGGCGTCATCATAGACACGCACTTTGACAAGCGCGGCCGTTTCAACCGTCTGGCGCAGGCAGTGGCCGCCCAGCCGGGCGCTATCGGCATCGGACTTGGCGAGGATACGGGAATGATAGTAACAGAAGGTCACATGCTCACCGTTATCGGTGCGGGCTGCGTGACGGTGATTGACGGGAAATTCATAGACTACAACAACATTGCGGACATCGGCTTCGGCCAGCCCATAGGCGTGGAAAATCTGGTGGTGCACCTGATGAGCAAGGGCGATACTTACGATGTGGAGACGCGGAAATTCGCGGGTACGGAAGTGGTTATTGAAGACGAAGGAAACGAAGAGTAATTTCAACGCGTGAAAATCCACACCGTCAACCTCGTCAAGCGCTACCGCAAGCGGACGGTCGTAAATCACGTATCCTTTGAGGTATCGCAGGGTGAAATTGTCGGCCTCCTTGGGCCAAACGGCGCCGGGAAAACCACGTCATTCTATCAGGTAGTAGGCCTTGTGAAACCCGATGAGGGCGATGTTTTCTTAGACGACCTCAACATAACCAAGCTGCCCATGTATAAGCGGGCGCGCATGGGCATCGGCTACCTGCCCCAGGAAGCAAGCATTTTCCGCAAGCTGAGCGTGGAAGACAACATCATGGCCGTGCTGGAGCTGACGAAGCTCACCAGAGGCGAGCAGATTGCGCGGCGGGATTCATTACTGGAAGAATTCCGCCTCACGCACGTGCGCAAAAGTCCGGGAGATGTACTGAGCGGCGGCGAACGGCGGCGCACCGAGATTGCCCGCGCCCTGGCCGTTGACCCCAAATTCATTCTGCTGGATGAGCCGTTTGCCGGCATTGACCCCATTGCGGTGGAAGACATTCAGGCCATCGTTGCGAAGCTGAAGTTTAAAAACATCGGCATCCTCATTACCGACCACAACGTTCAGGAAACGCTCTCTATCACCGACCGCGCCTACCTGCTTTTTGAAGGCAAAATCCTGAAGGCCGGCACCGCTGAAGAGCTGGCGGAGGATGAGCAGGTGCGCAAGGTCTATCTCGGACAGAATTTTGTGCTGAGGCGGAAGAGCTACCTGACGGAACAGTAGAAAAGAAGCTTTGCGGCACTGCTGCGCCGCTTTTTGCTGGCCACAATGCGCTTTTTTTCGTTGGTAAGCTGCTTTTTGCTCTTCCTTACCTGTTTTTTAGCACTCGCAATGCGCTTTGTAGCGCTTGTAAGCTCCTTTTTACTACCCTTAATACCGCTTCTGGCAGGGGAGAAGGCCTTAGTAAGACTTTGAATGAACTTTTTGTCAGTCAAGACGAGTTTTTTTTAAGTTTGGATAGTTTTATTGATAATGCAATGCCAAGCTTTATCACCCCTTCAACACCCTTTTTCCGAAATTCGTAACAACGAAGCTTTTCCATGCAGTTTGACATCCAGCGTCCCTATCTGCCCGCCGGCGACCAGCCCGATGCTATCGCCGAATTAGTGCGCGGCCTTCGCGAAGGCGAGCCGCACCAGACGCTCCTCGGCGTTACCGGCTCCGGCAAGACCTTTACGATGGCCAACGTGATACAAGAGGTGCAAAAGCCTACCCTCGTGCTCACGCATAACAAGACGCTGGTGGCCCAGCTCTACGGCGAGTTCCGCCAGTTTTTTCCGAACAATGCGGTGGAGTACTTCGTGAGCTACTACGATTACTACCAGCCCGAAGCCTACATCCCTACTTCCGATACTTACATTGAGAAAGACCTTTCCATCAATGAAGAGCTGGAGAAGCTGCGCCTCCGTGCCACATCATCTTTACTTTCCGGCAGAAGAGACATCATCGTAGTTGCATCCGTAAGTTGCATCTACGGCATGGGCAATCCCACGGAATATGCAAATGGCATTATCCGCCTGAAGAAGGGCCAGAGTGTAGGCCGCAACGCCTTCTTGCATAATCTTGTCAACGCTACTTATATGCGCTCGCAGGGCGAGTTTGGCCGCGGCACCTTCCGTGTGAAGGGAGATACGGTGGACATTAACCTGCCCTACGTGGATTATGGCTACCGCATTACTTTTTTCGGCGACGAGATTGAGGAGATAGAGACGCTGGAGATGGGCTCCAATAAGCGCATCGGCACTGTGCAGGATGCCGCCATCTTTCCGGCATCGCTCTACATGGCGCCCAAAGGGCAGATGGCGCATATCATCCACGAGATTCAGGACGAGTTGCACGGGCAGGTGGAGTATTTCAAAAGCATCGGCAAGCCGCTGGAAGGCCAGCGCATCAAGGAGCGCGTGAATTATGACCTGGAGATGATTCAGGAGCTTGGCTTCTGTAACGGCGTGGAGAATTACTCGCGCTTCTTTGACCGACGAAAGCCTGGCGTGCGCTCCTTCTGTTTGCTGGATTATTTCCCAGACGATTACCTGATGGTGGTGGACGAAAGCCACGTCACCATCCCCCAAATCTCCGGCATGTACGGCGGCGACCGTTCGCGTAAGCTCAACCTTGTGGACTTCGGCTTCCGCCTGCCGAGCGCCTTAGACAACCGCCCGCTCAACTTCCACGAATTTGAGCGCCTCACCCATCAGGTGGTGTACGTGAGCGCCACGCCAGCCGAATATGAATTGAAGCAAAGCGGCGGCGTGGTGGTGGAGCAGGTGGTGCGCCCTACAGGCCTCTTAGAGCCGCCTATTGAAGTACGCCCTTCCATCAACCAGATTGACGACCTGCTGGATGAGATTGACAAGCGTGTAAAAAAGGGCGACCGTGTGCTTTGCACCACGCTTACGAAGCGCATGGCTGAGGAGTTGGACAAATACCTCGCCCGCATCAACATTCGTAGCCGCTATATCCACTCCGAGGTGGACACGCTGGAGCGCACCGAAATCCTGCGCGACCTACGACTGGGAAATATTGACGTGCTGGTAGGCGTCAACCTCTTACGCGAAGGTCTTGACCTGCCCGAAGTATCGCTCATGGCCATTCTGGATGCAGATAAGGAAGGCTTCCTGCGCAATGAGCGCTCGCTCACGCAGATGGCCGGCCGCGCCGCGCGGAATGCAGACGGCCTCGTCATCTTTTACGCCGACCGAATCACCGAATCCATGCAGCGCACCATAGACGAGTGCGACCGCCGCCGCGACAAGCAGCTTCGCTACAACGAGGAGCACGGCATTACCCCGCGCACCGTGCGCAAGGACATAGCGCAAATCATGAAGCAGACCTCCGTGCTGGATATTAAAGGCTATGATGAGAAAGGCAAATACGCCGTACCGGACGACGGCGCAGTAGCGATGGCGGCTGAAGACGTGGTAGAATACAAGAACATCGCGGAATTGGACAAGCTTATCAATTCCACAAAGAGGGCGATGGAAAAGGCGGCAAAGGACTTAGACTTCATGGAAGCAGCCAGGCTGCGCGATAAAATGCTGGGCTTGCAGAAGGAGAAGGTGGAGATGAAGTGAGAAGGCTTTCGGGGGAAAATGAAAATGAGCAAGTGTGAAATAATCCAATCACACTACCGCTTTCCTGAAATCATGACAACCATTCTTTTGCAGCGCGGCAATGCCTTCATCAAGATTGCAAAGCGCGCTGCCGCAGGACTTCCGGCAGAAAGGGCAAGGATGTAGCCCGCCGCCGGTGTCTATATATAAATGCCGGTCGGCAGCACCAAAGCAGCCAATGCGCCGCTGATAGTAGCCGTGATACGTTACGAGCGGGAAAGCCCGGTATGCCTTGTCGTAATTCATACGGAGGTAAAAGGCTTCCAGTAAATCGGTTTGCTCCGCGCTGAGTGCTACATCCTTGCCGGCATAATGCCCCGTTGCTTTAGGCTCCAGCAGTTGAATAAAGGCAACGCCCAAATCCTTCGCAAGGGCAGCATAGCGCCGCAAGTGCTCTTCGCTCGCAAAGGCGCGCGTAACGCAAAGTGAGAGTGCCACAGTAAGCCCGGCCTCCTTTGCTGCTGCCACTGCCTCCTCCACCCACGCGTATGCATTGCGGAAGCCGCGAAAGGCATTGTGCAGCTCCGGATCATAGTGGTCTAGGGAGATGGATACGCCACGCAGGCCGGCGGCCTTCAGTGCCGCAGCACGCTCCGCATTCAGCCGGTAGCCGGATGTGAGCAGCCAGAAGTCGGTGCCTTCCTTTGTGCTCCGCAGCAGCGTCAGCAAGTCGGCGTAGCGCAGCATCGGCTCGCCGCCGGAAAGCTGTATCTGCGTTACGCCCCGCTCCTGCAGGTCGCGCACAATGTGTCGCAGGTCATCGGCGCTGAGCTGCTCCCGGCCATTCAGCGCATCCCATTCAAAGCAATGCTCGCACTGCAGACTACACTTTTTGGTGATGGCCAGGATGATATTGGCGAACCGGGCGGTGCGCTTCGGACGGCCCGGCGGCAGGATGCGGGCCGCTTCGGCCTCAATGTAGGCGTCAAAGGCCCGTGACGGGAAGCCGGGGGCGTAGAGGTCATAGTAATAGCGGCCATCCACACAGGCGGCTTTGCGCAGCCGGTGCGGGCCTAATACCGCCCGGCGCGAAGCATCCAGCGCTTTAAGCACGCGCAGGCACTGCCCGGGCCGGCGGTACATGCGCCATACAAGCTGCAGGATGCGCCTGCGCATGGCTGTGCCTGCCAGCCAGAACCGAAATCCGGCTATGATGGGCTGCCCAGGGGCCGCGGCTCTATTGGCAATCACCGTAGGCATCACATGGACAGCAATCGTTTCGGTCGTCATGCTTAGCGGGGTTTGAAAGCGGTGGTGAACAAATCCCTTTTACCCGCGAACTGCATGTAGCGCGCTTTGGCAAAGCGGGTGAAGGCGCCGTCTTTCTTGAATGAAATCAGTTGCGCTACGTTGGGAATGTTCTTGTAATCGCGGATGTACTCGTAGTAGCCCCGGCTGTGCAGGAAGAAGCTTTGCTGTGTGCCGGCGGCTGCGGCTGACAGCGTATAGCGGAGCGTGGCGGAGGTGCCGGGCGATAGCTGCGCGAGGTAATGCCCATCGGCAGCCGCCAGCGAAGCGCGAACGTCGGCACCGGTCTCATCCGTGGCGTATGCCGGTACATACTCTTCCACGCTTGTTACCGCATCCGGCGTGTAATCCATTGCCGCATAGTCCACTTCCCAGAACATATAGCCGCAGCTCAGCCGCACCTCTATGTCGCCCTCGCCGGAGGCTTCCCGCAGGTCTATCGGTAGGACAATGTCGCGCGCCGCAAGCGGGCCAATCGTTTCAATCGCGGCCACTTCTTTCCAGCCGCTGCCGGTATTTATGGCGACGCTCAGTGGGATGTGCTGCGCGTGCGACCAGGCCCGCTGCGAAGCCGCCTGTTCCCGCTTTTGCTGCGCGGCAAACGTGTTGTAGTAGCTGCCGAAGCTCTCGGTGAATTTGCCGAAGGCATAATCAAGCCAATAAGAATTTTTGGCGCGCAAGATGAGCTTGCCCTTTGTTGTGGCGGCAGGCTTAGGAAAGCGGAGCGTTATACTGCTGACCGCGCCGTCTTCTGCATTGCCTTCGTCAAAAAGCAGGCTTCGCCCGTCACGCGCGGCGGCTTTGCCACTGTTCTCGTCTTCCGGCAGTGGTGGCTGCGGCGCGGCGACCGTATGCGCATTGCCTGCGGCGTCCAGTAAGGCCAGCGTGCCTGCCGGATGCGTCACCGATACAAGGTTTGCCAAGTTGGTGTACTGACGCTCCAGCAGCTCATTGGTAAGCTTCACGGATGCTCCGCCGTCCGCTACTGCCAGGCCGGGCAACGGCATATAATCGTCGCGCTCTAATGGAGCATAAATTGCGCCCCCATACAGCTCGCCGGTAAAATGCCATAAACCTTCCGCATCCTTCGTGTAGGCAAAAGGGCAGGAGCTTTTCATAGCCAGCGCCACAATGCCAATGATTACTACCACCGCAGCCACAACGCCCAGTGTGCCGAATACATAAGATGCCACCGTGTGCCCGATGGCCTTGTCATATACATCTATGCGATTAATGGCGGAGAGCGGTACTGTAAACTTGTTATTGCCGGAATCAACCGTTTGGCTGGTGTAGATATGCACCTCGTAATACGGCTTCTCCTTGCTGAGCTTATACCGGTGATGATGGTTAGCAGGCCGCGGCGGCTCTGGCGGGCGTGGCCTGGTTCGCAAGACTGACCGGTCTTCGCCTTTGCGGTAGGCCAGATGCTCAGGCGGCAGCTCACCCAGGGAGCCGTTCAATGTTTCGCCGTCGCCGGAGACGGAAATTTCCGATAGGTGCCAGGCTTTATTGCCAATGTGCAGGATGTAGTATTTGCCCTGCTGCGTAGCTAATACCGTTGCTTCCGGCGGGGCCGGCTGACGCGTCCGCTTTACTTTGTAATAATTGCAGGAGATGCTGAGGTTGGCCAGTGCAACGATGAGCAATACAGAAATGGTTTGTTGCCCTTGCCGCCGCACCGTAAATGCCTTCATAATTGCAGTGTGTTTTTTAGCCTGCGCCAGACCGAATATAGCATTTACAATTCCGGGAGCTAAGCAGGCGAAGCCGATTTGTATCTCGGGCATCGCGCATCCGCTATGCATTCACTGTGGGTTTGTGCGAAGAAGAGCGGCCTTATAAGAACCCCTGGCATGGTCTTGCTTATACCTATTGCATACGATTAGACACTGCGCCGGCCTTCAACTTAAACGACCAACAGAACAACTCAAAGAATCGCAGCAGCCCGGCAGCAAATACGACAATCGTGAAAAAGGCGACACTTTTGGTGCCGCCTTTTTGTTTGCCGCGCACATTCGCCATGATGAGGCCGGATACAAAAGCTTCTTCCATTTTTTATCTGGCATGGTTTTAACCCTTGCCGCCAAACTCAGATCCACAATGAAGACACACCTCCTGATTGTAAGTAGCCTCCTTTTCGCGCTTGGCTTCGGCGCATGTCATTCTTCTAAAAAACTGGCCGGTAACAGCGGACTATTCAACACGCTTCGTGCGGAGCTGAATCCGAATGTCGCCATTCTGCATGTTGCGGATACGATTAACGTCATCTACCCGGAGCTGACCATGTTTGACTTCGGCAAGGATGAGATTAAGGCGGAAGCAAGACAGGATTTTGTTCGCTTCGCGAATATCCTGAAGCAATATCCGGCCGTCCGCATTCAGGTAAACGGCTACACAGACAATGTTGGTACGGATGAAGTGAATACCGGCCTGTCCCGACGCCGCGCAACCAAAGCCTACAACCTGCTCAGCGATAATGGCGTGGACGCTACGAGAATGAATACTACAGGATATGGCTCCAAAAATCCAATCCAGACAAATGCAACGGATGCGGGCCGCGCTGCGAACCGCCGGGTTGAGTTTATCCTGTACCAGGCAGCGAAATAAATAGTCAGTGAGGAAATACAAGTGCAAAAAGAAGCCGGCAGTAATCTGCCGGCTTTCTATCCATCAGTTGTGTGTGCGCAAAAGCTTATCGTCCGTTCTTGTGGTCAAGGATAGCTCCGATACCTGTGCCTACGCCCGCACCCAGCACGCCGCCAATCACAGCGCCTGCCAGTCGGTTGCGGCCATTAATGATAGCGCCCGCGGCGGCACCCGTGCCTGCGCCTATTACCGCGCCCTTAGCCTTGGCGCTCCAGCCGCGCTTCTGTTGCTGAGCCGGCTGCTGCTGATAAACGGCGGGTGTTGAAGCAGGGGCGCTGTAAACGGGCTGGCTGTATGCAGAGGAAGGTTGGCTGTAAGCCGCATAGCGTCTTGTATAGGACTTACGCACAGAAGTGCGGCGGGGTGCGACGGCAAACGACCGTACCGCCGGCGCGGTGCCAATGGGTGGGTTAAAGGTGTATTGGTCGCGCGTCACCTCGCTCATAGAGTCAATCACTTGCTTTTTGGCAATAGCAATGTTCATCGAATCGATGGTGTGCTGCTTGGCTGCGAGTTCCGTTTCTTTTTCTTTAAGAGCCGACGTGTTGCAGGCGGTCATGGATAAGACTCCGGCGGCTGCTATGGCTGAGAATATCGCTTTCATGTCTTTGAGGTTTTAGGAGTGAATGATTGCGTTTACAATCTTCCTAAAGGCGAACGCTGTGCCAAACAGCGGGGGGCGGGTGTTAAAAAGTTCTTACAGCTCCGGCAGGTGCTGACTATGCGCACCACCGCTCTCCCCATGCCCCTCAACGTTCAGGGTTTCCGCCAAATAAATACGGACTCATAGAATGCTCCGGCACGTCTTCCAGTCCTTCTGTTCACATGCCGCTGCACAACGGCTTCCTGTTCCACACCGGCCATTTCAGCAATCGTCGGATAGAGGTTGTCGCGGTCTCCTGCGACTACAATCATGCGGCCGCCCGGCTTAATGCTGCCCAGCGCATTGCTGAAAACATGAGCCATATCATTGAGATACGCCTGCTTTGCTTTTTTGCTGCTGCCATTCACTGCGGGGCCTATCTCCTCCCCTCTCTTGTCTTCTAATCCCAGCAGTTGGTAGGCGTAGGAATGCTGCTCGTGGTAATCAATAAGTCCGACGTAAGGCGGGCTTGTTATAACGCCGTCTATCGGCGGAATCCTTGCACTTCTGCTGTCTTGATGGTGAATAGCTACGGAGGCAGATGTTCTGAGCGCGGCGAATGCCTCAATGCGGGATAAGGTATCTAGGCTATAACGCCGGAGAAATTTGTAAGCATCCGCGGTAGGTGAGCAGGTGCGGGAATGCTTGTAGCAATAGTATGGTTCGGTCTGCGGCTTCTTCGGGAAGTCAAGGTCAAAATGAGTTGTAAGACGGGCGGAGCGGGCCGAGCGGGATAAGATAATTTTCAGCAAATCCTGGTATTTGTATTCGCTGATAAAACTCTTAAAGGCCAAAAGTTCTGCGAGCGCTTCCGGCGCGAACCATGTGCTCAGGTATTCATTATCAATAATGCCATCATTCTGTATGCCTGAAGCCTCGGCGAATAGCGTTGGTTTAGACCCATTGTTTATTAAGGCTTCAACCTTTCTAAGGATGTCTTTTACCTCTTTGGAAGCTTCGGCGATGTCATATTCACCAGTCTTTACCTTACATAACATCACGTTGAAAGCAGAAACATCGTAGCCAATGCTATTGATGCCGAGCTCATTTGCCTGAATGAGTGTTGTCCCTGAACCTGCAAAAGGGTCAAGGATAGTCTGGCCTGTCGAAAAGTACTTCCGCAGGAAAATCTCAACCAGTTGCGGGATATACTTGCCAAGATAAGGATGAAGGCGGTGCACGTGCTTTGTACGCATACGCTCCGGCAAATCCTGCTCCTTCCAGTTGAGATTTAATGCTTCCAGCGGTGTATCCTGCGTAACGGCAGATGCCTGAGTAGGCATCATATCATTTTCATAATTATCTGTTTTGCCTTCGCTTGTAACGTTGGAAGCGCCTGCTCCGGCACTTGAATCTTGAAGCATTTGGTGTGAATTACTGCCGGCAGCAAAGTAATGTAAGGTCAGAAATAAACTTGACAATCATGATGTTGCTATATAACGTATTTGTAGCTAATATTTTAAATCAGTGGTATTGTTGGCCTGTAATTTTCTTGTAGGACTGCGGGCAAGCTATTTATACACGCTAAGCATCGTTCACCAAAACACGATTACATCATGTCCACCATCAAAACCATTTGTACTGCCTTCCTGCTCACCACGGGCGCCTGCACCCTTGCCACCGCGCAGCAACAAACTGCAGTGCATAAGCAAACCACAACAACAACGACCGAGCACCATGAAGGCCCCGCGCCCGTGAAGGTTACTGTCCGTCACCGCACAGCACGCCGCCATCATACAGGAGCAGCGGTACGGAGCAAGACTACTACCACCCACAAGGAAAACCAAAGCAGCAGTACTACCACTACGGAACAGCATTGAGCAGATGCTGCCCCGGATGCAAAACGCCGCTCCTGTCTCAGGAGCGGCGTTTTGGTGATGTATGGGAAAAAACTATTCGTCGTCCTTATTGGAGTAATACTCATCCACCGCATCCCGCGCACCTTCGCGCAGGTCTTCCTCACCGCTCTTGCGTATAAGCGTATCGTTCATAAAGTAGAGGTAGTACTTTCCGCTCTTGTAAGCGGCCTTTCCAAAGCGGGAATATTGATAGACCGCCATGTGACCCTGCGGCTTATTGAACTCGGCAATCAGCAGCTCACTACGGTCGGCAGTCTGCGGTTGGATTTCAGCGCGGGTGCTGCCGTAGCGGAACGCCTCCGGCTTCTTCGGCTTTGCGGGCCGCTCCTTCTTCTTCTTTACTGCAGGCTGCTCCTCTTCCGTAGCCGCAATAGCGGCTGCCTCGGGCATCTTAGACGTCTTTTTGTGCATAAAGCAGGCACTTAGCAAGAGCAGGCTGGCAAGGGCAACATACCGATACATGGGCGAAAGATAATCGCTTTCCCCGAACGGGCATTCCAGGGCTTTCACAAGTGCATTAGAGAATGCAGTACGTTTATTGCATTAAAGCTGTATTATGAAGAAAGCCTTTGCCTTTTCCCTATTGCTTGCTGCCATTACGGGCGGCGTAGCTGCGCAAACCAAGAAGCTCATTATTACAACCGGCGTTAGTGCCAATATCAATCACGTGCTCGGCAGCAAAACTGTGCAGGTGCTCATTCCCGGCGTGGAAACGATAGATCTGGACATCAGCCAGAATGCGGCCAATACGTTTGGCATTAAGACTGCCGATTACAATTTTGACGGTGCCAAAGACTTCGCCCTCGCAGGCCGCGACCCGCTGAATCCAGCCGCGCCGCTGGTGTACGACATCTATCTCTACAATCCAAAGGAAAAGACCTTTGAAGCGCTTGAAAATCCCGGCGGTGCCTGCGGGCAGTTCAGCAATGTGCGGCTCAATGCCGCGGATAAGACCCTGCGCTCTTCCTGCCGCAGCGGGACTAAGACCAGCACCGACATTTTTAAATGGGTAACGCCATACTCGCTCGAACTGGCCAAAAGCACAGACAACAGCGCCGAGACACAGCAGGAAATGGCCGAGGAAAAAGCAGATAAGAAAGCCGATAAAGCCGACACAAAAAAGGAAGCCCGCGAGGAAAAGGCTGACCGGCGTAAGGAGCAAAAAGAGCAGAAGGATACAGACGACGAATAGCTGCCGCGGCTTTTCCAGTACAGGCATTAAAAGACGTTAATCTTTACTGAGCGGTGTTTCCGGCTTTTGAGGCATTAATACCTTGCGGCCTCATTATCAAAACTGATGCTGCTTATGCTTCATACAATGGCCCGCTCTGCCGCGCTGCTGCTCTTTTGCTTCAGCGGCGCTTCTGCCCAATCCCACCATAATAGCCCTGCCGCGCATCTGTCCGCAGGCATCCGCCCGGCACATGCTGCCCGCCTGCAGCGAGACATGCAGTGGCTTACGCACAGCGGCAGCACGCTCGCTGGATTGCAGAAAGGTGCCGCTACGGCTCCGCTGCTTGCTGAGGCCGATTATTCCTACTCCCCTGCTACCGGCCTACAACGCTATGACTCGCTCCGGTTCATCTACTCCGGCGGCCGCGGCTCACAGTTTGACTTTGACAACCTTATTTACCCTTACGGTAATAACGCCGACTTCCCCTACGCATATACAGCCAGCGGCTATGTGCAGTATGATACCGCGCGGTCTTATGCTACACCTTCAGCACCCGCCGTTTTGGCGCTGCGTGCTTACAACACCGGCGGCAAGGTGCTGCGCAGCATTACCCCGCAAGAGGCTACCTTCTTTACCTACAATGCGCAGGGCCGGGTAAGCAAAACTCTCACCCTGAGCTTTGACAACACGACCATGTCGTACGATACCAGCTACCGCGACTTCTACACCTATAACGCCTCCGGCGCGTTGCTGCGCGACAGCTCCGAGGACTATGACCCGACTTCAATGTCGTGGATGGAAGGGCTTGTAACCGCCTACACCAACAACGCCTCCGGCATGCCCGTACAGGTGGATTATTCCTATTTCGGATTCCCCTATTACCGGATACTTGTTACTTACAATGGGGCAGGCAAGTACACGCGTTCCATCTCTATGGAATTCAACGGTACGGGTTATACAATGGCAGGCAAAGACAGCGTAGGCTATACAGGCGCTATGCGCATCTTTTACAGCAGCTACTATTACGACACCTCAGGCGTCCAGCATCTGCAAATCCTGGAGCGCCGCCGCCTCAATGCAGCCTCCCTGCCGGACAGTGTGTGGCACGCGGAGCTGAACAGCAGCAGCGGCGGCATTGATACATCCATCATCAAGCTGGGCTACAATGCGCAAGACGCTCCGGTTTATCGCCGCGACTATGCAGGCAAGAATCCTGTTGTGCAGTCAGAGCAGCGCTGGTACTATACATTGCCGACAGGTGGCACCGGCGGTGTAGGCGTTGCCGGCACTGCTACGCCCGCCCGCGGCATTACCGTTTATCCCAACCCTGCGGCCGGCACGCTCTACCTCAGCGGCATCGGGGCAGGAAGCTACTGCATCATTAATGGAGCCGGACAGATTGTGCAGACCGGCACAGTTTCCGCCGTGCCCGCCGTGCCGTTGCAAGCGCTGCCTCCGGGACAATATATGCTAAGGCTGCAAGGCGAGGATGGCGCAGTACGCGCGGCCTCGTTTATGAAGCAGTAATGCTATGGAAGTCGAAAAAGGGCCGACAGGTGTATGACCTGCCGGCCCTTTTTCGTTTTAATCCTTCTTCTTAATAATGTACCCCGGCCGCGCCTTCACCTCCTCATAAATCCGGAATACATACTCAGATAGAATACCGAGGCTAAACAGGATTAGCCCGGAGAAGAACATAATGGTAATAATGAGCGACGTCCAGCCCTGCACATTCGTGTTGAAGAAGTAAAGGGTCTTCTCCATGCTCAGCAGCTTGATGATGATAAAGGCCAACACCATCAGCAGCGCGAAGAGCGAGAAGAACATGCCGCAGCGCGTAATGAAGCGGATGGGGAAGGAAGAAGATGAAAAGAAGAAGTCCTTAGCCAGCTTCCACTTCTTCTTGAACGTCCAGCGGCTCTTGGTGTTGCTGCCCCTTGGCCGGTTGTAAGGCAGAAAGTGCGGCGAGAATCCGAGGCGCAGGATTTCCGAAATCGTTGTGGTATTAATCGGGTGGATGCGCGCGTTCAGAATGTCAATTACTTCCCGGTCTATGAAAAACAAGTCGGCGCCGCCTTCCGGGAATTTTACTTCCGAAAGCGCATTCATAATCCGGTAAAAGGCGCGCGAGAAGGCTGCGCTCAACGCCGGGTCGTCACGGCTGATGCGGTGCGGGATGATGATTTTCTCGCCCGCCTGCCAGAGCCTGTACATATCCACAATCGTTTCGTAAGGCTGCTGCTCGTCATCGGGGATGGGCATGGCGCAGGCTCCCTGGCATATAGAAAGGCCGGCAAAAACCGAATAGTGGCTCGTGAAGTTGCGGCTGAGCTGAAAAGCCCGCACATTTTCGGGATGCTGGCGCTCCAGTTCTAATGCGATGGCGTACGACTGGTCTTTGGAGCCGTCATCCATCACCACCAGCTCAAAGGGGATACCCGCCGCATTCAGCACGGCAGACAACCGCTCGTAACAGCGCACAATGCGCTGTTCGCTGTAGTAAGAAAGAAGAATAATGGAGAGAAGCCCGGATGATTCGGCCATGGCAGCTACGAAAAGGGGCAAGATAAGTACGCGCCTCTATACAGGCGTCCCGGCTACCTTTGCCCCACCTCAATAATCCAGAACGACGTTGACCCTGCAAGGCATTTTAATCCAATTGCGCGCGCAAAGTGAAGCGGACGCGGCAGATGTAATTGCGCTGCGCAACAATCCGGAGTACAACCAGTTTCTCTCCAATTCCGGTCAGAAAGCAACGATTGAAGACCAGATAGCCTGGCTGCGGCGGGAAAAGGATACTGGCCAAAACCACAACTTCTCCATCTTCCTCGGCGATAAGTTCTGCGGCGCGTGCTCGCTGTACAACATCCATGACGGCGAGGCGGAATTCGGAAGGTACATCGTTACCAATCCAATCGCCGCCATTGAAAGCGAGTACCTGTGTCTCCAATTCGCCCTTGAGCAGTTGGGTCTCAAGCAAGTCGTCTGCAAGACGCTCGCGGCAAACGAGAAGGTCTGCAAGCAGCATCTTCGCCTTGGATTTACGACGGTTGGCGAGGGCTTTGAGGAGCGCGTGCAACAGCCCTTCCTGCTGCAAGTGCTCACCGCTGAAGCATTTCGGCAGTTTGACTACGCGCCTGTCCTTTCAATGATTCAAAAGCTGAAACGATGAAGCTGCATCACACCGGCTGGATAGTGGGGGATATTGCCAGCTATGAAAAGGGCTTGCTGCATAGAGGCCTCGTGCATCAGGTTGCAGACCCGGTACAAGGAGCTACGCTTGCGTTGTACCGTGATTTCAGCGACAGCTACATTGAGCTAATCCAGCCGCTCAACGAGCAGGCCTTTACCTGGGCTGCGCTTCAAAAGCATGGGGCTCATTTCCACCACTATTGCTACGAAGTGCCCACTGTAGACGCGATGAGGGAAGTCGCGGCGCAATACCGGCTCATGCTGTTTCGCGGGCCGCTGGATGCCTTGCTGTTTGGCGGCAAGCCCGTCTATTTCTACTTCTCACGCAACCGCACCATCGTAGAGTTTCTAATTGACCCATCGTGAATATCCGCATCGTCTCCGACCTAACGCTTGACCCTGTCGTAAAGAAACTTCGTGCGCAGGCTGAGCACAATATCTCCTTTCATTACGCGGATAATGTGGAGCTGGCCCTGATAACCGAAGCCGAGGCACTGTTGCAGCAAGACCTGCTCATCATCCACATAGACCTCTACTTCTCTGCTAACCTCCCA
The DNA here is from genome assembly GCA_965246785.1 of Chitinophagaceae bacterium. Classification (GTDB taxonomy): domain Bacteria; phylum Bacteroidota; class Bacteroidia; order Chitinophagales; family Chitinophagaceae; genus UBA1952. The sequence continues at coordinate 16,859 of CBDFFM010000016.1, forward strand.
CAGTACCATTCCATGCTGCACACGCTGCTGGAACGCTACAGGGAATACGGCGGCTATATCCTGCTGCCTTCACAGCTTCTGCCTTATCCTTCGGGCCCGATTCAGCCCTTCGGAGCGCAGCCGCTTTCTCCTGAACTGCTTGCTCAGATTTCAGCGTCAAAGAACATTGCCTTTTACCCCTGGCTGGAAAAGCTTGCCGCTATCGGCACCGCGAAAGCTTACCATTTCGGCCTCGGCCATCTCTACCAGATGCCTTACACCAATGAGGCACAGCGTGGCCTTGAAGCGGTGTGGGGCGAATGGATTGCCGCCTTCAGCCGGGCCGATAAGAAGTGTATCATCACCGACCTGGACAATACGCTCTGGGGCGGCATCCTCGGTGAGGATGGCGTGGAGGACATTAAGGTGGATAAGAACGCAGACGGCATTCTCTACCTCCACTTCCAAGAATTTCTGAAGCAGAAGAAGGAGGAAGGCTTCCTCCTCTGCATCTGCTCTAAAAACAATGAGGAGGACGTGATGGAGCTCTTCGCGAAGCGGAAGATGCCGCTGACGCTGGACGACTTTATCATCCGCAAGATGAACTGGCAGGATAAATATCTCAACCTGCAAGAAATAGCCGCTGAGCTGAACATCGGCACCGACAGCTTCGTCCTCATTGACGATTCCGACTTTGAGGCGGGCGCCATTCAGAACCTCATGCCGGAAGTAACCGTTTTTCAGTTCAAGCCGGACTACGCCGCCTTCCGCGCAATGGCCGCTAATCCCGTCTTCCGCAAGCGAGCCATTTTGGCCGAAGACCGGCAGAAGACCGCATCGTATCAGGCCGAGCAGCAGCGCAAAGCCGCCGCCACGCAGACCGATAAGCTGGAAGACTTCATCCAGAGCCTCGGCATTAAGGCTACCTTTTACTTCAATGAAGCCGCGCAGTTGGAGCGCCTTTCCCAGCTTACGGGCAAGACCAACCAGTTCAACTTCAATAAGGAGGCGCTCTCCGCCAATGCCCTTTCCGATTTCATCGCCGAAGGCAACACCATCATCAGCGCCAGCGTGGAGGATAAGTTCGGCGATTATGGCATTATCGGGCTGATGCTCGTGGAGCGGCGGGGCGGCGAGGCCTTTCTCAAAAACTTCCTCATGAGCTGCCGCGCGCTGGGCCGTAGCATTGAGCAACAATTTTTAGAAACGCTCCGCGACTGGTTGGATAAGCAGGGCATGAAGCTAATAGGCATTGCATTCAATAAAACAGAGAAGAACAAGCCGGCCGAGCTATTTTTACCCGAATTGGAGCAAACGTTCTCCCTCCGCTCATGAACACCAGCATAGAAAAGCTTCAGGAAGTTTTCAATCTCACTTTTGAGAACTGTCCGCCCATTACGGAAGACACCGTGCGCTCGGACATTGAAAGCTGGGACAGCATGACGCAGCTCAGCCTCGTGCTCAATCTGGAAGAAGCCTTCGGTCACAGCTTCAGCATGGAAGAGATTGAATCCATCAAAGGCGTGAAGGATATTCTGCGCATACTTGGCTAAGTAGCCTTTATCTTTTTCTCGTCACCCCGAACTTGTTTCGGGGTCTGTCGTGCGCTCCTTCCAATAGATGCCGAAACAAGTTCGGCATGACGGACAGAGATATTAAGCTCCCTTCTTAAACACCTCATAATCCCGGATGTAATCATCAGCCTCATACGGCATGGAGGAGAGGCTCAGCAGCACCGAATTGTGCGAGAAGCGCATCGTGTGCCAGTAGGGCGGCGGCATCAGCAGCCCTTTGTCCGGGCTATTCAGGATAAAGGTCTCCGTCTCGCCGTCGCGGCTTTCGGTGGTGATGTCTATGATGCCGCTTACCGCCATCAGCAGTTGGTAGAGGCGGTGATGCGCGTGGCCGCCGCGCTCCACATTGTTGGGCGTGTAGTACGTCCAATAGACGCGCTTCACCTCAAAGGGCAGGTTGGGCGGCTCGGCCACGGTGATGAAGCCCTGGTTGGACGCGCCGTGAGACGGGAAGTGGAGGAGGCGTGGCTTTTCAATCATCAGGCTGCGCTTTTAGAAAGTTTGGAGACGATGCCGTCCTTCATCACATACGCCTCGCCGCTTTCGGGGCAAGTGGCATTGCCGGCGGCGTCAAAGTTCAGGCGCTGGCCGTACTCGCTCATCCAGCCGATTTGCTTTGAAGGATTGCCCACCACGAGCGCGTAGGCGGGAATGTTCTTAGTCACCACCGCGCCCGCGCCTATAAAGCAGAACTGCCCCAGCTCCACGCCGCACACAATCGTCGCATTCGCGCCGATGCTTACGCCGCGGCGCACCATCGTGGTGCGGTACTGGTCTTTGCGCACCACCGCGCTGCGTGGGTTGTGGACATTGGTGAACACCATGCTCGGCCCCAGAAACACATCATCCTCGCAGATGACGCCTTCGTAGATAGACACATTGTTCTGCACCTTCACGTTCTTGCCGAGCACCACCTTGGGAAAGATGACGCAGTTCTGCCCGATGCTGCAGCCCTCGCCGATGGTGCAGCCGGGCAGGATGTGGCAGAAGTGCCAGATTTTAACGCCGGGCGCAATGCTCGCGCCCTCGTCAACGATGGCGCTGGGGTGTACGTAGTAATCCATTTTGGGAAAAGGGCCGCTGTGATGGGGCGGTGGGCAAAGAAAATCAAAATTGGTACATGGGGCGGTGAGCACGCAGGAATATGGTTGCATCTGCATTCGGCTGCCGCCGAGCCGTTTTGAAAACGGCCTTAATTCCCCCTTCGCGATGCGCTATCGCTAACATCGGGAAGAACACTACGGCTCCGCCATGTTGCGCGGGATTGTAAATCTTGCGTTGCCAGGGTTCCCTAAAAGAAGACTTGGTAAGCTTTTCTTCAAAGCTTACCAAGCCATTCTATTTTCTTCTAAGTGCAGGTTATTGGTTGCCCTATGTTGTGGCTATAAACAAGAGTGTAATCGCCAATAAGGATAAACCAATTTCTATGAGCCATTTTTTCCGAGAAACTCCTTGCTTAGAAAGCAAAATGAGCCGGATTAAATCAACTGTAATAACAATGGCAAGGATTGTCCATCTTATGCTCATATCATTACATTAGATTACTCCTCCAGAAGGAGCTGCTGTAACGGTAAACCTGAAACCCATTTATTATGCACGTCTTGTTGCTACTGCTTAGGCTTGGGTGATTAGTTGCTAGGCCCGTATAGTTCACGACAAAACTATCAACCTGCGACGCTGATTGGCCTTCTGCATCGGTGACAAAATCGCCAAACAGAGTAATCACATCTTGGTCAACACCTTCGCTCTGGAGTAAGGTCGTATAATCACTTATACTCTCTAAACCTGAAGCACTTTGCAGCATGCTCTTAATACCCGATTTAAATGTTGTGGTGTTAAGGTTGGAAGCGGTTACACCAAATGCATTTGCCGCAGAGTCGCACATTTGGTCAAAGTATTCATCAACCAAATCATCGCTGTTGGTGTATGAACCATTCATTGCGATAATCAGATTCAAAAGTTGGCGATTATGTTCATATCCCACGTGGCTGGCGAAATCAACATATGATGTTACAAATGGGTCACCACCCGTAGTCGGCACGGGGATAAGTTGACCAGTAGCTTCTGCATATGTCATCGTAGAGCAAAATAGCCCACTTAGAAATCCAATGGCTGCTCCATAGCCTGGCCCTACAAATCCTACACTATACTTAAAGCCACTTACAGCTCCTCCAGCATCTGAACAAGCTACACTCCACCAATGCGAGAGCGCTACTGGTGAGTTTTGCTTTGTCTTGTTGTTTGCTCGTGTTGCTGCTATCTTGGTTTGATAGTACTGGTACAGGTTGGTGTTTGTGTTGTTGTTTGCTACTCCTGCTAGATTTCCCTCTTTTGAGCATGAGCCAATGAATAGGCATAAGAAGATGAGGATAGGTGTAGTTCGTAGCGTAAGCGTGTTCATAAGCTTTGATTGTTTGATTTTCGCCTACTCTGTTCACGGTTTTCGGCATTCCCGTCAGATTTTGAAAGGGCACTATTCACGCACTGCGGTATTGCATGTAAAAAAAAACATGCCAACAATTCTTTCACAACTTCGCCGGAAATACCCCGCAATCGGTAAGCATTACTATAAAAGGCCTGATAATCAATCATCTATTCTAAAGATTGCCCCTTCCAATCTATAGAATCTCACGCTCATTCTACAGAATCCAGCCTGCATTCTTTAGAATGAAGCGCACATTCTACAGAATCCGTTCCCCATTCTAAAGAATGTCTGTTGCATGCTACAGAATCCGCCCGCCATTCTATAGAATGCGCGGCTTATGCTCAAGAGTCCAAAGGGCATTCTATAGGATTTGTCGGTTTCCCTGATGCTTTTTAGATTTGGTCTTCATCTCTTAAAAACCATATCCATATGGGCCCATTCCCAACAAAAGAAGCCGAACTGAACAACTACTTCGGCAATTCCGTTCCCTACCTCGTGGCAAACGCCACCCGCCTCGGCGTATCCACCGCCCATGTTTCGGCCCTCAACATCGGCCTGAATGACTGGGGTAGCAACTATTCTTCCTCGACCGACCCTAATCTGCGCACCAGGACGATTACCCTCCAGAAAGACGCCTCCAAGAAGACCCTGATGGACACCATGCGCGAGGTCTTTGACGATATCCCCCAAAGCAAGCTTACCACCGCCGACCGTAATACCCTCCATCTGCCCGAGCGCCAGCCGCCATCCAAGGCCCCCATCCCCGATAGCCGCCCCGTCGTTTCGGTGAATACCTCCGAGCGCCGCCAGCACACCATCACTTTCAAAGACAACGGCCCGGCCGCCGGCCATGCCAAGCCGCACGGCGTGCGCGGCTGCCAGATATGGGTGTATATAAGTGCCGATGGCACTGAGCCCACGCCCGATGCGCAATATCACTACCTCGCCACCGATACGGCAAGCCCCTATGTAGCCACTTATGAGGCCTCAGACGGAGGCAAGAATGCCTACTACATGCTCCGCTGGGAAAACACCCGCGGCGAGACCGGCCCGTGGAGCGAGACAGTGATGGCTACGATTACGGCATAACCGCATCAATCTTAAAAACAAAAAAAAGACCGGCCTCCCAGCCGGTCTTTTTTAATGTTTACTGCGCAAAGATGAACCGTATCGTTACCCCCGCTCGCGTGGTGGTGATGGGGTACGATTGCGTGGTGTAGGGGATGCTTTGCCGGCGGTCAAAGTAGAAGCGCAGGGTCAGCTTGTCGCTCACGATGTAGTCCACGCTCGGCGAGATGCTTATCACCTTCTGCCCGCGCGTGACGATGGTGAGGTCTTGGGCGAGGTAAGTGTTGGTGGTGATGTCGTCGCGCAGGCCCACGTCCACCTTCACATTCAGGTCGTTGTTCAGCTTCTTCACACCAAAGATTGGGAAGGGCAGCTTCAGCCCGCGCTTGCGGTAGCCGATGCCCACCACATACTCCTCGCTGCGCGTCTCGCTCACCTGGTAGTCTATGAGGGAGAGGGAAGCCTGCCGGCTCTTGCGGTATTCAAAGCGGGCCGTCAGGTTGTTTTTCAGCGAGGCGTCCACGCCTATGAGGGGCGCGAAGCTCTCCGAGATGGTCACGTTGGGCACCTGGTAGTAAGGCACAAAGTTGCCGGAGTTGGAGTCGAGGAAGGAAGGATAGCCCAGCCCGTAAGCATCCTGATAGTAGAGCGCGGATACGAAGGAGCCCATGCTCAGGGTGCCGGTGTAGGCATCGGTTACGGTAAAGGTGTTGAAGATGTCCTTAAAGCCCGGCAGGCGGTTGAGGCCGTTGTAATTGATGCGCCAGTTGGGCATCGGTATGTAGAACTTGAAGGGGTTGGAAGAGATGCTGGAATTCTTGTAGTCCAGCAGCGGAATGTTGGAAGCGCTGCGCCCGCTGTAGGCGGCCACAAAGGCCGGAATGAGCACATCCTGCGAGTAGCGGTTGTAGCCCTTGTAGAAGTCCGGGTCGTTCGGGTCGCGCGCGCCGTTGGTGTAGGGATTGTTCCTGCCCAGACGCTCAGAAAGCGTGATGCGGTTGCGGATGAACTGCGTAAACACGCCGCCGCCCGAAGTGCCGCTGCTGCCGAAGAGCGTCTTCAGCCCGATGTAAGACATATCAAAGGTGCCGGTCTCGTAGGGGTTGAGGTGGTTGTAGATGCCGTTGAAGCCGGTGTCTTTAAACAGCTCATTGTGGTTCTTGGTAAAGTTCTTGGTCAGGCTCAGGTCTATGCGCAGGTCGTTTGGTATCGGCTCCAGCGTGGCGGTAATGTTGAGCCGCTGCTGGTGTGTCTGCTGGAATTGGGCGTTGAAGAGCGAGTCACGGCTCAGCTTGCCATTGGCAGCAAGGCGGTCTAAGTATTCGCGGCCCACCTGCTCGCCAAAGGCGAATCCTGCGCCCGGCTGGCCGTTCGCGGTATTGATGCCAAACACCCTCGTACTGTCCATATATCCGGGGAGGATAGTGCCGCCGCTCTCGGTGTAAGAAATGGTGCTGCGCTTCACCATAGTCAGAAGCTGGCCCACGGTACGCTCCACGGGCGATAGCTGCGGCGTGGTGGCCTTGCGCTTCTTGCGGGCCAGCTTACGGTCGGCCTTCTTCTTCGCAGCCGCGGCCTTTGCCTGTGCAAGTTCGTCAGCGCGGATAAGGCGGCGCACGGAGTCAAGCTGCGCGTCCGTCATGCTGGCGGTATTGATGACTACGCCTTTGAGGTTAAGCGTCGTTGGCTTCGCACCTTTGGCTTTCTTAGGAGACTCGGGATTGGATTCAGACACTGCTCCGCTAGAAGAAGTGGATGCGGGATTGCCGTCTTTGCCGCCGCCGCCATCCATTCCCGGAGCGCCGTCCCTGCCGGATGCGCGCTCGGTGCCGCCCTTCGCGTCCACACGGTCGCTCCCGCGCGCGTCGCCGTTGGCTGATGAGCGCGGAGATATGCCGGGGCGTCCGGTATTGCGGCTCTTCGGCGCATTTACGGCACGCAGGTAGCGGCTCTTGTTGTAAAGCGTGCTAAAATTCAGCTCACCGTTCACGGTCTTGCCCTGCGTATTGGCAATGGTGTTGCCCAGGGAGCGTGCAAGCTGCGAGGCCGCGCTCCAGGTATAAGTAGTGCTGTAGCCGAGGCGCAGCGTTATCCAGTCCGTAATGGGCAGCTTAGAGAGCGGCACGGTATAGTTGACATTGGCCTGCTGCTGGAAGAGCGTATTGCGCCCGAAGCGGGTGATGCCATCCCACAGCGAGTCGCGTTTCGCCTTAGAATCAATGCGTCCATACGGCTCGTCAATGCGCGAGGTATTGGTTGCGGCATAGTCCATAGACAGCGAGCGCGTCAGCTCCCAGCGCAGGCTGTAGGTGCGCAGCCAGATGAAATTCTTGTAGTAGGTGGCCGGTATCTCGTAGCCGCCATCGCCCACCACGCGCACCTTGGTCTCGTCCATAACGCGGTTCAGGTCGTTGCGGAAGGTGATAGTAGAGGGAAGCGGGTTGAAGTTGAAATCCCTAATCAGCGACAGCCACCTGCTCTTGGATTTAATCAGGCTCTTAAATGGCTCAATGGGCTTGCTGCGCACATTGTAAGAATAGCCAAGGCCAAGCCGGTGGCTCGTCAGCTCGTCGCCCTCAATGAGCGGGTTGCGCTTGAACTGGCGGTTGTAGGCGTAAGAAAGGTCAAAGTTCTTCGCGCTCCACAGCTTGGGATTCTTGCCGCCCTTTTCCGGGTTGCCGGTGTAGCGCACGTTGTTCACATTCACGCTGGTGATGGAGGTGTAGTCCTGCGCTGCCTTCTTGATGGAATCCCGCGCCGCTCCGCTCGCACCGCCCAGGGCATCGCTGTACTTCACGTCCAGGTCATAGGGATTGTACTGCGGGTTAGACACGCTCTCGCTGTGCCCGATAAAGAAGGGAATCTGCACGCCCCAGCTTCGCGGCAGGAGCTTGCCCACGGCAAGGTTGGTGTTGGCGTCCCACTGATAAAAGTTATCGCGCTGGCGCTGCTGGAGCTTCTGGTCAATGTTGCCATAGCCCTGCGTGTGCATGGAGCCGCCAAGGTTGACGTTGCCGAGGTCGGCCACCTGCATAGCCACCTTGCCCGTAGCGGCATAGCCGGGCTTCTCGTTGAGGCCGGTCATGCGCAGCTCGTCAAACCAAACTTCAGCGCACTTGCCGAGGCCGTCGTCGGTCGGGTGGTCGGCGTCTTTCTGCGGATTTACGATGCCAAGCATCACGGTCTTGGCTTCGCCGATGTTAGGATTGCCCACCACCACGATGTTGTTTCCCTTGCTGTCTGTAACACTGTAAGGAATGAGCGGGGAAACGCCTGCGCCGTTGCGCTGAGTCTTTGCAGTTACAAGGTCGTTGAAGGCAATGTCCACATTATTGGAAGCCGGCCAGATGGCGTCGGGGTTTGTGCCGCGCGTGCCGGGGGGCGTGATGTGCAGCGGTATCTGATACTCGTAATAGTTGTTGATGAAGTCGGAGCCGATGCGGATAAAGGCGCGCACGTCGCCGTCCTTAAGCGGACTTTGGGCCGCCACGCTCTCGCCGTGCACAAACATGCGCATGCGCTCAAACTGGCGCAGGTCAACGTTCACTTCCTTGTAAGCCGCGCGGGCATCCCCGTCCTTCAGCGTGCACACCTGTAGCGAGAGCGACTGCTCATTCTGCTGGATAGTAGCGCCGTTGTTGGAAGCTGCAATCTGCCGGTCAACGCCGGGAGGAATGGCGTAGGCCACAGGCTGGCGGGTGGCGTTCTCTTCAAGGCTCACGGAGTTAACTGTGAAGTCGGTGCCCAGCTTCTCATCATCCGGTATGTTTTCGCCGGGATTTTTCAAAGAAAACTGATAACGCCGCCATTGGTTACGCCCGAGGTTTAGCTGCGCAAAGCGCAAAGTAGTCGTATCCTGAAAGCCTTGCATGAACAGGCGCACAAAGCGGATGGAGCGGAAATCGGCAATAGCGCCCACCTTCTGCTGATACTCGCGGATGGGAATCTTGAACTGATACCAGGTCTCGTCTTCTGTCGCGCCATTGGGCAGCTTCACCTTCGCCACGTTGGAAGAGACAATGTAGTTGTTGCCCACCTGCATGTTTGGACTGAGGTCAACGCGGTATTGATAATAATCCTCGCTCTCGTTGAGCGTATTGTCGCGGTCAACGTCCTCGCTCTCCGGAATGGTGGTAGCGGCCGAAGAATAGACGGAGGAAGCGTCCGTCACCGGAGAATTGCCCTGCGGGTTGTTGAAGTACTTGTAGCGGTTGCGGACGAAGGTGGTCGTCTGGTCATAAGCACCGCCGCGGTAATACTTGTAATCATCGGCAGCAGGGTCAGCATTTGCATTGATGTACGCCGGGCTTTGCGGGCCGAAGCGGTTCTGAAGCTGCGTGAGGTAATCCGAGTAGAAGCCATGCTCGTCGTCATCGTCTAAGCCATCATAGCCAACATCCTGCACTGCGCGGGCGGCAGGGTCATTGTCAAAGGCGCGGGTAATCTGCTGTTGGAAGCGCGGCACATAGCCCCACACGCTCTTGTCCAGCTTCGTTATATCCTTCGGATAAGGGATACCATTCTCAAAAAACTTGCGGGAGTCTTTCAGTACATCCTCGGAGACATTGCCGAGGTTGATGTAGAGCGAGCCATTGCCCGCCTGCGTATTGTGAATGAAGGGATCCATCATCCAGAACTCTATGTACTCCACATTGGAAGCCTCAAAGTCTGAATACTCAATAGGCCGCGTGATGCCGCCCCAGCGCTTCTGCGGATTAGTGAGCGAGCCGTCTGCATTGAGGCCATTCACATCAAAATTGTACGGGCCACGCTCGCGCGGGAAGAAGCTGAGGTCAAAGGTAGAGAGCGCATATTGGAGCGCACCAGTCTGCCGGTTAGGATACACATCCTGCGTCTGCACGAGGCGGATGTAGTGCTGATTCGGGTCTTCCTTTACATAGCCCGGCACGCCGCCAGCCGGCTCCACGAGCGTAGGCTCAATGGAATACCAGGCCAGCCGCGCACGGTTGAAGCCGTAGGAAAGCTTGTTGTTGTCGCTCGCTTCCGGAAAGAGCACATTACCGTAACGGTCTTTGGCGCCCACGGGCGTGGAAGCGAGGCTCCAGGAAGCAGCGGGATACTTTAAGTCGTAGGAAGAGCGGGTGCCTTCAAAGTCGTCAATGTAGGTAGAGCCGCCGGAGCCGTCAAGCGTATTAATCTGCTTTGGGTGGCCGGGACGAATGGTAGCCCCTTCTGCGGATACGGAGATAAAGGAAGGTGCGGTAGTGCTGTAAATCGGCAGCTTATCGGCCAGCCGCGTCAGCGCGGGAAACTCTGACTGATAAGAGCCGTCCAGCCCAATAACGGTATTCTGAATCGGGTCTTCACCAAAGGATACCTTCTGCGTAAAAGGCCGCTCTGTAAGCCGCATGATGGTGCCGCCAAGCGTAAGCTTTTGATTGGCGTAGTAATCAAAGCGCGCGCCCATGAAATTCTGCTGCTGAAAGCCGAAGGTGGCGTTGTCTTCATACGACACATTAATGGGAATGCCGGAGGAGAGAATGCCGGTATTGATAATCTTCAACCGGCCCAGCCCGTAGTCAATCTGGTAATCCTGGTTTTCCGTCAGCTTCTGCCCGCCGGCGCTCACCGTCACCGAGCCTTGCGGGATGTTGAAGCCGCCGAGGAAGATTTCGGAGGAAGACGCGCTGCGGTAAGAGCCGCGCATGATGAAGCGGTTCAGTTGCTGAAACTGCCGCGCAATAGTTTTGGTAGAATCGTAGAGAATCTGGTAGAGATACTTGCGCTCATCCTGCGTATTACCGCCAAGGGCGGGGCGCAGGTCGGTGCCGAAGGGCTCCAGCACCGGGAAGATGACGCGGCCCTGCTGCGGCACAACAGTCACGCCCTCTATATAGTCAAAGACGCCATCCGGCTGCGGGTCATTCTGGAAGTTGAGGCGGTCAAGGTTTAACAACGAAAGGAGCGGCTTGCCGGCACTTGCGCCGGTGGGCAGGTAGCGCTTCTCGCCGCCGCCGGGGTCTTGATAGAGTACGTTCAGCCGGAAGTCTTCCTTGCTCACGCCGAGGCCGCCGAGCGCATAGACGTTCTTCATCATCAGCCGCCAGATTGGGAACTGGGGATTTAGGTTCTGCGTCTTCAGCATCTTCAGGAACATCACCTTCTGATTGGTGGTGTCCGGCGGCAAGTCTTCGGCAAACTCGCCCACCTGATACACCTTGCCATTGTAGGTGTAGCGGTAGGCCACGCCAAGGATGTCATCCGGATTGACCTGCGTATTCAGGGAGATATAGCCGAGTTGCGGATTGAAGGTGAACTCGGAAGCATTGAGCTTGCGCGCCGTGGTGCGGCTAAAGTCAATGCCCTGCACGAAACCCGGATAAGGCAGGCCTACGTCCAGGCCGATTCTTGTAACCTGGTCGGTTGCATTACCCGTTTGCCGCACAGTAGGGTTCTGCTGCAGGCGGTCGTAGAGGGAGTTGGCGCGGTTGTCAGGCTGCTCAGGCTTGCCCGGGCTGGTAAGACCGGCGCGGTAAGGCTCCTTCTCACCCAAATCCTGAAAGCAGACAACATCGCGGATGCCTTCGGTGGCGCCGGTCTTATTCGTTACCCACACCTCAATCTTATTGATGGTGGTAAGGCTTTGAATAACCGGGTAGTTGGAGAGCGCCTTATTATAGTTGTTGCGGAAGTATTGGCCGAGCAGGTAGTGCTTGTTTTCCTCATAGTCGTCGGCCTTGATGCCGAAGGTCTGCGTCTGCGCGCCACCCTGCACCGTCAGACTCTGGCGCTTGCTTTTTTGCTGGGAAAGGGCTGCCGTGACCCACAGCTTGCCGAACTGGAGCTGCGTCTTCAGACCAAAAAGGGATTGTACGCCTTGCACGAGGCTCGTACGCAGCGGAAAGGAGATATTGCCCGCTTCAATCTTCTTGATAATCTCGTCTTCCTTGCCCGTGTACTCCAGCTTCTGGACATTCTGGTAGTCAAAGGTGGCCTTTGTGTTGTTGGAAATGTTCAGCTTCAGCTTATCCCCGACCTGGGCCAGCAGATTGATGTTCATCTGCATGTCAAAGTCAAAGATGCCGTACTTCTGGGCGCGCTGCACCAGCGTCGGGTTCTTGATGTTCTGCCAGTTGCCGCCGAGGGTCACGTCCACATTGCCCTGCGGGCGCACGGAGATGGTATTGTTGCCGAACAGCCGGTCAAAGATGCCATCTTTATACATAGTCGGCAGCTTCGGCTTCTTGGAGAAGAGCGAAAGCGCGTCTAAGCGGCGCTGCCAGTAATTCTGCTCTTCCTGCTTTGCGCTGTACTTCTGGTACTCGTCAAAGGTGAGGTAGGAAGGGTTGCGGATAAAGTCGTTGCCCACTTTCTCGCTCAGGTAGTAGCGATTGTCCTTCGGATCGTAGTTAATGTTCTTATTGACGTTGGAAGGGTCGGCCAGATCAATGCCGGTTTGCCTGTCCTGCACCGGATCGCCAACAGCATCCTGAATAGGGAAGCGCAGCATTCTGGTAGAATCCTGACGCGTAGGCGCAGCCGCCGGGCTGTCCGGCTGGGGCGCATCATAGTCGCCATCGCCGGGATTTCCGTATCCGCGTGCGGCTACATGCGCCAACAGGCCGGCGCATATTACGAACAGGAGTACCTTATACCCAAAGTTGCTCTTTCCCTTCAAAGTCTTGTTCCGTGAGTCGTGAATTGTGAATCGTGAGCGTTCTGTGGTTCCTTAGAGCGCTTTGAGCGCCGCCTTTATCAACTGCTCTACGTTGGCCCACTCGCTTGCGCCGGCCTTGCGGATGGCTTCATTTGCGGCGGGCCGGCTGATGCCCAGATTCATCAATGCAATTAACGCATCTTCTTCCTTTGTATTGTGCATTGGAAGCGCGGTGGCCGTTACTCCGCTGTTATCACCCTGCAGCTTGCCCTTCAGCTCCAACACAATGCGTTGTGCGGTCTTGGCGCCAATGCCTTTTACAGCCTGCAGGGCGCGGATATTATCGGTGGCTATAGCCTGCTCCAGCTCGCCCGGCGTCATAGACGAGAGAATAATGCGGGCCGTTGCCGCACCCACGCCGGAAATGCCGAGCAGTGCCCGGAATGTAGCCCGCTCCACCTCATTGGCGAAGCCATAAAGCACCCAGGCATCCTCCCGGATTTGCAGGTGGATGAGCAGCTTTGCCCGCTCCAGATGCTGGATTTTGGCATAGGTCTGGAGCGTGATGGCAATCTCGTAGCCTACGCCGCCTGCATCAAGGTGCAGCAGCGAGGGGCTTTTATAGCTGAGCGTCCCTTCTAAATAAGCGAACATGGAGGCGTCTTTCGGTAATAAATTAAAAATCAAAAAGTCAAAACAGCAGGGCCGTTTTGACTTTTTACAAAGATAAAAAATGCTGGTGTTCTCTTACAGGATATTCATCCTAAAGGATATTCATCTTCAGGCGGAAGTCCTGCGGGTCTGTCTGCTTGATAAGCACTTCATAAGTAGAGTCGGTGCCCGCCTTAGGTATGTAGAGGATGCCGCCATAGAACTGCCCCTTGTTGATACCCATTACAGCTACGTGCATCTTCTCGCTTACACCGCAAATTGGCACGCGCTCAGCACTAATCTTGCCACCTACTGCCGAGGAAATAGGGAACATACTCTTTACGCTATCATACAGCACTACCGCCAGGCTCTGCTCCAGCGTCACGGGTGAGTTAAGCGTCAAAGTAAAAGAAGCCATCCTTGTCTGAGGTTGAAAGTGCGATGCTGCGATGTGGTGCAGGGAATCGCTGCGCATGGTAACAGTATCCAGCGCCAGCCCAAAACGGCCTGCCGTGTCACGCTTGTACCAGTTAATGACGTTGCTACTGCCGGCAACGCCCTGGCCGAGGTAAAGGCTGTCGCCTGTAATGCCGTAGCCGAACTGAGGGAACTTTACGGTGATATAGTAGCCTTTGCGCAGCCGTACCGGTACGCCGTTCTGCGTAACCTCAATATAAGCCTCGCCACTGGTATAGAGCGGGTTGTTGTTGGAGATGGGCAGCACCTTGGCAAAGGCCATGTCGCCCTTCAGCAGCCAGTCATACACCTTCACATCCACGCTCCCGCCGATGATGGCGCCGGAATAAGACTGGAAGCCATCGCGCGGAATAATGAAGCGTGTGCCGCCCTTTGAAGTAACAGAGCCGCCGGTGGATACTACAATGGCCTGAGTAGTAGGCAGCGGAGATGTCCTGGCAAAAATCTCGTCCAGCAGGGGATAGCTGCCCGGCGTGGAAGTATTAAGGTCTTCGCCGCCCTTTTTGCAGGATATGGCAAGCACCATGAGCGCAGCGGCTGTGGCGGATATGCGAAGGAGAGAAAATAGTTTCATGCAGCGTTTGTCTCTTAAGAAAGACGCGAAAGAATCGGAATTAGTTAGCGCGCGGAGCAGGATTAATAAACGCCCGGCCCAGGCTGGTACCACCAAGGTATGCGCTTGCTCTTAAGCCGGTAGTAGAATGAGATGGAGATGGTTGAATAGCCGTCCTTATCGGATTTGTTGCCACGTGTCTCGCCGATGGTATGCTTTGCATCCTTGTCTATAAGCCAGCTCTTGTCATACATATCCTTAGCCATGGCGGCCTTCTGCGGGTCTTTGTAGTGAATGTAATCAAAGATGGTGGGGTCCAGGTAATAAGTGCTTACATCATCCAGATAATCGGTGAAGGTGTAGCGATAGAGAAACTCAACGCCAAGGGAAGCCTGGTTAGAAATGTCCCAGCGCACACCGAGACCGCCGCATACTTCCGGCTGCCACAGCGAGTTCGGGTTTGCAGGGAGCTTGACTCCCAAGGAGCGCAGAATAGAGTCAGGCACTGGCAGTACAGCCGCTTGGTTCTCAAGCTGAAGGTCATACAAGTCCACCTCGCGGCTCTGGCCGCTGGGGCGGCCATCGGTGCCGCGCGGCGTGTAGGTGCCCTTGGGTCGGTAGTGGAAATAGCCGCCGCCGATGAGAATGTAAGGCTGCATGCGCTTGTGGGCAGCATGGCTCTCCAGATTGCCGATACGCAGCGGGTTGATCTCAAAAAGGATATTGCCTTCCCAGATATTGGACTTCACATCCTGGTTGCGCAGGTAACGCTGGTAAGCGTCGTCCTCGGTGGAGGCAGCATTCTTCGCCCGGCTATAGTTCCAGTTATCGTTTGCGTACACGGAGCCGTAATTGACGGCAGCGCGGAACACCAGCCCCGGATGAAATGCGTAGCGTGCAAAGATGCCACCCATGAAGTGCGGCTTCTCCCAGTACTTGCTGTTACCGTAGTGGAATATAGGACTCTTGGTGCCCACGTCGCCCCAGAGGTCGGACATACCGAAGTTTAGGCCGAGGCTCCATCCGGGGCGCTCTACAAACTCCGGCGCCCGGTAGCGCTTCCACTTTTGCTGCGCCTGCGCTGCCGGGAGCGCAAGAGCACCAATACACACACTGGCTATAAGGGTACGGAGGAAATGTATCCGCATGTAGTGAGGAAATTTTGAGCGTACAAGATAGGGGGATTTTTGAATTGCGCAAGCGGAATCTGTATCAGGTATCACGTATCAGGCTATAATGAGACGGCATCTTGATACCCGATACGTGATACCTGATACTCATTGCTTGGTACCCAACTGCTACTTACCTGTAAAGACTGCCTTCCGCTTTTCCAGAAATGCCGTTGTGCCCTCGCGCATATCTGCCGTAGCGAAGCACTTGCCGAAACGCTTGATTTCGCCTTCAAAGCCGTTGTCAGCGCCGCGCGCGGCGTCATTTACGCAGGCAATCACCTGGCCTACGGCAAAGGGGGCCTTCGTGCCGATTTTGGCAAGAATCTTCCGCGTGCTTTCTATCAATTCCCCTGCGGGAAAGACATGGTTAACAAGGCCGAGCGCCTTTGCCTCATCTGCGCCAATCATGTCGCCGGTCAGCATCAGCTCCATTGCCTTGCCCTTGCCTATGAGCTGCGTGAGGCGCTGCGTACCCCCATAACCGGGAATAAGGCCGAGGTTCACTTCCGGCTGGCCAAACTTCGCCGCCTCGCTTGCCGTGCGAAAGTGGCACGCCATAGCCAGCTCGCAGCCGCCGCCGAGGGCAAAGCCATTTACAGCTGCCACAACAGGCTTGGGACAACTTTCTATTTTATCAAAAACATCCGCCTGGCCGCGGCGGGCGAGGGCTGCACCACCCTGCGCATCCAGCGCTGTGAATTCGGAAATATCCGCGCCGGCTACGAAGGCTTTTTCGCCGGAGCCGGTGATGAGGACGCTTTTTATCTCGTCAGTCCCATACACTTCTGTAATGGCCTGGCCCAACTCGGCAATTACGTCTTTGTTCAGCGCATTAAGCTTATCGGGGCGGTTGACGGTAATGGTGAAGATGCCGTCCTGAAGGGCGGTGGTGATAGTGGTGTATGCCATGTTTTTGGATTTAGAATTTATAAGGTGCGTCAGGATGTGTTTTTGAATACTGCCTTGCTTCAGCCACATAGCTTTTCAGCCACTGGGCAAACGGGAGCTTCTTTTCTTCCCGCAGACCATAAATGGTATTGCCGTCTTTAGTAACGAAGAAGTTGAGTTCCTCGTCAAGCAGTTCATTGCTGTAAAAGACCTCATTGCTTAGCGTGAAGCCTTTTACGTGATAATAAGGGAAGTAGGACGAGGGACGCTCCACGATTTCATAATAGACTTGGCGCTCTGCGCTGTCTAAGGGGCTGAAATGATTGACAAAGTATGACTTCGCAATCAGCGGCTGCTTTTGAAAGAAAGAAAGGATGGACTGCTCAGCAGGCGTATAGGAAAACGGATACGGAATGAAGGTTACGGAATCTATTTGCTGGTCTTTGAAAGAAGCTCGCTTTCCGGCACGGCCCACATCCTTGCCAGAGGCATTAATGTATCCCCACGTCCCGCCGCTTACCGCCTGATGCTCCTCATCCACCAGCTTCCAGGTGCAGCCATTGCAATATGCGGTAATGCCGTAATTGAAAGGCTCGGCGTAATCATACCGCGCGGGAATGGCCTTCTCGCCAATCCGGTTCACGAAGCCAACCTTGCCTTTTTCAACAAAGCGGCTCATGCCTTCGCTTCTATAATCAGCTCCATTGTCATAAGCGAATGGCCGGTACTGCAACTCGCCCTTCCGGCTGTAAACCGCGCCCATCGTGTGCGGCTCCGCGGTGTCGTGGACAGGCATCATATATATGAGTGCCTCCTTCACCGGCTGGCCGGCCTTATATTCAGAGAAGTTGTAGTTATTGGCCGGGACCACGATACGGCCGTTGCCGTCCTTTACCCCTACCCGATTGCAGGAGGTAAAATAATAGAGTTGCCCGGTGGTCCTGTCCTTTCGCGCGAGCACAGCCGGCACAGCAGCCGTAAGCACAAAGGCAAGAAGACAAAGACGCATGCTCACAAAGTTCGGTGCTCCGCCACCCACGCGGTGATATAGTCGGCAATGTCTTTAGTGGGGGCGCCGGGCGCGAAGAGTTTGCCTACGCCCTGCTGCATGAGAGCCTGCACATCGTCTTGGGGAATGATGCCGCCGCCGGTGAGGAGCACGTCGGTCAGGCCTTTATCACGCATAAGCGTAAGCACTTTGGGGAAGACGGTGTTGTGCGCGCCGCTGAGGATGGATATGCCGATGGCGTCCACGTCTTCCTGCAGGGCGGCGTTGACTACCATTTCCGGGGTCTGGCGCAGGCCGGTGTAGATGACTTCCATGCCGGCATCACGCAGGGCAGTGGCTATTACCTTGGCGCCGCGGTCATGGCCGTCTAAGCCTACCTTGGCTACCAGCACGCGGATGGGGCGATTAGGGGCGGGGGCCATAGGGGCGCAAATGTAATGGGGTTTGGACGGATGAGCGGCAGCGGTCGTTGATACCCTAAGTGGGAGTATGCCATACTCCAGATGGGGAGGAAACCATAAGGAGGCCATAAGGAGCTATGAAGGAGCGCAGCAGAAAGTGGGGTAACAGGCAAAGGTTATTACTTGGCAGCTTTTTCTTGGAGCACAATTGCCTGACAGCCGATGAATGAAGATTGGATATTCTTTTTTGTCAAAAGAATATCCAACACGCCTTCGGCAGCAAGGAAGGATTGGAAGCAAACCGAAAGCTGGCTCAATAATTATCATCCTTAAAAACGCAGCCTACATTCGCCTCTATGCCTCTGGCCCCTTTGCCCGCTACACGCCGCCCTGCCACGCGCTACCGGCCTGTGGGTGCGCCTATACCATCGCCGGAGCAGCCGGTTTATACTGTATTTGACTATAATAAGAGCGCGCTGTGCGAACGCAAGGAGATTGATGAGGAAGCCTGCAAGCAGTACCACAAGAATGGCAATATCACCTGGATAAATGTGGACGGCATTCGCGCCGATGCGGTGGAGCACCTCTGCGCGCATTACGGGGTGGACGGTCTGATTGTCGAGGACATCATGGCCCGCAATGAGCGGCCAAAGATGGATGAGACGGGCAGCTTGATTTTCTGCGTGCTGCCGCAGATGTTTTATGACGAGGAGCGCGGCTGTATGGAGTCGGAGCAGGTAAGCATCGTGCTGGGGCAGGACTTTGTGCTGTCATTTCAGGAGGAGCCGGAGCGGGATGTGTTTGAGTCTATCCGCGCGCACCTGCGCAATGCGGAGAGCAAGCTGCGTGGCCGCAAGCCGGACTATCTGGTGTATAACCTGCTGGATGTGATTGTGGACTCCTACTTCGACGTGCTGGAGAAGCTGGCCGTCCGACTGGAGGCCCTTGAGGACAGTCTCATTCGCACGCAGACAACGCGACAGCTTGCCCAAATCAGCTCGCTGCGGCAGGATGTGGCAACCATACGCCGGGCAGTGCTGCCCGTGCGGGAACTGGTGGCCCACTTCGTCCGCTCTGACTCAGATCTGTTGGATGAGCGTAATGAAAAATACTTCCGCGACGTACTGGATCACGCCATTCAGGCCAATGACTTCATAGACTCGCACCGCGATACGCTGATGAACCTGCAGGACCTGTACATGAACCAGATAAACCTGCGGATGAATGAGGTAATGAAGACCTTCACGCTGCTGGCCACGCTGATGGCGCCGGCCACGGTGATAGGCGGCATCTTCGGGATGAATTTTACGCACATGCCGCTGCTGAAGGCGCGCTACGGCGTGGATGTGGCGGTAGCGGCGATGCTCATCATCCCTGTGCTGATGATTTTGTGGTTTAAGCGGCGGGGGTGGTTTTAGCTTTCGGTTTCACGCAACGGACGCGAAGGCAGCGCGGCGGCGATAATCGTGGCGCCCGTTGCGGAACCGTTGCGCCCGTTGCGTGAAACGGCCCAACCATTGGCGTAATTTTACGGGATTAACCATCCCAAAGCCATGACGCCGACTTTCCAGCCCAAGAATAAAATCCGCATCGTTACCGCCGCTTCCCTGTTTGACGGGCACGATGCGAGCATCAATATCATGCGCCGCATCATGCAGGCTAATGGCGCGGAGGTGATACACCTCGGCCACGACCGGGCGGTGCAGGAAGTGGTGGATTGCGCCATTCAGGAAGATGCGAATGCCATTGCAATTACTTCTTATCAGGGCGGGCATGTGGAATACTTCAAGTACATGTTTGACTTGCTAAAGGAGCGCGGCTGCGGGCATATCAAGCTCTTTGGCGGCGGCGGCGGGGTTATCCTACCTTCGGAAATTGAGGAGCTGCACAACTATGGTATCACTCGGATTTACTCGCCGGATGATGGGCGGGCGATGGGGCTGGAGGGGATGATTATAGACTTACTGGAACAGAGCGATTATCCGACCGGGAATCAGTTAAACGGTGAGGTGGGGCATCTGATAGAAAGGGATGCGAAGAGTGTGGCGCGATTGATTTCTGCGGCGGAGAATTTTCCGGAGAGCGCGGAGACGCAGGCGATGATGAAGAAGGTGCGGGAGATAACGGGCGCAGGCGCCAATCCGCCTATTCTTGGTATAACCGGTACAGGTGGCGCAGGGAAATCTTCGCTTGTGGATGAAATTGTCCGCCGCTTCCTCATAGACTTTAAAGACAAGACGCTCGGAATAATATCCGTTGACCCGAGCAAGCGTAAGACTGGCGGTGCGCTCCTTGGCGACCGCATCCGCATGAATGCGATTCGCAACGACCGCGTGTACATGCGCTCTATGGCCACACGCCAGAGCAATCTCGCGGTGAGCAAGCATATCAAGGATGCGGTGGATATTCTGAAGGCTGCGAAGTTTGACCTCATTATCCTGGAGACTTCCGGTATCGGCCAGAGCGATACGCAAATCACGGATTACTGCGATGCCAGTCTGTATGTGATGACGCCGGAATATGGTGCGGCCACGCAGTTGGAAAAGATAGACATGCTGGACTTTGCCGACATCGTGTGCATCAACAAGTTTGACAAGCGCGGTGCGATGGATGCCCTGCGGGATGTAAAGAAGCAGTACCAGCGCAATGCTAAACGCTTTACAGAGGATGCGGAGACCATGCCGGTATATGGCACCATCGCAAGTCAGTTCAACGACCCTGGTACGAATACAATGTACCACGCGCTCATTGAGATGATGGAGAAGAAAACCGGTGCCGGTCTGAAGACAACATTCGTCCCTGCGGAGGAGATGAGCGAGAAGATTTTCATCATTCCGCCGAGCCGCACGCGCTACCTGAGCGAGATTTCGGAGAACAACCGGAAGTACGACCAGTGGGCAAAAGACCAGAGCGCGGTGGCGCAAAAGCTGTTCGGCATCCGCAAGACGATAGATACAATCAGCGTGCAAAAGATTGAGGACGGCGACCGCCTGATAAAGGAGTTGGAAGAAGTCTATCAGAAAGTGACGCTGGAGCTAGACCCGAAGAATCTGCTCCTGCTGCAAAACTGGGAAGCCAAGAAGCGCCACTATCAGGATGAGTTTTACGTCTTCCGAGTGCGCGATAAGGAGCTTAAGATTAAGACGCACTCCGAGAGCCTCTCGCACACGCAAATCCCGAAGGTGGCGGTGCCAAAGTTTGAGGCATGGGGAGAGATTCTGCTCTGGGCTTTGAGCGAGAATTTTCCCGGAGAATTTCCATACGCGGCGGGTATCTATCCATTCAAAAGAGAAGGAGAAGACCCAACAAGAATGTTCGCCGGAGAAGGTGGGCCGGAGCGCACTAATAAGCGTTTCCACTACGTTTCCAAAGGCCTTCCGGCGAAGCGGCTTTCTACAGCGTTTGATTCTGTAACACTTTATGGGCAAGACCCCGACCACCGTCCCGACATCTATGGCAAGATTGGCAACAGTGGTGTGAGCATCCCTACGCTGGACGATGCGAAGAAGCTGTATTCCGGCTTCAATCTTGCCGACCCAAAGACTTCTGTGTCCATGACCATCAACGGCCCCGCGCCGACTATAGCCGCCTTCTTTATGAATGCCGCGATTGACCAGCAATGCGAGCTGTACATCAAGGCGAATGGGCTGGAAGCAGAAACCCAGAAAAAGCTGGATGCGCTCTATAAAGACAAGGGCATGGAGCGGCCTGCTTATGCCGGCGGAATCCCGGAAGGCAATGATGGTTTAGGGCTGATGTTGCTTGGCGTAACCGGCGATGATGTCTTGCCGGCTGATGTCTATGCGAAAATCAAAGCCGACACCCTGAAACAAGTCCGCGGCACGGTGCAGGCGGACATTCTGAAAGAAGACCAGGCGCAGAATACCTGCATCTTCTCTACTGAGTTTTCGCTGCGCGTGATGGGCGATGTGCAGCAGTATTTTATTGACAAGGGTGTGCGGAATTTTTACTCCGTTTCCATCTCCGGCTACCACATTGCGGAAGCGGGCGCCAATCCGATTTCGCAGCTTGCCTTCACCATTGCCAACGGCTTCACGTTCGTAGAATACTACCTCAGCCGCGGGATGCACATTGATGATTTCGCGCCGAACCTCTCCTTCTTTTTCTCCAATGGCGTTGACCCTGAGTACAGCGTGATAGGACGCGTGGCGCGCCGCATCTGGGCAAAGGCTATGAAGCTGAAGTACGGGGGCAATGAGCGCAGCCAGATGCTGAAGTACCACATCCAGACGTCAGGCCGCAGCCTGCACGCGCAGGAGATTGACTTCAACGACATCCGCACCACGCTGCAGGCGCTCTACGCCATCTACGACAACTGCAATAGCCTGCACACAAACGCCTACGACGAGGCCATCACAACGCCTACCGAAGCAAGCGTGCGCCGCGCAATGGCTATTCAGCTTATCATCAACAAAGAGCTTGGTCTTGCGAAAAATGAGAATCCTCTGCAAGGCTCGTTTATCATTGACGAATTGACGGAGCTGGTGGAAGAAGCAGTGCTCACGGAGTTTGACCGCATCACCGAGCGCGGCGGCGTGCTCGGCGCGATGGAGACGATGTATCAGCGCGGAAAAATCCAGGAAGAAAGCCTCTATTACGAAACGCTGAAGCACACCGGCGAGTTCCCGATTATCGGCGTCAACACCTTCCTTTCTGCAACCGGCTCACCGACGGTGACGCCGGGCGAGGTGATTCGCTCAACGACGGAGGAAAAGGAAGCGCAGATTACGAATGTGCAGTCAGTGTGGGCACGCAGCGCGGATAAAGGGCCGGAAGCTTTGAAGCGTCTGCAGGCCGTGGCGGTGCACGGCGGGAATGTGTTTGAGGAGCTGATGGAGACTGTGAAGTGGTGCAGTCTTGGGCAGATTACCGGGGCCTTATTTGAGGTGGGTGGGCAGTATCGGAGGAATATGTAGAATTAGGAATGCACCAACCGTACCGCGAGCGTTTAAAGAGAATGCCTGATTTTCGGGTAGCTTACCATTTCCTCAAGCCAGAAGAAGGTGGTCGTCGCCACCTGCCTTATCAGGGTCTTCGTTGTGATTTCTGGTACTCTCATCCTGTCCATAATCATCGTAACCAGGTGTTCATGATTTGGCCAGAGTTTTTAAATGATGACGGCGAGATAATTCTTGAAGACGCTATACCCGTACGACCATCAGGATTTGCAGATATGTGGATAATAAACGGTGAATGGATACAATATCACCGCGATAAAATATCACTGGGAATGGTCGGTTATTTTATGGAAGGACGCAAAACTGCAACCTGTACCGTGGTTGACATTTTCAATTCTCAATTTATTAGTCAAAAACTATAGGGTCAAGCGATTACTAATAGTGAAGGCCGCCGAAGAATTTGAATACTTGGCTTAGACGTTCGCCAACCTCAGGAAGACAGAGTCAACGATGGCAGCCTACGGCGTTGCGGACGAGCAGCTCGCCGAGTTCGCCAAGTGGACCGATGGAGAGCGGCTGCAATGGGTTTGGGATACAGCACAGTTTATCCTCAGTCTGCAAACCCGCGAGGAGCGCTTAGGTACATGCCGAGCCAAGGAAGGCAAGAACCTCAAATACTACGAGACCTACGACTAACCCGACCATTTCTAAAAACAAAAGCGCCGGGCAATACGCCCGGCGCTTTCTTTTTCATCTGCTTCGTTACGCCACCGCCACCGTCACCGGCTTCACATTCGTGTCCGGATTCTTCGGCAGCGTGATGCGCAGCACGCCGTCCGTATAGCTCGCGGTGATGCCGTCTGTCAGCACTTTGCCGTTAAGGCGGAATCCACGCTTCCAGGGGCTTTCAGTGTGCTCGCGGCTGGCGTACTCCTGGCCGCCAGTGCTTTGCGTACCTGATGGCTGGTAGCCCACCTCCAGCACATCATCCTTCACGCGGATGGTTACGTCTTCCTTGCGGATGCCTGCTGCGTAGAGCGAGATGGTAAATGCTTCGTCCGTCTCTTCAATGTTTGCGGCTGGCCCGTTCATAGCTCCGAAGTGCTGGGCCATCGCTGCTTTCCAGCGGGCTTTCATTGGGTGGTTGCCGCAGCGACCTGCGTGCGGGCCGCGTGCCCATGGGGCTTGTTGTCCTGTCTGTTGCTGATTCTGATACATGGTTTGGTTGTTTTAGGTTTTGAAATTTGGGTTTAGTGTTTCTACCAGATTGGGATGATGCCGCTCTGCTGTGGCGCTGCGCCCCACATTGGCTGCAAGCTTTGAGCGGGATAATGCTGTGCACCGTTGCCGAGTCCCGGATACGCCTCATGGCGATTGAAGTAGTGGCCTCCTTGCATGGCCCGGCCACCGCCTATCCACAGGCGCATCAGTCCGCGGCCTGCAAAGAAGATTACGGCGAGCCCGGCTGCGGCCTTCAGCAGGCTGACGAGCGTGAAGACGGCGATGAGGCCTAAGACCAGCGCGCCGGCAATGGCGAATGCTTTTCGTTTCATGGTTGTTTTGTTTTTTGAGAATTGAGGTTGTTACAACGTTGTATAGAAAGGCAGACGGGCAGCGGGAGGTTTTACTTTAAGCCTTTGAAAAAAACTTTGACGCTTGCTGAATAGAACACGGATTGAACGGATTGGATGGATTCATACAGACTGCCGCATCCTTATCCGTGCCCATCCGTTTAATCCATCCAATCCGTGTTCCCCATTTTCCAAAAACAAAAACGGTCAGGAATTATCCTGACCGCCACGTTCTTTCCAGTTCCGGCATCGTTCACGCCACATCGCTTTCAATCGTTCGCGTTCCTCCGGCGATGGTTTTCGTCCGCCCATTCTTCCCATTGGCCCGCCGCCTCTTCCGCGCCCGCCTCCCCATCCGCCAATCAGGATGCGACACAGCACTAGCAATCCTAAGGCCTGCGGATAGCTTAGCTTTTTTGCCGACACTATTTCGGGCAGGATTGCATTCCAGAGCAGCATCACAATTCCTCCGGCAGCAAGCAATATTGCTGCCGCTACAAAGGGGAAGAACATCCATTTTCTATTGCGCATCATGGTCAGAATCGTTTAATCGGGTTGGATAAATTCGGTGTAAAGGTGGTGCAGGCGGCGACGCAGATGTTTCACCGCATAGCCTTTCCGCGAGATAAGGGTCTTGATGTTTTCGCCGGTGGCGGCAGAAATTTCTGCAAAGGTTTTCTCCTCAAGTTCATTCTGGATAAAGACGGCGCGCTGTGCCTCGGGCAATTCATCCAACGCATCCATCAGCTGCTGCCAGAAGAGGCGCTTCAGTTCCGGCGCGTCTTCGTCTTCCTCAATAGCCGCCAGCAGCTCGCCGAAGTAAGCCGTTTCGCCATCCTCATCTTCAAAGCTTAGGTCGTCCAGCAGGGCCTCGCGGTGCTTGCGCTGACGGTCGGTGAGGCGATTGCGCGCCACGCGGAAGAGCCAGCCGGAGATGGATTCTATAGCGTCCAGCGCGGGCAGGTTGCTGAGCTGGTACCAAACGTCCTGCAGCACATCTTCGGCGTCCTCATCGGTAGCCACGCGCTTGCGGATGAACGCGGCGAGGCGGCGGCCATAGTCGGCTACCACCTGTACCACGCCTCCTTTGCGCGCACCTTCTGCCATTATGCTTGTGCCGTGCTCATACGGCAATGTAGGCTCCATCCGGAATAGCAGACGGATGAGGCGGGGTTTTACTTTAAGAGCAACAGACTTTTTTACCAGCAAGCGCCTATCTGGAAAATGGTTCACAGCAACTTTTGTCATCCCGGAACGGGAACTTGCGTTAACTCGCTAAGCACGTGTTGTAAAAGTTCCCGTTCCGGGATGACAAAAGATTGGAATTAGCCTTCAATAGTATTCATTGGATATGCGCTTAGTGCCTTAGTGGTTAATCGCCGCGATATATGCGCTGGCACACCGGGCACCAGTGGCTCCTACGCTCCAGCTTTCCGGTGAAGCCGACCTCCACCTTCCCGCCGCAGGCCGGACAAACCTTCTTCCGGTAAATCAACACCCAGCCGTAGCGCTCAGCTCCAAAAGCTCTTTTTCCTTCCAGGAAAAGCTGACTCTGTCCAACAGCTTCATCAACCAATTCCTTAAGCAGCTTCGGTGGAATAACGCTCACCGCACTTTCCGGATGAATGCGCTGCGCGAACAGGGCTTCCGTTTTTATAGCGTTACCTAAGCCGGCGAAAATGGTTTGGTCTAAAAGCGCGTCACATATCATCGTGTCAAGCGGCAAAGCGCGCAGCTTTTTCAGCGCCAGCTTGCTATCCCATGCATCACTCATTACGTCTGCTTTCGGGTCGTATTCCTTCGCCGAAGGCAATCCTTCCACCAAGCGCAGCGAGACGGAATAAAGAAACAGCGGCCGTCCATTCTCAAAATGAAAAACGGCTGTCGGCTCCTTTCCAACACGCGGCTTGTCCAGATAATAGATGCCGAACATGCCCCAATGGATGCGCAGGTGACTTTCGTCATGCTCAAAAATGAAGAAGAGGTATTTGCCCCAAGTCTGAATGCCGGTCAGCTCTTTTCCTGCAAGGCTATCCAATGAAACCATCTTCAGCTTCGTCTCCGCGCCTTCCACGCGCTGCCCGATGAGCGGCGTCAGGGCTTCCTTATAGATAATGAGCAGCGGGCCTTCGGGCATGTTCCAAGGGACGAATTAGAGATGCAATTCCTGACAGCCCTCGCAAAAGAAGCTCCGCCGTTCTGCCTCGCCTGCGTAAGTCTTGGTAATGGCGCCGCCGCATTCCGGGCACACCTTCTTCGTGTGCGCCTGCCAGTGTTTTTTCAGCGTGCCTTCCTGCCGCCATTCAAGGAATAGCTGCGCGTAATCCGCCACATCCTGCAATAGCTCGCGCTTCTTGCGCAGCGGGATTGCGCTCACCCTGCTTTCCGGCTGAATCTTCATGCGGAAGAGCACTTCGTTCTTAATGATGTTGCCGAGGCCTGCAAAGATGTCCTGACTCATCAGCGCGTCGCAGATGATGGTGCCTTCGGGAAGTTCTTTCAGCTTCTTCAGCGCAAGCGGGATGTCCCACGCCTCGCTCATGATGTCGCCGCGCCAATCATAGACATCATCCAGGTCGCCCTCAATGTAGCGCAGGTCGCAGGTGTAGAAATTCACTTCTTCGTCTTTCGCGAAGCCAAGATGCAGTCGCAGCGGCGCAGCCTTTGTCTGGTCAAAAGCATACTTGCCGAACATCAGGAAGTGAATACGCAGCGTCAACTTATCGCCGAAGCAAATGAGCAGGTGCTTGCCAAAGCTTTTCAAGTCGGTAATCGTTTTACCCTTCAGCCGAGCCGGCTCAATGGTCTTGGATACGCCAGAGGCTTCCTTCACGCGCTTGCCCTTGAAGCGGCTCAGGTCTTTCTTAAAGATGACGATGGACGGGCCTTCGGGCATAGAAAAGTTGTTGCCTCCAACCCAAATAAAACCACGCCGGAACGGCGGCAGGCTGGCCCGATTCTTTGACGGTTTGCGCTCCAACCCTTCCCGACGATTATGACAAAACCAATTGGCCGCACCACCCATGGCATCCTTGACTACGGATTTGCCGCCGTGCTCTTTGCCGCGCCGTTCCTGCTAAAGCTTTCTCCCAAAGCAAAGAAACTGGCGCTTGGCCTCGGCGCAACCGTTGCCGGCTACAGCGCCGCCACGGACTATCCGGTCGGCGTTAAAGGCCTGCTTTCCTTCAAGCAGCATCGCACCGTTGACATTGGCAACCTTGCTACGATGGCAACACTGCCGGTTGTGATGGGTCTTGCTAAAGAAAAGAAAGCCGCGGGCCTTTTCGGTGCGCTGCTTGCCATCGGCATCGTCAATGTGCTGCTGACGGATTGGGAGGATTAGCGGATGCCGAGCGCCCTGGCGCTTTCGCTGCGCACCTTTTCCAGGAGCGCAGCATCATCTGCGAGTGAACGTCCGTAGGAAGGAATCATTTCCTGAAGCTTGAGCTTCCACTCGTCTATTCTTTCCGGAAAGCAGCGCTCTATCAGCCCGAGCATGATGTTTACTGCCGTGCTTGCTCCGGGTGATGCACCCAGCAGCGCCGCCAGTGAGCCATCAGCAGCAGCCACTACTTCTGTCCCGAATTCCAGCACGCCGCCTTCCTTTTCATCTGACTTGATGACCTGCACGCGCTGGCCGGCTATCTCCAGTTCCCAGTCTTCTTCCCGCGCAGCGGGATAATATTCGCACAGCGCCGCCATGCGGTCTTCGTCGCTCTGCATCACTTGACTAATGAGGTATTTGGTGAGCGGGATATTGTGCCAGCCTGCGGAAAGCATAGGCACGAGGTTGGAAAGCCGGATGCTTTTGGGCAAATCCCAGAAGGAGCCTTCTTTTAAAAACTTGGTAGAAAATCCCGCATAAGGCCCGAAAAGCAGCGCCGCTTCTCCGCCAATGCGACGCGTGTCTAAGTGCGGCACACTCATGGGCGGCGCGCCTACGGATGCCTTCCCGTAAACCTTCGCATTGTGCGCAGCGATAACCGCCGGATTCTTACAGCGCAGCCACTGCCCGCTCACCGGGAAGCCGCCGAAATGCTTTCCTTCGGGAATGTCCGCCTTCTGCAACAGATGCAGCGAGCCGCCGCCTGCGCCGATGAATACGAAGGGCGTCCGCACGATGTGCTTCTCGTCTTTGTGCAAATCTTTCAGACGCAGCTTCCATGTGCCGTCGCCGGAACGGTCAATGTCGCGCACTTCGTAGCCGAAGTGAAGCTTCACGCCTTCCATGCGCATCAGTCGGGCAAACATTTCGCGGGTGAGCTGCCCAAAGTCCACGTCGGTACCTAAGTCCATTTTGGTGGCGGCTACTATCTCACCCGTAGGCCGGTTTTGCATCACCAGCGGCATCCAGCCCGCAATCACTACCGGGTCTTCGCTGTATTGCATTTCTTTAAAGAAGGGTACAGCACTCATCGCTTCCCAACGCTTGCGCAGGTAGGCTACATTCTCCGCGCTCCACACAAAGGCGCAATGTGGAATCGCCTTGATAAAATCAGCCGGGCAGTTCAGCTCGCAGCGGTTCACTAAGTGTGCCCAGAAGCTCTTGCTCTGCTCAAAGGCCTCGCTCACCTTTACCGCTTTGGAGATGTCAATGCTGCCGTCGGCCCGCTGCGGCGTGTAGTTCAGCTCACAGTAAGCCGCGTGGCCGGTGCCGGCATTATTCCAGGCGTCCGAGGACTCTGTGGCAGAGCCATCCATGCGTTCGTAAATTTCTATGGTGATGGCTGGGTCAAGCTCTTTGAGCAGGGTGCCGAGGGTGGCGCTCATGATGCCTGCGCCTATGAGGACGACGTCGGGGTTGGTGGTGGTCATTTGAATAAGGTGATGTACTCTGGTTGAAAGGATTAGGCCAATAGCCAATTAGCCTCCGCTTTTTGTCCGCCACCTGTCATAAGCCGGGCATGGTACAGCCTTTTGGTCATTCCTGCATCAAAAGCCATCACTTTCCCTCCCTACATTTACGCATAAGCCTTTCCCTTCCATAATACCGGACTATGAACAGAAAATTACGCTTTGCGCTTCTTATCGTTTGCTCCCTCGCATACGGGCGCGTCGCCGCGCAGTACGTCAGCTCCGGGCCTAACGGCGGAGCGGTTTATTCCTTCTACAAAGACAATGGCCGCATCTATGCCGGTGGCAGCGGCGGCGTTTATACGAGTAGCGACGACGGCGTAAGCTGGCAGGCCTCTTCCGGCTCGCCTTCTGCTTTTGGCTGCGACCCAATCTATTCGGTAGCCGCCTCCGGCCCGGACATTTACGCCGGCTCATTTCAAAACGGCATCTATCATTCCGGCGACGGCGGCAATACCTGGCAAGGCTCCACGAATGGCCTGCGCCTCGGCCCCGGCGGTGCGTATGCCGATATTGAGATTGCGGGGCCAAACGTCCTTGCCGTCAGGCCAGACTCCGGCTTTCTCTTCCTGTCCACCAATCAAGGTATAAACTGGCAGCGGGTGAACCAGATGCTGCCGGGCGTACCCTTTGTCCAGTATCTCTCCATCTATAACAACACCTTCTACGTCAGCACGCCGCAGGGGCTGTTTACCACCGCCAATGGCTTGGTGTACAACCTCATTAACCCCTCACCTGCGGACTTTGGCCGCCTTACTTGGGCAACTGATACAGTGTATGCGGCAACAACGTCTGGTGTGAAGATGTCGCTGAACGGCGGCATAAGCTTCAGCACCGTGGCGCTGCCGGGTCGCGCCGTGCGCTATGTGGCCGTGGCGGGAAGCGCCATGTATGCCGTGGTACGGGGGCTTGGGCCTCTGCAGGACACTGTGCTTTATTCCAGCAATGGCGGCACCTCCTTCAACGCGGCGCCACTCTCCGCTTCCTTTCAATTCACAACCGTCAACGACCTTATCGCTACCTCAACTGGCGCATTGGCAGCTACGGATTACGGCCTCTTCGCTACGCGCAATGGCGGCAGCACCTGGGTGCGCGCCGACTCCGGCTATCATGCCACTACCGTGCGCGGCCTTGCCGTGAGCGGACGCTATGTGCTGGCCGGCGCATCGCCGCTCGGCGTTTTCCGTGCGGTGCCGGATAGCGGCACGCTGGCCTGGCAGCACACGGGTAACCGGGGCGCGGGTGTGGATGGTAATATCAACGCCGTTGCCGCAAGGGGCGCTTTCGTCCATGCGGGTGGCACCCTCAATTACTACCGCTCCACGGATAGCGGTGCTACCTGGACAGCGGGCGCGGTGGGCGTTTCCTCCGGGAATATCACATCGCTGTACGCCAGTCTGGCCTCCTCTGATGTATTTATGGTGCGCAATGGCAACCTCTTCCTTTCTTCCAACGACGGCACCTCCTTCGGGCAGGTGGTCAACAGCAACATTCCGGCGGGTCAATCCCTGTACGTTACCAAGATCGACACCGCCATTTTTGTAGCCGCGGGCGGCTTTCTTTACAAAGGCGGCAGCACGATGAGCTTCAGCGCCACAACCGGTATCACGGGCCGCGTAATGTCTATGGCCCGCACGGCAGACAGCACTATCTGGGCAGCTACGGATGGCTTCGGCCTGTACACTTCCAAAAGCGGTGCGACATGGACATCCGTCTCCGCCGGGCCGCAGTTGACGAAGGCGAATGCCCTTGTTGCCGATGGCGACACACTTTATGCGGGGACGGACAATGGCGTGTATGCCCGGACATCCGGCACATGGACCCTTGCCGGCCTGCAGGACAATGTGGTGCTTTCACTCGCTGTACGTGCCGGGCGGCTATTTGCCGGTACATGCAGCGGTGTTTTCAGCATTCCTTACAAGGTGATTGTGCCGCCCGGTACGACCGCTGTTGGCGGTAAGTACCTTGCCTCAGGCGGCATGGAGGTCTTCCCCAATCCTGCAAGCAGTGATTTCACCGTTCGCATTTATAGCTCCAATGGCGCCACAGCTAAGCTGGTGCTGCGCAATATGCTCGGCGCTACGGTGCTGCGCCAAAGCATTGCTTTGAAGGCGGGCATGAATGAGATGCACATTCCGGCAAGGGACGCCGGGCTTGCGCCGGGCGTCTATCTCATTCAGATAACTGGCGATGGCCTGCGTGCAAACGGCCGCGTGGTACTGCGCTAAGTCGTATGCGACTCAATGCCGTGTGCGGCTAATGCCGCTCTTCTTCCTTTGGCATCACGAATGCTTCCGGCTCTTTCTGGCCGTGGTGGCAGGTATAGCAGGATACCATCAGGCTCTTTGACTCGTGGTTCTCTTCCGCGAAGTATTTGCTGTTGATACCCGCCGTCATCTGCATCATGTAGCGCGCCACTTTCTTATGCCCGTTGTTGTCGCCGGCAAAGTACAGCCGCTCATCGGTCGCAGACTTATCGTGGCAGAAGCCGCAGTTTACGCCGAGCGATACGGAGTATTCCTTCATCAGGTAGATGAGGCTGTCGTGGCTGATGTTCTTCGGCAGCACGGTAAGATTAGTAGGCCGGCGCTCTTCGCGCTTTTCCTTCTTGTCCTGCGCCCATGCAGCGACGGCAATGCCGCCGGTGAGCAGGATGACGATGGCGGATTTCTTAGAAAATCGGAGCATACATGGTGCGATGAGGCTTCAAATATAACCGCTCATCCTGCGCTTAGAAATTTCTTAGACGGCTTGCCTATCCATTCTGCGCCGGCTTCAGTCAGTTTTTGCGCCATCAACCCGCGCAGCTTTTCCCGGAGGGCCGGCACGTCTTCCAGCGTCAATCCTTCTACCGGGATGGGCTCTAGGAAAACAGTCCGACTCTTTCCGGGATTCAGTGCCAGCGGCTTGTCGTAAGGCATCCGCGCATACGTGTCTAAGAGCAGCACCGGCTTAATAGGCGTGCCTGTCTCCACCGCAATACGAAAGGCACCGTCGAAGAATGGCGCAAGCGGCTCGCCGGTTTCATTGAACGTCCCTTCGGGAAATACGAGTACCGACACGCCTTTACGCAAGAGGCTTTTCAGGCGCTGCACGCTACGCCGGCGTGCTGCCGGATTGCTCCGGTCAACCGTAACGACGGCGCGACAGTATATGAAGCCGAAGAGCGGAATCTTACCCATCTCCACCTTACCTAATGGCCGTATGGGCCGCCGGAAGCTGGCCAGCACAGCCACGGCATCCAGCCACGAAATGTGATTGGCGATATAAACGTAAGCGCCGTCTCCGCCCTCCGGCAAGTCGCCGCCCGTACGGTGCCGGATGCCGATAAGCGCATTCCAGGAAATAGCCCAGATGCGACTCGCTTTATAAATGATATTCCCGCCGCGCCTTGCGCCGAAAGGCGCCGCTATGAGCGCCACTATCAGCACGGGTATCATGCTTGCCGCGAACAGTATGGTCGCGTAAATCATGTAAAGCAGTTGCAGGGCGCGTAACAGAAGTTTCATCGTTTTGCTCCGGCAATTTAGGCGCGGGCCGTTTGCGCAAGGAACGGGCGGCGTAAGTTTATGCTTTCCAATGCACTTATGAATCTGAGAAGGCTGGGCTTACCGGTGCTGCTGTTATTGCTTCCGCTTGCCGGCCTTACGCAGGCACGCGATGGCGTATTCTACATCAGCAAAAAGCATGTCTCTGCCAGTCTTAATGAGCGCTGCTGGCGGATGACACCATCCAATATTCCCAACGGCGCGGATACGGCGCTGGACGATAGCCGCTGGCCGCTGGTCAATCCGCAACTTTTCCTGAAAGACCCCGACAGCAAGCCCGAAGGTGGCTTTGAAGGCATCAGTTGGATGCGCCTGCACATTATGGCCGACAGCTCGGCGAGCCACATCCAACTGGCGCTTCGCATGAGCCATTACGGGGCATCGCGCGTCTTTTTGGATGGGTGGCTACTGGATGAGTTTGGCAAGCCCGCGGACAATAAGGACAGCACCAAGACCTTTGACCCGCAGCATGTCCCTATCGTGCTGGGTACGCTCCAACCCGGGCCGCACCTGCTGGCCATTCAGTACGCTAACTGGAACTGGGCACGCTATCGCAGGCGCTTTGTAGTAAACAACGCAGGCTTCTCAGCTATCATCACGCCGGCCAACGAAAGCATCTTCGACGCTGTTCGTACCCGCGGTTTACAGTCGGCGCTGCTCATGGCACTGTTTGGCATCTTCGCCGGGCTGGCCATGATTCACTTTATTCTGTACCTCTATTACCGCAGCGAGCGCAGCAATGCGCTGTTTGCACGGTTCGCGGTGTGCATGAGCGCGCTGTTTCTGCTTCCAGTAATCATACAAAACAGCTATGAGCCCGATACGGTAGCCGTGGCACGCTTACTGAGCTTTATGTGCATCGTGGCGGCTTGTACCTCACTTTGCGCGCTGACTACGCATTTGCTGAGCCGGCTCCGGTGGCCGCTTTACGTCATTGTCGCTCTCGGTTTGCTCACGTTTGCGCTGGGCGCCACCTCATGGGGCATAACGCTTCTGGTTGTCCTTGTCATTGCTACGCCTTTTCACGCAATTGCAGTCATCCTCGGGGCTATGCGGCGACGAGTGCTGGGCGCGCGTATTCTTGGTGCCGGCGTGCTGTTCTTTGTGCTGACGATGCTATACATCATCGTTTCCATTGCTATCACCGACAATTTTGATGTGGATGACACGACGTTGGCGGGAAAAATTACAGAGCTGATTTTAATGGCCGCCATTCTTGCCATTCCCGTATCCATGAGCACCTATCTGGCATGGCGCTTCGCGGCAGTAAATAAGAATCTAGCGACACAGGTGACGGAGGTGGAACGCCTCTCCACAGAAAAGCAGCACATCCTCCAAAACCGGCAGGAAGAATTGGAGCGTGAGGTGGCCGAGCGCACCGCCTCGCTCCGCACAGAGAAACAAAAGAGTGATGACCTGCTGCTCAATATTCTGCCGGCAGAAATAGCGGAAGAGCTAAAGGAAACAGGCCGCTCCGAGGCCCGGCTTTATAATGAAGTGAGCGTGCTGTTTACCGACTTTGTGGACTTCACGCAGATGGCCGAAAGCCTCAGCCCTGCCGCCCTCGTAGCAGAGATTGATGAATGCTTCAAAGCCTTTGACGGCATCATTGATACGCATGGATTGGAAAAAATCAAGACGGTCGGCGATGCCTACATAGCCGTAAGCGGCATGCCGGTGGAAAATCCGGCACACGCGCGCGATGTAATTGCAGCAGCGCTGGAAATCGGCGAATTCATGCAAGCCCGCACAGAGGCGCACGCAACCTTTGGCATCCGCCTTGGTGTGCACAGCGGGCCCGTAGTGGCGGGTATCGTAGGCGTAAAAAAGTTTGCCTACGACATCTGGGGCGATACCGTAAATACCGCAGCAAGGATGGAGCAGCACAGTGAACCGGGCCGCATCAATATCTCAGCAGCTACTTATGCGCTGGTGAAGGATGAGTTCCGCTGCAGCTATCGCGGGGAGCTGGAGGCGAAGCACAAGGGCAAGATGGGCATGTACTTCGTAGAAGGGGCCTGACCATGGCTTCAGATTAATCCACTGATGAGCCGCGGGCGTCGGTGCCGCCATTGTCGTCGCCTTCCTTATCATCTCCTTTATCACCATAGCTGCTTTGGCTGCCGTATTCGTCGCCGAGGGCTTCAGGGAGTTCGCCGTCGCCGACAGAAGATTCACCTGCGCCTTTGTTGATTTGCTGATTGCCGTCCGGTGCTTTGGCATCTGCGCTTTGGGTGCCGCCGTAGGGCGAGCCTGCGCCCTTACTTTCATTGGCTTTGTTGGGATAGTTGCCGTCATCACCGTCTGTTTCCAGATTGGCCGGCTTGTTAGCCGTCGGCTTTTCTAAGTTGTCGGCTTTGGTGGTGGCTCCGGGATTATTCTCGTCTTTCATGGCGTTGACTTTTTTCTTTACGGCATGATTGGGAAAATCATGCCCGTTGCGCTTATGAAAACCCCTTCCACCCTGCATCTTGCAGTTGTGAAATCTCAGAACATCTTCCTGTTTGTGGGCTTAATGGTAATGCTCCCCTATCAGCAAGGCAATGCACAGACAAAACGGCCCGACGGCAAAGCCTCAGCTCAAAAGCTCGTGTATCAGACCTACGGCCTGCCTGAGCTTTACCGCGACAAAGCGATGCACGAAGTCCTGGCGCGCTACGGCGTGGAAATGCGGGCCGTAGCCGGATGTATAGTAACGGACAGTTTACTAAAAGGCGTAGCACGCAACAACAGGGCCGTCTTCGCTGCTTTGGATAAGCGACTCGGCACAGACGCAAAGGCACGCATCATGGCGGAAGTGGAAGGCGTGGCTATGACGCAGCAGAAGGTGGAAGAAGTGCTGCGCAAGGCGGCCGTGCGGCAGAAAGAAGCGGCGCTTGCCAAAGCAGGTAACGGTTCGCTAACGTTTTCCGTAAAGCCGGCAAAGGCCGCAAACAGCTTTGATGTGGCGGCGGACGTCTTGCAATACGGCGCCGGGACTTGGCAGCGCAGCCATTGGAAGAATTTCGTGGTAGATACCTTGCGCGGAACAGTACATTAAGCCACGCAGGGAATACAAATCTGGAAGACCGCGCCGGTTGGCTGATTGTCTTTAACCGTAATCTTCCCCTTATGCTGCTGCACAATTTTCTGCGTCAGATAAAGGCCGAGACCGGTGCCTTTAGAGCGCCGCGTAGCCTCATCGCCGATGCGGTAGAATTTGGAGAATATTTTTCCCTTCTCGCTATCGCGGATGCCCGCTCCGGTGTCGGCCACCTGCAGGGTTACGTCGTTTTTGGCGTGGAATACGCGCACGGTAATGGCTGAGCCTTCTGGCGTGTACTTAATGGCGTTTTCCAGCAGGTTATTTACGGCAAGCTGGAGGAGCAACTCATCGCCCACCACATTGCAGTCCGCTGCTATCTCCGTGCGAATACGGCCGGGATAACGCGCATCGTATAAACGGGTGCTGTCGCTTACAAGGTCTGATAAGGAGAGGCGCTCAGACGCCGCCTTGTATTGACGTCCCTCAATCTGCGAGGTGATGAGCATGTTATTGCAAAGCTCCGCGAGGCGGTCTGCCTCGCTGTTGCAGCGGCCCAATAGCTGTGCCTGCTGCACCTCGGCAAGCTTATGCTTTTGCAGTGTCTGCACGCTCAGTTTGATGCCGGCGATGGGGCTTTTCAGCTCGTGCGTCACGGCGAGCATGAAGTTGTTTTGCTG
The DNA here is from genome assembly GCA_965246785.1 of Chitinophagaceae bacterium. GTDB lineage: Bacteria > Bacteroidota > Bacteroidia > Chitinophagales > Chitinophagaceae > UBA1952. The sequence continues at coordinate 53,268 of CBDFFM010000016.1, forward strand.
CCTTTGCAGCCGCACCTTTCTTTGAAGTGAAGTATAGACCACCGCCGCGCCGGCCAACAGGATAGCGAGCAGGGTTCCGCCTTCGCCAAAGTATTGCTTCCTCCGCTTGTCTAAGCGCGCTGTCAGGCTGGCAAGCTCCTGCTGATAATGCGCAGGCTCACGGACGCTGTCTATCTGATGCTGGAGGTCGGCGCGCTCAATGTTGTAAATGATGCGGCTCTGACGCTGCAGGGAGAAGCCCCAGAAGAGTAAGGCCGCAATGGTGTAAAGCAGCAGCAGCGTGTAAATAGTGGTGAAGAAGCGCATGACTTATAGTTATGACTGCTTCTTAAACGGCGGCAATTTCTCCACGCGAAATCCGACCGTCAGAATCTCCGGCAGCGGGTCGCGGCGCATATCCTGTGTGAGGCGCACCGTGTAAAGTCCCTTGTGCTGAAAGAATGCCGGCATCTGCAATGAATTGATTGGCACGCGCTGTTCCCAGATCTCACCCATGCCGCGGCCCAGCCATTGGCCCGATGCGGCGGCAAGCGGCACTTCCACCCGCAGCTTCCGGAAGGCAGAATCATTCGGGCCACGGCTGTCCATGTTTATCCAGATATTGGAGAACGGGTAAGCATCTGTGTGGCGGATAAGCAGGAACAGCTGATACGCCGCAGCCGTATCAGCAACCTCAAATTTGAATTCGGGCCGGTAATCAGAGCGCCACGCCTGGCCGGGGATGTTGTAGTGGTCTTGATATTGTGGGGACGGGCGGCAGGCAGAAATGCAAAATGCAAAATGCAAAATGCAAAATGCAGCTGCTCCCCTCTTGCAGACAGAAAAGAAGCTGCTGTTTCCCGTCAGATTTCTATAGGAGATGACTGTTCCCCCGCTACCCTTTTGCATTTTGAATTTTGAATTTTGCATTAAAGCACATTCAGCACCTGCTCTTTCGCCTTCTCCAGTTCATCCTTCATGCCCACCACTATTTGCTGGATGCCGGCATCATTGGCCTTGGAGCCCATCGTGTTGATTTCGCGGCCGATTTCCTGCAAGATAAAGCCGAGGACTTTGCCTTTGGAAAGGTCTTCGTTCTTTACCACCTCGCGGAAGTAGCTGCAATGCTGCGCCAGGCGGGTTTTCTCCTCGGAAATGTCCATCTTTTCCAAGTAATAAATCAGCTCCTGCTCAAAGCGGTTCGGGTCTTTGCTCTCAGCGCCAATCTCACGGAGATTACCAAGCAGGCGCTCCTTTACGCGCTCCATCCGTCCGCCTTCCAGCGGAATGATTTTCTGTACGCCGCCTTCAATGGCGTCCATGCGCGCCAGCAAGTCGGCCTCCAAGGCGGCGCCTTCGTTGCGGCGGTGGGCGATGAGCTTTTCGGCCGCTGCTTCCAGTACCCTGATAATCTCTTTCCAGTCTTCCTCCGGCAGCGTATCTGATTCAGTAGTGATGATTTCGGGCATCCGCATTACTGTGGAGAGCATTTCGGCTTCGCCACCTTGAATGCCGAGGCGGGTGGCCAGCTTTTTCATGCTTTGATAATAAGAAGCGGCCAGTTCCGTGTTAATGCTGGCAGGGCGCACAGCTCCGTCCTGCCGTATATTGATGCTTACCTCTACCGTTCCGCGCAGGAGGCGGCGCATGAGGATGCCGCGCAGGTCGAGCTCCCAGGCGCGCACGAGCGGCGAGAGCTTGCCGCTGTTCAGCTCAAAGCCTTTGCCGTTGAGGGATTTCAGCTCTACGGCTACCTGGCGGCCAGATACCTCGGCTTCTGCGCGGCCAAAGCCGGTCATGGAGTGGAGCATGGTCTTTAATGCGGTAATGTGATAATGCGGTAATGTAGAATAATGTCCCTGCCGTGTTTAACCTTGAGCAAATGTGCCGCTTTCCTGCGATGCTTACTGCTTTTGCATACGCTCACAATTAGCATCTCCACGTCAGCACATTGCCGCATTACCGCCTTAAGCGGCTACTTTTGAAATCCCCAGAAAAAATTCCCGCCTTCATGCGCTACGTCGCAATCATCATATTCCTCCTTACCCTTGCACAAGCCGCTTTTGCGCAGCAAAGCCGGGCCGACCTGGAGCGCCGCCGCCAGAGCATTCTTGCCTCCATCCGCGAGAGCCAGCAGCAGCTTGAAGAGACTAAGAAGAATAAGAATGCTACCCTCAGCCAGCTCCGCGCCCTTCAGGCAAAGCTGGATGCGCGCCTCCGCCTCATTGACAACCTGAACGACGAGGTGGATGTCATCAACGGCTCTATCCGCTCTTCCACCCAGCAGGTAGGCACCCTGCGCACCAATCTGGACGTGCTCAAGATGCGCTACGCCCAGAGCATCCGCTATGCTTATGCCAGCCGCTCCTCTTCCGGGATGCTGGCTTTTCTGTTTTCGTCGGCCGACTATAATGATGCGATGCGGCGGCTGAAATACCTGAAGCGCTACCGCGACTACCGGCAGCAACAGGCGGAGGAAATTCGCGCCACGCAAGGGCGCATTGAGCACAAAATCGGCGAGCTGAACACCGAGAAATCCCAGAAGGACATGGTGCTGGCCGCGCAGGAGCAGCAGCGCCGCGAACTTCAGCAGGAAACTTCCGAAACCAACAATGTGGTCAAGGAACTGAAGAGCCGCGAGAAGCAATTGATGGCCGACATCCAGAAGAACCAGAAGGCCGCCCGCCAGGTGGAGCGCGCCGTGGCCGCCATCATCCAGCGGGAGATTGAGGAGCAGCGCCGCCGCGCGCAGGAAGAAGCCCGCCGTGCCGCCGCCGATGCCGCCGCCCGCCAAAAGGCCGAAGACGCCCGCCGCATTGCCGCGGCCAACAGCGGTAAGAACTACGGCGGCATGAACGTCAACACCGGCTCTTCAGGCAATCGCACGAACAATCCAACGCTCCAACCCTCCAACAATCCGAGCTCCTCCTCCAATCCCTCTTCCGTAACGGCGAACGCCAATGTGCCGCGCCCGCGGCATGCGGCTTCTGCCGCCGTGGATCTATCCCTCACGCCGGAGGCGCAGGCGCTTTCCAACTCCTTTGCCGCCAATCGTGGCAAGCTGCCGTGGCCGGTGGAGCGGGGCACCATTACGGGCTACTTCGGGCTGCACAAGCACCCGGTGGCCAATGTGATGATTGAGAATAACGGCATTGACATCCAGACCGCTGCCGGGGCTTCCGCGCGGGCGGTGTTTGACGGGCAGGTCACCAGCGTATTCCCGGTGCCGGGCAGCGGGGTGAATGTGGTAGTGGTGCACGGCGGCTTTTATACCGTGTATGCCAACCTCCAGAACGCGAGCGTGAGGAAGGGCCAGCAGGTACACACGAAGCAGGTAATAGGCACCGTGGGCACCAACGACGAGGGCCTCCCGGTGCTGAACTTCCAGATATGGAAGGCTACGGGCAAGAGCAGCGCTAAGCTGAATCCTTCGCAGTGGATTGCGCAGTAAGCGGGAAGATTTTTTTGTTAGTCGGCTTTCAGTTCGCTATTTGGCAAAGTTGCGTCGCACACTGAGGGGCCTTCCTATCCATCAGGCTTTTCACTTAGCATACGCGGATTGCAGCTCTCGCGCTGTGTGGAACGGCCACGCTTCCATCAGAAAGAGCATTTACATTGATTATCAGGCCCTTTTTTTCTAAAACGGCACATTTTTACAAAATTCCCGTGCGGTTGCGTTGCATTCCCGCACGGTTGTGAAGAATTACTGTGCGGCTGTGAAGAATTACCGTGCGGGAATTCCCTTTTACCGCACGGTAAAATCATTTTACCGTGTGGGTAATCCATTTTCCCGTGCGGGAATGGCGCATTACCGCGCCAATTTTCTTTGCACCCGCGGGGATTTGCGATCCCGCGCAATATGGGTGCGTAGCCGCTATGCGCGTATGCTAAGGGGAAAGCCCAACAGACTGACAGCCCCTGAAATGTGCGACGCAACGGATGATTGGGAGCGTGATGTGGCTGACTCAATAAATCTTCTCCTGGCGGAACCGTTCAGCCCTCGCTGCGCTTCGTTCAGCCCGGTTCCTGCCGGCCCGTATGAAATTTCACCCGTCTCTTGCCCCATGCCACGCGCTTATCTTTAGGGCCATGAAAAAATTCCTCCTTCTGCCGCTGCTGGCGCTGGCCGCCTGTCAGCAGCACAATACCGGTTCTGACGAGGCCCAGACTTTCCTGGATAAGTACACGCAGCAGTATGTGAGCCTGTACACGGCCGACCAGGCTGCGCAATGGAAAAGCCAGATTGAGATTATCAAGGGCGACAGCGCCAATACCATTGCCGCCCAAAAGGCGGATGAGGCGCTGGCGGCGTTTACGGGGAGCGTGGAGAATATAGCTGCGGCGAAGAAGTTTTTGGAGAATAAGTCAGCGCTTACGCCCATCCAGCAAAAGCAGATGGAGGCCATTCTGTACAATGCCGCGAATAACCCGCAGACGATAGCGGATGTAGTGAAGGCGCGGATAAAGGCGGAAACGGAGCAGACGCAGCATCTGTACGGCTTCCAGTACATGCTGGGCAGCAAGAAGGTGACGACGAATGACCTGGACGACATTCTAAAGAAAGAAACCGACCCGGCGAAGCGCCTTGCAGCCTGGGAGGCAAGCAAGGCCGTTGGCCCGACGCTGAAGGACGGCCTGATGCGGCTGCGCGACTTGCGGAATCAGACGGTGCAGGCGCTGGGCTACCCGGATTTCTTCACCTACCAGGTGAGCGATTACGGCTACAAGACGCCGGAGATGATGGGCCTGATGGATGGCCTTATCCGTGACCTGTGGCCGCTGTACCGGGAGCTGCACACGTGGATGCGCTATGAGATGGCGGTGAAGTATCACGCAGCGGCAGTGCCGGATTTATTACCGGCGCATTGGCTTCCCAACCGCTGGGGGCAGGACTGGAGCTCGGCCGTTGATGTGAAGGGCATTAATCTGGACAGTGTGCTGAAGCCGAAGGGCGCGGAGTGGATTGTGAAGAATGCGGAGGGGCTGTACGTGAGCCTCGGCTTCCCGAATCTGCCGGCTACTTTTTGGGCTAATAGCTCGCTTTACCCTTACCCGGCGGATAGTAATGTCAAGAAGAATAACCACGCATCTGCCTGGCACATGGACTTAAATCACGACGTGCGCAGCCTGATGAGCGTGGAGCCGAATAGTGAATGGTGGGAGACGGCGAATCATGAGCTGGGCCATATCTACTACTACCTTTCTTACACAAACGACAGTGTGCCGCCGCTCCTGCGCTCCGGCGCCAACCGCGCGTATCACGAGGCGGTGGGTACGATGATGGGCCTTGCTGCAATGCAGAAGCCGTATCTGATAGGGCGGGGATTGATAGATGCGAATGTGCAGACGGATACGGTGCGCAGTCTGCTGAAGGAGGCACTGAATTCTGTAGTCTTCATCTTCTTCTCCAGCGGCACGATGAGCAACTTTGAGAAGCAGATGTATGCAGATAAGCTCGCACCAAATCAGTGGAATGCCACTTGGTGGAACCTGGCAAAGAAGTACCAGGGCATTGAGCCGCCAAGTCCGCGCGGCGAGGAATGGTGCGACGCTGCTACAAAGACGCACATCAACGACGACCCGGCGCAGTACTATGATTATGCGCTGAGCTACGCCATACTCTACCAACTGCACAACCACATTGCGAAGAATATCCTGCACCAGAATCCGCGGGCTACGAATTACTTTGGCCGCCGCGAAGTAGGTGACTTTATCCGCGGCATCCTGAAGTACGGCGCGTCTAAAGACTGGCGGCAGGTATTGAAGGAAAGCACAGGCGACGAGCTGAACGCAAAGGCGATGCTGGAATACTTCTCGCCGCTCACAGCCTGGCTAAAGGCGCAGAATGCGGGGCGGAAGTACACGTTGCCGGAGACGCTGTAAAGAAGCTATTTGATGGAAAGCGGACGGCTGATTGCCATCTTCTGCAACTCCTTTCCGCCGGAAGGCGGTGGGGCCTCCAATCGCATCTACAACCTTGCAGTGCTGCTGCGCGATGCCGGCTACATGGTGCAGGTGGTGTGCGCAATGCCGAACTACCCTACCGGGAAGATTTTCCCTGCTTATCGGGGGAAGTTGGTAGTAGATGAGGTGGTAGATGGAATTGCCGTGCGGCGGGTGTGGCTGTTCCCGTCCAACTCCGACTCGGCATTTGCGCGGGGATGGAGTATGGCGAGTTTTGTGCTTTCGCTAAAAGTGCTGGCTTTCCGGCGCGTTCGGCAAATGGAGCCCGAGCTGGTGATTGTATCATCGCCACCACTGCCGATGGCTGCAGCTGCAG
>CBDFFM010000017.1:0-45842 GCA_965246785.1 Chitinophagaceae bacterium
CTTGCTCCTTCGTTACCTCTTGGTGCTGCTAATGCCAGTGATGTAAATTATGTCGTCCGAATGCTGGGAATTGCAAAAGATACAAAGGCTTTTGAAAAAGTGAAGCAGGAAGCCGGCGACAAACTGTTACGTTATGACGGCGAACATTACCCTAGTAACGGATGTGCAATTACATTGTCAGTCTTGATGCAACATGCAGGGATAGATATCAAAGACGAATATATGGCTCTCGGATTGACTAACATTTTGCACAAATACCGTGGTTGGCAGGTAGTCCCTATGGGGCAGCAAAAGCCTGGTGATGTAGGAACGACTTGTCATAATATTGCAACTCCAGGCTCCGACCATATTTATTTGGTAGTAGATAATGTAGATGGGGACGAGATGCTGGTTGCTGATAATCAAGAACTATTGCCAAAACCGCACCCTCGTTTTGCAAGCGGAAAAGGCGGAAAGACACCGACTTTATATTTTCTACGCGCTGTGTAGAGAAATTCCCCCTCGCTTGCACAAGAATGCAGCCAGGCAACGCGCGCGGCATTCTTGCGCGAACGCTATGGCCTGTAAGGGCTGCTATGGCCGAAACATTTCAGAACAACGCCACATCGTCAGGGTTTCCTCCATAGCTCCTTCATACCTCCTTCATGTTTCCTCCATACCTGGAGTATGACAATACTTCCACTTACCCTATCATTAGAACCGCCGTCACTTAATCCTTTATCAACCTATTAATTCCATCCATCAGGTAGTGTCTCAGTTTAAAAATGATGCTCGCCTAAACTTGTCATTCTGTAAGAACCTTGCAACTACACCCAAGGCCCTTTCAGGGTGACAAATCGCTGTGGACTTACAAACTGAGATACTACCATCCATTACTACCCATTTCCCAAACCGCCCGCTTTGCTTACCTTTGAAGCAATAGCCAATAATTAAAACAGAAAAGGCACTTTTATTATTAATGGGACGTTCACAGGAAACCTTCGGTAAAAAAGAAAAAGAGAAAAACCGCATCAAAAAGCGGAAAGAGAAAGAAGAGAAAATGGAAGAGCGTAAGGCCAATGCTACCAAAGGCAAAAGCCTCGACGACATGCTCGCCTACATAGACGAGAACGGCAACCTCTCCGCCACCCCCGCCCGACCCCAAAAAGATGCGCGCCATCGACCACGAGCAAATCCAGCTCGGCGCAGCCCCCGTAGAGCAGGTAGATATATCCCGCAGCGGCACCATCACCTCCTTTTTTGAGGACAAAGGCTTCGGCTTCATCAAAGACGCCCAAAAGCGGCGACAGCGTTATCGTCCACATCAACAACCTCTCCGAGCACGTAAGCGTAGGCGACAAAGTCACCTTCATCACCGAGCACACGCCAAAGGGCGTAAGCGCTATGCAGGTGGTCAAGGTATAAGGCCGGATAACGTGCCTGTATGCTAAACAGACGGCGCGTGTATCACGCGCCGTTTGTAATTAATTATTCATAGCTGAGGCCGGCCGTCAACTGAAGCTGCAACATATGAAGCCATAGAGCGAGACGCCGTTCGCCACTTGCTTACCGTTAAGGTAGTTTCCCCGAAGCTCCCCGAATAAGGCAAACCGCTTAGACAACTCGTGCACATATCCGAGATGAGCGCCAGCCGCAAATCCGCGGATATCTTTGAAGTAATAGTTCAGTTGTGCCGGAGAAGTGTAGATGTTATCAGTTCCTCAGAGGTGATGAAGTAGCCGATTTGCGGACCAAGGTAGAAGTTGTGAAGATGATATGAAAGCGACGGCGTAGCTATGAATGCGATCTTGCCTACATGCAAATTGGCGTCACGATAGATTCCAACCGGCCCACCATGAATGTAATCATAGATTACTATATCGCTGGTGCGCACAGATTGGCCGCAGCTACATCAATGCCAATGTCAAAGTTTTCACTGAAGCGATACGCGATGGACAGCATCCCGACGCCGCCCGGCTTCATTTTAGAATCACTGTACGCCGGTGGCCCCTCGCTTGGCTTTGAGATGATAGAAGCGCCGCCGCTGATTGCGACCCGCCAAGTCTGCGCGTAAGTAATAGCAGGCAAAAGCAGCAAGGCCAGCATAAGCTTCTTCATAGTCCGGCAAGATAGCGCGTTGATTATTCCGTGAACAGTCGCGCGATAAAAACGCCGCTGCCGCCGCCGCGCTGCCGATCAGCATTACGCGCAATGCGCCGCCAATGGGCGAGGTGCCGGTGGCCTTGCTCTTGAAATACCCGAACAGAAAGAGGCACACTACGGTAATGCACGCGCTCCAGCGGAGCCCGTCGTGCGGTAAGGTGGTAAAGAAATAAGGCGTGAGCGGCACGAGCCCGCCCACAACGTAGGAGCCGCCGATGTTGAAGGCGCTGTTGCGGGCGCGGCGCGGGTCGGGCTTGTCCAGGCCCAGCTCAAACTTCATCATGAAGTCCACCCACTTCTCCTTATCGCGCGCCATCTCGTCGGCTATGATGTTCTGGGTCTCTGCGCTTAATCCGAGCCCGGCGAATACGTCGCGCACTTCCTGCTTTTCTATTTCAGGCTTCGTTTCTACCTCCGTCTGCTCGCGCTTCAGCTCGCTTTCGTAATGCTCCACCTCAGTGCGCCCGGCAAGGTATCCGCCAAGGCCCATCGCAATGGAGCCGGCGGCAATCTCCGCAAGCCCGGCGGTGATGATGATGCCATTGCTCGCCACAGCCCCGCTCAGCCCTGCCGCCAGCGCAAAGGGCACGGTAAGCCCGTCGCTCATGCCTATCACAATGTCGCTCAGGAAGGCGCGGCCAATGCGGTGGCGCTCCGTATGCTCGTGGTGCAGGTGCGTGTCAACCGGGGGCACGTCTTGCTCAGGCAAAATCTTTCAGGCTTTTGCGGATGATGTCTAAGGATTCATCAATCTGCGCGCGGGTGATGAGCAGCGGCGGCGCAAGGCGGATGATGTGGCCGTGGGTAGGCTTCGCGATAAGGCCGTGGTCGCGCATGGCGAGGCAAAGCTCCCATGCGGCATCCGCATCCGGGTGCTCAATCACGATGGCATTCAGCAGCCCCTTGCCGCGGACGGTGGAGATGTATTGATGGCCGATGCCGGAGAGCTCCCTGCGGAAATATTCACCCTGAATGGCGGCGTTCTCCGCCATGCCTTCATCTTGTAAAACATCCAGCGCAGCCATCGCCACCTTGCAGGCAAGGGGATTGCCGCCGTAGGTAGAGCCATGTTCACCGGGCCTTTATCAGCATCATAATCTCATCGTCCGCAAGCACCGCAGATACAGGCAGCACGCCGCCGGAAAGGGCTTTGCCAAGGATAAGAATATCGGACGAACGTCTTCATGATCGCAGGCCAGCATCTTACCCGTGCGGCAAAGGCCCGTCTGGATTTCATCGGCAATGAAGAGCACATTCGCTTCGCGGCAAATGGCGTAAGCTTTCGCGAGATAGCCATCGTCAGGAACAATCACGCCAGCTTCGCCCTGAATAGGCTCTACCAGAAAGCCCGCCACATTCTTATCCGCAACAGCGGCTTGCAAAGCCGCGAGGTCGTTGTAAGGAATGGCCTCATAGCCCTGCGTAAAGGGGCCGAAGTTGGTGCGTGAAGACGGGTCGGTGGAGAAAGAGATGACATTGACAGTACGCCCGTGGAAGTTGTTTCGCAAACAATGATTTTAGCCTGGTCGGGCTCAATCTCTTTCACTTCATAGCCCCAGCGGCGGGCGAGCTTGAGGGCAGTTTCAACAGCCTCAACGCCAGTGTTCATCGGCAGCACCTTGTCGTAGCCGAAGAGGCGGGTGATGTACTGCTCGTACTCGCCAAGGAGATTATTATAGAAAGCGCGGGAAGTAAGGGTAAGCTTGCTTGCCTGTTCCACCAGAGCTTCCACAATGCGCGGATGGCAATGCCCCTGATTAACAGCGGAGTAGCCGGAGAGAAAGTCAAAATAGCGGCGGCCTTCCACATCCCAGACGTGTACGCCCTCACCGCGGTCAAGCACTACCGGAAGCGGGTGATAATTGTGAGCGCCATACTCCTCTTCCAGCGCGAGGAAGTGGTGCGTAGCGCTTGATGTAGCCGTTGTTGCGAGCATGCGGCAAAACTAAACCTTTGCCGTGACGAACGCGGGCGCATGCTCAGGCAGCTCGTGTGCATCCGGCAAGGTAGTCGGCTCGTGCGCGTTCAGCTTATCCAGTTCCAGAATGGTGTAGGGCCGCCCATCCTGCCGTTCAAACATGGGTTGAAATTTAGCACCATACACCATTTCTTCATGCACGTAAGAGGTGCGCTGAAGAAACAGTATTGGAAAAGTGGTCGTCAAAGGCTTTGACAGCCACAATCAGCTCAATCCGGCTGTTGATGAAGTCTTCCTCCGAGAAGGCATACATCGGACTTTCCTCGTCCAACGGATGCACGAGCGTCCAGCTCAGGGCAAGGGAATTAATCCGGCTGATGTCCAGCTTTATGGGGAAAAAGCGGGTTACACGCTTGCCGCCTTCATCAATATGCAGCGCCGCCGTAAGCTGTGCTTCGCCGTCTGTCAAGTGGTTGTTTTTGTAAGTAGCAAGGCGAAACATAATTGCGCGGCCGCCTTTGAACGGCGCAATAAGAAAATTGCGGCTAAAATGATATAGGCCCGCGGCCGCGCGAAGCGGCCATAGAAAATACCTGTGACCAGCGCGAAAACAAGGATGCCAATCAGCGATTCTACGGACGCGATTGCATTCGTGGTTAAATCAATCGGCGCTACACGGCCATAACCCACTGTGGTTCAGCGATTGGGCAGAAAAGAAGAAGGCTTCCAGAAACTTATGATATTCCGACTGCAAGCCGTCAGTGCCCGTCAGATGCTCAACCCCGGCGAAGTAATACAGGAAGGCAAAGAAGAGGTTGATGGTGGTGTAAAACGTAAAGACAATGAGCAGAAACTTCGTCCGCGGCATCCGCAGCAGGCTATGGTAAATGGAAATGCGTTCCCAAAACGGAATGCCGGTTTTGCGCAGGCGCGTACTGCCGTCGCGCTCCACGAGGCGCGACCCTTCAACAGCGCTATTGGCGCTGAAACCGCTGTTTTCAATCGTGCGCAGGCTGCGCGGGTGCGTGGCTTTAGCCATGAGTTTTCTTTGAGAAAATCACCGGCAGCAAAGCGGCGACGATTATGCCGACTGTGCCCGTGAATCCCAAAAGTAGTGTTTGCTTCAGGCTGCAATGCCGAATGAGGGTCTCGTGAAGGCCAATAGCCGCACAGCCAAAAATGATTAACATGGGCAGCCAGGCTTTCCAGGGAATGAGCTGCAGGATGGAGCAGCGTAGCAGGCGTGACGTATGAAAGAGGTAAAAACCAGCCTGAATGTAGGAGCTTATCATAAAGGCGGCGACGACCCCCGGCAGGTCTTTCCAGAGATAAAGCGGGTAGGAAAGCCCGAGCGCAATGCTCAAGTCCCAGCAGCGCGCCCCAGTTGATTATCTTGACCGAGTTGAGGTGCTGCAGAATGGAGGTATAGTTGTAAGCGCGAAGCGGCAGTGCCATGATGGAAATGGCGAAGAGCGGCACAGAAGCGGCGTACTTTTCCGTAAGGACAAATACGATAAACTCATAGCGGAAGAAGAAGAGAAAGAAGAAAATGGGAAAGACAATCCGACCCAGCAGCGCGCCGGAAAGATTCAGCAACGCCAGGCGGGATTCCGTCGTTTTCTCGCCGCTCGCCATTTGCTGCAGCAATCCATTGCCGACAGCACTTAGCAGCGTCGCCATAAAGGGAATGTCCAGCGTGCCGTTTTGATAGATGGCATAGAGCGTGGCCGGAACAATAAGCGAGATAATCACCTTATCAATCCAGCGAAAGGCAACCTGCGAAACGTCGTAGATTCCAAGTTGCGTCCATTGCTTTTTGATGGCCTGCGACATTGGTTCATCCGCGATTGCTGTGCGCACCTTTTTATAACGCAGCGCAGCAGTCGTAGCAAGCATTCCGATGCGCGCACTTCCCAGCGCTACTACAAGCCATAGCATCGCAGTCAGCGAATATGCACCTTCCAGCGCGAAGAAATGAATGGCGCAAAATCCTGCGGCATACAGCAAGCTCGCCGTCAGCGCCGCAGTGAACCGCTCATGAATGATGAGGTAAGTCTCCAGCAGCAATATCAAAACCTGCACGACAAACAGCGCAGCGATTACCGATACCGCAAAAATGCCTAAGTAGAAAAAGATGCCGGTCAGCACGGCCGCGAGTGTACATAGCCATAGGGCAAAAAATGCTGCCTGCCGCCGTTGGAGCCTTCGCAGCCAGCCATCCACCGACTGCGGTGTGTGCGTGAGCATCAGGGGTGGAAAGCCGAGCGCAGCAATGGCTACAAAAACGGCGAGATAAACCCAGACCTGCTGATACGCGCCGTTCTGCGCCACCGGAAGCTGCCGCGAAAAGAAGATGCCCACCGCAGCCATGGCTGCGAGCGGAAAGAAGCGGATGGCGAAGATGGCGGCGCTACGCGAGAGCAGCTTGCGCCTCATAGCGGAGCCTTGCCCGGTTGTCGCAGACATCTTTTTGGAGTGAACGGATGATACGGGCAGGATTGCCGGCTATTACACAATAACCTTCCTCAAAAGGCTTCGTTACTACGCTGTTGGCGCCTACAATCGTGAAGTCGCCGAGGCGCACGCCGGGCAGTACCACTGCGCCCATGCCCAGCCAGCAGAAGCGGCCTATGTGAATGGGCTTTGCCGGAACCATCGCCTCATTGTCCACAAAGTCATGGTTACCGGAAACGAGGCCAACATTCGGGCCGAGGTTGGTGAAGTCGCCGACATAGACGCCATTGGAAGCATTGATATAGACGCCGGGCGAGTCACCGGGAAAGGTGCCAATGCCTTTGCTAAGGCCTTGCGGATGATGGATAGTGGCGGTGTGATGCAGCGCCCACTTTGCTTTCGCATTGTGGCGCAGCACTTTTCTGAAAAGGAAGTCCAGGGCGTAAAAGCTCCAGCTCATCTCCTGCCGGAGACGGAGGGCGCGTTTTAGCCCTGAACCCTTGCTCATGCCTTCTTATCCGGTGTTACTACGGCAACTTCTTCGTCGCGCCTGCTTCCGCGAACAGCGAATACAATCGCTCCAATCAGCAAAGCATACAGCAGGAAAGAAGAAATCCCCGCAATCGTATTTCCGGTATAGAACTTCTGCGGATGGAAGACGAAATCAATCTTGTGATTGCCCGCAGGGATGCGCAAGGCACGCAGCACATAGTTGGCGCGGATAATCGGCACATCCTTTCCATCAATCATTGCCCTCCAGCCATAAGGATACCAGATATCGGAGAACACAGCCAGCCCTTCGCGGGAATTGGTGGAAGTATAATGAATGTCGTTCAGACCGTACTTCGCAAGCTTCACGCTCGCGCTTTGGTCAATGCCCGGTTGAATGCCTTGAATCTGCGATGCAAAGGTGTTGCGCACAATGGCTGTTTCTCTCGGGTTGAAATCTCCCGGTCTGTTCACCACTGTATCGCCGAGCTTCGCGGCTTTCATGGACAGGATTTCCTCATCCGCTGTAGCCACTTGCTTAATGGCGGGCACAAACCAGGCATTGCCGCAGGCGGCAGGATTGGGAATGACCTGCGCCTGCCCTTGCTGTCCTGCCGGCACGATGAAGAAGCGTGTGTTGAGCATGTTTAGTACCTGCGCGTTGAAGGCCTGACCATTCATGTGCACGTCAATCAGATCTTGATAGATTTCCATTTTCGCCGGGCTGTAGCCGCCTACGCATTTGTGGAAGTAAGCCTGCGTCGCGTCGTTGTAAACGTCTTTGGTTACGTCCAGCACTCGGTAATATGGGTCGCCCTGGCCCATTTGCAGCACTTGCTGGTCGGCATGGCGGGGAGCGAAATTCTCAGCGTATTGCTCCGTGTCAACATAGTTTTTCTCGCCGAGGTAGCGCCACGCGGTCGGCACAAGGTCAATGGCGACAATCAGCGCCAGCCCGCCCATCAGGTAGGCCGGCTTAATCTTTCCTTTCAGATAAGCCCAAAGCAGGCCCGCTGACAGCGCAATGTAGAAGGCGCTTAACAGGCCGCTGTTGCGTGCCATCGCGGCGCGGTCTTCCTTCAGGTAAGACAGGATTTGCGCGTACTGCGCGTCCTTCGTCTTATCCGTAAAGTCAAAGAACATGGAGCCGCCGAGGCCAAGCAAGAGCGCAAGGCCTCCGGTAATAATGGCCGCCAGCCTTACCTGCTTCCAAAGCTCTTTCTTGCGCTCTTCATTATTGAAATTGTTCAGCACATCCTGCACGCCCCACGCCGCCAGCACCGGGAAAAGCAGTTGCGGAATGACCAGCACCATGCTCGGCGTGCGGAAGACATTCATCTTCGGAATGTTGTCAAAAATCCAGTAGTTGAATCCTGCAAAGTGATTACCCCAGCTCATCACAATAGCCAGCAGGCTCACCGCCGCCATCCACCACTTGTGCGGCGAGCGGATGACGATTAAGCCGAGAATGGCTAGAAAGCAAATAGCCGCGCCGAAATAAACCGGCCCGGAAAGGAAAGGTTGAGGCCCCCAGTAAGATGGCAGGCTTCCTTCCGAAACGCCTGTTGCCTCACTCGTTGCTGGCATTCGGCTAGCATCTTCGCCGCTGCCCCCGCCGTAGAGATACGGCACCAAAATGCAGAAGGTCTCGCCGATGCCATTGCTCCAGCGGAAGGCGTAATCTTTGTCCAGGCCACCGCTTTTCTTGCTCTCATCGTGGTTCAGTGTGAGTTCGCTTTTGCCGCCGCGCATGGTGACCTTGGCGTATTCCAGCGAGGTAAGAAAGGGTGGCAGCGAAGGCCCCGCGCCAATAGCGAGCACGGCCAGCGTAATGGCGGACGAGATGAAGAATTGATTCAGCTTCTTTTCGCGCAGCGCAATGACGAACAGCCCGATGACCAGCCCGATGAGGATGATGCCCATATACACCACAATCTGGAAGTGCTGCATGGAGAACATCAACGCGAAGGTGATGCCCGCCAGCGCCGCCCCCGCCAGCCAGCGCCCACGATAAATGTGCAGGATACCCGCAATGACGCCCGGCATGTAGGCGAGCGACATCATCTTGGTATCGTGCCCAGCCGCGATGATGATGGGATTGTAAGTGGAGAAAGCGTACGCGACTGCCCCTATGCCCGCCAGCCAGCGGTTAACGCCCAACGCTCGCATAAGCAGGAAGAAGCACACCATCGCGATAAAGAAAAAGTGCCCCGGCTTGGGAAAGACGGCCTCAATGGCCGATTCCAGCTTATAGATGTAGTTGGCCGTCTTGCCGAGGTAGAAGGTATAAGTGGGCATCCCGCCGAACATGCTGTTCGTCCACAGCACCGGCTCGCCGGTTTTCTCAAACTCCTGCTTGGCCTCATGGCTCATGCCTTTCCACGAGACATTATCGCCCTGCGTGAGCTCCTTTCCGCTCAGCGCGGGATAGGCGTAAAGCCAGGAAAGGCCGGCGAAGGCCGCGATGACAATAAGGTGCGGTAGATACTTCTTGAAATTGAAATCGGCCATAAACGGATTTGAACGAGGGCAAAAATAACCTTCAACGGATAGCAGTCCGTTTTATTTGGACTTAGGCTAAAGCCCCGACCTTTTTAACGTGTCTGCCAGCAGGGTAGTGTACAAGCGAGCGCCACGGTCGTTTAGGTGCACATCGTCGTTAAACAGCTTCGGGTGCATCAGGAAGCGCGGGTCGCCGCTCCAGTCCAGAAAGAGGGCGCCGTGCTGCGCGGCAAGCAGCGGCAATGTCCGGTAGCTGTCGTTGTTGCCGCTGTTTATCCGAAGCGGATAGTAGAATGGCGAAATCACAACGATGGCTTTTGTGCCGTGCGCAGCCGCAGTGTCCAGAATGGATGTAAGGCGCTCCGCCAGCGCCGGGTCAACGCCGGTAAGCTTGTCCATCGCCATCCAGCGCGTCGGCTTGAAAGTGGCGGAGTCAATCTCCGCGACCAGCGGTTCATAACCGCGGTCAGTTGTGTGCGCCAGATTCGTGTAAGTGTTCTGGATGATGGCGCCGATGAGCGAGTTGTAGGGATAAATTTTAGAAACGGCGGCTTTATAGACTTCCAATTTCCCCGCATACGCCACAGCCGGCCAAAGCACGGGATGGCGGTTCGCATAAGGCAGTAGCCGGGTGGATACGCGCTGAATGCCCGTTCCCGCGCCCACAGCGCTTAGCTCCGTCGGCAGCACTTCTATAATAATGCACTTTGGCGCGTAGCGCTTAAAGACCAGCGGCGCGACTGCAGAAGTATATGAGATGCCCATCTCGTCTCGCCCACAGTTATAGACGCTTCGGCCCAGCAGGCTGTCCAGCAAGCGCGTGTTGTAATGGTGCGATGCGCGGGAAGAGCCGAAGACGAGCACTTCTTCTCGTGTGCTGTCAATTGTGTAGCGCGTTACAATCTCATCGCCATGCTTCTGCTTGTAAAACAGCCGCTCTAAGCCGGCGCCAATCATCCGGTCGGCCATTACGAGGATGAGCAGCAGAATGAGCGAGCGGCGAAGAAGGCGGGTTAACGGATGGCTACGCACGGCTTAAAACTGGAAGTAAATGAATTGCCCGCCGTTGAACACGCCAATCAGCAGCATTACCAATAATAGAATTGCGTAGCCTGCCATCCGCACCGCCGGCCTCGGGCTCCATAACATGCTCCACCTTTCTGCAAGAAATTCCTGATTGATTTCCGCCAGAATTAGGAAAATGATTAGCGCCACGGAATAGACAAAACCCGCGGCAAAGCCAACGAAGAACGGCCCCGGCCGCAGCGTGAAGATGTTTTCAATGATGGTAAAAGCAGTGCTTACCGAATCGGCCCGGAAGAAAATCCACGCGAAGGACGCCAGTGTGAATGTCAGCAGGTAAGGCGGCAATTGCCGCAGCCCCTTCTTGGCAGGCGCGTTCTTTTTGAAGACAAAGCGGTGCAGCAAATGCTCCACGACGAGGTAAATGCCGTGCAGCGCCCCCCAAATCACAAACGTCCAGCTCGCCCCGTGCCACAGCCCGCTCACCATAAAAACGATGAGCAGATTAATGAGGTGGCGCGGCAGCGAGACCCGGCTGCCGCCCAGCGGGATGTAGAGATAATCGCGGAACCAGGTGGAAAGCGATATATGCCAACGGCTCCAGAAATCCTTAATGGAGGTGGAGAGGTAAGGCCGTCGGAAATTCTCCATCAGGTCAATGCCCAACACCTTTGCCGCGCCGAGGGCGATGCCGGAGTAGCCGGAGAAATCGCAGTAAATCTGGAAGGCAAAGAAGATAGTTGCGACGATGCAGGTGATACCGCTGTGATGCGTGGCGTTATTGTAAACGGCATCTACGTAAATAGACAGCCGGTCGGCGATGACTACTTTCTTGAATAAGCCCCAAAGCATCAGCCGCAGGCCCGCTATGATACGGTCGTAGTTGAAATCTACCTTCCTGTAGAATTGGTGCAGCACATTCTGGGGCCGCTCAATCGGCCCGGCCACAAGCTGCGGATAGAACATCACATACAGCGCGTAAATCCCGAAATGCCGCTCCGCCTTCTGATGCCCACGATACACCTCAATCGTATAGCTCATGGCCTGAAAGGTGTGAAAGGACAGGCCAATCGGTAATAGGATGCGCAAGGCCGGAACAGGATTCTGCCAGCCGCCGAGACCAAGCATCGCCGTAAGGTTTTCGTTGAGGAAGTTGTAGTATTTGAAGAAGGCGAGGAACCCGATGTTCACAATCAGGCTTGCCAGCAAAAGCGGTTTTCGTCGCTCATAATTATTCTCAATCAACCTTCCCGCCCAATAATCCACCACAATTGTAAAGGCGAGGATAAGGATATAAATGGGAACGAAAACCGCGTAGAAGTAGCAGGAAATAAGCAGCAGGAATGCCCAGCGCCACTTGTGCGGCAGCAGGAAGTAAATCGCCGTCGTCAGAATGAAGAAGAAGACGAAGTGGAGGGAATTGAACAGCATCTCGGGCGGCGGCAAATATAATTTGAGCGGGTCTGCCGAACGCTTTTTCATCTCTCGTCATGCCGAACTTGTTTCGGCAGCTATTGTGTTATGGGAGGAAATAGAACCCGAAACAAGTTCGGGTTGACGGTAGCTGATTGTAGTAAGGCAAGATATTGACCACCATCCTACAGCCGGAAGCTCACCGCTGCCGTCAGCCGGCTTTCGCTCTTCACAAGGTCGGGCCGCCATGTTCCAGCTGGCGTATTCACCCAGCCATCCGGCGAGGTAGTTCCGCCATTGCCTGCGAAATAAGGAACACCGTTAGAGCTGCGGTAGCCGTATTCCAGCCGGAAGGTGACAAACTGGTTTGGCATCATGTCAAAAGTGGCCGTTCCCTGAAAGAGCTTTAGCTCATTGCCGGCGGCAAGCGCATCCAGATAGTCATTCGGCGCAACGGGTGACGGATTGTAGGCAAGGTAAGCACCTGGATTATTCACATAATCGCCGCGGATGGTCAGCGCCAGCTTATTGCCCGCCCACCATACCCGGTTCGCTAGCGACACGCCGATAAAGCGATGCTCCGACGGCCCGATGCCCGCCCCGCTTTCAAAGCCATAATGATTGTTGAGCGAGAAGGCCGCCTGCGAAATGCCGCCTTTATTAAATGCCGGATGATAATAGCGGAGGTTAATGCTGTTGTCGTGATGAAAGCGCAACAGGTCGCCCGCGCCGCGCGTGTCGTGCCCGCCGAGGTAGAAGTTGGCTACGATCTGGAGGTTTTCGTTGGCCCGCCAATAAGTAGAGGAGCCGAAGCCGAGCTGTTGGTTAGGATTATTGTACGTCTGCCAGCCATTTAGCAGCCAGATTTCCTGCTTCAGCTTTTTCGTTAGAAAAGCCTGAACCCGCGCGCCGGAAAAGTAGAAAGGTGTGAACTCGCAGGGCATGGAGCGCTGGTAGCACCAGTTTTCATTCAGCACATAGCTCTCCAGCCCGATATAGCTCATGAAGATGCCGGCTTCCACATTCAGGCCGTACCATTTGTTGAAATGGTAGCCAGCGGCGGCCTCCCGGATGTACTTCAGGTTGCTGATGGAGGTATTGCGGCCATGCGCGACAGTGGCGTCCAAATCCTGCACCAGCGCTACGCTCTGGCCCCATTGCAGCAGCACACGCCCGATAGCATTTTTATAAGAAGCGTCCAGTCCGATACTGACCTGATTCAGCGTAATCTCATTATCCCGCCCTATTGTAGAAGAGATTGTGTGCGTATTGTCAACGGGCTTATTAAAGTCATAGTTGTAGTACGCATCCACGAAGGCGACACCGGTCAGTATGACCTCGTCGGTCTTCTTATCGCGCAGCGCGAGCGGGAAATCGGTCTGGCGGTTCTGGCCGTTTATCCAGCTTAGATTCATGCCGTCAAAGGGAATTTTCGCGGCGGGTGCGGCTTGCGGCGCTTCTTCTTCCGGTGTCTGGGCCATTGCAGCATTGACCGCCACGCAAGCCAGAAGCAGCAGGAAGAATGAGTTTTTCATTCCTGCAAAAGTATCCGCTCCGGCCTCAGAATTTATAAATCATCCCCACGCCATACCCTGTGCCAGGCTGAATGACGGGGTAAATCATTGCATCCTGCCGCACCTTCTTAGAGCCGAAAAGTGCGTGCTTGATAATCGGGTAGAGGTAATAAGAAAAGCGCGTGGACGCCATGCCGATGCCTGCGCCAGCTACCACATCGCTCAGCCAATGCTTGTTGTGGTACATACGCAGGTATGCCACGCTCGTAGCCACCGCATATCCGCCAGCTATCACACTCCAGTGCACGCGGCCTTTATATTCCTGGTGCAGAAACTCCGCCGACACAAAGGCTTCTGCCGTATGGCCGGAGGCAAAGGAATAATTATCCGTGCTGTCGGGCCGCTGCTCAATGCCAAAGTATTTCAGGCCGAAGACAAAGCCGTTGGCAATGGCATTGCTCATGCCATAGATGACGGAGCGGTCAATCAGATTGTTGCGGCCATGCAGGCCAAAGATGTTCATGCCGTAAACGGCGGCTGCCGGCACCAGCAGCAGATAATCTTCTACATATGGCCGGCTGTGCGGCTTGCCGTCCCAGATGTATTCTTTAGCCTGGTCGTTAAACACACGCAGGCCGCCATTGTTCTGCGTTACTATGCCGTAGGCAAAGAGGGCGCCCGGAAGGATGAGCGTCTTCAGCTTAATGGGCACCTGCTCGATAGGCG
The DNA here is from genome assembly GCA_965246785.1 of Chitinophagaceae bacterium. Taxonomy (GTDB): domain Bacteria; phylum Bacteroidota; class Bacteroidia; order Chitinophagales; family Chitinophagaceae; genus UBA1952. The sequence continues at coordinate 14,182 of CBDFFM010000017.1, forward strand.
CCTTCAGTTGTGCCTTCACCGAGTCGTGCACCGCTTCTGCTACCTTCTCTACAACCGTACTTGCTGTGTCTTTCTTTACCGTGTCTGCCGGCGGCGCGGCGGCGACTTTCGCGGCTGGTGTATCCACGGTGATCGCCGGGGCCGGTTGGGCTTCTGCCTTCGGCTTCCGCGTAGCGGCTTTGCGTGTGGCGCCTTTAGGGGCACGGCGCGTTTGCGCACCGGCAGTTGGCATTAAGAAAGAAAGCAGCAGTATATAAACACAAATCCTACGCATCGCGGTGCCGGCTTAATATTCCGGTAACCTTACGGTGCTTAAAAAATGAGGCCAGAAGGCTTATTCACCTTCGCTGAAGTCTCTCAGATAGCAGCTAAAAGCCGCCCCTTCCCCTTCCTCGCTTTTCAGGGTGATAAAACCCTCATGCGCCTCGGCTACCTTCCGGCATATAGCCAGACCCATGCCCGTACCCTTAAAATTGCTCTGTTGGTTGAGCCGCTGGAACATGCCGAAAACCTTTTCCGAATAAACGGGGTCAATGCCTATGCCGTTATCCGTAAAGGAAATGCAGTGATACTCCGCGCCGGCGTCCGCTTCCGGATGGCCCGTCTCGCTGCCGGCCACTTTCGTGTAGCCCACACTTACCTTCGGCCGGCTGCCTTCCGCCTGAAATTTCATTGCGTTGCCCAGCATGTGGTTGAAGAGCAGTTGGAGCATTCCCGGGTAAGCGCGTATAACCGGCAGCGGCTCGCTTTCTATAATAGCCGCGTCATTATCAATTGTCCGCTTGTGGTGGACTTTGGTCTCCTTCAGTAATTCCTGAAGGTCGGCATAGCCAAGCTGCTCGCTCGGCGCGGCTACCTGCGTAAAGGTGGCTATATCGTCTGTAAGCAGGCCCATACGCTGGGCGGCACTCTGGGCGCGGCGCAGGTTGGTGCGGGCAGCATCGGTAAGCTTAATGCCTTCCTTGGTGGCTACCATTTCTATGAAGGTGTAGATTTTGCGCAGCGGCTCCTTCAGGTCGTGGCTCGCTATCCAGTTGAAGTTGGTCAGCTCTTCGTTTTTGGCCTGCAGCTCCCTGGCCTTGCGCGCCAGGGCGCGATTCAGCCGCTGCAGCTCCTGCTCTGCCTTGATGCGGTGGCTTACATCGTGAATGACGATTAGCACACCTATGACGCCGCCTTCCGAGCGCAGGGGAATGAAGTGATGCTCCGAATAACCCGTAGCGTAGCCGCCTTTTTCCCAGGGCACAAAAGACTTCAGGCCTTTAAGCGCATTGACCAGCGCTTCCATCACAAAGGGGAAATCCACTACGCGCGGCGCCAGCTCGGTAAAGAGCCTGCCGACGGCCTCCTCGCGCGGAATTCCGGTTGCCTGCTCGCAGGCACGGTTCCAGGCCGTGATTTTCAGGCTCAGGTCAAGGGCCAGTATCTGGTCTATGCTGGCCTCGGTCATCAGCGTCGCAAGGCGGGCTTCACTGAGTTCTTCGGCCCCGGTAATGGTCAGGGGACTGGATAAGGTTAGCGGTGGGCGTAGGTATAAATGATTCCATATTCACAAATTAAATCAATGCACGTGTCATTTGAGCGCCTCAGCACTCAAAGAAAATAAACTGGCTATGTAGAAGGAAGGAAGCCGGATAAAAGCTGCCGGAGAGGCTTAGCTTTACTGATTCAGGCCGGAGAAATGACTAACGGCCTAAAGGTAATACTTGTAAATCAATAAATAAGGGAAACCATTAAAAAATGGTATGCTCAGGCTGTCGCCTCAGCAATATGCTCCTCCACCATCGCCAGCAGTTCCCGCTGCCGGAAGGGTTTTTCCAAAAAGCCATCAGCACAGGCTTCCTTAGCCATCCGTGCAACATTCGGCGTTGCCGATACCATGATGACAGGCACGTGGGCCGTCAGCGGTTGGGCCTTCAGGAAGCGGCATACATCCAGACCGTCTACGCCGGAAAGCTGCTTGTCCATAATGTAGATGTCCGGAACGGGCGCCGTGCCGTCCAGAATAGCGCTTGCGGAAGAAAGCACGATTGTCTCGTAACCCGCGCGCTCAAAGATGAGGCGGAAAGCGTCCTGCATGCCCGGGTCATCGTCGGTAACCAATACTTTCTTCTTCATGATAAATTATTTCGCCTGCCTATTCAAAGATGCCGCCAGAGTGCGGCGCTTACAGTAAAAAGAGCGTTAATGCATGAATAGGCGTCTTACCACTAAGACACTAAGAACACTAAGATTTACTAAGCCCTTGGTGTTCCTAAGTGACCTCAGTGTCTTAGTGGCTGATTCCCTCCACGGGCAGCGAAAAGCAAAACACGCTCCCCACGCCCGGCTCACTCTTTTCCACCCATATCCGCCCGCCGTGCCGCTTGACAAACTCCGCAGAGATGTATAGCCCAAGGCCAAGCCCCGGATAGGTATTAATTCCCGGCTCGTCACTGCGGTAGAAACGGCCGAATACCTGCTCAGCGACTTCCTCGGTCATGCCGATGCCCTTGTCTTCCACACATACGACTACCTCACCTTCTGCGGCGCGGCAATAAATGTGTACCGGCGCCGTCTCCGGCGAATATTTAATGGCGTTGGAGATAATGTTCGTCAGTACCTGCCGGATGCGCTCCGGGTCGCCAACTACTTTGGGAATTGCAGATGGGGTGAAGCTTAGCTCATGCTTCGTGGCGCGCTGCAGCTCATCCCGCGTGTCGGCTATCAGTTCAGAAAGGTTGATGGTTTCTTTGGCGAACTGCAGCTTGCCCTCGCTCAGCTTCGTTACATCCAGCAGCGAGCGGATGAGCTGCGCGAGGCGGTCTATCTGCGCGTCCATCTTCTTCATCAGGCCCGCGTGCTCGGTGTCGCCGCTTTCCTCAAACATATCCTGCAGCACCTCTGCGTACGCCTTGATGCTCGTCACCGGTGTTCGCAGCTCGTGGCTCGCGATGCCTATGAACTCGTCCTTCTGCTGCTCTACTATCTTTTGCTCCGTCATGTCGCGCGCCACCTTTACGAAGCCTACCAATTCCGGATTCATGATGGGCCGCATTACGCCGCTCATGTAGAAGCGTGTGCCGTCTGCCCGCATGTGCCAGCGCTCGTCAATCGCGCGGCCTTCGTTGGCGGCATTCATCATCTCCTTTTCGGGCGCGCCTGCGGCAATGTCTTCCGGAGTAAAGATGATGGCGCCGGGCTGCCCGACTGCTTCTGCCTCCTTGTAGCCGAAGATGCGCTCTGCGCCTGCGCTCCAACCTTCTATGATGTTGGCCGTATCGGTGGTAATGATGGCGTAGTCTATGGCGCTCTCCATCGTCACGCGGAGGCGGCCCTCGCTCTTTGCAAGCAGCTCTTCGGTGCCTTTCAGGTCTTCAATATCGGTAGCCGAGCCAAACCATGCTGTTGTGCGCCCATCGCTTCCGCGCAGCGGCACGTTGCGGCCTATGTGCCAGCGATACACCCCATCGTGGCGGCGCAGGCGCAGCTCGCTCTCAAATACATCACCCACTCTTAATGCTTCCTGCCATTTAGCCACCGAGGCCGCGGCATCATCAGGATGCACCATTACCTGCCAGCCGAGGCCGAAGGATTCTTCGTAGGTCAGACCGCTGTACTCGTACCAGCGCTGGTTGAAATAGTTGGCCACGCCGCCCGCCTCGTTTGTCCATACAAGCTGCGGGATGGCATTGGTCATGGTGCGGAAGCGCTCCTCGCTGCGGCGCAGCTCTTCCTCTACCCGCACACGCCGGCTGATGTTGATAAAGGTGACCACCACGCCGCCAATGCGGTCTTCCTCGGTGCGGTAGGGCGATACGCGCATGTAGAACGCCGCGCCGCGGGTGGTATGCACCTCGCGTTCCACGGGTATGAGGCGCTGCATCACCGTCGCCGCGTCTTCCGCCAGGTTTGCATCCACGAGGTGGTGGGTAATGTCGGAGAGCGGGCGGCCAAAGTCTCCGGGCAGTAGGTTGAAGATTTCCTGCGCGGCGGGCGTGAAGAGCTTTACGTTGAAGCCGCGGTCAAGGAAGATGGTGCCTACGTCGGTGGCGGCCATCAGGTTCTGGAAGTCGTTGTGGGCGTGGCTCAGCTCGTCAATCTTCACCTTCAGCTCCTGGTTCACGGTGCTCAGCTCCTCGTTTACCGACTGCAATTCTTCCTTGCCGGTTTCCAGTTCTTCCGCCGCCGAGCGCAGCTCTTCGTTGATGGCCTGCAGCTCTTCGTTGGAGGCACGCAGCTCTTCGGTCTGCACCTCGTATTGCTCGGTGGCTGTGCGCAACTGCGTGCGGGTATTCACCAGCTCCTGTTCTAAGTGATGGGCGATGTCTTCGGAGCCGCCGCCATTCACCACCATGTCTTTCGGCGCTTCGCCTTTCTCAAAAATCACCAGCACAAAGCCCCGGGCCGTGCCCGTAGGGTCGGCCACTGGCCGTACCACCAGTGTTACCATGGCCGACTCGCGCTCCATCTGCACCGCCACCGGCGCGGTGCGCACGATGGTACTGTCCTGCACGGCGCTGAAGAGGGCCGAGCGCAGCTCCATGCGCAGCTCGGGGCGCACAGCTTTGAGCAGGTTGTAGGAAGGCTCGCCGCCCGCTATTTGCAGGAAGCCGCCGGCCCGCTCGGAGAGGTGCACGATGTCGTACTCTGCATTCACCAGCACCGAGGGCGGCGCGTACTGCTCCAGCACCTGGTAGTGCAGCGAGGTGAGCGAGAGCTTTTCCCCGCCTTTCGTCCCATTGCCCGGTTGCGCCACAGCGCTCGTGCTTGCTGCTATGCGGTAGGCAATAGGCACATCAGGCACAGGTGGCACCGGCGGATTCTTCACCGCACGACTCTGATAGATGCTCTGCTCGCGGTCTATGGTGAGGTAGAGGTCGCCTGTGCCGTCGGTGCTTTCGGAAGAGCCGAGCATCAGGTAGCCGCCGGACTGCAGGGCAAAGTGCATCGTTTGCAGCACGCGGGTTTGCGCGGAGCGCATGAGGTAGATCAGCAGGTTGCGGCAGCTTGCCAGCGAGAGGCGCGAGAAGGGCGGGTCGCGCAGGACGTTGTGATGCGCGAAGAGCACGCACTCCCGCAGCTCGCGCCGCACGCGGAATACGTCGGCGCTTTCCTGGATGAAAAACCGCTGCAGCCGCTCGGGCGATACGTCGGCTACGTCTGCATTGGTGTAGAGCGCCTCACGGGCCGTGGCGATGGCGTCGTCGTCTATATCGGTGGCGAAGATTTGCAGCATCGGCGGCTCGCTCATGCGCGAGATGGCCTCGCTAAACAGCATGGCCATGGAGTAGGCTTCCTCGCCGGTGGCACAGGCGCTCACCCACACGCGTACCTGATCGGTGCCCGTTTTTCCTTTCAGGATGGTGGGAATAATATCGTGCTCCAGCAGCTGAAAAGCGGCTTTGTCGCGGAAGAAGTTGGTAACGGAAATGAGCAGGTCTTTGAGCAGGGCCTCGCCCTCTTCAGGATGGCCTTTGAGGTAAGCCACATATTGCTCCAGCAGGTCTATCTCGCGCACGCCCATCCGCCGCGCAATGCGGCGCAGCACGGTGGCGCGCTTGTAGCCGGTAAAGTCGTGGCCGGTCTTGGCGCGCAGCAGCACAAACACCTCGTGCAGGGCCGCTTCTTCCGCTTCCTCGCGGCTCATACCGCTGTCGCGGGCTTCCTCAACCTCGGGCAATTTCAGGCTGGCGAGGTGCTTGCGGTACTGCACTACGTGGCGCGGCATTTCAGCGGCGGGTAGCACGTAGTCCACGAGGTTCGTCTCAATCGTGGCGATGGGCATGTCCCTGTATTCGGCCTCCTCGGGCTGCTGCACCATGATGATGCCGCCGCGCTCCTTCACGCGCTTCACGCCCATGCTACCGTCGGAGCCGGTGCCGGAGAGAATAACGGCCACGGCGCGGGCGTCGTGCGTATCGGCAAGGGTGCGGAAGAAGATGTCTATGGGCGCGCGGCGCTCCTCAAAAGTGCTCACCGGCTTTGCATTGAGCATCCCGTCAAACATCTCCATGCTCATGCCGGGCGCGATGACGTAGGCGTGGTTGGGCTCCACCTTCACCGGCTCTGTAACCTGCTCCACGGGGATGGCGCAGCGGGTGCCAAGTATCTCGGCAAGGCGGCTGTCGAAGGTGGGCGAGAGGTGCAGGATGACCACGTAGGCGCAGCCGCTGTCGGCAGGGATGCGCTCAAAAAATTCGCGCAGCGGCTTGATGCCGCCGGCGGACGCGCCAATGCCTACGATGAGGAATTGGGCGGCTTCTTTTGCGGAGAGCAGTATGCTGTCTTTATTGGTCTTTTCGTCTTTAGGATCGGGGCTGTCGGGGCTGGGCACGGGCTGAGGTTTGTTGTTGGAATGTAAGGTAAGACGGCAGCCTTGCCCCGTATTGGCTTTCTATCAGGGCTCGTCTTGAGGATGCCATTCTTTTGCGGCTATCCAATGGTCAAATGCGGCCTCGCTCTTATCCTTTGCCGCCCCGGTCATCCCGTTTTCGTAAGGATTGCAGCTATGGCGGACGAACTCCCGCAGGCCTTCTATCAGGTCAGGATATTGTACAGCGGCATCCTGCGGGCTTTCTAAGAAAAGCGTCAGTGCGGCGCTGCGGCGCGCCATTTCCTTATCTGCTTCCGGGGCTGAATGCCGACTTTCCGCGCTTTTCATGGCGACTATCTTTTGATGCCTTACCGGGGCTTATGTAGTGTAGATGCTATACGGCAGACCCGTATTGGCAAAAAGGTAGTGGCAGCAAGGTGGCGGCTTCTGGTTGATAATTGCCGGCGCTTGCCGCTGTTTTTGTTAAACAAATTGGGCCAAGAGATGGCCCTGTGCGCTTATTTGATAAGCGCAGGCAAGAAGTGGTCAGCCCACAGCGGCTTTTGTCGTCCCCGAACGGGAACTTTTGCCAATAAACGGAAGGGTTGTGTTCTGAAATATATGCTGCTTTGCCTGTGGCATGCGTCCACCCCCTCGCTGTAAAAAGCGCTTCGCAGCTTTTCACAGCATTTCCCCGCCACTTCGGCTACGCTCAGTGCTGGCAGCGGGGGGAACCTGCGCCTCTGGCATTGAAGTTTTGCACCTGACACGCAGTTTAATGATGCAGGGCAGAAGAATATCCTATACAAGTTCCCGTTCCGGGATGACAAAAGTCGCTGTGAATAAGCCGCTTAACGCATTTAGCTGACTCAAACGGCTTCTAAGTAAAAAAGCCCGCAGGACGCGGGCTTTTCTATGTTAAAGGTGTCGTTTCATTTACGGCCCTTGCTGCCGCCGCCGGCTTCTCCGCCTTTGCGTCCTGCCTCACGGGCTTCCTCAGAAGAAAACTCGTTGGCGTTGCCGCTTTCATGTGCAGCTTTGCCGCCCTTGCTGGCTATTTCCTGCTGCTTTTCCTTGTCCATGCCGGCAAAGCCACGCTCTGATGAGCCGCCTTTGTTGCCGCCGTCATTGTTGCCGCCTTAATTTCCTTGTGCCATGTTGTTATGGTTTTTTAAGGGTGAAGAGAGAATGCTTTGAGGGAGCGGGGCACTTAGCGGCCACCGTTTGTATTGGTGCCTGTACCAGTACCCGAGCCGGAGCCGCCGCCGTTCATAGTGCCGCCGCTGCCGCTGTTCATGGAGCCGCTGCCGGAGCCGTTATTCATGGTGCCGCTGCCACTGTTGCTGTTGCGGCGGGTGCCGGAGTTATGGCGTGAGGCGCCGCGCCCATTACGTGTACGGTTGCCGCCGCGATTGGTGCGGCTGCCTGTTGAGGAGCCGGTTTGATTAGTGCCGTTGCCGGTCATAGTGCCCTGGTCAGTTGTGGTGCCGGTGCTGTTGGTATTTGTGCTGCCGCCAGTGTTGCGGTTAGTGGTTTGGGCCTGCAGTGCGGGCGTGAAGAGCGCTGCGAGGGCGCAGGTGAGGAGGAGCTTTTTCATTGCTGTCTGTTGGTTTTGGTTTATTTGAGAAAAAAGAGAAAGAGTATGGCAATCATGGCAAGGAGCAGGAGCAGGCTGGCAATGCCGATGGCTGCGCTGCGACTCTGGCCGCGTATTATCTGCTGAGTCGTTTGGTACTGATTGGCGGACATTGTCTGAGCATATAGTTTAAGGCAACGCTGGATGGCGGCAGCGCGCAGGGTGGCGCAGCGGTCAAAAAACGCTTAGGATTAAGGCAAAAAAGCAGGCTCCGCAGCGTCCCTCCGGAAGGAAAGAGGCTTCAGGCCTGCATTATGTAATAGGATCGGCGCCCGGCTGCAGCATCAAAAGTTTCAGGCCTGCTTTTACTCAAAAGACGAAAGGCGGAAACGCTGTGCGGGCAGTCAGGCTAACACATAATTCGTGCCACTAAGGGACGAAAATCAAAGGCCTGTTGCCAGCATTTGCCGCATCAGTATATCATGCAAAATGGCGGGCAGCATCTTCAGCAGACGCGAGTGTTGCGGGGAACTGAATATGCGGTTGCCGAGGCGATAGAGGAAACAGTTCTCAATCGCAATCCGCACGGCTTTGCAATCGGTATAGAGGTAAGTGTCTGTAATGAAATGCAGCATTGGCCCGGCCTGAGGGGCTTCGTGCTCCATCAGGTCGGCTACCTTATCTGCGATCAGCTCGCAGACATGGAAGGGCTTTACCTGCTCCTTATTAAGGAGCGCAATCGCATCACTCAGGTTCATCGTTTCAGGTAATGTTTTCATAAGGGATTGTATTTATGAAGCGGCAGGCTCTTTAGAAACCGGCTTGTCAAACATTCGCTTCGCAATGTCGTAATGGTCGCCCGCGGCGAGAATGTGGACACAGAGGTTCTGCACAGTAATCGGTTCGCCCGCGTCTATGTCGGCAATGTTGGTGCAGGAAATGCCGCGCCCGTCAATCAGGATGATGCTGCTGGAGCCGATGACCTCTATCTGGCGGCCCTTCGTTACTACCAGGCCGGTGTCTTCGCCGAGGCCGATGCCGAGCGCGCCGGGCTGCGCGGCCACGGCTTGTGCAAGGCGGCTGAAGCGCCCGCGCTTGTCCACGTGGGTGTCTATAATCACATTATCCAACAGTCCGAAGCCGGATACGATTTTGACTTCGCCCTTCAGGTTGGCGCGCTCTGCCCGCCCTTCATAAATCATGGGATTGCTCATTACCATTGCGCCCGCGCTGGTGCCCGCTACCACAAACTGCTCGCTTTCGTAACGCTTGGTAATAAGACGCAGTGCAGCCGTGCCGCCGAAAATGGTAGAAAGCCGGAGCTGATCGCCGCCCGACATCATCACGCAGTTGTAGGCCTGCAGGCGTTCCAGATTCTTCGGCAATTCCGCCTCGGCACGCGTGCGGATGTTGAGGTGGCCCACATGCTCGCAGCCGAGCTTTGCGAAGCCTTCCTTGTAGTCATTGAATGTGTCTTCCGGGTCGCTCGTGGCCGTGGTGATGACTTCAATGCGTGGCTCCTCGCCTTCGGGTATCTGGCCGATTATCTTTTTCAGGATGCCCATCTCAAAAAAGTTTTCCAGGCCGGCTTCCTTATCTTCTGCGCCGCCTACAGGTATGAGGCAGCCTTTGGGAGTGTTCATTTCGTGTGGAAGTAAAAAGGTTCTGTTTCCCAAGTTGCGGGAAGTGCTAAAAAAAAGGTGCGGCACTCTTTGCAGAATGTCGCACCCCAGGTATGTATTGTTGTTGAAAAAGCGGCGCTTTTTGCCCCTATGCGATCTTCTTGGCCGTGCTCTTTTTTGCAGCGGCCTTCTTTGGAGCCGTAGCTTTTTTAGCCGCGGTCTTTTTAGGGGCAGCCTCCTTCTTCGCGATGCTTTTCTTCGCCTCGGCCTTCTTTTTGGGAGCCTGATCGCCTTCATCGCCGTGGCCAGAGGTTACTTTATTCTTTGCCGTTTTGCGCACATCCTGGCTCAGCGAGCGGCTCACGTCGTCGCTTTCCTTGATGCGGCCCTTTTCGTCGCGGCGGATGTAGCGCTTGTCTCCGTTCGGCTCAATCAGCTCGCGCTTGTTGCTGCTTTTCTTGCTTGCGGTTTTGGTAGCCTTTGCCATGATGCGTTGTTGGTTTTTGGTTAGTAAATGGGTAAAATCAACTGTTGATTCATTGTTAGAAATTTCATGCCTTTAATGAAAGAGGACAGAGAAGCCGATGCTTACAAAAGAACTGCTCTGTTCATAAGGCGCAGAGAAGCTTCTGCCGCCACATGCGTCAAGCTGCACATATTGACTAAGAAGGAAGGTTGCACCCGCATCATAGTTGTGCGAAGGATCTTCATCCGGCTGGTATTGGCCAAAATATTCGCCGAATAATTTCAGCTTGTCCGTGATTTCAAGATGCAGCGATATACTGGCTAAGCCAAGCCATTTAGACCCATAAACTTTCTGCTTCGCGCCGCCGTTGTATTCCAGCTCCAGCTTATCGCCAATCTTGTTTTCAAAAGCCAGTGCTATCTGTGGGCTCCAATAGATGGACTGCTCAGATGAGCGGGAGGTGATGGGCAGCTTGAGCCAGGCAAGCAGGGCAGTCTGCGGGATGATGCCGCTTTCGCGTTCCAGCAAGAGCAGCTTGCCGCCTATAGCAAGCGGGAAAACCCCTTGTGCGGTTTCTTCCAGATACCGGTCGCGGTCGCGGCCCTCCTCGGCCATCAAGCGGATTTCTGCCTTTTTGGAAATGCCATAGCGCAGCACCGCCATACCGATGAGCAGTGTGTTCTCACCGGCTGAATCAAATGGATTATGCGCAAAACCTGCCTCTATCTGTAACTTACCCATAGGCACAATGTGCGGCGATTCCGTCTGGTCGGGACGGTCAGAATTAATGGTGTCGGCTTTAGTCTTTATTTCTGCCTGTGCAGAAGCGTTAGTTGCAGTGCCGGCCATCCCAATTATCAGGGCCAGGAAGTGGGGAATTTTCATTGTGGAATTGAGCGTAGCAATTTGAAGCCAAGCCTTCAACAGCGTAGATAATGCGTGGAAAGGCACGCTTTTTACGCATGGTTGATTCCTTTCCTCTAAATACTATTAAGCCTATGCTTGCCATGAACTACCGCGGCCCGTACCGCGTGCGCGCCGACCGTAATAAACCGATGCCCGAAATAAAGCACCCGCAGGACGCCATTGTCCGCGTGACGCGCTCCTGCATCTGCGGCTCCGACCTCCACATCTACCACGGCCTCGTGCCCGATACCCGCGTGGGCACCACCTTCGGCCACGAATTTATCGGCGTCGTGGAAGAAGTAGGCTCCGAAGTCACAAAGCTGAAGGTGGGCGACCATGTGCTGGTGCCATTCAATATTGCCTGCGGCCAATGCTCCTTCTGCAGGCAGGAGCTATTCGGCAACTGCCACGAAAGCAACTCCGAGGCCACGGCAGTTGGCGGCATCTTCGGCTATTCACACACCGCAGGCGGCTTTGACGGCGGGCAGGCGGAGTATGTCCGCGTGCCTTATGCCAATGTAGGCCCCGAAATCATACCTGAAGACATCCACCCCGACGATGCGGTACTGCTCACCGATGTAACGCCAACGGGCTACCAAGCGGCGGAAATGGGCGGCATTAAGCCGGGCGATACCGTCGTGGTATTCGGTGCTGGGCCGGTTGGATTGATGGCGGCGAAATGCGCCTGGTTGTTCGGTGCAGGTCGCGTCATCATCATTGACCATGTAGAATACCGGTTGGAGTTTGCCAGAACCTTCGCGCAATGCGAGGCCTACAACTTCCGCTCGCTTGGCGATGTAACGCTCTTCCTGAAGAAAACGACAGACTATTATGGCGCGGATGTGTGCATTGACGCCGTAGGCTGTGAGGCGGCAGGCAGCGCGGCCCAGACCATCACTGGCGTAAAGCTGATGGCGCAGGCAGGCTCAGCTACCGCGCTGCACTGGGCTATTAACGGCGTAAAGAAAGGCGGCATTGTCTCCATTGTGGGCGTGTACGGGCCTACCGGCAACATCATTCCAATCGGCAACGTTGTGAACAAGGGCCTCACCATCCGCGCCAATCAGGCAAGCGTGAAGCGGCTGCTGCCGCGGCTGATTGAGCACGTGCGCAGCGGCGTGCTGTCGCCAAAGGATATGATTACGCACCGCGTGCCGCTGGAAGAAGTGAGCGATGCTTACCGCATTTTCTCAGAAAAGCTGGACGGCTGCATCAAGACCATTCTCATTCCGCCATCCGCAAGAGCGTAGCCAATCCATCCATGAAAAACAAAAGAACAAAAAAGCAGGAAGTACGTGTGGCTACGGTACCTATATTTCAAACAACCGACACTACCGATATGGAAAGCCTCTCAAAAAACTATGAGCACATCAAAGGCTGGGGCATTGACGCCGACCCGGAAAATGAGCCGACCTATCCAATGAAGCACTGGACGGGCGACGACCACCGCCGGCTAAACTACCAGCGACCTACCCTGCAACCTGCAACCGTAGAAGTATTGCATTCCAATGAACGTCCCAGCCTGTCGGCTGTGTTCGGCACCGTTGCGCCGCCAAAGGGTGTCAGCGGCGCGCTCCGGCGTTTTGCGTTCCGCTACAGCGAAGGCAAATGGTGGCACTGGCTGGCCCTGCTCGCTGCTGACCGCGTGAATGTGGTGGAAGGCATTGTGGACGATATCCAGAGCGGCAAGGGCTTCCCGAACATTCTTGCCGAGAAAGGCATGGCTGCGGATTGGAAATACAACAAGAAGGGTCTTGCAAAGACAGCAGCAATTACGCTGATCGTCGGCGCTGCGGCAGTATGGCTGCTACGCGATGGCGACAAATCAAAGAAGGATTAAGCACTTGCTACGCCCCGAAGAGAGACTTGGCAAGTCTTCCCTTCGGGGCGTAGCAAGTCTCTGCTTTATAGCTCCGTCCACTTATTCGCCATGATGCGGTGCGCGCCCCATTGTAATGGCTGGTTTGTCTCCCCTGTCCAGACCTTTACTGCCGCAAGACTTCCATAGCCGCCGCTCTGCATAGGATTAATCCACCAGGCCGCGCTCGCATCCCACAGGCCAATGCTGCCGTCCGGCATCATGACCGCGCAGCCTTCGTGGTAAATAGCATCCTCTCCAATCCAGTGGCAGGAAACCTCATCATCCGCCCAGCGGCCTTCCCAATGCGCGGTTGCATCTTTGGAATACCGCTGCACGAATTGTGCGGGAAACGCCTTCACGCCTCGCTCCTTAAAGCACTCAATGGCCAGGGCAGCGAGCGCACCACAATCCAGCGTCTTGCGCTTCACGGCTTCACACCAGTGGATGGGATGCGCCGACGGGCCCCAGTCGTACCGGGCGCGTATCCAGCGCGGGCCGGTCAGCGGGCTTTCGCCGGCAAGCAGCGCGTAGTCCATGGAAAGGAACCACTCGCGGGCCGTCTCGCAGCAGGCAGTGCTGTGGTGCGCAATGCAGGAGTGCGGGAAGTATTTCCACACTTCATAGGGCGCTGCAAGGGCAGCTGCCGATGGCCTGGCAGGCGTAGCTCGCTCTGCAACCATTATGTCGGGATTAACCGTGTCCAAAAACATAGCTCATTGATTTATCGTAAGCCCCTGCGTCGCAAAACACGAGCAGATCACCAGCCTTCGCCCCCTCGGGCAGCGCCACGCCTGTGGCCACTATATCATGCTCCATGCACAGCCGCCCCATCAGGTGCGTCTTGCCGCGGCCAACGGTCTTCCACTCGCCTTCCGCTGACTGATGCAGGATGCGGTGCGGATGCACGAAGTACATGGGCAGCTCGGCAATAGAGCCGTCCACTACCGCTTCTATGTCCGCCTTCTCATCACCGCCGTTGTCGCCAATTTCAAGAATGCGCATGGCTAGCGCCATGCTCGGTTGTGCGACAGCCTTGCCTGGCTCGGAAATGATGCGGCGGACGTTGGGTAGCTTTTCTTGCACCGCTTTTACGGCCTGCGCAAAACGGCCTACCGCAGTATTCTGCCAATCGTCCGGCGCCCAGCCGCCGCCCATGTCCAGCACTTCTACCATTCTGCCGGAGAGCGCCTCAATGGACGCACACCAACGGAGCATAGAAGAGAATAAGTGCTTCCAGTTGGCAACGCCGATGTTGCTGCTTGCCATGTGGAAATGGATGCCGAATGCGCAATCGCGCGGCAACGTTTTGACGGCTTCAATCAGCGCTTCAAACATCTCCGGTTTATGAATCGGGATACCGAAGCGGGAAGTGACATTGGGCGTGCGCAGACGAACGCCGACGACACCTGCTTTCAGTTCACCTGCTTCAATGGCAGCCACAACGCGCTTCAGGTCTTCTGTAGAATCGCAGAATACAGCGTGCAGCGCAGCGGTTGGGATTTCTTCCTTCCGCCACCATTTGCCGGGGCCGTTCAGAATAACCTGTTCCGGTTTAAAGCCGGCCTTCAGCGCGGCAGAAATCTCCGGCGGGCTAATGGCTTCCGCAAGGAAGCCTGCTGCTAGCGCAGCTTTTAGCATCCGCTCATCCGGATTTGTTTTGATGCTATAAGCGTTCAGCACCGTCACTTCTTTGGTGCTTGCTTCTGCGGCTGCTTTGGCTGCGCTTTCCAAGACGGCATTTGCCGTGTGGTTCATAAACAGGAACTGCGGCGTTTGCAGGTCTTCTACTTTAAGCCCGCCAATGTCGTGCACGAAGGTTTCGGGAATTTGCGGAAGCTGCTCTTTGGCGATGTCTCCGTCATTGCCGTTTTGTTCTGCTCTGGCAGTGCTCAGCTTGTTCAGCTTATCGGCAAAGCCAAGCAAGCCTGATGGATGCTTTAGCGAGTGACCAATGCCGCCGGCAAAAGGCTCCGGGAGCGGAGAGAGCGGCATTCCGGGGTTTACAGGAATCTCCAGCACAACGCGGGTGAACTCCTGCGTGGTTGGCTCCGATCGCTTTGCCGCTTTAATGCCCGTAGCGCCTTCCACCAGAAGGGCGGGCATATTATGGCCGGCAAGTGTTGCACCATGAATCCATGCCGGATAGCGTGGATTCCATTCCAGCAGCCAGCGCTGTCCATCGGCGTCCTTCACCATTTCCAATTCCGCGCCGCCTGTCCAGTTCAGGTCTTTGATGAGCACGCGCAGCGGCGTCAGCATCTCTTCCGGCACTTCGGAAATATCGCCCGCCCATGTCTTGGCAATCTCCGTGAGGTCGCGCTTGCGCATTGTTACAGCGTGCAGCAGCTCGCCCTTGTAGGCGGAAAGTGAGATAGATTCTTCATAGCCGGTTACATGCGCTTGCAGGAATAATTTATCCACGCTCCAGGCGCCGGAGAGAAGCGCACGCATTGCATCAAACTCCGCCCAGCTCTTCGTGCGCACGGCTTCATAATACGGACCTTTAAGCCAGACCTTCCAGTTGTGCTGCCGGCAGAAGGTGTGTAAGTCCCAATCAGATAATTCTGTTGTTACAAATGTGGGGATGCGCACCGGCAATGTGGCGGCAGCGGGCACTGCAGGCTTGCCAACACGCGCAAGCCCTTCGGCTGGCGGCGTGAGCAGATTGGGGTGGCCGTCGGGGAATACATCCGCGAGCCACATTACTTCCAGATCGTTGCAGGAAATAAGGAGCGCGCCGCTGTCCAAACGTTCTTTAATGGCGGCGGCGTGGCGGTCTAAGTCCAGCTCATTCCAGGGACGCTGCAGCCATACATCGTCCAGGTCGGGCCAGTGGATGCCGGAGCAGCGCAGGGAGTATTCAAGGCCAATAAGCTTTGCATCAGGATAGGCATCGCGCAGGGAGCGGGCGATGCCAACGCCGGGCTGCGGATTGGTGCCGGAGTAGAGGCCGCTGATATAAATGGTCATGTTGTTGTTTGCAGAAGAGACTATTTTGAAAGTGCCGCCCAGAGGGAAGGCGCAGATGCAGGATTGATAGATAGCTGGGGAATTTGCGCTTTAAGCTCGTCCGTAAAAACGCCGTCCACGCGAATGCTGAAAGCCAAGCCATCACAGCCATCGCTGCCGTGGAATTGATTGACCGAATCAAACCGTGCGCTGTAGGATTCTACGTACGCTTTCTCGCCTGTCACATGATTGAGCATGTAGAATGGCTTCTTTTTATTCGTGCGCATCCAGATGAAGTCGTGGCAGATGTCCGTCTCCATGTGGTCGCGGTGCGCACTTACCGGGCGGGCCTCGGTGTCGTACATAATCAGCATTCTGCCGGTGGCTTTAAAAGGCAATGTGCGGATAAAATCTATTAGTGCAGCAAATTCCGTAGCCGCTTCCGTAGAATGCCACAGCTCCGTCTGGTCAAGGTCTAAGTAGCAGTCGGGGCGCTCAGAGCGCGAGAGGTAAATCATCTTGGTGCCGGGCAGCGCGAGCGCTTCAGCTTCCAGCTTATACGGGCCAGTGAAGAAGGCGACATCGCCGCTCCCGGTCGCTTCAATACGCTTCCTGATGCGCTCCGTGATATATCCGTCCAACGCGCGCAGCCGCTCCACATCCACGAAGGCATCCATGGACATATAGCTTGGGTAGGAGATGCGCGGGTCAACGGCAAATTGCTGATGAACGTTTCCTTCTATATCCACGCCCATAACAGGCGCATCTTGCTGGCGCATACGAGATCTTTAGCGGGTTAAATACGCTATCATCGGCCGCATGAGACGATTAATTACGCACAGGCAGACAATGATTCTGAAAAAAATGTAATGGGAATGGCTTAACTATCAGCCTGTTTAAAAAACAAATAAAAATTGTGCCGGAGTGTGATTTTAGATGGAAAAGGCCAAAGAGCTGGCTCGTGCTTATTACAATTAACAAGAGCGTTTCTGAGTGTGTGGCTAATATTGCAGCCGTACATCATGGCACCCTCCCGCCGCTCAGCCCTATCCGTAATAAGCTTTGTGCTTGGATTGCTCGTGCTCTTGCTTGGAGCGGTAGCGGCGCGCCAAGAGGCGCCTGTATTGGCAGGGCATAAGGCGGCGAAGGTGTTGAAGATGCGTAGCGCCCAAATCCCTGCATTTCATAGACTGGCTGTGCATCATGGGTATAAGCACCCGGCGCAGCCAGTGCGAAAGCACCATCGTTCCCGTGCACATAGGCCTGTAGTGGCTAAGGTGGCTGTGCCGTCCGGCTATAGCCTACAACAGTTAGCTATTGCTTATAAGGAGCGCCCGGTGTTGCCATTGGCAGGGGTGTATCGCTACGTCTTCTTCCGGGAGATAACTCCGCCACCCCCGAAGGACTGCTGACGTCCTATGTCAGGGAAGGCGCTTTCTGCCTTCTGATTCCTTCACCTTTTGTTTCTATTTCTTTGATGAAGCTTTTCAGGAAGCTGCGCCTCCATCTTGGCTGCGCCGCACTTCTTACAATGGCCCTCCTGCCTGTACTCCATGCGCAGGCTCCGCTGGATACCCTCCACATTACGATGGAAGAAGCCGAAGGGCGCTTTCTTCAGAATAATCTGCAACTGCTGGCGCAGCATTACGGCGTCCGTGCGGACAGCGCCCTCATCCGCCAGGCGCGGCTCTGGGACAATCCGAACCTTACCGTTGACCAGAACATCTATGCCGATAATCAGGGCTTCTTCCGGCATGGGCAGGATGAGAACGGCAATCCCACCGGGCAGTTTTATGTGCAGGTACAGCAGCTCATCCAGCTTGGTGGTAAGCGCGGCAAAGCGGTTGCAGTAGCGAGCGCTAATGCCGGCATCTCACAGCTTCAGTTTGAAGAAACACTGCGCAGCCTGCGACTAACGCTACGCCGGGATTTCTACACCATCCTGCAGTTGGAGCGTAATGCGAATCTGTATAACGCGGAGCTGGAGCAAATCTCCCGGCTCAGCACGGGCATGCAGGCGCAGTTCAATGCCGGCAATGTGGCGCGTAAGGATGTGCTGCGTGTGCAAAGCGTGGAAGTGGGTCTGCAGCAGGAACTCTCCGACAACCTGCGCGCCATTGAAGATGCGCAGAACGAGATGCGGACACTTCTGGCGCTGCACGGGAATGAGTACATCCGCCCCGAAGGCGAGAAGCTGAGTAACATCCCTACGCTGCCGCCGTCTTCTATTGAAACATTGACGGAAATGGCGAAGGCGCACAATCCATCGTATCTGCTGGCGCAAAGGCAGGCGGAGTACCAGAAGCTAAACTACCGCTACCAGAAATCGCTGGCTGTGCCCGACCTGAACGTAGGCCCGAACTATGACCGCGCTTCCAACTTCGCGCCGAACTATTTCGGACTCACGCTGGGCATCCCGATACCGCTGCTGAACCGCAACCAAGGGAACATTCGCGCGGCGGAATGGAACATCCAGCAGGGACAGGCTTCGCTGAGTGCCGAAGACGTGAACCTCGCCAACGACGTACGTGCCGCCTACCGCAAGCTAGCGCTCGCGCTGAGCATTGCCACGCCGCAAACGACGGCTTTCTATAACGACTACCGCCAGCTTTTCAGCAACATCATTGAAAGCTACCGGCAACGCCAGATTTCCCTGCTGGAGTTTATAGACTACCTGAACGGGTATGAGGATGTGCGCGAGAAGCAGCTCCGGCAGCAGCTCAACATCCAGCTTGCCAAAGAAGACCTGAATTATCAGGTAGGCGTGGATGTGGTGAAGTAACCCGGTGTTGGAATGTTGGACGCTTCGCGTTGGAGCGTTGGAACATTCCGGCAATACGCATCAATCTAACATTCCAATATTCTAACAATGAAACACCTTTCAATATCACTGCTCGCAATCATCACGCTCTTTGCATCCTGCGAGAAGCACAAAACAGAGACCACTGCCAGCGCGCACTTCCGGCTTTCGGATACGATGCTCCACATGATAGCCGTGGACTCGGTGCGCGAATGCAACCTTGCCGATGAGGTAACCCTCACAGGAGAGGTGGCTTCCAACGAAAACTCGCTTGTAAAAGTCTTCCCGCGCTCCGGGGGGCAGGTCTTGCAATCGCCGCTCTCTCTCGGCGACCGCGTGCGAAAAGGGCAGGTGCTCGCCGTCATCCGCAGCGCAGATGTAGCCGGCTCCTATGCCGACCTTTCCTCTGCCAATTCAGATGTAGCCATTGCGAGGCGCCAGATGGAGAACCAGGCTGCGCTTTACAAAAATGGCATCTCCTCCGAACGAGAGTACAATGAGGCAAAGGAGAATTACCAGAAGACCCTGTCAACGCGCAATAAGGTAACGAGCGCTATCAACATCAACGGCGGCGGCTCCGCTACTGCCTCTGGCACTTACACGCTCACCTCGCCGATTGACGGCTACATCGTGGAGAAGAAAGTGGCCGCCGGCAATTTTATTCGCTCCGATGCGGCGGACAATCTCTTCACCATCTCCGACCTGAAGAATGTGTGGGTGTATGCCAACGTCTATGAGGTGGACATCCCCAAGGTGAAGGAAGGCTACGAGGCCCGCATCCGCGCCGTCGCGTATCCCGACCGCGATTTTTACGGCAAGGTGGATAAAATCGGCCAGGTGCTTGACCCGCAAAGCAAGGCCCTGCGCGTGCGCATTACCCTTGACAATAAGGATGGCCTGCTGAAGCCCGACATGTTTGCCCGCGTGATGGTAAGCAACAAGGAGAGCCGCACTGCTACGTGTATCCCAACGCAGGCAATGGTATCGCAGGACGGCAAGCAGTATGTGGTGACATACGTGAACAAAGACTCGGTGGACATCGCAGAAGTGCAGGTCATCAAAACCGTTGGCGACCGGACGTTCGTTGCGGATGGCGTGAAGCCAGGCCAGCGCGTTATTACCAAAGAGCAGTTGCTCATTTTTAATCAGCTCGTAGAAGAGTAGGGTTTGAGTGTTGGAGTGTTTGAGCGTTGGAATGTTGCCCATAGCATTCTAACAATCCAGCGCTCTAACATTCAAACGTTCCAACGCTCCAACATTCCAACCATGAACAAGCTCATCAAGAATATCATCTTCTTCTCGCTGCGGCACCGCTACCTCGTGTTCTTTCTCACAGGAGTGCTGGCGGTGATTGGATTTGTGGCGTACAAGAGCACGCCCATTGAAACTTTTCCAGACGTTACAAACACCCAGATCATCATCATTGCGCAGTGGCCGGGCCGCAGCGCCGAGGAGGTGGAGAAGTTTGTATCTATACCGCTGGAAACGGTGCTGAACTCCGTGCAAAAGCGCACATCCCTGCGCAGCACGTCGTCGTTCGGCCTATCCTACATCCGCATCATTTTTGACGACGATGTGGACGATGCCTTCGCGCGCCAGCAGGTGCTCTCCCGCCTTGGCGGCGCCGACCTGCCCGACGGGGTGAAGCCAGACGTGCAGCCGCCTTACGGCCCCACGGGCGAAATCTATCGCTATACGCTGCGCTCAAAGATTAAAAACATCCGCGAGCTGACGACGATTCAGAACTGGGTGCTTGACCGGCAGTTCAAATCCATTCCCGGCGTGGCGGACGTCAACTCCTTCGGCGGGCAGGAAAAGGTGTATCAGATAAATGTGAACCCGAACCTGCTAAGCAAGTACGGGCTTTCTTCGCTGGATGTTTACAATGCGGTAACGCGCTCTAACATTAATGTGGGCGGCGATGTGCTGGAGCAAAACGGGCAGGCATTCGTGGTACGCGGCATCGGCATCCTCAACAACATCTCCGAGATTGAAGACATTATCATCACGAAGGTGAATAATGTGCCTATTCTGGTCAAGAATGTGGCCTCTGTACAGGAAGACGGTAAGCCCCGCCTCGGCTGGGTATCGCGTGACGACCAGCAGGACGTGATTGAAGGAATTGTTGTGATGCGCAAGGGTGAAAACCCCGCCGAAGTGTTGGAGCGCGTGCAAGCGAAGGTGAAAGACCTGAATGAAAACATCCTGCCCAAAGGCGTGAAGATTGACACCTTCTACGACCGTACGGAGCTGATGAGCTATGCCACGCACACGGTCATCCACAACCTTATAGAAGGGATTATTCTCGTGACGCTCATCGTGCTCATCTTCATGGCCGACTGGCGCACAACACTCACCGTCGGCCTCATCGTGCCGCTGGCGCTGCTCTTTGCTTTTATGTGCATGCGCATCCGCGGTATGAGCGCCAATCTTCTTTCCATGGGTGCAGTGGATTTCGGTATTATCATAGACGGCGCGGTGGTGATGGTGGAAGGCCTGTTTGTGGCCTTAGACCATCGCGCGAAAGAGGTAGGCATGGAGCGCTTCAACAAGCTGGCGAAGCTCTCGCTCTTTAAGAATGTGGGTGCGGAAATGGGTAAGGCCATCTTCTTCTCCAAACTCATTATTCTCACCTGCCTCATTCCCATCTTCGCCTTTCAGAAGGTAGAAGGCAAGATGTTCTCGCCGCTGGCATGGACGCTGGGCTTTGCGCTGCTGGGCGCGTTGATTTACACGCTCACCTTCGTGCCTGCACTGTCGTCGGTTTTGCTGCGCAAGAATGTGCGCGAGAAGCACAATGTGGTCGTTGAATTTTTTGAGAAGAACATTGGCAAGGCTTTTAGAAAAGTCTGGGCGAATCAGCGGCTTAGCCTGCTCATTGCGGTCGGCGTGATGATAGTTACTTTCCTTTCCGCCAAATTCCTCGGCTCTGAATTTTTGCCCGAGCTGGACGAGGGCGCGCTGTGGGTGGAGAGCGAGCTGCCTATGAGTGTAAGCCTGCCGCAGGCAAAGGAAATTTCGGATAAGATGATTGCCATTATCCGCAAATTCCCGGAAGTGGAGCAGACGCTCTCCCAGATAGGCCGCACCAATGACGGCACCGACCCTAAAGGCTTTTTCAATGTCCAGATTCAGGTGGACTTAAAGCAGAAGGAAGACTGGCCGAAAGGGCTTACCGAAGAAAAGCTCATTGACGATATGGACGCGCAGCTTCGCAAGATTCCCGGCATTGTGCTCAACTATTCGCAGCCCATTCGCGACAACGTTGAGGAAGCAGTTGCGGGCGTAAATGCCGCGCTGGCTGTGAAAATATTTGGGCCTGACTTCCAGACGCTGGACAGCACCGCGCGCGTGGTAAAGGGCGTACTTAAAGATGTAAGAGGCGTAGATGACCTCGGCATCCTGCGCAACCTTGGCCAGCCGGAGTTCCGCATAGAGCTTGACCAGCAAAAGATGGCGCAGTATGGCATCAACGTGGCCGATGCTGAATCTGTGATTGAGATGGCGCTTGGCGGCAAAGCGGCTACTCAGCTTTATGAAGGCGAGCGCAAGTTTGACATCCGCATCCGCTACGACAAGGAGTTTCGCAACACGGAGCAGAAGATTGAAGACTTGCGCATCCCCACGCAGGACGGCGCAAAGATTCCCATCTCCGAAATCGCGACAGACCGCACGCTCACCGGCCCGGCATTTATCTTCCGCGACAACAATGCCCGCTACATCGCCGTGAAATTTTCCGTGCGCGGCCGCGACCTCGGCAGCACAATTGAGGAAGCGCAACAGAAGGTGAATGCGGCACTGAAGCTCCCCAAAGGCTACAACATGACATGGAACGGTGAGTTTGAAAACGCGCAGCGCGCTGGCAATACTTTGGCACATGTTGTGCCGCTGGCGCTGCTCGGCATCTTCCTTATTCTCTTCATCACCTACGGTAATGTAAAGGACGCGGTGCTGACGATAATGAACGTGCCCTTCGCGCTCATTGGTGGCATCTTGGCGCTGCACATCACGCACACCAACTTCTCCATTTCTGCGGGCATCGGCTTTATCGCCCTCTTTGGTGTATGCATTCAGAACGGCGTCATCCTCATCTCCGTCTTCCGCAAAAATCTGGATGCCAAGATGCAGCTCTACGATGCTATTGAGCGAGGTGTGATCTCGCGCGTAAGGCCTGTGGTAATGACGGCGCTTATGGCCGCCATCGGCCTGCTGCCGGCTGCAATTTCTACCGGCATTGGTTCTGAAACACAGAAGCCGCTAGCCATTGTGGTGATTGGCGGACTGGTTACTTCTACATTGCTTACGCTGCTTATCCTGCCCGTCATTTATGCGCGGGTGTACAACCTAATGCATAAGCGGGAAAACCGCCGGTTGCTGCGCAAAGCCGGCGTTATCAGCAAGCCGCCCCTGGCTTGATACTGTTGTCCACTTGACAAGTTCTTTGCGTACTTGTCAAGTGGCTTGCCGCGGCACGTTTTTGCTCTTTGCCGGCGCATGGCAAATCGTAAGTCGTCGGTCGTGCTTCAGCTTTCTACCGCCGGTGTTCTCAGCGGGGCATGGGCCATTGCGCGCGCAATAAAAAAGCGCCGGCCCACCCCATGCGCCGCAGGCTACCGCATTGATGCGAAGGCATATGGCATCATAAGTGCAGCCCTGCTGCTGGCAGACCTCTATGCCATTCCCAAGGTGCTGCGCGGCAAACTGGATATGAATGCAGATGAATTTGGCAGCATCAACATCAGCCTTGTGCCGTGGATTGACCGCCATGCGCTGAGCTTCTCCGCTGAAGAGCGCGAGCATTACCGCCGCATCTCTGACCGCGTGCTGCAAGGTTTAGTGGCCGTGCCATTTCTGCTCTTGCTCGATACGCGCGTTCGCCGCGACTGGAAGCATTATGTTATGCTTTACGCTTGGCTTCATGCGCTTACCTATACCATCTATTCCTTCTCGCCGCTTGGGCCGGCCTTCGTGGATAAGTACCGGCCTGTAGTTTATTACAGCGATTTGCCGGATGCCGTGCGTGCCCTTGGCAATAACCGTAATGCCCGCTTCTCCGGCCACACCGCTAATGGCGCGGCCGCGGCTTTCTTTATGGCAAAGGCGTGGAGCGACTATAACCCGCGGCATACTGCCGCCGAAAAGGGTGGGCGCTACCTGCTGGCCTTTGGCGGCGCACTGATGCTGGGCTGGCTGCGCATGAAGAGCCTGAAGCATTTTCCGAGTGATGTCTTGCAGGCCGTTCTGATTGGTGGAAGCTGCGGGGTGCTACTACCGGAACTGTACCGCTGCAATGACGCTGCAGACGCAGCAGGCAGTACATTAGCGCCATGAAGCGATTGCTCCTCCCGTTACTTCTTGCCGCCTGCGCAGGCGCTCATGCTCAGAGCTTTCTGCCCGGCTATAATACCGCCTTCTACGCTAATACGCTCTCAGCTGCCAAAGGGATAGCGCAGCCTTTCCTGCTGCGGCAAGGCTATACAACGTTGTCCGGCGTGACCGTTACGGATTCTACGCTGCACTACGGTGGTGTCAATTACATCGTACATCAGACTTATCAGAATGGCGGCGCGGGTTACAAGATTGCGGCTTCGCAGTATGGCGCTTACGGCATCACGGGCATCAGCAATGTCTGGCCGAACGGCCTGCCCAATGTTCTGTACAATCCAGACAGTGCCGCATGGTTCTGCATCGGCGATTGTGTGAGCTACCTCATGCGTGTGCTCTCTGCGGCGGGTGATACCACTGTTGCAAACAATGCTTACCTCAACCTGCAATCTATTGTCAAAGCCGCCAACACGACGCCCATTGCATCGCGCGGGATCTCTTCCACGGCTTATGAATTAGGCTGCGCCTTCCCCACACTCGGCATAGGTAATCCTGCCGGCTGGCAGTACATCGCGGGCAATGTACTCTGGGATTCCGTGGATGCTACCAATCATTATTACCGCTCTACCATCGGTGCCTACAATGGCGTTGCAAAGGGTGGCTTTGCCGCCGCGCGTGCGGGCGATGTGCTGGCTTATTCATTTCCACGAACTGCTTCCTATAACGGCCATCTTATGATTCTGGAGAGCGGGCCGCAGCTCCTCAATTCGGATTCGCTTAAAACTTATATGCCTACGCAAAGCGCCGCCAACATTGCTGCATTGCTTGCGAAGTACAAGGTCTATGCAGTGCCCGTCTTTGACTGCTCCGGAAAGAAGGCGCACTTCCGCGATTCGCGGCAAACGGTGAGCGGCGTAGGCCACGGAACTATTCTCATCCTTACTTCGCTTTCTGCGGATGTGCCCAAGGGCTTCATCTTCGGGGCAGGGTCGGTGAGCGGCAGCAGCATCAACTATGATACCGTGGGTGTGGATGTATTTGCGCTTTCCGTGGGGCGATGGAAAGGCGGGACGGCAACTTCTGTGGTGCAAAGCTCCTTGCCGCAGTTGCGCATCGCGTCTAATCCGGTGAGTGGTATGCTGCGCATTCACGCGGATGCAGGCGGGCGGGCTACTATCTTCAATGCGGCAGGAATCATTGTGCAGCGGTTGACGCTTTCCCCTTACGGCGAAGCGACTGCAGATGTAAGCACACTACCGGCCGGTACTTACTTCATCATGCTACGGACAGAGGACGGCGAGGTATCGCGGGCATTTTTGAAGCTGTAGGCCGCTTATCTTTGGCGCTTATCAGCGGAAGTAGCTCAGCTGGTAGAGCATCAGCTTCCCAAGCTGAGGGTCGCGGGTT
Organism: Chitinophagaceae bacterium; assembly: GCA_965246785.1. Lineage (GTDB taxonomy): Bacteria > Bacteroidota > Bacteroidia > Chitinophagales > Chitinophagaceae > UBA1952. The sequence goes on from CBDFFM010000017.1 coordinate 39,389, forward strand.
CGAATCTCGTCTTCCGCTCTTGATAGCATAAAAAAGCCCGCGGCACTTGCTGCGGGCTTTTTTGTTTGGCGCTGTCAAAGACGTCTATTCAACTATTAGCTTCTCCGCCATCACGCCATGTTGCGTCCTCACTTGCAGGAGATATAATCCGTTTGGCCAGTCCGCAACGTTAAGGCCGATGCCCGGCTTAGGCTGCGTGGCGTGGTAAAGAGTTTGTCCTTGAATGTTCAGCACATCCACCGCCAGCACCTCATCGGGCGAGAGGGCCAGCCAGTCTATGATTATGTTGTTTACAGCGGGGTTTGGCGCTACGCGCAATGTCACATAGCGGTAAGCTTCTACGCCAACGCCCGGCGTTGTGCCGCCAATGGCACTCCAGATGCTGTCTGCATAGGCGGGGTTATCTATGAAGGGATTGCGGTTGTCTTGCAGGGCGTAGGCGGCGTTATTGCGCTTCACCTCTTTGGCGCTCACAGGGTCGAGATGATGCCAGTTTAAGAGCATCTTGATAGCCCAGGGTTTCAGGGTGACTTTCGTAGCCATCTCCCAGTCCTGGAACTGCGCGCTATCAGCCCAGTAGCGGGTGGTGATGTAGAAGTAAGAACGCGCAATATCGCCCTTGAAAGAATCAATCGGCTCAAAGGCAGTGGTGGCCGGTGCTCCGGTGTATTTATTGGGGCCAAGCTTGCTGCCGTTCTGGCTTGTCCAAGTGGGCGACAAGACGATGCCGTAAGGCCAGTCGGCCCGCTGGCTATTTACTTTTGAGTCGGTTGGGTAAGCTATCCATAGGTCGGTGAGCATAGGCGTGGCTTTGCCAAACTTGCTCTGCGGCCATATATGCTCGCGGTTGTAGCAGCCGCCCTCGGTGCTTGGTGTTGAAGAGCCACATTGGTCAGAGCCGAGGGTGAACTCATACGGAGGGGTAGCACCGGGCTTATCGGAATAGATGGAAGCGAGCTTGCCGTTGCCTTTATTATCGGTGGTGTTGTAGGCAATCCAAAGCCCCGGCGTGTAGGTAAGCTCAGTATGGCCTTTGATGATGTTGTATAGGGCAATGCGGAGGGCCTCGCCCTTCTTGCCGGCAGCGCTGTTGTAATATCCGGCGGGCGGTTGGGCCTGTGCCACTGTCGCGCTGAGCAGGATGAGGATGCTTAGGTAACGAAGTTTCAAAACGAAATTTTTTTTGCTGCGCAAAGCTACGGGGCGGAAGCGCCTGAACATGGCGGCTTAAGGGAGAAGTAATCTTATGGACGTACTTTAGGCCTTCGTCTCTGCTCGTTCAGCCCGGTTTCTATCATGCTCGTAGCCCTTTATAACCGCACTTTTGAGGAAACCTATATCCCCACGCTTCAGCACCTGGTGGAGCTGCTGGAAATGCACCGCGTGGGCATGGTGGTGTACAAAGATTTTTACGAGCGCCTGCAGCCGCACCTGAGCTTCAAGACCCCACCGCGCCTCTTCACCGGCAAGCGCGACCTGCCGGCGCACACAGATATGCTTATCTCACTTGGCGGAGACGGAACGTTGCTGGATACCATTTCGTACGTTGGCGCTTCCAACATCCCGCTCATCGGCATCAACCTCGGCAGGCTGGGCTTTCTGGCCGCCGTGCCGGTGGAGGATTTGGATATGGCTATATTATCGCTCGTGCGCGGCTCTTATACGCTGGAGAAGCGTTCCCTTATTCATTTAGATGCTTCCACGCCGCTCTTCGGCGATGCGCCTTTTGCGCTCAATGAGTTTACGCTTCATCGCAAGGATTCTTCGTCCATGATTAAGATTCATACTTATCTCAACGGAGAATTTCTGAATACTTATTGGGCAGACGGGCTGATTGTAAGCACGCCCACCGGCTCCACGGGCTACAGCCTGAGCTGCGGCGGGCCAGTAGTATTTCCACAGGCTTCGTCATTCGTCATCACGCCCGTTGCACCGCACAACCTGAACACCCGCAGCATCGTGGTGAGCGACGACAATGTGATTTCTTTTGAAGTGGAGGGCCGCTCGGAGCAATTCCTCGCCACGCTGGATTCGCGCACCGAGAGCATTACCTCATCCGTACAGCTTGCGGTGCGGCGGGAGGCGTTCACGATCTCGCTGGTAAGGCCGGATGAGCACAACTTTTTGCAGACCATCCGACAGAAGCTGTACTGGGGGATAGACCGCCGGAATTGATGCGTTAACTTTGGAATGCTATGAGCATTGAAGAGCAAAAAGCAATTAAGCTGGAAAGCTATCGTGAGGCTAGACGCTATTTGGATAATGCCAAAGAGACGCTTAAAAAGGCACGGAAGGAAGGCCGCATTTACAAAGACGTAAAGTATGTGCGTACAGCAGCAGGCACTGCTTATTGCGGTGCGCTCATTGCTTTAGACGCATGGTTGCGGCTTAAAGAGGTAACATCACTGCCCAGAGGCAAGAAAAAGAGCATTGAATGGTACCGTTCGGAAATTGCGAAGCGGGATAAGAAGTTGCTCGCTGAAATGAACGCTGTGTACGATTCGCTGCACATAAGCGCATATTACGACGGTAATAGCTTAGCGGATAATATGGAAGGCGGTCTTGCTGTAACCGAAGACATCATTGACCGTATTAAACCGGAATAGCGGATTACCCAATCGCCGCCTCCAAATCCGTAATCAGGTCATTCACATCCTCAATACCAACACTCAGCCGGATAAGTGAGTCGGATAGCCCGCGCTCAGACCGCTCTTCCGCAGGAATAGAAGCATGAGTCATGCTCGCCGGGTGCCCGATGAGGGATTCCACCCCGCCCAGAGATTCTGCCAGCGAAAAGAGCTTTGTGCCGCTCAGCACACGCAGGGCATCTTCCATCTTATCGCCTTTCAGCGTGAAGGAAATCATCCCGCCGAAGCCGCGCATCTGCTTTGCGGCAATGGCGTGGTTTGGATGGTCTTCAAAGCCGCACCAGAGCACGCGGCCCACTTTCGGGTGATGCCGCAGCCAGCGGGCAATGGCCTCGCCATTCTCGCAGTGCCGCTGCATGCGCACGTGCAGCGTCTTGATTCCGCGTAGTACAAGAAAGCAGTCCTGAGGCCCCGGCACCGCGCCGCAGGCATTCTGGATGAAGCGCAGGCGCTCTTCCAAGCCCGCATCGCGCATGATAAGGGCGCCGTGCACCACATCACTGTGGCCGCCCAGGTACTTGGTTGCACTGTGCAGCACAATGTCGGCGCCGAGGTCAAGGGGCGTTTGCAGGTAGGGCGAGGCGAAGGTGTTGTCCACAACAAGCAGCGCGTTTGCGCTTTTGGCGATGGCGGCGACTGCGGCAATGTCAACCACGTTGAGCAGCGGGTTGGTAGGCGTTTCTACCCAAATCATCTTCGTCTGCGGCGTTACGTATCGGGCAATGCCCGCAGCGTCGTGCATGGGCACGAATTGAAACATGATGCCGTAAGCCGCATAAATCTTCGTGAAGATGCGGTAGGTGCCGCCATAAAGGTCGTCGCTCACAATTACTTCATCGCCGGGCTGAAGCAGTTTCACAATTGCATCTGTGGCCGCCATTCCTGAGGAGAAGCTCAGTCCATAGTTCCCGTTCTCAATGGAAGCGAGCGCATCCTGAAGCGCTGTGCGGGTCGGGTTTTGGGTGCGCGCATACTCATAGCCTTTATGCTGGCCGGGAGCCGCCTGCACGTAGGTGGATGTCTGGTAAATAGGGGTCATAATGGCCCCGGAATGAGGGTCTGGCTGTACGCCTGCATGTATGAGGCGGGTGGCGAGTGCATGTTTTTGGTCTTTCACAGAAAAAATTATCCTATAAGTAATCGGAATTATTATTTGTAACCAGGCAAGCTAAAGGCGCTTACTTAAACGGGCGAAGCGGGATTGTAAGTAGTAGGAATACGAAGGCGGTAGACGGCATAATTCTTTGATTATGACCTCTTCGTTAACCACCGTATAACCTATGAACAAAACATCTTTACGTCAGAACATTGCTGCCATTACACTTACGCTTTCCGCATTTGGAGCAGCCGCGCAAACGCCCGCGCCTTTTAACATCTCCGTACGGAACTATGCCTATGTGGGCAAGACCGGCTACAATGCGAATGTAGCGAGAATCACCCTGCACAAAACGACGAATCCGTCAGCTTCCGATGGTGGCTTTGACACCGGTCAGGTAGTCACCTTTACGAATAGCGTTCCGGCCCAAGACCTCAATGGCGCAGGCATCAGCAGTCAGGATGGCTTTCTCTATGCGTTAGAATACCTATATGCTGGGCCGTTCAGTACAAGTGCTAAGTTTTTCCGTGTGGGTACCAATGCGGTTGCCACACAAGTAGGCATCATCCCTGCGCCCACATCGTCGGATGCTGGCCGCAGTGTCGGATTTTCGTTTGTGAACCTCGCTTCCGGCACAGTGGATAGTGCCGGCAATTATTGGTTTACAGGATATACCTACACGGATATGAACCTTCCGCTCAATGGTAGCAAGGTGGATATGTTTCTCGGTAAAATTTCCGGCATCAACAGTTTAACGCCTTCTGCTTCTACAACGCTGTCGCCCACTTATTACAAGCTAGATATTTCAGACTCCCTTATTCAGCGAGGCTTTACCAACCTGATGACGCAGCAGGCAGCCATGATAGCTTACCTGCTGCCCCCAACCAATGCCGACGGCGGCTGGCAGGATATGGACATTCATCCGGTAACGAAGGAAATGTACTCCTACATCGGCTTCCCAAGCGCGCCGAGCACGATTGGTTTGAATCCTTACCCTAAGCCGGGCATCAATTCCTGGCTCATTCGCGTAGATAAGAGCGTTGCGCCCTGGAAAGTGGTACGGGTCAATACTTTGCCCAATACGTCTCCAAATCGCGAGGAAGACGGAGCCTTTTTTGACGCCGCCGGCAATTTCCATGTAGGCTTTACAGATGGACAATATGCAACCATCAATCTGAGCACCGGCGCACTTACCACGCTCAATCAATCCTCACTGCCATTATATCAGAGTAACCTGCGCGGCGATTTTGCTACCAATACGCCCCTGGTAATGCCGCTGCCGGTGCTGCTCAGCTCCTTTGAAGGGAAGGAAGAAAACGGTGGCAACCTCATTTCCTGGACGTCAGATGCCGAAATTTATACAGACCGTATAGAGCTGCAGCGCTCTGCAGATGCCATGGACTTCAGCACCATCGCTTCATTTGCGCCAGAGGGCCATGGGAGCACGTATCGCTATTTAGATGCAGGGACAAGCGGCCGGGTTTATTACCGCCTAAAAATGCTTAACCTGCGCGGCGAGGCGGAGTATTCGTTTACTATTAAAGTGGATGGCCGTAAACCAGATGTCTTTACCACAGTATATCCAACGGTAGTATCAGATGGCCGGTTGAACATTTTGGCGGATGCCGCACAGGTGAAGATGAGCATTTATAATCTTAACGGCCAACTGATGCAAACGGCATTGTTTAATGAGAACATGGCGGGAACACCGCTTCAGGCTCGGCTTACACTGCTTTCGGGCACTTACTTCGTGCGCGTAAGCAATGCGCAATCAGGAGAATGTTTGCTAAACACCGCCGTCATTATTCAATAGCGATATCGGAGTCAATGCTTTATAGAAACGCGGCCGATGCAAGGCCGCGTTTTCTTTTGAAAAGCCGTGCCGGAAGCGGCTTTTGGACGAGATCTGACGGCAGAAAATGCATCACTTTTCGTATCTTTAAACAGTATGAATAATCCCTCACACGTACGCCAAGAAGGTCAGCCAACTGCTTCTGACAAGGAGTATGAAAACAGCATCCGGCCGCAGCAGATTGACGATTTTTCGGGCCAGCCGCAACTGATTGAAAATCTGCGCATCTTCATCAAAGCCGCCAATCTGCGCGGCGAGGCGCTTGACCACGTCCTCTTTCACGGCCCGCCGGGCTTGGGCAAGACTACGCTCTCCCGTATTGTAGCTAATGAGTTGGGCGTAACTATAAAGGAAACTTCCGGGCCGGTCATTGAAAAGCCGGCTGATTTAGCGGGCCTGCTCACTTCACTGGGCGAGCGCGATGTGCTCTTTATTGATGAAATTCACCGACTTAGCACCGTTGTGGAAGAATATCTCTACAGCGCGATGGAAGACTTCAAGATTGACATTATGATAGACTCCGGCCCGGCCGCACGCTCTATCCAGATCAATCTCTCGCCGTTTACGCTTGTGGGCGCCACAACGCGCTCCGGGCTGCTCACAGCGCCGCTGCTGAGCCGTTTTGGGATCAAGAGTCGGCTGGATTATTATACTGCTGATGTGTTGCAAGGCATCATTATGCGCGCAGCTAACGTGCTGAATGTCAGGATTACATCAGATGCTGCTATGGAAATTGCCCGTCGCAGCCGCGGTACGCCGCGCATTGCCAACGGTCTCCTTCGCCGGATGCGCGACTTTGCGCAGGTGCTGGGCAATGGCGTGATAGACCTCGCTATTTCCGAGCACGGCCTTCGCGCG
>CBDFFM010000018.1:0-35888 GCA_965246785.1 Chitinophagaceae bacterium
CTGTGTGTTGGGGGAGCCGTCGTCATTGATTTCAAAGTCGGCATTGCCGTGGTCGGCGGTGAGGAAGACGGCGTAGCCATGCTGTAGGGCGGCAGGCACGATGCGGGCCACGCATTCATCCACCGTTTCCACGGCCTTCAGCACCGCATCCCACACGCCGGTGTGGCCCACCATATCGGCATTGGCAAAGTTGAGGCAGATGAAGTCGGCGCTTTCCGCTTCTATCTCAGGAAGGATAAGGGCCGTGATGTCGCGCGCGCTCATCTCCGGCTTCAGGTCGTAGGTTGGGACGTCTTTGGGGGATGGCGCCATGATGCGGCGCTCGCCCTCAAAAGGCGTCTCGCGCCCGCCGGAAAAGAAGAAGGTTACGTGCGGGTACTTCTCCGTCTCGGCAATGCGGATTTGCCTCTTGCCGGCCTTCGCCAGCACCTCGCCTATGGTGTTGGTGAGGTTATCATTGTGAAAGACGACGCCGACGCCCTTAAAGGTGGCGTCATACTCCGTCATGGTGATGTAGTGGAGCTTCAGCGGCCCCATGCCCTGCTCGGGGAAGGCGCGCTGGGTAAGGACTTCGGTAATCTCCCGGCAGCGGTCGGTGCGGAAGTTGAAGCAGATAACCACATCGCCCTCCGTGATGACCGCGAGCGGAGCCCCGGCCACATCGGTATGAATAATGGGCTTGATGAATTCGTCGGTTACGCCTTCCGCGTAGCTCGCCCCAATGGCGGCGAGTGGCTCCGTGGTATGCAGTCCCGCGCCGCGCACAAGGGCATCGTAAGCGAGATGCACCCGCTCCCAGCGCTTATCCCTGTCCATGGCATAATAGCGGCCGGTGATGGATGCGAGAACGCCGCCGGTGCTGTCTAAGTGCGCCTGCAAATCTCGAATAAAGCCTTTCCCGCTATGCGGGTCAACGTCGCGCCCGTCCGTAAAGGCATGAACGGCGACTTTGGGAACGCCTGCTGCCTTCGCGAGCGTAAGCAAGGCTTTCAGATGAGCTATGTGAGAATGCACCCCGCCATCGCTCACCAGCCCGATGAAGTGGACGGTATTGCCGGTGGCTTTTGCCTGATTGAAGGCGGCCTGCACCACAGGTGAGCGTTCTAATTCGCCATCGCGCAGGGCCACATTGATGCGCTGCAGCTCCTGATAGACGATGCGGCCCGCGCCGAGGTTGAGGTGGCCCACCTCGGAATTGCCCATCTGCCCATCGGGCAGGCCAACGGCCTCGCCGCAGGTAATCAACTCGGTGTTGGGGTACTTATCGTAAAGGGAATCAACGAAGGGCGTGTTGGCGGCGCGGATGGCATCGGCGGCGGGCACCTGTCCGTGGCCCCAGCCGTCCATGATGAGGAGCATGGCTTTTCTGGACATGGCGCGAAGGTATTCGGGAAAGTGCGGTCGCGAGGCTTTGCGGCTTTAGCCAATCACCGGACATCCTTAACCCCAGACTTCAGTCTGGGGCGGCAATGCCGGCTCCGTCATCGCCCATGGCTAAAGCCATGGGTTGAGGATATCCGGTGACTGGCTAAAGCCGCCTTCCGTGCTGCAAAAGGGCGTTAATAAGCCATCATCACTGAAAAACAGTGCTTCAGCGCCGAAAGTGGCCGAATTTTTGTTCCCTTTGGGGCGTTGTGAAGGCTTTTAATACCACATATTCAACCCTTAGAAAGCTGGCGCTCCTTTTGGCACTGGGTTTTTGCTTGGTCAGCAAGGGCTTTTCACAGGGCAGGCCGGTAGAAGCGATTGAAGGGGCGATGCGCTCCGGCAATGCGGCGGCGGTGTCCCGTTATTTTGGCCCTTCGGTGGACATTACGATGAATAATTCCTCTTCCACCTACAGCCATACGCAGGGCGAGCAGGTGCTGCGTGATTTCTTTGCCCGTAATGCCGTCCGGAGCTTTGATGTCGACTATTCAGGGGCATCTACGTCCAGCAATTCCTCCTTCTCCGTAGGCACCCTGCAAACGGCCAACGGGAAGTACAAGGTCTATCTCTCGCTGCGCCCTTCGGATGGCGGATATGTCCTGAAAGAAGTAAGGATTGAGAAGTAAGGTGGCATTCGGGAACTTTACGGTTTATTCCGCCTTCCGAACTCCGCATTCTCCCTGATGTTCTTCTCGCTTGTCCGCTTCCTGCTCTACCCTTTCGCGCTTATTTACGGCGTAGTAGTCTGGCTGCGCAACCGGCTGTATGATTCCGGTTTTTCTTCTTCGGTGGAGTTCAGTGTGCCGGTTATCTGCGTAGGCAATCTTTCGGTGGGCGGAACAGGCAAGACGCCGCATGTGGAGTACCTAATCCGTCTGCTGCAATACCAGTACCGCGTGGCTACGATGAGCCGCGGCTACAAGCGCAGCACACAGGGTTTTGTGCTGGCCGATGAGCGGAGCAATGCGTTAAGAATAGGCGACGAGCCGATGCAGTATCATCTTGCCTTCCCTGAAGTAGCGGTGAGCGTGGCAGAAGAGCGGATGACCGGCATCCCGCTGCTATTGCAGCGCCGCCCGGATGTGGACGTGGTTATTCTGGACGATGCCTTCCAGCACCGCTCGGTGAAGGCCGGGCTGAATATCCTGATAACGGACTATGCCCGGCCATTCTACAACGACTACATCCTCCCCTATGGACGCTTGCGGGAAGGCAGAGGCGCGTATAAGCGGGCGCACGTCGTTATCGTTTCCAAGTGTCCGCCGGTGCTGAGCCGTGCTGAGGCCGATGAGATGGTGCAACACATTGCGCCCCTGCCGCAGCAGCAGGTATTCTTCTCCGCTATACAATACGGTAAGGCTTACGGCTTATTACAGCGCGATGCGACGGACATTGGCGGAAAGAACATTGTGCTGGTGTGCTGCATTGCTAGGCCGGAGCCGCTGGTGGCTTATCTAAAGGGCATTGCTGTCGATGTGCACGTGCTTGCTTATCCAGACCACCATTACTTTCTCTCGCGCGACCTCGAAGAAATCCGGCTGGCCTATGAAAGCTGGGATGTAAGCGATAAAATCATTGTGACAACGGAGAAGGACGCCACGCGCCTGCTGCTGCACGGGGAGCAGCTGGAGACTTCCGGTCTGCCCATTGCCGTGCTGCCCATCGAAGTAACTATTCTTTTTGGCGAAGGGCAGAAGTTGGATGCCATTACAGAGCGGTATGTAGCCGTAGCGCGGGCGGAAGAAGATGCCTGGCCAAGGGAGCAAGGCGGATAATTCAGATTACATTTGACGCACAAAAATCCATTCATTTATGAAGAAAACCTTACTCGGCATACTTGTCGCGCTTGCCAGCCTTCCGGCTATAGCACAGATTACCATTACCGCTGCGGATATGCCGGTAAATGGCGATACGCTGCGTTATAGCATCGCCAATCCTACGACAGCCGGGGCTAACTATGCCGCCACCGGCAGCGCTTTCACCTGGAATTTCAGCACGCTCAGCCCGATTTCGCAGGCGGTGGATACCTATAAAAACGCAGCAAGCGTGAATGCTTCTTATGCAATCACTATTTCGCCTACAGCATATGGCTACAAGATAGCGGACAGCTTGCCTGGCGCGCCAGTACCAGTCAAGGAGCTCTACAATTTCTTTAATAAGAAGACTTCACCTTCCCGGTATGTCATTGAAGGCTTTGCCGCTAAAATCGGCGGCTTTCCGACGCCTATCAACTATTCGGATGAGGATGAGGTGTACTTCTTCCCGCTAACCAGCACGCGGCCGCAGGACAACTCAACGTTCAAGCTGAGCTACGCCTTCCCCGGCGGACTCGGCTCCTTCTCTCAGCAGGGCACCCGCCAGACAAAGGTGGACGGCTACGGCACCATCATTACGCCATACACAAGCACTCCGATCAATGTGCTGCGCATACGCTCTGAGGTCACGGAAATAGATTCATTCTCCTTCGGCGGCACCACGCAGGGCATTCCGCGCAATTATGTAGAGTACAAGTGGCTCTCCAACACAGAGCGCTACCCGATGCTGATTATCACTACCAACAAGATAGCCGGCGGCAATGAAACAGTAACGGGCGTTCGCTACCGGGATATAAAGCGAAACACAACATCCGTCGCGGGCATCAAGATGCCGGTTATAGCGTTGCAGGCTTTCCCGAATCCCGCACGCGACATCATTACGCTTGGCGTGCCGGCGGCATGGAAGGCCTATACGATTCATGTGTATGATGCAACCGGGAGGCTTGCGGCGACCGCCAGCAACGTTCCAAATGTATCCGTTGAGAAGCTCGCGCCGGGCAGCTACCTCATCACAGCTGAGGGTGCTGGCGTAATAGGCGTGGCGCGGTTTGAGAAAAAATAGAAGAATGCTTTTTTGAATAAAACAGGCCGCTCAATGAGCGGCCTGTTTTGCATTTGGGCAGAAAGATTAAGATTGAATGGCCGCAATGCCAGGCAAAGTCTTTCCTTCAAAAAACTCCAGCAGCGCGCCGCCACCGGTGCTCACGTAGCTCACCTTATCTGTGTAGCCGAATTTATTCACCGCTGCAACGCTGTCGCCGCCGCCTACGAGGGAGTATGCGCCATCGGCAGTGGCATCCGCCACCGCATCAGCTATTGCTTTGGTGCCGTGCTGGAACTTTTCCATTTCAAAAACGCCCATCGGGCCGTTCCAGAGAATGGTTTTAGAATTCCGAATCACTTTGGAGAACATCTCACAGGCCATAGTGCCGATGTCCAGGCCCATCCAGCCTTCGGGGATGTTGTGATTTTGAGCGGAAGAGGTTTGAGCATCTGCGGCAAACTTGTCGGCAATGATAGAATCGGCGGGCAAGTGAATGCAGCAGCCTTTTTCATCAGCTTTTCTTAGAAGCTCTTTAGCAGTTTCTAGCCGGTCGTCTTCCACGAGCGAGTTTCCGATTTCACAGCCTTGTGCCTTCCAGAAAGTATAAGCCATGCCGCCGCCGATGATAATATCGGTAGCCTTATCCAGCAGATTTTCAATAATAAGAATCTTGTCGCTCACCTTCGCGCCGCCTATGATGGCTGTGAATGGCTTCTGCGGATTGTCCATCACCTGCTGCGCCGCCTTCACTTCGCCTTCCATCACCAGGCCGAACATCTTTTTGTCTGCCGGGAAGAACTCTGCGATGATGGCCGTGCTTGCGTGCGCGCGATGGGCAGTGCCGAAGGCATCGCTCACATATACATCGCCCAGCTTTGCCAGCTTTTCGGCAAAGGTGCGTTCGCCTTTTTCTTCTTCCTTGTGGTAGCGAAGGTTTTCCAGCAATAAGACTTCGCCGGGTTTTAACGATTCGGCCATCTGCTGTGCATCTTCGCCGTCTTTTACAAACTTCACATCCCGCTTCAGGAGCGTGGAAAGATGCTCCGCAACCGGCTTCAGCGTAAAATCGGCCAGCGTCTTTTCGGGCTTTTTGGCAATCTCCTTATGCGGACGGCCGAGGTGGCTCATCAGCACCACACTGCCTGCGTCGTCCAGTATTTTCTGGATAGTAGGCAGCGTGGCCGTAATACGAGTATCATCAGAAATCTTACCATCCTTAATCGGCACATTAAAATCAACGCGGACAATGGCGCGCTGGTTCGCAAAGTTGTAATCAGAGAAATTGAGCATAAATAGGCTGTAATTAGAAGCGCGGCAAAAATAGACCTTGGCTAAAGAAGGCTCAATAAAAAAGCGGCGCTATTCAGGCGCCACTTTCAATTATATCGCAATGCTTATTTGCTGATAAGACCGGCGAAATACTTCACCGTCCGTACAAGCTGGCTCACATAGCTCATCTCGTTATCGTACCAGCTAACGGCGCGCACTATTTGCTTGCCGCCGGCAGAAATCACCTTTGTTTGCGTAGCATCAAACAGGGAACCGAAGGACGTGCCGATGATATCAGAGCTTACAATCTCATCTTCATTGTAGCCAAACGATTCATTTGCAGCAGCCTTCATCGCAGCATTCACGCTTTCAATGCTTGCTTCCTTTTCCAAAAGGACATTCAATTCAGTCAATGAGCCGGTAAGGGTCGGTACGCGCTGTGCACCGCCGTCTAGCTTGCCCTTCAGCTCAGGCAGTACCAGGCCAATTGCCTTGGCAGCACCTGTAGAGTTCGGAACGATGTTCTCCGCAGCAGCACGTGCGCGGCGCAGGTCGCCCTTAGGGTGCGGCGCGTCCAGCGTGTTCTGGTCGTTGGTATAAGCGTGTACCGTAGTCATCAGGCCGGTGATGATGCCGAAAGAATCGTTCAGCACCTTCGCCATTGGCGCGAGGCAGTTGGTCGTGCAGGAAGCGCAGGAAATCACCGTCTCAGAGCCGTCCAGGATATCGTGGTTCACGTTAAACACCACCGTCTTCATATCGCCGGTGGCCGGTGCGGAGATTACTACGCGCTTAGCGCCCGCCTTGATGTGGCCTTCCGCCTTTTCCTTATCTGTAAAGAAGCCCGTGCACTCCAGCACCACGTCCACATCGTGCTGTCCCCAAGGGATTTGCGCCGGGTCTTTCTGAGCATAAATCTTGATTTCGGCCCCGGCAACCGAGATGCTGTCCTCGCCGTGCGTCACCGTCGCCTCGTCAAAGCGGCCTTGTGCCGTATCATACTTCAGAAGGTGCGCCAATACGTTTGGTTTGGTCAGGTCGTTAATGGCTACAACCTCAATGCCTTCCATATTATAAATCTGGCGGAAAGCAAGACGGCCAATCCGGCCAAAGCCGTTGATGGCCACTTTTACGGTGCTCATAATCGTGTTTTAGAGAATTTGGCGCGAAGGTACGGATTGGGGCGGTGCAGGAAGGTCTTTGCAGCTTATGTGGGTATTCTTTAGGATTTTTTATTGAGTTGGGGTTCGGTTCGCTATTGGGCTGCGGCTGCGTCCTACATTGTGGATCTCTTCAGCGTGTTTAGCTTTGTGTGTGCAACGTATATTCGGGTATAAGTCTCTTCTAATGAGAATATTTATCCTATTTCTCTTTCTCTTCACCGCTGAAAGTTGTTCTTCACAATCCAACGATTGGAATAGAAGTGTTGAATCCTTATTGTTTGATATTCATTTGAGCAAGTACCCGTTGGATATGATTGGACAATTATCAGCCGATAGCCAATTGAAATTCAAACTGCGCCCGTTGCCTATCATTTCCAGAACGTCTTTCGTGTTCCAGTTTAAACGACATCCTGCGATAGAAACTCCATTTGATTCTGCTTTTATTGGAATTGACACATCATCCTACACGTCCGTACTGCCATATACCTCAAAAAAGCGCGATGCTTACAGTTCTACAATTCATCTGACTTTTGATTTTCCAGACAGTAGCTCTATGCGTAAGGCGGACAAAGAATTATTGCACTATTTTCAAAAGCAAAATTTGAACGGTCTCAATTCTAAACGAGGCTATAGAGTCAATTATTTGGGAGATAATAGTATCGCAGAATTCACCAATGAACAAGGAGCAGAAGTAAGGCAACTAACCTTCATTGCTAGAGTGATTGAACTTTCAGATTTTGACGGAAAGAACTTTTTCAATCATAGAATTGCGAATAGAATTGATGTTCTTTTTAGTGAGCATACATATAAGTGATTCTGTTGGCCCCGGTTCACTATAGTCTGCAAATCAAAAGCAGGCCCCACTAGTGCGAACATGCCGCTAAGCCTTTGTGCAGAAGGTGCTCATGCCTATGCGCTACACACGAGCACGCCAAACGCATTGCTCTACCGCATGCTCGCGCGAGTGAGGAACCCGACCTGTTGTATGCCTAAGAGAAGCGACTCAATCCTAAGTGCACATGCTAAGTGATATCCTCTGCTGGCGGAGGTGGCAAATGCAGGTACAGCGCAGCGCCTGCATTTGACGGAGGTGGACGACATTGCTGAGACCTACTCCTCCCGCTGAACACTATGAAGCCGCTCAAAATCTTCAATCCACTGTTCAATTGAAATCCGCATCTCAGCTATCCGTTGCAAGACCATTATATTTTCAAAACGCAATATGGTAAACCCGGCTTCTTCCAAATGCTGTTGTCTGACCGCATCCTTAGCTGCAACCAAATCATCCCTGTGTATGCCGCCGTCCACTTCTATAATTAGCTTAAGTGGCAGGCAAATGAAATCTGCTACATAGTTCAATACAGGCCGTTGCCTTCTAAACTGGTAGCCCTTCATCTGGCGGGCGCGCAGTATATATTTCCAGAGGCAGGCTTCCGCCTTTGTGCCTTCATGCCGGAGTTTGTTAGCTACGGGTTGCAGGTGTTTATTATAGGCGTTATTGGCGTGCATTGTGAAGATGAATTTAGTAATTGTGGGCATTGGCAGCTTCTTCGTCCACCTCCGGCCAACACGCCTCCGCTGTCGCTACGGCGTGAAGGCCACCTCCGCCAGCGGAGGATATCACTTAGCTGTGTTACTTGGAATGAAAGCCTATCTGCGGAACGATTTTTTCTTTCCAAAGACAAAACCTTCCACACCATGCGCGCCATCTGGAGCGGAGCCATCGGATTCGGCCTCGTCAACATCCCCGTTAAAATGTTCAGCGCCACCCAGGACAGCAACATTGACCTTGACATGCTGGACAAGCACGACAATTCGCACATCAAATACCAGCGCGTTAACGAAACCACTGGCGAGGAAGTGGCCTGGGGCGACATCGTAAAAGGCTACAAAGTGGGCAACCGCTATGTGGTTCTCACCGAAGAAGACTTTGAAGCCGCCGCCGCCAAAAAGGCACAGGTGATTGAAATAGACGAGTTCGTGGACGAAGGCGCGATAGACAGCACTTTTTATGAGGCCCCCTTCTACCTCGCGCCCGACAAGGGCGGCGACAAGCCCTACGCCCTCCTCCGCGAGGCCCTTTCCGAGACTGAAAAAGTAGCCATCGGCACCTACGTGATGCGCGGCAAAGAGCACCTCTGCATGCTCAAGGCCGAGGAAGACGTAATCGTCCTCAACCGCCTTCGCTTCGCCGAAGAAATCCGGGATACGGTAGAGCTTGACCTGCCCGGCACGAGCGCTATTAAGCCGAATGAGCTGAAGGTGGCCAAGGCCCTTATTGAGCAGCTTACGAACAAGAAATTCTCCATCAAGAAATACAAGGACACCTACCACAGCTCGCTGATGAAGCTCATCAATGCGAAAGCGAAAGGCAAGCATACGCCCGAGCCGAAGTTTAAGCTGGTGAAGAGCAGTGCGAAGGATTTGATGGCGCAGCTAAAGGCATCATTGGAAGGCGAAGCGCCGAAGAAGAAAGCAAGCTGATTTTCTAAAAAGCCAAATAGAATGATGAAGCCAAATGGTTCCTGTCATTGCGGCCCCGAGCTACAATCTGCCCAATCGGGCTTTTACATATTGGGATGACAAGCAGATTGCGGGTCAAGTCCGCAATGACAGGTTGAATTAGGCTTTTGAATAACGCTCAACATTATCAGCATGTCGCTCACGACTTACAATAAGAAAAGAGACTTCAAACAAACCTCCGAGCCGGCAGGCAAGGAAGCCAAAGATGGCAAAGAGCTCATCTTCGTTGTGCAGCGCCATGATGCTTCGCACCTGCATTACGACTTCCGGCTGGAGCTGGATGGCGTGCTTAAAAGCTGGGCTGTTCCAAAAGGGCCATCGCTTTATCCGAAAGACCGGCGGCTGGCTGTGCAGGTGGAAGACCACCCTGTGTCTTACGCAACTTTTGAAGGCGACATACCCGCAGGCAATTACGGCGCCGGCCATGTGGATGTGTGGGACAATGGCACCTACCAGACTATAGACGAAGATGGCAAGCCTGTTCCTCCCAAAGAAGCCTTGAAGCTTTTAGAAGAAGGCCATCTCCGCTTTATCCTGAAAGGCAAAAAACTGAAAGGCGCTTTCAAGTTGTTCCGCATGAAGGAAGATGATAAAAACTGGCTCCTTATGAAAAGCGACGACGAATACGCGGTTGACGAGCCTTATGATATTGAGGCCACAAGGTCAGCCAAGAAAGCACCAGCCACGAAGGCGGTTAAAAAAAAAGCCCAACCCGAGCCATTAGCTGAATCGCCCGAAGACCGCTTTGCCGACTTCATAGAACCGATGAAGGCCCGCCTCAGCGATGAGCCTTTCAACGACAAAGACTGGATTTTTGAAATCAAATGGGACGGCTACCGCGCCATTGCGGAATGCAAAGGGACAGATTCTCGTCTCTATTCCCGCAGGGACTTTCCTTTTCGCAGGATTATCCGGCTGTTGATGCCGCTGTGAAAGCTATTAAGCGTAGCATGATTTTAGACGGTGAGATTGTCGCTTTTAATGAGAAAGGCAATCCTGACTTCCAGTTGCTTCAGAATGCGCGCAGCAATGGCGCGCAGCTACTGTACTATGTCTTTGATATCCTTTATCTGGACGGCAAATCTATTGAAGGCCTTTCCACTATTGAGCGCAAAGCGCTCCTGAAAGAAGTCCTTCCCGAAGGCGACGTCATCCGTTATTGCGACCACGTTGTTGCCGATGGAAAATCCTTCTTCAAAGTCATGCAGAAGCGCGGGCTGGAAGGCATGATAGCCAAGAATGCCAAAGGCATTTACGAAGAAGGCAAGCGCTCCGACGATTGGCTGAAGGTAAAGCACGTCATCACCGACGAGGCCGTCATTTGTGGTTACACCGCACCCAAAGGCTCGCGCAAAAACTTCGGCGCGCTCATCCTCGGCGACTACAGCAGTGGTAAGCTGGAATACATTGGCCACACCGGCACGGGCTTCAACAACAAGACGCTGGGCGAGCTTTACGAAAAGATGCAGCCGCTGCGTATGGCCGACTCTCCGTTTGCACACAAAGTTTCCGTCAACGCCCCCGTCACCTGGCTGCAGCCGGAACTTGTCTGCGCCGTCAAGTACACCGAAATCACCAAGGACGGCATTCGCCGGCATCCCGTATTCATGGGCCTGCGTAAGGACAAGGCTGCCGAAGAAGTTGACCGCTCCGACGCAGCCCCACGTAGGAACGCGCCGCGGCGCGTTCCTACCATGAACCAAGACAAACAACCACCTATGGAAGACTTCATCAAAGCCGGTAAAATCAAAGTTGAAATCACCAACCGCGACAAGGTTTTCTTCTCCGAAGAAGGCTACACCAAGGGCGATGTAATAGACTACTACAACGCCGTCTCCAAAATCATCCTGCCTTACCTCAAAGGCCGCCCGCTTTCCCTGCGCCGCAATCCGAATGGCATTAAAGACCACGGCTTCTTCCATAAAGATGCCGGCGATAATGCGCCTGAGTGGGTGCGCACCGAGCCCATCTGGAGCGAGAGCAGCAACCGCAATGTGGACTACATCATTGCCGACGATAAGGCAACGCTCCTTTACCTCGCCAACGGCGGCTCCATTGAGCTGAACCCCTGGCACTCGCGCGTCGGCAATCTGGAGAAGCCCGACTATATGGTGATAGACCTTGACCCCGCCGACAAGAACACCTTTGACCAGGTCGTGGAAACCGCCAAGGCCGTCAAGCAGGTTTGCGACAGCGCGGGCATTTCCTGCTTCTGCAAGACCAGCGGCTCTACCGGCCTGCATATCTACATCCCCATGGGCGCGAAGTACAGCTACGAGCAAGTGAATGCCTTCGCCGAAATCATTGCCACGCGCACGCAGGCGCTCGTGCCCGACTTTACCTCGCTGGAGCGCAGCATCAAGAAGCGCGGCCAGAACATCTACATGGACTACATGCAGAACAACATTGCCCAGACTGTTGCCGCGCCCTACAGCCTCCGCCCCAAGCCCCACGCCACCGCCTCCGCCCCGCTGGACTGGAAGGAAGTGCGCAAGGGCCTCGACATGCAGCGCTTCAACATCCGCAGCATGATTAAGCGCATTGAAGCGAAGGGCGACCTCTTCAAAGGTGTCCTCGGTAAGGGCATTAATATGGAGGCGGCGCTGAAGAAGCTGGGCGGGTAGTGTGTCACGCTGCTATTCCGAAAGAGAATTGCCATACCCATCAGCGCATCAAAGACCAGTATCTTTAGTCAAATCCTTTTCCCGATGAACAATGCAATCATGATATCCAGTCTTGTAGTAGCCTGTGCGCTGTTTACTTCCTGCAAAAAGGAATGTGAGGAAAAGTCAATCCCCGCATTTGACCGGACGGAGATTTATAACTGCAACAAAGCGCAGAATTTCGACTCCGCCCGTCTCGCGAAAGCATTGACCGGAGTATGGAAGTGGCAGTGGACGCAAACCGAGCTTAGCCGGCAAAACGCAGATAAAGAATTGCTTTACACGCTTAAATCTGACGGCTCATTTCTTATTACTACAGACGGCGTGGTAAGTACCCGCGGCTCCTGGCTATTGAAGTCTGTAGATGGTTTGTTTGGGATTGAAACTACGCCCACCGGCTATTATCCGGGCCGGGTAGAGCTTTGCGACAGGCAGCTCTTTATCAACGATGGCTACAGAGACGGAGCAGAAATGTTGTTCTACAAGAACAATTAATACACTACTGGCGCGAGCATGCGGCAAAGCCTTTGCGCGGAAGGGTGCTTGTGCCCGCGCATTGCCCACGATGACGCCACGCACATAGCACGGCGCCATGCTCACGCGAGCGGGTGCCATGCGTTTATTCTGGATTTAAGTCTGCTTCCCCTTTACTCGTTGAAGTCTTGCGAAGCAGACTTCAATGAAATATAGCGGCAAGACTGTGTCTTGCAAGGGTTTTGCAAGTCGGGGACTTGCGTTTATTCCGGATTTAAGTCTGCTTCGCAAGACTTAAACCAGTGAGGGAAACTGATTATTGATGGTATATACCCAATACCCATATAGCGAGTAGGATGCATGCTAACAGCAGAATCAGGAGTAGGATGGCCATAGCTTTTAGCATGAACTTGAAATAGGCGCCCCAATTGAACATGCTACATTTTTTCGCCGCTGTTGGACTTTCGGCCCACAACGAATATACATCCCACGCGAAAAGCACAACAGACAGACGAACGATGAAACGTGCGACGCAACGGAAGATTGGGAGCGAACGGAACGCTGACTAACAAAAAGGTTCCCGCTCCCGTCACCCCGAACTTGTTTCGGGGCCTATTTTGCGCTCCCGCTCTGCCCGATAGATGCCGAAACGAGTTCGGCATGACGGGAGCGGGGGCGGGAGCAGAGAGACGCTGCAACATTGCAACGATTCAACGCTTCAACCCTACCGCGGTATCTCCAGCCGCCCGATTAATTCCTTCAGCACTACATCGGCGGTGCCGCCTTCCATTTCGCGCTCCGGCGTGAGGCTTACGCGGTGGCGGAGGACGGGGATGGCGGCTTCCACCACGTCTTCAGGAATGACGAAGCTGCGCCCGCGCAGCACACCGATGGCTTTGGACACCTGTAGCAGGGCGATGGAGGCGCGGGGCGAGGCGCCGATGTAGAGGGAGCGGTCGGAGCGGGTCTCAAACACGATGCGGGCGATGAACTGGAGGATTTTCGGCTCTATGTGGATGGCTTTGACCTGTGCGCGGGCATCGGCGAGGCTCTCGGCGGTGAGGATGGGGCGGACGGCCTGTAGCTGCTCGGCGAGGGGCGCGCCGGAGTGGCGCTCTAAGATTTTTACTTCCTCTTCCAGCGATGGGTAGCCTACGGTCACCTTCATGAGGAAGCGGTCCAGCTGGGCTTCGGGGAGGCGGTAGGTGCCTTCGTGCTCTATGGGGTTTTGGGTGGCTATGACCATGAAGGGGGGCTTCATGGGGTGGGTGATGCCGTCAATGGTTATCTGGCGCTCTTCCATCACTTCAAAGAGGGCGGCCTGTGTCTTGGCGGGGGCGCGGTTGATCTCGTCTATGAGCACGACGTTGGAGAAAACGGGGCCGGGCTTGAACTGGAAGGTGGCGGACTGGGGGTTGAAGACGTTGGTGCCGATGACGTCGGAGGGCATGAGGTCGGGCGTGAACTGGATGCGGGAGAAGGGGACGTCTATGAGACGTGCGAGGAGCTTTGCGGTGAGGGTTTTGGCTACGCCGGGAACGCCTTCCAGGAGGATGTGGCCGTCGGCAAGGAGGCCGGCGAGGAGGAGCTCTACCATGCCTTCCTGGCCCACTACGATTTGGCCGATGGCTTCCTGGAGGGAGTCAGTGAGGGCGGTCAACCCGTTGGACGGTTGTTGGACGGTTGTTGGACGGTCATTAGACGGTTGTGTGGCTTCCATGGTATGCTATCGTGCGTTGTAGAATGATTGGATGGAGCGGTGGAGCTGGTAAAGGTATTCGGGCGTAACGGGGGTGCCGAGACGGATGTCGTGTATGCGCTGGATAAGGGCGGCGGTGTCGGCTTCCGATTGTCCGCTTTTAGCGGAGAGCTGGCGGATGAATGGCTCGCCAAGCTCGTTGGTATCTAAGTGATAGTTGTTGCGCACCCATTCTAAGAAGTGCTGGGTCATCTTTTCAGCGAGGTTGGCGTGATTGCCTTTGTTGAAATAAAGCCGGCCTACTGTTTCTACAAAGGAGACGGAGGCATTTTCAACAGGTGGAATGATGGGGACGATGCGCTGTAATCTTTTCAACCCAAAAAGCACATAAAGCAGCAACGTAAGCACGGCAATGATAAGCGCCCATCGCATCGCCGGGTATTTCAGCAGGACGGAAAGCGTGGATTTCTTAGTGCTGCGCTTGAAGTATTCATTCCAATAAACAACGGAGACATTGGCAGGGAATGCGTGCCAGATAGAGTCTAAGTAAGCCTTGTTGTCTTTTTGCAGCAGGAAGTAATTAGACATCACCAGCGGCGCGGCGTGGAGGGTTATGTGACCGCTGCCGACTTTGTAGCGCAGGAAGTCGGGCTTGCCTGCGTTTGTGCCGAGGATGGTGGGCGTGGTGTCTATGGAGGCTTCCAGCGTGCGGCGCTCGTAGAGGTCATCCGCTTTTGAGGAGCTTTCATCCTGAAGCGTATCGTCGTCCAGCACCTGATGTGGCTCAAAGTAACCGGTGATGGTGCGGCCGGTGTAGCCCCACGCGCGGGCGGTGTCGGGAAGTAGCTTCAGTGCAGCTTTATTTTCTGTGCCGTCGTTGTACTTCGTAAGGGGGAAGCCTTCGTAGCCATTGCGCACTTTGGAGCAATGCAGCGCTTGCGCCATATGCACGTCCAGATTGGCGGAAAGAATAAACAGCTCATTGCCCGCCTTCACGAAGCGCAGGAGGGAAGTCCATTCGTCGTCATTCACATAGCAGTCCAGCCCGAGGAGGACAAGGAGGCTGGCGCTGTCGTAGCCGCCGTACATGTGCTGGTCTATGCTGGTGTAGCGGAACCATTTGGTAAGCGGCTCACGGCGGGCGGCGGTGAAGTATTGTGGAAGTGTCTCGTAGGCGATGGCAGTTCCGTAAGGCGTTTTCTTTTCGTGCTCCAGCGTTACGCTCCAGTCAATCTTGCCCTTCTTTTCGTCCTCGCAGGACAGCAGGAATAAGGCGCTCAGCAGCACCGCGCGCAGGCGATATGTGGCAAGGGTGCGCATTAGTCTGCGAGGGAACTTTTGAGGCTGCCAAAGGTCTGGAGGTAGCTATCCATCGCCGCCTTTTCCGGAATGATGTTTCCGTACCACGCCCATTCATATTGCCGCATGATTGTGCGGAAGTCCTGGCGCTGCGGTTTATCGGCCAGCTCACGGTAGTAATCTATGTTGGTCTTGTCAGGACGGTAGCTGATAAGCTCACGTTGTTGCAGAAGCTGTAGCAGGCGCAGATAGCTGTAGCGGATGGCGGCCCGCGCATCGCCGGCTTGCAGGGCTTCACGCATCCTGCCTTCCCAATCCTGCTCCAGCAGACTTTCTTCAGAAAGCTCACCGCCTTCGTCTGCCACATCCGCCTTGCGGTCGCGTGCATTGAAAATGCCACCCTGACGAAGCAGATGGTAAATTACGTAACCCACAATGGCAATGAGCGCGCCCCAAAGGATGAAGCGGCCGAGCGGCGAGGCGAAAAAGCGGAAGACGGCGTAGATGATTTTAAGGAGCCATGGGGTATCCGGCTGCTTTTCTTCTTTCCCTTCATACTCCTTTGCATCACGGTAGGCGTAGCCTTTATCGGATGTTGCCTGCTGCCACTGCGCGGAGTCGGGGGCGGTTGAATTATAAACTACCGTGCGCTCTGAAGAAACGTCTTCCCAATTTACAACGCTGAGGCTATCGGGATCTGCGACACCATAATTACTGGTGTCGCCGGCTATGGAATCCGTGGAAAGCTCCTGAGCACGCAATCGCATTGCGCAACAGAGCGCGAAGCATATAAGCAGGAGGCGCAACATTGAGAAGCTTGCTTTAGCCATGCTGCGCTGCCCGCCGCGCCACCACGACCGGATAATAGATGTAGTAAAAAATGACGAAGGCCAGTGAGCTGCCGAGAATGAGCAGGCTGAGAAAGAGCGGCATGCCGGTGTAGCGGGTTACAAAGCCTTCAAAGAATGCCGCGACCGTAAAGACGGGAATGAGGCCGACCATAATCTTGACGCCATCCTTCACGCCGCGCAGGACGGATTGGCGGCGGGTGAAGGTTTTCGGGAAGAGAATCGAATTGCCCAGCACCAGCCCGGCCATACCGGCAATGACGAGCGCCGAGATTTCCAGCGTGCCGTGGATGAAGATGACGAGAATGCTCTGAATGCCGAGGCCATGCCTGAAAAACATGTGCTCAAACACGCCAAGCATGAGGCCGTTGCTCATCATAAAATACAAGGTGCCCACGCCGCAAAGGATGCCCATTAAGAAGCAGTTGAAGGAGACGCCGATGTTGTTGAGCGCAATGCGGATGAACATCACAGCCGGATTGTCGCCTTTATAGACGCCAAACGGGTCGCCGGAGGCGATGTTGCGCTCCGTCATGTCCACATACGCATCGCCAAGGACGGCGCGGACAAAGGTCTGGTCGTACACGGAAGAGAAGACGCCTATTGCAACGAAGGCGGAGAAGAAAAGGAAAGCCACAAGCAAAGTGCGCCGATGGCGGTGCATAATGAGCGGCAATTCCTGCGTCCAGAAGGTGATGACGCGGCTACCTTTTTCGCGCCGCGCGCGATAGATGGAGAGATAGATGTTAGCCGCGAGGCTGTTGATGTAGCGTACGGTGTTTCCTGCCGGATAAAAAGTCTTGGCGTAGGAGAGGTCGTCCACCAGATAGGTGAAGCGGCGGGCCAGCTCATCCGGGTCTTCGGTGGGATGCTCGTACTCGCTCCAGCGGGGCTTGTTCTGCTTGATGAATTGTCCTTCGCGCATGGGAGCTTCTTGCCTGTATTTCTATAAATTGGAGCGTGGTTAAAGATAGTAGATTTGGGTGGCGAGCCAACCCAGCCTCATAGGTCTTTGGCAAACTCAGACGAACTCCTTATGCCCGTCATCTCCATCGCCACACCATTCAATATAGAGTTAGAATTTGCCACCGCTACATTCACTAAGCGCGCGTTAGCCTTCCTTATTGATTGTATCATCCTATGGCTTTATTGGCTGGCTTTCAACTTTTCTGTGTATCGCATCCTTCCTGATAACGATGCCGTACGCACCTTGATAGTCGTGGCCGGATACATTCTGCCAACTACACTTTACCATTTCCTGATGGAAGTTTTTTTCCACGGCCAGAGCCTTGGCAAGAAGGCAATGGGCATCCGTGTGGTGAATATGACGGGCAATGAGGCCAGCATCTCTCAATATCTCATTCGGCTGCTGTTCCGCTCAGCCTTTCTGGCGCCGCTGCTGGCGGGCGTTATTATTTCCATTCTCTTCGACATCTCTACCTCGCGCGATGAGATGATGTTTGTAATAGCCATACTCATCTTCTTCGGCTCTGCCTTCGGGATGTTCATGTATTACGCGCTCAATAAGCGCGGCCAGCGCCTCGGCGACACGCTGGCTAATACATTGGTGATTGAAGACCGTGCAAAGGCAGACATACACAAGACGATTTATCTGGAAATAGCCGACGAGGCCTACAAGGTGCGTTACCCCGAAGTAATGCGCCTCACCGACCGCGACATCAACGGCATCCGCAACCTGCTGGATGTAAAGCGTATCACCAAGGAGCACGAGGCGTACATGGAACGTATCAGCCAGCGTATCACGGAGGTGCTGAGCATCACCGCGCAGCAGGAGCCATATGACTTCCTGGCGCAGTTGCTGCGGGACTATAATTTTCTGACGAGCAAGTAATGTAGCTTTACGTTATGACAATGAGAGCCGATTTCTTTGCGCCGCCGCAAACGCCGCTGGAGCTCTATGAGATGCTTCCGGAAGGCACGCGTGCGGAGCTGATAGACAATACCATCGTTATGCCGCCAGCACCTGAATTAGACCATCAAAAAACGTCATTTTCGCTTACGCTTACCATTGGACACTTTATCGTCACAAATGAATTGGGCGAGATGTACTGTGCACCAACCGATGTTTACCTGGGCGACCGAAAAAATTCTGTACAGCCCGATTTGTTCGTCATTCTTAAAGAGAATGTAGCCAGCCTTACAGCGAACCGCAAGCGAATCACCGGCGTTCCCGACATCATCATAGAAGTCCTGTCAGATGGCAATAAGGCTTACGAGCTTGAGAAAAAGAAAGACCTCTACGAGCGCTTCGGCGTGAAGGAATACTTCATCGTCAATCCGGAAACCGGCCTGACTTACCATTTCTATTTGGGAGAGAACGGCCGCTACGAATTGGTGTACGAGCACATCCGCAAGTTGCAGTCCAGGCTCCTCAACCACACCTTCTCCTGGTAAAAAATGAAAAGGCGCTCCGTTCAGAAGCGCCTTTTCAATAAAACAGAAAGGATTTACTTAATTCCCAACTTCGTCTTTACAAGCGGCAGCAGGTTGTCTGTTTCCTTCGCATAAAGCAGGGAGCCGCCGCTGGCGTCAAACACATAGTCGTAGCCCTTTTCCTTTGCTACGTCCTTGATGGCCTTATCAGCTTTTTCCAGAATGGGCTTGTATAGGTCTTCTTTCTTCTTGCTGATTTTCTCCTGAGAGCTTTGCTGGAACTCACGGATGCGGCCTTCCAGGTCTTGCAGTTCCTTTTGCTTCACCGTCTTCACGGCATCGCTCATCGTCTTCTCGGTAGATTGGTAGTCGCCTCCCTTCTTTTCAAATTCCTTGCCCATCGTTTCCAGTTGGTCCTGGTATTGCTTGGCATAGGTTTTCAGGTCAGCATCCGCCTTTGTCATTTCGGGCATCACAGAGAGCAGTTCCTGGCTATTCACATAGCCGAGCTTCATGCCGGTCTCACCGATGGCAAAGGAGGTAATAGTCGTCAGCAGGCCGGCGGCCAGCGTCATTGCAAACTTTTTCATTTTAGATACTTGCGTGTGGATTTATTTTCGTTTTAAGGCGGGCAAAGAAACAGCCATTATTTGTTAACCCCAAGTTGCTTTAATACCTCATCGCTCTTGTCCAGCGTAGGATTGGCGTAGAAGAGCGTTACACCGCCGGCCTTGTCAAGCACTACATCGTAACCCTTTGTGGCGGCCATCTTCTGCACAGCGGTATATACGCGGTCCTGAACGGGCTTCACCAGTTCCTGACGCTTCTTGAAGAGGTCGCCTTCATACCCGAAGCGCTTCTTCTGAAGGTCGCGGGCAGTCTTCTCTTTAGTGGTGATTTCGTCTTCGCGCTTGTGGCGCATCTCGTCGCTCAGCATCGCGCGCTCGGCCTGGTAGCTCTTGTACATCTTGTCCACATCGCCCATCTGGGCGTCAATTTCCGTCTGCCAGGCTTTGCTCTGATTGTCCAGCTTGGTTTGGGCGTCCTTATATTCTACCAATCGTTCCAGAATATATTTAGAGTCAATAACCGCGTAGCGCTGCGCAAAAGCCGGCACAACACACAGCGTCAGGGCCGCAAGAAGAAGTAGCTTTTTCATAAAAAAGATGTTTGAGTGATAGTATTGGCAACCGTCATGCCACATTCCGAAATCCGAACTTCCATTAATCCGGCTCAAAGCCGAGCATAAAGGTGAACTTGGAAATGTCCTTGAACGAGGTAATTCCTGCGGCCTCATTATAACGATCAAAGCCCACACCATAGTCCAAGCCCAGCAGGCCGAACATCGGTAGAAAGATGCGCACGCCCAAACCGGCATCTCGATTCAGCTTAAACGGATTGTATGTTTTAAAAGAGCCCCAAGCATTAGCCGCATCAAAGAAAGCAAGGCCGTAAATGGTAGAAGTCGGTGAAAGCGAGAACGGATAGCGGACTTCAGCCGTGTATTTATTGAAGATGGTGGCGTTGGACTGATACACCTCATACCCACGTTGCGAGATAATGTCACGACCAATAAAATATGACTGCCCGCTCAGCCCGTCGCCGCCAAGTTGGAAGCGCTCAAAGGGCGAGAAGCCGATGTCCTTATTGTAATAGCCCATGAAGCCGTACTTCGTAGAGAGCTTAAAAACAAGGTTGCCTGCAATGCGCTGATACCAGTCTGCCTTGAAGCGGTATTTGTGATACTCCACAAACTTATACTTCTGCGCATCCGTCTCGCTTGCATAATCCCGCTGCTCTCGGAAGGCACTATATGGCGGCGTGAACTGGAAGGTGAACGAAATGTCGGAGCCGCTGCGCGGATAAAGCGGCTGGTCAATGGTGTAGCGCGCCAGGACCGTGCGGAAGTAGAGGTTATTACTATATCCGTTGCGGAAAGTGTCCACCAGCGTGTAATTCTTCAGCAGGTAATTCTGATAATTCACGCCATAGGTCAGCACGAAGTTGTCGTCCGGCCACTTCAGGCGGCGACTAAGGGATACGCCTCCGCCCAACTGGCGCAGGTAAGAGGTATTGGCGTCAGCGGCAGATGCAGCGGAGGAGTAGCGGCTATAAACGAAAGACACGGTAAGCGCATTAGGCTTCTTACCGCCCAGCCACGGCTCTGTGAACGAGGTGTTGAAGGAATTATACAACGGCCCGTTTGACTGGTAGTTGATGGAGAATTTCTGACCATCACCCACCGGCAGCGGGTCCCAATACTTCGGCTTGAAGATATTACGCACCGAAAAGTTGGAGAAGGCGATGCCGACATTGCCATAGAAGCTTACACCGCCGCCGAAGCCTGCCGAAAGCTGAAGCTGGTCAGAGCTTTTTTCGGTAACAGTGTAGTCAATGTCCACAGTACCGGTTTCAGGATGCGGTTTTGGCTGAATGCCGATTTTTTCCTGGTCAAAAAATCCGAGGTTGGCAATTTCCCGCTGGGAACGGATAAGGTCGGCGCGGGAAAACTTATTGCCCGGCAGCGTGCGTAATTCGCGGCGGATGACGTGCTCATTCGTCCGGTCGTTGCCGAAGATGTTGATCTGGCCGATGGTCGCCTGGTTCCCCTCAGTTACGCGCATCTCATAGTTGATGGTGTCGCCGGTAATGGCCGTTTCCACAGGGTCAATATTGAAGAAGAGGTAGCCATCGTCCATATAGAGCGAGGAAATATCCTCGCCGCCTTCCGGCGATAGCTGGCGGCCAATGCGCTTATCGAGCAGCTCGGCGTTGTATATGTCGCCTTTCTTAATGCCTAGAATCCGGGAAAGCTCAGCGTTGCTGTACTTCGTATTGCCCTTCCAGGTTACATCGCCAAAGTAATAGCGGCGGCCTTCGGCAACCTTTACGTCAATGTTCAGATTACCATTCTTCACCGCATAAATGGTATCGGCCGCAATGGCCGCATCGCGATAGCCGAGGGAATTATAGTAGGTAATGAGGCTCTGCTTGTCATCCTCATACTTCTGCTCATTGTACTTGGAGCCGGAGAAAAGCTTAAAGCGGAAGTAAGGGTCAAGGGCATCCTGCGTTTTGGAAAGCGAGAGGAAGCCAAAGTTCTGAACGTACGTCTTGAAAGAACGCTTCGTGTTGCTGTAAACGCTTTTATCCTCGTCCGGGTGGAGCGTGAGTCGGCTCATCTCCTTTGTGCCGCGAAAGCTGCGCTTCAGGCGGCTTGTTAGTGCATATTGATTGCCGGAGATGTTGATTTGGTTGATGTGCGTCTTCGGCCCTTTGTCAATGTCGAAGGTGAGGATGACCGCGTTCACCTTCGTAGTGTCTTTGCGCTCGCGCACGCTCACCTTCACGCCGCCGTAGCCTTTGTCCACAAAGTATTTGCGCACACGCACGGTGGCTTCCTTTTTTACGGCCTCCGTCACTACACGGCTCGTCATCAGGCCCACCTTGTCTTTCAATTCCGTGGCCTCGCCCTTCTTAACGCCGCGAAAGTTGTAACGGCTGAGCTTAGGCCGCTCCTCCACCACGATGTTCAGGAATACCTTATCGCCGGCGAAGCGCGTAATGTCAATGCGGGCATCCGCAAAAAGGTCTTGCTTCCAGAGCTGACGGATGGCGCGGGCAATGGCGTCATCGCCGGGCAGGCGCACCTTATCGCCGGCTTTAATGCCGGCTACAGCCAGCAGCAAATCCTGGTCAAGGAAATTTGCGCCCGTTACGGTAATGCCGCCAATCTCGTATTCCTTCGGGCGGGCTGGCTCGGCTGCGGAAGGATTGCCGCCAAGGGCGCTCTTCTTCCCGCCACCGCCGGGCATGCCAATCTGCGCGCGCAACGCCGGCGAAACCACTACAAAGCAAGAAACCAGTAAAAAGGAGCGCAACAGCAGTCTATACATGCCGGGATTCGTCGGGTTGTGGTGTGGTGTGTGAAGGCATGCACAGGAGCTGCTCGGATGTAAGTCCGAAGCGGCGCTCCCGCTGCTGATAGTTGTAAATAGCTTCCAGCAGGTGCGGCTTGCGGAAGGCCGGCCAATGCACCGGCGTGAAGTATAGCTCGGCGTAAGCGAGCTGCCAGAGCAGATAATTAGAGATGCGATGCTCGCCGCTGGTGCGTATCATCAGCTCTGGGTCGGGGAAGGCGGCGGTAGCGAGGTAAGTACTGAAGAGGCCCTCGTCTATGTCGGCGGCATCCAGCCTGCCAGCGGCTACATCCGTGGAAAGGCGCCGGGCGGCGGCGGTGATTTCCCAGCGGGAAGAATAGCTGAGGGCAAGGATGAGGTTGAGGCGCGTATTGTGCGCCGTCATATCCATCGCCTCGCCTAATTCCTTCTGGCAAACGGCGGGAAGGCTGTCCACATCGCCAATCACGTGCAGGCGCACACCGTTCTTCTTTAACTCTTCGGCCTCCTTATGGATGGTATTGACCAGCAATTCCATCAGCGCAGCCACTTCTTCCTTCGGGCGGTTCCAGTTTTCGGTGGAGAAGGCATAGAGCGTCAGGTATTCAATGCCGATTTCCGCGCTCGCGTCCACGATGGCGCGTACAGACAGCACACCCTCATGGTGACCATACACGCGGTCTTTGCCGCGCTCCTTCGCCCAACGGCCATTCCCATCCATAATGATGGCGATGTGGCGCGGCAGGCGGCTGCGGTCAATTTTTTCGGAAAAATCAGGGGCCATTTCGGATTGCGGAAGGCGGATTTCGGATTTAGATAAGCCGGAATCTTTGCGGAGCGCGAAAGTACAAAAATAGCCGCCGGTCCTTCCCGCCAAGGTGGCACTAATTACGTTTAACGCCGATTTGGGAAACAGGCTTTTATCATCTCTATTTATTCAGACGTGAGATTCATGTATGCGCTTCAGCAGATAATCCATCCCCAGTAGCTCCCCGCAAGTGGCCACCGCGGAGATGCTGACGCCCATCACGCCATGCATATTCACGTTCTGGCCGGTCAGGAAGAGGTTGGGAATCTTAGTGCGCACCGGCAGCATGGCAAAGCCCGGCTGATGCACATTCTTTAACGGCCCGTAAAGTGAGCCGCCCGGCGTGCCGGTATAATCCCGGAAAGATAGCGGCGTGGCAATGCTGCGGGCTGCGATTGCAGTCTTTAGTTCCGGAAAGCGTCGGAAGATTTTTTCTAATAAGGCATCGGCTGCCGCTTCCTTTTGAGCGATGTAGGCTTCATCGCGCCGCTCACTTATGCCAGTGACGTTCTGGCTCTCTGTCCATTGCGCGAAGGGCGCTGCATCCGCATAGGCCAATATCGTCACAGACTCCGCAAAGCCGGGGTTTTCCAGGTCTTCATTATAGAATAGCGCCTGCGTGTCCGGCCAAGGAATGCCATTAGGCGTCGGTTTTCCCAAAGCCTCGCCGGATGGATGCCAGTAGATATTCCGTGCCTTATAAACAATGGTTGCCGGCTTTAGCACCAGATTAATCATAATGCCCGGCGGCGTATGCGGCAGCGCCCCTACCCGCTCGCGGAAGGCCGGGCGCAGGGCGCGACTGTCTGTGAGGCGAAAAAGCACGGCGGGATGCACGGCGGCAATGAAGGTTTCGGCTTCCCAACGCCGACCATCTGCTGTCTCCGCCCGGCAGATGACGCCGCCTTCCTCATGCAGCGCCGTCACCTCAACATGCCGATGGATTTCGCCGCCATGCTGCTGCAACTCCTTCCAGAGCAGCTTCGCGATGGCTGACGAGCCGGGGACGACCTTGTGCGCACTGTGCAGGTAGCCTTCGGTGCTCATAGCGTGGACATAGAATGGCGTCTGGCCTTCCACGCCGGCGTAGAGCAGGTTGTTGCCGGCCAGCACTTGTATGAGGCGCTCGTTTTTGGTAAGGCAGCGTAATGTGGCTGTTAACTCCATGCCCAATACAGTGTCCTTCTCCGAGGCGTCCGCGCTGCCGAGATTATAGAGCGGGAATTGCGCAGCCACTTCTTCAATCAGCGACAAGTATTGCCGTAAGGCGACTTCTTCTTCAGGAAAGTGAGGTAACAGGCTTTCTATAAAATGCTCCCGCGTGGCAATCGGATAGGTTGCCGCCTCATCGCCAAAAGCGATATGGTCAAAGCCACGCCTGTCCAGTTCCTTCAACGGCAAGGCATCCATGATGCCGGCGTACTGAAAAATCTGGTGGAGCGTGTGCCCCTCGCTAAGCCCGCCTATGTAATGCACGCAGGCGTCAAAGACTTTTTTCCGGAAGGCGAAGGTTTGCAGGCAGCCGCCTATCTGGCGGTTCTTTTCCAATACACAGACTTTCTTGCCTTCCTTAGCCAGCATGACGGCGCAGAGGAGGCCGCCGAGGCCGGCGCCAATTATCACTACGTCGTATTGCTGCTCCTGCATTGGTGCAAAGAAAAAGACCGGCGAGTAATCGCCGGTCTTTTTATAATGAGTGTTGCCGCTATCGCGTCCCGACTCAGAGGTGCGCCTGAATCTTCTTCTCAAACACGCTCTTCGGAGCCGCGCCAACCTGCTTATCCACCACTTGCCCGTCCTTGATAAAGAGCACGCAAGGGATGGAAGTGATGCCGTAGTTGACAGAGAGGTTCGGGTTTTCGTCCACGTTCACCTTGCCTACGTTTACCTTGCCTTCATAGTCTTTGGCGAGGCCGTCGATGGTGGGGCCGAGGGCGAGGCACGGGCCGCACCAGGGGGCCCAGAAGTCCACGACCGTGAGCTTGTCGCCGGCCATTACTTCGGTGTCAAAATTTGCGTCTGTGAATACTGCTGCCATGATTTATTGTTGATTTAAGATTGGTGATTTATGATTGACGGCGTAAAGGTAATGCCACGGCGGGAGGCGCGGCGGATGTGGGAATAGGCTGTGGTTATTTTTGTGGGCATTGGCAGAAAGATACCTGCGCATGAAGCCAATCCCGCCACTTACACGTGGCGAATGTTTCAAAAGCCGCATCAGCAGATTGCGGCTCGGAGGCCGCAATGACAGCCTTGATGGGCGGCAGGATGAATTTCAGCGGATGGGCAAAGCTGAATCAAGGTTGCGCAGCTTAATGGTTCCTGTCATTGCGGGCCTGACCCGCAAGCTGCTGAATCGTGGTGATTGGAAGGTAGCCACAGGCTATAAGCCAGAATGACGTAGGCTATCCCTCTTGGCTACGCCTCAGTTTACGCAGAGCTTGGATTGCATGCCATAACCCTTGGAAAGGCTCATTAGAAAATCATCCGCCCGATTTCTTCCTTTGTCTTTCCAAAATGCTCCGCGACGTCGCTTAAAATAGCTGAAAGCGTTCCGACTTTTAATGGGTCATGCGCAGGTATAGTAATGTGGTGCTGCCCGCCCATCTCCGTTGTCAGCCGGATGTGACTGCCGGATTGGCGCGTTGGCTGATAACCTAATGCCTTTAAGCGCCTGATTAGCTCACTGCCGCTTATGTCTCGCGGCAGCTTCATGCGGCGAATACTTCTTCGCGCACCATGTGCAGGCGGATGAGGCGCGGCTTCACTTCGTCAAAGTGACAATGCACGGCGTCTTTTACAGCGCTGCGTAATTCCTCCATCGTTTCTGCCTGCGTGAAGATGGACGTGCCCATGCCCTTGGCAATGAAGCCGCCTTCTTCGCTTTCTTCTACCAGAAAAATGACCTCTTCCATGATGCCGTTGTTTGAATATCAAATTTACCGGAAAAGAATCAGCCATAGCATTGACAACCGCACCGGCAGATTGCGGCTCGGAGGCCGCAACGACAGCCTTGATTGGCCAGCAGGATGAATTTCAGCGGATGGGCAAAGCTGAATCAAGGTTGCGCAGCTTAATGGTTCCTGTCATTGCGGGCCTGACCCGCAAGCTGTTTTATCAGGGCTTTGGGTGATAGACGGTAATCTGAAGATTGCTTACCGCCGCTGCCAAGTCCGAAGACTTGGCAGAACTATCATGGACTTAGCAAAACTGGGCATTCACCAAGTCATAAATCTGGGGAGCAAATAGTTCTTTTGAACATAGTAGTCTCTAATCTTCTTATTCACTTTATCATCTATTGCTTTAAGATATTCAACCTTGTTCCGTAACCAAATTGAGCAGAACCCTTTCATTTTACCATCAATAATCAATACCATATTCGGCAAGTCAAAGAATTCAATGTCTGTATTGTCGTTTATGCCAAAAAGAAATCCGACTTCGCAATAGAAATAATGCAAAGTCAGCTTGGACGCTGTGGTATCATACGCCACATCTACAGTAATGGAATCTCCAACGTTCTTAAGCGCGCGAAACAAATCATCGTTTGTATTCTGCATAGTGCCGACCCAAAAAGCCTTTTCATTAATCGCGCTGATAAAAGAGTCTTTATTGTTGGAAGGAGAGAATATGACATTATCATAGTACGATATGATAAACCCTTTTAGTACAATGCCCCTGTCCTGTTCATGTGCCTTCAATTGAAGACAACAACAAATCAAAAGGATACAAAAGGCGAAATTCAAAAAACGCATTGCTGTTATTTTTTTCGCCGCTGTTGGTGTTGTCACTAACAGCGAACCCACAAGCTACGAATTCGTTGCCGGTCAAAAGACGCGGCAACGGCGGGCATGGACGCCATAAGAAAAGCCAAACAGACTGACAAACGATGAACGGAGCGTCGCAACGGAAGCTTAATAGCATTCCCTCAGCCGACTAACAAAAACGCCATTACACCACCTCCACATGGTAAGGAATATCCCCGCGCTCCTCCAGAAAGTGCACAAACGCATCATCAGGATAAAACTTCTGGCCGTTGGTGCGCAGGCGAATTTTAAGGTCGGCGGCATCGTCGCGGATTTGGATGCATAGCTCTGTGGCCCCGGGGCTGCTCTTCACGTTTTGGGTGAGGAAGGCGACGAGGCTTTCGTCCAACTGCTCCATGTTCACGCCGATGGAGATGCGCTTGGTCATGCTCTTGCGCACGCCGCTGAGCAGCGAGATGCCTGCAATCTTAAATTCCATCACACCAGGCCGGAAGGGGTGTTCGCCCCACACGCCCTGCATCACTATTTTCTGGCCGGCCTCCACGTATTGGTGGTATTGCAGGTAGTCTTTTTCCCACAGCGTAAACTCCTGGTGGCCGCTGTAATCGTTGAGGTTGAAGCTGCCGAATTTGGTGCCTTTCCTGGTCACCTTGTGCTGCGCGTCGCTCACGTAGCCCGCCAGGCGCACGGTCTTGCCCTTGCTCGCCTCCAGCTGGTTGATGGGCAGGAAGCCGTAGTGCTGCAGCTCAAACTTGAAGCCGTCCAGCGGGTGCGCGGAGATGTAGATGCCCACCACTTCCTTCTCGCGCTCTAAGAGGTCAGAGATATTCCAGGGCTCGCATTCAGGGATAACGGGCGGCTTAATTTCCATCGTTGGCTGACCACCAAATAAAGTAGACTCCAAATTCACCTTTGCGCCCTGAAACTGGCTGCCGAAGCGCACGAGGCGCTCCAGTCCGCTCACCGGGTCAACAGCAGGCGCGAAGAAATACTGCGCGCGGTGCAGCTCTTTAAAGCCATCCAGTGCGCCGGCAAGAATGAGACTCTCCAGCGATTTCTTGTTGACGGTCTTTCCATTGATGCGGCACATAAAATCCCACACGCTCACAAAAGGCCCGCTCTCCTCGCGCTCGCGAATGATATCTTCCACAGCAGCCTCGCCAACGCCTTTAATCGCGTTCATGCCAAAGCGAATCGTGTTGCCGTGCGGCACCGCAAAGCCCTTCATAGACTCATTCACATCGGGGCCGAGCACGGGCAGCTCCATACGCTGACACTCCTCCATGTGAAACTTGATTTTGTCCACGCTGGCAGAGTTGTTGAGCACAGCAGCCATGTATTCCGCCTGATAATGCGCCTTGAGATAAGCCGTGTGATAGGCTACCATCGCGTAGCAAACGGAGTGCGATTTGTTGAAGGCGTATTGCGCAAAGGCCTCCCAGTCCGTCCAGATTTTCTCCAGGATTTTTGCGTCGTGGCCCTTTGCGGTTGCGCCGTCAATGAACTGGCCCTTCATCTTGTCCAGCACGGCCTTTTGCTTCTTGCCCATCGCCTTCCGCAAGACGTCGGCATCGCCCTTAGAGAAGCCGCCGAGCTTCTGCGAGAGCAGCATCACCTGCTCCTGATATACGGTTACGCCATAAGTTTCGGTGAGGTATTCTTCCATCTCCGCCAGGTCATACACAATTGGCTCCTCGCCATGCTTGCGCCTTACAAACTGCGGGATGTACGCCATCGGCCCCGGACGGTACAGGGCGTTCATCGCCACGAGGTCGTCAAAGACAGTCGGCTTCAGCTCGCGCAGGTACTTCTGCATGCCGGGAGATTCAAACTGGAAGGTGCCGTTCGTATCGCCGCGCTGATAGAGCTCGTAGGTTTTTACATCGTCAAGAGGAAGCGTGTCCAGGTCAATTTCTACTTTATGATTGCGCTTGATGAGGGCAAGGGCATCTTTGAGAATGGTCAGGGTTTTAAGGCCCAGAAAGTCCATCTTGATGACACCGGCATTCTCAATTACGTTGCCGCCGTATTGCGTTACGAGCAGGTCAGAATCCTTCGCGGTGGAAATCGGAATCATCTCCGTCAGATCGCCCGGCGCGATGATGATGCCTGCTGCGTGGATGCCGGTATTACGTACCGAGCCTTCCAGCTTTTCCGCTTCGTGCAAGACGATTGATTGCAGCGAATCTTCCTTGTAAATCTCGCGCAGCCGCTCCGCGCCCATGATGTCTTCGCCGCCCAAACCTTCCTTATCAGAAAGGGAACCTTCGCCGGATAAAGGAGCGTGCAACAGGCGTTTCAAGGTAATGCCCACGCCGGGTTTGTCACTAACGAGCTTCGCCAGCATATTGGCTTCGGCCAGCGGCAAGTCCATGACGCGACTTACATCCTTGATGGAAGATTTTGCCGCCATCGTGCCGTAGGTAACGATTTGTGCCACCTGCCGCTTGCCGTATTTTTCCACCACGTAGTCTATCACCTTCTGGCGGCCAACGTCGTCAAAGTCCGTGTCAATATCCGGCATGCTCTTCCGCTCCGGATTCAGGAAACGTTCAAACAGCAGCTTGTACTTGATTGGGTCAATATTCGTGATGCCGATGCAGTACGCAACGACAGAGCCCGCCGCCGAGCCGCGTCCCGGCCCTACAAACACGCCGATGTCCTTGCCGTGATTGATGAAATCCTGCACGATGAGGAAGTAGCCCGCAAAGCCCATGAGCTGAATGGTAAACAGCTCAAACTTGATACGCTCTTCTACCTCGGCACTCATTTCCTGATAGCGCTTTTTCGCGCCCGTCCAAGTAAGGTGCTCTATATAGGTGTCCATCGTATAGCCAGCAGGCACCTCATAGTGCGGCAGCATGATATCACGCTCCAGCTTCAGCGGCTTTATCTTCTCAACGATGCGGTTCGTGTTGTCTATTGCCTCCGGAATATCGGCGAAGAGCTTCGTCATTTCTGACGTGTTCTTAAAGTAGAACTGGTCGTTGAAGAATGCAAACCGGCGGTTACGGTTTATTTCATCCTCGTCGCCATCCACATACTTTTCAGTGCTCTGCTTTTCGCCGGTGTTGATGCAAAGGAGAATGTCGTGGGCGTTGTAATCTTCCACATCCACATAGTGCGAGTCGTTGCTCGCAATGATGGGCACGTTGTACTTCCGCGCATACTTCATCAGGCTTTCATTCGCCTTAATCTGCTCCGGAATTTCGTGGCGCTGCAGCTCTACGTAATAATCTTCGCCAAACAAGTCCAGCCACCATTTAAACACCTTTTCGCCTTCTTCTTCTCCCTTAGCTAAAATGGTCTGCGGCACTTCAGCACCGAGGCAACAGGTCGTTGCAATGAGGCCTTCGTGATGCTTCAGCAAAATCTCCTTGTCAATGCGCGGATACTTGCCGTACATACCTTCAATGTATCCAAGCGAGCAGAGCTTGACCAGGTTCTTATAACCAATCTCATCCTTCGCTAAAAGCAACTGATGATAACGCTTGTCCTTCTCGCCATCCGCCTTTTTAAACTCGCGCTTGTGGCGGTTTGCTACAACATAAAATTCACAACCGATAATAGGCTTTACGACCGGCTCTTTTATCTCAGTACCGTCTTCCTTCGTGCCCACAACTTTGGTATTCTTCCAGCCTGCCGCCACAAACTCAAACACACCGAACATGTTACCATGGTCAGTGATTGCAATGGCAGGCATTTCATCCTTTTTCGCCTTTTCGTAAAGGCGCGGGATAGAGGCAGCACCATCTAAAAGTGAGTATTGGGTGTGGGTGTGGAGGTGAGAAAACTTCATGGCAGCACAAGGACTTTCGGGGGTCTGTGAAGGTCGGTTAAAAAGGGCTGCCTGGGAAGCGGGTTATCCACAGGTGTGCGGAAAAACCGGTGGCTGTACCTTTATGATATTATGGAAGCTGTCACTAGTCTGCAACAACTTGATTTGTCAAAACAATACTCCTATCGTGAGTATCTGACCTGGCAATTCAGCGATTTTGTAGAGTTGGTTCGCGGGCGCATTATGAAGATGAGTCCTGCACCATTGACGAAGCATCAAATAATTACTGGCAGAATTTACTCGGATATTGAAAGACACCTGCGCCGTAAAGCTTGCCAGGTATTTATTGCCCCGTTTGATGTGCGGTTGCCTAAGAAATCAGAGACTGCCGATGAGCAGATTTTTACTGTAGTACAGCCTGATGTATGTATTGTATGTGACAACACCAAGATTGACCGGCGCGGATGCCTTGGTGTGCCGGATATGATAGTTGAAGTCTTGTCGCCCGGTAATATGGCGTATGATACGCATACCAAATTCAAGCTTTACGAAGAGTTTGGCGTCAAGGAATTATGGCTCGTCAGCGCGGGTGATGAGAACGTAATTGTGTACCGTCTCCAAGACGGAAAGTATGTGCTGCATGCCGAGTATTCCGAGCCTGGCGATATTCCTATTGTCGTGTTACCCGGCTTCTCTTTGGAATGGTCAGAGATTTTCTCTTGAGAATATTCGCTCCATCGCCGCTGCCTTCAGCCGTATTTCCTCCCATTCGCTTTGCGCATCGCTCCCCCAGGTAATCGCCCCACCCGTCTGATAAGAAAGATACCGCACATCTGCATTATAAAACAGCGACCGTATTACCACATTAAAATCAAAATCACCTTCCGGCGAGATGTATCCGACACTGCCGGAAAAAAGTTCCCGCCGTGCGGCCTCGTAATAGTCTATCAATTGCATAACCTTATGCTTCGGCGCACCCGTCATAGAGCCCATCGGGAAGGCGTGGCGAATGGCATCTGCAAACGGCACATCATCTCGCAGCACGCCGCTCACCGTTGAAATCATCTGATGCACCTGCGGGAAGCTGTAGATGCCGAACAGCTCTTCAACCCGGATGCTACCCACCTCGCAGGAGCGCGCTAAATCATTCCGCACGAGGTCGGTTATCATCACATTTTCCGCCTGCTCTTTTTCGCTGCTGCGCAATGCTTCTCTTAATTGTGCATCTTCTGCAAAGTCAGTACTTCTGCGAGCCGTCCCCTTAATAGGCTGTGAGTGGACTATCCTTCCGTCCTTCTGAATGAAAAGCTCCGGCGAAGCGCACATCATTGACATCGTCCCATCCTGATAAAACGCAGCGAACGGCGCAGGCGATGCAGCATTCAGCGCCCGGAAAGCCTCCTGCGGATTCAACACTACATCCTCCACATAAGCCTCGTTGCAAAAGGTAATCTCATAGCAATCGCCATTACGAATATGCTCACGCAACACTGCAATTCGCTGCAAATATTCTTCCTTAGAAAACCGGGATTGAAATGAAACCTTCTGCAGCGGAGTCGCAGGCAGGGCATCCTCCCGCATTATCTCCGCACCAATCGCCGCAGCATCGCCAGCCAGCTTTTCTATTCTTAAAACAGAACTTCCCCGTTCAATCAGGCAAACTACTTCCGGCACAAAGAATTGCATCGCGGGCCAATGATGCCGCTGCTCGTGCCGCGACTCTAAGTGCGGCTCCAGTACATTCTTCAAATCGTAACAGAAGTGTCCGAACAGCCAATCCTTCCGCTCATCATGCGCTTCTTGCAAGAGAGCAAATGCCTGCGCATCATCCGCTGAAACCATGTGTGCAGCACCCGCCGCCATTAGACATTCATACCGCCCATACTTATCCGCATATTCATTAGAGTCCAGAAAAAGACAAATGCCGAACCGGGAAGCCAAGCTCAGCATTTTGTCTTTCAGCTCCCGCAGTCGCGCCGGAGCAAATGGTATTTCGGCGATGCGCCGTTTAGAAGTCATCGTCGTCGTCAAAACCGCCGCCACGGCCACCGCCTATGCTATCCAAACCGAGGTCGCGGAAGTCGTCGTCTAAATCATCGTCGCCCTTTTTCTTGGCTCCGCCGGTTGCCGCTTTGGTCTTGCTTTTAGGCAGGTCAAATTCTTCAAAGTCTTTGTCAATCTTATACGCCTCATCATCGTTGTCCAAGTCAAGGTCGTCCTCCTCCGCCACGTCCACTTCGTCCTCTTCCTCCTGGGCGTCCTCATCATCGTCGTCATCAGCGTCGCGCTTGCTTTTTGAGGCTGCCGACTTCTTTGCAACTGTCGCCTTTGCGGGCTTTATTTCCAGCTCGTCCTCGCCGTCTTCCTGCATGTCACCTTCTGCCTCGGCGGCGGCGTCCAGCGCGGTTTTCTTAGCTGTTGCTTTGCTCGCTGCAGCGCCGGTTGTGCGGGGCGTTGCCGCGGATTTCTTGCTATTAGTCGTTTTCATCTCGTGCGGAAAGTTGTATTGATTTTGTGTCTTTGTAAGCTGCCCAAAATTTCCCCCCTTTAGACAAAGCACCAAATTTTTTTTGGCCGCTCTTTCCCCTAAATTCCGGCTCCCGGCATCTCTATCAATTGCTCCCGTCCCGTGCCGTTGCTCACGTAGCCTATGCGCGTGCCGAGGTACTGCTCTACGAAGCGCACATAATCCCGGAACACCTGCGGCAAGTCCCCCGCCGATGTGCATTCCGAAATCGGGGTCTCATTCCAGCCCGCAAACGTTTCCCACACGGGCGAAACCGCCTGCCCGCAAAGGTCATACGGCATCTCGCGCGTCTCTTCACCTTCTATATTGTAAGCCACGGCTGCCTTGATGGGGTTGAAGGCATCCATTACATCCGTCTTGGTCATGATGATGTTGGTGACGCCGCTCAGCATCACGGAATACCGCAGGGCCACCAAATCTATCCAGCCGCAACGGCGCGGGCGGCCTGTGGTGGCGCCAAACTCGCCGCCTTCCTTGCGCAGCGCATCACCCATTTCATCTTCCAGTTCTGTAGGGAAGGGGCCGCCTCCTACGCGGGTGCAGTACGCCTTTGTGACACCATACACCTCGCCAATCTGCGAGGGTGCTACACCGAGGCCGGAGCATACGCCTGCCGTGATGGTATTGCTTGAAGTGACGAAGGGATAAGTGCCGAAGTCCACATCCAGCATGGCGCCTTGCGCGCCTTCTGCGAGCACATTCTTGCCGTCTTTCAGCTTTGCGTCTAACCAGTATTCTGCGTTTACGATGTTCAGTTCGCGGAGCGCGGCAACGGCGCTAAAGAAGTCTTCTTCCCAGGCCTTCCAGTCCACTACCTCGTCGTATTGCTTGAGGATGTGCTCGTGCTTGGCGCGGATGGCGGCGTAGCGCGCTTCAAAATCGCGGCTCAGCACATCTCCTACGCGGAGGCCGTTGCGGCCGGTCTTGTCCATGTAGGCGGGGCCGATGCCTTTGAGGGTGGAGCCGATTTTCTCCTTGCCCTTCGCCGCCTCGCTCGCCGCATCCAGCGCGCGGTGGGTGGGGATGATGAGGTGCGCGCGGTGCGATATAAACAGCCTGCTCAGCACATCGGGCTGGAGGGGCTGAATCTCGGCAATCTCGGCGCGCAGGGTCACGGGGTCTATCACCACGCCGTTGCCGATGAGGTTGAGCGCGTGGGGGTGGAATACGCCGGAGGGGATGGTGTGCAGCACCACCTTTTGGCCGTTCACATAAAGGGTGTGGCCGGCATTGGGCCCGCCCTGAAAGCGTGCAATCACATCGTACTTCGCCGCGAGGAAGTCCACGATTTTGCCCTTGCCCTCGTCGCCCCATTGCAGGCCTATGAGTACGTCAACCATATTAATTCAAAATGCAAAATTCAAAAGAGGGCAAATTTAGGCGGGGCCGGGTTGCGGGGGAGCCTTTTGTTTGCTTTCGGTTCCCGTCACCGTTCCCGCTTCCGTCCCGCTCCCGTCACCCCGAACTTGTTTCGGGGCCTATTGTATGCTTGCCTTGCCCGATAGATGCCGAAACAAGTTCGGCATGACGGGAGCGGGAGCGGGGACTTTTTGTTTGCCGGCTGCGGGAATGCTATTGGGCTGCCGTTGCTGCCTGCCCGGAACTTGTTTTAGGGTCGCACATTTCATCGTTCGTCAGTCTGTTTGGCTTTTCGCGTGGGCTGTATAATCCCGCGTTGCGAGCATGTACATTCGTCACTGTGAGCCGTGCTATGCCCTACATCATAAAGTCAATACTGATATTATGCGCTATTGGGCAAGCCTGCCTTACTTTCCTGAAGCAGCCCGAATTGAGCCGCTTTTTTCTGGCCGTGCTCCCGGAAAGCACTGCCTGGCATAACATGGTAGCGTATGACCAAACCGGAGATTATGGTGAGGTATTGAGGGGGTTTGACTTCTGGCTTTACGTAGCGGGTGGCGTATGCCTCATGCTGCTTAGGAGGCTTTCGCCGGATGGCAGCAGGTTTGATTCAGTCAGGCTGCGCATTTTCTATTTTGTCTTGTTCGGGCTCTTGTACCTGTTTGTGGTGCTTACAAGCAGCATCGGTAAAATAG
Source organism: Chitinophagaceae bacterium (assembly GCA_965246785.1). Taxonomy (GTDB): domain Bacteria; phylum Bacteroidota; class Bacteroidia; order Chitinophagales; family Chitinophagaceae; genus UBA1952. The sequence goes on from CBDFFM010000018.1 coordinate 35,450, forward strand.
GCGGGTAGCCGTCATTGCGGCCCTTACTGGCACTGGCCAGTTCTGCTAAGTCTATGATAGTTCTGCCAAGTCTTTGGACTTGGCAGGCGCCGATGCTGCGGTATATTCGTATCTACAATACAACTTTGCTATGCCACTCACGCGCCTCCTTTTCCTTTCAATGCTCTTTGGATGTAGCATGGCGGCCTGCAAGAAGGCGGACTCTGGCGACGGCTATTACCATTGTACGGCGTATGCGCTCAAGTCGCCCGTCAGAATCTGGTTTGTAGGTCTGAGCCGCCAGGAGCTTGATACGGTTATGGTTAAGACTTTCCTGCCGGGCAGCAATTTTTCCACCCTCCTCTATACTTCACTTATCACGGATACAGGCCAGACAACGCTTGGCGACACCGCAATAAGCAATATCATACTTGACCCGAGTGACTACGAAGTGAGTGTC
>CBDFFM010000019.1:0-105952 GCA_965246785.1 Chitinophagaceae bacterium
CGCAGATGCTGTGCCGACGCTAGTGCTGAATCCGCTCAGGCTGGTTGGCGTAACAGTAAGCGTAGGAGCAGGGGCCGTAACACTGCCGCTAAGGCTTACCACCTGAGATGTAGCAGGAGAAGAAGCGATGGTAACAGAGCCTGTAGCAGTACCCGCAGTCGCAGATGCCGCAACGCGCACATAAATGGTCACCGGCTGACCAGTCAGGTTGCCGCCGCTTTGCGTCAGAGTGATATTGGAGGTACCAAAGCCGCTACCGGAAGTGGTAGAAATCTCATAAGGGCCGGTAACACTTACAGTCGCATTATTCGTCAGGTTCATGCCGCTTACCGTAAAGCTTTGCTGCGTAGAAGCAGTGCCGGCAACTGTGCTGAATCCGGAAAGACTGTTGGAAGAAACACTAAGCGCGGGCGAGCTGGAAGTAACCGTGCCGCTCACAGCAACAGGCGTTGGCGAAGAAGCACCGGTAGAGGTAATGCTGATTGTGCTGCTGTTCGTACCTGCGGATGCGCCCGCTGCCGAACGTACATAAATAGTCGTTGCGGAAAGTGTGCCCGCAGTTGGCGTCAGCGTAAGCGTCGAGGAGTAGGTGCCGGTAGATGAAGTGGAAATTTCAAAGTTTGTTGAGTTAGAGCTAACGGTCACGTTAGCCGTGAGGCCGGTGCCGCTTACACTAAATGAGCCGGGCGTAGATGCGGTGCCGGCAGTTGTATTAAGCGTGGTAAGGCCTGTGGCACCACTTGTAGTAAGCACTCCGCTGAAAGGAGCGAAAGCGACGCCCTTGATAATAGTACCGGTCGCAGCAGTGTACAGCGTTAGATTGTTTGCCGTTGTAACGCTGATTGTGGAATTATAACCCGCCGCATCGGTAATCTTTACTACGCTGTTTGCTGTGGTTGCACCCGTACCGGTAGATATATAAAGGTTAGCCCCGGAGCCCGACTTTTCAGCCGCCAAGCCAAATCCGCCGAAGGCGGTGCTGTAAGTGCCATTCGCCGTCCACGAGCCACTCACCAGCGAGTATTTGGCAACGCTGCCGGCTGTTGCGCTTGTCGCGCTTAGTATATAAAGCACGTCGTATGTCGTGCCGTTTGAGCCAGAGGAAATCAGGTAGAAATCCTGAATGGTAGTTGCCCCGTTTGACAAGCCATTCAGGTTGGTATATGTTGTACTGGACGTACCGGAAATAGTAAAGACTGGTGGCGCGGATGCACTTGAAGTCAATCCATATACAGTCCCGCCAAATGCCTTTATTGAACGCGTATTAACTGCAGGACTCCCTGCCGTGCTATTACCGCCGTTAGTGAAAAATCCAGTTTGGTCGCCAATATAGTAGTTGGCATTGTCCAAAGAAGAGGCGCCTCTAGTTTGTGTTCCGCCTGACGTGCCAGCTGTATAGGTTGTGGCTAAATTGTACGCGCCCGAACCGTCAAACGTCCCAACTCCACGCGGATTAAGTGAATTGATATTGGCGCTCGTGTTGATGGTATTTACTCCTGTAAAAACAAGCAGTGAACCATCATTTGTGTTAGCAAGGTAACCTGTTGAACTCGCGCTTCCCGAAAAGCGCAGCTGATTTGTCAAGGTAGTCGTGCTTGCCGGGATAGTGTAGGTGTTGACGGGGGTTGTCTGGTTCGCCGTCTTGCCCAGTTCAATGATGCTTCCGGTCGTGTTGCTTGCGCTTGCCGCTACTACAAGGGCAGTCACATTGCCGCTTGTGAACGATTGCGCATTGCCCGCTAAAGCAGCGCAGCTCAAAAGCGTTGCAAATAATAAAACTCGTTTCATAACTATTGATTGTAAATGGTTTGCAGAAGAGGGCGCGAAAGTATCCGCCACCTATTAACGAGCGGTTAAGGAATTATCACCGAACCACTGCTACCCTGTTTCACTGCGTATAGTCGCCGAAACATTACATAGCCGTAACGATACCGTAATAGCACATTTTCAATTTTGAGTCCTGAGACGCTGAACAGAAGTCATTCTTTAAATCACCAAAAACATCCACAATGCCTGAAAAGCTGAGCGAGCACACCAATGCTTTGAATTGGTTTGAAATTCCAGTTGCCGACACCGCGAGAGCCAAAGCATTCTATGAAGACATTCTGGATGTTGCTCTTAATACCGTAGATATGGCAGGAATGGAAATGACCATGTTTCCATCGGGCGCCGATGGCGGCGGAAAAGTAGGCGGCGCACTAGTGAAGAGCGATTATCACTCGCCTTCAATGGTGGGAACAATGGTATATCTAAATGCTAACCCTGACATTCAGCAGGTGATTGACCGCGTTGAAGATGCGGGCGGTGAGGTGATTATGCCGCGCACGCTTATTGATGAGCAGACGGGATATATGGCCTTCTTCCAGGACACTGAAGGAAACCGGGTGGGACTCCACGCGAGTAATTAATAGAGCCGGGATTTTTGATGCAGGATGCCGTGGCCTCGTAAGCCGCGGCATTTATGCTTTTGGGCGGTGCGTGACGTTTGGTAACCTTTTCGTAAGTTGGCGGTAACCTTTCGTTCTTGCCGGTGCGGTCACTTTTGTGCAAACAAAAAGTTAACGCACCCTATGAAGCTTAAGCTCCTCTTCTTTGCGCTGTTCGCGTCACTCTTTTGCGGCAGCGTGCTCCACGCGCAAGTCACCACATCAGACATTGTTGGCCGGGTAGTTGGCTCAGACGGTAAGCCCGCGGAAGACGTTGTAATCCGTGCAATCCACATGCCTACAGGCACCGTTTACGGTACCACTTCACGGAAAGACGGCCGCTACAACATCCCGAACGTCCGGGTGGGCGGGCCTTACAGCATCATTGCTTCACAGGTAGGTTCTCAAGAGCAGAAGCTAGAAAATGTAACTGTGCTCCTTGGCCAGGAATACCGCGCCGATTTCGGATTGAAGGATGAAAACACGGAACTGGAAGGCGTAGCCGTAACCGCGCGCCGGCAAGACCGAGTATTCAACGATAACCACACCGGCTCTCAGGAAATTGTGAGTCGCCAACAGATAGAGCGTCTGCCTACCGTGAACCGCTCGTTGCAGGATTTTACGCGGCTTACGCCTTCCTCAAACGGTCTTTCGTTTGGTGGCCGCTCCTCGCAGTACAACAACATTACGGTTGACGGTGCCAACTTCAACAATGCCTTTGGCCTCTCCGGCACGCTTGGCGGCCAAACATCTTCGCAGCCTATTTCACTGGATGCGATTGAACAAATACAGGTGGGCGTTTCGCCTTATGACCTGCGGCAGGGCTCCTTCTCTGGCGCCGGCGTGAACACAGTTACGCGCGGTGGCACTAACGAGTTTAAAGGCTCTATCTACACCTATCTGCGCAGCCCGGATATGCAGGGCTATCTCCTGCACACCACACAGCTTACTAAGCCCGACTTTCAGTACAACCAGCGCGGCGCTTCTGTAGGCGGGCCAATTATCAAGGACAAGCTGTTTTTCTTTGTATCAGCCGAGCAGGAGCGCATTCAGCGCCCAGGTACAACCTACACCGCCCTGCAACCCGGCGGCACCGCGGTGCCCGGCTCAGTATCCCAGGCAGGCGCTTCCACGCTTGACTCGCTGCGCCAGTTTCTGATTGCCAATTATAAGTACGACCCGGGTTCCTACGAAGGCTATAACTACCGTACACAAAGCGACAAGATTACTGCGCGCATTGACTGGAACATCAATAGTAAGAACACGCTTACGCTGAAGTATAATTACCTCAAGTCCTTTGCAGATATTGCCGCGAGCAATTCCGGCGCGCCGAACGGCAACCGTCAGCCGGGCAACTTCGGCCTGCCGTTTTCCGGCTCCGGCTATACCATCAACAACAACTTCAACATCTTTATCGGCGAGCTGAATACACGTTTCTCAAATAAGGCTTCGAACAAATTCCAGATTGGCTACACCGCGTTGCGCGATTTCCGCGCCACGCTCGGCAGCGGCGACTTTCCGCTGGTGGACATTCTAAATGCGCAGGGGCAAACGCTCACCTCATTTGGTTATGAGCCTTTTACTTACAACAACGTTCTGAACTCAAACATTTTTCAGGTCTCCGACATCTTTACCTATTACCTCGGCAAGCACGAGATTACCGCCGGAACGCAGAACTATGTGAAGACCTTTAAGAATGGCTTTGCACCGAACTATGAAGGCGCTTACGTCTTCAACTCGCTCTCCGATTTCTATAACAATAAAGGGCCGAAAAGCTATGCATTGCAATACGCGCTGACGCCAGACGGCTCCTTTCCGTTTGCGGAAGTGGGCGTGACGGAAATAGGCGTTTTCCTGCAAGACAAATGGCGCATAAAGGACAACCTGACGCTGAACTACGGCGTGCGGGTGGACGCTCCGATTTTCAAGAGTGCCTTTGAATCCAATCCTAAGGCATCTATGCTTTCCTTCCGCGACAGCATGCAGTATGATGTAGGCGCAGCGCCAAACACAAACCCGGTATTCTCGCCGCGCCTCGGTCTGAACTGGGATGTATTCGGCAATCACAAGACGCAATTTCGCTTTGGTACCGGCCTCTTCTCCGGCCCGCCGCCTTTTGTATGGATTTCTAATCAGGCTTCCAACAATGGCGTACAGTTTGGCTCTTTCTCCTACACAACGCCTGCGCAGATTTCCGGCAGCAATATTCTGTTCTCGCAGGACATTAATAAGTATCGCCCGGCAGCAGGCGCGGCCAATACATCGTACAATCTGGTGTTTACCGACAAGAATTTCAAGTACCCAACTGTATTCAAAACAACCTTCGGTGTTGACCACAAGCTCTTCTGGGACATCGTTGGCTCGGTAGAATACAACTACAGCCGCGATATCAACGCCGTGAATTTTGAGAACGTAAATCTACCTTCCACAGGCACACGCCTGGCTGGTTCTGACAACCGTGTCCGCTACGGCGCTACGCAAATCAATAATGGCGGCACAACGCCTACAGAGTCCAACCCGCGCATCACGAATGCCATCCTGATGAGGAACTATACGGAAGGCTACAGCCATGTGCTTACCTTCCAGGCGCAGAAGTCGGCTAAGAATTATTTTGTTTCCGCAGCCTACACCTACAGCGTCGCCAAGTCGCTGAATGACGGCGGCTCTATCGCTGCCTCCAACTGGCGCGACCGTCCCGTAAGCGGCGACCCCAATGCGCCGGAGCTGGGCTATTCCAACTATTATCAGCCACACCGTGTGATTGCGCAGGCTTCGTACCGTTTTGAATACGCGAAGCATTTTGCTACCAGCTTCGGCTTTGTATTTGATGCAGCACCCGCAGGCGTCGGTTCTTATACCTATCAGGGCGACGTGAACAACGATGGAACAGGCGGCAATAACGACCTTATCTATGTGCCGAAGGATATCAACGACATCGTGCTTGTGCCGGTGAATACCGGCGGCGGCACTGTGACAGACACGCGCACCGCCACGCAGGAATGGAACCAGCTCAACGCCTTCATCAATCAGGACCCTTACCTGAGCAATCGCCGTGGTCAGGTTGTGGAGCGCAATGCCGCTGTGCTGCCTTGGTACAAGCACCTTGATTTTAATGTGACGCAGGACTTATATCTGCAAACGGGCCGCTTTGCAAAGTCTCGCCACACGCTGCGCCTGAGCTTAGATGTTGTCAACGTGGGCAACCTGCTCAATACAAACTGGGGCGTTGCAAAGCAATTCAACAACCTGAACGTGCTGAAGTATGAAGGCACTGTGCCCGCAACGGCAACAGTTAATCCTGGCAAGCCGCGCTATTCATTCGTTTATCAGGATGCCGCCAATCAGATTCCATATACGCAGAGCTATGTGGACAATACATCCATTTTCAGCCGCTGGCAAATGCAGATTGGCCTGCGCTACCTCTTTAATTAAGATTCGTTGTGAAACCCCTGTAAACCCTACCCCAATGAAGCAGTGCCACCTTTCGCGGTGGCATTGTTGTCTGCTTTAATCGTCGTATTTCCACAACTTCCGCTAAACTTTCTGCTATGAAAAACATCCTGTGTCTTCTACTGTCGCTGCTGTCGGTTGAAATCGTCTTCGCTCAATCGCTCTTCGTCGCGGGGCCTATGGCCGGCTACGTTGAGCTACGTACCGCCCGCATATGGGTTGAAGTTGCGCCTAAAGTGAATCATGTTGTTATCAGATGGTGGAAGGATGGAACTGATACGAATGGTGGAGGCCAACAGACTTATACCGGCACACTTCGTGATGATTTTAATCCTGCCACCTTTATGCTTAGTGGATTGGCGCCAGGCACCAAATACAGGTACAAAATCTCGGCCTTCAATACACTTAAAAAGGAAGAAGAAAAAATAGAAGGCTCTTTTACCACCCAAAGCCTCTGGCAGTGGCGCAAACCCGCACCGGACTTCTCCTTTCTCACCGGCTCCTGCGCATACTTCAACCAGCCGGAGTACGACCGGCCGGGAAAGCCTTATGGCGGCGACTCTTCCATCTTCCTGACTATGGCAAAGCAGCCTGCCGATTTCATGCTCTGGCTCGGCGATAACTGGTACACGCGCGAAGCGGACTACATGAGCACATGGGGGCTTCGCTACCGTGCTCATCACGACCGTAGCCTCCCGGTTTTGCAGCCGCTGCTGAAGGCGATGTCGCACTACGCCATCTGGGACGACCACGATTTCGGCCCCAATGATTATGGTGCTTCTTACATCTATACGAGCGAAGGCCGCGACTACTTTGCAGACTATTGGCCCAACCCTTCTTTCGGAAAGGATGGCAAAGGCATCTATACGCAATTCAACTACAACGATGTTGCCTTCTTCCTGTTGGACGACCGCACCTGGCGCTCTGCTGATGATGTGAAAGACAGCTTAGACGGCAAGCCGAATCCGAATAAACACATGCTGGGCGCGGAGCAGATGGCCTGGCTCAAAGACGCGCTGCTAATGCAGAAGTACGCGCCATTCAAGATAATCGTAAACGGCAGCCAGGTACTGAATCCACTCTCACCTTTTGACTGCATGAGGCATTTTGGCAATGAGTGGCGGGAACTGATGGATTTCATCGCGGAGTACGACATCAACGGCGTGGTATTCCTCACTGGCGACCGCCACCATAGCGAGATTATCCGCATGGAGCGGCCGAGTAAGTATCCACTTTACGATGTGACCGTTTCACCATTTACATCCAGCCCGGCGAAGCCTGCGAACGAGGAAGAACACATGCCGCAGCGCGTACCCGGAAGCCTGATTGTGGCGCAGAACTTTGGTCTTGTAAGCGTATCTGGCCCCAAGGGTGCGAGGGTATTGAAGGTCCAGTTCAAAGACGTTGCAGGATCATTAAAATCGGAGTGGCATGTCAGTGAAGCAGACTTAAAATCCAAAAATCGTTAAGGCCAAACGGCAAAAAAGCCGCGCAAGCTAATAAGCAGCTTACACGGCTGTGCAGAATGAACCTGCACCGGGATTATGGGGTAACTTTTGCGCGTATGCAGCCCTACCCGGTTGACTTTTCTGCTGAAGCGATTCAAAATTCGTAAGACTCTATCATAGGGTGATTACCGTGGCGTTATAATAGTGTGAGGCTTTGATGAGCGGCTTAGTGTACAGGCATTAACAGCGTAAAGCGACTCTCTCTCCTATATATTTCCGACAGACAGAAACTTCTTGTAAGTGCTGTAACGTTTTTCAAGCTTACAAAGTTTTATGCGGCAATTGGGTAGTGTCTCAGTTTGAATATTAACCGCAGTATTTAATAGCCATAAGCCGATTTGCTTTCATCCCAATCCTTATGTTTCGGGAATGTCAAACGGTAATCCCAATTGGCTTTGTTGTCCATTGTCGGAAAGTACAGCGCGATCATTCTACCATACCCCTGTGTTGCTCGAAAGTATTGCTTACTCTTCCACACCCCTACATCAGCTTTATCAGTATTTATTCCGACACAAACGGCCTTAATCGCAAGTTTGATGTTTTGCCTCGTAGGCGGAACATTCAAAACTATATCAACAAGTCCATGATTGCTTCGTATCACAGAATAAATAGGCTTAGCGTGGTGTTGAGCGAATAAGAAAAATGGCATTAAAGCCAGTAGGCACACAAGCATAAATTTCATAGCTCAAAAATAGTAAAGGTTCCAGCTAGAGCCATTACCTTATGAGCGAACCTCCCGCGCCTTGAGCGCGTCTTAGTTCACTATTTCGTTAGCATACGCCATCCTTGCAAGTCCATCAATGATAGTGTGCGAAAGCTATAGTCTACTATTGCCTTAAACTCAAATTATCGAAGTGTTTTGTGGCGAAACTCATTCTAATATCAGCCGACTTGACTGTTGCTTTTATGCTAGTCGCTACGCAGCACTCATATTGTAAGTTAGCACTCAACCATTCTGGTTATTAAATCATTAAGTTGGCTGTTCAAGTAAATGCATAAATACTTTTGCGCGATGAAGCAAATTTTTACTGCCTTGATGCTTTTGTTGTCTTTCATCGCAAATGCAGAAAAGAACGAGGTTATTTTAACTAACGACAAGATTGTTGTTGACGATAGTCTATATGCGTTTATTGAAAGGGATGGTTGCGGTTTCGGCAGCAATCACTGTGAGTACACGGTTTTTGACAAGGAACATCAAAAGGTTTTAGTAATTACACCGGGGTCTCGCGTTATTACATCGCTCCGTTCCCAGTCCAACCCAACCGGCACTCAAACGTATCTTAAGTTCTCGTTTTTATCTCTTGGAGAGAATGTAGAGGTAACTAAGTGGTTTGCTGTAAAAACGGAAAAGATTGCGCGCTTCATAGTGAAAAACGAACTCTTTAAGGGAGGCTACCTTGACATCAAAGCGGCAAAAGCTTTCGCACCTACAAATGAGTAGGAGTCTTTGCTCTTAAAGAACTGGCAACTTAAGTCCCGGCGAAGCAATAAGATAATCCCGGATGGCACATTGTGTATCATTAAGTAGGCATGCTGAAAATCATGCTGATAAAGCTCCTGTTGCTTTACTCAATTTGCGTGGCTGCCCAAACCGATACGTTCCGGATTTGTGCCTACAACCTTTTGAATTATGGCAACTCCGCGAACACTTATACCAGAAAGAACATACGGCTCAAGCCAATCCTTCAGGAAATCAGGCCAGACCTCATTTGCTTCAATGAAGTATCTACCGCTGTGCCTGGCATGCTGGACACACTGCTGAGCGTATTGACTTATCCCTCGGTGCATGGCGGCATACACAATACCACCGGCACCACGCAGTTAGACGGACTGTTTTGGGAACGAAATACATTTCATTTAGTAGATGATACAATCATCTCCAGCGTTGTGCGGGATATCGTTGCCTACAAATTCTATTACGACTACCCCGAGCTTGCCATATACCGGGATACTGCATGGCTTACTGTAATCACCGCACACCTCAAATCTTCCAACGGGTCTTCCGACCGGGCGGAACGCGCCGCAGAGACGAAATTGGTTTCAGAATACTTGACTGCGCTCAATAAGGCCGCGAACATTATTATGTTAGGCGATTTCAATCTTTATACGAGCAACGAAGTGGCTTATCAAAACCTTACAGCCCCTGCGAATAATAATGCACGGCTCAACGACCCGCTAAATCGGCCCGGAAGTTGGGATAACAACTCAAACTTCACTGACATACACACTCAATCACCCAGACTTGCGATGCTGTCTGACGGTGGTGCGAGTGGCGGACTTGATTCCCGCTTTGATTTTATCCTAGTTTCCGATGCAATCCTTAATGGCTCCAAAGGCCTGAACTACATCCTTGGTACTTATACTGCGTTCGGAAATGATGGAAAGCATTATGGCGTAGCAATAACGGATATGCCTTCCAATACAGCAGTGTCGCCGGTAATAGCACAAGCGTTATATGAGTGTTCTGACCACCTACCCGTTTTTGCAGACTTAGCCTTCACGCCGCTACATTAGTGCCATCAACCGGTATTACGGTCACCAGCTCCAGTTTGCAGAACAACGTTTTTGTCGCTAATCCCTTTTCAAACAATATCAGACTTCGGACGGGTAAAGCAGGTGGCACTGCTTATCTCAGTTACCAACTATTCGCGATAGACGGTCAACTGATACAGGGAGGATTTATGCCGGCATCAGGGGAGATAGAACTTCGGAGCGAATTATCGCATGGGGTATATTTTCTTCTAGTAAAAGATTCGGCTACCCCAGACAATGCCGTCTATAAATTGGTTCATTAGTTGCCGTATCGTCAGCTACTAAGCTGCAACAAACATTAAAGCAATTGCCTTTTCATTTCATCATTAAGCTTTCCATCCTTATCAACCCACTCCTCCAGCGCATAATACCCACCACGCGTGCCGGGAACTTTATAAATCTTCAATCTACCGCTCTGCACGCCCTTGGTAAGAACCACGGAAACATAAGTATTGGGATTTGCGCGGCTACTCAAATCTCTATCCTTATCCATTGCAAGTAACTCGTGGAGAATTTCATTTGAGCGAAGTGGCCTTTCAATCCTTCTTATCACATGCACAACTTTACCCAGCCATCCTAATCCACTAGTATGGTGCCTGTCATCCGGGTCTTCCAGCTCTTTATTGCGCGCTTTTAGCTTGGCATTCTCCTCTATATAGACATGATTCCGCCGATGAACTTCAACGACAAGCTTCATTGCCTCGTCTTCTTTTACCTTAGAATATCTCAAAGCCTCCTCGAGCTCTTTAATACGCGCCAGCAAGCTCTTTACGTCGGATGCTTCGCCATTCTTACTTTGATTTTCGGGCATTTAATAAAGAATTGAAACTGAAAAATAGGCATAATACATGTTCATTCTAACCTAGCTCTAACCGATATTGTTTCAACTACTAACGTGAACTTACACAGGACCTAATGTGAATCTAGCTAACGCAGCATTTGTGCAGCAAAAAACGGTGTAAAAGCCGCATTTATCCGCATTATTCCGTGTTTTTACATGCGGTGCACCGACTTTTAGGGAAAATCGCCGGCGAAATACATACAATTGCGGATGCTGACGGCATTTTGCCGCGAAAAGTCAAACTAAATGCCCTACGAATCAGAAAAAGTCACCAGAAAAAAAAGAATTGACCGACTGCTGAAAGACTCCGGCTGGTCTGTCACACCTTTTTACGAAGGAATTGACCTTTCTGCGCTGTCGGCTCATGCGATTGAAGAGTTTCCAACAGCAAATGGACCTGCAGACTATGCATTAGTTGTAAAAGGAAGGCTTCTTGGCGTTGTTGAAGCAAAAAAATTAGAGGTCGGTGCTGAAAATGTCCTAGAACAGGCGAAGCGGTACTCAAAAGGCGCGGACAAAACAGTCGGAGAGTGGAATAATTACCACGTCCCCTTCCTTTATTCGTCAAACGGTGAGCTGATTTACCATCTTGACGCAAGAAAGTTGCAAAACCTGAGCCGCCAAATCTACAGTTTCCATACACCGGACGCAATTCATGATGCTTTTTACACCGACTTGGAGCCTGCATTACAATGGTTAGACGAGAAACCGGTTGACACGCCGGGACTTCGCAAATATCAAAAGGCTGCCATTGAGAAATATGAGGAGGAATTAGGCGAAGGCAAGAGGAAAATGCTTCTGGCGATGGCGACCGGCACGGGCAAAACTTTTACGACCGTCAATCTTGTATATAGGATGCTTGCGTCTGGATACGCAAAGCGAATTCTGTTTCTAGTTGACCGAAAATCGTTGGCTGCCCAGGCGGTAACGGCCTTTGCTTCATTTGACACACCACGGAACATTAAATTCAAGGACGAATACGAATTGTATTCTCAAAAATTCAGAAAGGAAGATTTTGAAGGAGAGAGCTACGACCCAACTGTGTTGCCTAACGTCTACCTCACAAATCCAGACGGCAGCAAAACATTCATCTATATCTGTACCATTCAGCGGATGGCCATAAATCTCTATGGCATGGAAGCAGCTTTTGAGGATGAAGGCACCGGAGAAATAGAGGACGATAGCGACACCGACCGGCTAAAGATTCCTTCTCACGCCTTTGACCTCATCATTGCCGACGAGTGCCACCGCGGATATACCTCTAAGGAAACCAATGTCTGGCGCTCTGTGCTCAATCACTTTGATGCGATTAAAGTTGGCCTCACCGCTACACCCGCCGCACATACTGTTGCTTATTTCGGCAAGCCCATTTTCAATTATCCATTACAGCAAGCTATTGACGAAGGTCACCTGGTGGATTACGACGCAGTTGCCATCAACTCTAATGTAATAATGAATGGCGCCTTTCTCAAAGAGGGCGAACAAGTAGGGATGATAGATACAGAGACGGGCCGCGAGCAGATTGACCAATTGGAAGACGAACGCACGTTCACCTCTTCGGAGATTGAACAAAAAATCACCGCGCCGGATACCACGCAGAAAGTAATTGAAGAGCTAAAGAAATACACGGATGAGTTTGAAGCACTTACTGGCCGCTTTCCTAAGACCTTAATCTTTGCCTCTAACGATATACCAATCGTGTCGCATGCCGATAGGCTGGTGAGTTCCTGCAAGGCGGTTTATAACCGCGGTGATGATTTCGTTGCAAAGATTACCGGCAGCCCGACGGTTGACAGGCCTCTGAAAAAAATAAAAGAATTCCGGAACCGACCTAATCCCAAAATCGTTGTTACGGTTGACATGCTAAGCACTGGCGTGGACATACCCGCGTTGGAGTTTATCGTGTTTCTGCGAACTGTGAAGTCTCGGATACTTTGGGAACAGATGCTAGGTAGAGGCACACGCAAATGCGACGACATTAGCAAGACCCACTTCGTGATTTTTGATTGCTTCAATGGAACGCTGATACGCTACTTCAAGAATGCCAGCTACAACTTTAAGATTGACCCGCCGGCTACAGACACCGTAACCATCAAAGAGCTGATTGAAAAAATCTACAACGGCGAAGACCGGAAAGCGAATGCCAAACGCCTGAGCAAGCGAATGCACCGCATTGAGAAAAGCATGAGCGGCAATGCACGGGATAAATTCTCTGCCTTTATTCCCGATGGGGATATGGGTAAGTTTGCTGAAAGCCTCGCTAAGTTTTTTGACAAGTATTAATGCCGAAATCTTTTCCCCAAATATTTGACTCCTTTTCCAGCGTAATGGAAGTGCTCCGAAACGAGCAGTTCCAGGACTTGCTGGAGAATTATGAGCGGGCAAAAAAGTCGTTTCTGATTGGCTACGAGGTAGAAGATACTGTCAGCTCTGAGGTGCTTTTTGATACGGGCGGAAAGCTGCTGAAGCCCGAAGATTACCTGGACGCATTCTCGGTATTTGTAAAAGAGAATGAGACGGCGATAGAAGCCATATCCATTCTGCTGAATAAGCCGAAAGACTGGAACACGGCTGCCCTGAATGAATTGAAAGGGAAGTTGAAAGAGAACACCTTCTACGAATATGATTTACAGCGGGCGCACAAAATCATTCATCACAAGGATGTGGTGGACATTATCAGCATGGTGAAGCACGCGGCGAAAGACAGCGAGCCACTGCTAAGCCCGGAAGAACGCGTTAGTCAGGCAATACAAAAAGTAACTGCCGGAAAGCAGCTTACCGATGAGCAGCATAAATGGATGGGCTACATCAAAGAGCACCTGAAGCATAATATGACCTTGGACGAAACGGATTTAAAAGAGCTGCCGGTATTCACAGACCGTGGCGGCTTAACCAAATTCAAAAGAGTATTCCCCGACGATTACGAAAACATGATTAGCGAGATAAACTTAGCGATAGCAGCATAACATGAGTGATGTAGTAAATAAACTCTGGGGCTTTTGCCATACCCTGCGGCACGAAGGCATTGATTACAACGATTACATAGAGCAGCTTTCCTTTCTCCTCTTCCTGAAGATGGCGGATGAAAAGGAAGTACACCTGACCGCAGCATACAACTGGCAGGCGCTGAAGGCACGGAGCGGCGGCGACCTGATGGACCACTACACGGATACGCTCCGGGAGCTGGCTAAAGAAAAAGGCCTGCTTGGCGAGATATTCACGCAGGCGCAAAACCGCTTCAACAATCCGGTAAGTCTGAAAAAGCTGCTCAACCTGATTGAAGAAGACGAGTGGACGTCTATGGATGTGGATGTGAAAGGCGCTGCCTTTGAAGGGCTGCTGGAGAAGGCGGCATCAGAAGGCAAGAAGGGTGCAGGCCAATACTTCACACCGCGCCCGCTCATACAAAGTATGGTGCGGCTGATGAAGCCCGACCCGCGCGGCAAGGCAAGCTTCACCATCTCTGACCCGGCCTGCGGCACCGGCGGCTTCCTGGTGTCGGCTTACGAATGGCTGATGCACGAAAGCAAGGGAGCGTTGCCGCGTGAGGATGTAAAGCGCATCCGCGAGCAGACCTTTTACGGGCAGGAGCTGGTGGCGCGGCCACGGCGGCTGGCGCTGATGAATATGTACCTGCACGGCGTGACGCCCAAAATAAAGCTGGGCGATACGATCTATAACACGCCGGGCGCGGAGCGTTTTGATGTGATACTCGCCAATCCACCCTTCGGCACGAAGGGTGCGAACCAGGTACCGGAGCGCGACGACTTTACCGTAGAGACGAGCAACAAGCAGCTCAATTTTGTTCAGCATTTTCTGAGCGTGTTGAAAACCGGCGGCAGGGCGGCGATTGTGCTGCCCGACAATGTGCTGTTTGAAGACAAGGCCGCCGAGGTGTTTGAGATACTGATGCAGGACTGCAACCTGCACACCATCCTACGGCTGCCGCGCGGCACCTTTACGCCGTATGCCCAGGGTGTAAAGGCCAATGTGATTTTCCTGCAGAAAGGGAAGCCGACGGAGCATGTATGGATTTACGACGGGCGCAGCAACATAGAAGGCATTACCAAGAAAGACCGCCCGCTGACTGCCAAGCATTTTGAAGACTTTGAGCGCTGCTACGGCGCCGACCCGAACGGCAATGGCCTGCGCAAAGACGAAGGCGAGACCGGCCGCTTCCGCTCCTTTAGCATGGACGATGTGAAGCGGCGCGGCTACAAGCTGGACATTACCTGGCTGCGTGATGAAAGCATGGAAGACGCTGACAGCCTGCCGGAACCGTCTGTACTTGCAACGGAAGCTATCGGCGAGCTGGAAGCAGTGGTGGATGATTTGCGGGACATTTTAATCTTATTGGAAAGCGATGGAGAATAGTTTGCCGCAGGGATGGGCTAAGGCCAGCATAGGGACAATCAGTTCCATTACTACCGGGAAAAGGGATGTAAATGAAGGCAATCCTCAAGGGCAATATCCTTTTTTTACATGCGCACAAGATGTTTCCAGAATTGACAATTATGAATTTGAAGGGCAGGCAATACTGGTTGCTGGTAACGGCTTTTTTAATGTGAAATTTTACGAAGGAAAGTTTAATGCTTATCAAAGAACTTATGTCCTTCAAGACTTCAAGGTGTTGCCTAAGTACCTCTACTACTACATTTCTGGAAAGCTTTCCGAAATTACTAAAGACAATCGCGGAAGTACAATTAGGTATATTAGGCTTGGGGATTTAGCTGATTATGAAATTTCCCTTCCACCGTTTGCAGAGCAGCACCAGATTGTAGCCAAGCTGGATGCCTTGATGCAAAAGGTGGAAAGCAATAAGCGGCGCTTGGAGCAAGTGCCTAAAATCCTAAAGCGGTTTCGGCAGAGTGTTTTGAATGCTGCGGTAAGCGGAAAGCTTACCAATGATTGGCGAAAAAAGAACAGAATAGAAGATGACTGGCAGGAAATTGCCTTAGATACGCTGATACCGAAAGGTGGCCTGTTTGACGGCCCTTTTGGGTCCAATCTTAAAACGGCAGACTACACGGATTCAGGCATTAGAGTTATTCGTCTTGAAAATATTGAGCACTTAGATTTTGTTTCTGAAAAGGAAACCTACATAACCGAAGAAAAATATCAGACTCTATTAAGGCACACAGTAGGAGGCGGAGACATCATCTTCTCCTCATTTATTTCAGAAGAAATCCGTGCTTGTATTCTACCGGAACTATCAGGCAATGCCATTGCGAAAGCAGATTGCTTTTGCATTCGTCCTGACGAAAAGAAGGTTGACAAGCAATTTCTGCTGTACTCGTTGGTCTCTTTTAACTCCTATCACCAATTGGTATTGAACATACACGGTGCAACGAGGCCAAGAATAAATACTACACAACTTAAGAGCTTGCTAATTCAGCTTCCAAGTCTGCCAGAGCAACATGAAATCACAAGAGTGATTGGTGCTCTCTTCGCCTTCGCGGACAAAATAGAAGCCCGCTACAAAAAAGCTAAAGCGCAAATAGACAAGCTCCCGCAAAGCATCTTAGCTAAAGCGTTCCGTGGGGAGCTTGTGCCGCAAGACATGGCTGATGAGCCGGCGAGTGTGCTGTTGGAAAAGATAAAGAGGGAAAGGTCTGCCGTAACATCGGGCAGCAAGAAAAGCGCAGGAAGGAAAAGCAGATTGCAATCCTAAATTAGTCGACGATTACGCTTCAGCGGCACCCATGCTCATTACGATACAGGAGGCAACTCACTACTTTGACACGGCCTGCAAGCCTCTACTGGCGCACGGCAGTGACCTTCAGTATTACGTGGCTAAGTATGCCTCTGTTGGAGACACTGCTGCCGAAAGACTGCTGCGTGAGTACCTTGGTACTGCCTTCCTGGGCCAGTGGCACCTTGCGACGCAACCGTATTCTTTTATTCGCTTGCGAAGGGAAGACGTTGGCGTGGCAGCAATCTTCCGGCGAAGTCCCAATATTAATGTGCCGATGTTCGGGAGCCTTTACAATGCTGAACTCAAGGAAGCCGACCAGTTTCTTGCGCAGATGCCCGTAAGTCAGCGGGGCAGTTTTTCAGGAGAAGATTTTCTTGCCATCTGCTTCGCAGACATCTGGCTGGGCAACGACGACCGGAATTGGAATAATCAAAACCTGATGATGCGCGCTGAGGGCGCGATAAGGCGGTTCGTGCCAATTGACCACGAGGCAATATTTAATGGCGGCAATCTTAAACTTGGCTTGTACACATTAGATGCTGCCACCAGCCTTCTTTCTACGCCGCTCTTACATCGTCTCTTTACTACGAATCAGTTAAGTAATGAAGCCTGGCTGCAAGCGCTTTTTTCCAAATGGTATCTTTGTATTCAGAGTTGCAAAAAAGCTACTCCTGTATTGTTGGCTGCAATACCGCAGGAGTGGCAAATAAACGTGGGACAATTACAACAGCAGCTATCCGCTCAATTATTTACCGATGAGTGGTTTGCTGAGTGCAGGCAAGCTTTTCTGGAGATACTTCAGCAGGCAATAAACACACGGAGTCATGGCAACTAAGTATAGTATTCTCTCAGCGCTTATCCGCCCCCAGATAGGGGAGAAGATTTCTATTGGCCTGTTGCTGACAGACGATGCCGGACACGCGTTCTTCAGCTATTCCAAAGACAAGCTGGCCGCAGCTAAGCACCTTATAAGCGATACTGCTGTGCTGCTGCTAAAGGACAGCATCCGTAACATAGCGACAGCGGCCCGACAGGAAGCAAGGTCTGTTACTGGTCAATCCACTTTGAAGAACCTGGGCAGGCAATCGCTGTTCAGTGATAGTTATATTGCTTACCTCAGCCGCTATAACAACAGCATCCTGCAATTCTCTGCACCGAAACACATTGATGTTGCAGCTTCACAGCTTAGCTTTCAGCAACTGTATGAATTGTATGTTGATAACAGTCTGCCGCTTGCGGAAAGCATGGTGACTGAGAGCAGCATTGAGGTTTTTTTGACAACGCACGAACCCCAGATTGCACGTCACTTCAACCGCGACCGGCAAATAACGACGGCCGAAGTTCCATCCCTGATAGCGTCGGTAAAAGTGGATGCTATTGGCCGCAATGAGCGTCCCGTTATTGTTCAGTTTCTTGACTTGAACCGTCGTGTAGCAGACATAAAGTACGAGTTAGGGCAAGTGCTTTTGCTTAGCGAAGCATTTGAGGAGCAGAACGTCATTCCGAAGACCTTCTTGATTGCCGAGGCTCCTGCCGTATTGCGAACAGAACAACAGGCTATATGGAAGCAGCTGCGCAACCACAAGAAATTTGAGAGTCTCCCGGTGAGCGAGGCGGAGAAAGTAATAGAGTATGCAGAAGAACATGGGGTGCTGCCTTTGGTATAATCTGCCGCGCTCCGGGCAAGGAATTTATTCTATTTCCTCTTTGTTGCTGCACTTTTCATTTCGTCAATAGATTGTTTCTTTCCCTTAGCCATCCACTCATCCAGCTCTGCCGGCTTAAACTGAAGGCGTTTGGCGGGTTTTGAAAATGGAATCAGGCGTTTACTGGTAAGCCCATATAAGGTGTCCTTGGGCATGTTCAGATAAGCCGCAGCTTCATCAACATTGAGGTATTGCTTATCAATGAAGGGCTGCTTATGTTTTTCAAAAAGCGGCTGCAGAGCGGCTTCAATTGATGAATCCAGCAGCAGCTTAAATGATTCAGGTGTAGTGATGTTTTGAAGCTGCTCTGTAGATAGCTTTTCGCCGGCGTCCAATTCGTCAAACATTTTCAGTATGGAGCTTACTGATTTTAGAAAATGCTCGTGCGCTTCATAATCCTTAATGACCATTAGTGCCTGACGGAGGATATGGTCCTTTGGAATCTCATTTAGCTCCAGCGCCGCAACATCTGAAAAATCCATTGTTTGCAGTGCGTTCGTCCTACCAAAGGCGTCCGATAAACGCTTGGTATTATCAGATAACTGTTCAACAGTTTTCTCCGTATTTGGAAGTACGTTACTCGCGTAATACACCATCAAAAAAGGGCCTTCATCTAAAGCTTCTAATGCATCCAGAGTTTCATGGTAATGTTTTTCAAAAAGAGCCTTTCGTTCTGCGGGCGTACGCAAACGCTCCATCTGAATGCTTATTTTAAGCATCTTCCCCTCTGCTTCATGCTCTGCCAATTCCTTAAGGACTTCGCCATGCCGTTCCAGTAAAATATTAATGGCCTCAATAAAGTTCACCATGCGCGCATTTTGTTTTTGAAGGATGGCCGGTTAGAGAATTAGCCTCACAAACCTTTGCTCATAAGCCCTACATATAAATCAGAGAATAGCCTTACTTGCTTCATCCAGCACATCATTTTCAAAGCTATCCAGATAAATCTGGGTCGTGCTTTCACTGTCGTGCCCGAGCGCCTCGCTTATTACAGCAGTAGACTGACCGCTCTTTTTCATCACGGTTGCATAAGTATGCCGGGCTACATAAGTGGTAAGCCGGGATTCTGAAAGCTTTAATTCCTTCGCTATTTCCTTGAGATCAGCATTTACCTGCGTCAGCACTTTCTTGCAACGATTCTTTACAGAAACAGGCGACAAGTAATCGGGATTAAGAATAGGAAAAACAAAGCTTTCCTGACCATTGTAGTAATACTCTTTGTAGTAGGAAAGTATCTCTTGTGCAGGGTCAAGCAATGCCATCGTAAAGTTCTTCTTGTTCTTTCTGCGCACATAGTTCAGCCTGCCCTGATTGATGTCCTTCCATTTAAGCAGGGCCATGTCAATAAAGTTTATCCCACGGTTGTAGTAGCTGAAGATGAAGTAGTTCCTTGAATGATACATGCTGGTATGCGGCTCTATTTCAAAAGCGGCAATGGCCTTTATATCATCCTTTGGAATTGCCCTTTTCTTGGTCTTATGCCGGCGGTATTTGGAGAAGCTGAATTCTTTGAAAGGGGCAAAGTCTTTTTTTACAAGACCATTTTCTTTGGCCATATTGATAAGGCGCTGAAAGGTGCGCATGTATACAAATATGGAAGTAAGGCTTACGCCTTTCATCTGTAATGATTCATCCCATTTTGATAGAAATGAATGCCCAACCATAGAGAAGTCAAAGTCCTTTCCATTGCGGAAGGTAGAGAGGCTGTTTTTCGTGGACTTGAAGATTTCTGCAGTTCCTATTCTATCCTGCTTTTTCAATGCTTCAATTACTGTGTCAAAATATTGCAGTACCTGTTGCTTTTCTACCGTTGAACCTCTCAGCACTGTTATTACTTCTTCTGCCGAGTGTTCGGTCTGCTCATTGACTAGTCCAATCACCAGTTTTTTGGCTTCTATCTTCTTGCTGTCAATCAGAACCGATAGTTCATGGTAAAGTGGATGCTTCTTTTTAGGTAGGTCTTTCTTTTCGTCCCACTGCTCGGGCGCACAAGAAGCACCGATAGAAATGTACTTCGGCTTACGGTCTTTTATGACGCGCAGCATAATGGGGTGCTCCCCGTTTTTAAGTACTTTGGAGGTATAAAGAAGCACTTTAATTGAGGACATAAAAAGAAGAACTTTGAAATGCTGGTTTAAACATGGTTTAAACAAAAGTAGCAAAAACTGACAAAGAATGAAGACAGCTAAAGACAACTATTGCACGAAATAGATTGACAGAGAGGTATTTATCAAAAAGCAGCAAAGACTGGCAAACTAAAAAATATTGCATGGGGTGCAAGGGGTCGCTAGTTCGAATCTAGTCGTCCCGACTAAACTGGACAAGGCACTCAATTGAGTGCCTTTGTCATTTTTGCCATCCGCTGAAAGCTTTGCTACGTCTGCCATAAGCTGAAAAACTGAATTTACTTCTGTGGTTAGAAGTGTCTCTTTTTGGCGATTGTAGGCGATTCCCTTCGGGAACACCATTCTCTGAATTATTTCCTTACCCTTCACATCGCTGGAAATCCATGTGGGCGCGAGTTTGGACGAAATTGTTACCGCCTCTTCCAACTGGTTTTTAAGGTTAGAACTATTTACGGCTGTGTTTTGCAGTTGCGCTTCCAATTCGCGCTTTTCGTCACCGAACTTCCGTAGTAATCGCTCGTATGTTTCGCGGCTCATTTCTGAAGTTGTGAAGTAGCGTTCTTCCAGCTTTTCCATGCGGTCTTTTACGCCTTTTAGATTAGCAGCAATAATCTTTCCCTCCTCGCCACTCGCCTCCTGCTGTTTGTCAAATATCTTGCTCGCCACCTTCAAAAGCAGACCGGAAAAGCGTTCATCCATTTGATACGGCTGAAGGTACTTGATGAAGGCTTTGTTGAGGGCATCTGCGTTCTTATTGCACTTGCATCCTTTAGTCGGGCACTTGTAATAATAAATCCCTTTTGACCGGACGATATATCCTGTCAACGGCTGATTGCATTCCTCACAATACAGGAAGGTTTTGAGTGGGATAGCATCATTCTCCTTTTGATGAGATACACCAAGCTTTCCGCCCCGCTTCTGCTTCGCCTCATGAAGCGAAAGAAAAAGCTCTACACTAACCAACTTCTCATGTGTGCCCTCTACCACTTTCCCATCAAGCATCTTGTGGCTGAGCATCCCGCAATAGAATGGGTTGTCAAAAGTCTGCGACAACTTCTGCTTGTACATGGATACACCAAGCGCATTTAGCTTAACTATTATCTCCTCGTTCTTTAGACCCTGACTTTTCCAGATAAAAGCCTTCTTTAGCTTTTTGCCTATCTCATTGACTACAATCTTTCGTTCGCCGTTTCTGCGGATGATATCATAGCCGAACGGGGGTTTTACGCACCAGATACCTTTCTGAAACTTTTCTTTCATGCCTGCAACAGCACGCTGTTTGCGAAGCTGATTGTCGTACTGCGAGAATATGAAGTGAACCGACTGCTGTAACACACCGCTTGGGTTGGAGGTATCGGCAGGCTGTGTTACGGCAAATACTGTAACGCCATACTTTTCCCGTAGCTCCTCTGCAAGCTTAATAGCTCCGCCACCGGTGCGACTGAATCGGTCAAGGGTATATACGAGGATGTGCGAGACTTTACCCTTATTCTTTCTGATAAAGTCCAGCATCCTGCCGAACTCTTTACGGCCATCAGTTTTGGCGCTTTCGTAAGTGCCGCCAAAATAGGCTACAGTTGTGAAGGCATTACGTCCGGCATATTCCTCAATTGCCTTCTTCTGGAAGTCCAGAGAAAGGTTGGTGTCTGCTTGCTCTTTGGAAGAAACACGGGTATAGACAACAGCAGTTTTGGCCTCTTGAAGCCCGGTTCTTACCGAAGATGTTTTTGCAAACTTGGCGAAGGTGGAAGTAACGCTCATGCAGCTATTCTTTGTTGGTTTAGGGGAACTGATTTTTCAGTCGCAAGATGGGTGCCATTCTTAAATAAGTTGTTCACAATCAAGGTAGCGAATGTGGTGATAGTATCTGCTACTGCCAAGGCCTGCTCGTCGGTATAGGTTTCACAGCCACTAATTGCTCGTACTTCTTCAATGGTAAGCAGGGTCTCATCGTGTTATGGAAAGGGGGTTGATAGGTTGATTACTTTGCTCATATTTTGTCGTAGTCCCTGCGGGACTATACCAAATTTGAGACGCTGGGGGTACCCTCCGAAGGGCCTCCGATTATGTTATTGGCTTCTTTCGTCTTGTTCAAACTGTATATCGGTCTGAATCTTTTCTACCAGTTTGGAAGCATCAACTGATTCAAACAAAGGAACAATCGCTTTTAGATTATCCAGATGATACGGCTTCCCTGTCACGCTGAGCGTGGGAAACTTTTCTTTGACGGTGCCAATTGATATGCCGGTTAGTGCTGCTATGAATCGTTGCTGCCTGGCTCCCTGGCGCTGGCCCAACTCTATCCCCGACCAACGCATCAGATAGTAAAGCGCAAGCACCTTTTGGGCGGCGGATAGGTGGTTTGTCTTCTCATCCTTCACCTCTTTTACTTCCTCCGGTGAGAGCTTATCGCCATTCTGATGTGCTTCCGCCCAATCCATCAGTTCTACCACCTTTTCAAGAAAGCTCTGCCAGGAGAGATAATCCTTATAGTTTTTCAGCATCTCATGTGCTGGATGCTCGCTTGGAATGGCCCTAAGTTCCACTCCTTCAATTTGTGAGAAATCAATTTGCTCCAGTTGTCCCGTGATACCGATAAAGCCGCCATACTTATCTGTTACCTCCGACACCTGCTCCACGCCCATTCCTAAATCTGGCAGCATCTGTAGCATGAGGGGCAGTTGGTAAGCAGCAGCTTCATCAAGCTCCTTAAAAGCCTCCAGCGCTTCACCGTAATACGATTGAAGCAGCTCTGATTGCTCTTTGGCTGTTCGAAGCCTGTTTAGTTGAAGATTCAACTTCAACATACGACTATTCGCCTCATATTCCGCAACCTCATTCAAATCCTGCTCATGCTTGGCTATTAACCTGAGTTCGGGATAAGAAGTTGTGGAAAAGTAGTGGCTTAAAAAGCGAATAGCGGCGTTGTTTTTGATGTATAGGTGATTGACTAAAAACAACTCACATCAAAAATGAACACACCGCTATTCGCTGACAAAGTAACCGAAATTTTCGTTGCCGTAGATGATTTCTGCCTGCTTTTCGAACACCCCATCCATCAATTGCTCCTCGACCATTCGAATGGAACCAAAACCCGCAACCGGAAAGCATCGCTGTGCGATTCTGAAATCATTTCCATGCTCATTGCTTTTCATTCCGGCGGATTCAGAAACTTCAAGTTCTTCTACACCCAATACGCCTGCGTTCATCTCAAAGACAGCTTCCCCAACCTTGTCTCCTACAACCGCTTTGTAGAGCTCAGCCACCGCTGCGCAGTGGCCTTTATGCTTTTTCTCCATCACTGCTGCCGGGGCGAATGCACCGGCATCTCCTTTATTGATTCTACCGTTCTTCGGGTATGTCACAACAAGCGCATCCGCCGCAACAAAACCTTTGCTGGCATAGCTAAAATTGGCAAGAGCACTATGGGCTGGTTCTACGGATTCAAGCTGCACCTGGTGATCAATGATAAGGGAGAGATTCTGTCTTTCTACCTGAGTAAAGCCAATGTAGATGACCGGAATGCAAAGGCTATTACTACCCTTACGGAGAAGCTGTTTGGCAAGCTCTTCGGCGATAAGGGCTACATCTCAAAAGCGCTTACCGATATGCTCTTTGGCAACGGCATCCAGCTTATAACTGCAGTGCGAAGGAACATGAAGGATAAGGCACTGAGCAATGAAGAGAAGCTGCTCTTGCGCAAGCGTTCAGTGATAGAAACGGTCAATGACGAGCTAAAGAATATCTGCCAGGTAGAGCATACAAGGCACCGTTCTCTGAACGGCTTTCTGCTGAACCTGATGAGCGCCATAGCCGCTTATTCTTTCTTTCCCAAGAAGCCTTCTATCAGAAAAGATATCGAGGAAACAAACCCAAAGCTCATCGCCGCTTTCCAACAACAACAGCAATTATTAATCGCCGCTTAAACCGAACTCAGGTTATTAATCTGGAAATTGCTGTTAGAAAACTCATAGTTTGTTGTTTTTTGACGCTGGAAAAGGCATGGGTGTTACCCTTACCACATTTCATCCCTCATCGCTTTTGATAGGTTGCCATTCTTATCTACCCATTTCGGAAGTGCATAATAAGCGCCGCGTGTACCTGGCACCTTAAATTGTTTTAACCTGCCAGCCGTCACCGCCCGCCTGAGTGCAACCGATAAAGACCCTTCAGGGCTATCCAGCACTTCAATTGCGGCATCCACATCCATTGCTTTCAACTCATGCATTATCTCGCGGGAGCGCATCGGCCTGCCTATGCGACCTATTATCAGAGAAATCTTATCTACCCAGCTTCGGTCTTCATGCCTGCGGCCTTTTGGATTTGCCAACTCACGGACACGAGCCTCTAACCACCTGTTACGCGCTGCAAGAATCTTATTGTATTCGTGGGCATCTTTGGCTTCTTCCAATGCAGCCGCTTCCCGTGCCTTAGCTGCTTTTAGTGCCGCTTCTAATTCCTGAACGTTCATCTTATCATCTTTTTATTAGTCTTTGCTCTCTGTCCCGCGCCTTGAAATAAAATGCAAACCTTATTTGAAGCGTTTTGTTTCCATTTATTGCCGAAAATGGATGAAAATCGCTGATTTTAGTTGCCTAGTAGTTCCATTTGGTGTAGTTTGACTATCCGTACACTAACGTTTGAGCATCGGAGCGCTAAAATTACGTCCTTATTTTGGCTGAAAAACGTTGCAAAACGCTGCAAAAATGGAACTGCGCTATCCGAATCCTAACAACGAGATTGCCTTTTTTGCTTTTAGCGCATAAATCGGAGCGATTTCTTGGTATGCCTTCACGCTTTTTCAAAATTTAATGCTGCTATTTTCATCCGTCAACTTCGATTTGTCCCATTTTCCGATTCCAAATGTCTGAAGGATATGCAAAATTCAAAAAAGCGACGCCTTTTTTGACTGAAATGGATTGCAGGGCAAGAAATACCATAACGGATCAAGCTGTAAAGAGCCAAAAAATTCAGAGCCTTCGCAGTAGAGTAATTAGCTATTTTCAACCTCGGACCGCCACTGATAATTTGCAAGGACATACTACCAACCATGAGTATGACGAACTGATGGAGTAACACCTGATTGCTTATAGTAGCTATCACAGCAGCTAATAATGCTGAGCCTTACCGCATTTGGATAAGGATAGCATCAAAACAAGAGCAATCCTAGCTGCTGAGTTCACTTCCATCTTACCCATGCATTCAGCTTCTTGGCTATGTCTTTGTAACCTGTGAGTTGACGGGTAATATAATCTGACTCTGTGCGAAGTACTACCCACCAGGTAGGAACACTTTCCTATTTCATCGTAATATTGCAATGAAATGGGACTGACTAAAACGGATTTGTTCTCCAGGAGCCAAAACGAGATGGCAGCTATTGCGAAGGCATTGGCACATCCGGCCCGAATTGCTATACTGGAATTCCTTGCAAAGAAGAACACGTGCATCTGTGGTGAAATCGTGGAAGAAATCGGTCTCGCTCAAGCGACAATCTCGCAGCACCTGAAAGAGCTAAAGAACGTGGGGCTGATACAAGGCGACATTGAAGGCACGGCTGTATGCTACTGCATTGCCCCTAAAGTCTGGAACAAGTTCCGAGACCAGCTCGCAGTCTTCTTTAGCAAAGACGTAGTTGGCAAAACCTGCTGCTGAAATTTTTTTGTACTCAATCATCGCAATAACCCGATAAACATACAATAGCCATGAAACTATCAACGCTCAAAGAGCACCTCGCCAGCCTTTCCGCCATCAACTTCAAACTACCTGATGGCACCTTCCTTCCATCCCACTTTCATGTAACTGAAGTTGGCCTTGTAAGCAAGCACTTCATAGACTGCGGCGGCACAGAACGCAAGGAAAAAGTCGCAAACTTCCAGCTTTAGGAAGCAGGCGACTATGACCACAAGCTCACACCGCAAAAGTTCCTGCGCATCCTTGACTTCTCACACAAAATATTTGGCAGCGAGGACCTGGAAATTGAAGTAGAATATCAGCAGGGCACCATTGGTAAATTTGGTCTTGCGTTCAATGGGACGGACTTTGAGCTTACGCCGAAGCATACCGCGTGCCTTGCCAGCGATGCCTGCGGCAACCCGCCGCAAAAGGAAAAGGTTTCGCTTTCTGAATTACAAACAGTTCAAACAACTGCGTCCGCCTGCTGCACGCCCGGGAGCGGCTGTTGCTAGACCACTTGAGACAATGAAGAAGAAAATCCTTGTTCTATGCACCGGCAATAGCTGCCGTAGCCAGATTGCAGAAGGCTATCTGCGCTACTTCGCAGGTGATAAAGCTGAGGTGTACAGCGCGGGCATTGAGACGCACGGCGTAAACCCGAAAGCCATTACAACAATGGCCGAAGACGACATTGACATCAGCGGCCACACCTCAAACAACATGGATGAATACCGTGACATCCCCTTTGACTTGGTGATTACCGTGTGCGACAATGCGAAGGAGCGATGTCCTTTCTTTCCTTCAAGTGCAAAGAAGTTCCACCAGAATTTTCCTGACCCGGCGAAGGCGACAGGCAGTGATGAAGAAGTAGCAAAAGCCTTCCGGGATGTACGGAATATGATTAAGGATTACTGCCGCCAATTTGTAGCCCAAAACTTATGAGGCGCTACATAGCGGAAGCCATAGGCACCTTCGCGCTCGTCTTCTGTGGCACGGGTGCCATCATCATCAATCAGCAAACAGGCGGAGTAATCGGCCATGCAGGTATTGCGGCTACATTCGGGCTGATTGTAACGGCGATGATTTACACCTTCGGAGGCATCAGCGGAGCGCATTTTAATCCGGCAGTTACGATTGGGTTTTCGCTGGCAAAGCTCTTTAGGTGGAAAGATGTTCCGGCCTACATCATCGCGCAGCTTGCGGGTGCATTCCTTGCCTCGCTGCTTTTGAAGTTCCTGTTTCCAACGAATGAAACGCTTGGCGCTACGCTGCCTGTCGGTACGCAGATACAATCCTTCATTCTTGAAATTTTGCTGACCTTCTTCCTCATGCTGGTCATTCTATTCACTTCGCAAGGCTCAAAGGAAGTAGGCGTGATGGCTGGAATTGCTATTGGCGCAACGGTGCTTCTGGAAGCGATGTTTGCCGGGCCGATTTGCGGTGCCTCAATGAATCCGGCACGGAGCATTGCTCCTGCGGTTGTGAGCGGACATGTTACGGCGTTGTGGCTCTATATCGCTGCCCCGATTTTGGGCGCAGGGCTTGCAACAGGTGTGTGGAAACTGCAATCTGCGTAGCATCCAATAGCAATCGCAGTCAGGTTGCCACCGTGGCAACGGCTGAATAAAACCGGTACGCGCGTCGTTTGCGTATATTTTTACAGCAGTTTCCTATGTCCCAATCCTTCATCACCGGCATCCAGCAAATCGGCATCGGCGTTACCGACGCGGATAGCGCGGCGCGGCTTTATAAAGACTTATTTGGCATGAATGCCCTTGTCTTTGATGATACTTCTGATGCAGCATTGATGACGCGCTATACCGGTGGTGATATATTTCGCAGGCGGGCATTGCTTACACTCAATATGCAGGGCGGCGGCGGCTTTGAAATCTGGCAATTTCTGAACCGGCAGCCGGTTGCACCTGTTGGCAGCGCAAGCTATGGCGACCTCGGGATCTAT
Organism: Chitinophagaceae bacterium; assembly: GCA_965246785.1. Lineage (GTDB taxonomy): Bacteria > Bacteroidota > Bacteroidia > Chitinophagales > Chitinophagaceae > UBA1952. The sequence goes on from CBDFFM010000019.1 coordinate 27,918, forward strand.
GCTGCCATCCTGAAATGCGACGATATAGCTACCGCCCATGCATATCTAACCAGGAAGGGCGGCATCAGACTTTCTCCGGTGCAGCAGTCGGCGCACGGAATACCACAGTGCTGGCTGACGGACGCATACGGTAATACCTTTCTCATCAGCCAATACAACGAGCGCTTTAACGGTCTGCAAGGCCCGGTGGCTGGTGTGCTTGGGGCAGTAATCGGGGTGAGCGATATAAATGCAGCGCTGCCGCTCTACCGCGACGTCCTTGGCATCGGCGAGATAGTTAGCGACCTAACGGGAAGCTGGAACGATAATCCGGATGGTGCCGAAACGCAGTGCCGACGTGTTGTCCTGCAAAAAAAGCCGGATGGCCGCGGAGCATTCGGCAAGCTGCTTGGCTCGGTGCAGATAGAGCTCGTGCAATGCTTAAACCGCCAGCCGCAAAAGATTTACGGCGACCGCTTTTGGGGCGACCCCGGCTTTATTCATCTGTGCTTTGACGTATTGCAGATGGATGGGCTGAAGGCAGTTGCTGCCGAAGCAGGTTTTTCATTTACGGTGGACAGTAAAGAATCATTTTCAATGGAAGGAGCTGCCGGTCGCTTTTGCTACTTGGAAGATGCGGACGGCACGCTGATAGAGCTGGTAGAAACGCACAAGGTACCCGTGATGAAGAGGTGGGGCATCTATCTAAATCTCAAAAAACGTGGCATTGAAAAGCCACTGCCTGATTGGATGGTGAAAATGCTTGGTTTGAGCAAGGTTAGGTGACCGGATTTCTCGTAAGCGTCTTAACTATTTCTGCCGGCTAAAATGACCTTCAATGCAAATGCAGTAACGGGCAACACTATCAGCACCGCGCAAGCCCATATCCAACCAACGATAACGCCCGCCAAAACAGCTACCAATCCCATATATACCGGGTAGGTGAAGAGCAATAAACCGAACAGTACACTATCATAAAAGACTGTGTTTCTTGTGCTGCGACGGGCAAGCTGCCTTATTGGAAAGTAGTAGAGCATGTGCAGCAAAAATCCGGTCAACGCGAAAGGTGCCAATAGCGATTTTTTCAGAACGCCGAAAGCACCCGACGGGAGCTGCGTAACGGTATGGCCATAATTAGTAAGTTGAGCGGAAAGCGCGTGATTAAACGCGTTGTAAAAATGGGCCGGTGTTTCAGTAGGCAGATTATTTTCTGGCCACAAGGCGCGTGTATAGCTTACAGTTAATCGCTTGGGTAAGCTTGTAAAGTTCTGATAGGAGATTCGTGCAGGCTGCACTATCAGATGATGCATTTGTTCTTCCCGCCATGCCAGCCAGGCCAAGCGTGCTGTTCCTTTTCGCAAAGGGCGAAGCATATTGCTATGTTCGCTCAGTCCTTCAGAGAATATCAATACGGAGCCACCAGCCTTCATGATTTTAAGACATTCCTGGAAAGAACTTTCGTTGAGGTGCAAATGCTCGCGACCCTCGCTCAGCCGGTGAATCGGGATAGCATTCAATGCACGCAACAGACGGGCAGTCAACGGTTTGCGAAATGCATCTCCTCGCGCGAGAAAATGTATAGGTCGTGGGTGAACGACAGCTATTATTATGGCATCTAAGAAAGAATTTGGGTGATTGCAGGCAACTATGGCCGGCATGTCAGATGCAATGTCTCTGCCGGAAGTATTTTTTATCTCTATGCTTTCTGCAAAAAACCATAGGCCTAATCGGCACCATCCCCGTAGCACCTTATAAAGCACACTCATAAATCGCAGACACAAATCTGACCGGTGATGCTAAACAATTGTAATTCTGTCGCTGGCACCATTGGATAGCATCATCCCTTCGTCGTTAAAAAATGGACAGTCAATACTTATGCGGTTTGTCCGCCGCAACTGCTGCCCGCGCCTGCCGTACAGCCGTAGCAATGCTGCGCTACAATGATGTCACGCGCCTCCAACGCTTCTAAGTCAAACTGAGAAATGTGCTGGCCGCGTGCTGTAACTTTCAAATCCAGCATCTGGTTGAAATCGCAGTCGTAGAGAAAGCCATCCCATCCAATGCTTATCGTGCTGCGGCACATCACTCCCGCAGCCGCCGTAGGATTAAAAGCCGCGATGAGCTTGCTCATATACTTTTCATAGTTGCCGCTCTCCAGCAGGTATTGGAGATAGCGTGAAATGGGCAGGTTGGTAATGGCGTAAAGGTCGTTGAACGTTATGCCGAAATCCTTTAGCAGCGCGGCCTTGAACTCCCGCTCTAAAGCTTCCTGCGACGGTGGCAGGAATGCGCCGGCAGGATTGAATACAAGGTTCAATTTTAGACCGGTTCCTTCAATCCCATAACCGACCTCATTCAGCATCTGTAGTGCCTTAATACTGTCTTCAAACACGCCATCGCCGCGCTGGCGGTCCGTGCGGTCTGCAGTATAAAATGGTAGGGATGAAACGACTTCTACGTTATGCTGTTTAAAGAACTGTGGCAGGTCGTAATACTTTTTGTTAGCGCGGATAATAGTCAGGTTGCAGCGTACAATAATATGCACGCCCCGCGCCGAAATATGCTCTACGAACCAGCGGAAGTCGGGGTTCATTTCCGGCGCACCGCCGGTCAGGTCAACTGTTTTGAGATTTGGATAAGCATCCAGCACGTCCAGGCATTGCTGCATCGTTTCGCGCGTCATAATCTCCTTCCGGTCTGGCCCTGCGTCCACGTGACAATGCTTGCACACCTGGTTGCACATCTTGCCGACATTTATCTGGAAGATGGAAATAGCTGTTGGCCGTAAAGGATAGAGGCCAATGTTCTCCAGCTTTTCCTGGAACGGGACCGGCATAAAATGCCCGTCTGCCCCATGCTCAATGACTTCAAGCTGGTGATGGCTGTCGGCTAAAATGCTGCCTTGTGCTTTGAGGGATTTTGTTGCCATTTTGCAAGTCACTGTCTGCCGCCGGAGGGATTGGCTATTGCAAAGTTGCCCTGTAAAATGTGAATTACAGTGCAACATGCCCCGGCAGGCAAGATGAAAGTGTTGAATTTACGAGTTGTCGCAGCGTAAAGATTTTATTCAGTTGATAATGGATACTGAAGCCGTGTTTTTTAAGGTGCTTATCGCGCGAGCCGGATGCAAATCGGGATAAAAGTTCGACAAACCTCCAAACCGGCTTGCATCTGCTGCCGTAACTGTTATCTTCAACCGCGAATCGTTTACACTTGCAGCGCCATATGAACACCGCAGTCCTCATTTTTTCACGCACCGCGCGTGAGGAGGCAACAGGTCGGCGCTACGGGGGTAGCTTCCACCGGAATATCCGCGTCGCGAAGCAGCTGATTGCTCATACGGAAAAGGCCGCCCGGTTTTCCGGCCTGAGCGTAATCCGGAAATACTCGAATAGTCAGCAAGGATTAAATTTCGGCGAACGCTTCGCGAATGCGATCGAAAGTGTTTTTGACCTTGGCTTTTCCCGGGTAATAGCGATTGGCACCGATACACCAGGTATCACGCCGGGCATACTGCGCCATATAGATGAACAACTGAGCAGCCATCGAATGGTCACCGGCCCATCGCCGGACGGCGGCGTTTACGCAATCGGAATGTCGCATGACGGGTGGGACAGAGCCGCATTTCTGCAAGTAAAGTGGCAGACCGAAGCTGTAGAGGACGGGCTTTCCGCTTACAGCCTCGCCCTTCAACTGGCGCATCATACGCTCGCCCCGCTCCGCGATATTGACAATGGCGCGGCGTTTAACGAATGGTTGCATCACGCGGGAGCCCATACGGCTATCGCACGACGCATCCGTGTGGCATTAGCAGCTCCCTGCTCTTTAGAACGCGAAGCACGCACCGCATTTTTTGCACCTGCATTTTCTGAGGAAGCCCGCAGAGGCCCGCCGGTAGCGGCATAGACCGTTACCGACACATTCAGACTTACCAATTCGCGAAGGGTTAGGGCAAGCTGTATTTCCTCATCACAAACGCTGCTTTTCGGAACTTTTATGTCCAAAATTTATTCAACAGTTTTACTGCTGCTGCTCAGCCTCTGCGCGGGCGCGCAATCCACGCTCATATCAGGCCTCATTACAGATAAGGCCAATGGCAAGCCGCTGCCGGGCGTGAACGTCTTAGAACGCGGCACGCAAAACGGAACGTCGTCCGATAAGGATGGACGGTATTCCATCACCGTTAGCGACGAAAAAGCAACCGTTGTTTTCAGCCTCGTAGGTTATGAGGCAGCCACCGCAGATGTGAGCGGCGAAGAGAATGTAAACATTGCCCTTGCTGCTTCTTCGCGCGGGCTGGATGAGGTAGTCGTCACGGCGCTCGGCATCACGCGCGAAAAGCGCGACCTTGGCTATTCGGTGCAGAAGCTGGACAGCCGCGACCTGAGCGAGGTGAAGAGCGTCAATTTCTTAGACAATATCTCGGGGAAAGTCGCCGGCGTGACCGTAACGCCCGGCCCGACAGGCGTGGGCTCCACTTCTAAAATCACCATCCGCGGCGAATCTTCTTTCACGAACAACAATCCGCTTTTTGTGGTGGACGGCGTGCCCATTAACAACAACACGCCATTCAACGTACATAGCGAAGCCGCTGCAGGCTTCCAGGGTGTTGACTTTGGGAATGGTGCTGCCGAAGTGAACCCCGACGATGTGCAGTCGGTGACCGTTTTGAAAGGCCCGGGCGCGGCGGCTTTGTACGGCACGCGGGCCTCTAACGGCGTGGTTGTTATCACTACAAAAGATGGCCGCGCCGCTAAAGGCCTGGGCATCTCGTTCAACTCTACCACTACGGTTGACGGCCCGTTCAAGCTGCCGAAATTCCAGAACAGCTACGGACAGGGCAACTCCGGCAAGTTTGAGTATAAGGACGGCCTCGGCGGCGGCATCAACGACAACATTAGCTACAGCTACGGGCCGGCGCTTGACCAGGGCATTCTGGTAAAGCAGTACGACAGTCCCGTCCCGCTGCCTGACGGCACAACGGTACGCGGCGGCGATGTGGCGGTGCGCGGCAACAATCCCATCACGCCGACGCCTTTCAATTCCCATCCTGATAACCTCAAAGATTTCTACCAGACCGGCATTACGGCTATCAACAATCTTGCTATTTCCTCCACCGGCGAAGCTGGCAGCTACCGGCTCTCTTACACCGACCTACGCAGCAAATCTTATATCCCGGGCGTGAACCTTGACCGCAAGACAGCCGCAGCACACTTCATCTTTACGCCGGTTAGTAAGCTGCGGGTGACAGCCACGGCTAACTACGTCAACACGACTTCGGACAACCGGCCATCCAACGGCTACGGCTCCGAGAATACCAATTATGCGCTGGTAGCCTGGGGTGCACGCTCGCTTGATTACGAGCCGATGAAAAACATCTGGCAGCCCGGCTTAACCGGCATTCAACAGTATTCATTCAATACCACCTACTTTGATAATCCTTACCTGACGTTGCTGGAGAATACCAATTCACTCAACCGCAACCGGATATTCGGCAACGTTCGCGCGCAATACAATTTCACACCAAAACTCAGCCTGGCGCTACGCTCGGGCATTGATTATTCGCAGGAAACGCGGGCGTTCAAACGTAATTTCAGCACTAACCGTTTCGTGAATGGTGCGTATGCGGAACAAGGCGTTTACTATAAGGAAATCAACAGCGACGCGCTGCTGGATTACGCAGATAAATTCGGCGACTTTTCCCTTGACCTTGCCGCTGGCGCCAACCGCCTTGACCAGCATGCTTCATTCCTGCAGGTGCAGGCTCTGAACCTCGCGCAGCCGGGCGTGTTTTCGCTCAATAATGCAGCTACGCCTTTGGAGAAGTATGAGTACTTAGGTAACAAGCGCATCAACAGCATTTATGCTTTTGCGAAGCTTGGCTACCGCAACTTCCTTTTCTTAGATGTCACCGGACGCAACGATTGGTCAAGCGCGCTGGCGACGCCCGTTTCCGCCGACAACACCAGCTTCTTTTATCCTTCATTCTCCGGCTCGTTCGTTCTGTCCAATGTCGTGAAGCTGCCGCGCGCCATTTCCTATGTGCAGGCACGCGCATCTTATGCGCAGGTCGGCAACGACACCGACCCGTACCAGACGGCAAGTGTCTTCAACAGCAAGACTCCTTATGCCTCGCAGCCGACGCTAAGCGAGCAAAGCACCATTGCGGCTTCTGCACTGCTTCCTGAAAAGAAATCTTCGGTAGAGCTTGGCGCTGATGTACGCTTCTTCAGCGACCGGCTGGGCATAGACGCGACTTGGTATAATGCTCGCACCGAAAACCAGATAGTTCAGTTGCCCATAAGTGCCACGTCGGGCTATTCGCAGCAGGTGGTAAACGGCAGCAAAGTGCGCAATCGCGGTGTGGAGATTGTGCTGAATGCGCTGCCGGTTCGCTCCAAAAATTTCCGCTGGGATGCGACGCTTAATTTCAGCCGCTACGTGGCTACTGTTAGCGGATTGCCAGACGGCGTATCGCGCCTGACGCTCGGCTACAACCGGGTTTACGACAACCTGAATCAAACCGTTTATGTGCAGGTAGAAGAAGGCGGGCGCATCGGCGACCTGTACGGAACCGGCTACAAGAAAACGCCTGATGGCCAATACATCGTGGACGCAGGCGGCAACTTCATTATGGACAATGCGCTGCGCAAGCTGGGTAACTACAATGCTGATTTCAATCTTGGATTTACCAACAGCTTCAGCTACAAGTCGTGGCGGCTTGGGTTCTTGTTTGACTGGCGGCAAGGCGGCATTCTCGTATCGCGCACACTGGCGCTGGCAGGCGTTGCAGGCCAATTGATAGAAACGGAGAACAGGCCCGCAGACGGTATTGTGGTGCATGGCGTGGTGAATACCGGCACGGATGCGGCGCCTGTATATGTGCCCAACACAAAAGCAATCACTGCTGAAAGCTATTACCGCGAATACTACGACCGCAACGTGGAGGGGCAAAGTGTGTATGATGCTTCATTCGTGAAGCTGCGGCAGGTGTCGCTTGGTTACACCTTTAATACCGACCGGCTTGCGCATACGTTCCTTCATGGCGTGAAGGGCATTGAGCTTTCGATTATCGGCAGAAACCTTTTTGCCATCAGCCATATCCAACACTTTGACCCTGAGCAAATCGCTTCGCAGGGCAGCGGCTTCGTGAGCGGCGTGGAAGATATGTCGTACCCGACGACACGCTCTGTTGGCTTCAAGCTTGGCCTGAATCTCTAAATCCTGAAACGCTCCAAATCATGCAACAGAATAGACTTATTATAGCCATTTCGGCAATCCTGCTTCTTTCATCCTGCACCAAGCGGTTTCGGGATATCAACACAAATCCCAACGCGCCAATCTCCGCCAATCCCGACCTGCTGCTGCGGCAGGTACAGTACGATTTTGGCGAGAACAACAGCTACGAAGGCTTCACCGCCGGCAATCCGCTGGGCCAATATTTCACAATGGTGGACTTCAATCTTTGGGACAGGCACGACCTCAATTCGCCACAGTATGGCGGCAAACCCTGGACTTATCTCTACACAAACCTGCGCGACAATGAAACCTTGCTGAATACCGCACGCAGCAACGCCACTTATAAAGTTTATGAAGGTCCTGCGCTCATCATGAAGGCGTATATGGCTGGCATTCTGACTGACCTCTACGGAGATGTGCCATACTTCGGCGCACTGCAGGGCAAGAGCGGAAAAACAACGCCTGCTTACGACAAACAGGAGGATATCTACAATGCTGCTGGCGGAGTATTAGACAACCTGGAGAAAGGCATCGCGGCGATAAAAGCCTATACCGGGCCGCAGTCGCTGAAGGGCGATATTATTTACAACGGCAATCTCTCTTCCTGGCAGAAATTCGCCAACTCACTGCGCATCAAATACCTCATGCGCAGTTCCGACAAGGCGAGTAATGCGGCAAAGCTCCAGGCAATTTACACGGAAGGGAATTACATCAAAGCAGGCACAGACAATGCCGTATTCTCCTTTACCGACGGCCCGCCGGACAACTTCCGCTTCGCCACGCTGCGTGTCGGCGATTACAATTTGTTCATCCTTTCGCAGACAGCCGAAGAAATCCTGAAAAGCTATTCTGACCCGCGCCTCGGCATCTACTTCCGGCCCACCGCCGCCGACCCCACGATGTACAAGGGCTTGCTGAATGGTCAGGACGCGTCCAAGACATCCATTACCGTTGCCAATTATTCCCTGTCAGGCACCATCTTTCGCGAGCAGACGAGTCGGCTGAAGGCCAACTTCATGACCAGTTGGGAAACATCTTTCCTGCTGGCAGAAGCTGCTAAGAAGGGCTATATGTCTGCTGACGACAAGGCGCTTTATGAAAGCGGCGTGCAGGGTGCAATGACGTACTGGGGTGCGACGATGCCGGCTACATATTTAACCACAGGCCCGGCAGCATATGGCGCAGGCGGCGCAGACAAGCTGGAGCAAATCATCACGCAAAAATGGATGGCAAGCATCATCAACGGCTACGAGGGTTGGATAGAATGGCGCAGAACGGGTTTCCCAAAGCTGAGGCCAATTGCAGCAAGTCTCAACAACGGCCTTATTCCGGTGCGGCTGCCTTATCCATCTGAAGAGCAGGCGCTGAATGCGGAGAGCTATAATACGGCTGCGGCTGCGACTAATGGAAACAGCGTGAACGCAAAGGTGTGGTGGCAGGTTAAATAAATGATTGCCGGAGCCCGACTGATTCGTCGTGCTCCGGCCCTTCTGCTACCATGAATCCACTATTCTGGCAATGGGCCATCCTGATTGGCTTCGGCGCGCTCTTCCTTATCGTCTCGCCGTTTGCAAAAAACGCGACAGAGTTTTTCCGTGCGGCATCTAAGGCTGGCAGGGCGCCCGGCGCGGTGATGCTCACGAGCAGCCTCGTAATTGCCTGGATTTTCGCCAAGAGTATCACCAATGCCGCCAATCTCGGATTAGAATATGGCATCGTCGGCGGGCTGGCCTATGCCTGCTATTACTTTTCATTTCTGGTAGGCGGCGTTATCCTCTACAGGATGCGAACAAAAGGTGGCTTTGAAAGCATTCACCAGTTTCTGAGAAGCCGCTACGGCAGCGGCGCGGTGAGGCTTTTTACGCTGCTGCTTCTCTTCAGGCTTTACAATGAAATCTGGAGCAACACCATTGTAATCGGCAGTTATTTTGGCGCGCCGGGCAGCACTTCTTATTACTGGGCCATTATCGCCTTTACCGCGCTGATACTTGCTTACACGCTCAAAGGCGGCTTACGCACCTCGCTCATCACCGATGCAATCCAGATGGGATTTTTCGCGGTGTTGCTCTGCATACTGCTCTTCGTTATCCTGCCCAAAAGCCATTACAGCGCGGCAGACTATTTATCCTCGGGCGAGTGGACGATGAAGGGCGGCGTAGCGCTCATGCTCACCGCGTTGCTGCAGGTGTTCAGCTATCCTTTTCACGACCCGATTCTTACCGACCGCGCGTTTATTTCTTCGCCAAAGACAACCATTCGGAGCTATATCGCCGCAACCATAATTGGCTTTGTCTGCATCCTGCTTTTTTCTTTTATTGGCATTTTCGCAAAGTCGCAGGGCCTGCAGGGACAGGCGTCGGTGGAAGTCAGCAAAATGCTCGGCATCGGCGTGATGCTGATGATGAACCTGATTATGATTACCTCGGCGGCGTCGTGCATTGACTCCACCTTCACATCCTTCGCAAAGCTGCTCGTGGTGGATATCGGGCGATTCAAAACGGCGCCGATTTCCAAAGGCCGTATCGCCATGTGCGTACTTGCCGTGCTCGGCACCATCCCGGTATTCTTCAATGCCAGCGTGCTTTCCGCCACGACGATTAGCGGAACGATGGTAATCGGTCTTGCGCCGGTTTTTCTTTTCTGGAATAAGCCAATGCCGAAGCTTTCATTTCAGCTCAGCGTATGGTGCGGTGTCGGGGCTGGGCTGGTCTTGGCAACGAAAACATTGCCGCCTTCGCTCGTATGGTTTGAGGGCGCACAAGGCGCATTATTGTCCATAAATATCATTGGCACTGCGCTCTGCTTCCTGCTCTTCTTTTTACCCTTAGCTTTCCGCAATGGAAGTGCCCGGCAGCATTAAAGAGCTTGGTGAGCTTAGCGGAAAGCTGCTGATTTTTGGCGGCATCTACGGCAATCTTCAGGCTTTGCAGGCTATGCGGCAGACCGCGCTTGCAGAGGGCATTCCTGCGCATAATATTTTCTGCACGGGAGATGTCGTTGGCTACTGCGCGCAGCCTGCGGAATGCATTGCGTTAATCAGGAATTGGGGCATTCATTGCATTGCCGGAAATGTGGAAATTCAACTGCGGAACGGCGAGGATGATTGCGGATGTAATTTCAATGAAGACGGGCGCTGCGATTTGGCCTCGCGCAACTGGTACGCCTATGCCAAGACAAAGACAGGCGATGCCGAAATTGCCTGGATGAATGGTCTTCCTGACTTCATTCGCTTCAATTATTTCGGACGACGTTGCGCGATGCTGCACGGCTCAGTCTTTAAAACCGCCGGCTATATTTTCGCCTCAACCGATTGGGCGGCGAAGCGCAAAAACTTTGAGGCACTGAATGCAGATGTAATCATTGCCGGACATAGCGGACTTCCCTTTTTTCAGGTAGAAGAAGATTTGTGCTGGCTCAATGCGGGGGTTATAGGAATGCCGGCAAACGACGGCGGTACCCATGTGTGGTATGCGACGATGGAAGCTGGGTTAGACGGCGATATAAATTTCAGTCTTCGGCGATTATCGTACGATTACCAAACAGCCGCAAGCGCCATGCTCGCTGCAGGCCTGCCCCAGCAATATGCGTTAACTCTTACCAACGGCATATGGGATAATTGCGAGATTCTGTCGAAGGCGGAAACGCTCTCGCAAGGGAAAGAGATTGCTGAGGAGGTTCATAAAATCCCTGGCACATGATGGACTGGGAAAGCAATCTCAAAGCCATTCAGCCCTTTGCAATCGGAGGTGTACTTCTCCTCGCCTATATCGCCGAGCATATCTATCCGCAACGCCGCGAGCTGATTGACTACCGGCATGATGCCAGAAATTTTGGTGTCGGCATCCTGAATGCGGCGCTCATTTTCGGCATCGGATATTTCTTTCAAAAGATAATGGGTTGGTACAATGCACGACCTTTCGGACTACTCAATATCGTTCAGCTTCCCAAGCCACTGCGCATCGCTGCCGAGCTGCTCATGCTGGATTGCCTGATGTACTGGTGGCACCGCGCTAACCACCGCTGGGCGCTGCTTTGGCGCTTCCATCGCTTCCACCACGAGGACACAAAGATGAACAGCACTTCGGCGCTTCGCTTTCACGCGGTGGAGCTGTCGTTGTCCTACGTATGGCGGCTGGCCCTGTTTCCGCTGCTGGGCGTTAGCATCACTGGCTTTGCGCTCTACGGCATAGTTTTTTCCGCTATCGTTATTTTTCATCATTCCGGTATTCGCATGAGTCGCGCTATTGACGCGGTATTGCGTATAGGAATGGTCACGCCACTCATGCACCGTATTCATCACTCCGTTGTCCGGCGGGAGGCAGATAGCAATTACGGGTCAGTACTTCCGTGGTGGGATTGGCTATTTGGGAGCTATACGGCAACAATAACCGGCGAAGTGAAGTTTGGTGTTGAAGAGGCTAAGTCCTTAGTCTGAAAACAATTTGTGGTCTCCGTTCGTATCTTATGGTTCCAATCATGCAATCAATAAAGCAAAACATTTTCCGCTATATCGTCTTCGTTGCGTTCGGCGTTATGGCCAGTGCGTATGCAAGCGCTACGGTTCCATCGCACGATGCCTGGGATAAAATACTCAGGAAGTATGTGAACAACGCCGGATGGGTGGATTACAAAGGCATTATTAAAAACAAAGCTGAGTTTGAAACGTATCTGGCGCTGCTCAGCAGCAATCCGCCGGAAAAATCCTGGTCTTCTGCCGATAGAGAAGCCTATTGGATTAACGCCTACAACGCTTTTACGGTGAAGCTGATTATTGACCACTACCCGGTTAAGAGCATTAAGGACATCGGCCCGAAGCACCAAATTGTGCGCATCAACACGCCGTGGCAAAAGAAGTTCTTCAGGATTGGCGGAAAGCATTTTAAGCTTGACAAAATTGAAAACCAGATTCTGCGCAAAGACTTCAACGACCCACGCATTCACTTTGCGATTGTTTGCGCATCACGAAGCTGTGCCCGGCTGCGTAATGAGGCTTACACAGGCGCGAAGCTGGATGAGCAATTAAACGACCAGGCACGCGATTTCCTGCGCACGAAAGCGAAGAACGAATTTGAATCTTCGTCCAAAGCAGAGCTGTCGCCTTACTTTGATTGGTTCGGTAAGGACTTTAAGAAAAAAAGCGGCACGGTGATTTCCTTCATCAATCAATATGCGCCGTTAAAGCTGAAAGAAGACGCCGACATTGAATACAAGGACTACGACTGGTCGCTCAACGAACAACGCTAAGCACCATGCCGCAGCACCTCGTCATTATCGGCAACGGCATATCAGGCACCACCTGTGCCCGCGAGGTGCGCAAGCGAGATCCCGGCGTGCGTATCACCATCATCTCGTCTGAATCGCCGCATTTCTTCTCGCGTACTGCACTCATGTACGTCTATATGGGCCACATGAAGCACGAGCACATCAAGCCCTACGAAGACTCATTTTGGGAGAAGAACAGGTTGGAGTTGGTGTTTGATGCCGTGACGAAAGTGGACACGCGCGGCAAAGTGCTAACGCTGAAAAGCGGCGCGCTGTTGCCTTATGATAAGCTCGTCATCGCCTGCGGCTCGCAAAGCAACATGCCGGACTGGCCCGGCAAAGACCTGCGCGGTGTACAGGGATTGTACAGCCTTCAGGATTTGGAACTGATGGAATCGCAGACGAAAAACATTCGTCAGGCTGTGGTTGTTGGCGGCGGACTTATCGGCATTGAAATGGCGGAGATGCTGCGTAGTCGCGGCATTGGCGTGAAGCTCCTGGTGCGCGAAAAGCTATTTTGGAACAGTGTCCTGCCGGATGAGGAAGCGGCGATGATAGGGCGGCACATGGCAGAGCATGGCGTGGAATTGCTTCCGGAAACAGAATTAGAAAGTCTGCACGACAGACACGGCAGTGGCCGCCTGCAATACATTAAAACGAAAGACGGCCGGACGATTGAGTGCGAATTCGCCGGACTGACAGTTGGCGTCCGGGCCAACATTGCTTTTCTAAAAGAGAGCGGCATTGAAACGGACAAAGGCATCCTTGTGAATGAAGCGATGGAGACTTCCGTACCCGATGTATTTGCTATTGGCGATTGTGTGCAATACCGGAAGCCGCCCGAAGGCCGCAAACCGGTGGAGCAGGTTTGGTACACTGGGCGAATGCACGGAGAGGTATTGGCGAGAACGCTGTGCGGTGAACGAACGCCATACACGCCCGGCCCGTGGTTCAATTCCGCTAAATTCTTTGATATAGAATACCAGACCTATGGACTTGTTCCGGCAAAGACCGCCGATGGACAGCGGGCGTTTTACTGGGAGCACCCGGGCGGGAAAATTTCCTTTCGCGCGGTGTACGACGAGCAGCGAAAAACACTGCAGGGCATTAACGTCTTTGGTATGAGGCTGCGCCATGAGGTGGCCGACCGCTGGCTTCGTGAACGCCGTAATATGTCTTATGTAATGGCGCATCTCGCTGATGCCCAGTTTGACCCGGAGTTTTATCGTCACTACGAAGGCACCATCATGCAGGCATATAACATGGCAGCCGGAACATCGGTAAAACCGGAACGAAAAAGCTGGAAGCGCATTCTTGGATTCGCTTCATAAAAAAATTCAACCGCTATGCTCACTGAAACACCCAGCTTATCCATCGCCCAGCCGCATCCCGAAGGGTTAAGCACCGCTGGCAAGGCGGGACTCGCGCTTGCAGCGATTGGGGTACTCCTGTTATTAGTCTCACTTGCGGGCGTCAGCCTTCAGCCTGCGCCGGTGTATATGTGGGCAGCCATCATCGCCATTATCGGCGGCACGGCCATCTACGCGGGCGGAAAATATCTTTCGCAACCGGCGGGAATTAAGAATAACGGCGTGTGGCAGCAAAGCCTTACTGCGCGCGGGATTGCCGGATGGATGATTGGCATTATCCTCACAGGATTTTACGTGCTTATCTATTGGTGGCCGCAATACCTGGGCCTCGGCAATGCAGAAGAGAGCGTGCCCAACACCGGCCTTATCCATCTCTTTGACCCGCTGAGCAACTTGCTTCATGGCGATGTCGCAAGCGAGTGGTTTATGTATGGCGTGCTTTACACGGTGGCTATCCTGGCGATGGGCATCAAGTTCCTGTTCAAATACCGGGGCAATCGCTATCATACCGTGCGTACGCTGGTGGTAATGGCGAGTCAGCTTGTGCTCGCTTTCTTTATTCCCGAAATCATTGCAGGATTGAAGAACGGCGGCGGTGATTTTAATAAAGATATCAAGCTATTCTGGCCGCTCAACCATGAGTTCTTTTACCCGGAAAGCTTAGACGGAATGCGACAGAGCGGCAACCTCGGCATGTTATATCTCGTTGTCGGCACTTTTCTCTTTACTACAGTTGCGCCTATCATCACTTACTTCGTCGGCAAGCGCTGGTATTGCAGTTGGGTTTGTGGCTGCGGCGGACTGGCCGAGACTGCGGGCGACCCGTTCCGGCAGCTTTCTTCAAAAAAAGTAGGGGCGTGGAAAGTAGAGCGCTGGATGATTCATTCCGTGCTCGTAGCCGTCACGCTCATGACGGCGGTTGTGCTCTACGGCTACTTTAGCGGCTCCCAAACTTTCCTTGGACTGGACATAGATACTTACTTCAAGACGCCTTATGGATTCATCATTGGGGCTGTTTTTTCGGGGGTTGTCGGCGTTGGCTTTTATCCCATCATGGGCAATCGCGTGTGGTGCCGGTTTGGGTGCCCGCTGGCGGCGTACATGGGCATCATACAACGCTTCAAATCGCGCTTCCGGATTACTACGAATGGCGGGCAGTGCATTTCCTGCGGCAACTGCTCTACCTATTGTGAGCAGGGGATAGATGTGCGGGCGTATGCGCAGAAAGGCCAGAACATCGTGCGTGCGTCGTGCGTAGGCTGCGGCGTATGCGCGGCAGTTTGTCCGCGTGGCGTGCTGAAATTGGAGAATGGGCCAGAAGTAGCGCGTATTAAAGAATCACCTTCGCTGACGGGAATGCTTCGGGACAAGTAACCGTGATGCAGCATCCGCCCAAAGTAATTGTAATCATACCTGCCTTCAACGAACAGAATGCAGTCGGGATGGTAGTCAGAGAAATTCCAAAGACGCACGTCTCGCAAATTATTGTCGTCAACAACAACTCTAAAGACGAAACGCGGCGCGCTGCAGAAGAGGCAGGGGCGATTGTCGTTGATGAGCCAAAACAGGGTTACGGCAATGCCTGCCTTAAAGGCATGGACTACGTGCGTCGCCAGCACCTTAATCCAGACGTCATAGTTTTCCTTGACGCAGACCATTCGGATTATCCTGAGGAGCTGCCGCTATTGTTGAAGCCAATTACCGAAGACGGTTATGATATGGTAATCGGCTCGCGCGCGCTGGGCAAGCGGAAGCGCGGCAGCATGATGCCGCAACAAATTTTCGGCAATTGGCTTGCCACGCGTATGATGCGTGTGCTCTACCGCATTCACTACACCGACCTCGGGCCGTTCCGCGCAATCCGCTGGCCCGCGCTGGAAGGCCTCGGCATGAAAGACAGGAACTACGGCTGGACGGTAGAGATGCAGCTAAAAGCCGCGAAGCAGCGCCTGAAGATTACTGAGGTGCCGGTAAGCTACCGGGAGCGTATTGGCATATCAAAAGTGAGCGGGACAGTACGGGGCACGCTGGGTGCAGGATACAAGATTATTACGACCATCTTTAAGTACCTGTAGCGTGAAAGGAGCCACCATCAAAATCGCGTTGCTGTTAATGCTGATGGTCGTCGTGCATGTGTGGCTTGCATACTTCACACTGCGCTCACAGACGATGCAGCTCTTTGGCTTGTTCGCCGTGTTATTTCTGCTTTATTATCTGCTTTGCCAAACCGCCGTTACCCCAAAGCAGCTAAGCTGGTTGCTAATTGGCAGCGTCGCGCTGCGCGCCGTCTGGGTGTTCGCTTTTCCGCAGCTTTCCGATGATTGGGCACGCTTCGTTTGGGATGGGCGGCTGTTGGCGGCCGGCTATAATCCGTTTAATCACCTGCCTTCGGAATTGGTGAAGGGGGGATTGCCCGGCTCGGAAGTCGCCGATGCGTCTTTGTTTCATGCGATGAATTCGCCGGACTATTTCACCGCTTATCCGCCCTTGTTGCAAGGCATGTTCGCGGCGGCTTCGTGGCTTTTTCCGCACAATGTTTCCGGTAACGTCGTGGTGCTAAAAGGCTTCATCCTACTCGAGGAATGCGGTTCTGTTGTGCTGCTCCTCAGGCTTTGCGATAGCTGGAAAGTATCCCGCAGTAAAGTGCTGCTTTATGCGCTGAATCCACTGGTAATTGCCGAGCTCACTGGTAATGTGCATCATGAAGGTGTTGTGATATTCTTCCTGCTTGCGACACTCTATGCTTTGCAGAAGGAGCGCTTTTGGCTGGCAGTGCTCCTCTTTACTGGCGCTGCTGTAACGAAGCTCGTGCCGCTTATTTTTCTGCCGCTCTTGCTGGCTTATTTCGGATGGAGGCGAGGATTGCTTTTCTGTGCATCCGTACTCGCGCTATTCGCGGTCTGCTGGCTGCCGTTTGTCAATGCCGGGCTTTTTCATAACGCCACTGCGAGTGTTGGACTATACTTCAACCTATTTGAGTTCAATGCGAGCATCTACTACCTTGTCCGCGACATTGTATTCTATTTCACGAACGAGATAAGAATTGAAACCATCGCTCCGGCCCTCGGCGGCCTTAGCACAACGGCCATGCTACTTTATGCCTATATAAAGCGCAAAGCCTTATCCACAGCAGATTTGCCAAAAGCGTTCCTTATCACATTGTCCATCTATCTCGCATTCACCACGATGGTACACCCCTGGTATATCGCACCGCTCATTGCGTTGTGCGTCTTTACACCGCTGCGCTTCCCGCTGGTCTGGTCGGCCATGATTGTGAGCAGCTATTACGAATATCATACAGAGCAGGAAGTGGAATCGGCTGTGCAGCTTTGGGTAGAGTATGGTGTGGTCGCTGCGGCTGTTATCTGGGATGTCTGGCGGATGCGAAAGAGTGCTTTTATTGCGAAGGCGAATTACGATGGCTGACGGCAAGCACATATTCCAAACATCATCCCCCACGCGCTGGCAACGCTTTCGTTGGGGCTCGCGTCTATTGCTTCTGCTGCTTGTATTTATGATTGTCGTGGTGGTGATTGCACTTCGCAATGTCTATAATCCTTCACTGCCGCAGCTACAGAGCGAAGGCGAAGCGTTTAAAGCCATCCTGCAGCCTGACAGTGCAAAGCTGATGGCCGACAGCCGCCTGTTAAAGGAGTATCGCGGATTCAGGCATTCCATCCGGTCTGCCAACACGGCCCGTATCCGTTACTCCGATACCGCCGGAAAGCCGGGATATATAGCCTGCCCCATACGCGCCGCTTTCTATGTGGACTGGGATGCGCAGGCTTATACATCACTTCGCGCCAATATCTCCCGCATGAACATGGTGTTGCCCGAATGGCTGTTTATAGACCCGCGCGGCGACACGCTGTACAACACTATTGACACCCGCGCGCTGACGCTCGTCAAAGCATCGGGCGTGCAAACGCTGCCGATGCTTTCCAACTTTTTCGGGGAGGAGTTTGACGGCGAGGCGGTGCATCGGATTCTCTCAAACGACCGGAAACGCGCCCGGCTTATTCATGATGTCGCTGCAACCCTGCAACGCTATAAGTTTAGCGGCATCAATGTGGACTTTGAAGAGCTACGCGAGGCCGGCGACGAGCCGCTTGTCCGCTTTATGCAGGAATTGTACGCAGCGCTGCATCCGCTTGGTCTGCTCGTGACACAGGATGTTGCTCCGCTGAATGAAGACTACAATCTGAAAGCCTTGTCTGAGTGGAACGATTACCTCTTCCTCATGTCGTACGACCAGCACAATCCGGAAAGCAACCCCGGCCCGGTGGGTGAGCAGAAATGGATTGAGGCGACGGTCGCTAAGACAATTGCGAAGGGCATCGCGCCGAAAAGGCTTATCCTCTGCATGGCGGGCTACGGTTACGACTGGCCGAAGGGCGGACGCGGCAAAGACCTCACCTATGAGGAAGCGCTCACCACCGCGCAGGAATCGGAAGGGAAAATTGTTTTTGATAACGACAGCTATAATCTGCATTACTCCTATTACGACGATAATGATTCGGAGCACGAAGTGCATTTTACCGATGCCGCCACCAATTTCAATACGCTGCGCTTTGCGGCGGAGAATGATTTGAGCGGTGTTGCGCTTTGGCGCCTTGGCTCCGAGGACAAGCGGCTCTGGACGTTTTACATGCAGGATGTAATGCCCGCCGCGTTGAAAGATTTTGAGTTCAAAAAGCTGGAGGACGTCTCGCCTTCCAACGCGGTTGACTACATCGGCGAGGGCGAGGTGCTGGATGTAATCGCGACGCCGCAGGCGGGGCACATTGCGCTGGAAGTGGACAGCGGCGACGTGCTCATCAGCGAGGAAGATTACAGAATGCTGCCATCATCTTTCGTCGTGAAGAAATTCGGCAAAGCGGAAAAGAAGATGGTGCTCACATTTGACGACGGCCCGGATGCCGACTACACGCCGCGCATTCTGGACATCCTGCGCAGGGAGCATGTGCCCGCGGCCTTCTTCCTTTTGGGCAACAATGCGGAGCGCAACATTCCCATCGTAAAGCGCATTTATCGCGAGGGCCATGAAATTGGCAACCATTCCTTTACGCATCCTAATATGGCGGAGATTTCGCTGGCGCGGGCTGCGCTGGAGCTGAATGCCACGCGGCTGCTGATTGCCTGCATCACCGGGCATAGCACGATCCTGTTTCGTCCGCCCTACAACGCCGATTCCGAACCGGAGACCTTAGAAGAGCTGAAACCCGTTGCGCTTTCCCGGCAGATGTCGTACCTCACCATCGGCGAAAACATTGACCCGAATGATTGGGAAGCAGGCGTCACTGCCGACACGATTTTTTCGCGCATTGTGCAACAAGAGGCAACCGGCAATATAATTCTGCTGCACGATGCGGGTGGCAATCGTGAGGCCACAGTGAAAGTGCTGCCCCGCCTTATCCAATATTTTAGAAGCAAAGGCTACAGCTTCACCTCCATCGCCGACCTTATCGGCAAGAGCCGTGACGAGCTGATGCCGCCCCTGCCACGGGATGCCGGCTACAATCTGGTACAGCTTAATTACTATCTCGCCCTTGCCGGCTATTGGGGCAGCAGCTTGTTCGGCGCGGTATTTCTGGTGTGCATTGTTCTTTCCGGGCTGCGCATTCTGGCGCTTGCGGCACTCGCATTTAGCGCGCGGCGCAAAGCCCGGCGAGCATCATTTGTAACACTTCCACATAATCCTCTCCTCAGCATTATCGTTCCTGCCTACAATGAATCGCTTCATGCGGTGGCCGGCGTGCGCAACCTGCTGCAAAGCCGCTACGCTAATCTTCAAATCATTTTTGTGGACGATGGTAGCACCGATGCAACATCCGCGCTTGTACGCGAGGCGTTTGGAGCAGATTCGCGAGTAAAGGTCTTAACCAAGACCAACGGCGGCAAAGCCTCGGCGCTGAATCTTGGCATAGTACATGCCGAAGGGGAATACCTCCTCTGCATAGATGCCGATACGAAGCTGCTGCCCGATGCCGCAGAAAAGCTAATGCGGCATTTTGCAGAAGCCCGCGTTGCGGCGGTAGCCGGAAAAGTGCGCGTCGGCAATGAGGTAAATATTATCACGCGCTGGCAGAGCCTGGAGTACATCACCAGCCAGAATTTTGACCGGCTGGCCTTTGGGCGCATCAATGCCATTACCGTAGTGCCGGGGGCAATCGGTGCGTTCCGCAAGAGCCCGGTACTCGCGGTCGGGGGCTTCACATCCGACACCTTCGCTGAGGATTGCGACCTGACGATGCGACTGCTTCGTGCAGGTTATATCGTCGAGAACGATGAAGATGCTGTTGCGCTGACGGAAGCGCCCGAAACCGTCCGCCAGTTTTTACGGCAGCGCTTCCGCTGGACGTTTGGCGTCATGCAGGCATTTTGGAAAGCCCGTGATGCGCTCTTCAACCGGCGATTTGGGGCGCTTGGATGGGTGGCACTGCCCAACATCCTGATTTTTCAATTCCTCATTCCGCTTCTCACACCTTTTGCAGATTTACTCATGCTGCTTGGACTGCTTACCGGGAATGCAGCCCACATCCTTTTCTACTATGCGGTATTTCTGATGGTTGATGGCGTCGTCGCAGCAATTGCATTTGCTTTTGGCAAAGAATCGGGGTGGAAGCTGTTCCGCATCATTCCGCAGCGGCTGGCTTATCGCTGGCTGATGTTGTATGTGCTGCTGAAGGCAATGCGCCGCGCGATTAAAGGCGAGCTACAGCATTGGGGCGTGCTAAAGCGCACGGGCAATGTGCGGACACTGTCTAATTGAACGATATTGGTATGCTTTGCGTATATCATCCCTAAATGCGGCTTTCAGTTTATTCATCGTTTCTAATCTGCCTGATGGCTTTTGCGCTTACTGCTCCTGCGCAGCAGCGGGAGAAGCGACTTACCGCTTTCCCCTTTCCGGTAGTTTATTACGCGCCCGAAACGCGCTTTGTAGGCGGGGTGGCGGGCGTCGCCACGTTTCGCTTCAAGCCGGATTCGCTGCGTGCCCGGCCTTCGTCCATTACGGCAGGTGTGGCCTATACGCAAAACCGGCAGTTGCTACTTTACGCTAATTTCAACCTCTTTTACGACAACGCCCAATGGTATGCCTACGGCGAGGCGGGCTATTATAAGTACAGCTACAAGTTCTTCGGCATCGCTCAGCACGAAACGCCGGAGGTGTTGTACGGTGTGGATTATCCACGGATAAAGCTGAACCTTGCGCGGCGGTTCCTGCCACATTTCTACGCGGGTCTCGGCTACCAGTTTGAGGACTATAAAATCAAGGATAGCGCTATCCTCGGCCCGCTGGCGAATGATAATATTCCCGGCAATCGCGGCAGCCGTACTTCCGGCATTGGGCCGCAGCTTATCTATGATTCGCGCGATACTGTGCTATTCCCATCGCGCGGGGCCTTCGGTACAGCAAGCTGGCTGAATAACGGCACTGTATGGGGGGGCGACCACAGTTTCAACAAGTACGTGCTTGATGTATCGTTTTATCAACGCCTCTTCCCCAAAATCACTCTTGCGTTGAACAGCTATAACAGCTTTGTGACCGGTGATGCGCCGTTTCAGGAGCAATCTCTGCTCGGCGGCAACAAGCGTATGCGTGGCTACTATGAAGGCCGCTACATTGACCAGAACCTTTCGGTGCTTCAGGCCGAGGCGCGCTTCCCGGTATGGAAACGATTTGGCGGAGTCGTCTTCGGTGGCGCGGGCGCGTTGGGAAATGAGACAAGCTTTCTGCGGCTTGACGATGTGAAATATTCTTATGGTGCCGGGCTTCGCTTCAACGTCGTGCGCAAAGACCATCTTAATCTGAGGCTGGACTATGCGCTTGGCCCGGGCACGAGCGGTGTTTACTTTACTGTTGGAGAAGCTTTCTAATAACTGTTCTATTTTCTTTGTTCATGCGCCGCGCTTTTCTGCTCTTTGTTTGTTTTCTATCCATGTCGTCTGCAGCGCTCGCCGAAGACTATACGTTTGATTATACCCCGCTTTGTGCGCAGGCGTACAAGGCTTATCTGGCATTGCGGCCCGATGTAGGCGACGCCCTCATCAAGCGCGAAATAATTGCACATCCTTACAACCTGCTACCCGTTTACATTGCCGACTACGGAGACTTCCTGACCCTCGTGTTTAACGGCGACCCTTATGAGCTTGGTCAACGGGAAGGCCACGAAAAAGCGCGGATTGAAAGAATAGAGCTGGGCAGCGATGATTCGCCGTGGAAGCGTCTTGCGCTTGCCGGCATTCACCAGCATTGGGCGCTTATCCACATCCGTTTTGGTGAGCGGTTGAAGGGGGCTATTGCTTTCCGGCGCTCATATCTGCTGCTTAAGGAAAATGCAGGTCGTTTTCCAAAGTTCGGCCCTACGGCGGTGATGTATGGAATAGAGGAAGCGATGGCGGGCACCATCCCCGACGGCTATAAATGGCTGATGAGCATCTTTGGATTGAAGGGCAATTTGACCAGCGGCATGTCACGCCTCAGCGGCTATCTGAAAACCAATCTGTCGGCTGACAGTCCGCTGCATGAGGAAGCGGTGATTTTTGATTTCTATACGCGCTTCTATCTTGGTTCGGACAAAGCCGCAGTGTGGCAGGCGGCAGGCAGCGACGCTACTTTTGACATTCGTAACAATCTGCTCCGCGCCTTCATTCGGGCAAATCTCGCGCTGTCTTACCGTAAGGCAGACGCAGCTATTGCCGCAATGCAAACAGCCAAGGCAACTCCGGGCGCGGATGCTTACCCGGTATTTGACTATGAGCTGGGCAGCGCGATGCTATTGCGGCTCAATCCGGATTGCACGACTTATCTGGAGCAGTTTGCCGCGCAAAACAAGGGTAAGCTTTTTACAAAGGACGCCTTGCACAAAGCAGCGTTGGCATGGTACATCAAAGGCGATATGGCTAAAGCGACAACCGACAAAGCCGCCATCCTGCAAAAAGGCTCACTCATAACCGACGCCGACATTACCGCGCAGCGATTCGCTAAAGGAGGGCGATGGCCACAGCCTGCGCTCTTCCGGGCAAAGATGCTGATTGACGGTGGCTATTATCCGCAGGCATTGACTATCCTCCGCAATACGGCTGCTGCTGCCTTCTCTGAATTGGTTGACAAGTTAGAATACGAATTCCGGCTCGGACGCGCGTTAGAGGAAAGCGGCGATGCTGCGCACGCAGTACAATGCTATCAGTGGGTAATCAATAACGGCAGGGACAGAGCGGAGGATTTCGCGGCGCGTGCTGCATTGCAGATGGCCAATATCTATGAGGCGGGAAAGCAGCTTGCAGAAGCCAGACGATACTTTACTATCTGCCTTTCCATGCGCGGCCACGACTTTCAGAATGCAATTGACCAGCAGGCGAAGGCTGGGCTGGCAAGGCATAACCGTGGTGAGCAATAGAGATGTCGCTGCGCGATGAATCAGTAAGTGCGCAAGCTCATTGCGTAATTGGCTACAAGGGTAACTTCTACCGACGTAAGCTTTGACTTGAATGCCGGCATAGGCTTTTTGCCATTTGTGATGAGCGTGATGATGTCCTCATATTTCATATGGCTTATCTGGAGGTTTTTCGCGCCGAATATTCCTTTCCCGCCTGTTTCGCCGTGGCAGCGCTGGCACTTTTTCTTATAGATGTCTTTTCCGGTCAGCGGCTCACCCGTAAACGCTGCAAGCGTCAGGAGCAGCATCGCCATACTTGCGGTCGTTAGAAATTTAGACATCGGTTATTATTTGAAGACAGACAGATAAGTGCCCCTGATGTAAGTTACGAGCGGCTACAGGCATAAGTGTATATTTTTCGTGGCCGGCTTCTAACTTAGGGACGCAAACTATTGACAAGCCTGAATGGCCCTTCCCACGTATTTCGTACATGATGTTGAGCGTGATTATCCCAGCCTACAATGAAAGTGAGCACATCGTAAGCCTGATTCAGTATTTGAAGACGGCGATGGGTGATGGGAAGGGCGAGATAATTGTCAGCGACGGCGGCAGTACGGACAATACTATGGAATTGGCTGCAGAAACAGGAGCCATCGCAGTCCCATCGCCGGTGAGGGGCAGGGCAGGTCAGATGAATCATGCGGTCAGCCTCGCCCGTGGCGATGCCTATTATTTTGTTCATGCCGACACCCGCCCGCCGCAATCGTTTGTGCAGGACATAGACGAGGCGATGGCGCAGGGCTGTAACTGCGGCTCCTATCGCTTTCGTTTTGACAGGAACAGGGGAATGCTCCGGCTCAATTCCTTTTTTACCCGTTTCAACTATCTGTTCTTTCGCGGCGGCGACCAAAGCATCTTTGTGACGAAAGATTTGTGGCAAGAAGTGGGGCCATACAAGGAGGATATGCTCATCATGGAAGACTACGATTTTCTTGCGCGCATCTGGAGCGTGGGCCATTTCAAGCTAATCCCCAAAGACACGATTGTGAGCGCACGCAAGTACGATACGAATAGCTGGCTGCGCGTGCAGCTTGCCAATCTCAAGGTGGTGCGCATGTACCGGCGCGGCGCATCGCAACAGGCCATGATTGATGCTTACCGCAAGGCGCTAAACTACCGGAAGAATGCTTTTTAAGGATAAGGTTATCTGGATAACCGGCGCATCGTCCGGCATCGGTGCGGAGCTGGCGCGACAACTTGCCGCACAAGGTGCACTGCTCATTCTCACGGCGCGGAATGAGGCTGCCATGCATGCGCTCGCTGACGGTTTTCCCAAGAGCCGATACAAGGTGCTTCCGGCTGACCTTACAGATGCTGCGAACATTACTAGCCTTACAGAGCAGGCAATACAAGCGTTTGGCAGGATTGACTCAATGATACTATCGGCAGGCGTCAGTCAGCGCTCGCTTGCGGAAGACACAGACCTGAACGTTTACCGGCAGTTGATGGAAATAAATTTTTTCGCGCCGGTAGCCATTGCTAAGGCGCTGTTGCCGCATTTCCGCGCGCAGGGCTTCGGACAAATTGTAGCCATTAGCAGCATGGCAGGCTTAATGGGCTTCCCGATGCGCACAGGCTATGCAGCTGCTAAGCATGCATTGAAGGGTTTTTTTGAAACGCTGCAAACAGAGCACGACATTCCCGGATTGCACATTACACTGGTTTATCCGGGCCGCATTCACACACCCATTTCCGTCGCTGCGCTTACTGCCGATGGCACGCCGCATGGCAGGATGGACAAGGGGCAGGCAGAAGGTATTCCTGTTGCGGATTGTGCGGTCAGGATTGTTCGTGCGATGGCCGGCAATAGACGGCGTTTAGTTATCGCCCGCGGCGAACGGATACTCTGGTGGTTGTGGTTTCTGCTACCTGGCGTTTATTTTCGGATTGCCCGGAAAAAAGGGCTGGAAGGGTAACGCCCAATTTGCAACGGACGCAAGCGTCGGGTGACAAGACGCCGTTCCTACAGCCAACCTTTAGGCACATCCTTCACTTCA
This sequence comes from Chitinophagaceae bacterium, assembly GCA_965246785.1. Lineage (GTDB taxonomy): Bacteria > Bacteroidota > Bacteroidia > Chitinophagales > Chitinophagaceae > UBA1952. Next base: position 53,208 of record CBDFFM010000019.1, read on the forward strand.
TCCACATCGTGTAGCTCGCGCAGCATGGCGCAGCTCAAGCCTCCCTTTTTAATGTCCATTAGTGTTTGCGCCAGCACACTGTCGCTTGACCATGTTTTATTCCGGAAAAGCACGCCGTGCAGCCGCTTCATGCCAAGCAGATAATAACCGCCATCCGCCGCCGGGCCGAGCACGACATCAAAATCAGCAAGTGCTTTAAATGCTTCTTCAACATCAGCCGGCTGCAGATGGGGACAGTCGCTTCCGATAATTACAACACGCTGGTAGCCTTTTTTAAAAAGCCCGGAAAAAGCCTGGAGCATCCGCTCACCCAAATCGCCGTCTGCCTGCAAGCCTGTCGGGAAACCATCCCAAAAAGCCCCAGCAGGCAGCTCTGTCAGAAATACAAATGCATCGCAGCGCGATTGCAGGGCTACTTCGCGCGTATGCTCCAGCAGCCGGATATAGACGCGCAAGGCTGCCGCATCGCCTACATCAGCGGCAAGCCTCGTTTTGACTTTGCCTAGAACCGGCTTGCGGGCAAAGATGATTAGCGCGGATGCTTCCAAAATCAATTAAGAAGGTGATTGAGTTAATGGGTGGAGTAGATGATTGTTTCCCAATCTTTTGTCATCCCGGAACGGGAACTTTTTCTTGCAATGTGCCACTGTTATATAAGTTCCCGTTCCGGGATGACAAAAGTCGCTGTGGAATATTTGCTTTGTGCCGGTATCTGATTCAAACAGCCTCTAAAGGTCTACATCGCTATCTCCTTCACCTTATTCATCATCTGCACGCCGTGTACGAGGCTTGCGCCGCCGCGAATTGCTCCTGCAACATGAACAGCTTCCATCATCTGCTGCGCATTCCAACCCTTCTCAAAAGCGTCGCTGCTGTACGCATCAATGCAGTACGGACATTGTACGGCATGTGCTACCGCTAATGCGATAAGTGACTTTTCGCGCGCAGTCAATGCGCCTTCAGCGAAGACAGCTCCGTACCAGCCAAAGAACTTATCTGCAAGCTCTTTTCCGTACTCGCCGATGTTGCCAAATCTGCCGAGGTCCTCGGCGTTGTAATAGTAGCTATTGTCTGCCATGTGTTCGTGGTTTATTCTTTAAAATTGTTCAGGTAAATGCTCCAGTCGTACTTCTTAAATGTAATGCTCGGTTTCCTTCCCGCCGGCACCACGCCTGCCTCATGCAACAGTTTCCTGATGCCACGCTTGCCGCCAAAATCCGCGCGAAACCAGCCCATAAACGCAGTTACGGCCGCTTTGTTTGCAACGCTGTCGTAATCGGTTTCCGCCTTCAGGTGGCCTATCATTGCCTGTTGTAGCTGCTCGTCTATTTTGTCAAGACTGTAATACGCAATCGGCGGACAACTGCGCGCGCCGCAGTTCAGCGCGAAGTGAATGCGATAGTCCAGTTTATCTACGCGAAAGTCTTTCTCAAAGCGGCCGGGAAACAATTTATTGAGATAGCCGAGGCTTAGCTTAGCTTTTGAGCGGCGCAGAATGCCATGCTCCATATCGTCCAGGCTCAGCGGCTTTCCGGCAATCGTCACCAGCCTTGCTTTGAAAAACTTGCTGCGGCTTCTGTACCGGTCTGGAGCCGCTTTAAGCGCTGTTTGTGTGGCCGCGTTATAGACATTTATCCAAAAGGTTTTGCGCGCATTGTCATTGCCCAACGCCTGCCTCAACTTTTCGCGGTCAGCTTTGGCAAGTATGCCACGCAGGCTGTCCGTCGGCTCGCCGCTGCGCGCTGCGTAAAGCCAATCCGCCGCTACCCGTTGGTATTCCGGCTGCTGAGCCGTGGCTGCAAGATTGCCGAGCATGAGCAGAAGGAATAGAAGGCCGCGCATCGTGTTTCGCAGACCAAGATACGTGAGCAGCGGAACTAAAGATTTAAGGCTGTACTTTCCGGCTCTTAATTTTCTTATGCAGCAGGATTGGATAGCCGCTCTGGCAGCAACTACTGATTTTCTACGACCCTACACACAAGGCGAGGGTGCAACCGGCATCGTGCTGGGTACGGGACTTGGCGCGTTGGTAAGCCATATTGAGGTGGCGCACAGCATCCCTTACAGCGAAATTCCGAACTTCCCGACAGCGACCGTAGAGTTCCATAAAGGGGCTCTGATATTCGGTAAGATTGGCGGCAAGCCTGTGATTGCTATGCAAGGCCGCTTTCACTTTTATGAAGGCTACACGATGCAGGAAATCACCTTTCCCATCCGCGTAATGAAGGCGCTTGGATGCAATCGGCTGCTGCTGAGCAATGCAGCAGGCGGCATCAACAAGGACTTTAAGAAAGGCGACCTCGTACTGCTGGACGACCACATTAATCTGCAAACCGACAACCCCCTGCGTGGCCTGAACGACCCGGCCTTCGGACAACGCTTTGTGGATATGAGTGCGCCGTATAATTCCGCCCTGATGCAACAACTGCAAGCCACAGCAAGCGAACAGGGCAGCCCCTTAAAAAGTGGCGTGTATGCTTCTGTAATCGGCCCAAATCTGGAAACCCGCGCTGAATATCGCTTCCTGCGCATCATTGGGGCAGACATGGTAGGCATGAGCACCGTACCGGAAGTGATTGTAGCAAACCAAGTCGGCCTGCCCTGCGCGGCCATTTCCGTGATAACCGACGAATGCGACCCGGATAATCTGAAGCCGGTGGATATTGCCGAGATTATTGCTGTGGCTGGTAAAGCAGACGAAGCACTCAGTGCCATCTTCGCCGCAGCTATTCAACGCATTGACTGATGAATTGCTTGCGGCAATACAAACGGGCACAGCCTGATGCCATTGAGCAATTCCTTTGTGTAAGGCGCAATCGTGAGGCTGTTTGATTTGATTCCATAAGGGTAAATCCTTTTGGTAGCTCAAAAGTGACAGCATGATAATGCGGGTAATATTAAGTTTTGACATGCACGATAGCAGCTAAGCCTCGCAGGACGACCTTGCCTGCTGCGTTTTATATTCGTGCGCTGAGGTGTGCTTCCGACCGTCTAATTTGCCGCCCCGCTCTATGTCCGAAAATCAGAAAAAACAGTTGGAGCAGCAGCTCTGGAATATTGCCAATACCCTGCGCGGCAAGATGGACGCCGATGAGTTCCGCGATTACATTCTTGGGTTCATCTTCTACAAGTATCTGTCTGAAAAGATGGAACAATACGTGAACGATGAAATATTGAATCAGGATGCCTTTGAGTTCAGGGATGTGCAGGAAGATACCGTGGAAGGGAAGCAGATTATGGACGCCATACGCGATGAAGCCGTGGAAAAGCTTGGCTATTTCCTAAAGCCTTCTGAACTATTCGGCGAGGTAGCGAAACGCGGCAACATCAAAACAGATGAAGACGCGCCGGAGGGCGGCGACGATGCGCCTAAGCCCAACTTTATCCTGGGAGACCTGCAAAAAATCCTGACCGCTATCCAGCTCAGCACGATGGGTACGGAGAGCGAGGAGGATTTTGACAACCTCTTTGAGGATATGGACTTGAACAGCTCAAAGCTGGGCAAAACGCCTGAAGCGCGCAACGGTCTAATCGCACGCGTATTGGCGCACCTTGATAAGATAGACTTCAAGCTCGGCGACACCAGCGCCGACGTGCTCGGCGATGCTTACGAATACCTCATCGGAAAATTTGCCAGCGGCGCAGGCAAAAAGGCGGGCGAGTTTTATACGCCGCAGGAGGTGAGCACCGTGCTGGCCCGGATTGTGACCACCGGCAAGACACGCCTGAAATCTGTGTATGACCCCACCTGCGGCTCGGGCTCGCTGCTGCTACGCGTAGCACGGGAGGCGGAGGTGGCCTCCTTCTACGGGCAGGAGCGGAACCCGACCACCTACAACCTGGCGCGGATGAACATGATACTGCACGATGTCAGCTACCGCAATTTTGACATCAAGCAGGAAGACACGCTGGAGCACCCGATGCACAAGGAGCTGCTGGCCGAGGCCATTGTAGCCAACCCGCCTTTCTCGGCGCATTGGAGCGCCAGCCCGCTGCACATGACCGACGACCGCTTTAGCCAGTACGGCAGGCTGGCCCCGGCTACCAAGGCCGACTTTGCCTTTGTGCAGCACATGCTGCACCACCTGGCCGACAATGGTGCTATGGCAGTGGTGCTGCCGCACGGCGTGCTTTTCCGCGGGGGCGCGGAAGGGCATATACGCCGCTACCTCGTGGAGGAGCGCAACTGGCTGGATGCCGTGATTGGCCTGCCCGCCAATATCTTTTACGGCACCAGCATTCCTACGGCCATTCTTGTGTTTAAGAAGTGCCGGGAAGAGCCGGAGGATGTGCTGTTTATAGATGCGAGCGCGCACTACGAGAAGGTGAAGACCCAGAACATGCTGCGCCGGCAGGATATAGACAAGATTGTAACGACCTACCGCAACAGGCTGGAAGAAGCGAAGTACAGCCGCCGCACGCTCCTTGCAGACATCGCAGAGAATGATTACAACCTGAACATACCGCGCTACGTGGACTCGTTTACGGCGGAAGACCGCATTGATATAGAGGCGGTTGCGGCAGAGCTACGGACGCTGGAAGGCGATATGGCAAAGACGGATGAAACTATTGCCGGCTTTTGCAAGGTACTGAACATTGCCAGCCCTTTTTAAGATGAAAGCTCAGCACGTGCCGGAATTGAGGTTTCCGGGGTTTGAAGGGGAATGGGTGGCGAAGAAGTTGGGCGACTTGCTGGAATTCAAGAATGGAATTAATGCCGATAAGGAGCAATATGGACAAGGCGTAAAGTTTGTCAATGTCTTAGATGTCCTTAGCAATGAATACCTTATTTACGACAACATCATCGGAAGCGTTGATGTCACAGCAGAACTTGCCAAGAAGTTTCCAGTAGAATATGGAGACATTTTATTCCAAAGAAGTTCTGAAACGCGGGAGGAAGTCGGCTCCGCAACAGTCTATCTTGATAAAGACCGGAAAGCAACTTTTGGCGGATTTGTAATCAGGGGAAGAAAGATTGGCGAATATGAGCCTGTATTTCTGAATAAACTCTTGAAAACAGATTCTGCAAGAGATGCAATCACATCTAAATCCGGCGGAAGCACTCGTTATAATGTCGGCCAGGAAACCTTGTCCAACATTTACTTACGTTTCGCTAGCATTCCCGAGCAACAAAAAATCGCCGCCTTCCTCACGGCTATAGACGAAAAGCTGCAAGCCCTCCGAAAGGCGAAAAGCCTTTTAGAAGCTTATAAGAAGGGCGTAATGCAGCAGATTTTTTCGCAGGAGCTGCGATTTAAGGATGCGGATGGGAAGGATTTTGGGGATTGGGAAGAGAAGAGGCTTGGAGAAATCACCTCCACATTCAAAAGTGGTGATGGAATTACTGCAAAAGATATCTCAGAGGTTGGCACATATCCTGTTTACGGTGGAAACGGTTTAAGAGGTTTTACGCAGTCTTTTACTCATGATGGATTCTATATTTTGATTGGCAGGCAAGGTGCTTTGTGCGGCAACATAAATCGCGTTTTTGGAAAATCATTTATATCAGAACATGCAATAGCAGTCCAGGCCAATCAGAACTCAGATACCGAATGGCTGGCGCAAAAATTGGAATTGATGAACCTGAATCAGTTTTCAGAATCATCTGCGCAGCCTGGATTATCAGTTAATAAGTTGCTCAGGATGAAAATCTCTGTTCCTTCCCTTCCCGAACAAACCAAAATCGCCACCTTCCTATCCACCCTTGACGAGCGCCTCGCCCATTACGGGCGGCAGATAGTTCTCACGGAAGGCTGGAAGAAGGGGCTGATGCAGCGAATGTTTGTGTGAGCAGGCTAAGGCATAGCAACTGAGCCACAGCAACTTTTGTCATCCCGGAACGGGAACTTTCTCTCACAAATATGTTCGTAAAAAGAGTGAGTTCCCGTTCCGGGATGACAAAAGATTGGGTAAACAGTAGGTGTATAAATTGAACGGATAAAACACGCCGCAGCAACTTTTGTCATCCCGGAACGGGAACTTTACGATTCATCCATCATGCGCAACTTTCGCTTCTGGACTTATATTCTTACTAACTGGAGCAAAACCGTCCTGTACACCGGCATTACCAATGACCTTGCCACCCGGCTTATAGAGCATTGGATAGGCCAGGATGGCTGCTTTACTACCCGCTACAAGGTATATTACCTTATCTGGAGTGAAGAGACAAAGTATGTGAACAACGCCATTGACCGCGAGAAGTTCATTAAGCGTATGCACCGCACCGACAAAGAAGCGATTATCACAGAACAAAACCCGGAGTGGAAATTTTGGAACGCAGAAGTATCAGGGTGCTGGCCGCCATCAGAGGCGCAGATGGCGGCGGTGAAGGAAAGGTGGCGCAGCGTAGGTGAGGAGGCATTAATGCAGGACAGCCTATCGTTTTTCCGGCAGGTGAGTAAGTATAAATAATGACCAGGTGGTGGCTTTAAGTTCCCGTTCCGGGATGACAAAAGATTGGGAAAGAAAAGATTGGGTAAATAGTCCGCCGCCCGGCTATTTAACTCAAACATCCTCTAATAATTTTCAGAGATTCTGCGAGAAATTGTGAGAATCTCGCAGTTTTGACAAAGCCAATGGCCAAGCAACCCGAACAAATCCTTGAAGAGCAGCTCGTAGCGCAACTCCACGGCCTCGGCTACAGCTATGTGGCCATATCCGACGAGGCCAGCCTTATTGCCAATCTCAAGGCGCAGCTCCAGAAGCACAACGGCATTCAGTTCTCCGCCGCCGAATTTGACAAAGTGCTCAACACTCTGAGTAAAGGTTCCATTTTTGAAAAGGCGCGCACGCTTCGCGAAAAGCAGCACATCACCCGCGACGACGGTACAGATTGCTACTTTGAGTTTATCCAGAAGGAGCATTGGTGCCAGAACCAGTTCCAGGTAACGCAGCAGGTAAGCATGGAAGGCACTTACCGCAATCGCTACGATGTAACGCTGCTCATCAACGGTCTGCCGCTGATGCAGATAGAGCTGAAGCGGCGCGGGCTGGAGTTAAAGGAAGCTTTCAATCAGGTAAACAGGTATCAGCGGCATTCCTTCGGCGCCAGTGCGGCCCTGTTTCAGTACGTGCAGATTTTCGTTATCAGCAATGGCGTCAACACGAAGTATTATGCCAACAACCGCAACCAATCCTTTAAGCAAACCTTCTTCTGGACGGACAAGGAAAATGTGCGGCTCACCAATATCCTGAACGGCTTTACCTCCGATTTCCTGGAACCTTGCCACATCAGCAAGATGATATACAAGTACGTAGTGCTCAGCGAGACGAATAAAGTGCTGATGGTGCTGCGTCCATACCAGTATTACGCGGTAGAGGCGATGATAGAGCGGGTGAAGAACAGCACGAAAAACGGATACATCTGGCACACTACCGGCTCAGGCAAGACGCTCACGTCTTTTAAAGCCAGCCAGGTGCTGGTACAATTACCGCAGGTAGCAAAAGTGGTGTTTGTCGTTGACCGGAAAGATTTGGACTATCAGACCACCAAAGAATTCAACTCATTCAGTAAAGGCAGCATAGACGGCACGGACAATACGGCGGCACTCGTGCGACAATTCAGCGACGATACCAAGCTCATTGTAACAACCATCCAGAAGCTGAACGCAGCCATCAGCAAGAAGCAATACCTGAGCAAAATGGCGGCCTTTCAGGACCAGAAGATTGTCTTCATTTTTGACGAATGCCACCGCTCGCAGTTCGGCGAGACGCATAAGCGCATCAATGCGTTTTTCCGCAACACGCAGTTATTCGGCTTCACCGGCACGCCTATTCTTGCCAAAAACGCGGTCAGGAACGAGCATGGCAAGCGTACAACCACAGAGCTATTTGGCGAGTGTCTGCACAAGTACGTAATTACCGACGCCATCCGCGATGAGAATGTGCTGAAATTCTCTGTGGAATATGTGGGCCGCTACAAGCGAAAGGACAGCGCGACGGAAATAGACATTGAGGTGGAGGACATAGACCGCAAGGAGCTGATGGAATCGCCTAAGCGGCTGGAGAAGATTGTGGATTACATCATTGCCAACCACAAGCGCAAGACGCATGGCAAGGCGTTTTCAGCCATGTTCTGCGTCAACAGCATTGAGACGCTGAACAAGTATTACGACATACTACAACAGCGGAAGGAAGCAGGCCTGCATGATTTACGGGTAGTAACCATCTTCAGCTATACGCCCAACGAGGATGATGCGGACGCCAACGGTTTCCTGCCCGATGAGCTTGCCATTGCAGAGGAGCCAAAAGTGCTTTACGGATTGCATAAGCACAGCCGCGAGAAGCTGGACGAAGCCATCGGGCATTACAATACGATGTACGGCACTAAGTTCACGAGCAAGGACAACGAGTCGTTTTACAACTACTACAACGACATATCCAAGAAGCTGAAAGACCGGGAGCGAAAGCCGGAGAAGGAGGGCGACCGCATAGACCTTCTGCTCGTAGTCAATATGTTTTTGACGGGCTTTGATGCGAAGCTTGTCAATACGCTGTATGTGGACAAGAACCTGAAGTACCACGGACTGATACAGGCCTATTCACGGACGAACAGAATCCTCAATGAGCAGAAGTCGCAGGGAAACATCGTGGTGTTCCGAAACCTGAAAGATGCGACCGACGAGGCCATAACGCTGTTTAGCAACAAGGAGGCGATTGAGGTAATTGTGATGAAGCCTTACGAGGAGTACACAAAGAAATTCAACGCGGCATTTATTGAACTGTTGCAGATAGCGCCGACGGTAAATAGCGTCAACGACTTACAGACCGAGGAAGACGAGCTTAGCTTTATCAAGGCTTTCCGGGAGCTTATCCGCATTAAGAACGTGATGAGCGGCTTCACGGATTTCAAGTGGGCAGACCTGGCGATGAATGAACAGCAGTTTGAGGACTACAAAAGCAAATACCTTGACCTGCATGATAAGGTGAAGAGCGGTACAGAGAAGGAAAAGGTCTCCATTCTTGAAGATGTGGATTTTGAGCTGGAGCTTATCCACCGCGACGAAATCAACGTCAGCTATATCATTCAGCTACTAATAAAGCTGAAGGCGGGCACACAAAAGAACGTCAGCCAGATAGAAAGCGAAATCTTCAATCTACTGAATACCGAGGTTCATTTGCGCAGCAAGCGCGAGCTGATTGAAAAATTCATCAGGGAGAACCTGCCGGCAATCAAACAGAGCAAGGATATCCCTGCGGACTTTGACCGCTTCTGGCAGGAAGAGCAGGGCAAGGCTTTTCACGAGCTTGTAGTGGAAGAGCAGCTATCCGCCGAGAAAACGCAGGAACTTATAGACGCTTATTTGTACGCCGAGCGGTTACCAATGCGCGATGAAGTTTTAAGGCTGATAGACGGGCCAAGGCCAACCATCCTTCAACGCAGGCCGGTGGGTGAGCGAATACTCGGGAAGATTACCGGGTTTGTAGAGAAGTTTATTGACGGGATTTCAGAGGGAGGTAATTAAGCGCGATAAGTAGCAATAGTATTCCATTTAGTGGCTTTTGCAGTGCCTTGCAAGCGTTTCTAAATCTCTGAAAAAGTTCGAACTCTGTAAAGCTCTCCCGACACAATACCAGAACGGCTTCCAGCGATTGGAAGCCGCTTTTGTTTTAGACTGGTTTAAACATGGTTTAAACAATTCCTATTCAGACAGTGTAGAATACCACTAGCAATTAACGCAAAGCTGGTTGGTGCAGGTTGCGCCATTAATATTCATCAGCAGGTCTCATGCTATGTACACAGCAAATTAAACCGGCGTAAAACCAGCTTTGTTAGCAACATAAGAAAGTCCTTAAGGCGCCGTACTCGCATTACTCAGCATCGCCGTAAACAACCCATCTGCCCCTTCCAAAGACGCACCTGGATTAGCCAATTCCCCTTTCGCAGGCGTAAGCCCCTTCCGGTCGCCTTCCCACAGCGGCGATATAAGCCCTGCCCCGCCGCTATCCAGCAATTCTTTAATCGCGTAGAATGATTCCCGCGTATCGCGCAGCCGCACCTGCAGGCCGGGCGTGAGGCCGGTGCTGTTTTGCAGATTCAGATGCTCTTCCAGCAGCTTAATGCGGAAGGCACGGATGCCTGCGCTCTTGCCGTTGGCGATGGTTTTATCCAGCGCTACAACATCCTGCGCGCCGTCAAACTGAAGGCCGCGCCGGCGGATGGAGCTGCTGCCGATGAGCGCCCACATGTCGTCCACAATCACGAGCTGGTGGCGCAGCTCTTTGGGCCGCATCGGGAAGCCATTCGGGTGAAATGCAATCACCTGGTTCGCGCGCTCGCCGGCCGCGCCTTGCAGCAGCTTTACTATCTCCATGCGCTGCGCATAATCATAGGCTTCAAAAGCCTCGTAGCCTCTGCCATAGCGGAGCTTTTTGCTAAAGCAAAGAATAACCTTCAGCCGCGGATGCGCCTGGAGCTGCGCTAATAGAATGTTTATCAAATCCTCGCCAGGCGAATCAGATGTACGGCCAAGCAATCCGCCCTGAATGTAAATGCACTCGCGCGCCGAAAGGATAGCCTGCTTCAGCGCCCAGTACGTGTCGCGACGGCCATTTATTGACGTAACAATTTCCCGGTAGAGCTCTGCATATGCAAGCTCGTTCTGCAGCTTTTGCTGCGCGCCGCCCTGACCGGTGATGGTTGACTGCAGCTTGTTCTTAATTACATCAGGCAGCCAGGAAGGCAGGCCGCCGAGCTTTCCCTCTATCATCTTGATGAAGTCCGCAAACGAGGTCGGGATGCCGTCCATATTGGTAAACTTCAACCCAATCTCCGGTGTCTCGCAATGCGTGGCAATCGTCTGGAGCGTGGCCGCTGCCCATGTGGCATTGGCTACCGCGCCCGCTGCCGGTGGCTGCCAGCCACCGGTTATCATAGCGCCCATCCGGGAGAGAATATTGCTCGTGCGCCGATAAGCCGCCCGTGCCAGGTCGTAGGCAAGAGGGCCGCCGCTTGTATAAACGCCCACCGAGCTGTATTCGCGCCCGCCGGGGTTGCCGGGATTGCCCATGAGGGGAAAGCTGCTGAGCACGTCTTTCTTAAAAATGGTTCCGCCGCAGAAGGCCTGCCAAGTCTTTGCGCTCCCGTCGTAAGCCGCTGCGATGCTGTCGTAGCGCGCCATTGTCGGGTATCGCGGGGCCTCGCGCGGAGGGGTAGCGCCCCATATTTCATTCAGGAAACCGCCAATGCCTGAGCCGGTTGCCTTCGCTGTATAACCGGTGCCGGAAATCCCTGCGGGACTAATGCCCAGCTCCGTCTTGCTCAGCATCTGATTATTGGGCGGCGTCAGTTGGGGCGGAAGCGAAGCCTTCGGGCCAACGGTACATTGAATGTTCCCAAAAGCCCGCTTCTTACCACCCCGGTTTATCACCACCACATCCAGCATCAGCGCCGGAGTGCCGGGCTGTTGCGCCTGATTAGGAGCGGTAACAAGCGCGAACGGGTCGGTCAGCCGGAACGACGCCGTGTGGGCTGCATCAACCATCGCGCCCGCGCCATCGCCGCGCGTCTCCGTGCCATCGGCTTCATGAAAGACGCGGTTATAAATGCGCACCCAATCGCCGGGCACAAGCAGCGGCGAGCTTAGCTGCACCGCCACATCTGAATTGACGGTCGCCACTTCAGTGATGAACGCCGCGCTCAGCGCAAACGTCGCTTTCAGGTTTGCAGGAATGGCGCCGAAGCTACCCACCAGGCCGGCCGTCAGAGCAGGCGCAGAAGGCCAGCGCGCAACGCTTCCGTTGACCATTGCCGGCAGCACAAAATCATTGTCAATAACCGGTGCTACCAGCAGCAGCGGCGCGCCGCCAGACGAGTTGATAGCACCCACCGCGCCGAGGCATTCTGTGCCGTCGGCAATCAGTGTAATCTGCTCGCCATCGCGCAGCACCGGCCCGAAGCCATATTGTATGGAAGGCTCTGTTTGCGGCGCTTCGCCCAGCAGATACTTGTCAAGCTGCACCACGTATGCCCGAACAAAATCGCGGCCCAGATTGAGTGCTGCTACAGGCGCGCCGGGCTTATAATTGTCGCCAAGTAGCCCGTTTGTTGCGGCACCGATTTTCAGGGTAGCGTCTGCCACTGCTGTCTTCCCAATCGTAGAACCGGCAGCCGTTACGCCATACAATCCGATGCCGGAGTTGATGTCCGTGAGGTTATTGAAAGCGCCCATCCCGCCTGTAAACGCTTCGCCATTGGGCAACGATAATTGGATGGTCGTTGATGCAGTAACATTGGCAAGCTGATGCAGCTGCGAGTTCGCGGTCACCGGCGCTTTCGCCGAGGCAAGCGTCAGGTTCTTCGTCTCCATCGTAGCAAACTTTGCCATGAACGCATCAAACGCAGCCGCCACGGCCAGCGGGTCTATCGGATAGCCGTATTGGTCGTGAATGCTCAGGCCGCCGCTGCATACCAGGTCGTCGCCGGCCAGCACAAGGCCTTCTTTCGGGCCTTTTTCGCCCGCATTGCCGTTGGCCTTTTCCGTCAGATTGATGTACACAAAATAGCAGGGCACGGGCCGCTCCGGAAGATGCGTGTGTGTATTCTTGCCTTCAATAACCGCCGCATACAACCGCGCGATGCGCAGGTAAACCTGCGGGTCGGCTTTGATGAGAAAGCTCTTGTCGGGCGCTGCGCCGCCGCCGGGCATCACAATGCGTTCCAGCTCCGCCCCTCTGCTCAGGTAGCCGCTGAATGGCGCTACAAAATTGTCCGCCGCCGCGCAGGTAAGGCCGTACGCTCCGTCGGATGTAAGGTTTTGCGGAGCGCCGTTGCTCCAGTGCGAGCTGAGCTGCGGATTGGCAACGCCAAGCAACTGTATAATGTCGTTTATCATGATTGATGCTGTGTAGAGATGATTGTTTAGCTCGCCGCTCTGGCCCCGCTTTGGTAATTAGTCACGATTCCATCGGGGTCGGTGAGGCGCAGCAGCACGCCCGCGCCGCTGAACATCGTACCGTAGGCTGAACCTTTAAAGACGGCGTTGTACTGATAATAGCCGTCCGCGCTTTTGCTTCCTACATGCACCGACGGATTTGCCGAAGGCACATTCACATCGCCGATTGCATCCAGGTTGCCGGAGTAAACTTTTGTAGCCACCGGAACAGGATTGCCCGCCACCTTTTTCTGCACCACAATGTCCAAGAGATAGTTCCCGAATTCCGCCGGCTTGTTGCTGATGTTCAGCTCAAAGCTCAGCTCGGTGCTCAGCAGGAGCGGCTTCAGCAAAAAGTTGCGGAACGCAGGCCTCGGCTGGTTGTGCGAAACAGTCGCGCTGCTGCTGCGCCCGAGCGGGTCGGTGATGATGATGCGGTACATCGCCACGCGTTCCGCAGTCACGTAATATTCGTACTCGTAGTTGCCGACAGCGTCCTTTTCCAGCCGCCAGAGCGTGCCCTCTACCGCTGTGCTTTTCTGGAATTTCTTCGGAATAAGCGGCAGCTCCTGCGTGAACACTTCCTCGTAAACATTTGTCGCAAGATTGAGCTTCTCAACGCGCATCCTGAACGAGCCATAGGGCGTCGGGTGAATGCTGCCGTTCGTGAATGCTTCCAGCCGCAGCAAGCCTTTGCCGGCCGCCATCAGCGTGGCATTCAGCAGCGTCGGCGGGCCGTCCGGCGGCGCTACAAGCACTTCTGCAAGGTTGCTGCTGCCACTGCGTCCCGGCAGCTTTCCATGGGATTTATCCGTTGCGCCAAAGCCTGCTGCGCGGTAATAAAGCGGCTGCCATCCTGCCGAAACGGTTTCCGTTTTCTTGAGCATCGCAATGGTACCTGTAGCTGCATTTTTCACTTCTTTACCAGCGGCATCGTACGCCTTCCAGCCAGCATCCGACGTGCTCAGGATGTGCTCAAAAGCCGCCGGCCCCATCAGGTCAAGCGATGATGCAAGGGCGCTTTTCGCCGTCCTGAAAATTGCCACGCGGTCGGTGCGCACGCCTTGCGGCAGCTCTACTTTGAGCGTTACTTCCCGCAGGTTGTTGTTGACCTTTGTGCCTTCTAACTTCCTTGTAAAAGCGCTCAGCACCGGCGAGGGCGGCGTGTAGCGGCGGGGCACGCCCACATACAGCCACGTGGCCCCAAAGTCGCTTTCTACCCGCTGCGCGGTAAAGGTGGTGATGGCGTAGATGTACAACCCGTTCAGGTCGCCGGGCAGCTCTACATCGGCCTCCGGCGCACCAAGAATTTCCCGGTTGAGGCGAATGAAAGCGTCCTTCATCGCTGTGTTTACGGCGAGCTGCATGAGCTGGTCGCGACGCGTTTCCATGCTGTCTGTAGCTGCTATCGGTTGCAGTCCGCCCTTCTCGCGCAGCGATGCTTCGGTAGCGCGATAGATGGCATAGCCGGCCACACCGGGCACAGGCTGGAAGCTTACGCGGTAGCGCGAGACGTTCTGCGCATCGGGCAGCGAGCCCCACTGAATATCGGGCGGCAACACAGGCGCAGTGCGCGGCCGCGGGTCTATCGCGTAAATCAGCTTCGGCTTTCCGGCGGGCGTAATGATGCCGGGCGTCACGGCCTGGCGGCTGCGCAGATAAGCCGCGAAGGCCATCTTGCCGCCGGAGTTAAAAGCCAGCCTGAAGCCTTTGATTTGGATTTTGTACACGCCGAGGTGCGGCATGTTGCTCTGCGCCTTATCTATGGTCACAGTTGCTTCCGCCGGTGATGCAACGCCCGGCTGCGGCGCGAGCTTCTTTACAAACGGCGTTGTGCTAAGGAAAGCAATGGAAAGGTCTATCAGGGTAGAGCCTGATTCATTCAGCGCAATGCCCGGCGGTGTTGCAGGATTTGATAAATCTGCTTTGCCAAGCAAGCTTTGAAAGCGCCCGCCGATGTTGATTTCAAGAGGCTGGCGGTCGTCCCAATGCCAGGCTACGGTAAGCTCCAGCGTGCCATTGTAATTGTGCGAGAGCGGGTCAGTAGGCGTGTCCATCAAGAATTGCCCGGAGATAATATCCGCCATCACCTGCGGCGCGGTAGGCAAACTGCTGCCGGTCTTCGCAAAGGCGCTCCAGCGGCCGAATACATCGTTTGCAGCAACGTAATAATTCTTTGAAACCGGGGCCGTATCGCTGCGCTCACTCCGATGATGAAAGAAGCGGTTTACGTTCGCCGCATCAGGCCCTTCAATGTCGTCGGCATCGGCATCTGCGCGTGCGGTCGGCAGGTGCGGCTTCTTAATGCCATTCAGGAATGCACGCTGCGCGTTGAGGTAAACCGGCGTGTTGACGGATGCATCTTTGACTGCCACCGCGTAGCTCTGCGGCACGTTTCGGCTCGCGGCATTCCAGTAAACTTTTACGTCGTCGGAAAAACGCTCGTCCATTTTCATCGGACGATTCTCAGAATGAACCTCGCTGCTCAGACCGCTCAACGCGCCAAGCGGCATCGCCATGTGGGCCGCTGCGGCTATCTCTATAAATTCAAATCCTGTGCACCGGGTTACAAATCCGTTGTCGGTCTGCACCGTACTGTGCACCGGCAACTGGAACGTCGCAGACACCATGTAATCGCAGTCGGGTAGGCCGTCGCCACCAAGCGTTGCAAAGGCGGTGGTACCAAAGCCGAGGCCCAGCGCGCTCCAGCAATCCGTTGCCGCCGACATCAGCGTAGTGCTGCATACGGGATTGCTTACCGTGCCGCCCTCGCTGCTCTGCGTGCCGTTGTCGGTGAAGCCTTTTGTTTTAATTTCCTTCTTCCAGAGTGCCTGTCTGCCGTCGTACAGCATCTTGTCGTTATAGACCCGCGTGAGCATCTCCTGGATGTCGTACAGAATGCCGGTCTTAGCGCCGCTTGCCGTCTGCTGCACAAAGTGGTAAGAATCCACGAGCGGGCCTGCCGGCGGCAGCGGCCAGTCGGGGAGCGTAACGCCGTCGGGCTGCAGATACTTGGGCGCATTGTAGAAAAGCTGCGCTATACCAAGGCGGTTGATGGCGGCCTGATAGCCGGTAACAAGCGCGGCGTCGTAGCCTTGTTTCAGGTTCTGATAAATAACAGCATCAGGGCCGGTGGCTTTGAATGGAAGGCCTGCGTCCTCCACATGCTGCCATTTGCTGTCGTTCAGAAAGTCTTCCATTAGTGTACCGGTAATGGTATCCAGCGCGGCATTGCCGGAGAGAATGGTGATGCCAAAGATGTTTGGAAAGCGCAGCTTCACAGGCGTTGATCCTTTTGCCGCAATGGTGAATGTCTGCTGCAAATCGGCGTACGGGTCGCCGTTCTCATCCATCGGCGCGATGGTAATCGGCCCCGCATCCCCATTGTTTTTTAGGCTGAAGGATACATCCCAGTAAGCGCTTGCGAACCACTGCTGACCTGCTGAGCCCGGTACCGACGGCACAGGAGACGTCATGGGATAAGGATTCGTCTTAGGCCGCTTATAGACTTTGAATGGCGAGACCGGCAGGCCTACCTCCGGCGAGCAGCGCCAGCGCAGCGCCAGGGGCGAAAAGGAGTCGGGCATGATGCTGTTTATAGCGTCATACGTGGCCCCGTCCACCGCTTTTTTGAGGCTGGCGGCTATCTGCGTCTTGCTGATGTTTCCAAAATTACCAGTCGGCGAAAACGTTTCGGTGTAGCGCGCAAACTGGAAGTCCAACATGCGGGCATTGAATTTTCTGTAACTCATCGTTTCTGTTTTTTAGTCGTTGTCTGCCCACGGCGGCAGGGTTGGAAGGGTGATGTCAAGAAGTGGCTTTGCGCTGAAATTGCCGAGCGTGCGGTAGTCTTCCGGCTTCAGCACAAAGTCGTTTTGCTGCAGCAGCAGGCCGAGGTCTTTACCACCGGCATCGTCGGCGAGATAGACGATGGTGCGGGTGCCCGCGAGGTTGCGAACGGTTGCTTTAATCGCATTGCCGCCGCCGATTATTTCCAGCTCCGGCAGGTCTTTCGTTACCCAGTGCTTCATGTATTTGTTCGCATCGTCGTGCACTGTTTCCTCAACCGGATAAGGGCGGTCGCGCCACAGCGGCTCGGGCGTATCTATCAGCACGGCGGCAGGCCTGTGGCCGTCTCCGGCGGGTTCCCAAAGCACAATCACGCGGGCATCGGCAGCTGGCTCCAGCGCATCCAGACCAGCGTCCAGAAGCGCGTCCTGCATCTCGCCATCGGTGCAGATGGAGTTGAGCATCGGCAGCGCCTTTGCGAGCACGCGCGGTGTGATGTAGCTGTCGTGTACGAAATCGGCCAGCTCTTTCATGCTGCGATAGCGGCTCGTGGTGAACGAGAGCTTGTAGAGCGGCGTAACCGGCTCATCGGGCTTAGGCTTCACCGGGGTTTTGCTCATCACCTCCAGCGTGTAGCCGGTATTGCGTTCCAGCTTTATGGGCGAAGTCCACACGAGGTGCGCTTTGTAATCGCCATCGTCAGGTATGCATGGCAGCTCCTTCACGATGCCGTCCAGCGCGTGATTGAACGCCGACTTGATAACGCCCGGCACCTCATGCATGCCACTTGGCGCCTTATCAACGCCCGATTCCGTTACCGAGGTCAGATTCATTTCACCGGTTGCAGGCGGCCTTGGGTGCCTGCCGTTGTCTTTACGCAGCACCACGTACAACTCGTGGCCGTAAGCTTTGAAAAGCTGGAAGGCAGAATCGTCGTTGAAGTATATCTGCACGGCATCGTCGGCGAAGTGCGTCTTCATGTCCTTCTGCGGCGTTGTGCCGACTACCCACGGGTCAAGACGCTCCGGAGCAATAGCATCCGTGTTGAAGTAGTAGTCCACCACAATCGGGCTTTCGCTCTTATCAACGGGCTTGTTATCGCGCCGTTTTTCGTAGTTGTACGCAATGCTCAGTTTATACTCTTTGCCGGGTTGCAGCAGCGCGCGTGTGGTGTCGCCTTTGAGCGCTGTGGTAATCAGCTTCTGCTTGTTCTTCTGTGTTTCCGCATCAAAATCCTGACGGGAAATTTCAGCGGCTTCAATCAATTCCAGCGCGCAGAGCAGCACCGCTTTTCTGCCGGGAAGATTGCTCAGCGGATGCGCCGTGATGCTGAATTTTACCGGCTTCGTCTTAGGCTTGTAAGCAACGAGGTAAAGGCTGTAAAGCTGCTGGCTGTCGGCATTCGCGAAGAACGCCATCACTAATCCAGCATCCGCAGCCCAGGGGCCGGAAGGGTCTTTCCAGTGCGCCGGCAAGTCCGCGATTGAATGAATGACTATGGTGGTAAACTCAGTCGCAGCCGCTGTTTCCAACACCGTTCCCTTTGCATCCATTGCGCGGAAAATGATGTTCTGAATGCCGATTGATTTCTTATCCAGCGCCAGCAGAATGCTGCCACCTGCGAGCGGCTGACACTCTATCGTCACGTGCTCCGTCTCCTCGCTTTTGAGGTAAGCCAGCAGGTCGGCAGGAACTGTTTCTGTCGGTGCCTTCCGTGGGTCGGCAGTGCGCTGCAGCGAATGCTCTATTGGCAGTTGCAGCACGCGCCCGAGGCGGTAATGCGTGTTAGCGAAAACTGCGGTGGAATCCGCGCCAATCACCTTTGCGTGCTCCAGCATCGTGCCTTTTGCGAGGGCGCGGTTGCGATTCAGGAATGGAATAGCAGGGCCGAATGGCTCATACACATACACAGAGCCGGATGGCATGGACGTGCGCACGGTATTCGGCGGGTCGGGCCAGAGGCTGCCCTTCAGTTTCCAGCCCTTTGTGCTGTAGCCGAGCGGCTTTTGATTGAATGTCCAGAATACAGAAGTTGCAGGCGCGGATGCGAAGCAGGCTGTTCCCCACTTGTGCTCCAGGCTCTTAGTAAGCTGCTCGCTTTGCTGCACGGCGTGCGGCGTAGCATCGGGCAGCCAGGAAAGCAGCGCCAGCGATACGCCGCCTTCGCCCTTGTCTGCATTGGCCTCATGCGTCCACCAGCTCGCAGGGCGCGGCAGGCTTGTATCCAGCAGCGGCAGATTGAGCGAGATAGAGTCTATGGAGTAGCGCACCTGCGTCTTGGCATCGCCGCCGTCCATCCAGTAATCTGCGGCTGCATTCGGCGCCGGGATAATCTCGTCGGTGAAGCTCTTTATGGCCATAATGTCCGGCGCGGTGAGCAGGTCTAAGGCAATTATCGCATCAATGCTTACGGTCGGGATGTCGTCTTGATTTATCAGCTCATCCGTATTGATTGGCTGCATCACTGCTTTGCCGAGCGCGCCGTCAATAGGGCGGTCTGTGCCCTGGCCTTGCAGGAGGGCATTGGAGCGGCTCACGAGCGTCACGCCTTTTACGAGCGCTGCAGGCGGCTTTTCACCCGGCATCTTTCCAATGTCAATCGTTACGCAGCCTTCCACATCAAAGAGCACGAGGTTCACCTTGGCGCAGGCCTCGCCATGCAGGTGCGTTACGAAATGTGTCTCGTGATTTTTCGGGTCGTCCTTGTACTTCTTTTCGGAAGCTGCATTCACCTCAACCAGCGCATGAGCGGATATGGAAACCGGCCACAGGTGCAGCTCTCCGCGCAGCACGAGCTGCCCGAAAATGGTGAGCGGCGAGAAGCCGATGCCTGCCTTGAAATCGCCGGCTACATCCAAGTACACCCCGTCGCTCTTGTCGCCAAAAATGATGGATGCGCCGATACCTACCGCAAGCGAGAAGCCTTTGAGCAGTGTGTCGCCCTTCTTAGGAAAATCGGGGATGCCGTTGCCGCCGACCATGAGGAAGGCGTAACCCTTTACGATACCCAGAATCATCGCCTCGGCGGGCAGCTTGTTGCTGCCGATGTACACGTGCCAGTCGGAGGAATCTTTAAAATTGAATTCCGCATCCACCGGAATGCGCAGGCTCAGCACCGACTCAATCTCATACTCCATGATGAGGCCGATGGTGAGCTGACCGATGTTGAAGTCCAGGTCTATCACGGCCAGAATGCCAGCGGCGCTGTTGCTGCCTTTCACGCCGTCGGGCTTCGGGAAGAGCATGATGGCCTTCACGAAAATGAGGATACGCGGGCCAGGTAGTTCCAGCATGAACATGCCCTTCATGTTCATCACAAAGCCGCCTTCCATCGTGCCCAGCACCACGCCGAGGCCGAAGCTCCATTTGTCCAACTTAGGCGTCCAGCCCCGGATGTCTATTACGTCGCCCTTCACTGTTTCATCAAACCAGCGCAGCGAAAGTGGCAGCGGAACATTTTCGTCTTCCGGTGGCTCGGCACGCATGTAGTGCATTCCAAAGAGCCCGAGGAATCCGTAGATGCCCATGCCGGTGCCGCCGAGCGGAATGGCGGTTGGCAGCTCCACTTCCAATCCGAGGAAGAAGGCCGTAGCATTGCGTTTGCCATCGCTCACCGGGCCGATGCCCAGCGATGCCGACATGCGCAGCTTCAGTGGCAGCAGCGTCAGGTCCACATGGCCTTTGAAGCCATCATGCACTTTAGGCGCGCCTTCGCTGCTGTCTTTCAGCTTGCCGGGGCCGCCCATGTCTAAGTAGCCGCTGCCGGTGAGCGTGCCGGGAATGTTGACGCCTACGGTTGACGGAATCACCATGATGCTCACAGGCGTATCCGCGTCCTTATCAATCTTTCCGGTGACGCGGATAGTATCTACCGTTACAACGCCAAGATTGACGCTAAATGCGAGGTCCAGCTCCAGCAGAAAAGGATTCTCCCGCGCGAGCCTTGCGGATAATATCTTGAGCAGGTTGCTGATATCTGTGTCGCCGATTTTTACCTGCAGCGCGCCGGGGTCGCCGAGGCTCAGCTCGTAGCCTTTGCTCGTATCAAAAATGGGAATGAAATGGTCGCCGCCACTTTTCAATTCTGACCTGAATCCGATGGCCTTGTAGCGCACAAAAGGCGGTGCCAGCGCGGTTGTGGCACCTGTAACCGGGTCGGTCTTGCCCGCGTTCGTTTGCACGCGCAGCGGGCCTACTTTAAAGTCAATGCCGAACTGTACGCCGTAGTCAAAGATGAAGCCGATTTCGTTCGGTGCGGAGGCGTTGCCAATCCAGATGTCGGGCGAGGTTTCGGAGACGCTCAGCTCCGCGCCGAAGAGCGTGATGTGGTCCATCTTGAAGGCCAGCGCGCCGAGCGCCGCTGCGAGTCCAATCTCAATAGAGCCGATGGCCATAGTTGCTGTCTTGTCGTCGGTGCTCTGTGCCGATTGCACGGCGTCCATGCCCTTTTCCAGCAAGGGCGCAAACACCAGCAGGCTCGCCAGCGTATCCTGTATGCGCGCCTTTTCACCAGACCAGCGCTTGAGTGAAAGGAGGCCATCGCGCAGGTTGTCTTTGTCAAAGCCCAGCTCCAGCGTCTGCGTCAGCTTGCGCGTAGCCTCATTGTACACCATCGCCAGCCGGAAGTCAACGATGCCTTTATGGTCGTTATCGGCACTCGCGCCGGGGTTGCTGCTGAGGCCGTCTATCAGTCCGGGAGCGTCTGGGTCGCCGCTGTTCTTTTGAACATAGCTTACGGTTTCTTCCGCTCCTTTTCCAAAATCAAACTCGCCGTGTATCTCGGCCAGCACCAGCTTATTGCGCTGGAAGCGAACCTTAGCGCCCATGCGCCGGAAGAACGGGCCACGCTCCGGGGCAAGGGGCGGCGGTATGATGTCCTCCAAATCCAGCAGCGTGACAACCGCATCTTTGGGTCGCAGCACGGTACCGCTCAGGGCGTGCTTATCCTCCGGTTTTACAACAGTCAGCGCAGGGTACCAGGCAACGCCGGTGTAGTAATCTTCGTCGTGGGGAAAGCTGGCGCCGTCGGATGCCGCAACGGTGTCGCCGTTTGGCGGAACAACATTAACGGAAGGCGCTCCGAGCATCTCCAGCATCTTCTGCAACGTTTCCGTACGACGCCGCGCGAGTGTCTGGTTGTAGGGGACATGCGCAACGTCGTTATACTCGTGCGAAGCATAGCCGGTGATGTTGATGCTGCGCCCCTGGCGATTGTCAACCAGCGCCTGCAGCCGCTGCCGGGTCGTGCCCTCGCCGCTATTCAGATTCTTGCTGTTGTCAAGATAATAGGCCGCCGCAGTCGCGGTGTAACCTGTGGAGTCCACCGGATGATTGTCGGGATTGGGCATCGTGCAGGCAGCGCCGCCCGGACTGTCGTAACCAAAGCAGACGTACTCAAAATTCTTCCCGTGCGCGCGCATTGTTTGCTTAATCGGCGCAGTGGGCACAAAGGGCGTATCAGTGCCTGGCGTCGGCAGCGCATCCGTCGTCCAGCTTACGTCAAAAGGAACCGTCTTGCCGTCGCGTGCGCAGGGGATGCGGTAAGTGCCGTCAGTATTGCGCGGGATGGGCTTTACGCCGCTGGCAACTGTTGTAAAAGTTGGATTGGTGAGAATGAAAACGGCATCGGCATCCGGCTGGCTGACAGCCATCGTGACGCTGCCCGCGTTGCCGGGATTGTTGGTAACAGTCAGCACCGGGGCCTGTACCGTCGCCACGTCAACGCTGTGGTCAATCGCCTTCGGCAGCATCGTTGCGTGAACGACCTCTTCGTAGGTGTTGCCGGTCTTGTCGGTGACTTTGATGTAGATGGTGAACTGCTTGCTGCTGCCTTTTGGGGCGATTGTCCACTCGTACATATTCTGCGTACCCTTGATAGGAGTTGCATCTATAGAATCACCAACGGCATCAGGCAGAAAAAGGAAGCCATCCTTTTGCGTAACTACCGTGACGTAACCGGCTTTCCCGCCGCGAATGCGGACTTGCAGCTTGCTTTCCGCAGGAATAGCAATCTGTGTATTCCGCTGCGTGGCGGATTTGCCGCCGTTGTCGGTCACCGAATCAGCGCCGGTTGATTCAGTAAAGAAGGGCTCGCGTGCCGGGTAAAAAACAGCCTGCACCTCAAGCGGCGCAGAGGCCGCGCCGTTCATCAGCTCAATGCCAAATTCGCCGCTCAGGCCCTGCTCAAAATCAATGAGCATGTCCTTTGCCCAGGTATCTACCGCGAAGCCCGACAGGCCCGAAGGCGCTACAAACAGGCGCACAGACGGAATCCAAAGCCCGGTAAAATCATCACCGATGCCGAAGTTCTTTTCCAGAATTTCGGGCGGCGTGAAATCGGCGCTGAGGTCAAGCACAATCTTCTCCAGGCCAAAGCCCACCACGCCGCTGCTGTGCAGGCACAATGCGGGTACCATGCGAATGGCTTCACCAGCCGCAGCATCTCCGCCTTCATCCAAGTTGTTAGCGCCCCAGCCTGAGAAGCGCACTTTTGTCGTGTTGTAATCGTCCGCGGTTTGGGTGATGGTGAGGCCGATTTTTGGCAGCTCAATTTTCACCTCGCTGTATTTCGTGTCCTTCACTAAGCGGCCATCCACAAGCCTGGCAGGCACGAAGGTGTCGGAGGGCAGATGCAGCGTGAGGGTATTAAACAGCAGCTCAATCCGAAAGTCCTTATTCGGGAAATCCGAAGGGTCGCCGGCCACGCCGTTGAATAGCGCAAGCGTGTCTGAGAGGTCTGTGTAATCCGCTTTCGGAGCCGCATCGGTAATGCCGCCGCCACTGCTGGTGGGGCCGATGCCGAGGGCATTCACCAGGATGGCAGAAGCTTTGCGCGGGATGGTAATGCGGAATGCAAAGCCCAAGTCCTGCAACTGCAGCAGCGAGCCTGTGGAAGACTTGAAGGACGGCGCTGCATCTGCCTTGCCATCGCCATTAAACCGGCACATGCCTGAATACATCACGGCTGTATCGTCGTAGGCCGTGTGCAGCTCCTCCACCGATACGTAGGCGAGGAAGTCGTGTACCTGCTGCGGCAGATTGGCGAGGATGCCACCGGGAATGTCGGGCACGTGCTGCAGCATGGTGCTGTTCATATGCGGCACGGTCAGGCCCAGCGTGAACTGGCTCTGAATAAGGTCAAGAAATCCAAGCTTCATGGAGAAAGATTTTGCGGAGGAGTGAGAGAAAGAGACCGGCGCTGCTTAGTTATTCAGGACATCGTCCTTCGTGCTCAGCGCTATGGTCACGACTTCATCAATTAGATTCTGAGGAACGGAAAGCTCCTGCAGCGTGCCGACGAGGTGGCCGGCAACCGCGCCGAACTGGCCTTCGCTGATATTCATGTGCGCGTGCGCATCGCGCATCTTCTTGCCGCTATAAGGCAGCGGTGCGCCGAATGCATAAGCAAGAAAAGCCTTCATCTTGCCCGATTGTCCGTCCATAGGCACATGCGCGAAGAAGTGCGCCAGGCTTACATCTGCGAGGACGCGCTTATAGAAAATATCAACGGCGGCGTTCACGGCGGGCATGCCTCCGATACGCTCAAATAAAGTGGCTGACTGGTTCATGGTGCTGGTATGTTTTGAGCACCAAACCTATTTGCGTATGCGGGCGAAATGTTCTGCGGATGAGGGAACGGTTGCTATCGGATAGGGAACGGGAAGGGGAGTAGCGAACGGTCAGAATTTCCGTAGGGGCGTGCCCTTGTGGCCGCCCTCAATGATGCGTGCCCATTTGATTAGGGGCGACCACAAGGGTGCGCCCCTACGTGGATGAATTTCTAATTCTTCAGCAAATGGCTCACCTCCTCCATCCGCCTCCTTGACACCGTCACCTGGCTGCCGTCCGTAAGCCAGAGCGTGTAATCCCTGTCCACATGGCGGATGTAATCGCGGTTCACAAGGTGTGATTTGTGGACGCGCAGAAAGCCGTATTCCGTCAGCAGCTCCTCGTACTCTTTGATGGTGCGGGAGACGAGGATAGGCGCGTGCTCTTTGAAGAAAAAGCGGCTGTAATTGTTGGAGCCTTCCACGCGGATAATGTCTTTCGGGTCAAACATAAAAACACCTTCGGCGGTAGAAAGCGCGAGGCGAAAAGCATTGCCCGGCCCTTGCAGATTGCGCAGCAGATTGCTCACCAGCTCCGGCCCGGCAGGCGCCTGCATCCGCCGGATTATATGCCGATTGATGGCATTCTGGAGGTCTATAATGTCTATCGGCTTTAGCAGGTAATCCAGCGCGGAGAAGCGGATGGCTTTCACCGCATACTGGTCGTAGGCCGTTGTGAAAATCACATTCATGCCCTGCGTGCCGGTCTGGCTCAGCAGGTCAAATCCGCTCATACCGGGCATCTCAATATCCAGCATCAGCAGCTCCGGCGCAGAGGCTTCTATGATGGCCGGCGCTTCGTGCGGGTCGTGGCAGATGCTTACCTCCACCGGCAGCGGCACATGCTTTTGAATGAGCGTTTTCAGGATGCTGCCGGCTGCCGGCTCGTCATCCACAATCAGTATTTTAAGCATAGTGTCTGAGGTGTTTTTATGAACCGGATGAATACGCGGTTAGCGCTTCTTCCGACGCAGCGCTTGCAGCGAGTGTGACGATTACCTGTGTGCCTTCCGCAGCTCCGTTTGCATCCAGAAGGTCTTTGATTACAACACCGGCGGTGGCCATGCCCGCGCTTTTATTGAGCAGCGCAATCCGCTGCTTTGTGATGCCCATGCCCCTGGATGCATCGTCGTGCGGACGAAGCTTTCCTTTGCGAATGAGCATCGCTGCCTCGCGGCCAATGCCGTTGTCGGTGATGGTGCAGATAATGTTGTCACCTTCTTCCCGGAAGTGAATATCCAGCACCTTGTCGCCCGTCTTGTACAGCAGCCCGTGCCAGATAGCATTCTCTAAATAAGGCTGCAGCAGCATGGGCGGAATGCGTGCGGCTTCCGTGTCCAGCGGCTCATCTATGCGGATTACGTAGCAGAAGGAATGATTGAAGCGCAGCTCTTCCAGCGCGAGGTAGAGGTGGTACATGTCCAGCTCGTCGGAGAGCGGAATGGTGCTGCGCTCGGCATGTTGCAGCACCATGCGCAGCAGCTTGGAAAATTTGGAGAGATACTGATAAGCCGCCGTCGTGTCCTCTCGTATCACCAGCTCCTGAATCGCATTGAGGCTGTTGAAGATGAAGTGCGGATTCATCTGCGCGCGAAGGGCGCGTGATTCCAATTCAGTCATCTGCTGCTTCAGCGCGGCTTTGAGCTTAATGGTAAGAATGCGGCGGCGCACCAGTATCGTTACCACTGCCACGACCAGCAGCAGGGCCAGTAGGCGCGCCCACCAGGTTTGCCAGAAGGCAGGATGAATGTAGAAGGAGGCGGAGGCGATTTGAGATTGCCTGTTGCGCTGAAGCGTGCGCACCTGGAACGTATAGTGTCCGGGCGGCAATGCGGTATAGGTTGCTTCGCCATGCTCATCGTCTGTCCATTCGTTTTCTAAACCTTCAAGCCGGTATTGCACGCGCGCACCTTTATCAGCGCCGGTAAAGTCCAGCAGGCCATAACGAAAAGTAAGGCGGTTGTCGCGCCTTGAAAGCCGCTGCAGGAGCGGGTCTTGCGTGCCAGCGAACTGCCTGCCGTTTACCAGAATTTCGTTAATGAGCAACTTTGGCTGTACACGCGCCTCGCGGAGATAATCCTCCGGGCGAATGCGCAAGAGTTTGTTACCTGCATGAAAATAGAGCGTTCCGTCGTCGGTTTTCAGTGCGCTGCCAAACGCATCCATGTAGGTTGCATCCCGGAACTTTGCTGCATTACGAAAGGTGTCGGAGGCTGCATCAAACCAATCAACTCCGCCAAGCGAGCCAACCCATACGACGCCCGTATTATCGGTAACGAGGCTGTAGGTAAAATTTTCTGCGAGGCCGTCGGCGGTTGTAAAAATCTTCAGCTTCCCATCCGCGATGTTGTAGCGGAGCAATCCGTTTTGCGCGCTTACCCAGATATTACCCTTGCCATCATCGGTCATGTCGCGTGAAGTGGACATGGCAAATCCCTGAGCAGCTATCGTGGTGTGAAGGCGCAGCGTATCCAGATTGCCGGCAGCAATGTCCTGGCGAATGATGTCAAAGTTGTCGTTGAGGAAGTACAGGATGCTGCCATCGCGCGATACGCACGCCTGCTTCATAAAACCATCGGCAATGTATTGATGCGTGCTGCCGTCGCGCTCTATACGGGTAATTGTGCCGTCGCTGTATTTTTCATAGCGCACACCCTTTGCCTCATAGACCCAAGTTGCATTCTTCGGGCGGTGAAATTTATTAGTCACTATTGCCATTTCCCCGCTACCAGCACTTTGCCTGTGTGCTATTCCATCAGGAAGTAAGGGGGCGTTATAGGAAGCGGGGTTTGTTTCTGTGACGCTGTCGCTGCCGGTAGAAAAACTAAAACGTGCGTGTCCGGAAAATGGAATGGTCAATTGCTTTTGCCCATCGTAAGACATCAAACCGGAGGAATAAACCAGCTTCTTAAAATTCGGCGCATCGCTCAGATGGAATAGCTGCAAGCCCTTTCCGTAATAATCAATCACGTCCACGCCCTCGTCGGTGGTTACCCACATGTTGTGCTGATAATCCTCGCAAAGACCGCTGATGTAATTGCTCTGAATAAGCTTGCTGCGTGCTTCCTGGTGAATGGACGTAAAAGCATTTGTCGCAGGATTGAACAGCACGATTCCGCCATGGCGAAAGCCCATCCAGATAACGCCCTTGTAGTCGCGCGCAATGGAATAGCAGCAAGGCCATGCGCCTTCGGGGCGGGGGAAATTGAACGTGTCGGCTGTTCCGGACGCCGGCTTAAACCGGACGAGCGTGCTGGCGTTCGCCACAAAATAAATGCGCCCTGAATCGTCGGCGCACATGTCGCTGCCTGCGCCGTTGGTGCCCTTTTCGGTGTTGTAGAATGGCTCGCTGCTGTTGTAGCGATGCGTGAAGGAGTGCGTGCGGTAGGTATAGAAAGCTGGCCCTCCAGCTGTTGAAATAAGAAAGCCGCGCGCATCGCCGAGGCCCTGATGATAACCCGTAACTGTGGACGGAATATTGCCCGCGCCTTCGCCCGAAGAATAGGTCTTGAAGCTGCCGGACGCCGGTGTAATGCGAAACAGCGCGACGTCTGTTGACACCCAGATGTAGCGTTCGTGGTCTTCAAAAATGGAATAGATGTAGCCGAGGTTGCGCGATGAATCCGCGCCGGTTTGTAAATGATAATGGCGGATAATGCCGGTCGCCGGATTCATCTTATCCAGCCCGCCGGTGGTGCCTATCCAGATGTTGCCGGCCCCGTCTTCAAACAAGGCGTGCAGCTCGGAGCCGCTCAGCGAAAGTGAATCCTGCCCTACGCGGCTGTAGCGCCGGATGCGCGCGCCCTGGTGCTGGTACAGGCTGTTGTAAGAGCCAAACCACATGCAGCCGTTGTGGTCGCGGATGATGGTGGTGAGCGCATTGCCTGCGAGGCCATTCTCAATGCCGATGTGGTAGCTCGTCTGCGCATTTCCGCCAATGCCGGACATGAGGCAGGCAGCAAGCAGGACGATATGTAGCAGGCAGGCGCGCAATGATGTGCTCTTTTAAAAATAGGCGGACTAAAAGTAAGCGCTGCCCGCCGCGTCTCTCCTACCGTTGCCTCGGCCATAATTACCGCTTCCTCATCAACGTCAAATTTTGACGCTGTAGTTATTCACTTTTAGTAAACACACACACCTTTTATCACAGACACACATGGATAAGCCCGGCCTCCAAAGCAAGCTGGAAGAAATAAAGGGAGAGCTGCGCAGGCTCGGCCTCTGGAAGCAGCAGCCGCCTCATTGGGTGGCGTGCTATGATGAAGAATCCAGAGCGGATTTCTTAGCGTGGCTGCAATTCATTTATCTGCCAAACCAACTGGACTACCGGCAGCCTGCAACAGCCGCCCACATTGCGCCGCAGGCTATTGCTGCCTTTGGAAAGCTCCCACATGACAGCCGTTTGTTGCAACTGCTTGTAGAGCTGGATGCGCTTATCTAAGCATCCCCACAGCACTATTGCGGCCGAGGCAACGTGGTAAAGCACCGTTGCATAATCCCGCCGCGCCGCTTGCTCATTCGTGAATTGTGTTGGGCTTTTGCGAAGCCACTTTTGCCCTACAAACAACAACACAAACAGCCATGCAGACAGCAACCACAACGACTCAATTTGACCGCAACATTTCCTGGATTAAGGACTTTGTTGCCAGCCCATCATCCGGCACCGCGCAGGACTGGAAGCGCTACGACGCACTCTCCAAAGAGCTGGGCGGCCTGCTGCGCAGCGAGACCGTAACCGACGAAGAACGCCATGCGCTGAAGAACACCTTTGCGCCTGCCATGACGAACGAAACCCTGCAAGGCCATGTGCTCAACAAGCCGCACGGATATGCTGGCGACTACGAAATCATTGACCGCTTTTATACCTTCTACACCGCGCCCGATGAGCGCCTTGCAAAGTGGGATAACTACCTCCACAACTTCGCCGCGGTAAAGGCCGTGCGCAACCGCAAGATCTACATCAAAAGCGTGCTGAGCGCGAAGATGGCGAAACACACCGGCGGTGATTTTGAGCTGCTCAACCTCGCCTCCGGCCCTGCCCGCGACCTGTATGAGTTCTTCTCCGAAAATCCCGGCGCGCCGGTGAACGCAGAGTGCATTGACCTGGACAAGAACGCCATTGCATTTGCGAAGAAATTATTGGGCGACTGGGGCAGCCGCGTAAAATTTCACAACAAAAACATCCTGCGCTTCACGCCGCAAAAGCAGTACGACCTCGTATGGTCTGCCGGACTGTTTGACTACTTCAACGACGATATTTTCAAGCGCCTTATCACCCGGTTCCTTAAGGCAGTGAAGCCAAGCGGAGAACTGATTGTCGGCAACTTCTGCACCACCAATCCCGACATCTCATACATGGAGCTGCTGGACTGGATGCTGCACCACCGCAGCGCCGAAGACCTCATTCGCCTTGCGATGGAATGCGGCGTGGCGCGCGAAGCCATTACCGTAGATAAGGAGGCGGAAGGCGTGAATCTTTTTATCCGCATCCGCGTAAGCTGAATCCCTCGCGCCGCCTTATTTAACGGCAACGAAAACCGTTAAATAGGCAAGACCAACCGCTGTCTCATTCGCCCGTTGGACGCGGCATCCGCGCAGGCACCTTTACATCAGAAACAAACATTCATTCTTTTAACCAACCAAAACAAGCACCATGAAAAAGCTCACAAGCACAGAAACGCAAAGCATCAACGGCGGCGCGATTGCATCAAGCTAAGACGACCGCACCGGCGTCCATTTTCTTAACCAACAAAAAATTAAAACAAAATGAAGAAGCTTACAAGCGTTGACACGCAAAGCATCAATGGTGGCGCAATCACTTCCAACTAAGGCAGCGTTCCCGCAGTCTATTTTTTAACCCTCAAAAATATCAGCATCATGAAAAAGCTCCGTACTGTCCTACCTGTCCGGTGAAGGGGCTGCCTGTGGCGTACACCACTGTGCTGCTCAGGCCCCAGCGCTTATTAAGTTCATACACGCCTACCAGCGAGAAATCATGGCGGCGATCGTAGCGGGCAAAGTATTCAGCCCCCTTGTTGAGCGAATCAAACTGGCGCTGCGCATAGGAAAGTGAATAGCCAATCCAGCCGGTGAGCTTACCGGTAGTCTTACCGGCAAAAACCTCTACGCCATAGCTGCGACCCTTGCCCCGCACCATTTCTTTTTCAAAGTCATTGTTCAGGATAAGCTGCGCGCCTTCGCGGTATTCAATCAGATTGCGCAGCCATTTGTAGTAGCCTTCCACGCTCAACGTGATACCTGCGGAATTGAAACTATGATAGTAGCCGGCGCTGACCTGGTCGGAAAGGCCAAGCTTGATGCTGGCTGTAACCGGATACCACAAATCGGTAGGCAGCGTGAGCGAGGAAGACGAGACGAGGTGCATGTACTGCGCCATCCGCGCGTAGGAAACTTTGAACGAGCCGGCTTCATTCAGCAGGTAGCGGACGGCAAGGCGCGGCTCCGGATTTGCATACTCCTTTCCTTCTGTAAAATCCTGGCTGATGCGCAGGCCGCCGCTGAGGAGCCACTTGGGCTAAGCGTCCATTCATCGTTCAGATAAACGCCGGTTTCTGTAGATACAATCTCCTTACCATCGCTATTCTTAAATTGGTCAAGGGCCGAGCCTTCGGATTGAACGATGTTCGGGTTGAAGTAATGATTCACATAGCTAAATCCGGCGCTGAACTTATGTACGCCGCCTACTTTCCACCGAAAATTGCCTTTCGCGCCAATGTCCGAAATGGCGGAGCGGACGGATAGCGCATTAGCGCCGAGCGAGCCATCAATCGCATAGCGGAAGCGGGTGTAGAAGATGCTGATATCGGATGTGGCGCGGCCCTCGCCCTGAACATTATTCCAGCGAAGCGTAGCGGTAGTATTGCCCAGCTTCATGCCGCTCTTCAAGGCCATATCTCCGCCGGCGGAATCTTTTGAGCTATTGCTCATGCTGAGCAAGTCATCGCCTGTATAAGTGCTCAGGTAAATGCGGTTGTGCGCGTCAGCTACATAGGTGAGCTTGGCATTGAGGTCGTAAAAGTGATACGGGATATAGCGGAAGACTTTATCAATGTAAGTTCGGCGCGCCGAGATGATGCCAGCGAGACGCCCCTTTACAATAGGCCCGCTCAGGCTCAGCGAGCTGCTGATGAGCCCGATGCTTCCAGAGGCTTTGAAATCTTCCAGGCTGCCTTCCTTGGTACGCACATCCAGCACGGAAGAAAGCCGCCCGCCGTACTGTGCCGGGAAGGAGGATTTATAGAGCTGCACGTCTTTCAGCGAGGCCGCATTGAACACCGAAAAGAAGCCCAGCAGGTGCCCGGCATTATAGACCGGCGCGCCATCCAGCAGAATCAGATTTTCATCATTGCCGCCTCCGCGCACATACATGCCAATGCCACCTTCGCTGCCACGCTTTACGCCCGGTGTAAGCTGCAGGGCTTTGATAATATCCGGCTCACCGCCAATGGCCGGCGTCTTCAGGAGCAGCGCTACCGGCAGGTCTATGCGACCCATCTTCGCGCTTGCCACATGTTCGCGCAGACGCTGGCTGCCTGCGGTGACCGTTACTTCTCCGAGGGTATTTTGCGTAGGTTTTTTTTGAGCGGTATCCGGGGAAATCATGGCTGGCTGTGTAAGTACAGCAACGGAAGGGCATAGGAGAATAAGTAATGCCAGCAGGATTTTCATGGCGTAAGGATGGCGCATTTGCCTCTAATACGCTTGGCCACCATTTTACCCCTACGAATATTTTGGATTTTCTTTTGCCTACCGCCGTGTTCAGGAATGATGGCGTTGCGACTATAGCTTAGCATTCATTCATGCACAGACTGTGGTAAATTCATGTCCGGATGATGAGTAGCGTATTTTCCTTTTTGATGCTTTCTATACACAATATGCTCAAAACACTCACCGATGCAGGCGGCGAAACTTAAGCAGAAGCTGAGACAGCGATGCGGAATTTTATTTGTTCAGAAATGATGAGCTAATGCTAGGTTCTTATTTGTTTTATCGGTTTGTCAAACTGCTCTATTATTTGTAAATCAATGAAGAATTGGTTCGAACTCTGTAAGGCCCTGCCCACACAATACCAGAACGGCTTCCAGCGATTGGAAGCCGTTTTTGTTTTTTGCTGGTTTGAACAAACACAAACGGGGTAAAGAAGAATTATTTTTACAGCTCAACCGAGCAGATAGAAAACGTGGGCGACAATAATCAAACCAGCATCTACTGGTTCCCTGATAGCATTATCAATGAGATAGCGCCGCCCGACAAGTTCACCTTCCCGTTTTATTATGAGCCGCATCCACTGACCAGAATAGCCGCGGCAGAACTGCAACATTACCTGGAAACCCGGCCCGACCTGGATCATAATTTCGGACTCAATGCAGATTCCACAGCAGGGGCCATCGGGAAAATGTTCGGCGTTCTGGTGGTTCAGGGCCGGGATGGTAGGATCGGTTATTTATCTGCTTTCTCAGGCAAGTTGGCCGGGTCAAACGACCACCCGAAGTTTGTTCCGCCCGTCTTTGACATGCTGGTCGAGAACAGCTTTTTTCTGAAAGGAATTGAGCTGATTGATGCTGTTAATAGCCAGCTCTACCGGATCGGGGCCGACGAAAACTACATACGCCTGAGATCGGATACGGAGCACATCTTGATTCAATCCCTTCAGGAAATATCGGCCCTCAAACAGGAGCTGAAAGCGGCTAAAGAGGCCCGGAAGTGCGCACGTGAAGAACAGAAACCTCGCCTGAATGAGAATGAGTATGCTTTATTCGAAGCAGACATGGTGAAGCAGAGCCTGCACGATGGCCGACGGCTCAAGGGCGTTACGGAAAAGTGGAAGCGGTTGTCGGCCGAAGCGGCCGCACTATTAGCCCCTTTCGAAAGCAGTATTGAAACCCTGAAGCGGGAACGCAAGGAGCGATCCGCCGCTTTGCAGGAGGAGATTTTTAGCCAGTATGTTTTTCTCAATAGGGAAGGCGTAAGCAAAAGTTTACAGTATATCTTTAGGGATACAGCCTTTGGCAAACCGCCATCCGGGGCGGGTGAATGTGCTACACCCAAGCTGTTACAGGCCGCATTTATTGCTGGGTACCAGCCGCTCGCGATGGCGGAGTTCTGGTGGGGCGCCTCACCCAAATCCGAGATCAGAAAACACGCTCAATTTTACCCGGCGTGTACCGGCAAGTGCAAGCCAATCCTGGCGCATATGCTGGAAGGAATCCCCTTGGACGACAACCCATTTTTGACCGCTCGGCAGGAGGCTAGGGGGCTCCAGATCGTTTATGAAGATGAGTATCTGCTGGTAGTGAACAAGCCCTCGGGCCTGCGGTCTGTTCCAGGTGTTGACGTGTTGGATTCTGTTTACAGCCGGCTAAAGGGCTTACTGGTGAATGAGAAGCCGCTAATCGTTCACCGGCTCGATATGGACACTTCCGGACTGCTTGTTGTCGCCAGGACCCCGGATGCGCACAGGGGGCTTCAAAAGCAATTTCTGCGCCGCACAGTAAGCAAGCGTTATACCGCGTTGCTTTCAGGAGTAATAGCAGGGGCGGAAGGAACCATTACGCTCCCATTATGTGCAGATCCCTATAACCGGCCCCGGCAAGCTGTTTGTTTTGAAAGCGGGAAGCGGAGCATTACCAGGTGGAAAGTAATTGAGCGGACAGAAAGTGTAATCAGGGTTCATTTCTGGCCGCTTACCGGGCGCACGCACCAGCTTCGCATGCACGCAGCTCACCAGCTTGGACTTAATGCGCCGATCGTCGGGGATGATCTCTATGGTACCTCCGCGGGCCGATTATATCTCCATGCTGCGCAGCTTGCATTCGTACACCCAATAAACAAAGTGCCGATGAGCTTTGAGGCGGCCGAGGAATTTTAGCGCTTTAAGCGGAGCATAGCGCATCTTTTAACTGATAAGGCGCCTCAGCCTATGCCTGACTGGTAAGGCGACACTTTGGTGCAATGAGAGGCGCAACATTAACCGGGTAACACACAAAAAGCCGCCGGCTCATCGCCGGCGGTTTTTCTATTTGCCCGTGCCAATGGCAGATGACGCAATACCCTTATCTGATCAGAATAAACTGGCCATGATGATAAGCCATGTGGCTGGTGCGGGTGATCATGATGTTGAGCTTGTTGCGGTGCGGCTCCTTTTCAAAGTCTTCTGCCGATACCGCTGTGTGCGGCTCAAACCAATCTTCCGGCTGCAGGCCGGCAAAGTAGCCGTCCAGTGTCTCATTGATGGTCTTCCATGCTGCGCGCAACTCTGTAGCTACCGGTAGCGCTGCTACTGCCTTGTCAGGCGATTCAATGAATGGCTGGAACAGTTCCGGGTATAGCTTATTGCCAAAGCCTAAGAGGCGCATCATGTCGTCGTGCACGGCTACCATATGGCCGACCAGGTAAATGCCACGGTTTTTTCCCGGAGCAATCTCGTGTTGCAGTTGGTCATCGCTCAGCGCGTCGATAGAGGTGCTGAACGCCTTGACGAGTGAATGCCAGCGGTCAAAGACCATCTTTACGGTTGTCCCGGCTACGTTGGCTGTTGCCGGTTCAAGTGCTGCTGTTTCCATAGCGTTTGTGGATTTTAAAGGGTGAAGCAGCAAAGCTCTGTCTTAATCACTGCAGCGCGCGGTGCAAAACAGACAATCTAAGGGGGCGATCCGGACACCTCCCTAGATCTACATTTGCTCAAAGCGCAGCCATGAAGCACATCACCATTGTCGTTCCCAAAGGGCAAACGGTGCTCAGCAGCATTACCGGCCCTTACGAGATACTGAGCCGCACCGGTGCCTGGTGGCAAGGAAGGGGAAAGCCATGCCGGATACAGGTATGCATTGCAGGCTTTGAGGCACAGCAGGCCTTTGACAGCGGCTATTGCTGCGTGCGCCCCGACGACATCAGCAAGCTGACGCATACCGACCTCATCATCATTCCTTCCGTTGCTTACAGCGACGATCTGGCGACCGACAATGCCGCACTAATCGCCTGGATAAGCGCGGCCTACAAGGGCGGTGCGGAGGTTGCCAGTATCTGCTCCGGCGCATTCCTGCTGGCGGCCACCGGGCTGCTCGATGGCAAGCGCTGCTCCACGCACTGGAATAACGCCGCGCTCTTTCGCCGCCTGTTTCCCGCCGTAAGCCTCGTGCCCGATACCCTTATTACTTCAGAAGGGGGCATTCATACCAATGGCGGCGCCTTTTCTTTTCTCAACCTGGTACTGTTCCTCGTAGAAAAGCTCTTTGACCGCGATACTGCCATCTGGTGCGCCAAGACCTTCCAGATAGATATAGACCGCAGCTCCCAGGCCCACTTCCTCATCTTCGAGACGCAGAAGACGCATGGCGACGAGCTGATCGGCAGGGCGCAGACCTATATAGAGGAAAACCTGCGCGGAAAGATATCCTTTGAGGAGCTGTCCGGCATGCTCGCCATCAGCCGCCGGAACTTTGACCGGCGCTTCATAAAGGCCACGGGCAACAGGCCGGTAGAATACCTGCAGCGCGTAAAGGTAGAGGCCGCCAAGCGGGGCCTGGAGGGCGGCCGCAAGACGGTTTATGAGATAATGGACGAAGTTGGCTATGCCGATGAAAAAGCCTTCCGGGAAGTATTCAGGAGGGTGACGGGCTTTTTGCCGCTTGATTACAAGGCGAAGTACAGCGGGGCGCCGGTGCGGATTTAAGAAGGGTAGTGTCTGGCAGTAAGCAGCTGCTATTAATCGGGCGCTGTCAGTCTGATGTGTGTTAGTATCGCGAGCCGGAGTGTACATTTGAGTGAACAATGAGCTATCGCGATAATCTGAATCAACTTCTGCGCCCAACGTTGCAGCCTGGCGCACCTGTTGCCCTCGATTTGTTCGCCGGATGCGGTGGCCTTTCTCTGGGTTTCGAAGCTGCTGGTTTTGACACGATTGGTTATGAGTACAATCAAGATGCTGTTGATACCTATAACGATAATTTGGCTGGAACCGCAGAGGCAAAATTTCTTACGACTGACTGCCGATTTCCGGCTGCTGATATTGTGATTGGCGGGCCTCCTTGTCAACCGTTCAGCGTAGGCGGACTGCAAAAAGGAAAAGAA
Organism: Chitinophagaceae bacterium; assembly: GCA_965246785.1. Classification (GTDB taxonomy): domain Bacteria; phylum Bacteroidota; class Bacteroidia; order Chitinophagales; family Chitinophagaceae; genus UBA1952. Next base: position 89,566 of record CBDFFM010000019.1, read on the forward strand.
GATCGACGTAATAGTTTTCCAGTATTCATTGAAGCCATTAGGCAGGTAAGACCAGCGATATTTTTATTTGAAAATGTCAAGGGACTCTTGAATGCTGATGGCGGCTATTTTCGCGCAATTTTGAAAGACCTTCGCGCACTTGGCTACCGTGTTTCCCCCAAAATTCTGAATGCAGCAAACTATGGGGTTCCCCAGAAAAGAGAACGGCTCTTCGTTATTGGCCACAATCACAATTTTAGATTTCCAAGGAAGAGAGTCAAGGTCACTACAGTTGGCGATGCAATAGGCGATCTAATGTGCCAGTTTAGCGAAAATTCCAATATTCTTACGCCGTCAATGGATGTTTATATTGCGAAGTATGAGCGCGCCTCCTTTTGCAAAACACCTAGGGATTTGCACTCAGACAAACCTGCACGCACATTAACGTGTCGTAATCTTTCCGGTTATACAGGAGACATGCTTCGGATTTTGCTGGAGGATGGCCGCAGGCGGAAAATGACTGTATTTGAGGCAGCGTCCCTACAGAGTTTTCCCGATTGGTTTAGATTTAGTGGTTCGGAGACAAGCCAATTCGTGCAGATCGGAAACGCAGTTCCTCCTTTAATGGCTTACAGAATTGCTGAAGCTATTGGCAAAGTAATATAAGGCCCAACTAAGTTCATTTATGGCAAAAGCAGCTTCAAAGGCAGAGCCTCTCGAGTTAGTTAAACCCGCTCAAACTATCGAGTTTAAAACATTGAATGAACTGGAGTTCGATTCAGAAAATCCTCGTCTCCCTTCAACAATCAATGGTAACAATGAGAAGGACGTAATAAGCTGGATGTTGTCAGATGCCTCCATTCTCGAACTTATGGGTTCTATTGGAGAAAAAGGCTTTTTCCCAGGCGAACCTATCCTTGCCATTCCAAGTAAGCGTAAAGGGGTTTACACAGTGATAGAAGGTAATCGAAGGTTTACGGCAGTAAAGCTGTTGAATTCTCCCAACCTCGCAAATACTAATGCTAAGCAGAAGCAGATTGCACAAATCATTGGTTCTGCCAAATTCTTTCCTACAGACCTACCAGTAGTTATTTTTCCTAGCCGAGAGGAAATCGAAGACTATCTAGGTTTCAAACATATCACAGGGGTTAAATCATGGTCGGCCCTTGCTAAAGCGAAATATTTGAAGAGGCTAAGTCTTCAACATTCAGATGTCAAGGCTCCTGATATTTATGTTCAGCTTGCAAGGGCAATTGGAAGTCGCTCCGGATATGTACGTGAGCTCTTAGTTGGATTAGCATTATATGACATAATCCAGAAAAGCAACTTCTTCGATATTCCGGATTTGAACGAAGAAAGCATTGATTTTGGAGTATTCTATAATGCGATCAAATACACAGGCATAATTGATTTTCTGAAGATTGATCCCTCTGATGAAAATCCAACAAGAAAACTCAAAAAGGAGCACTTACGTGAACTAACTCAATGGATATCTCAGAAAGACGAAGATGGGCAAACAGCGTTGGGCGAAAGTCGTAATCTGAGTCGCTTGTCTTTGATAGTCGCTGAACCTAAAGCACTACAGGCATTCCGTGCAGGACGAGATATCGAATCGGCAGCGCTATATACAGGTGAATCTATTGAAATGTTCCGACGACTCATGGATGAGGCGATGTCAACAATTATTCAAGCTAATCAATCACTTGCGCATGTGAATAAACTCGAGGCATCAGATCAGGATATGGTGAAAGAGGTATTGTTGACAGTACGTCAAATTCAGGCAACTGTAAGCGAATTGGTGTCTTGATATGCTAAGTGTTGCAGATAAAAAGCGAATTACTGATCGGCTGTCAAAGTTGCCGTCAGCACAGCATTACATCGCCCATCAATGGGCTGATTACGTCGAGCTGCTCTGCCTAGTTAATCCGGACAGGTATTTAGACGCTTGTGATGTACTTGATAGGGTTTTGGAGAGAGTGGTAGACCTAAAGCAAGGAGCTGACGATTTAGCAATAGAAGCAGAAATACTATCGGAAGAGCATGCAGGGGAGATGGCTACAGATAGAGGTAAAATTGCGGATATTTGGGATACACGCGCAAGTGAATGGTTCAAAATGCTTGCTACCCGCGTAACGCGTTACGGTACTGATTACCCTTTTGTTGTTCGCGGAGAAACTATTCAACTAAAAAGGAGGCAAACTGACCGACAAAAAATATACATTTTTTTACTTTTTTGTGCTAGCCAGAATATTCTGCCACATCCGTCTTTATTCACATCAGCATTTGAAGTTCTAAGCTATTATGCATTTCAAGGTCTCCTGCCTGCGAATGCGAAAACACACATGTTTGGTTCTCATGGGATGAATAATGACAAGATTTTTGCTAAGGGCTCCTTGTCCCAAAAGCGGACTCGTTTAGCAGAATGTCTTAATACAATTGTGAGTCCACTATTTGAAGAGGCTATTGAAGGTGCCACCGATAGCGGCGATGGGGGCATCGATCTTGTTGGATGGATTCCAATGGGCGATAGCCTTCAAGGATCAGTAGTGATCTTTGGTCAATGTGCATGTACCATGAATTGGATTTCCAAACAAAGGGATTGTGATTGGCCAACAATAAGCGGCCAGTTTGTATTAAGAGCCCGAACTCAGAATGTGATTTTTATTCCTTTTTGCAATCGTCAGCATAATGGCAAATGGGTAAATGCCACGAAGATTCAGTCTGTAATGATGGATCGGCGCAGGATTCTTTATTTCACTAATTTCCCAGAATACACAAAGCAGTTTAAGACATTGACCCCATTTCTCAACGATTACCTTCAAATTTCGGAACGAGTCGTTTGATCACCAAGTCCTGCTGAACGAAGTAAATCTGCTAGCCAAGACAGTGTAGCATCGCTATTTGTTTTTGCTAAATCGCACTCCCAAACGGTAATTACTTTCCAGCCGATCTTCTCCAATTCTCTAGCATTGCGTTCGTCACGCTCTGCATTTGCAGATAATTTTGCTGACCAATAACCGGTATTAGAAGTAGGCTTGCCAGCTTTCATGCAACCATTGTGAGCGTGCCAAAAGCATCCGTGGACGAAAATAGCGGCTCTGTATTTCGGCAACACTATGTCCGGTCTTCCGGGCAGTTCTTTAGCGTGCAATCGAAAACGAAATCCTCTCGAATGCAAATGGCGGCGCACTAAGAGTTCTGGCTTTGTATTCTTACTCTTAATTTGCGCCATATTCTGGCTACGTGCCTTTGTCGATATTCGGTCTGCCATACTCGAAAATGGAAACTGAGGACATTTTCTTGGTCAGAAACTTTTGCCAACCTTCAATTTATACCGGACAATCAAAAAATCGCTCCGCGCATTGTAGTTGTACTATGCCGCTCGCCTAAGACCCAGTTGGGCATAGGCTGATGCATGAGGCCTGTGTGTTGCGCCTATGTCCTTTATGTTGTAGCCTTTGGCTACCTAAGCTAACAACTTGTTCACCTCTGGTTGTCAACCCAGAATTAGTGAGCGATAGGTTATGCACACAAAGACCGCAGCACCAGTGCTGCAGTCTTTGTCTTCCACCTTCATTATCTCAATCTGAAATAGATGGGCGTCAACAGCTTGCCTGCCCCTACCATCAATCCACCCGCTTCACAAACTTCAGTTGCAGCTGCGCATCGTTCTTAGACCGAAACTTATAAACGCCATCCGGAAGGTCAGCAATGTCAATAGTTGCCGACGCCGCAGCAATGCTGAAGCTTTTACCTGCGTGCAGATTAAATCGTACTGACAACAGCACGGCCCGCAGCTCTGCCTATTACAGCATCATTGATTGCGAATGATCAGATGCAAAGAAGCAGCTGCTGGCCTTGGTTCAAATTGAGTAAGCCACAATATTCTTAAACCCGGGTTATAACAGTGCGCATTTACACCTCCCCAACAACATCAGGAATATCCTTCAACCCCTTCACCGTAGCATAGGGCCTCATCATTGACAAGGGTGCCACCCTGGAGCTGAGCCTGCATGGGTTTGTCTATCGCGCAAAGTCGTAGTTGTACGACGCCGCCCACATTTAGAAAGGCCATTCAGCACTGAATGGCCTTCTGTATGGATGCCTTCCTCATTCCACTGTCCGCAAGTCACGCTTCAGCACCCAACCCTTTGAGGTCTGTCCTACATCGTTTGTAAAGACGATATACACAAAGTCGCCGTCCTCATCAATAGCCGTCATCACCTCGTCGGATGGTGTGAGGTAAGCATCACGCCGGGTATCCGGGTCGGGCTGGTTGTGGAAATACGCGCGCGATGATGCGACGAGATAATGCCTGCCTCCGATACGCAACGGTGGTCGGTCGCCTTCCGCTGTATTTTCGGCTTGTTCGCCGGTCATTTTTTCTCCTGTCGGCGCTTCGAATGGCGTGATCACTGTTGTATCACCCGCGCTGTTGGGCGCATATATCGTATCACGCTTCGGCTTTTCCTTCTTGGGTTGCGCCGTCGGCTCGTTGCCCTGTAAGGTTGAAGTCGTCGCTTTGCTTGCCGTATCGGTGCCCGCTAAACTGCTTTCTGAGCGCCGGTTCGCATCTACCACGAAGAACAGAATTGCCAGAATTCCAATTGCCGCCGCGATTGCCGGCAATACCCACTTGCGGTTTGAGTCGGCAGCCTGCGGCGGCGCATTATATCCCATATCCGGATGTTGCGGAGGAGCGGCGGCAAATGCAGGCGCGACGGGCGCAGCCTTCAATTGCTTTTGCAGCATCAGATTTTCCTCGCGCAGCTTCTTGTTCTCCTGCCGCAGCAGCTCCGTAAGCTCGCTGCTCTCCGCAATTGTCGTGCTGTGGTGCAGAATGTACTCGTACACCTCCACGCCGTTTTTGAAGCGGTTTTCGGGCGCCTTCTCCAGACACTTCCGTATCATATCCAGCAGCCATTGCGGCACCTGCATCTCGTGGGCTTGCCGCTCGTCCGGCCATGCGGCGGGAAGGTGGCTTTCGCGTAGTGGCAGGACGTCGGGCGGCGTTTGCTCCATGTGCGCTACAAGCACCATGTTGCGCGTCGTCTCGTTCTTGTTTTCTAAAGGAAACGGCACGCGCCCGGCCAGCAACTCATAGAGTATGATGCCGTAGCTATACACGTCCGATTCAAAAAGCAGCCGTCCCTCGCTTTGTTCCGGGGCCATAAACTCTGCCGCCCCGGCATGGCGCAGGCTCGTGCGCCGCTGCTCATCGCTCATCAGCGCAAGGCCGAAGTCCAGCAACACGTAATTGCCGGTATGCACGTTGAACTTGACGTTGTTGCTCTTAATGTCCCCGTGCTTCACAGCCACGCGGTGGCAATGAGCGAGGGCATTGGCCAGATGCTCCGCCACGCGAATGGTTTCCTTAATGGTAAAAACAGGGTCATGCGGCGGCTGAAGCAGTTCTTCTAAATCAGGCCCCTCAATGAACTCCATCTCTATGAAAGGAAATGAGCCAGTCTCGGAGATGCCAAAGCTCTGGATGCGCACTACATTGGGGTTGGGCAGCTCGTTCACCTTCTTCAGCTTCTCCACCTCATTGCGGAAGTCACGGTAATTCTTATCGCTCTCGTCTTCGGAAAGAAGGGGTGTAGGCAGCAGCTTCACGGCCGTAATGATTGGGCCAGTGCGCTTTGCCTTATAGATGGAACCTTGCCCGCCTGTCTTTAGCGCCCCAAGGTTTTCCAGTCCTTCTGCAATGGTGAATACTTTGCTCATTTGCCCGGTGCTTGTTCTTCTGTATCTAAATAATCAAACCGCAGCACCACAGAAGTCCCTAAAATAATCTGGTCGCCGCCCTCCAGCTTATGTCCAATCTGCGTGGTCTGCAGACGAATTGTCTCGCCGCTAGCCCGCTGCACCTTCGTCTTGTTGCGCGGTGGAATGCCGCCTTCATCCGCATAGAGATAAAAGCAACGCCCCGCCTTATCCCAGGCAATGTGCGCATGGTGCCGGCTCACATACTTATTGCCTTCCGCCGCCCTGTCCGATGGGAAGGCAATGTCATTCTCCCGGAAGGCGCCGTCATCGCCCTGCGCCCGCTTGTCCCTGCCAATGCAAACCCTGCTGTTCGCCGGGGAAAGCTCATATACCTCTTGCTCCGCCTCGCCGCTCAGCACGCGCACGGCTGCTCTTTCGGGATGCCGCTCTGCTGCATTGTGCCGCTTCGTAACGATGGCAAGTGCCACCGGCATGTTAGCCGCCTTCACTGCACCGGCGGGCAGTTCATCCACAAAAAGCGGTTCCAGTGTCCAGCCATCCGGCAGATCTATGGCATAGTCGTCTGCTATACGCTGCACCTCTTCCTTCTGAAAGCGGCCCGGCTCGTCAGCGTACAGGGCGGCTTCATACAGATGCTGCTCTGCACCCGCGGCAACGAAGAGCTGCAGTCTCCTTATAGACGCACCCTCGCCGCCCTCGGATTTCCGAAGCTGGTCTTTGATGAACAGCAAAACCTGCTGCCGCGCTTCCTTCACATCCTGCGGCGCGCCGGGGCTTCCCTTTTTCAAAAAATCAAACATGCTGTAATTGACTGTTTACTTATTGTGGTGTTTCCGGCGCTTCTGCCGGTGCCGGTTCTTGCTCTTCAGCCGGCTGAGGGCTTTCCGCCGGGATATCTGTGCTGTTAGCCTCTGCCGCAGGCGTCTCAATGCGCGCAGCCGCCACCGGCTCAAATCCCCTGATGTACCCTGCTTCCTTCAGCAGCGGTACTACTACCGCGCCTGCCAGTTGCACCGCCACCGATGAGCCTTTCGTGTCTTCTACCCGCACGCACGTTACCATATAGCCTTTCCCGGCAGCCTTGGGCGTGAAAAAGACATACCACCCGTCGGTCATGTGCTTGTTGTGAAAGATGCGCTGCGGCGTGCCGGTCTTGCCTGCTACAGCAATGCCGAGCTTCGCTACTTTCGGCGCGCTCTGCTTGCGCATAAAATCCGTCATCAGTGCGGCGGCCTGCGGTTCTTTCGCGATTGCAACGCCCGCTTTCGGCGGCAGCACGAGGTCTCCCACCTTCATCACATACCGGTTTTGCACTAGCGTGCCGCCATTGGCTATAGAAGCCGCCACGCGCGCCAGGGTCGCAGGCGTTGCCACCAGCTCACCCTGCCCCCATGCCATGCCGCTCACGCCCCGCGCGCGGCCGGGATAGATATTGGCCGCGTTGAAACGCTCCACGCTCTTGAATTCTGTTTTGCGCCAGTATTCCATCCACTTACTCTGCCGCTCCGCATTCCCTAAATCGCCGCCGTAATAGTAGCCGCCGACGCCGCGCAGAAAAAGGCCCGCTTTCATGTAAATCTGCCCCATCTCTTCCTGCAAGCGCTCTTGATTGGCAAGGCGGATGAAAAACGGATTGTTGGAGCGCACAATGCCGCGCTCAATCGTAATAGGCCCCGCCTCGTCCGGCTCATAGCCGCCCCTCCGAATGAGGTCACCTGGCTGCACCACAATCACCTTTTGCGCGGCAGCCATGCCCAGCTTGTTGAAAGCCGCTAGCGCGGTAATCAGCTTTGCCGTAGAGCCGGGCTGCGTGGCGTGTGTAAAGCCGAGGTCGGTGTTCGTAATCCAGTACGGCAGACGATTTTGCTCGCTGGTGCTCAAAAGCATCTGCTCGGGATTATCCAGCGCGGGGAGCGGGTTGAAGGAAGAAAGAATTACGTCACCGTTGGAGGCGTCCATCACCACTACCGAGATACGGCTCTTCGGGGCTACTGTCTGCGTTTGCAGGGCGACATTCAACTTTGTCTGCAGCACTGCATCCACGGTCATTAAGACATCGCGGTTACGTTTCTTGAACTGCGCCGCCTCACGACTATTGATGCCCGCAAGCAGCAGGGGAGAGAGCGCGGAAAAATCGCGCTTGCTCACCGTCATCTCTGTGCTCCGCTGCGGCTGGAATCGCGAAGGCCGGTAGTGCGTTGCCCGAACGCGGAAGCTCGTCTCCGGCGCGGGAAAGCCGCGCAGGTCAGCCATGTGCTCATACTCGGCAAAGTAGCCATTAGTACCGCCCATAAAAGCACCGGTATTCATATCGCCTACCCAGAAAAACGCCTGCTCGCCAAAGGGGTAGTAACGGTCTAAGCGCTGATGCATCATCGCGTCCAGTTTTCCGGCATCAATGCCCAGCGAGGCTAATTCTCCGCGTTGCTGTTGCACAAGCTGCGGGTTGCTCGTCGCCAGAACCTTTCCGTTCCGGTCGCGCAGCGTGCCCGCGTCCAGCTTCTTCATCAGGATAGCTATGCGAGGGTTATAGGAGAAGATGCGCGCGCCGCTGCGGTCGGCCACAAGCGACGGCGTTACCACCCACTTGCCGGCGGCCAGAATGTAGCGCGTCACAGAGATGCCCAGCAGCACAATGCCGATGCAGGCCGCCACGAGCGCAGGCACAAGGTTGTGGTCTTGCTGCTTAGAAATAAACTGCATCTGCGCCGCCGATCCGCCGACGCGTGAGACGGATAGCAGCACCCCCGCCGCCGTCATATTGATGATGAGCGAGGAGCCGCCGTAGCTCATAAAGGGCAGCGACACGCCCGACAGTGGCAGTGCTCCGATAGAGCCGCCCGCAATGAGCAGAAACTGCACAAAAGTGGCAACGCCGATGCCCGTGCAGAGGTAAAACAGAAAGGGCCGTCCGCTGTGCCGCCCGATAAGCACAGCGCGGTGCAGATAGACGAAGAAAAGGATGAAGATGCAGAGAATGCCCGCCAGCCCAAGCTCTTCAGCAGAGCTGGGCAGTATCATATCGGTATGCGCTTCGGGAATGGTTTTCGCGAAGCCTTCGCCGATGCCTTGGCCCGACATGCCGCCGGATGCCATGCCCCAGATGGCGTTGGCAATATGGTCGCCGCCGAACACTTCATTGTCCCATGGATTGAGCCAGATGGCCTTACGGTCAGTGAGGCGCTGGATGGGGCCGGGCACGAGCTTAGCGAGGTACGGCACCTTGTCTAAGAGCAGGAAGCCCGCCATGATGGCCAGCACCATCACCGATGATTCGCTCAGGCCTTTGCGTAGCGCGAAAGCGGCAATGAGCAGCGCCAGTGCCGTGATGCCGGTGGCGAGCCACACGTTCTTGGTGAGCCACGTGCAGAGAATAAAGAGCACCACGGTGCCCGTCATGTACATAAAATCGCCCCGCGAGAATGAGAAGAGCGTGATGAAGGTGAAGCAGCACACCATGGCCGGGCCGAGGTCGCCGAGGAGCAGGAAGAGAAAGATGGTGGCGAGAATGGCGACGAGGGCGAAGTAGAAAAACGACCAGCGCTTTTGCCAGCGTGTGTAGGTAGCAATGAAGGATTCGTTCGCGGCAAAGAATCCCGCGAGGAACAGAATGAGCAGGTATTTCACCACCTCGCTCGGCTGGAATCCCGCAAGGTTCACCTTCACGCCGCTGCCCTCCGGCCCGCTGCCGAAGAAAAGCGTGAGTATAAGCAGCACCGCCGCGCCAATGGCCCACGGCCAGCCATTTGCAGCACTATTCCCGCGAAAAACAAAGAGCCGGTAAAGTGCGGAATCGGTGGTGAAACGGCGGAAGTTGACGAGCAGCAATATCAGAATGGCGCCCATCCCCGCGAGGAAATAGTAGAGGGTGCTGCGGGCAAGGAAGCGGTCGCGCAAGGGGTCTTGCAGGCTAAGCAGCGTCAGGATGGAAATGCCCGTCAGGAGCATGAGCACGGGGAGGATAAGCTGGTCGCTTTCCGGGTAGCGGAACGTGAGCAGCAGGTGCAGCACGAGAAAGGAAAGGAGGAAGCTCAGCCCGACGATGTGAAACCACTTGTTTACCTCTTCCGGCATCCGCACGATGAGCGATTTTTCGCGCTTCAGGTTATTGAAGTCGCGCGTGGCAAAGAGGCGGAGTGTGTGCGGCGACTGGGTAAAGCTCAAAGCATCATCTTCATCCAGGCGCTGCACGCCTTTAGACGGCCCGAACTGGAAGCCCGGCTGAAGCGGTAATACTTCAAAGGATTGCCCGGCGGGCAGGTGTTGAAAGACAACTTTCCCATCTATGCCCGTACGTGCATATGCAGTGAAGCTTTGCAGCCTGCGCTTGCCGGCGGAGTCTTGGATGAATGCACGGCGGATAGGCCCGGCCTGCTCTGACGTCTGAACCGGCTCTTCGGAAGAAGTAGTTTCGTCGGTGCTGTCGGCATCATTGGCAATGAGCATATTCAGGCGCACCAGCACGCCGTGTGCGGGCGGACCTTCTGCTGTTTGTACGATGCCGCTGATGCTCTTGCCGCCCATGCCCACATCCACAGAAGCAGGGTAGGGTGGCGGCGCTTTGCTTTCCTGCGCATAGAGTGCCGAATCTTCGTAGGTAAAGCCGATAAGGTAACGGGAAAGCTGCGCGCGCTTGCGGTACGATTCGCCGCCCTGCAAAAGCGCATCGGTGGCGCTTACGTTGAAAGCACGCTTATTCAGCTCGCCGATGTTGTCCATCTGCGGCGCGGCGGATAGCCCTTTGGCAACCGCAGTCCCTGCAAAGGCAATGTCCTTCGCATCGCCGAAGTAGTAGCCTTTGGCAAGCAGCGTTCTGATGCGTTCGGCAGCGCCGGGAGCATTCACATTCACCATCGTACCGTCCTTCAGCCGGGAAGTCACTTCTGCGGCTTGCTGCTGATTGCGCTCGTACAGGCGGAAGAAGAACAGCGTCAGCACTGCGCCAATGCAGATGAGGAACAGGCGTTCCAGATTCCTTGCCGCCCATGGTGCTCGCTTAGTAGCCATGCCTTATTGCTTATTCCTGTTTTGTGCAGTGGTGATAAATGCTTCCCCGCTGATAACTCCATCCACCACGCTGGTGTCCGTGAAATGAAATCCGTAGCGCACCGCCGTGCCGCAATCCCTGAAGTGCACGTTGCGCAGCTTCAGCACCGCACCATTGGCGACGATAGCAGTTGAGAAGTGCTCAAATGTGACATCTTCCAAAAGTAAAAACGCTGCGGAAGACGGCAGATATAAGGCAGGGCCGCGTGTAGCGGAATCGCCGCGCAGCACCAGCCCATTGCCACGTAGCCTAAAGGAAGTCTTGTCTAAAACCAGTGAATCGGTAAGCTGCACTGGCGTAGCGGCAAGGGCTGAATCAATGGTGATGCTGTCGGCGCTTTGGGCCAGCATATTCATCAGTTGTTGCTCCGCTGCATTGCGCACACGCTTTGGCATTGGAGCCGCCGCAGTCGCCATTATATCTTTCTTGTCGCTCTTCTTCGCGAGAAATTGCCATGTTAATACTGACATCAACAAGAAGCACAACAGCAAGAGAATCCAGGTAATCGGACTCTTTTTGCTTTGCTCCTTTGCAACGGATGCTGTTTGCGTAAGAGGCTCAATGCCTGTAGCCTTTGTCGCAGGCATTGTCGGCTCATAGCTCTTGGCCGCTTTAGGATGCTGCACCAGCACGGCCGTTACATTGTCGCGACCGCCGGCCGCATTGGCCGCATCTATGAGCGCCTTGCCTTTTGCCGCAATGCTGTCACTTCCGGAAAGGATGCCGGTAATCTCGCCGCTGCCAATCATATCCGTCAGCCCGTCGCTGCACAGGAGGAGGATATCGCCGGGCAGGAAGGGGGAGCTGGACGCGTCTATATAGTCTGCCTGCATCCCGATGTTCGGGTCAACGCCGAGCACTTTGTTCACCTCATTGCGCTTCGGGTGGCGCATGGCGTCTATCTCCGTGATGCGGTTGCTTTCTTCCAGAAAACCGACAAACGAATGGTCTTTGGAAACCTTCACGAGCGAAGCGCCGCGCAGCAGGTAGAGCCGCGTATCGCCCACATGCGCGTAATGGAATTGATTGGCCCCGGTATCGGCGATGGCGACTGTAAGTACGCAGGCCATCTGGTCTTTGCCTGGCTGCGCCTTGCGCGCTTCTATGATGCGCTTGTTAACTTCCAGGATGGTGCTGCGAAGGGCCGCGTCCACATCGCTGATGGGCTTGCCTGCCAGCTCTGCGATGCAGTCTTTGGCGATCGCCGCGGCCACCTCGCCGCCTTCGTAGCCGCCCACGCCGTCAATCACTGCCGCCAGCACGCGCCCGCCATCAAGCGGCTGCGCGAGGAAGGCGTCCTCATTGTTATCCCGCACCCGGCCGGGGTCGGTGATGCCGAAGAAGTGGGTTTCAGTCATTGCTCCGGTTGGAATGTTTGATTTCTCCGAAATGCGCGAACAGTAGCGCAACGCAAAGGGCCAGCAGGCAAAGAGAAAGTATATGCGACATGGGCCTAAGCTTTGAAAATGTTTATGCCGACGATGCCGTTGAGCACAATGTTGGAATTGAGCGGCAGCTCCGTCCACTCAGGGCGCTCCGGTGTGCTGCGTGCAAGCTCGCGCTCGTTTAAGACTGTCTTCTCGCCGAATGAGGCGAGGTTGAACTTCCCGCTGCGGGCATCGTAGCAGATGCGCAGGTGCGGTGTATTCACCCACTCGCTTGGAATGCGAAAGACGGAGGCAGTGCCCTGCCCGGCCTCGCTGCCGGAAACGGTGATTTCATCTTCTGTGATGAGGTATTCCATCTTCTTGCCTGCGTAGGCTTTGTCGGGCACCACGGTTTCTAATCGTGCACAGGCGCCTTGCTGGTTGCCGCCGATGCTGCCGTTCATGCCCCCGCGAGCATCTATATAAGGCAGCTCATAGTAGCCGTCGCTGTAGTAATTGAAAGCTTGGAGGATTTGCTCATTCACATCCTGCGTTTGGGCAATGCCGGTGGCGCGGGGAATAAAAGTGACGCGCAGGTTGTCGCTTTGCCTGGCAACGCTGGCGTCGGGCAGCAGCTTACCGATGAAGCCCATGTCGCCGCGCCCGTAATCGGGATGCGACACAAAGCGGAACACCCATTTGTTGGCCGAGGGCACCACCGTCTTGCCTGCATTACGGTAACGCTCCAGCATTGTCCCAAACTCCTTCACCGCTTCATGCGCGATGAGGCCGAACAACCCGGCCTTGTTTTCCATAAACTGCCGGTAATCCTCCTCATTGAAGCAGATAATGTACTCATGGTAAAACACCACCCGGTCGGCAAAGGAGAGGCTCTTTGCAGATTCCTCAAACTTGTGCAGGATGTAGCGGTAAACCTCTTCCGGCGTCAGCCCCGAGACTTCTGCCCCCTGTGCGCCGGGGTCTTTCAGGAACCAGTCCTGAATGCCAATACGCTTCCAAAATGATTTTTGCTCAGCCATTGGCTGGGTCTCTAAAAAAACATTGCCGGGAAGATGCAGCCGGTTTTCTTCTATTGTGTAATACCGTTGGCGATTGAATCAATAGACGCCTGGCAAGCGCGCATCTTGCCGCGGATACCTTCCGCCTTCGCCTCCAGGCTTTCTATCAGGCTCAATTGCTCCGCCATCTGCCGCTCCTTCTTAGAACGTGAGCGGAACAAATGGAGTCGGCGGATATCATCCAGCTCGGCCAATGCAGCTGCTTTTTGCCGGTTCACGTTTCTGAGCTGCCCTTCCAGCGAGCTTTGAGCGGCCCTGCGCTGATTGAGCAGCTCCTTCCGCCGCTCGGCGTCTCTTCTTGCCGCCTTCTCCGCGCTTAACTCTTTAATGGCCTTCTGCACCTCGCGCTCATGGATGGCGCGGATGTCCTCTTTATGGCTGGCAGCTCCATCCGTTCCGTTGCGGCATCCCAAAACAACAATCGCGCAAAACGCCAGTAACAGCATTGGCAAGGTGATGCCGTGCAGAGCGGAATGCCTGCGGCGGGCAGGTCTGGCGGATTGGGGTATAAACATGGCGCTCTGAGTTGTCATAACATAGACGTGCCAGCCACTGCGGTCGCAGGCAGGCTATGGTATAAAAATTGTCTCCCATCTTCGCTATATGCCCATGCCTACCCTCCAGCACATTACCGACCACAAGCTTGTCGCCATCATCCGCGGCGCGGCCCCCGATGCCATCCTCCGCTATGTGGATGCCCTTTACGAAGGCGGAGTCCGCACGCTGGAAGTAACTGTCAACTCTCCCAAAGCGCTGAAGGTGATTGAAGAGGTAGCCGATAAGGCCGGCGACCGGATGCTCATCGGCGCGGGCACCGTCCTTGACCCCGAGACGGCGCGGGCGGCCTTACTTGCCGGAGCGCAGTTCATTGTTTCGCCAACATTGGACGTAGCCACTATTCAAATGACGAAGAAGTACGGCGCGCTTTCCATCCCCGGTGCTATGACGCCTACGGAAATCCTCGCCGCTTACACCGCTGGCGCAGACATTATTAAAGTATTTCCCGCTTCGGCAGTCGGCCCGTCTTTTTTCCGGGAAATGGCCGGGCCGCTGCCGCACATCCTGCTCATGCCCACTGGCGGCGTATCGCTGGAAAACATCGGCGATTATGCGAAGGCGGGTGCTAAGGCATTCGGCCTCGGCTCCTCGCTTACGGATACGAAAGTTGCAATTACAGACGAGTCGTTAAGGGCGCTTACGCAGCGCGCCAGGGATTTTATGGCCGCGGCAACTGCCTAACTTCCCGCTATGAAAATCCGGAGCTATGAGCTGTATCAGGTGCCGCCGCGCTGGCTGTTCCTGAAGATAGAAACCGATGAAGGCATCGCCGGCTGGGGCGAGCCGGTGATAGAAGGCAAAGCCGCCACCGTCAAGGGCGCTGTGATGGAACTGATGGCCGACCTCATTGGAAAAGACCCGCTGAATATTGAAGATCACTGGAACGCCATGTATCGCGGCGGCTTCTATCGCGGCGGCCCCATCCTCATGAGCGCCATCGCTGGTATAGACCAAGCCCTTTGGGACATTAAAGGCAAGTACCACAACGCGCCCATCCATATGCTCATGGGCGGCAAGGCCCGCGATTCTATGCGCGTCTATTCCTGGATTGGCGGCGACCGCCCGGAGCATGTGGGTGAGGCTGCGAAGGAAGTAGTGAGCCGCGGCTTTACCGCCTTGAAGATGAATGCTACCGACGAGTTGCAATACGTGGATTCTTTCTCAAAAATAGAAGCCTCCGTAGCCCGCATAGCGGCTGTGCGTAGCGCTGTCGGCCCGGACGTGGGCATCGGCGTGGATTTCCACGGGCGGGTACATAAGCCTATGGCGAAGGTGCTGGCGAAGGAGCTGGAGCCATTCCACCCGATGTTCATTGAGGAGCCGGTATTACCGGAGAACAATGAAGCGCTGCGCGAGATCGCGAATCACGTCGCCATCCCCATCGCCACCGGCGAGCGGATGTTCAGTCGCTGGCATTTTAAGCAACTGCTTATAGATGGCGTGGTGGACATCATCCAGCCCGACCTTTCCCATGCCGGCGGCATCACCGAGTGTAAGAAGATTATCTCCATGGCCGAGGCCTTTGACGTGGCCGCCGCGCCGCACTGTCCGCTGGGGCCGATTGCCCTTGCCGCCTGCCTGCAGGTGGATGCTACTTGCCACAACGCCTTCATCCAGGAGCAAAGCCTTGGCATCCACTACAACAAAGGCAACGACCTGCTGGATTACATGGCCGACCGCAACCCCTTTGCCTACGAGGCCGGCTTCGTAAAAATCCCCGATGGCCCCGGCCTCGGCATTGAAATCAATGAAGCCTACGTGAAGGAGCGCGCCGCTGAAGGCCACAATTGGCACAACCCCATCTGGCGACACGAGGACGGCAGCGTAGCGGAGTGGTGAGAAAATTTGGTCGGTACGGCGCATCCGGGCTGTCAGGTTAAGTGGGTTAAATAGGTTGGGCAAGTCCCGTACGGGCAGCCCATTGTAATAGCCAGGGAGTTCAATCCTTGGAAAGATTAAGGCATGAATACACAAACACACTTCTTAAGCTGCGACTGGGGCACAACTGCCTTCCGCCTGCGCCTAGTGGCCGCTGATGGCTTCAAGGTTGTTGCGGAATCAGAAAGCAAGCAGGGGAATGCGAGTGTTTTTGAAGCGTGGAAACAAACCGGCAAGCCGGAAGATGAACGCGTGGCATTCTACCAATCCATTCTCAAAGAGCACCTCACAAAGCTGGAAGCACAACCCAGTTTCCCGCCAGACATACCCCTCATCATCTCCGGCATGGCTTCCTCCACCGTGGGCATGATGGAGCTGCCATACAAGCAGATGCCCTTCGCATTGGACGGGGCCGATTTAGATGCAACGCCTATTCCACCCACCGAAGGATTTCCCCATCCAATCCTCCTCATCTCCGGCGTCAAAACAGAAGACGATGTCATGCGCGGTGAAGAAGTGCAGGTAGTTGGCTGCGGCATTACCGGCGATGGAGAGACCTTTATCCTGCACCCCGGCACCCATTGCAAGCATATCCGCACGGAGGGCGGCCAGGCTACTACCTTCAAGACGTACATGACCGGCGAATTCTTCTCCCTGCTCAGCGCCAAAAGTATCCTCGCAGCGTCCGTAAAGGAAGACCGGAATTTTGAAGCCTCCGGCAACCGCGCACAGTTTGAAGCCGGAGTGTC
>CBDFFM010000020.1:0-330795 GCA_965246785.1 Chitinophagaceae bacterium
TGGTGGCACTTGTCTGGGCGCTCCTTCTTTCCCCATCCATCCACATCACAAAGACCGAAACAGAGAAGCCCGTCATCGTCTTCCTACAGGATGAGTCCGCCTCCATCCCCGCCGCGCTGAAGGGCGACACCGCAACTTACCATCGCGATGCACAGACGCTCATCAATAAGCTTGCCGCGCGCTACCGTGTCATCACTTGGGCTTTGGCAATGGCGTGCGCACCGACAGCCTCTTCCGCTTCCGCGAAGGTGCTACCGACATTGCCGGTCCCCTCAGCCGCGCCGCTACCTTCTTCGGCGGGCAGAATCTTGGCGCCGTCATTCTTGCTACCGACGGCCGCTTCAATCAGGGCCTGCATCCGCTCTATCAGTCGCTGTCCATGCGCAGCCCGCTGTATGCCGTCTCCATCGGTGATACGGCCTTGCCCAAAGACCTGCGCATCCCGCAAGTATATGCGCCGCGCACGGTCGCTAAAGGCGCGCAGGTAGAAGTGCGGGCGGATGTGGTGGCTACGCGATGTGCAGGCTACAATGGCAGCATCACTATTTCAGAAGGCGGCGCTTCCCAGGGCAGTGCGACGCTTGCCATTCCTTCAGACCGCTTTGACAAGTCCGTAGGCTTCAGCATTAAGGCCGGCTCGCCGGGGCTACATCATTACGTCATCAGCGCCCCGCCTGCGGAAGGCGAGACCAACACCGCTAACAACCGCCGCGACCTTTTCATTGAAGTCGTAGAATCCAAAAAGCGCATTCTCATAGCCGCCGCCGCGCCGCACCCGGATATAGCTGCCCTGCGCGAGGCACTTGCAGGCACAGATGCCTACATAGTAAGCACCCGCATCGGTGAAGGAGTTCCAACTGACCTAAGCGGCTATGAAGTCGTCATCCTGCACGGCCTGCCTTCCGGCGATGCGCCTTCCTTGCGCGGCAAAGCAGTTTGGTATATTGTCAGCAGCACCACTGGTGCTTTTACGACGCCTGCTGCTACGCTTGCAATTACGCCCGGCGCGCAGCATGATGCTTATGCAGCGGCGAATTCTTCCTTCTCTGCATTCACGCAGCCGCAGGGTTTGAATGCAGTCTTAGACCGGCTGCCGCCATTGAGCGCGCCCGCCGGCACAGCTACACCCGGCCCCGGTACGCAGGTGCTCCTCAACGAGCGCGGCGCAGCTCCGCTCTGGCTGGTACAGCCCGGTGTGGCCCCGCAGGCGCTGCTTCTTGGCGAAGGTCTTTGGCGCTGGCGCTTGTATGAGTACCGCTACTTCCGAAACCACGCGGTGGTGGATGAATGCATCCGCCAGACGGTGGCGCTTCTGGCTGCGAATGCCAGCGGCAATCCCTTCCGCGTGAACCTGCCTAAGTATGAGTGGAGCGATGGCGAGAACATTTCCTTTGACGCCTACCTGCTCAATGCAGCGGGTGAGCAAATCAATACGCCCGATGCCTCGCTTACTATCACCGATAGCGCAGGCCGGAAGCAGACTTTTTCTTTTGAAAGGTCGGGTGCAGCATACAAGCTGGCGATTGGGCAGTTACCGGCAGGCGCATACGCCTACAATGCGGCTACGTCTTTTAATGGAAAACGGTACGCAGCTTCCGGCTCATTCGTGGTGGCTTCCGTGCCTTTAGAAGCAATGGAAAGCGGCGCGGATTACAGCCTGCTGTATGCGCTGAGCAGGAAGTACGGCGGCAGCGCCCTTCGCTCTCCGCAGATAGCGCAGCTCTACGATAGCATCACGCGCAATGAGTCCATCAAGCCCGTCATCCAGAGCCGCGACACTACCGCGCCGCTGGTGGATTGGAAATGGTACTTCTTCCTCATCCTCATCATAGCAACGGCCGAGTGGCTGCTGCGGAAGTACTGGCTGGCGCAGTAAGCTGTTGGAATGTTGGAGTGTTATCAGGAAACATTCCAACGCGAAACTCCAACGTTCCAACACTCCAACCTCCCCCGCGTGGTACGCTTTTTACAAAGGGGTATGGCGAAACACATTCTTTCACCATCCAAAACCACTTACACCATGGGCGTTCTATCCTGGATCATCTTCGGCCTCATTGCCGGAGCCATCGCTAAAGCCATTCACCCCGGCAAAGACCCTGGCGGCTGGCTCATCACCATCATCATCGGCATTGTCGGCGGTATCGTCGGCGGCTTCATCGGGATGGCCCTCGGCTGGGGCGATGTCAATGGCTTCAACATCCGCTCTTTCCTGCTTGCAGTAGTGGGCGCGGTCATTCTGCTGTGGATTTACGGTATGATAAGGAGCCGGCGCACAGTTGCCTGAGCCTTCAAAGCTTTTCAGAAAAGCCGCGGCATTGCCCCGCGGCTTTTTCTATTCCATGTGTCTCCCACATCAGCATTGCGGCGGGGCCTCATTCAGCAGGCTCTCTGCCGCCACCAGGTCATCGTGCAGCAATCTGTCTTGGCTCATAAATGGAACTACGGCGCGCACGGCATGAAACACGCGCTCCACTGCGGGTGATGATTTAAGCGGCCGACGTAATTCCAGCGCCTGTGTGGCAGTGAGCAGCTCTATGGCCAGCACTCGCTGCACATTGAGCACTACGCGGCGCAGCTTGGTGGCCGCATTCGCGCCCATGCTCACGTGGTCCTCCTGGCCGTTGCTGCTTACGATGCTGTCTACGGAGGCGGGCATACAAAGACCTTTGTTCTGGCTCACGATGGCGGCGGCGGTGTATTGGGCAATCATAAAGCCGCTGTTCAATCCCGCGTCGGGGGCGAGGAAGGGCGGCAGGCCGCGCTGGCCGGATACAAGCAGGTAGGTGCGGCGCTCGGAGATGTTGGCAAGCTCAGATAACGCGATCGCCATGAAGTCAAGCTGCATCGCCAGGGGCTGCCCGTGGAAGTTGCCACCGCTCATGATGGCGTCTTCTTCTGCAAAGACAATTGGGTTGTCGGTGACAGAGGCCATCTCTGTTTCTACCACCTCGCGCGACATTCTCAATACATCCGCCGTAGCGCCGTGCACCTGCGGGATGCAGCGGAAGGAATAGGGGTCTTGCACCTGCGTCTTGGGCTGCTGCTGGATGGCGCTGCCTTCCAGCCAGTCGCGCATTTGGCGCGCGATGAGGAGCTGCCCGGCATGTGGCCGCACGCGGTGGATGGGGTGGCTGAATGGCTCCCCTTTCACATCAAAGGCATCCGCCGAGAGGGCGCAGATGGCGGCGGCCCAGTCCATTAATCTTTGCGCTGCGCGCAATGCCCACACGGCGTAGCTGCTCATGAACTGGGTGCCGTTGAGCAGGGCGAGGCCTTCCTTCGCGGCAAGCTGCATGGGCTGCAAGCCGGCTTCCCGCAGGGCATCTTCGGACTTGCGGCGCGCGCCGCCATAATACACTTCGCCCCTGCCAAGGATGGGGAGGCTGAGGTGCGCGAGGGGCGCTAAATCGCCGGAGGCGCCGAGGGAGCCAAGCTCATACACCACGGGTGTGATGCCGAGGTTGTACATTTCTATCAACCGCTCTACCAGCTCCGGGCGCACGCCGCTGTAGCCGTGGCTGAGGCCGTGCACTTTGAGGAGGAGCATGAGGCGGACTATTTCCTCGGGCACTTCATCGCCCATGCCGCAGGCATGGGAGCAGACGAGGTTTTCCTGGAGCTGGCTGAGGGCTTCGGGGGCGATGCGGACGTTGCAGAGAGAGCCGAAGCCGGTATTGATGCCGTAGTAGGTGCCGCCGCATTCCAGCTTCTCGTCGAGATAAGCGCGATTGGCGCGGATGCGCTCGCGAGCCTCGGCGGAGATGCTGATGGATGTGGGAAGGGCTGCGGGAATGTGGGCGATGCGCAGATGGTCGGGGAGGGTCATTGCTTGGCGGGGCTTTGAGGGCGCAATATCGGAAGGGTTGTGGGATGGGCGGCCCCTTGCCGGGTTGGGGGCGGCGGGAATGAGGCGATGCGCGGCGAAAGGCTGCCATTTTTGCGGGAAGCTGACGTTTTTGCCTTCGCACCGGGTCTTGCGGCTGTGTCAGGAGGCATTGTTTTCATGTCACCTGCCATTGTTTTAATGTCACTGGGCATTGTTTCGTTGTCACCAGGCATTGTTTGGCTGTCACCGGGCATTGTTTTGATGTCATCTGGCATTGTTTGGCTGTCACCTGTCATTGTTTAAGTGTCAGCGGGCATTGTTTGAATGTCACCTGTCATTGTTTTGACGTCACCCGCCATTGCGCTGGCGCAGTGGCGGGTGTGAAGGGCACGATGCTAAGTGAAAAGCCTAACAGACTGACAGCCGATGAACGGAGCGTCGCAACGTCAGATTGGGAGCGCGCTGCAGCCGGCTCAATAATCTTCGTCTTCAGGTGCCCCAGTACTTATTCACCTTCACCGGTATCACCTCCACTGGCGTGCCGTGAGTCTTGCTGATAAGCCAGCGCTGCGCGGAAGGCAGGGGGCCGAGGCTGCGCAGGGCGGCTTCGCAAAGGCGGGGCTTGCCGAAGAAGCGCTGTATGCCGCGCCCCCACGAGAGCCGCCGCCCGAAACGGGCCTGCCAGGCGGCGGTGTATTTGTGCTCCAGAGCGGCGCGGCCGGGGGCGGAGAGGTGGGTGGATTGGAGCACTTTGGAGTCCAGGATGATGCGGGCGAGCATCTGAGCGGCCGCAATGGCCATGCTCATGCCGTTGCCGCAAAGCGGGGTGATGAGGCCGGCGGTATCGCCGCACATCATTACGTGGCCCTCTACCTGCTGCTTGGGGGCGAAGGAGATTTCGTTGATTACCTCGGGCTGCGGGAGCACGAAGTCGCTATTCTTGAGGATGCCCTTGAGGATGGGGTTCTTGAAAAGCACCGCTTCTTCCAGTTCAGGGATGGTCTTGAAGGAGCCGGCATGGTCGCGCTGGTAGAGGTAGCAGAGGTTGTAGAGGTCGCCTTCCACCTTGGAGATGCC
The DNA here is from genome assembly GCA_965246785.1 of Chitinophagaceae bacterium. GTDB lineage: Bacteria > Bacteroidota > Bacteroidia > Chitinophagales > Chitinophagaceae > UBA1952. The sequence goes on from CBDFFM010000020.1 coordinate 4,904, forward strand.
GCAGTAGCCGCCGGGGAAGTTGTCCAGCCCTATTTCGTCCACCGGATAATCAGTTCGGATGTGGTGCTTAACGGCCATGTAGCCCGTATGCTTGGAAAGGAAGTCGCGCTCCAGCTTCTTGTCCATCACATCGCGCTTGCCCCAGGAGCCTACGGCAAACATGCTGTCGTACTGCCCGCCGTCGGTAGTGAACACATTGAAGATGCCGTCCTTGAACTTCACCTCGCTTACCCGCTCGCCGCTCAGCACCTTGGCGCCGTAGTACCGGGCAAGCTGCTGAAGCGCATCATCCATCACGTAGCGGCTCAGGCCAAAGCCGCCCAGCTCCAGTGGCGCCCGCAGCTCGCGGCCTGAAGGTGCCGACACACGCAGCTTGGTGATGCGGGCCGCGCCGTGCGCGTAGGGGTCAAAGCCGAGGGCCTTCAGATAGTCCAGCACCTCGTGGCTCACGTACTCGCCGCATACTTTGTGGAATGGGTACTCCTTCTTCTCAATCACCAGCACCCGGTGCCCGGCCCGCGACAGCTCTATAGCTATGATGAGGCCCGCCAGCCCGCCGCCGGCCATTATGACGTCGTACCAAGGCGGCCCCGTCCGCCGGAAGGCGGGAAAACTCGCGGTGCTGGGTGGCAGAGACAAACGGATGAGGTGGGTTTGGTGAGGGTTGCGTTATTTGGCAATGATGATTTCCCAGCGCCATGCCCAGCGCCAGCGCATGGTATAGCTGTTGATGCCGGCGGCGCGCAGGGCCTGCTGCCATTCCCGCCGGGTGAGGGCGCGGGCCACCGAGAGGGGCGCGTCATACTTCACGAGATAAGTACGGGAGAAAAGGCGCGTCAGCATCTTAATGGAATGGTAAGCTACCGGATGGCGGTGAAGGTCGTTTATTATTACGGCATCGGTTGCAAGGGCGTCTAGGCGGCTGAGGAGTTGCGCCAGCGCCGGGCCGTCAAAGTGATGCGCCAGCAGATTGCAGGTAACAATGTGCGGGGCTTCTCTGTCCAAATCCGCATCAAATACAGAGGCTGTGCGGAAGTGCACATTCGGGTGGCTCGCCGTTCGCTTGCTGGCGTAGCGCGTCATGGCGGGGTTGATATCTATGCCGGTGAGGCGCATAGCCAGACCCTTCTTTTGCGCCCAGCGCGCAATGGCGCGGAGCGTATCGCCGCCGCCGGAGCCGATGTCTAAGAGACGTACCTCTTTTGCTTCATGTGGCCAGCTAAGCTGCTCCAACGCTTCCGTTACAACACGGTAACCACCCAGCCAGCGGTTGATGGTCTCAATCTCGGCCAGCGCGCGACGCACCTGACCCTCCGGGGCGGAGAGGTCGTCCATCTTTTCGGGTAAGGTGCTGCGGTGCTTTAGAGACATGGAGGGTTGGGGCGTTGAAATGTTGGAGTGTTGGGTGGCTGGGGAACTTTCCAACATTCCGACGCTCCAACATTCCAACGCAAATCTTTAGCAGGTGGTGAAGATGGCGCTTTCCATGGTGATGCCGGGTCCGAAGGCGCAGGCCATTATGTGCTTGCCGCGCTCAGCGGCCGGCAGGCTATCCATATATTTTTTAAGGACGAAGAGCACTGTTACGGAGCTCATATTCCCATAATCGCGCAGCACGCTGTATGAAGCCTCATTCGCTTCTTTGGAAATGCCCAGCGCTTCTTCACAGGCTTCCAATATCTTGACGCCGCCGGGGTGGATAGCATAGTAGTCCACATCTCCGGGCTGCAGGCCGGCGCGGCTGAGCAGGCTGCTTACGAGGGCGGCAATGTTGTTATTCACCACCTCAGGCACTTCGGGGGCGAGGCGCAGGTCAAAGCCGGCATTGCCGATGCGCCATACCATGTGCTCTGATGCGCTCGGCTCAAACTCGGCATAAAAGCTTTCCAAGCTAAACCCGATATGCCCGCGCTCCAGCTCTTTTGCGGAGATGATGGCCGCCGCCGCCCCGTCTGAAAAGAGGGCGTTAGCCACCATCTGGTTGGGCTCGTTGCTCTTCTGGTAGTGGAGGGAGCATAGCTCTACGCCGGCTATGAGCACCACCGCATCCGGCTCGGAGCGGGATATGTGATAGGCGCTTTTGAGCGCATTGAGCGCCGCGTAGCAGCCCATGAAGTTGATGCAGGTACGCTCGGCATTTCGCCGCAGGCCAAACTGCTCCACCAATGCTATATCCAGCCCCGGCGCGTACATGCCGGTGCAGCTAAAGGTGATTACGTGCGTAATGTCCGCCGCCTTTACGCCCGGCAGGGCGTCCAGACAATCCTGCACCGCCTCGGCGCAAAGGCTTGCCGCGTATTGCTCATAGACCGTCATGCGGGCGGCTACGGCGGTGGCGGGCTGCTCGCCGGCGGGGTGCCAGATGAGGTGCTCCGGCGCATCGGGCTGGCCAAACTCGGCAAGCACGCTGTGGCGCTGCTCTATACCGCATTTGGCGTAGATGGTGCGCAGCAGGAGCTTCTCGGCACGGTTGAGGCCATTGGCGGCAGCCAAAAGCTCGTAGTGCGCCGACTGCGCTATGCGGTGCGGCGGTACGGCGGTGCCGATGCTATGAATAGCGGGGTGGGTCATGAACGGGGTATAGAGAAAGGAGGGCCGCAATGGCCCTCCGCACCCGAAGTTCAAACATTCGTGCCATGTAGCTGCATTGTCTTGGCGAATTGCCGTTTGGTAAGGCCTTGTGGAAGAGGGAGTGTCGGATTTGGGCGGGCGGATGAACGGGTAGGCGGCCTTATAGCAACACGGCAAGTGAATATATGCAACTTACGCTGCCACATGGTGGGGCGCAGCTTACACTACAACCAGTATACAGCTGCAACCAGCCTGATACTGTACAGTACGCAGCTATGAAGCTCAAAATGAATAAATAAATGCATATGACACCCGTGCCGCAGCAATTCATGCTGCCTCCGGGCCAATCATTCCTATTAAGAAGGCGTTCATTGCAATGAAAGGCTCGTCCATTACAATGGAAGCTACATTCATTGTAATGGATGCAGCGTCCATTGTTATGAATACGGCGTCCATTGTCATGGACGTGCTTTCCGACACTATTGGAGCCATCACTGATAGTGAATCCGGCTGCCCGAGGCCAAATGCTAACTCCTTTACCCATAAGTTATAGGCAGGGGCCGCAGCCTTATCTTTTAAAAAAGCGCCAGTTGCGGCGCGGCCTCCGCCACCGGCCTTGCCGGAAGGGCGGCTTCTACCCCACCCGCCTTGCCCGCATGGATGGTATAGACGGGCGACTCCTTGTAGCGCGAGGCCACGGCCACCTCCGTGCCGCCGGCGTGGGGCAGGAAGGCCTGGAGGGCAAGGTCGGGGTGATTATTTTCTTTAGAAAGGTGGGCGAGCAGCAGGTGGCTCATGCCGGCGGAGCGGTGGGCGGTAAAAAGCTCCAGCGCCTCGCGATTGGAAAGGTGGCCCCGGCCGCCGCTGATGCGTGCCTGGAGATGATGGGGGTAGCGGCCCTGGCGGAGCATCACCTCGTCGTAATTTGCCTCCAGAAAGGCGGCATCGCAAAGGCTGAAGTGGCGCACCACTTCCTTGCACACGCGTCCGATGTCGGTAAGCACACCCACGCGCGCGCCGCCGCCGGCTATGGTGAAGGAATGCGGGTCGCAGCCGTCGTGATGCTTCCGGAAAGGCATCACGCGCAGGCTTCCTATGCTCACTTCCACGCTTGCTTCAAAGGGAATGGCCTTGTGGGCAAGCCCGCGCAGCCCGGCAATACGGCTGTGGGTAAATGGGGTGATGTAAACGGGAATGTGCCACTTCTTAAGCAGTGTGGGCAGGCCGCAAATGTGGTCGGTATGCTCGTGGGAGATGAAGATGGCCCTGACGCGGTGCATGTCGAGGCCGGCGGCCTTCATACGGCGCTCCGTCTCGCGGCATGAGAGGCCGGCGTCTATGAAGATGGCTTCAGCGTCATTGCCAATGTAGTAGCAATTGCCGTTGGAGCCAGAGTTAAGAGAAGCAATTTGCAGAGCCATTCGCCACGGGGGATTTACAGTGCTGTAAAGATAAGCGCGGCGGGCGGCGCCGGCAGCCGCGGAGGGGGCCACAGGCTTGTAAAGCCTGCGGCAAAGGCGGCCTTTTTGCCTCCTGTGAACGAGCCCTTCACTTAAAGGCCATGAAAAAATCCGCTTATGAAGAGCGGATTTTTTAATGATGAGCCAACTATCAGATTCGAACTGACGACCCCTTCATTACGAATGAAGTGCTCTACCAGCTGAGCTAAGTTGGCGGGAGGGGCAAATATAAGAAGCACGTTATTCTGCATCAAACCAAAGGAGTGGTCCCTGATGGTCAGGGCTTCCGTTGTAATTAATGGTCAGTTCCTGTCCGGCAGCTATGGGGTGAACGGTTCGGATGCTTATAGTCTGTTGGGTGTAGTCCTTCTCATAAGTGCAGTTTGCCTCGTAAGCGTGATTGTACATGGCTATGGTGCCGAGCGCCACGCAGCAGCCGTCATTTTCCCAGCCGAAAATGTATTCGCGCATGAGTGTATTGCCTATGATAGTCCGCTCGGAGGCGTTTAGGGCAATGATGGGCGACAATTCTAATAAAATGCCGGCGGGAAGCTGCTCACGGGTAAACATACCCCGGCCCTTGCGTTCCGTCTTTGCGAGGTAAATGGCCGTATGGGTAAAGCAATCCATAATGGGTGCTTCAGGATTTTAGACACGGCCAATATAGTGCGTGGACGCAATTGGCTGTATCTCTAATCCAAGAAATCAGGATTGTATGGCCTGTATGAGCCTTTCCTGCGCCTCTTTTAGCTCTTCCGCACTCATCTTCAGCTTTGGGCGGGTAAAGTTGAGGTCGTCAGCGCTATTGATGGGCACTAGGTGCATGTGCGCGTGCGGTACCTCAAGGCCGATGATGCTTATGCCGCAGCGATTGCAGGGAAAGCTGCGCTCAATGGCCTTTGCGATGGGCTGCGCAAAGCGAAGCCAACCCTGCAATACATCTGCTGGCAAGTCAAAGGCTTTGTCCACTTCCAGCTTTGGTATAACCAGCGTGTGACCTTTTGCCATTGGCGCTATGTCAAGGAAGGCGAAGAAAGAATCATCTTCTGCAATCCTGTAACAAGGAATTTCTCCGCGAACTATTTTGGTAAAGATGCTTGCCATACGCCCTACGCGGAGATCTTTTCAACTTTGAAACGCAGAATGCCGCTTGGCGCCTGTATTTCTGCAACTTCCCCCTTAGCCTTTCCGAGCAAGCCTTTACCAATTGGTGAGGTAACAGAGATTTTCCCGAGCTTCAGATCGGCTTCCGTTTCAGAAACGAGTTGATATTCTACACTTTTCTTCGTCTTCAGGTTAGTCAGCTTTACTTTGGAGAGGACGGATACTTTGCTGGTATCTATGTCTTTAGCATCGATGACGCGCGATATGGCAATGGCTGACTCAAGTTGGGCAATTTTGGCTTCGTGGTGGCCTTGAGCCTCCTTGGCGGCATCATACTCCGCATTTTCCTTAAGGTCGCCTTTTTCGCGCGCATCCGAAATCTGGATGGCAATCTCTGCGCGCCCTGTGGTTTTCAGTTGCGACAGCTCTTCTTTTAAATGGTCAAGTGTTTCCTGACTTACATAGTTGATGGCAGACATGTGCGGTGTGTAACTTCTTGAGGTAATAAGAAAAAATACAACGCTTCTGCATTGGCAGAAGCGTTGTAGCAAATGTAGTAAAAGGCGGCGGGGTACTATTGCGCCTCGGCCGGTTCTGCGGCTTTACCCTTCTTAGAGAGCATGAAGCGTAGGGAAATGGCGTGCACGCCATTGTCAGGACGATGTGTGGGACGGTAAGAGTAATCTATGCCGACACGGGGGCCGCCGCTGCCAAGCCGTGTCATTACGGTAGCGCCTGCTGCAAAGCCTGTATAGAATGTAGTGGAGAGCGCATCATCGGCGATGTCCTTTTCATAACGGTAGCCGCCGCGCACCATGAACATGTCCCGGAAGCTATATTCCAAGCCGCCGTGTATATAGTCGTTGTTGAAGGAATTAGACGTAAAGCCAGCCATTGCACTTAAGCGGTGCTTGGGTTGGTCGTCTTCTTTAGCGAGGTGTTTGCCATCAAGATAAAAATCGTAGGCCACGGCAATGTTCAGGTATGTCGGCATTTCAAAGCGGTCAGATGGGGTCTGCCGACTAATGTCATATCCTTGCTGGGTTTCGGAGTCGAATGAGAAACCGGAGCCTGAGAATGTCATGTTTGTACCCACATTGCGCAGCGTTACGCCAAAGTGGAAATTGTCCTGTAGTCCGGTAACGTACTGTACACCAGCTTCGAAAGCTGCACCCATTGCGCTGGCATTAGTGATTTTCTCACTTACTAGTGTTGCTGCCACGCCGGCATGTATTGAGTGAGAAAACTCTTTGGCAAAGCCAATCTGTATATTATAAAAAGAAGGCTTGTAAGAGCCGATCCCCCCGGTTGGATGGTTATAGTCCGTGATGAGGATATCACCATAATCGACGGACATTATATTGAAACCAACGACGCCTGCATTACCGAGCCGCTGTGCAAATGCAAGGTTATAGATACTGATATTGGAGCCTTTCAGGTAAGCGTTGTAGGATACCCCTATGTCAGTTTTTTCAACAAATGCGAGACCTGCGATATTGTTTTTCATCGCTTCCACGCCGCCGATATTAGAACTGTTTGCTCCAAAAACGCCGGTTGTTGCTGCCCATGGGTTAATGAGCAATTCCGGTGCACCCGATTGCCCTGTACGGTCTTTATTCCCGGCAAAAGCCGCAGTACTCAGTGCTACAGTTATTGTGGCAAGACTCGCGGTAAATAATGATTTTATCATTGTTTCTGATAGATATTCGTTAAGAAAAATAGAGACAATTAAAGCGGCTCTGCTGTTATGCTGTTATATGCAGAGCCGCATCATTGATTAATAGGTAGTCAGATCGACAGGACGCATGGCACCGAACCAGCGAATGATCTTTTCGCCGACTCCACTTGCCTGGACGTGCATCAAATACATGCCGCTCGCAATGGCCAGTCCTTTTGCGTTTCGGATATCCCAGTCGATGTATGGATTATTGTCATCTTTCGTCAGTGTCCTGATTAATGCCCCATCGGCCGAGTAGATGTTGATAGTTACACGGCGCGGCAAATTCACGATGCGCACGCGTGTATCGAGCCGGCCACCTTCATACCCTGCATAGCCGTAGTACGGGTTTGGTGTTACAAGTATTTGGTCGAGCAAGCCATTCTTTACTGAGTCATAATTGTACGCGTCCGTCAGCAGACGTGGTGCAAGGCCGACAGTACTGAATGTAAATAACGGGAAGCCGTTATTGCGCAATGTTTGCGTTCCATCAGGTATATAGCGGGAATAAGGCACGTTTACACGAATACGCACACGTGCTTCTGTTGGAACAAAGCCGTCCTGCAGGCTCTTGTACGTATGCCCGGCAGCTAATAATGGAAGACCTACCCAGCGGAAATCGATAAATCTTGCCCCTGTGACAGAATTGTAACTCGCATTGAATGCGCTGTCGCCATCATATTTCGTGCCCAGCACATAAACATAATGTTTGCCGCCAAAAGCAACTCCGCCCTGATTATTCAAGATTTTGCTGCTTGGGTTCCAAATCATGTCATTCCCATTATCTGTCTTCAGGTAAGAGTCTTCGCCAAACACGATGTTCATTCGTTCGCCGGTTTCCTGATTTATAGCATAGCCCGGGAAATAGGAGAAACCTGTATCACCCGCGACTTTGCTATAGACAGGGTTGCCGCTACCGTCTAAGTCTCCGTTCCATGATTGGTGGCTGCGAGGATTGAACTTTTTTGTGCGTCCGTCTGAAAGTGCTATGGTGTCTTGCAGTTCCATCACCAGGCATTTACTCCATTTTGATTTGTCACTTGTCCAGACTATGTCGACGCTCTGCAAGTTAGCCATGCTGGAGCGGTACATCTGGTTATTAGCTACCCCGAAGCCGCAATTCGCCATCGGCTCTACCACGGCAAGCTTAATCGGAGCCCAGCTACCTTTATTAAGTGTGCTGCCAGGTAACAGATTTTCATAATATTGTTGCGGGTCGGGGTTAGTACGGTTCGCAGCATTTACATCGGCATAGTTGCAGAACGCTCCTGTTGGTTGCTCCAGATTACCTGAGCGTATCCAATTGAGTGGCGATGTCTGCACGTCAACATCTTGCACACCAGCCATCCAGATATTATTCTGATCGGCAAATGTTATATCTGATGTTATCAACCCATTACGTAGAGACAATGTATCGCCGGCACGGCCACTTTGGCTGATATTTATAGCAAGGCCATATTTCTCTAAGATTTGCTCATTGGGCTTTGAAATACCGCCGAAGGCGTTAAATGCAACAATCGTATCATGACTGTTTTTCAATACCCAGCCGGCCTTCGCAGCCGTTATTGCACGGTTTGGCAGCGTATCTGTAGCTATGGTATCTATAATATACAGCTGCCAGTTATCGGCCACTACTTTGCTCGGATCAATTACCCTGACATTTACCGGGCCTTGCCCTGAAAGGTAGGCTGGTTGGTACACTTGATAATTTGGCGCTCGCAATGCAGCCTGTTCGGTTGTGTCATTGAAGGATGTCGGGTTGCCGCCGTTGCCTATGCCTTCAATACGCTTAATAATAACGCCGTCTCCATAGTCGGAAGTCAAGAGGTTATCTGTATATCCGGTATTCGGATTCGGCATTACGCCTACTACTTCAATATTTTTTCCGTTTGCACCATGCGCGCTTTCCAGATAAGGTACTGTCTGAGTCGAGTCTGATATGTCATATCGGAAGGCACGGAAGTTATTATACGCGAACGCAATTGCTACGAAGTAATAGGAACGGTAATTGACGAAGCGCTTGTCTGCACCGGTTGCGAAGGCGTCACTTGTCAATACAAAGGAGTGGCGTATGCCGCTGTCCTTCAGTGTCACCTTTACTTGGCTGACATATTCGCCTGGGCCAATGTCCGGAGCGCTTACATGGTTTACAACGTTACCTCTAACACCGTTTGCAAGGTCTGTTTCAAAAACTTCCTGAGCAACAGTTGTATTCACTTGCCCTGACTCATCAAAAATGTTATTTACGCTTACAGTAGAGCTCTTAAGTTGGAATACCCGGTAGCCTTCAAATTTGTAGATTGAATCGCCGTTACGGGCAAGGCGGCGGGTACGTGGGGTTGATACTTTGTTTACCGTGCCGTATTGTTCATTGAAATTGCTGTAAGGCGTTACTGAACTATCATTAATCATGTAGAAGATAAGCTTCCTATCCAATGGACGCACAACAAGCTTCGGAGCCTCTGGTCCCTCAATTGTACGAAAATGGTTGTCAAACAAATCTTGGATGGCATCATCAGCAGCGCGAATGCGCGTAAAAGTAGTATTCGGACAGCCGCCGACGTTAGGTACCCAACATGCGCCGATGATTATGTCGTTAGTTATGCCGCCTGCTTCCAGACGGAACGGACCTGAAGAGTGTACAAAGCGACGGTCGCCGGTCGGGGTGCCGCACTGACATTCTGACCAGTCTCCTGCACGGTCAGGATTGCCCGGCCATACATAATTGATTTCCGGCCCTGAATTGTAAGCCGTTGAATTTGTTGGGCAAGAGGAGGCCTGGTCATTTTTCAGGTGAGCACCAACGCGGTTATACCCGGTCATTACGCGATACATTTCAAGTGCATTGGTAGGGTCTCCAAGGGGGCCTGGCGAATTATTGAAGTAGTTAAACACAGTCATACCAAGCGTATCCTCGTGGAAAAATCGACCATCTGTAGTGGGATGAGTATAAAACGGGCTGCTAGTGCTTGAATAGGTACGGCGCTTAGGGCCTATAAAGAAGTCTACGCCAATCATTGGTACAGCTGAGCCATAGTCCGTAGCCTTTCCCGTGCCGTCAACGCTCTTACCATTATAGAGAATACCTAATGAGCGTGCCGTATCACAACCAATGTAGTCGTCGCTGGCATCACCTAAGTCAGCATCCGTCCATGTGGACATGTACGTTTGGTTTAAGTTGAGCGTACCGCGATTGATGAGTTTGTAGAAGATAAATGTTGCATCGTTAAGGAAGTCCTTTGTTGAATAAGCAAATGCGCTTGTCTGCACCTCCATGCCGATTGCTACCGACTCAGATTGCAGCTTTACGTTGCCTTGGTCGTTAAACACCCACCAGATGTATTGATCGCCCAAAATGTCCGGGTAATCACCCTTTGAGTAGTCGTAGCCGGGCTTGCCATCTACATTGATGAACGGTGCATAGTTGCGACCATACTTCGTATAGTTGGTATCCGTAAGTTCGTTCAATTGCAAGCCGCTGGTGCCGACAGCAAACTTGTTGCCCGATGCCGGCCACTCACGAATGGTCTGAAAGCGCTCATCACTGACATCGCCGCCGCCTTTTATCAGTTCCTGAAATTCAATAAGAGTCGTTCTGTCAATTTTCCAAAATTTATCCCAGTCAGAGCATATTGTCTTATCCGGCGCCGAATTCACACCAAATCGGTCAACCTGCGTAGGGCCGGGCCAGTAGTCATTACCCTTTTGACGGTATGTCTGGCCGGCTACCTTCAGCGTATTCTGATCATCATAGCCGCCTACCCATACGGAGCCGGCAAACAGTGAGTTTTTCCTGCTTCCTTTTGGCACCTCATACTTGGCTGTGCCTGTGCCGCGGTCCCACCACATGTCACCGCCGGTCATCATGCGCGCGCGCACATTGTTGATATCCAGGTCAATAGTTGCCGTTGCCGGATTACAGGCTGCCGCAGTCGTCTTCAGGCCTAACCGCTGGCCGTTGTTAAGCGGCACACCGGCAGTAGGCAGTGCTTGTGCCGGCAGCGATAAACCTGCAAAGCCGGCCAATGCTACTGCGCCGGCCACCATTCTTAAAATCCTATTCATAAATCGCGTTGGTTACTGGGTTGAAAGATTGTTGTTAGAAGTTCAGGCGCAAGCCCACGAAGATGGTGCGCGGCCCGCCGATAAAATCAGGGTTCTGAGAGTGAATGTTGTAGAGCGTAGTGAACGATTGCGCATCGGCCTGATTGCCAATTGTCTGAATGCCTATGGAAGAAGTCAGGAAGCCATCGTCATCTGCACGACCGGTATATCCGTAAACACTCTGTACATCGCGGATATTAAAGAGGTTCTTGGAGTAAGCATAGATGTTAAGGCCAAGGCGGCTTGGACGGGCAACTTCTCCTTCCTTCGGTTTCCGGTTCTTCAGGGAGATTGTCTTGTCCACATTCACGTCAAAGCCGTAGTGGCCGCTAAGGCGGGAGCCATTAATTGTGCCTTCAATAACCGGAGAATTGGAAGAGCCGCTTTGCTGATTTTGAGCCGAAGCATACTTCGTATAAGGCTCTCCGCTGCGTGCGCGGAAGATGAACTGAACGCCGGCATTCTCAAACGGATGGATGCCGCCAACGATTGGGCCGCGACGGTCGCCTGCAAACCGATAGTCGATCTGTGCATTGATATTGTGGCGCGAGTCGAATGTGAGCGGGAATTGCGTGCGCAGGTTCGGCAGGCCGGAAGCTACAAGCTGGGAAAGCACCCCGCTGCTGCTGACACGGTTGCCGTCACCGCCGTTCGCTGAAGCTGCGCTGGATCCGGTACCCTCCGTAAAGGAGAGGGTGTAGTTGATATTCAGGCTTAGGTTACCAAGCCGGCGTAGCTCATACGCCAGTGAGAGGCCCTTGTAAGTAGAAAAGTCGCGGTTACCGTACGTGTAGTAAGTAATAGGATAGGCATACAGATAAGGCCGTACCTGAATCTGGTCTTTACGCTCCTTATAGAAGCCGGAGAAAGTGATCCCTGAACGATCACTCAGGCGTTGCTGGAAGCCAACTTCGTAGTCAATAGCGCGCTCGGGCTTGAGGTTGGAGTTCGCATAGATATCGCTCGGGTTTTGGTCAAGGAACAGATAGTCCGTCTGTACGCCGTAGGCTAAGCCGCCCTGAGGACGTTGATACAAAACATCGTAGTGCGCATAGAAGAGTGCGTTATCGCTCAGCGGGAAGGAGAAGTTGATGCGCGGCATTACATTCACCTGTGGCTTATAATCGGTGAAGCTATTGTCTGGGTTAAAACTGCTGTCCTTGATGTTACCTTGTGTCTGGCTTTGCAGCGTGGCCTGCAATAGGGGCTGAAGTGCGGCGCTATTTGTGCCTGTTTTCAACACCTGTGGGTCTTGTACTTCACGACCGGTCTTATCATACCAAGTATCGCCGTTCCGGTAGCCGATTACTGTAGGCTTCGGATTAGAGGCGCTGTTGCCCCCTACATATACTACATAGTCGTCACCAATATTAGCAGGTTTGGCTGCGCTGATATACGGGGCGTCAGCAACAGTTGCTACAGGATAAAGCGAATACGGGTCGCGTAGCACCTTCGTGTTATTGTCAAAGCGCTCAACGCGCACGCCGAGCGTGATGCGGAAGTCCTTATACTGAATATAGTCGGATAGGTAGCCGGCGATGTAGTTTGGCCGATAGGCGCCAATCGGCCGGTTGTAATAAGAGAATTTTTGCCCGTCATCAAGCGTAATGGTTGACTTGGATGTCCAGAAGTCATTGAAGTTCACATTGCCCGTCAGCAACTTGCCGGTATAGTCATAGCCATGGTAGCCTACCTGGGAGGTACCACTGTTCAGCAGGTCGTCCGCGCCGAACAGATCGAGCGAATAGACGGAAGGGTCATACTTATCCGTATTGATATAATCGAAGAAGTTTGATATTTGGCCGGACTTGTAAAGCTTCTCGCGCAGCCGCAGGTCAAAGGCGCTGTAGGCAGTCGCATCCACCTTACGATCGTAAACAATCGTGTCTGACGTGGACGGATTGATCTTACCACTATTCACATCGTCCAAAGAATAACGGACGCCATTCTTGATGAATGTAGGTTTAGTAGCTACTTCCTGGTTCACTACGCGGTTGGTCAGCTGGCGCATCAGGCCCCAGAGGCCTGCACCGTTGATACTGTAGAAACGCTCGTTGCGCTGCTGGTAATAGAGGCCAAACTCTACAGAGTGCGTCGTCTTCTTGTGCTTCAGGTCAAAGGAGGCATCAATGCCTACGGCCACCTGATCGTTGTTAGACTGGCGCCAGCCTGATCGGCCACTTGCATAAGCGCCTACATTACTAAATAAGCCGTAAACATCCGGCGGAGCATCGCCATTGCGCAGGCCGCGACCCGCTTGGATGTCCGTTTGGGAAAGCGGTGCAGGGTTGAGCGCATAAAAATCCTTAGTGTAGTTAGCGCGTACAGGATTCTTATCGCTTGGTGTGAAGATGACGCCTGCGGGGATATAACCGCGAAGGCGAACGCCTACAACACCGGATGCATCATCTAAGCTGCCTACGGAGTAAGCCGGACGATAAAGCTCCTCAAACTTGCCTACATAGCCATAGTCAAAGGTATTATGCTTCAGGTTTTTATCCTGGGTTGTGCTGTAGTCCTTCTGATAATCGGCCTGTACAGTGTAGAAGGCATTGGTAATGGCATTGTCCTTCAGTTGGTCGCTGCTTACCTTATTGCCAAACTTCTGCGTGAAGCGAATATAGCCGCGGCCTGTCTGAGACATAGTACGCGCAGTGTTTTCCAAAGAAAAAAGCGCCAGGGTACGGCTGTACTCCGGATTGTCTACTATAAAGTAAGAGCCGCCTACGCGCAGGCTCAGGTTGTCGCTGAGGCTTACGTCAACCTTGCCGCCTATCTGGCCGCGGCGGTATTCTGCATTCTGATGCTTCTTAGTGGTATAGAAATCGTTCGCCTGCAGATAGTTGGTAGAATAGTCCGTGCGGGTAACGCCGTTTTGCTGTATAAGGGTCAGCGGGTGTTCCTGAAATTGCGCAAGGCGGTCAGCATTTACATTATAAACGGAATAATAACTCGGGCCCTGGTCATCTGAATAGATGCCATCTGCCGTAAGGCTATAGCCTATAATAGGCCGGTAGTTGCCGAAGCTATCCTTCTTGCGCAGCAGCGGGCCTGAAAGATTGAGGGTAAGCTGATTATTGTTGTAGCCTTCAAATGAATGCTCATACTGTAGGTTACCCCGATGGGTGGCGGTAGCTCCCTTAGTTGTAATGGTTACGAGACCCCCGGAGGCGTCACCGTAGCGGGCAGGAATGCCGGAAGAAAAGGTGGTGATGGTTTCCACCGAGCCGGGAGCCTGGTTCGTAAAATTGGTAGCGCCTGGAGGCAGCTGTACGCCATCCACTACGAATTTGGTACCTGAAGTACGCGCTCCGCCGATACTGAGGCCGCCACCAGAACCGCTCTGATACACCTGTGTGCTCAACGACGCGATGTCGGAGGTATTGCGTGTTGGCGCCCTTTCAATCTGCTCGGCTGTCTTTACCTGGCGGCCACCGGGATTTTCCGGGTCAATGATGGGAGCTTGGAAGCCACGCACAGCATGAACTTCAACAGCAACATCCTTTCCGTTTTGTTTCACTATTGCTGCCGTAGTCAACTTCGCCTTCACCGTAACAATCTGGTCAGCAGCAACCACTACATTGCTGTAGGTAACGTCATGGCCTTGATAAGAGAACTTCACATCGTATCGGCCGCCATTAAGCGGCTTTACCACGAAATCCCCGTCAAAGTCCGTTAGGGTCTGGCCTTTCTGCTGGCCACCTTCAGTTACTAGCACGGCGCCGTTAATAATCGGGTTGCCCCGCTCATCCTGTAAGTTTCCCTTGATACCGGAATTCTGCGCGAAGATTACTCCGGGCAGCCATACCAGCATTATTACCATCGCAGAACGTAGAACACGATTCATATGATATGTTATGTAATTTTAGCGTTTAAGCTGGTAAAGGTAAAAAAGTCTGTTAAAGGGGGCGTTGATTGGGCAAATTATTTCGTCTCCAAAATGTCTCCATTTACCTACAATAGTGTTAAAGCTCTGATTTTGTTTACTTTATGCCTTCCTAATGGTCTTTGCTTCATATGCAATGCCTTAACCGCCATTAACAGTTTTTATCAGTCTGACCGCTCAAACCGCTTACAGGCCTAAAATCTTGTCCCTCAATACCTCACTCATCTTATAAAGCGCCTCCCTAGTATAGCCCGCTATGTGAGGCGTTACAATCGCCGTCGGGTGACGCATTACTTCCTCCAGCAAGGCCCTTTTCGCCGCGCTCATGCGGCTCAAAGGCTCTTCTTCCCATACATCAATGCCCGCCCCGGTTATTTTTCCACTTCGCATTCCTTCCATCAGCGCAGCCGCATCCACCACGCTGCCGCGGGATGTGTTGAGCAGTATGAATGGCCGGTTCATGCGCGCAACAAAATCCCTGTTCAGGTAATGATGCGTATCCGGAGCGATTTGCACATGGAAGCTTAAAATTTCTGCTTCAGCCAGTATCGGTTCGAGGTTTTCGCAGGGGCTGACGTAGCCGGGCGTGTTTGTAAGCGGCGCTTTATCATAAGCCAGAATGCGCATGTCCATCGTGGACAGTTTCCGCGCAAAGGCACGCCCCGTATGTCCAAAACCGATTAGGCCGATGGTCTTTCCCTCCAGCTCCATCCCCCGGTTTTCTTCGCGCAGCCAAAGGCCCCGCTTCACTTCTCCCGCGCTGTGCGCGATGCGTTTCGTAATGCCCAGAAGTAGCCCAAGCGCGTGCTCTGCAACGGCGTTACAGTTACCTTCCGGCGATGATAGGCAGGCAATGCCTTTAGAGGCAGCATACGCCACATCCACTACCTCCATCCCGGAGCCCATGCGGCCTATCCAGCGCAGGCCGGGTGCGGCATCTATGAGCGCTCTATCTAACATCAGCTTTGTAGAAGTGATGATGCCAACACAATCCTGTATGAGCGCCGCCGCATCCGCCTGCTTTATGTCTGAAGCCCGCTCCAGCGTGTAGCCCGCGCCTTCCAGCGCGTCTGTGAGTACCACGTGTACCGGCGCGGCTATCAGCACTTTTCCTCCTACGCTCATGCTGCAAGGTATTGATGATAGAGCCGCGCAAATTCTGTTACCGGGAGCTGCTCGGCACGCTTGCCCATTACTTCGTCCACGCTCAGGGCGCTTTCCGGTAAAGTGCCGCGCAGGGCATTCCGCAGCGTCTTGCGCCGCTGCCCAAAGGCCGCTTTCACCAGGCGGATAAAATTCTTCTTATCGTCAATGCCCAGCGGGTTGCCGATGCTTGTAAAGCGCAGCACGCCGCTCATTACTTTAGGCGGCGGCGTAAAGCAGCCCGGCGGTACGTCAAAGAGGTATTTCACTTCAAAGAAGGCTTGCAGAAGCACCGACAGAATGCCGTACATCTTGCTGCCCGGCCCGGCGGCTATGCGCTGCGCCACTTCTTTCTGAAACATACCCACCACCTCATCCACGCTTTCCGACCATTCCAGCATGCGGAACATGATGGGCGAGGAGATATTGTACGGAAAATTGCCCACCACGCTGAAGGCCTCCTCAAAGGGCTTTTCCACGCGCAGCACATCGGCTTCTATAATCTTTCCCGCGATAGCGGGGTAATGCCGCAGGAGGTAGGCCACCTTCTCGCGGTCTATCTCCACGGCCTTGTAGTCCGTGTCCGGCCATTCCAATAAATATTTGGTAATGGCGCCGCCGCCGGGGCCTACTTCCAGAAGCCTCATGCCGGGCCGGCGCGTGACGCTCTCCACGATGCGGCGGCACATGCCCTCGTCGTGCAGGAAGTGCTGACCGAGGCTTTTTTTGAGGGTGTAATCCAAGGTAGGTGGCGCGGCATTGACCGCCGCGGGACAAAGGTTGGTAAAATGCGGGGGCATTCCCGGCAGTACGGGCGATACATCGGCGGCCAAAAGCCGCTTTTCTTGCTAAAAGATTGATTTTGAGCGCTGATTGCACTGCCGCAGGCGCGAAATGCGTTGCCGCAGATGCGAAATGTTTTGCCGTAGATACCATATGCGGCAGGGCAGGTGGGAAATGCGGCGCCGCAGATGGCATCTGTAAGCCCGCACCTACCTTCGCCCCCATGACTACCGCCCCCGACCGTAAGACCCCGCCGCCTATCCACGACGCCATAGAATTTGATTACAAGTTGTCGCCCATCAAAGAGCAGGCATTAGACAACGGCATCCCCTTTTACTGGCTCTCCGCTGGTGTACAGGATGTGGTGGAGGTGGACTTTGTCTTCCCGGCCGGAGTCTGGTATGAGGATAAGCCCGCCGTAGCTCAGGCCGTAGGCGGATTGCTGAAGAACGGCACCAGCCGCCGCAGCGCGCACGAGGTGAACGAGGCGCTGGAGTTTTTCGGCGCAAACCTGCGCGTAAATACCGGCGACGATTACTGCATTGTATCGCTGTACGCCCTCACCAAAGACCTGCCCCGCTTGCTGCCCATCGTGCAGGAGGTGCTCACGGACGCCGTCTTTCCGGAAGAAGAGGTGGCCATCCATAAGCAGAACGCTATCCAGCGCCTGCTGGTGAACCTGCGGCAATGCGAGTTTGTGGCCAACCAGCGCATTGATGCGCTGCTGTGGGGCGAGGCGCACCCGTATGGCCGCTATTCGCGCGTGGAAAAAATTGAGGCCATTACCCGCGAAGACCTGCTGGCTTTTTATAGAAAAGCCTATGCTTTGAGCGGAATGAAAATCTTCATGGCCGGCAAGGTGGACGAAGCGGATGCGGCGCTCATCAATTCAATTTTCGGCAACGCCGCTATCGTGCCTGCGGCGGAAAAGACTGACGAAATCTTTTCCGCGCCCGGCCCGTCGCATCAAAAGCACCGCGAGATAAACGACCCGGCAGGCGTGCAATCGGCCATCCGCATCGGGCGGCTTTTCCCTAACCGGCTGCACCCGGACTTCCCGAAGATGATAGTCCTCAATACGCTCTTCGGCGGCTACTTCGGCTCCCGCCTCATGTCCAACATCCGGGAGGATAAGGGCTACACCTATGGCATTTACTCATCCCTGCAGCCCAACGTGCGCGGCGGCTCCCTCACCATCCATACGGAGGTTGGCAGGACGGTAGCGGAGCAGGCCATTACCGAAATCTACAAAGAGATGGCAGCGCTGCGCGAAACGCCCGCCGATGACGACGAGCTGCTGCTGGTGAAGAACTACCTCCTCGGCGGCCTGCTGGGAGATTTAGACGGCCCTTTCCAAATCCTCCAGCGCTGGCGCACCCTCATCCTCAACGGCCTGGACGAGGCGCACTTCCACACCAACGTAGCCACCTACAAAAGCATCAGCGCGGCAGAGTTGCAGGCGCTGGCGCAACAGTATTACCAGCCGGAAGATTTTTACGAAATCGCGGTGGTGTAAATCCAGCGAATTAGATCTCGCCCACACTTGTCATCCTGAACGAAGTTTCGCGAAGCGTTACACAGTGAAGGAACTGTATGTTTCTGTGCAAGTATTTCCTGGCTGTAACATACGGATACTTCACTGCGGCCAATGCTGCGCAAAGGTCTTCGTTCAGCATGACAATAAGAAGTAGGTGTCAGTCTAACCAATCCGCCGCACCGCCAGCCAGCCGGAATTAATCAGCAGCACCACGTCGCTCAGCGCCATTAGTCCCGCGCCCCATGTAGGCGAGAGGCCGCCCATGGCCGCCACCGGAATGGCGAGCACATTGTAGAGGAATGCCCAGAACAGATTAGCCTTAATCGTGCGCTCCGTAAGCGCCCCAATGCGCAGTGCGCGCGGCAAGGCGCTGAGCTTATTCCCCGAAAGAATGACCTGCGCGCTCTGCACCGCAATGTGCGCCGCATCGCTCAGCGAGATGCCTACCGTGGCTGCCGCCAGCGAGGGCGCATCGTTGATACCATCGCCTATCATGGCCGTGGGCGCCTTGGCCATTAAGCCTTTCAAGACCTCGCCTTTCATCAGCGGCGTCTGCTGCGCAAAGACTTTTTTAATGCGCAAAGACGCAGCTACTGCATTGCACTTCTCCTGCCTGTCGCCGCTGAGGAGGATGGTGATGTAGCCGCGTTTTTTCAGCTCCGCAATCGTTGCCGCGGCATCAGGTCGCAACTCGTCTTGTAAGCGCAAGGCTCCGGCGTAGCGGCCGTCTTTGGTGAGATAAACATCCCAGCCTTCGGGTAATGTTGCACCGCCTGCCACTACCCATTGCGCAGCGCCCATGCGCCAATGCGCACCTTCCGCGTCCACGCCTTCCATGCCTGCGCCACGCTGCTCTCCGATTTGCGTCAGCGCCATCTTATCAACATCTTTCCACGCCGCCGCGATGGATGCCGAAACCGGGTGCGCCGAATGCGCGGCAAGTGTTGCCGCAATGCTTTTAAAAGTGGCTTCATCCGCAAGCGAAGCATCAAAAGCAAAATCAGTGAGCGCCATGCGGCCCGTTGTCAGGGTGCCGGTCTTGTCAAAGACCAATTGGCGCACGCTGTTCAGCCGTTGAAGGGTATCGCTTCCCTTTATGAGGATGCCGGCTCTTGCCGCACGGCCCAATCCGGCGGCGGCAGCGGCAGGCGTTGCCAGGCCAAGCGCGCATGGGCAGGAAATAACCAGCACCGCAACAGCCCGCATCATTGCCGCAGGCGCGTCAATGCCGAAGGCGTAATGGTTGAGCAGGAAGGTAAGAATGGCAATGCCAAGCACTGCCGGCACGAAGATTGCGCTAATCTTATCCGCCAGGAGTTGCAGCGGGGCTTTCCCGCCCTGCGCTTCTCGCACCGCGCGGAGAATGCCTGCAAGTATGGAAGCATTGCCAACGGCAGTTGCTTTTACCCGCAGGCTGCCGCTCGCTACGATGGTGCCGCCTACCACGGCATCGCCTTCGCGCTTGAAGGCGGGCGCGGACTCACCGGTAATCATGCTTTCGTCCAGCTCCGCATCGCCTCGGATGATTTCGCCATCCACGGGTACGGCCTCGCCGGTGTGGATGAGCACTGCGTCTCCGCTGCGTATGTGGCGCTGCTCTACTTCCATCACTGTGTCTTTGCCGAGGCTGTCGGTCATTACGAGGCGGGCCTTGGTGGGCTGCAGGCGGGCGAGGGCGTCTATGGCGGCGGATGTGGTTTTCACCACGCGGCTTTCCAGCCAATTGCCGGCCATGACGAGGGTGATGATGGAGGCCGCCGTCTCAAAGAAGAGGTAGCGGTGCGCCCCGCCCTGCATCGTGCCGAGCCAGCCGACGAGCGAATAGACGTACGCCGCAGCAGCACCGAGCAGGATGAGCACATTCATATTGGGCAGGCCGTGCATCAGGGAGCGGACGGCGCTCTTTCCGAACTGCCAGCATCCCAATCCAAAAACAACCGTAGCGAGCGCGGCCTGAAAGACCGGATTGTGCAGCAGCGGCCAACTCAGCCACATGTGCGCCAGCAGGGGCAGCGTGAGGATGAGGCAAAGCGGGAAGACCCATTCCACGCTGTGCCCGTGATGATGGCCGGCATGAGCATCCGCGGCAGCGGCTTCTTCATCGCGCACTACGCGGTAGCCGAGGCTGTCTATGGCGTCGTAGAGATTGGTGGGTTCGGTGCCTTCGGGGGGCGTAAAGGATACTTCGCCGGTGGCGGCGTTGGCGCTTACGGCGCCCGCACCTTTGGACTTTAGCAGCCGCGTGATGCTGAGGGCGCAGTTGCCGCAGGTCATCCCTTCTACGGTGCAGGTGGTGAGCATGGATACGAAGCTATGAACGCTAAAGAAAAGGCTACGCCAATAAAGCCGTCATTACCCGTACAGCTCCAAATGCACCCGCTTCTTCTCATAGCCCAGGGCTCCGATGCGGGCCTTTGCCTCATCAATCATGGCGCGCCAGCCGCAGAGCATGAATTGGGCGGGCGGGCGGGCGACGCACAATTCCTCATAGACGGGATGCACGTAGCCGGTACGGCCATTCCAGGCCTCGCGGCTGAGGGTTGGGTGATAATGGAAGCCAGGTAGCTTCTCAGCAAGGCTTTCCAACTCTTCCCCATAAAGCAATTCCCCCCTATTGCGGCAGCCGAAGATGAGGTGGATGGGCCCGTGCTCCTGCGGATGGGCCGCGAGCCACGCCGCCATGCTGCGGAAGGGGGCCACGCCGGTGCCGGTGCAGATGAGGAAGAGGCTTTCGTCTAGCGGCAGGGGCTGCGGGAGCACGAATACGCCGTGCGGGCCGCGCAGGGTAAGGGGACTGCCTTCGGCAATTTCTTTAAAAAGGTAGGTGCTGCCCGCGCCGCCTTCTACGTGGACGATGATGAGCTCTATCACGTTGCCGCCGTCCGGCGCGGAGGCGATGCTGTAGGAGCGCCAGCGGCGGGTGCGCTGCTCGTGGATGGGCAGGTCGAGGGTAATGAACTGGCCGGGGCGAAAGTCAAAACATGTGGTACCGTGCAATTCTATGAAGAAGCGGCGGGTGGCGGCGTTGACGCTTTCAATGCGGCGGACGATGCCGCTTTGCCATTCGGGGAGCATGGGGTGTTTTTCGGTTGGCGGGCTTTGCGGGCGGAAAGGTAGGGCACTTCCGGGGCGGCATACGGGCCGTTACTTCCTTCGGAGAAAGGCTTCCCGGCGGCAGGAAAGGCAATTCCTGCCGCCGGAATTGGATTCCGGCGGCAGGGAAGCCGTTTCCGGCGGCAGGAATTGAAGCCCTTCCTTCGGAAAGGCCTTCCCGGCGGCGGGGAAGGTAATTCCTGCCGCCGGAATCCAATTCCGGCGGCAGGAAAAGTGTTTCCTGCCGCCGGGAAGGCCTTCCCGGCCGCCGCCGGGCTATAAATGAAGCAGGCAAGCCTTTCGGCTTGCCTGCTGTGTGCTCTTTAGGAGGCGGGGGTATCTTTTTTCCTGCCTTTGCCGAAGAGACCGCGGACGCCTTTGGGTTTGGCGGGGGTTTCTTCGTCGTAGTAGCCGGCGCCGTTGGAGCCGCCGTAGTTGCCGTAGCCGTAGCCGTAACCGTAGCCATATCCGTAACCGTAGCCATAACCGTAGCCGTACTTCTTGTGGGCTTCCACGCCGTTGAAGATGATGGCGGTGTTGCGGATTTTGCCTTCGCCAGCCAAGTTATCCAACATGCGGACGTATTCTTTGACGGTGTGGGCCTGGCGGGTTACGAAGAGGTTGATGCCGGCGTATTGGGAGAGGATGAGGGCATCGGATACGAGGCCAAGGGGGGCTGTGTCCATGACGATGATGTCAAACATTTCCTGAAGGTCTTCAAGGAGCTGCTTGTTTTTGGGGAGGAGGAGGAGTTCGGCGGGATTGGGCGGGAGGGGGCCGCAGTTGGCTACGAAGAGGTTGTCGTGAATGCCGGAGGGCTTGATGACTTTGTCGAGGCCTACCAAGCCGGCAAGAAAGCCGGAGATGCCGCCTTCGCGGGAGAGGTTGAGGCGCTCGGAGATTTTGGGTTTGCGGAGGTCAAACTCCATGACGAGGACGCGCTTGTTGGCGAGGGCGAGTGTAAGGGCGAGGTTGATGGAGACGAAGGTTTTGCCCTCGCCGGATACGGAGGAGGTAATCATGATGACCTTCTTCTGCTCGTTGGTGGCCATGAACTCCAGGTTGGCGCGGAGGAGGCGGAATTGCTCGGCGATGCCGGTACGGATTTTCTCGCCCACCACGAGGTCTGCGCCGGTCTTGCTCTTGGACACGGAGCCGAGGATGGGGATGGAAGTGAGGGCCTCAAGGTCGCCTTCGTTGTTCACCTTATTGTCTAGCAGCTCACGGGCCACAAACACTGCTGCGGGAACCATTAATCCGATTGCGAAGCAGAGCATGTAGATGTTTTGGGAGACCGGTGAGATGGGGCTGCCGGAGCTATTAGGGGCTACCACAACGCTGGAGCGGTTAGTGGCGGCGTATTCCTCTATTTCATTCTCGATGTTCTTCTGATAGAGGTATAGGTACATGTTCTGCAGCACGTCATAGTTGCGCCGCACATCGTTGATGGTACGGTCTAATCCGGGGACGCTTTTTATCATTTCCAATGCCTTGGATGCTACGCCTGAAGCGGTAGCGATATTGATGTCCACCTGCCTGCCCACCTTATCAGATGCATCCAGAATGCGCTTGCGCAAGGCAATGGCTTCATTCCTGGCCTGCACCACCTGAACGCTCTGCTCGGCACTGCCGGACTCCAGCCGGGTAACTTCCTGCACAACCTGGTTGTACTGGCTGATCATGGCATTAAGCTGCTGGTCTTCGACGCCCACACCTGCAATGATTGAGAATCTGCCGGAAGGGTCCAAGAGGCCTTGCTTCAGCATGGCAATGTTGGCCTTTTGCGCGTAAAGCTTGGAGATGACTTCCTGTGAGTTGGTTCTTTGCTGTAGCATAGCCTGGCCCTGGGCGTTGGGGTCTATTACGCCGGCGCCTACTTTAATGCTTTCCACGCGCTGGTCAACGCCCTGCAACTGGCTTGCCAGATCGCCTTGATTGCGCACGATAAAGTCGTGTGTCTTGCGGGCAAACTCATTAATGTTGGCCAGTTCCTGTCGGTGATAAAACCTGATAAGCACGTTTAGGAAATCCACGCTGCGCCTCGGCAGATTATCTACAAGGGATAAATCCAGAAGGCTGGTGCGGATATCGGTGGAAGTGACCTTAAAAACGCTGAGATACTTACCAGTGGTGGCGGCAACCGGCTCCACCTGAATGGTAATAGGCACATTGAGGTAAGATTTATTAGCGGAGCGGTCTTGCCTGTAATTTATCTGGAAACGGCCCTGCGGGATATTCACCCAGGTGGCAAAGGGAGCAAGCCGTTTTTGCTTTGCATCATTAATCTGAATTTCGAATTGACCTTCGCCCTTTTGCTGCACCACGAGCTTAAGTGGAATGCCAGCATAGGTGCCGCTGTCAAAGGTCATGGCAATAGGGCTTTCCTCATAAATCTCATTTTGTTTGACGCGGCCCTGAACCCAGTAATGGATATTAAGGTTAAGCGAGTCAACAACTTTGCTTACCAGGTCCTGGGAGCGGAGTAAAAAGATTTCATTGTATAGATTAACATCCCCGCCGCTTCCGTCTTTGCTGATATTTATTTTGTTTAGAATGGAGTTGGTTCCGCCTTTCTTGTCCTGCAGCACCAATGAGCTGTGAATAGCATACATCGGCGTGGTATAGCGCAAATAAAGATAGCCTGTAGTAAGTGCTATAATCATGGAAAGCACGAACCAATACCAGTTGGTTATTATGGAAGCAAGCAGCTTCCGGATATTAAAGCTATAATTGAACTGCTTGGTAATCCTGTCTTTAAGCTGCTGATTTTCTGAGTTTAAGGCCATCGCACTATACTTTTTTATTTATTAGCCAACTGCGTAATGCCGTAAACAGCAAGCGCAGTAGAGAGTAAGGAGGATATTACAGGCAGGTAGAAACGGAAAAATTCGTTGTTTTCCTGGCGGCGAAGCTTTACCGGCTCTATATATATTATGTCGTTTTGACGCAAATAGTAAAATGGGCTATTAAATACTTCTTTATTATTCAGATTAATTCTTGCCATCTGCCGCTGTCCGCCGTAGTCACGGATAATAAGGATATTGTCTTTCCTGCCGGATATAGGAATGTCTCCGGCGGCAGCGATGGCATCAACAATGCTTATTTTTTGATTGGGTGCCAGGACAGGGCCGGGCCGGCTTATCTCGCCGAGCAGGGTCACTTTATAGTTCAATATACGCGCTTCCACGACGGGCTCTTTCACTACGCTCGCCAAGTGCGCGGCCATCGTGTCCTTTACCTGCCTTAAAGTAAGCCCGCCAACCTTCACGCGTCCGATGACCGGAAAGGTAATGTACCCCAACGGGTCAACAAGATAACCGCTGGTTGCTAAACCGCCCCCGCCCTGGCCGCTTGAGTTTGCAAGTACATTGAATGGCGTACCGCCGCTGTTATATACGCTTAGCTGGCTCGCATTCTTATCCAGAAGGCTCTGAATGCTGGACACGTTTATAGTCAGAATGTCGTCCGGCTGTATTCTATCATCCTCCGACTCACGTACCGGTACAGTGCGCACCGTGGTATCATTAGCGATTGATTCCTTAAAATAAATTACATTTTTCGGGCCTTGGCAAGCAGTCAGCAAAAGCGCGCTAAATGCAAAAAGTAAAAGATGTCTCATTCAGCTTAAATAAGTTGCAAAACTAACAAAGCAGGCGCATTGGCTAGTCGCTATCTCTTAATATAATAAGCCGGCGTTCTTAAATCCGTAAGCGGCAAGCTGTCGCATGAGGTCTGGCTGCTCCGTACGCATCCGCTCCAGTGCAGCCAGATGCCGCTCATGATGCACGTCGGAGCCGCAGTAGTCATAGAGGCGTATATCCATGTACTTCTTAGCCATGGCCTTGACTGTGCCGCCGTAATAGCCCGTAGGCGAGAGCAGGTTCATAGCCATCAGTACGCCTTTCTCTTTCCACGCTTGGAACACCGCCGGATTGCCCTCATACTGATAGCGCTCCGGGTGGGCCAGCACAGGCGTATATCCCGCCGCTTGTATGGAGAATATCATGTCGTCAAGCTGCCGCGGCCAGCCGGCCATGCTCACCTCCACCAACGCCAGCTTATCCCCGAATGTGAGCAGCCCATCGGGCATTACGGCGGGCAGGAAGAGATTGTCAAGGTAATATTCCGCAGCGATGCCGAGCGTTACGCCAAGCTTTTGCTCGTCTATAAAGCGCTGATGGTGCGCGAACCGGGCCTGAAGATTTTGAAAATTATTCTCATAAAATTCCAAATGAATGTGCGGTGTGGTGATAAGGCGGCTCCATCCCAGCGCCTTCATGCCGCGGATAAGGTCGAGGCTTGTTTCTACGTCCGGTGCGCCATCGTCAACGCCTGGCAGTAGGTGGCTGTGCATATCCGCGCCGAGGAAGGAGAAGTCCGTTGGCGCTTCGCCCTCCGGCTGTTGCGCCGCTTTTTTTCTGAAGAAAGAAAACATGGATTAAAGGTAGGGCCGGCGTCAATGCTCATTCAGGCCTGATGACAAGCAGGGGTGCAGCCCGACCGTTTTTGCGCGACCCTATATGATTTCTTTGTAACACATCACCATTTTCAGGCACCCCTTATCCATTTTTTAGTGGTCCGCAACCATTTTTTAATGGTTACATGTCATTTTTATGCGGCGCGTAAGCGTTTTTGACCGCTCACATATTATTTTTCAGTGGTGCAGATCCTTTTTGGGACGGCACCGCAGCCTTTATACCGGATGTTCCTGCGTGTCTGTCTCACCCGGCTGCATGCCGTCGGAGGCTGCTGCCACACCTTCCGGCATAAAGAAGAGGGCCGTGGGCACCGCTATCAGGGCGTAGGTAATATAGACGGAGTAGTAGGCTAAGGGAATAGCCGCCGCATATGCCGCCAGCCCAAAGAGACTTTTAATCCGCACCCTGCGATGCACCTTTTTAAGCTCACGGTTCACGGCGCGGTCTTCTCCGCGCATAAGGCCGCGCCGGTGCACATAACTGCGCATAAGCATAAAGGAGACGGCTACCATGAGCATGGCGGCGGCGTAAAGGGCGGCGCTTTCCGGCAGGAAGGGGTTGCGGCCAAGCATAGAGGTGGGCAACGGGATGAGGGAAAGCCAGAACAGAAAGTTGAGGTTGAACCACATCAGCTTCTCATCTACCGTCTGCACGAGGTGAAACATGTGGTGGTGGTTGAGCCAGGTAGTGCCGAGCACGAGGAAGGAGAAGGCATAAGCAGCCACCTTAGGCCAGAGCACATGGAAGCCCTGCACCACGTCGCGCTGTGTGAAGCCGTGCGCCAAATCACGAAACTTGATGTCAAAAATCATGATGGTGATGATGATGGAAATGACGCCGTCTGAGAAAGACTCCATTCTGGCGGTACGGATATGCATGGGCATCTTGGCGGGAATGGTATTAAAAGGCGGGCCAGTAGTGTTGCGGAGCGTTGGAAGGTTATGGGTTTGCCCGCCCAATCTTTGTCATTCCCGCAGGGAATCTTAAAGAAGCTGCGAGCAAAGATTTCCTTCGGGAAACCTGTCCTGAACTCGTTTCAGGATGACAAAGTCGCTGCGGGCATTATGTAGCTTGCGAAGCCAATCTACGCTTTCCATGTCCATCACCATGCGCCGCTGTTGCGTAGCAGATGCCTCTGCCCTCTCGGCCCTTGCCTGCCGTACTTTCTATGACACCTTTACCGGCACCTGCACAGAGGCTGATATGCAGGGCTTCCTGGAAGAATACTACAGCGTTGAGCGGCTGGCGCGGGAGCTAAGCAATCCGGAAGACTACACCTTCTTCGCCTTGCAGGAAGGCCATCCCATCGGCTACCTGCGCTTTCTGGAAAGCCCGGTTCCCTTGCCGCATAATGCGGGAGAGAAGGCTTTGGAGCTGAACCGCCTTTACATTGACCTGCCGTATAAGGGCCAGAGGGCAGCGGCCCGGCTGATGGATTTTTATCTGGAATGGGCTGCCGCGAATGGCTACAACCTCCTTTGGCTCGGTGTTTGGGAGCACAACTACAGGGCGCAGGCTTTTTACCGCAAATATGGCTTCGCGCCCACGGCCCATACGCATCCGTTCCCCATCGGCGCTACGCCGCAGACGGATGTGTGGTGGGTCAGACACCTTTCAAATACCTAAGCAATGGCCCGCAACTTCTTTCTTCTATTTCTCACAGTAGCGCTTTTCGGCTGCTCCTCACCCAAGGCCCTTGTCTATAAAGACCTGAGCAGCGTGCGCATCCAGAACTTCACCATAGAGCACGCCGTCATCGTGGCCACCCTGCGCTTCTACAACCCCAATAGCTACGGCCTGAGCCTAAAGAACGGCAACATGGACGCCTACATCAACGACAAATACCTCGGCAAGGCTATGGTAGATGAGCGCGTGGCCGTCCCGGCCAAAGGCGAGTTTGTGCTGCCGGTGAGCATCGACGTCAATATGATGCGGATGCTGAAGGACGCATTTGACCTGCTCTCCCTCCAAAAAAGCGATGTGCTGGTGCGCCTGCAAGGGGATATCCGCGCGGGCAAGGGCGGCATCTATAAGCGCGTGCCAGTGAACTACGAAGGGAAGCAGAAGATACAGTTGTAGGTAGCAGTGTCTTTTCTTTTAGCCCGCAGCCTTACGCAGCAGCCAGCTTCTGAACATTCGCCTTATCACTTTCTATAACGCCGTCGCGCATCCGCACGATGCGGCGGGTGTGGGCAGCAATATCCTCTTCGTGGGTAACAAGCACAACGGTATTGCCGCCGGCGTGGATGGCGGAGAATAAATCCATGATTTCTATGGAAGTCTTCGAGTCAAGGTTTCCCGTTGGCTCATCCGCGAGGATGAGGGCGGGGTTGTTGACGAGAGCGCGGGCGATGGCTACGCGCTGGCTTTGGCCGCCGGATAGCTCATTAGGCTTGTGGTGGGCGCGGTCGGCAAGGCCGACCTTTGCGAGTATGTCGCGGGCGCGCTCTTCCCGCTCTTTGCGGCCTACGCCGGCGTAGATGAGGGGGACGGCGACGTTTTCCCAAGCGTTTTGGCGGGGGAGGAGGTTGAATTGCTGGAAGACGAAGCCGATTTCTGCGTTGCGGATGTCGGCTAATTCATCGCCGGCCATTTTGGAGACGTCTTTTCCGTTGAGGACGTATCGGCCGCCGGTGGCGGTGTCTAAGCAGCCGAGGATGTTCATCATCGTGCTTTTGCCGGAGCCGGAGGGGCCCATGAGGGCGACGTATTCATTGCGGGCAATGGTGAGGTCAATGCCTTTGAGCACGGGCAGCTCTTGCTTGCCGAGGTAGTAGGATTTGCGGATGCCTTGAAGCGAGATGATGTCAGCGGCGCTCATGGTGTAAATGTAGGGGCACACCGCTACTACATCATCCCCTGCGCTGCGTCCTGCATGCCTTCCATCTGGCCTTTCAGGTTTTTGCGGCGGAAGAGGTCGGTGTCCAGCTTGCCGAAGCGCCAGTTGAAGTTGAGGCGGAAGAGCTGCGGATTCACAAGGCGGCTGTAGTCCTGCACAAACAAGTCGCTCTCGGAATGCTGAAGCGTTTTGCGCGAAGCGAAGATGTCGTTGCAGGAAAGGGAGATCGACATGGCATCGGCTTTACCGAAGGACTTCCGCACAGACGCATCCACATACCACTGCGCATCCAGATAGCCCTGCGCAGTAGAGGAAGTCTGCGGGCCGAACATGCCGCGGCCTCCGCCACCGCCCATGCCGCCACGCCCACCGAAACCTTCATTCTTCGTATCGGGCAGCAGATTGGTGCGGCTCTGATACACGCCGGATAGCTGCGCGCTCCAGCCCTTGGCAATGCGGAACTGATTGTTGAGCTTGCCGAAGCCGGAGAAGTAGGAGCTGGTGCTGCCGTCAATGGATTGAAGCTGGCCGTTGTAAAGATTGACGTTGGCCACTACGTTCCACCACTTCTTCAAATCCCAGCCGGAGGTAAGCTCCACACCGTACTTATCGCTCTTATTGGCATTGACGTAGGTGGTGATGATAGCGCTTTCACCCGTAAAGGGGTTGCTGCCGAGGCTCTGGTAGGAAGTGATGAGATTATCCGAATGGCGCTCGTAAAGGCTTACCAAAACGTAGTTGCTCTTCGTGAAGTTCTTCATGTAAGAAAGCTCCACGGAGTTGGTAAACTCGGGCTGCAAGGCAGGATTGCCCTGGCGGATGTTGAGCGGGTCGGTATAGTCGGTGAAGGGCAGCAACTGGAAGAAGTTGGGCCGGTTGATGCCGCGGCGGTAGGAGAACTGAAGCTGCTGGTCGTGCGTCAGCTTGCGGCTGTAAAAGACGCTTGGGAACAGCGAAATCGGATACTGAATGGTGAAGGACGTATCCCGCTTCGTCAGCTCGCCGGTGTAGGAGGAGCTTTCCGCGCGCAGCCCGATTTGATAGGAATTGTTGGCGTTGAAATTTCCGCTGTAAGAGCCGTAGGCGGCATACACGCCGTCGGTGTTTTTGTAGTCGCTGTTCGGGTTCGGAATCTCCGTCCATTCCGCGGCAGCGGCATCGTAATAGAAGTTACCGATGTTGCTTTCCACTTGGCGGATTGTGGCCTTTACGCCCACGTCCAGCTTGCTTTTATCCGCGAAGGGATGAGCGTAATCGCTTTGAAGGGTGTAGAAGTTATTCTTGCCGCTGCCCTCGGTGCTTTGCAGTTGCGGCTGGCCGTTCAGCGTCGTTTCAGTAATGTCTTTGAAGCTCGCCGTGGTGTATTGATTGAAGTTGGTGTTCTTACCGGCATTCACGCTTGCATCAAGCGTCCACTCCTCACCGGCGCGCGGAAAAATGTGCTTAATGCCGAACTGCGCGCCATTCATGTCAAAGCTGTTCTTGCCCTCGGTAGCGCGCGTGCCCCAGATGCTGCGCATGCCCGCGGCGAAGAGGCTATCGGTAGTCAGGTGAATGAAATCATCGGGCTTGAACTCGCCGTGCACTTTAATGCCGGCAATGGAAAGGGTAGTACGATTGGTGATGAAGTAATCCAGCCCCAGCCGCCCGAAAACAAACGCGCCGTGCTGCTTGTTCACATCATCCTGGTAGCTGCGCACGTCGGGATTAGAATAAAAGTCCGTACGCTCGGTGGTAGCGGTCGTATAGCTGCGGTTTAGATTAGCGTGCGTGTTGAGTGATACGTTGAATTTACCGGAGCGCGCATTGAAATCGCCGCCCAGATTCCCGCCACCGCGACTATCCACGCCGGCACGCAGGTTGCCGTTATAGCCCTGCTTGCGGTTCTTCTTGAGCACAATGTTCAGCACACCGCCTACTCCGCCTTCCGCATCATACTTCGCCGAAGGGTTGGTAATGACTTCCACGCTCTCTATCGCGTCCGACGGAATCTGGTCAAGCGTCAGCGGGCTTTGGCGCCCGTCAATAAGAAGCTGCGGGGGGCTGTTGCGGATGGTTACTTTATTGTCCGCGTCCACGAGCACGCCGGGCACATTCTTCATCACATCAGCAGCTGTGCCGCCCTGCGAGGTAAGGTTTTGGTCAACGTTGAAAATCTTCTTCTCGCCCTGCAGCGTGAAGGTGGGCACCTTGGCGGTAACGGTTACACCAGCCAGCGATTGCGCAGTAGCTTCCAGCCGGATGTTGCCGAGGTCTTTGTTGATGGCATCCAGCGCCGCACTTGCACCTTCGGGAATTGAGCCGGTCTCGCCGGACATGCCTTTCATAGAAGCGCCGGCCTTCATCAATGCGCCCATGTCAAAGGCAGCGGTCTGCCGGTAATCTTTATAACCAAGCGCGGAAATGACCAGTTCAAACTGGCCCATCATAGGCAGGCTTTCTAAGCTAAACTCGCCGTTGGCCTCCGTAATGCCGCCCTGAACAAGCTTGCCACCTTGTAGCAGTGTCACAGACGCCTCATCCACCGGCTTACCGGATTTGTCGTCTATCACCTTGCCGTACATCTTGCCCATCTTAGGCATCTGACGTCCGGCTGCACCGCCATTGCCGCCGCCTGGGAAACCCATTTGGGCATGTGCGGAAATTGAAATAAAGAGTAAGGAAAGCAGTAGATAAAAGCGTTGCATAGAATGCGTTTGATGCATAATCCGTGCAAAGGTGGCGGTGCTGCGGTGTTGGAATTGTTATAAAAGCGGCAAGTGGGGCCGTCCTGGTTTTTATAGCAGGCCTTCCTTCATTTCTTCCCACAAAGCGCGATAACAGACGGCGGCAAAAGCATTTTTGGCAAATGCCTCAACCGGCGCACGCTTATCGCCCATCTTCTCCACATCGGAGAGGTAAGGAATGTAGTGCTCAAAGAATAGCCGGTCTTCCATCAGCTCACCGATTACGCCCTCGTGCATCTTCTTCCGCATGTCCACCATCGTGAAAAAGCAGGCGAGCTTATCCGCCATGTCGCGGTCTTTCAGGTAATCCTTTACCATGCCGTAAGTGCGCACGGAAAGCGTGGTAGGAATCACAGGCATCAGTACTGCATCGGATGCGGTGAAGATATTATCAGCAAGGAGCGAGAAACCCGGCGCGCAGTCCATAAACACGAAATCGTAGGCATACGCCACATCGCGCAGCATCTTGCGAATGTCTTTTTTAGAGCCGCCTTCGCCGTCTATCACTAAGTCCAGCTTGCGGGCGGAGAGGTCTGCGGGGATGATGTCCAGGCCATCATAATCCGTATCCATAATGGCGTCGTCAAGATGCAGGTCGCCGGTGAAGAGCTTTTTGGAGAGGCCCTTTTTCGGCTCTGCTTTGAAGTAGTAGCTCGCCGCGCCCTGCGGGTCTAAATCCCAGAGCAGCGTGCGGTAACCGTCCTTCGCAGCCATGTAGGCCAAGTTGACCGCCGAGGCTGTCTTGCCTACGCCGCCTTTGAGGTTGTAGAGGGAGAGGGTGTGCATCCGATTTCACGCAACCCTTCGGCTGCGCTCAGGGTAAAGTAAACAAAGGTTTCGCAAAGGGCGCGGCGGTGTTTCGCGGGCACATGCTACTTATGGAACGCGTCAAGCGTCCCGGTCGTTGAGCGTAGCCGAAGCGCCTACCCCGAAGCCTACCGCAACAAACGAATAGGCGCTTCGGCTACGCTCAGCGACCGGGCTTTTTGCAAAAGCCCATTAGTGGCGTCTGCTCTTGAACTCTATGAGATTCCCTTTGGAAATAAAAAAAGTTGCAGAGAGCAATACATGTTGTACTGGATAACCTGCTTGTGAACCTATAATATCAACTGCCTGATAATAAAGATGTCAACGCAGGGAGGAACGGAGTTATCACCGTCATATGATTTGCTGCGTTTGCAATGAATGTCTTGTATTTTTCTGTAAAAGTTGATTTGCCGGCAGACTCCTCCATTTCACTTAGTGAAAGAAGTAAGCTGCTGTTTTCTTCAATTTTACTTGAAATTTCTTCCCGCAATAATCTAAACAACTCGCTACTATCAGTTGAGACGATGTTAGTTGATTGGTCGTGAGAATTGTGATAAACGCGCGAGTTGTTACCTGTTAGATTATAGATGTTAGTGGGTTGAATCCTGTCCCTTTCTTCTAACAAACGTTGATAGGAGTAGTGTCCACCGGCTTGCCTTGCTGCATGTCCATTGGGTGTAATTGGCTGTGCATATGCTGTGCTTGTGCCAATATATCCGTAAGAGCGCATTAGGTCTTGAACATCATAGTTCAACTCCTGCATTTGTAGAATTTCATTCTCAGTGAAGTCAGGTACAGCTTCCCAACCTACTATTATACCACCCGATGCAGGAAGTTTGGCTACAATCTTATCCATGAGGTCAACAACTACTTCATCTTTGGATTTATCGTAGTGAGGCTGTCTTTGGTTATTAATGAACATTCATCAAACTTAAAAAATTTACTCTTAAGCGTTCAAGCTACGCATCCTCATCCGCCTCCTCCGCCCGAGGCGCAGCGCCGCCCACTCCAAACAAGCGATACGCCAACGACACCGCCGCCACATTCACATCCGTATAGCTGTAGGTCTGGCGCGGAACGATGTAATTCCCGGTGCCGTCAATTACGGAGTAATCTACCAGCTTCATCTTGCCCTGCGTGCGGAAGGTCAGTTGCGCGCGGGCCGTTGCGCCGGCTTCATTGAAGCGGATATTGCAATCCTCCAGCCGTTTCATCACCGCTGCATCCGGCATGCCGGAAATCTGTAGCTGCATCGGCATCTTCATCCCGGAGAATGGTATGAGCTGCGGATATATCTGGTAAAGCTTATACAGCCAATTATCACGCTCAGCCGCTTTGTCTTGACCATCCGCGCACTCCGCAAGCGCCTGATACGTGCGAGCGAGAAAGAGCTTTTCGTAGGTCAGGTCAATTGTGTTGTCCTTGAGCAGGTCTTGCAGGATTGGCTCGGCTTCTTTGTACTCGCCTTCCTTGACATGCAGCCGCGCAATCATCAGCTTAAAGTATTTGCGGATAAGCGGACGCGGGTCTTCCTTCGCGGCCACGCTAAAGCGGCGAATAAAGAAGCGCGTGGAAAAATTCTTGACGAGCTGAAACACCTCATCCCAGCTCACTGTGCTCTCCGTAGAGAAGAGCCGGTAAATCACCTGGTCGCGCTCTGGGTTTTGCGCAAAGGAATTGATGATGAGAAACTCCTGCAGGTAGCGCTCGCCCATCTTGCCCGCCATCGCGCCGATGGTGCCCGGCGAGTACCACCAGCCCTTGTGCTCAAAGCGCTGCATCTCGTACTCATTCTCCATGTTCATCAGCTTCAGGAGCTGGATGGAAAAATCGTAGTGGCTCTGCCCGAGCGTGGTGCCGATGTGTAGCTCCTTAAACTCCGCCGCGCGGTCGGCATGGCGCTTGCTTTCCGCCACCTGACCATCGTAAAACAGGCATCGCGCCAGCGCAATATTGTACCAGCCAAAACCCGGCGTAGAGCCGGCCGACTGAATCATCTCCTTCATTTGCAGCTCGCCCAGCTTCGGGTATCCTTTGTAGATTTCCAGGATGGAAGAATAATAGGCCCACTCCTGTAGCCGCTTATCATTAGGGTCTTGCGTTTGCGCCAGCTTATACTCCGCCTCGGCATCGCGGAAATTGCCGATAATGCTTTTAAACGTCGCGTAGTTGTTGTGTGGGAAGATGGGCGAGTTGCGCAGCAGGTTAAAATACTTTTCCGCCGAATCAATCTTCAGCGCGTAAGCATTAATCAGGCTCTTGTAATGATAGATGCCGAGGTAATCCTGCTTGTCGTAGCCGGGATTATAGACGCCGACGTTGAAGGCCGCATTGCGCGCCAGCCGGCCTAGTGCGGTGTCTAAATAACGGTTCGCCAGCGCCTCATTTTCTTCAATGGAATTGCGGAGGAACGGATACTTCTCTTTCGTGTAAAAACGGTTGCGGTGCGTCACCCACATCATGTAGTTGTAGGCGTCAAAAAACTCGCGCTGAAAGTTCCACCTGATGTAGCGGCGCAGAAGGGCATAGACCTTGTCCGGCTGCTCGGTGTTGAGATAGCATTGGTTGAGGTAGTTGACAATGAGGGCGTAGTCAATCTGCTTCGGGTAAATCTGGATATACTCCAGCACATTGTGCGTCCGGTTGCTCAACTCCGGCTTGTAATCACGCTCTATCTGCCGCAGGGCGCGCTCCAGCGGCACCGTCGCATTCTTGTAGCCGACAAAATCGGCCGCGTGATTGTATTTGTAAGCGCCTTCATAAAGTGAGCCGACGTAGTAGGTAGAATCAATCCGCAGAAACTCGCGCGAGCGCGGCAGGGCGTCGTCGGAGTTCATATTCGTGCCCGTGCGCTTCGCATCCACCTCATAGCGTAGCGCTGGATTGCCCACGCGGCGCGGCTTCGGCATGGTGATTTGGACAGGCTGCTGGCCTTGCTGCTGACCGCCTTCCTGCGCGAAGAGGCTATTGCTTTCAGCAAGCAAAAACAGAAACAGGAGACTTCTTTTGATGAGCTTCATTGTGCCTTTCCAGGGATTGAAATCCCTGGCTATTATTTCGGTCGTCCCTTCGGGACTCAGCGCCATGATTAATACAGCCGCAGCTTCGCCAGCCGCTCCGTTTCTTTATTGATGATACCCGCCAGCGCATTCGCGCGGCCTTCCTTGTTCCGGTAAATGAGGCGGTGCTCCAGCACGGCGCGGGAAATATCCTTCACATCATCCTCTATCACAAACGTGCGGCCCTTCACCAGCGCATAAGCCCGCAGGCATTTCAGGAAGGCAATGCCCGAGCGCGTGGATGCACCCAGCGAAATATCCGGATGATTCCGCGTGGCCCGCACAATGTTGCTCACACCGCGTACAATCTCGTCGTGCACATGCACCTGACCGGCCTGATGCTGTAATTCCAGCACATCCTTCAGCGAGAGCACCTGCTCGCCCGTCGTCAGGTTGCGTGCAATTTCTAAGTATTC
Organism: Chitinophagaceae bacterium; assembly: GCA_965246785.1. Classification (GTDB taxonomy): domain Bacteria; phylum Bacteroidota; class Bacteroidia; order Chitinophagales; family Chitinophagaceae; genus UBA1952. The sequence goes on from CBDFFM010000020.1 coordinate 40,627, forward strand.
GCGGTAGATGTTCAGCTCCGTTTCCTCATCCACGTAGCCGAAGAAAATCTTCATGTAGAAGCGGTCAAGCTGCGCAGCGGGGAGCGGGTAAGTGCCCTCCATCTCAATCGGATTTTGCGTGGCAATGGTGAAGAACATCCGCTCCAATTGCAGCGTTGCATCTCCGCTCGTAATCTGATTCTCCGCCATCGCCTCCAACAGCGCACTTTGCACCTTCGGCGAGGCGCGGTTGATTTCATCCGCCAGCAGCACATTGCAGAAGAGGGGGCCTTTCTTAAAGACAAACTCTTTCGTGCGGTCGTCAAAAATGTGGGAGCCGATTAAGTCCATCGGCAGCAGGTCGGGCGTAAACTGGATGCGCTTGAACACCACATGTTCCTCACCACGCTGGCCGGCAATGCACTGCGCCAGCGTGCGCGCCAGCACCGTCTTGCCCGTGCCGGGGTTGTCTTCCATCAGGATGTGGCCGCCCGCCAGCAGACTCGTCACCACCAACTCTATCTGTCGGCGCTTCCCGCGAATTACGCGCTCCATGGCGCTCACAAGGCGGGCTATCGTCTCAGTGGCGTCCACAGACACCGGGGTACTTATCGTTTGAGATTCCATCATCTTATTTAATGGAATGAAGTACGGGAAAAATCGGCGGCTTACAGTGGGAAGGGGCTAAAAGCTTTTGTGAAAAGGAGTTTGATACTGTTGCTACAGGCCGCACCATAGTGTGACCAGGCTGGAATCTCCGCCGAACGGTTTAGGGTAGGCGGCGGAGAACAGGAATGAGTACTGTGATATCTATCTATGGCTTGGCTTCTTTCAGATTCTTTGAATGCATCGCTGTGAGGAAATAGTCAAAATCATCGCTAAGTCGTTTCATCTCTTCATCTAAATGGTCTCTGTCCTTGACGTGCCTTAGTGCCAAGAAGTATAAAAATCCTTTGAAAAAGCTCTCTATTCTATCTGATTGCCGTCCAAACTCATAACAAAATTCAACGCCTTCTTTTCCATCTGAACCATTTTGCAAGAATGTTGTCCAAAAGCTATGTGCAAGCAAGTTTCTCTTCTTCAGATAATCGTCTAATTCATCCTCTATCACTAAACTTGGATTTAGCTTAAGCAACTTAAATATAGCTCCAAGTGTTTTATGCCCATTTACAGATTTCGCAGCCTTCTCTAAAAATTCGGCAGTTGTAATTCCATAAAAGTCTTTATCAAATTCAACAAGGTAATTTAGAAGTTGGCCTGTTACAAATTCAACTCTTTGGGCAGAGGTCAATGCCATTCCAATTCTGGAATAAACATAGTTCTCTAAAGTCATTATTGGCGGGGACAAGTGGGTCTGTTCATCCATTTTGACTTGTTTAGTGGTTTAAGTTCAAAATTACTTACGATGCCACTCATCATTCAGCGCCCTTCCCATTCCGCAGGAATTTGTTCGGCCACGGGCACACTCAGCAAACAGATTCCTACGGGATGACAAAAGCTTGGCACGCAGCCACTATTCCGTCTCAGCCTCCGCCGCCTGCCGCACCTTATCAAACCGGAACTGGCTAATGGCAACCTTCGGGTCAACAATCCGCATGGTTGGATGGCCCACAAATGCGCCCATCGCAACCCCACACTTCAGAAAGTAAGCCTGGCCAAAGCGCAGGTCAATGGGCACATCCACACGGGCTTCCGTGCGCGTCCACAGATTGGCAGCGCCCTCCTTATAGATGCGCACGGCATAATACCGGTCGTTGTGGACGCGGCAGATAACGGAATCATCCAGATGTAGGTTATAGCTTATCAGCGGGCCCAGCCCTCCCGGCCGGTACACATAAAGCACCGCATAGCGGGCGGTATCGGGTATCAGGCTCCGCACAATGGAATCGGATATATGGGCAAGCTGTCGGTGCATGGTGCTGAGGTCTTCCATGAAATAAGCCTCGCCTATTATGCCGTAGCAGGTGCTCATGGCGTTGGGCACCCGCCATTCAGACACCTTCAGGATATTCCCGCCGGCGGCCTTCACCTTCATCTTAGCCTCGGAGACAATGTCGTCGTAAGTGCAGTTTATCTTGAAGCCCTTATCCACCACTTTAACGGCCTTACCCACTTTACGGGCTGATACAGGCACTTCCTCCTTTGGTTGAAGCAGCAGCACATCGTTGGCTGTATCAGCCGCTTGCTGCGCAAACATATGAAACGGCATGCAGAGCACGACCAGCAGGAGCGACTTACGGACAATCATCATAGACGCAAGATAATACGGCGCGATTCACCGCCTTCTTAGAAGCATCTGATTGCACAGCCGGTGATAATGAGCCATGATTTCATCGCGCTACATGAAACACCACCGTGAGTTGCAGGGTAATGGCAATTGCAAGACAAACCAGCCAGCCACCGAACCACACCATAGAAAGTCCCGTCTTCCGCACCGCCAGCCAATACAACACAATCATCGCTCCGACACACATCAGGAGGCCAATGATGAAAAACAGGCCCTGAGCGGCAACTTCTACGGGCACAATTGCTAAGATGCCCAGCATAGCCGAGCCTGCCAGACAAGCCAGCCCTATCCGACGGAGAAAGGCCCAGCGCTTCTCTTTCAACAGTAGCAGCGCCGCAAGAATCTGAGCCGCCCACTTTGCGCCGGCAATGGCGCAGGAAAGCATCATCCGCCGCCGGTCGCCGTGGTAGAGCGTATCATTGGCAGCAATAAACCACCACGTGATGAGCGTGCTGGCGGCAAACGCCAGCATGGCTAAGATCATGTCTTTGCGGGGAGAAGGCGTAACAGACATCTGTTGAAGATAGGTGGTGCCGCGTTGTCCCATTCGCCGGCATTACTGGGGCCGGATTGAAACGCGGCTACGAACAATAGCACCTTGCGCCTGCCCCCAGTACAACAACAGCTCTCGGTCTCCGTAAAGTTCCCGTGAAGTCACTATGAAGTTCCCGTGATGTTACTTCCCCGCAACTCCCTGTTTGCCAAGCATAGCTCTGGTGCTTCATAGCCTTCCCTTTTAGCCTGAACGCACAACAAGCATTGCCACACATCCACTCGTCAAAAGCAAATCAGGCAATCTCTGCTTATCCAAGTAGCCGCAGCTTCTAATGACTTTCTCCATATTTTTTGCAAGATTTGACGAAACATCATAGCCATGCGATACAAAACAATACTGGCAACGCTCATCCTCACTGCATTGATTTGCGATGGTACGGCCCATGCACAGCGCAGGCGTAAAGCAGTAAAGTCGCCCTACGATGCAGCAACCGGCCAAAAGCAAATGCAGGGGGCTCAGGAAGCAGGCAGGCAAAACAAGGCTCCTCAGACAAACCGTTCAAACGGCTTTCTGGACAGCACTATAAATGGCGTCTCCGGAAAGCGCGGCCCATCAAGGGCAGCCAGGCGGTAGACGCGATTATTTGACTGAGGGCCAACTCTACACCTCAAAGCTCCCCTTATTCGTAGCCGTAAAGCCAAACTGCCGCTGCCAGCCCGGATTGAAGGTGATGTGGTAGCCAATCATCACCTCCGCGAGGAACTGCTTCATGTCCGCCAACGTCTTGATGAAGCGTGCCTCCTTCTGGCCCGGTATAAATGCGATGTACTCCAGCTCCACGCTGTTCACCATCGGGCGGCCCACCTCATCGCTGTGGTGCACCATCATGCCACCCTTATAGCCCGCTCCGGCTATAGCGCCGTTCAGCATGTCTTTGACCTTGCTGATGCGAGCCGTCATATTGCCCATGTGCGCATCTTCCTGCTGGATGTAAGCCTTAATAGGCATCGGGAAGCGCTCCGAACCTTTAACCATGCGCTGGTCAGCGCCCTTAGGATTATGCATCTGCCCGTGCGTCGGAAACTTCGCCGCCGCCGCATCCTGCGCCGCTTTGGAAAACTGATTGTTGGCCGGCGGGAAGACGGCCCAGAGGTCATAATCTCCGGTAAGTGCCGAGCGGAACCCCTCGCTCGCGCCGGGATTGCAAAGCGCCATTACCGGCTGCAAAGCCGCACCACCTCCGCCCCTGTTGGGCGCAGTAGGCGATGAAGGCATGCTCTTCTCGGCCGCGCCATAATGCACGCTCCACAACTGCTTGCCGCCGGCGCCGGGATAATCTATCTCCCGGCGCAGCACAAAATTCATCGTCTTGCCGCCCTTGCTGCTGGCGGAGTAAATCATCTCATTGATGTTGCCGCCGGCACGCGTCATCCAGCCCTTGCTTTCCACCTCCTTGCGGCGGTCATCGCTGATGACGACGGGCACTTCCGTAGCGCCGCCCTTAATAGCTTTGCCCACTTCCGTGCGCTGCGTTTGCATTGCCTCGCGCTCCGAGCCGGTCTTGGTAAAGCGCGGGTCGCTCAGCACAAAGCCGGCCATCGGGCCCCAGTTGCACGACTTGGACTTTACATGGAAGCCCTTGGAGGCATAGCTTTCCATAATAAGGCCAGTTGCAAACTCGCCCACCGAGCGGCTGGTAACGACGCAGTTGGTTTGGTTGGCAATACGCTGGAAGCAGGCGGCATGAGAGAGCGGCATACCAGAAGCCTTGCAAGCCGCGGCAGTAGATTTAATCATGATGCAGGTTTGAGAGGAATGGGCGTAAATGTAATTCCTTTAAAGGCATATGGTAATCGCCAAAGAGGCTTATTGGGTCGGCTGCATCACGCTTCCTGCCGTTCCTTGCTGCCTGCCCTGAACTCGCACTTCATCGGCTGACAGTCTGTTGGGCTTTTCACATTCGCTCTTCCCCCGGCTGCAACCTGGGCAATAATAAATTTTCACCCCTCAGGCAACCATTCTCCAGCCAGCTGCATTTCCTTTGAAGAATCCCACTGTACCGCACCGCCTCATGGACAATACCGACGCCGCGCTCATCCTCCGCTGCCAACGCAGCGACCGGCGTGCGCAGGAGGCGATTTATATACGGTATGCCGACAAATTGCTGCCCGTGTGCCTGCGCTATATGCGGCACCTCCCCACCGCTGAGGACGCGCTCGTGCAAGGATTTACGAAGTTCTTTAACCGCATAGACCGCTTTGAATACCGTGGCCCGGCAAGCGTAGGCGCATATCTCAAACAGGCCGTCATCAACGAGTGTCTCATGATGCTTCGCAAGACAGTCATCGTGCACGCTATGGAAGACCTAACGGCTTATGAGGAGCGGCCTGCCGGCGATGATGTGTTGAGCGGCCTCGGCGCAAAGGAGATTCTGGCGCGAATCGCCGCGCTGCCGGATGGCTACCGGACGGTCTTCAACCTCCACGCAGTGGAAGGCTACGGCCACGCCGAAATAAGCGCGATGCTGGGCATCTCAGAAGGCACGAGCAAGAGCCAGCTCAGCAAAGCAAAGGCCGCCCTGCGGCATTCCATCACCCAAACCGAAAGCTATCATGCTGCCAGAAGATAAATCCCGCCACACCCCATTATCCGATGCGCTGGACTGCCTGAGCAGCGAGGATGTAGCACCCGGCTGGAAGGCGGAGGGCGCATGGCCGCGCATTGAAGCGCAATTGGGAAAGCGGCAGCGTATTCCGTTCATGATGTATCCGCTTGCAGCGGCTGCTGCGTTGATATTGTTCGTAATGCTGTGGCGTCCGGCTGAGGTAAAGCAGCCTCACGGCATAGGGGGCACAACTGCAAGTGAACAGACCGTTCGTTCCTCCGGAAAGCCGGCGTTAAAAGAGCCTGCGCCTGAAAAGCTACAGCCGGGCACTGCTATTTTGCGCAGCACATTCGCCGAACGCAAAGCGACAGCACGCACTTCTTTTAAAAACCCGATAACACTGCCGCAAAAGACGACGGTAGTTGAAGTGCCTTCGCCTTCGCTACAGGATACAGCACCCCTCGCAGCAAGCCAACTGGCAAAGTCGGCTCCCTATCACCGCCGGCCCGCCGTTATTTATACCCTCTCCGAAATCATGGCGGATGTGCCCGAGCGCGAGGCGCCGCCAAAACGATTCTCCGGCATCTTCCATTCCAGGCTTTCGGCGGACGCGCCGGCCGGCACACCGCCCCGCCGACGGTCAGGGCGCGGCGGTGAAGGCGATGCGCCCGCTCCCCTCATCATCATAAACTAACGACACCATGTTTCGTAAAATCATGCTCGCCGGAGCTTTTCTGGCTGGGATGGCCATGCCCTGCGCGGCGCAATTCCCCAAAGACACTTATGGCGGCGGCCGCAGCAAGGCAGACGCTTCCTTCTCCCTTTGCGACCGCTGCATCAACCACCGCCACACGGCCTGGCTCGGCAGCGGCAACAGCCTGACGATTGAGCTATATCAGCACGGCGGCTACAGCCTTATCCCGGATGTAGAACGTCTGCTGGCGGAGGCTAATAAAGACATCGCCTTCATGGCCGACAGCGTGCGTGAATGCCCGCAATGCTCCTTCCGCGTGGATTACCTGGTCAGCCCTGGCGGCATGAAAAGCTACCGCCTGCGCCGGTACGCGCCGCAGGGTACATTCCTTTATCAGAAGCGCGGCGATGAGGAGCTGAAGCCGTTTAAGCCGGAGCCGGATACGCTGCGGCTGCTCATTCGCGGGCCGGTGCAGGCAAAGGGCGCGGCCGAAGTATGCCAGGTAACGCTGACGATGAACCGCCTCGCCAATCTGGACAGCCTGCTGGCGCAAAGAGGCAAACTCAATCATGCCGTAGATACCATGCGGCAACGCTCAGCGCCGCCGCCCCATGTTGCGAAGTCGCATTCATTCTATTACAGCTCCACCATCAGCATGTCGCGCGATTACCGCGATAGCACGAAGACGAACATGTACTTCCGCAAGGGCATTACGCGTGACGGGCAGGAAGATTTTTCTCATCACTCCGCCTTTGATGTGCTGGCAAATGTCGGCGCGGGCTTTGTCAGAGACCGCCTTACGCCTGCCGCTGAACTTGGCCTTGTGTATCGCCTGCCGGGCACGCGTGGCGACAATATCGGCGAGTTCCTGATTGGCGTGTATGGCAGCGGCTACTTTGCGTTTGCGAAGGGCGCGGACGGACGCTACAATGTGCAGGACAATTATTTCGTGAATGCGGAATTCGGCGGCGAGAGCGATAATGACGACAACATTTACGGCCTGAAGCTGCGGCGCATTGCGCTTGGCGTCGGCTATCTGGTGAGCCAAAGGGGCGATTATTTCAGCGGCACCACGATGAAGCTCTTCCTGAACCTGCGGCTGAAGCATGGCTTTACGCTCTCGCCGGAGCTGATTGCTACGGACAACTTCCATCAGGTGTTTCCGGGGCTTACGCTGAAGGTGTTTTAAAGCTATAGGCGAAGCTTTCACCAAACGGCTTTTGCAATACCGCTACCTTGCCTAACGTTGAAGTAATGCATGAAGCGCCTGCGGGATAAACATTGGTGGCAGCATAACGGCTGGCGCGTTTTGCGCGGCACGGCGGGTGCGGTTATCCTGTTTATTCTCTTAGACTGCATCTTCCCGCTTAACACCAACATCGCCTACGCCCCGCTCGTCAAAGCGCGAGACGGCTCTGTGCTTCACGCCTTCCTCGCGGCAGACCAGCAGTGGCGCTTCCGCACCGAGCTTTCTGAAATGACGCCGGAGCTGGAGCAGGCTATTCTCTTCAAAGAAGACAAGCATTTCTACCGCCACTTCGGCGTCAATCCGATGGCGGTGGCGCGCGCGGCGTTCAGCAACCTCTTTCATTTGCGCAGAACCTCCGGCGCGTCCACTATCACCATGCAGGTGGCGCGGATGCTTCAGCCGAAGCGCCGCTCTTATTGGAATAAGGTAGTGGAGATGTTTCGCGCGCTGCAATTAGAAGCGCACTATTCCAAAAAGGAAATCCTGCAGCTTTACCTCAACCTTGTTCCATACGGCTCCAACATTCAGGGCGTAAAGGCGGCCTCGCTGCTTTACTTCCAGAAATCGCCTGACCAGCTTTCGCTTGCAGAACTGACGGCCCTCAGCATTATCCCTAACCGCCCTAACTCGCTGGTGATGGGTAAGGATAATGCGCGCATTGTGCAGGAGCGTAACAAATGGCTGCGCCGCTTTCAAAGCGCCAAGCTTTTCCCGCAGGAAACAATCGACGATGCACTTGCCGAGCCTTTGACTGCAAAGCGTAATTCCGCCCCGGATGCCGCGCAGCAGCTTAGCTGGCGACTACGCTTTGCGCATCCCGGCGAGCTTACGCTGGAAAGCAGCATTGACGCCAAAGCGCAGCTACAGTCCGAGCAAATCGTTCACAACTATGTGCAGGCGCTGAAGCTTCAAAACGTCTATAACGCCGCCGCCCTTGTGGTGGACAACCGCAGCGGTGAGGTGCTCGTCTATATCGGCTCGCCGGATTTCTCCGACCGTGCACATCAGGGGCAGGTTGATGGCGTGAAGGCCCTGCGCTCGCCTGGCTCCACGCTCAAACCGTTCCTGTACGGCCTTGCGTATGATGCAGGCATCGCCACGCCGCAGACGGTGCTGGACGATGTACCCATCAACCTGGCCGGGTACACGCCGGAGAATTATGACCTGCAATTCCGCGGGCCGGTTACGGTAGAAGAGGCGCTGCGTCAATCGCTCAACATTCCGGCGGTGAAAACCCTGCAAGCTTTGGGCGTACCGCGCTTCACGCAGAGCCTCGGCGCGGCAGGCTTTCTATCCGTATGGCAGCAGCGGAAAAAGCTGGGCATGTCCATGATTCTCGGCGGCTGTACGGTGCGGCTGGAAGAGCTGGTCACGCTCTTTTCCGGCTTCGCCAATGGCGGCACCGTTCATGCGTTGCAATGGCGTAAAAGCGATAGCACTGCAAGACGCGTCAGAGACAGCACCGGCTTTCGCACCCTCTCCCCGGAAGCGAACTACATGATATGCCGCAACCTTTGCGAGCTGACCCGCCCGGACATGCCTAACCTTTCCGACGCTGTCCGCCACATTCCGAAAATTGCGTGGAAAACCGGCACCTCGTACGGGCGCAAGGATGCATGGAGCGTTGGCTTTAATGCGCACTACACCATCGGCGTATGGCTGGGCAATTTTGACGGGCACGGCGTTACCGCCCTGAGCGGTGCGGCCACGGCTACGCCGCTGCTCTTTCAATTGTTCAACGCCCTTGACCCGCGCGCCGGCGATGAGTGGCTGACGGTTCCGCAAGACCTCGCCACGCGCTTTGTATGCAAGGAAAGCGGCTTGTTGCCCTCCGACTTTTGCAAGGAGCAGGTGATGGATTACTATATCCCCGGCACATCATCCACGAAGCGCTGCGAGCATCTGCGGGAAGTATGGGTTAGCGCCGACGGGGCCTTCAGCTACTGTACTTCCTGCCTGCCCGCTGCCGGCTATGCCACGCGCGTTTATCCGAATACCTCACCGGAGCTGGCGGCATTTTACGATGCGCACAATGTGAGCTATGAGCGCATCCCGCCGCACAATCCGGCGTGCAGCCGTCTCTTTGACGGACAGCCGCCACTCATCAATACGCTTCAGCCGGGTATGACGTACCTGATATTTGACAAGGGCAAGCAGGGCCTGCAGCTCGGCTGCCAGGCGGCGAGCGATGTGCGCAAGGTCTATTGGTACGTCAATGACCGCTTTTACGCGGCGGCGGATGCGAAGGAAAAGCTTTTCTTCAACCCTGACGGCGGCGCGGTGAAAATCTCCTGCACCGACGATAAGGGGCGGATGAGCGATGTGGAGGTGAAGGTGAAGTACCTCTAACCCTTCAACTCATTGTAAAGCTGAACGTAGGCTTCCATAGCCGACTCCTTGCTTTGGCCGCGCAACTCGCTCCAAGCGTTGTGCTTTGCCTTGGCTACAAAGTCAAACATTCCGGCGTCGCTTTCTGCCGAAGCATCCCCGTCTGTGGCTTGCTTGTACAGGCTGTACAGTCGGAGTAGAGTGCTGTTGTCGGGTCGGGAGGGCAGGCTTTTGCTTTCGGCTACGGCCTGGTGGAATTGTTCGGCGAGTTGCATGGGACAAAGGTGGCAACTTCTAAACCAATGCAGCGCCACAGCAGACAAGCTGCCCGTTCAAGCTTTAGCACCCTGAATCAAGTTCATGACAGGTTTCTGGAATCTATTTTCTCGTAGCACTAGTGCTTTAAGATAAGCGCTCCTTACAGCGACTTTGTCATTCCCGCAGGGAATCTAATCTCTCGCAGCGCCTATGAGATGCCAGGCGGGAATGACAAAGCTTGGGCGAGCGGCACAACTACTGTGGCATTTCAACTGCGAGAGAATAGATTCTTTCAGAATGACAAAGATTGGAAAATAATGTCAGGCAAGTAATAATTGGCGAACAGCAGCCGGCGCAAAGGGCTTCACTTTTCTATCCCAGCCAAGCTGCCGCCTTTCGCAAAAAGCCTGTCAATCTTCCGGTTCACAGCTTCATCCATTTCTACAGGCGGAGCATGATGCGGCTTTATCCGTGCGTCAATTACCAGCGGCCCCCGGCAGCCCCAGTGCTTGAAGTCGGTGAAAGCATTGATGCCATGAATGTCGTGGGAAGGATTGGTGCGGGTAAAGGTGACCCAAAGGAAGTTGTTGAGCGTGGCGGCAGTAAAGGCCGCATCGTCGGCCAGCACAATGATGGCTACGCCCCTGAGGGCCGATGTAACGGGACGCAACTGCTCATCCAGCGCGGCGATTTCCTTTCCGGCCTTTTCATAAGAAGCGAATGGCGGCGCCTGTAGCACTATAATGCCTGGCAACGCCAATTGCGCATTGGGAAATTGACCGAGGTGGGGCAGTGGGTAAGGGACTTCACTAACCAGTTCGCGGAGCTTATCGCCATATGCGGCAAAAACCACTTTACTCCCAGTATTGAGGCCCGTGCCGGAATAGTCCAGCGTGTCAATAGTGGTGTGCGTATAGAAATGCACATCACGCGTGAGGTCTATGCGCTCCAGGACATAGCGCAAATATTCAGGGATATTGTGCGTGGAAAGTCGCCTCGTTTCATCGGCGGTGATAAAAAGGAATTTAGCGAGACTAAGCTGGCCAGTTCCGAGTATGTGGTTGGCTATGGTCAGGATTTCCGCCGGACGTTTTACCCGGTCAAAGGGGGTGTAGCCTTCCCGCCCGATGGCCAGCAAGAGCGGATGCACCCCCGCCGCATCTACGGCATGTACTTCCCGCACGCCCGGAATTTCTGCTGGAATGGCATCGCCGGTAATCTCGTGGATAAGCGCGCCAAAACTTGTGTCTTCCTGCGGTGGCCGGCCTACGACGGTGAACGGCCAGATGGCGTCTTTCCGCGCATAAACCTTCTTCACCCGCATTACCGGAAACTGGTGCGTGAGGCTGTAATACCCGAGATGGTCGCCGAAGGGGCCTTCGGGCTTATTCTCGCCCGGCCACACCTCGCCGGTAATCACGAAGTCAGCATCTGTTGAAATGGTGTTGCCATTCTCATCATAGCAATAGCGAAAGCGCCTGCCGCCAAGCACGCCGGCAAATGTGGCTTCCGAAATCCCTTCCGGCAGGGGCATCACGGCTGCAAGCGTATGCGCCGGCGGGCCGCCCACGAATACACATACCGGCATGGGCTTGCCTTTGCCGTTCCACTTGCTTTGGTGGATGCCGATGCCGCGGTGAAGCTGGTAATGCAGGCCCACTTCCTTATCTGGCTCATAGGCATTCCCGGAAAGCTGGATGCGGTACATGCCGATGTTTGCCTTCATGATGCCGGGCAGATGCGGGTCTTCGGTATAGACCTGCGGCAGCGTAACGAAGGCGCCGCCGTCTATGGGCCAGTGCTGGATTTGGGGAATGTCGCGGACGGCGATTTGCTGCGCCATTACCGGGCGCTTAGACGGATTTTTGAGCGGCAATGCCTTGATAGCGGCAAGACCTGCAGCTGCGTTCTGAAAAGGATGCTTCAGAGCAGCTAGCGGATTGTCTTTTAGCTGAATGAGCCTTTGTACACTCGCCAGCGTATCACGGAAGATGAAGCGGCTGCGTTCTATCGTCCCGAAAATATTGGACGCCGCGCGGAACCGGCTGCCCTTTACGTTTTCAAAAAGAAGGGCCGGCCCACCTGCCGCATACACCCGCAGCTGGATGGCGGACAGTTCCAGGTACGAGTCAACCTCTTCGCGTATGCGGATGAGCTGGCCGTGGGCTTCTAAGTCTAAAAGGCAGGATTCTAAGGAACTATATGCCATTCGCTTGATTGCAATACGCGAATTGCGTAGCTGCCTGAAAGTTACTTACTCAAGTGCATGCTCCGCTCCTTATACAGATTCCTGAACCACGGGTCGCGCAGATTCTTGATAAACTGAATCGCCTCGCCCGTACTCTTCATTTCCGGCCCGAGCTCCGCACGCACGTTCGGAAATTTATTGAAAGAGAAAACCGGCACCTTCACCGCGAAGCCTTCCAGCTTCTGCTCAATGTCAAAGTCGGAAAGCTTGCGCTCGCCAAGCATCACCTTGGTTGCGATATTCAGATAGGGGATGCCGTAAGCTTTCGCGATAAACGGCGTTGTGCGGCTGGCGCGCGGATTGGCTTCAATCACAAACACCTGACCGTCTTTAATTGCGTACTGAATATTAATCAGACCGCGGATATTTAGCCGCAAGGCAATCTTCCGTGCGATGTCGGCCATTTCTTCCACGATGATAGGGCCGAGGTTAAAGACCGGCAGCACGGAATGCGAATCGCCGCTGTGAATGCCTGCCGGCTCTATGTGCTCCATGATGCCCATGATGTGGACTTCCTCACCGTCACAGATGGCATCAATCTCGGCTTCCTGGCAGCGGTCAAGAAAGTGGTCAATGAGAATTTTATTGCCGGGCAGATGCTTGAGCAGGCTTACGACGCTTTTCTCCAGCTCTTCGTCATTAATCACAATCCGCATCCGCTGGCCGCCGAGCACATATGATGGCCGAACCAGCACCGGATAGCCTACTTCCTTTGCTACCTCAATCGCATCGTCGGTGCCGTAAGCGGTGCCGTATTGCGGGTATGGAATGCCCAGCTCTTTGAGCAAGTCGGAGAAGCGCCCACGGTCTTCGGCAATGTCCATATCGTCAAAGGAGGTGCCGATGATTTTTACGCCGCGCTCGTGGAGCTTCTTGGCCAGCTTCAAAGCTGTTTGCCCGCCAAGCTGCACGATGACGCCGTCGGGCTGCTCATGCTCTATGATTTCCCAGAGATGCTCCCAATAGACGGGCTCAAAGTAGAGCTTGTCGGCAATGTCAAAGTCCGTGGAGACCGTCTCCGGATTGCAGTTGACCATAATGGCCTCGTAGCCGCAATCTTTCAACGCCAGCAGGCCGTGGGTGCAGCAGTAGTCAAACTCAATGCCCTGCCCGATGCGGTTGGGCCCGGAGCCGAGGACGATAATCTTCTTTTTGGAAGAGGGGATGGATTCGTTGTGAAGCAGCGGAGACGAGGAGCGGTTCATTAAGATGCAAACTTAACGCCTACGAACGCGCCGCGGCGCATTCCTACGCTAAAACCGCCAGGTAGCCGCCATACCATATCCTTCACCCGTCATTGGCGAAGCGTAAGGCGAGAAATGCCAGGACGTTTTCTTCACCGCCTTATTCCGGTGCAGGCGCGGCACCAGCATCCCGCTACCTACGCCTACGATGGCGCCCACAAGAATATCAGAAGGGAAGTGTTTTCCCGCACGGTGCCGCAGGTAAGCCGTAGCGCCTGTCGCCGCTGTGGCTACGCCGTAAAACGCCCACTTAAGCTTTGAGGTCGGATGGTATTGGTCGTACATGGAAGCCGTAAAAAACGTAGCGGTTGATACCAGCGCCACGTGCCCGGCGAAGAAGGCATTTTTCTCATTGCCGCTCTGCCGGTCGCCAAATTCTTTAGTCTCATCGTACGTCTCCGGGCGGTAGCGGTCTATAAAGTAATCACCGCCGGTGTAGAGGAGTCCGGTAATGGCCATCGCCTCCCAATAAAGGCCATAGACACGGGCTGCATCGTGGCGAAGGTCTTTGTCCGCCATCAAAACAATCGGGTAAGGGATAGAGCTATAGAAGAAGTAGTCGCTGGCGGTTGCAGCCTCCTCGGAATGGCGCACGGCCCAGCGGTCAAAGGCGGGAATAGATTCCTTCTTTAAGCCCGCAAGCGTGGCTGAGTCAATATTGTCTTTGCTGTAAATCTTCGGAAAGGCATAAATCGTCCATACAGTTGCCGGAACGATGATGGCGAAATCCACCTTCGGGCGAAAGAAGACTTTCGGGCCGGTCACATTGGCGGAAATGTCGCGTTCTAAGCGGGGCGGCAGGCTTGAGCCAGAGTCGCTGGCGCAAAAAGCAGTGAGCGACAGGCAGCACAGTATGCAGAGCAACACTATTTTTTTCATCCTTTATGTACTAATTGTTACCGGCAGATTACCAAAGCTATGCCACTTAAACCTGGGCGGAGCCGATGAGCGGCAGCGAACTACTTTTACCAAAAAGCATTTATCCCCAATGTCCGAGCACTCTTTCTCCTCGCTTATCTACCCGAAGTTTTTTGAAGGCAATCATTACTTCATTGACGAGAAAGTCGGGTTGTTCAAATTCTCTAACCAGTACAAGGTTTTTAATGAAGAAGGCCTGCAGCTTGGCAATATCGTCCAGAAAGTTTCGGGCTGGCATAAGGTGCTGCGCGTCATTGGCAATTTTAAGGCGATGATGCCTTTTACGCTAGAGGTGCAGGATATGGAGGGCGCAGTGCAGGCAGTGATTAAGCGGGGCTGGACTTTTTGGATGAGTAAGATTCAGATTCTGGACAGCAGCGAGCATATCATCGGCCACATCCGCCAGAAGTTCCGCTGGTTCAAGCCGACGTTCCGCATTCTGGATACGCAGGAAGTAGATATGGCTACAATCACCGGCGACTGGAAGGCCTGGAATTTCAGCATCACTCAGGGCAGCGCCGACGGGCGGCAAATCGGCGTCATCACGAAGAAATGGAACGGCATCCTGAAGGAAGCCTTCACCTCGGCCGACAAATACATCGTTTCCATCAACGAGGAAGTGGCAGAAGATGTCCGCAAAATTGCCATCGTCTCCACCGCCATTACCATTGATATGGTTTTGAAGGAGAGCAAGGGGAAGTAAGCGCTTACTCCTCAAAAATGTCTTCCCAAAGCAGTGAAAATCCCGGAAGCGACTGCATAGGTATGGGCCCCGGCTCGCTGTATTCACCTGCAAGCTGATAAAGGCCCACTTCATTGAGCGTGTATGTCGTCACGCCTTGGATGCCCGGCCCCACAATCCAGTATTCCTTTACGCCGTGCTCCTGATACAGCTCAAACTTCTTCTTTAGGTCGCGGTCAAGGTTGCCGGCAGATAGGATTTCAATCATCGTATCCGGCGCGCCGATACAGCCGCGACGGTCAAGCTTGGCAGGGTCGCAAATGATGCAAACGTCTGGCTGCACAACGGTGTAAATCTGCTTGTCGTCTGTCTCTGCTTTTGCTTTCGGCAGGCGAACGTCAAACGGCGCGATGTAAACCTTGCAAGGCTTTTTCTTTAGAAATGACCTTATCGGATTGAAAATATTTCCTGCGATATCCTGATGCTGCCGCAGTGGCGCAGGGCTCATCCGCATCACCTTTCCGCGAAATAGCTCAACGTACTCATCAAACTTCCATTGCATGTAATCTGCGTAGGTATAGGTGCCTTGCAGGTCTAATTGATTGATGTCCGTAATTGGTGCCATATCCTAAGCTTCAAAGCTAAAGTTACACAGTAGCCGGCCGCTCAAAAGTGCTGTAGAAATACGGCGTTTTCGCCTCAAACTCCGCGCTGCAGGTATCCACCATTTTGAACACGCGCGTGACGCCCATCGCCTTGCGGTAGTCATACACCTCGTCAGCGTTGCAATCGCGTAGCAACTCGGCAAACTGCTCGTCGGAGAAGCCCATTTGTTTCGCTTCCCACATCAGTTCCTCCGGCACGCTTTCCAGATGCTTGCAGGCCGTGATGCGCTTCTCCATGTTCACGATGTCCTGAATCTGGTACAGGAACCAGCGGTCAATCTGCGTCAGCTCGCGGATGGTTTTTATGGAAATGCCGGCGGCAATCGCCTCCTTGATACGGAAAACCCTGTCCCACTTCGGTACGCGAATGCTTTCCATCAGCTCTTCCGGCTTTAGCCGCGCGGTGGAGATGAATGAAAGGCCTGTTGCATTATTCTCTAAGCTCTGACAGGCCTTTTGCAGGGCTTCCGGAAACGTCCGGCCAATCGCCATTACCTCGCCCACGCTTTTCATCTGGAAGCCGAGCGTATCATCGGCACCCTTGAACTTGTCAAAATTCCAGCGCGGCATTTTCACGATGACGTAATCCAGCGCCGGCTCAAAGAAGGCGCTTGTATCCTGGATAATAGGGTTCTTCAGCTCGTCCAGATTGTAGCCGATGGCCAGCTTCGCGGCAATCTTAGCAATCGGGTAGCCGGTAGCTTTAGAAGCCAGCGCGGAAGACCGGCTCACGCGCGGATTGATTTCCACGACGATGATTTCCTCTGTCTCAGGGTTCAGGGCAAACTGCACATTGCAGCCGCCTGCAAAATTGCCCAGCGCCCGCATCATGCGGATGGCGGTGTTGCGCATGAGCTGGTAGGCCGTATCCGAGAGCGTCATAGCCGGGGCTACCGTAATAGAGTCGCCGGTATGCACACCCATCGGGTCAAAGTTTTCTACCGTGCAGATGATGACGACGTTGTCGGCCATATCACGCAGCAGTTCCAGCTCAAACTCTTTCCAGCCCATCACCGCTTGCTCTACCAGCACCTCGTGTATAGGCGATGCCTGCAGGCCGCGCTCCAGGGCGGCGTCTAATTTGTCCTTGCTGAACACCAGCCCGCCACCGGTGCCGCCGAGGGTGAACGAAGGCCGTATGACCAGCGGGATACCGATTTCCTGTGCATATTCCTTGCCTTCTAACAACGAATTGGCGATGCGCGCCCTTGCCACGGGAATGCCCATGTCTATCATCCACAGGCGAAATTTTTCGCGGTCTTCGGCCTTGTCAATGGCTTTGATATCCACCCCAATGAGCTTTACGTTGAAGCGCTCCCAAACGCCCAGCTCGTCGCATTCCTTGCAGAGATTCAGGGCAGTCTGGCCGCCCATCGTGGGCAGCACGGCGTCTATTTCGCACTCTTCCAATATCTGCTCAATGCTCTCCACCGTCAGCGGCAGCAGATAGACCTTGTCCGCCACAATCGGGTCGGTCATGATGGTGGCAGGGTTGGAGTTGATGAGCGTTACCCTTACGCCCTCGTCGCGCAGGGAGCGGGCGGCCTGGGAGCCGGAATAGTCAAACTCGCAGGCTTGTCCAATGACGATGGGGCCGGAGCCGATGATGAGGACGGATTTTATGGAAGTATCGCGGGGCATTGAGTGTAAAGCTTGGGGCGTGAGTCTTGCACCGCGAAAGTACGGCAGGCCATATTGCCTGCTACAGATACAGTTGGCGTGCAGAAAAACAGGAGCTCGGTTGGCGCGCGTCCCCAGACGCGCCGCCGGGCGGAGGGCCATCCCCGGATGGCCGGTTACATCCAGGAATAAACAGGCACTTTAGGATTCGGGAAGCTCAAATCATAAGCGCTGCTATAAATCCAATGTTCCGGCAGTTCCACTAAGCCGGCGCGCACCGGATTCAGGTGGATGTAGTTCAGCTTCTGCACAAAGAACTTATAGCTCCAGATTTCCTCCGCATGGCTGCTGTGAATCCAGACCTGATGATTAGCCGTGTTCGTATTTCTACCGGCATTCCACTTCAGCCGGTGCAGCAGCCATTCGCGCCGGCTTTCCGGTTCGGATTGCAACATGTCCGCAATTGTCCGCGCAGTCATCTTCTTGAAGTCACGGATAGCAAAGCTGAGGTTGCCCTCCGGCTGTTGCAGGATAAAATGGCAATGGTTAGGCATGATGACGTAGCCATAAGTACGTAGCCCGCGTTGCTGATGGTAGAAGTTCAGGTTCTCAATGATGACGTCGCGGTAGGATTGGCGGGTGAAGATGTCCACCCAATCCACGATGGTGGCTGTGATGAAGTAGAGGCCGGTGGGATTGGTGATTCTGTAGGCGCCGCTGCTCATGCTTTTTTAGATTATTGCGCTAATATAATCTGCCCTTTGGCCATCTGGGGATGGCCTCCCGCGCGGCGGCGCGTCGGGGGACGCGCGCCAACCGAGCTCCTGTTTTTCTTCCCATTAAATCCGGCAACTAACTGGTTGCAGCGTAAGCTGCGACCTGCCATGTGGCAGCGTAGGCTGCAATCAAGCCTCCCGCATCCGCCCCCAATGCGCAATCGCAAACCGGATTTCCGCATAGCTGAATTCGCCCGGCAGCGCGTCCTTAATAGGCCGCAGCATCTTCGCTCCTTTCTCCTCAATCACCGGGATAATCATCGCCAGCCGCTCGTCGGCTACAAGCTCGCGAACCGAAACTTCGCCCGAAAGAATAAATGCCGCCAGATGCTCCTGAATGGTTTCTTCCCGCTTCCCGCGCATCGCCACAATTTCTTCCAGCGAATGCCCTTGGCGGAACAGTTCCAGCGTCTGCTGATACGTAATGCTTTTTACGGAAGACGACACAACGCTTTCCCTTGGTGCACTCCGCTCCGCCCGCATCTTCTTAGGCGCCTTCTCCGAAATGCGCGAGCGCAAATTGTGCTGGAAGGCATAATCCCTCAGCACATCCAGAAACGCATCGCCGTAGCGGGCCAGCTTTACCTCGCCGAAGCCGGAAATCTGCAGCAGGCCTTCATTGTCCAGAGGAATGTAGTAAGCCAGCTCCACCAGCGTGGCATCCGAGAAGATGGTAAAAGCCGGCACACCCTGCGCGTCCGCCAGCCGCTTGCGCACCGCCTTCAGCGATTCCAATAAAGCGGGGTGCTCCAGTTTTAGTTCCTGCCCAACCGTAGCGCCGCGCGCCGGTTTGTCCTCCACAATTTTTGTCGCCGAAACGAGCATCACCCGCTCCTCGCCTTTCAAAACTTTCCAGCTCCTTTCCGTGAGATGAATGACCGGATAGAAATCCGCCGTCTGCTTCAGATACCCGAGCTGAATCAATTCGCGACCATAGTTCATCCATTGCGCTTTGCTGGTGGCCGCGCCCACGCCAAAGGTTTTTAGCGATTGATGTTCCGGCCGCACCTTTTCCTTATTCCCCTTCAGTAGTTCAACTGTGTAGCCCAGCCCGAAGCGCCCATCCAGCCGCGCAACAGCGGACAGCATCATCTGCGCAGGAAGCGTCGCGTCCGCCCGCTCGTATTGTGTACGGCAGACATCGCAGGAGCCGCAATTATCCGGCGCTTCCTCGCCAAAATAATTCAGCAGGTATTTCCGGCGGCAGGTGGTGATGGTGCAGAAGCGGGCCATCTCATCCAGCTTCTTTTCCAGGATGCGCGTCTGCGCGGGATTTTCCGGGATGTTGCAGAAGCCGCGCAGCTTGCTCACATCGGCAAAGGAGTAAAACAGTATGGCGTCGCTCGGCAATCCGTCGCGACCGGCGCGGCCCGTTTCCTGATAATAGCCCTCAATATTCTTTGGCATATCCGCGTGCAGCACAAAGCGGACGTTGCTCTTGTCAATGCCCATCCCGAAGGCAATCGTCGCCACTACAATGCGGATGTCGTCGCGGAGAAACGCTTCCTGCGTGGCGTCGCGCTCTTCTTTCACTAATCCCGCGTGGTAGGCTTTGGCGTTGAAGCCCGCCGCCTGCAAATCCGCCGCCAGCGCCTCAGTTCCATTTCTTGAAAGGCAATAGATAATCCCGCTGTCGCCCTTGTGCGCATTCAGGTAGGCGATAATCTGGTCGGTGTGCCGCTTCTTGGGCAAAACCTGATAAAAAATGTTGGGCCGGTTAAAAGAATGCTCAAAGACTTTGTAATCCCGCAGCCGCAGCTTCTGGATGATGTCGTCCTTCGTCAGGTTGTCCGCCGTAGCCGTCAGGGCTACCACCGGCACGCCCGGCAAGGCCGTCTTTAATTCTCCCAGCGCCAGATATTCTGGGCGGAAGTCGTGGCCCCATTGGGAGATGCAGTGCGCCTCATCTATCGCCACCAGCGCAATTTTCTGCTTTTGCAGAAACTCTATAAAGCCGCCATTCCCAATCAATCTTTCCGGCGCTACGTACAGCAGTTTCAATTCCCCGGCCTTCATCCGCCACAGTACATTGTTCTGCTCTTCCGAAGACTGTGAAGAATTGAGAAACGCCGCAGAAATGCCATTCTGCCGCAAAGCATCCACTTGGTCTTTCATCAGCGCAATCAGCGGGCTTACTACCACCGTCGCGCCGTCCATCAACAGGGCCGGAAGCTGGAAGCAGATACTCTTTCCGCCGCCGGTAGGCATGAGCACCACCCCATCCTGACCGGAAATGATGTGGCGGATGATGGCCTCCTGACCAGGACGAAATTCAGAATAGCCGAAGTGGCGATGCAGGGCTTCCTGCAAAACGGATTGGGAAATAGTAGCCATGAAAACTCAGCGCGCGCCTTCGGCCCGGTAATGATAGCGGCGAAGGATGTACAAGATAGCAAGGAAGGGTAAGACCCAAAATACCCGCGCCTCGTAACGCCCTATGACGGTAGCCAGCGCGGCGGTTATCGCCGCATTAAAGAAAAGGAACAGTAGCGTCACCCGCACCAGCGGCGCAAAGGCCGGGCCTTCTTCCGCAAGTCGCTGCGGCAGGGGCAATGGCTGCAACAGCAGTGCCGCGATGATGAGCAGCACCGATACCGCAATCAGGAAAGCATTCCACCAGTCAAGGTGCAGCCCACCTTCCTGCTGTGCCGACACGTTTAGTTCTTTCTGCTCTCCCGGAAAGTGGGTGTGCACCGTGCCCTGAAGTACGCTGTCATTCTTAAAGCGGAAGAAGCCATCACCCACGTACAGCAGCGGCGCCTGCCGGAGCGTGGCCTGCGCGGCTTTAACGCCGTGCATCAAAATGTATTTAGGCGTAGTCAGCGTCTTGCGGATGATGCGCGTGTATTCCGGCTCCGTGGCTTCCCAGCCGCCGGCGCGGTAAAGGGGGCTTTCTCCGCCCCACATAAAGGCCCATTGGCGGTCGGGCAGGTTTCGCCGGGAGGCGCAAAGCCTGTACGGCGTCGAATCATTTACGCAGTAATCGTTCAGGAAATCATCCATCAGCCCGCTTTCGCTCATGCGGCTCATCAGAAAGACGTGCGAGGCGGCCGAGGGCCGGAAGCCGTGGCCCGCTTCATAATTCATGGCCGACAGGCTCACCCAGCCCGCCGCCGATATTCCCAGCAGGGCGACTCCTACACGCCGCCGCGCCGCATCGCGCCGCTGCCAGCCCTGGGCCAGCAGCACAATTCCGGTCAGCAGCGCTATGAGCAAGTTGGAATTATGCACGGTAACGCACAGCAGCATCAGCGCGTAGAGCATCCAGCGCAACCAGGCATTAAGCGGAGGCATGCAAAGCAGCAGCAACGACAAGAGCAGCATTGCCGTAAATACATCCGGCATTATCTGCCCGGCGAACCATCCTGCGCTCGTGGCCGTGCCCAGTAAAAGCATCAATCCTGCGAAAGCCCTTCTCCTGTAAACGCCCGCCAGCAGTCTTTGCGCCAGCAGCAGCAGCAAGCCGGATAGTATAAGTGCCTGCGCTGCCACCACACCCCAAAGGCTTACGCCCATCGTTGTAATCCGCAGGAAAAGGCTGTAGGTAAGGGGCCGGTCAAGCGGTACATACAGCGAAAAGGCATTGCTGATGTAGGCGCTGCTGTCCGGCGTGAGGAGCGGGAAGCCGTTGTACAGTGCCGGTATCATCAGGCACAAGGCGCCCAGGAACCAGTCGGGTAGAAGGGGGCGGAACTTGCGGAGCATGAGGATGCGCAAAGAAAAAGCAGCGACGCTTCTAAACGCCGCTGCTTTTCATTAATTGCTCAGGACTCAATGACCTAAGAACAACGACCCACGGAATTAATCCGCGTCCTCCTTATCCGCCGGCTTGCTTTCATTGTACATCTGGGCGGCAATGGCCTGGTCGGGCATCACGTTGCCCATGGCCATCTGGATTTTGTTCTTCATGCCGGCTACTACCTTGTCCTTGCCGGCCATCAGTGCTTCGTAGCCTTCTTTGGCTACGCCGGCGGGGTCGGCGAGCTTGTCTTCTACGACCATCTTGGAGTCTTCGGCACCGGCTTTGTTGAAGAAGTCAGTATCCGTAGCGCCGGGTTGCAGAGCGGTGATGGTGATGTTTTCAAAATCGCGCAGCTCATAGTGCAGGGCCTGAGTGAAGTTGTACACGAAGCCCTTTGTACCGCCATAGACTGCCTGCAAGGGCGCCGGCGCTTTGCTCACTACCGATGCGAGCTGGAGAATCTTACCGCTGCCGCGCGCTATCATGTCTTGCAGAAAGCGCTTGGTGAGCACTACGAGCGAGTTGATGTTGAGGTGGATGATTTTCAGCTCCTGCTCCAGGTCGGTTTCCCAGAAGTTGCCATAAACGCCTTGCCCGGCGTCGTTCACGAGCACATCTACCTGAATGCCCTGGCCTTTGATGTTGTCGTAAAGCTCCTGCGCGGCGTTCTCGCCGAAGAGGTCTTTGGAGATGGTGATGACCTTGCCGGCGCCTTCGGCCTTCATCTGCTCCGATGCGGCGAGGAGCTCGCCCTGGTCACGCGCTACGAGGATGAGGTCGTACCCGTCGCGGGCAAAGAGGCGGGCCAGCTCCAGGCCTATGCCCCATGAGCCGCCGGTGATGAGCGCCGTTTGCCCGGCGCCTTTGCGATTGTTGGTGTTGCTTTCCATAGCTTTTCTAAAAAGGGTGGTTTAAGAGCCTTTCATGGCGGAAAAACTATGCCACCTGCCGCTGCCTTACCACTTCTCCTCAATGCTTTCCAATATAGTAATGTAGCTCCCGTAGCGCGCCTCGGTTATCGTCCCCTCTTCTACAGCGGCCTTTACGGCGCAGCCGGGCTCTGCGAGGTGCAGGCAGTTGTTGAAGCGGCAGCCCCCCATGGCCCGCCGCATCTCGGGGAAGTAGCCGGACAGCTCCTCGCGCTTCATGTCTATGATGCCGAACTCTTTGACGCCGGGCGTGTCTATGATGCAGCCGCCGCCGGGCAGGTCAAACATCTCTGCGAATGTGGTGGTGTGCTGGCCCTTGCCGCTCCAGCCGCTCACCTCGCCGGTGCGCAGGGCCAGGTCGGGCATGAGGGCGTTGATGAGGGTGCTTTTGCCTACGCCGGAGTGCCCGCTGAAGAGGGTGGTGCCGCCGGCAATGCGCGTCCGCAAGGCCTTAATGCTTTCCGGGTGCAAGGCCGATATGGCGTACACCTCGTAGCCCGCGCCTTCGTACATCTCCCGCAATTCGGCGAGCTTGGCCACGGCGTCTTCGTCGTGCAGGTCGGTTTTGTTGACGGCGATGATGGCGGGGATGTGGTAGGCCTCTGCGGTGATGAGGAAGCGGTCTATGAAGCCGTTGGAGGTGCGCGGCTCGGCGAGGGTGGCCATCACGAGGGCGGCGTCCAGATTGGCGGCTACGATGTGCTTGTGGTTGCGGTTGTGGGGGGAGGTGCGTACGATGTAGTTGCGCCGCTGCACGATGTCGCGTATCATGGCCGTATTGGCGTCGTCTTCTTCCACATCGTAGAGCACTACATCGCCTACGGCTATGGGGTTGGTGGCGGCGATGTCTTTGTCAATCCTGAGCTTGCCGCGCACGCGGGCCTGCCAGAAGCGGCCATCGGCATCGCGAAGCTGGTACCAGCTACCTGTGGATTTATAGATGAGGCCTTCGGCGGGTTTCATGGGGGCAAAGGTGAGGTGTATGCAGATAGGGCAGCGATGCATTGGGCTGTTTGGGTTAAAGGATGGCGATGGGCCGGCGGGAAAGCGAAATGGTGACTGCTTTCCCGGCTGAGGCTGTCCGGAAAAGGTTTTAGGGTGCATTTCCCCGCTGGAGGCCGATGGAGCGGCTGTAAGTAGGTATATTTCCCCGCCGCGCCTCGTTTGGGAAATAGCAATGCAAGAGATTACCCGAACGGTGGCCGTTGGGGAAATGGTCAGCGTATAGATTTCCCCGCTGGCATCTGTTGGGGAAATTGTATGGAGGGATATTTCCCCGACAGGGTTCGGCGGGGAAATTGCTCTACTTTGAGCTTGCACCACTGGTCGCTGCGACCTACACCATTCGCAGTCTGCGGCCGTCCAAAGAGCAGATGATAAGTGAGAAGCCCGGCCAGCGAACAGAACCCTGAAATGTGCGACGCAACGGACGCTTAATAGCGCGCTGCTGCCGGCAACATAAAAATCTTTCGCGGAGCGCTTGTCGCGCCCTGCTCGTTCCCGCTTTCGGCTGACCTTTGCCCCATGCTCCTGCACAAGACCAAAATCATAGCCACCGTAGGCCCCGCCTGCAATACGTACGAAAAGCTCCTCGCGCTGGTCAATGAGGGCGTCAACGTCTTTCGCCTCAACTTCTCGCACGGCAGCCACGAGACGCACGCGGCGGTGGTGGCGCATATCCGCAGGATTAATGCGGAAAGCCCGCGCAACATTGCCATCCTCGCCGACCTGCAAGGCCCCAAGCTGCGTGTGGGCGAGCTGGAGGGCGGAGCGCTGGAGCTGGCGCAGGGGGATGAGTTTATCTTCTCCAATGAGCCGTGCATTGGCACAAAGGAGTGCGTGTATATCTCTTACCCGGACTTTGCGCGGGATGTGCGGGTGGGCGAGAAGATTCTCTTAGACGATGGCAAGATGGAGGTGCTGGTGGTGGAGATTACGCCGGAGGCGACGGTGCGGGTGAAGGTGACCGTGCCGGGCACGCTCCTCTCCAAAAAAGGCGTGAACCTGCCGGACACGAAGATTTCGCTGCCCTCGCTGAGCGAGAAGGACATGCGCGACATAGACTTTATTGTGGCGCAGGAGGATATTGACTGGATAGCGCTCTCTTTTGTGCGGAAGCCGGATGATGTGCGGGAGCTGCGCGAGCTGCTGAAGCGCAAAGGCTCGGAGGCGAAGATTATTTCTAAGATTGAGAAGCCGGAGGCTTTGGAGAGTCTGCGCGAAATCATCCTGGCATCTGATGCGGTGATGGTGGCGCGGGGCGATTTGGGGGTGGAACTGCCGCTGGAGCAAATCCCGATGATACAGAAGAAGATTACGCGCATGTGCATTCACCGGGCCAAGCCGGTAATCATAGCCACGCAGATGATGGAGAGCATGATAGACCGTACGCGGCCCAACCGCTCCGAGATTACCGACGTAGCCAACGCCGTGCTGGAAGGCGCCGACGCGGTGATGCTGAGCGGGGAGACGGCGATGGGCCATTACCCGGAACTAGTCATCCGCACGATGGTGAGCATCATCAACGAGGTGGAGAAGGAAGACATGGTCTATAACCGCAACCTGGAGCCGCAGCCGCACTCGCCGTCCTTTCTGAGTGATGCCCTGTGCTACAACGCCTGCGAGATGGCGCGGGATGTGCACGCGGACGCGCTCATTGGCATGACGCAGAGCGGCTACACGGGCTTTATGCTGAGCAGCTACCGCCCGCGCAGCCCGCTTTTTGTGTTTACGAAGACGAAGAGCCTGTTAGACCAGCTCAGCCTGAGCTGGGGCGTAACCGCGCTGTACTATGATAAGGAGGAGAGCATAGACAAGGTAATAGACGACCAGATAGAAATCCTGAAGGAGAAGGGCTGCATCAAGCCGGGCGATGTGGTGGTAAGCACTGGCTCCATGCCCGTGGAGGAGCACCTGCCTACGAATATGCTGAAGATTACGCGGGTGGGGTGAGGTTAGACATTGTTGGAAAGTTGTTGGACGGTTATGTACTCGCAACGCGCCATTCACAATAAGCGGAATGCTTTTTGGAAAAAGGAACCGTATGATGAAGACCTTCCGGTGGCTATTATTCTTCCTGCTGGCGCCAATAGCGCTCCGCGCTCAGCCTAAGGCAGCGCTGAAGCGCATCTACTTCAACATGTACACGGACAGCATCAAGACGGTGCTCAACTATTACGTGAATGTGGAAGGCGAGTACAGCAACGGCCGCTATCTGCCTTTAGACACCTCCGCCGTCCTGATCATAGCCGACAGGGGCACGATGTCCGGCAATGAATGGATAGCGCCGGAGCGGCCGGACTTTGAAAAGGTAAGCTTCCGCGTTGTGGCAAGGAATAACCCAAATCTGCACGACGAAATCACCATCTGGCTGAAGCGCATCAAAGACCCGCGCGACGCGGCGGAGTACGATGAGGGGGCATTGCCCTCCCCCGGCAGCGAGCGGAAGGGGCGCCGGCGCTAAGCAGCCTTAGCGGCAAACGTTACCCCTGATTCCAACAGCTCACCCCGCCGCATAGCCTGATACAGCCGGAAGTAGATACCGGCAATGACGAGCGCAAACAGCGCCGCCACAAAACCCGGCTCAAAGACAAGCGTACTGTATTTAGGCAGCTCAAACCACGTCATGACGCGCTCCATATTCAACAGGTGCGCCACCGAAAAAAGCGCCAGCAGCCCGAAGCGCCGTGTATGGAAGGCATACGCCGTAAGGAAGATGAAGGCCGGGTGCGAGTAGCGCTCGTGCATCCGGGTATTAAAGAAGAAGAACAGAATGATTATCTGCGCCGCTGTAAGCCAGATGACCTCGCGGCGCAGGGAGACGATACGGCCCGCCGCCTTTTGCCGCAGCGCCTTCGCAATAGCTACGAGCAGGGGTATAAAAGCGGCCAGCGCCCCGGCACAGAAGAGCAGCAGCCCGAAGTGCAGGTATGACAAGCCGGCAATGGTGCCTGAAGTGTCGGAAACGTCAAACTTCAGGTCGGGCAGTATCCAGTACCACATGTTGAAGGCGTTCATACTGACAGCTTCGAAGGTGTTCGTGATGTTGACAACAGTATTCCAGAACTTCGTCAGCCCGCCCTCGCCGAATGCAAAGGGCAGCACGATAAGCGCTTGCGCCAGCAACATGGCCCCTACCGTCCCCGCTAAGCGTAGCCACTTGCCATGCAACACGAAGTGCGTCAGCAGCAACAGGCCCCAAAGCGGTATAAAGGGCATTGCCTGCAGCTTCATGTTCAGTGCCAGCACCAGCATTACCCCACTCCATATAGGTTTGCCGCGATAAATCATCCACAGCGCGCCAAACACAAAGGCGGGCATAATGCTGTCCACCTGCTGCCAGATGATGGTATTGTAGCTATAGCTCACATTGAGGATAGAAAGGAGCAGGATAACGAGGTAGTCTGTCTTCTTGTCTAACCACTTCCAGACCATCCAAAGGCCAACGAAATCAAAGGCCAGCGTGAAAAAGCGCTGATAGCCTATGTAATGACGCGCCGCCTCGCAATTGTCTTGCAGCAGGCCGAAGAGCCACATGAAGTATTGATACAGCGGCGTATAATTGGTGCCGGAGCCATAGGCGTTGCACAGGCCATGCTCCATGATGTAGCAGGTCCAGTGCCGCCAGTAGGCTATATCATCCTGGCCATGCAGGCCTGGCGTGAGCGCAAGCGGGAAGATGAACAGCAGCACAATGATGGCGGCCCGGTGGCGTTTGCTGATGGGCGGCATGGCGCGTAAAAGTAGAGATGTGATAAGCTTTTCCCGGCGTATAGACTTAGCTGCCAATCAGCATATTATCAATGAGCCGCAGCTTTCCGAGCCTAGACGCAATTAGGGCTACTTCGTTCCCGCCGTTATAATTCGGTAAGGGTTCCAGCGTATCGCCGTCGGCAAGCGCCACATATTCCGGCTCAAAGCCTTTGGTGCGCAGCAGCTCCTCGCATTCCTTTTGCACAACCGGCCAGCTACCGGCAGCGGCCTTGGACTGGATACTGACGAGGCATTGATAGATGGCTGAGGCGAGCACTCGCTGCGGCTCCGTCAGGCGGCGGTTGCGGGAGCTCATGGCCAGTCCGTCGGCCTCGCGCACGGTCGGGCAGATGCTCAATTCTATTTCATTCCCTTTGCCCATCAGCTCAATGAGCTTTTTAATAACAAGGCATTGCTGGTAATCCTTCTGGCCGAGGTAAAGCCGCGCCGGCTTTACAATTTCCAGTAGCCGCCCCACCACCTGGCCCACGCCGCGGAAGTGGCCGGGCCGGTGGGCGCCTTCCAGCAAATCTTCCAGCCGCCCGAAGTGATAAGCCGTAGCCATTACCGTCCCGTGCGGATAGACCTCGCGCTCATCGGGCAGGAAGAGCACATCGCAACCAGATCCAAGGAGCAGGGCAATGTCCGCTTCGGTGCTCTTTGGGTACTTCGCGTAATCTTCCGGGTCATTGAACTGCGTAGGGTTGACGAAGATGGAGCAAACCGTCAAGTAGCCCTCGGCACGGGCACGCTCCATGAGCGAGATGTGTCCGGTATGAAGTGCGCCCATAGTGGGAATAAACCCTACAGGCTTCTCCTGCCGGCTCAGGTAGTCCCGCACATCGGCGGCAGTCTTAAAGATGAACATAGAATGGGAGCGGTAAGTATTGAGCGCGCTGGTGGCGCACCGCTGACATTAATTGCTTAATTTCGCGCACTTATTCAAAGCCGGGCGTTTCCGGCAGCGGCGTAACCTAATACATAAACTGAGTACATGTCAGCAGACGCAAAGAAAAGGGTTTTAATCATTGCCAATGAACTTTCTCCGTACCTGGAGGATACCGATTTCGCCCAGATTCTGAACAAGCTGGCCATCAAGACTTTTGACGCGGGCCTGGAAGTGCGGGTTATTATGCCCCGCTTCGGCACCATCAATGAGCGCCGCCACCGCCTGCACGAGGTCGTCCGCCTGTCTGGCATCAACATTATTGTGGACGGCGACGATTATCCCTTGATTATCAAGGTAGCATCTTTGCCAAACGCCCGACTGCAAGTGTACTTCATGGATAATGAGGACTACTTCAAGCGCAAGCAGGTGTTCCGCGACGAGGCCGGGACGTTTTTTGAGGATAATGCCGACCGGGCCATCTTCTTCTGCAAAAGCGCGCTGGAGACAGTGAAAAAATTTGGCTGGCCCCCGCACGTCATCCACTGCCACGGCTGGATGACCTCGCTGGTGCCGATGTACGTGAAGACTGCCTATAAGAAGGAGCCGGTGTTTGCTAATTCCAAGGTGATTTATACCCTTCAGGAAGACCAGTTTACGGAAAAGCTGCCGGCCAACTTTGTGCAGAAGGCCATGATTTCCGCAGATATTAAGGATAAGGATATGGAATGCTTTAAAGAAGCTTCCGCTGTCGGCCTCACGCTCGGCGGCGCCAAGTGCGCGGATGTGGTGATAGAAGGCGCGCCGAACCTGCCTAAACGCGTAACCGAAGAGGTAAAGCCCAGCCGTACCAAGAAGTACGTGAAGTGGGAGGAAAGCTGGAAGGAAGATATCACACCGCTCCTTGACCTCTATAAAAGCTTAACAGGAGCTTAGACACCTTTTGCCCACATTCGCCTCTCTCTTTTTATTCCGGGAATTTTTATTGTGAAGCAACGGTTTATCCATCTCGCTGCGGCTTTCTGCGCCGTGCTGGCACTGTCGGCGGGACTCGTATCCTGCAAGGAAGACACCATTATCAAAAGCAGCCTTACGCCGGCGGTGGACAACATACACACCTTTGGTATCGGGCCCGGATTTTGATAACGGCAAGTATGATACGGTTACGACGCTGACCGGTACCGTCTTTCAGGATTCGGTGATTACCTCCTCGCGCGGTACGGGCCTGCCCATCTATCATGCGCTCGGCTGGACGCGCGACCCCTTTGCGGGCACGACCTCCGCGGCATCTTTGCGCAGTTTGTGCCCCACCACCAAGGTAGCGCTGTCCGCTGCGCCGGACTCACTGGTGCTGGTGCTGCCCTACTCCGGCTTTACCTGGGGCGACACTACCACAATGCAGACGCACAGCATCAGGGTATTTGCACTTACCGACAGCCTCTCCTTAGACTCTTCCTATTATGCTTATAGCTCACGGGCAACCGACCCAACCGTTATCGGAACCGCTACGCTCGTGACGAACCGGGTAGGCATGGGCGGCGTGGCAGACAGCGTTGCGCTGGGCACGAAGGGCATCAAGCGGACGCCGCACCTGCGCATCCGGCTTTCGGATGCCTTCCGCGATAAGTTCGTGAACCTGCTAAAAGCGGACAGCAATTACCCGGATTTCAGAAGGGTTTTTCCGGGCCTTTACATCATGGCCGACAGTTCCGGCCTGGGTGCAGCCTCGCTGCCTTACTTCCGCCTCAATGGCGGCTCAGACCTTTATAGCTCTGCTGCCTTGCTCGCCTATGTGAGCGGCAATGATTCCGTGCCGGTTCAATTCCCTTACATAGAAACTTACGCGGCACACTTTAACCGCATCCGGCGGAATTATACGGGCTTTCCCGCTGCTGCCCTCTTGGATAAGAGCCTGACGCAGCCCCAGGTGGCTATGCAAAATGCGCCGGGCTTTGCCATTGACCTGCAACTGCCTTTCATTCAATACCTGCCCAAGAACGTCATTATCAATAAAGCAGAAATCACCTTCGCCGTTGTGCCCACCGGCCTGAGCGATGACAAATTCTTCGGGCCCCAGCGCCTCTATGTGCAGGGCATCAACTCCTCGGGCGGGCAGTACACCATTGCTGACCGCTACCCGGTCAATGACCAGGCACTAAGTTTTATTGACGGCACACCATCATCCGCTACGCGCAGCGGCACGGCGCTTACTGTCTATCGTATTAACATCCCCAGGGAAGTGCAGCAGGCCATTGTGGCGGGCAGCACAGGCTTACATTTGCGCATAGGCGGTACAGCGAACTTTCCGGCAGCCTATCGCGTCGTCTTCGGAGGCCGCGGTAATACGAACCCGGTTTACCGCCCGACTATCAACATCATTTACTCTAAACAGTAAAAAACCTGCGACTGGCCTATGTGCGGTATCGTTGCTTACATCGGTAAGAAGGAAGCATTTCCCATCCTCATCAAAGGCCTGAAGCGGCTGGAATACCGTGGCTACGACAGCGCCGGCATTGCCCTGCTCAACGGTTCGCTGCATGTCTACAAGAAGGCTGGCAAGGTAAGTGAACTGGAAGAGTTTACGGATGGTGAGGACGTGAGCGCCACTATGGGCATCGGCCATACGCGCTGGGCTACGCACGGCGTGCCTAACGATACCAATGCACACCCGCACGTATCCAATTCCGGCAATATCACGCTCATTCACAATGGCATCATTGAGAATTACGCCTCCATCAAGGCGGAGCTGACCCGTCGCGGCTATACATTTTATTCTGATACGGACACGGAAGTGCTGGTGAACCTCGTTGAGGAAGTTCAAAAGAAAGGAGGGCCTTATGCTGGACGAGGCCGTGCGCGTAGCGCTGAACGAAGTAGTGGGCGCCTACGCCATCGTAGTGATGGATGTGCGCGAGCCGGATACGCTCGTGGCCGCCCGCAAGGGCAGCCCCTATGGTGATTGGCATTGCCGACGATGGTTTCTATGTAGCTTCCGATGCCTCGCCCATCATTGAATACACAAAGAATGTGGTTTATCTTGACGACCAGGAGTATGCGGTCGTAAACCGCAAAGGCGCATTCACCATCCGCACGCTCGGAAATGTGGAGAAATCTCCTGCCATTCAGGAGCTGGAGATGGAGCTGGAAGCTATCGAGAAGGGCGGCTACGACCACTACATGCTCAAGGAAATCCATGAGCAGCCCCGCGCCATTGCCGATGCCATGCGCGGCCGCATGAACGCCCGTGAAGGCTGGATAAAGCTGGGCGGCATAAGCGAGTACGCGAACAGGATTGACAAAGCCGAGCGCTTCATCCTGACGGCTTGTGGCACAAGCTGGCACAGCGCGCTTTTAGGAGAGTATTTGATTGAAGACCTTGCCCGCGTGCCGGTCGAGGTGGAGTACGCTTCGGAGTTCCGCTACCGCAATCCGGTCATCACGCCGAAGGACGTCATCATCGCGCTATCGCAAAGCGGCGAGACTGCGGATACGCTGGCGGCTATTGAGATGGCGAAGGGGCGGCAGGCGCTGATTTACGGCATCTGCAACGTCATCGGCTCCTCCATCCCGCGCATGAGCCATGCCGGCTCTTATACGCACGCCGGGCCGGAAATCGGTGTGGCTTCTACAAAGGCTTTTTCTAACCAGGTCGTTATCCTGACGCTCATTGCGCTGCAGATTGCGCAGAGCAAGGGTACCATTCCGACTTCCAAGCTGCGTGAGATTCTGTACGAGCTGGAAGCTGTTCCGAAGAAAATCGAGGAAGCCCTGAAGCTGGACGACCAAATCCGCGAAATCGCCGAAATATATAAGGACGCTAACAACTTCCTTTACCTCGGCCGCGGCTACAACTTCCCCGTAGCGCTGGAAGGCGCGCTGAAGCTGAAGGAAATCTCTTACATCCACGCCGAAGGCTATCCGGCGGCGGAAATGAAGCACGGCCCGATTGCCTTGATTGACGAGAATATGCCCGTGGTATTTCTCTGCACCAACGCCAGCGCGTATGAAAAAATCATCTCCAACATCCAGGAAGTAAAGGCCCGCAAAGGCCGCATTATCGCCGTCGTGAATAAGGTGGACGACCAGATTCAGGCCCTTGCCGACCACATCATCGTCGTGCCGGAAACGGAAGAGGTGCTCTCACCGTTGGTGACGATTGTGCCGCTGCAACTGCTGGCTTACCATATAGCCATTCTGCGTGGCTGCAATGTTGACCAGCCAAGAAATTTGGCGAAGAGTGTGACAGTAGAATAAGCAGGCTTAATTTGCCCTTCTGCTTTCTGCTATACAACCGTCCAACAACTTTCCAACATTCGTCTAACGTACCCATGCCATACCTTTTCACCTCTGAATCCGTCTCCGAAGGCCACCCCGATAAAGTAGCCGACCAAATCTCCGACGCGCTCGTTGACAACTTCCTCGCCTGGGACCCGCAGTCTAAAATCGCCTGCGAAACCCTCGTAACAACCGGCCAGGTCATCCTTGCCGGCGAGGTGAAAAGCAAGACCTACATTGACGTGCAGCAGATAGCCCGCGACGTCATTCGCCGCATTGGCTACACGCGCTCGGAGTATATGTTTGAAGCCAACTCCTGCGGCGTGCTCTCGGCCATTCACGAGCAAAGCCCCGATATAAACCAAGGTGTTGACCGCAGCAGCCCCGAAGAGCAGGGCGCCGGCGACCAGGGCATGATGTTCGGCTACGCAACTAACGAGACAGATAACTACATGCCCCTTGCGCTGGATATGGCGCACACCATGCTCCGTGAGCTGGCCGCTATCCGCCGTGAGGCGACCTACATGACCTACCTGCGTCCAGACGCCAAAAGCCAGGTGACGCTCGAATATGGCGACGACAACAAACCTACGCGCATTGACGCCATTGTGCTCTCTACCCAGCATGACGAATGGAGCGACGAGGTGACAATGCAGTCAGATATAGCCCGCGATGTAAAGGAGATTCTCATCCCGCGCATCCTGCGCAAATACCCACAGTATGCGCAGCTGTTCACCGACTCCATTGAATACCACATCAACCCAACCGGCAAGTTCGTTATCGGCGGGCCGCACGGCGATACGGGGTTGACGGGCCGCAAGATTATCGTTGATACCTACGGCGGTAAGGGCGCGCACGGCGGCGGCGCCTTCTCCGGCAAAGACCCGAGCAAGGTTGACCGTTCCGCCGCTTATGCAACGCGCCACATCGCCAAAAACCTGGTAGCCGCCGGTGTGTGCGATGAGGTAACCGTACAGGTGAGCTACGCAATCGGCGTGGCAAAGCCGATGGGCCTTTATGTAAACACGAACGGCACCGCCAAGGTGCAGATGACCGATGGCGAGATTGCGAAAAAGGCAGAGGAAGTATTTGACATGCGCCCCTACTTCATAGAGCAACGCCTGAAGCTGCGCCAGCCGATGTACAGCGAGTGCGCGGCTTACGGTCACATGGGCCGCACGCCGGAAACAGTAACGAAGGTCTTCCGGAATGTGACGGGCGAGAGCAAGACCGTAGAGGTGGAGCTTTTTACCTGGGAGAAGCTTGATTACGTGGATCAGGTGAAGGCCGCTTTCGGGCTGTAAATGATTGGATTTTCGTTTCTAAACCTTCCGGCAACTAACCGGAAGGTTTTTTATTTACAGCCTAAATTTGAGAAAAGTTCCTGCGCATGAGACAGACAGCAATTGGGCCGGCCATGACCGAGGACGAGTATGTGCAGTATGAGCTGAAGGCGGAGCGCCGGCATGAATACATCAACGGACAATTATTTGAGATGCCCGGAGAGAAAGACATAAACAATGAAATGGCTTTTCTTATAGCCATGCTCCTGCATAATCAACTGCCGAAAGACTGGCGACATTATAACCATGATGTCAAAGTCGCCATTCCCGACAGTCTGAAATACTATTACCCGGATGTCTTCGTAACCGCCGAGCCGAAAACAGAAGCCAACAAATACATTAAGCGCGAGCCGCTGCTTATTGTAGAAGTGGTATCAGAAGGCAGCCAGACGCAGAATTACGTTAATAAGTACCTGGACTACATTCAAATTCCTTCATTCAAATACTACATCATTGCCGAGCCGGAAACAGTGCTTATTAACGCCTACGAGCGCGAAGGCGAAGGCTGGATTGCCCGTAAATACACGCGGATGGAAGATATAATCCAACTGCCCGAATTGGATTTGGCACTTCCACTTTCCGAAATTTACCAATAGCTCACTTCCGCACCCGCTTCAGCTCAATCAGATTCATCGGGTTGGAAGTAAAGCCGCTTACGCTCTTCTGTGTAAAGTGCAGTAACTGGTCATAAAACAGCGGCACCAACGGCGCTTCGCTCATCGCCAGGCTATCCATCTGCCGGTAGCGGGCCGCACGCGCCGCATCGTCCGTTATCAGCATCGCCTCATCATATTGCGCGTCAAACTGCGCATTGCGGAAGCGTGTGTAATTCGGAGGCGCGGGCAGGCGGCTGTTGAAGAAGGCGAGATAAGTCTCCGCATCGGGATAATCCGCTATCCACTGCCCGCGAAAGGCGAGGGCCTTGCCGGCGCTCATCTGCTGGCGCAGGATATTGGCCTGCATCACCTCCGTCTTCACGGTAATGCCTACTTCAGCCAGTTCTGTGGTAATGAAGTTCACAATGTCCGCCCAGTTGTCCGGTGTGAGAATGGTAATCGTGCCCAAGCCCTTCCCGCCGGGAAAGCCGGCTTCAGTAAGCAACGCCGCTGCCTTCTGCGGGTTGTAGTGATAGCCGGATGCCCCACTTGCGTCATACCCCGGCAGGCCCTGCGGAATAAAGCCGCCCGTCGCGGGGATGCCGATGCCATTGCGGAAGTAAGTAGCGATGCGGGGCCGGTCTATGGCGTAATTGATGGCCTGCCGTACGAGCTTTAAGCGCGTAGGAGCATTGCGCAGCAAAACGTTCCCGCTGTCCAGCAGAAAGCCGATGTACTCTGTGTTGAGGTAGGTGCTGCGCTCCAGCCGGTACTTGGCGGCAAAAGCCGGCTTTAGTGCACCTTGCTTTGTAAGCACGAGGTCTTTGAAGGAGCCGTCCATGCCATTTACAAAATCCAGCCCGCCTTGCAGGAAGAGCAGGAATTCCGTTGCCTTGCTATCGTAAAAGCTTAATTGTACCGCCTCCAGATACGGCAGCGCATTGCCGGCACCATCGCGCTCCCAGTAATGCGGATTGCGGTGCAGCAGGAGCGCATTCCCCTCATCCCAGGCATATAGCTGAAACGGCCCCGTGCCGCAGGGATGCCGTCGGAAGTCTTTGCCCCAATGCTGCGCCACCTCGCGCGGCACGATGGAGCAGTATGGCATGGAAAGCATGGGCAGCAAAGGCGCAAACGGCCTTGCCAGCCGAAGCTCAAACGTCTGCGCGTCTATCGCCACGAAGGGTGAGTCCTTCGCTATTCTATCATTGAAAATCCATGCTCCGGAGGAAGCCGTGGCCGGGTCGGCGAGGCGTTGGAAGGAATAGGCCACATCCGCCGCTGTCATTCGCCGGCCTTTGCCGCCGGGAAATTGCTTCGCGTCCTGGAAGAAGACTTTATCGCGGAGGTGGAAGCGGTAGCGCAGGCCGTCGGGGCTTACTTCCCAGCTTTGCGCCAGCGAGGGGACGACATGCAGTGTCTTGTCCGTCTCCACGAGGGTGTTGTAGAGCATGTGGGTCGTCCACATGGTGTAGAGGTCTTTGGCGTAGGCGGGGTCAAGGCTTTCTACGGAGCCGGAGGAAAGGTTGAGGTGGAAAACGCTATGGCCACCGTCTCCCGCGCCTTGCCGCGCGCCGCAGGATGCTAAGAAGAGGCCAGCCAGTAGCAAGAGCACGCGCAACGACATAAAGCAAGGTAGCAAAGCACCACTGCTCCAACATTATCGGTCACCTTTGCGCCATGCCCTCCCTGCTCTACGGCCTCTTCGCCAACAAATGCCCCAACTGCCGCAAGGGCGATGTCTTCGCACACAAGGGCATCTTCCCGCTGGGCAGCCTGCTCCGAATCCGTGAGCATTGCCCTGCCTGCGGCCAGAAGCTCCTCTTTGAGCGCAACAATGGCGGCGGTATCAACTACGCGCTCACGGTCATGCTCTTCTTCCTCAATCTGCTTTGGTACTGGCCCGTCTTCGGGATGAGCTATCTGGACAATAGCATTTATTACTACCTCGCTACGAGTGTAACGGTGGTGATACTGGCGCAGCCCTGGCTAATGCGCTTTTCGCGGATGGTGTATCTCTACCTCTTCATTCAGTACGGAAAGGGCGCTATCCAATAGGCTTCACCAGACGATGTACCATCGGTTGTCGGCATCTACCGCATAGTTAAGTCCGTTGCTCATGGCGTGTACCTCACGGCCCTCTTTCGCATCCATGTAGGCGCGTTGCTCATAGACGCGGACGCCGTTGTTCTCACGCGTGAGGTAGTTGACCAGGGCCGCCATTGTGGGCGGCAGGTCGTGCAGCCATTGGCCGTCTTCTTCTTTTACAAATGCGCTGGACATAACCGCTATTTCCAAAAAACAATGCCGTGCATGGGCGTTTAGAGGCCGTCCGCATTCATACGGTAGCGCTCCTTGTTTCCCAATCTTTTGTCATCCCGGAACGGGAACTTGCAGTATGCAGATGTGCGCTTGTTATGAAAGGTTCCCGTTCCGGGATGACAAAAGTCGCTGCGAGCTGTGTGCTTGAGAAGTTTTTGGACAGCCGCTTAAAATTCCCACAGACCCAGATGCCCCCTTGCCGGAATTATCTCCGCCCACGCCACCGCCCCTTCCAGCATCCACGCGTATCGCCCTGCGCCGTAATCGCCGAAGGCACGCTCTTCCAGCGTGAGGCGCGCGAGGTGCTCCGGCGGCAGGCCCGTCTCTTCTATGCGCAGCACATCCGCCAGCCGGGCTTCTCCTATAATGGCTCCGAAGGGCAGCGCTCTGAAGTCCGGGATGTGCTTTCGAAAAACCGGCCCTTCCGCCACCGCCGCGCCTGCCTTCCCCTTACTGGCATGTATGAGCAGCGGGCCGCGGTAATGCGTTGTCCAACTGCGCGTCTCAATTGTTTTCAGGCCCATCACTACAAGGCTGGCCCAGGGTTGAAGGAGGGAAAGGACTTTGGCTGTCCGGGCGCTTTTCATTTTTTGCAAAGCAAAGCGGCTCCCGCCCTTAGCTCAGCGACACGGTATACGCACCCTCCGCAACGCCATCCGTATTCTTTACCTGTAGCGACACGGCCTCCGGATTATCATTCAGCTCCTGCATGGTGCGCGTCTGCTGCTCGCCCGGCATCAGCGTCACCTTGTCGGCTTCCGGCGCTCCGGCGGGCACTAAGTTGAGGCTGATGATGATGGGTGTGCTGCCCGTGTTTTCCATCTGCACCGAGCGGCCCGCGGCGTAGGTAACCGTCGCTATCACCTTTACTTCGCCGGCGGCGAGGGTGCCTGAGAAGGTGTTATCGTCGCCGCCGCCGCCCGTGCCGGAGCTATCCTCATTGAGGATGCTCTGGTCAAAATAGGCCATGCACTGGCTCACATTGCCGGGGTATTTGTAGCCTATGAAGTGGATATTGGCCACGAGCTGCAGCTCCAGTGTGGTGCGCAGGGTACGCGCGGTGTCCGCATTATCCGCCACGTTCCCTTTCTTGCCCAATTGCGCGCTGCGGGCCGTCACAAAGGCCGTCTGGATGGCCTCAAAAACACCCGCCAGGCCCACCGGCAAATCTGCGGCATGTGCCGTGCAGGCCGTGACCATGCGCTCCATGAGCAGCTCCACGGTCTCCATCGTAGCATGGCTGTATTCGGTCAATCCATGCGGGAAAAACTCCTGGTACGCCGCCCCATCCTTTCCATAGGCCGCCTCCACAAACGGCGCCTTGCGGGTGACGGTCTGCTGAAATTCCGCCATCTTATTATTCACCGTCACCGTGAGGGCCTGCTGCACCGACTTGGCCACATCCTTATTGCTCAGCGCGCCGAAGTAGGCGATATGCGCCGCCGCCGTTGGCGCAACAATGGGGTCAAGAATATTTGCGGGATTATTGGCCGTGATGCGCTGCACGTGGTCTTCGGAGAAGAGTTGCAGCTCGTTCATAGAGATTTCCTTGTTGGAAAGATGGTTCTTGAACAGCGTTTCAAAATTAATCATGGCTCAAAATGGTTTAAGAATGGTGAGCGTGAACTACTTTAATGAGGCTGCTATATTAATAAATGATTTCCGAAAATCCGGAATAGGGCAAAAAATTTGTCGGGTGGCCTTCCGAATATTCGGAATGGTGGTCGGCAGTTGTCGGGCCCTATTCCGAATATTCGGAATAGGGGTCTACAGCTGTCGGGGAGTACTTCCGGATTTTCGGAATAGGGGTCAACACCTTTAGCGCCCTATTCCGAATATTCGGAACAGGGGTCTACAGTTGTTGGGTGGTATTCCGAATATTCGGAAGGCCACCCGACAGGTGTAGGAGGCCATTCCGAAAATTCGGAACCTGATAATCAAGCGTTTATGGAACGTAATCAAAGACTACCGGATCGTGCGGGGTAGGCAGAGGCTACTCCGAACTGGTAACCTATTGGATAAAGTACCGCTTCCGCTCTCCGATACGTTTTGAGCTTGTAATCTCACCCGCCCGTTCAAGACTCACTAATTGTTGGTCAACATTCTTAGCATCTCCACCACGGAGCTTGATTGCTGCCTTTACTTCAGCAGCAGTCATACCTATTGTATTTGCTTGTTTTAGGAGAAGCCTTATTCTGTCGCGCCTGGAAGTAACATTTGGGGGGAATGTTTGTGAATCATCTTTGACAGATGATGATTTTACGTTGTAGCCCATGTCAGGGAATACAGCAACAACCTCCATCGTAAGGTTATCAATTGCTATTCTGATGCTGTCCAAAAGTGATTGTTGCTGTACTACCAGCATGCGTAAATTGTTCAAAGAAGCTAATGTTGTGTTCATGTTTTGTACGTTTCAATAACAAATGTACGGTAAACGGAACAAAACTTAGTTTTTGATTTACGCCTTTGTTGGTCTTATGACCAACAACGAAAATACACTGCATCAAAATCCCCCCGGCCGTCATTGCGAGCGTAGCGAAGCAACCTGCACATAAAAACAGGCAGGCTACCCATGCAGGTTGCTTCGTCGTCGCCCAGCCTCCTCCTCGCAATGACGGGGAGCAGTGTACGCCGAAAAAGAAAAGCCCGGCTGCGAATACAGCCGGGCTTTTACATTTTACCTTTTGACTTTTACCTTAATCAAGCCATTTCCAAAGCAGCCTTCGGAGCGGCGCTCTTGATTTCTTCGGAGGCCTGCGCGGCGTACTTCTCAAAGTTTTTGTTGAAGAGGCCGGCCAGCTCGGAGGCCTTCTTGTCGTAAGCTTCCTTGTCGGCCCAGGTGTCGCGCGGGTTGAGCACCACGGCAGGCACGCCCGGCACGCTCTGCGGCACCAGCACGCCGAATACGGGGTGCGGGATGTAATCCGCGGTCTTCAGCTCGCCATTCATGGCGGCGGTAATCATGGCGCGGGTGTACTTGAGGCTCATGCGCTTGCCTACGCCGTAAGCGCCGCCGCTCCAGCCGGTGTTGATGAGCCACACATTTACGTCAGGATGCGCTTCTAATTTTTTACCAAGAAGCTCGGCATACTTAGCCGGGTGCAGCGGCAGGAATACGCGGCCAAAGCAGGCGGAGAAGGTAGGCTGCGGCTCCGTAACGCCCACCTCAGTACCAGCCACCTTAGCGGTGTAGCCGGATATGAACTGGAACATGGCCTGAGCGGTAGTGAGCTTGGAAATAGGAGGCAGAATGCCAAAAGCATCGGCCGTGAGGAAGAAGATATTCTTCGGGTCGCCGCCGTAGGATTGCTCCTTCGCGTTGGGGATGAAATCAATCGGGTAGGCTACGCGGGTGTTTTCTGTAACAGAAGCATCGGTGTAGTCAACGGTCTTAGTGCCTTCGTGGAACTTGATGTTTTCAAGGAGCGCGCCGGGCTTTACGGCAGCCCAGATCTGGGGTTCTTTTTCTTCGGAGAGGTCAATGCACTTCGCATAGCAGCCGCCTTCAAAGTTGAAGACAGAGCCATCGGCCCAGCCATGCTCGTCATCACCAATCAGGGCGCGGTTAGGGTCGGCAGAAAGGGTAGTCTTGCCCGTACCGGAAAGGCCGAAGAAGAGGGCTACATCGCCATCTTTGCCTTCATTGGCGGAGCAGTGCATGGAGAGCACCTTATGGTCGTGCGGAAGGACGAAGTTGAGGACGCCGAAGATGCCCTTCTTCATCTCACCCGTATAAGCGGAGCCGCCAATCAGAACAATCTTGCGGGTGAAGTTTACAATCGTGAAGTTGGCCTGACGCGTGCCATCCACAGCAGGGTCGGCCTGGAAGGAAGGGGCTTGGATAATCACCCAGTCAGGCTGCTGCGTCTGTAGCTCTTGAGCCGTAGGGCGCAGGAAGAGGTCGTTGCAGAAGAGGTTAGCCCAGGGCGTTTCGTTGACTACGCGAATGTTGAGGCGGTACTTCGGGTCGGCGCAGGCATAGGCGTCGCGCACCCATACTTCCTTGTCTTTCAGGTGAGCAGTTACGCGCTCATAAAGCTTGTCAAAAGCGGCAGGCTCAAAGGGAATGTTCACATCGCCCCAGTCAACACTCTTCTCGGTGATGGCGTCCTTCACGGTGAATTTATCCTTAGGCGAGCGGCCGGTGAATTTGCCGGTGCTTACGGAGAGGGCGCCCGTATCGTTCAGCACACCCTGTCCCAGCTCTAAAGTCTTCTTCGTCAGCTCTTCCGGGGAGAGGTTCCAGTGTGCAATCGCCACGTCAAGGCCCAAATCGGTCAGCTTCGCCGATGGATTTTTTGTCCCTGTTTCCTGCATATGAATTTTGGTTTAAAAAATTTCTTGAGAATAAGGGCGCAAAAATAAGCGCTGCCGGGCAAAAGCAGCTTAAATAAGGAAAATTTGTTGGTTAAATAAGTGCCAAGCCCCGACTTACTTCCACCGCCGTATCACCAGCGAAGAATTTGTCCCGCCGAAGCCGAAAGAGTTGGATAGAAAGGTATCAAAGCCCCTGTCCAGCCGTTCCGGGAGCACGTTAATCTTCGCGCTGTGCTCGTCAGGATTTTCAAAGTTGATATTCGGGGCCATAAAGCCGCCTTCCATCATCAGCATGGAATAAACCACCTCGCTGGCGCCCGCCATCCAGCACTCATGCCCGGTCATGCTCTTGGTAGAAGAGACCGGCACGTTTCCGCCGAAGACTTCAAAGATGGCTTCTGCCTCGGCCACATCACCCGCGGGTGTTGAGGTGGCGTGGGCGTTGATATACTCCACATCGCCAGCGGCAATGCCGGCATCTTTCAATGAACGATGAATAGAGCGCGCCTGACCTTCGGCGCTTGGATTAGAAATGTGCTGGCCGTTTGAGGAGAAGCCGTAGCCCAAAACTTCCGCCAGAATGTTCGCGCCGCGGGCCTGCGCGCTTTCTAAGCTTTCCAGCATCACAGTTGCCGCGCCGCCGCCAGGCACAAGGCCGTCGCGGTCTTTATCAAAAGGGCGGGACGCCTTCGCCGGCGCATCTTCCCGCGTGGAAAAAGTGCCGAGGGCGTCAAAGTTGGGCATGGAATAAATGTTTAGCTCCTGCGCACCGCCGCAGATGATGCGCTCCTGCAAGCCCTGCCGGATGAACATATACCCAAGCCCGATAGCGTGTGAGCCGGAAGCACATGCCGCCGAAATGGAAAAGTTGATGCCGCGTAGCTTGAAGATGGTGGCGAGGTTCATCGTAACAGTGCTATTGAGCACTTGAAAGACGGAGCCGGAGCCGAGGAGCATGGTATCCTTCTTCTCCCTGATCACATCCATGCCTTCAATAACTGACTGCGCGGACGAATCATTGCCGTAGATGATCCCGGTTTCGTTTTGGATGATGAAGTCTTCATCTATTCCGGCGTGAGCCAATGCTTCCTTTGTAGCCACATAAGCATACTCCGCCTGCTCAGGCATCATGAGACGTGCGCGGCGGTCAAGCAAACCCTTAAGCTGCGGGCGCGGCACAAAGCCCGTAAGGCCCGAACGGTAGCCGAATGCCTTGCGTACCGGGTCAAGGATGATGCCGGAGCGGCCTTCGCGAAGGGAGCGCGTTACTTCCTCCCGGTTAACGCCGAGGGAGGAATAAATGCCAAGTCCGGTAATGACGACGCGCATAGAAACCGGTCTGCCCGACCAAAGGGAGGTTTGCCCGGTTTCGCCACGGGCAGAGGGGTTTTATTTCATCGGCTCACTCGCCGCGAGGTTAAAGTTTCGGGTTACCGTTGTATTCGGGCCTTGAACCGGAGTGCCTTCTTTATCCACCAGCGTCAACGTTACAGCGCACTTGCCAGTGCCAAGGCCCTGGATAAAATGCGGTTTCCACTCGCCGAGCGTAAAAGATGTACTCTTACCGGTGGTTTCATTCTTCACCTCCGCCTTCACCTTGTAATCGCCGCCCAGCGCAACATTTGCTGGGTAAAAATCCAGCAGCAGATTGGCCGTATCCTTCCCGAGATAATCGCCTTTCGGACGGCTATAGAAAATCATCGGGCCGGCTGTGTCACTCATGCGCTGAAGATTTCCGGCAGCATCTACCTTAATATGCGCCAGCACTGCCGCTTCCTTGTGCTTCACGCTTTCGTGATAAGAGCGGGAAAGAAAGCACAGGATGTAATGCTCACTGTTGATCGGCACCGTCGTCTCGTGCTTCGGCTCATACAGCGCTACATACGGCTTGTTGTCTAAGATAAAGTGGATGTGCTGGCCTTTGTCGGAATTATTGCACTGCTTGCCGCCTGCATCACCCGTCTGCATCTTCAGGTCATAGTTCTTTACGTCAAAGGTGATGGCGAGCTTCACAGAATCAGCGCCCACCTTCGTAGCCTGCATACCGGCGATGCCAAGACTGGCCGCAGGGAAGTCGGGCGAGGCCGGGAAATCAGCGAGGCGAATGGAGTCGGTCGTGACGGAGCGGGATTCCTTGTCGGAAGATGAGTTATTGCACGAAACCGCAAAGACTGCGGCAAGAAGCACACCTGCGGATAAGCGGCGCATAGAGACGGGATTGTTTTGCGTAAAGCTACAGGCCGCCGACCTTTTGAGAAAAAATTAAGTGGATGCATTGGAGCAGGCTTCTATTTTTGTCCGCGTTGCCGCAGGATACGAGAAAGGCTGACAGACTGACGCACGCCGAAGTGTGCGACGCAAGGAACGATTGGCAGCGAACCGAAAGCCGACTAAACAATAATCCCACCGAACGCTCCAACGCTCAAACATTCCAACACTCCAACGCCATTGACCACCGCCGAAATC
The DNA here is from genome assembly GCA_965246785.1 of Chitinophagaceae bacterium. Lineage (GTDB taxonomy): Bacteria > Bacteroidota > Bacteroidia > Chitinophagales > Chitinophagaceae > UBA1952. The sequence goes on from CBDFFM010000020.1 coordinate 84,304, forward strand.
CTCGCCCGCGTCCGACGCATTGAAATCAAGACTAAGGGCCTGAGCAACCACATCTTCGCGGGCGAGTATCACTCCGCCTTCAAGGGTCGCGGCATGTCGTTCAGCGAGGTGCGGGAGTATGCGGTGGGCGACGACATCCGCTCCATTGACTGGAACGTGACTGCCCGCTCCAACGCCCCGCATGTAAAAGTGTTTGAGGAGGAACGGGAACTGACGCTGATGCTGCTGGTGGACGTCAGCCGCTCCTCGCTATTCGGCACCGTAGGGCGCTCCAAGCGCGATACCATTACCGAACTTGGCGCGACGCTGGCCTTCTCTGCCGCTACCAACAACGATAAGGTGGGCGTCATCTTCTTTTCAGACAAAATGGAAGGCTTTATTCCGCCGAAGAAGGGCCGCAGCCATATCCTGCGCATCATCCGCGAGTTGATTGCGCTGGAGCCCAAGGGCGTAAGCGGCACACAGCTCGCCACCGCGCTGGAATACCTGAATGGCGTGATGAAGAAGCGCACCATTACCTTCATTCTTTCCGACTTTATCTCCGCGCCGTATGAGACGCCGCTGCGACTTGCCGCCCGCCGCCATGATGTGGTGGGCATTCAGGTGTATGACAAGGCGGACAGGGAATTGCCGAAGGCCGGACTGATTCAGGTGGCTGACTCCGAGACGGGTGCGCTGCGCTGGATTGACTCAAACGACAAGCGCGTGCAGCTTGAATACGGAAAAGCCTTTGAAGGAATGAAGCATTACGGCGTGCAGGCCTTCCGTAAGGCAGGCGCGGGGCTAATGAGCATCCGCACGGATGAAGATTACGTCAAAGCTTTGCAAGGCTATTTTATCAACAGATGATGCCCGCATTCCGATATATCACGACCCTTTGCGTCGGCGCGTTCTTCTGCTTGCAGGCAGCGGCGCAGACCGCTCCCGAAGCCTTCGCCTCGCTGGAAGTGTCCTTCACCAAGCTGCTCGTCGGCGACCAGGCGGATGTCTGCATCGTAGTGCAATGCGACCCGACGAAAACCCGCATCGTCTGGCCGCAGATTCCTGACTCCTTCGGCAGGTTGGAAGTGGTGCAGAAGCTTAAGATTGATTCGGTGAAGAAGGGCGCCCTCACTGTCTATTCCCAGTGCATGAAGGTGAGCGGATGGGACAGCGGCGAGTATTCCATTCCTTCCTTCCAAGTGGGCATTATCAAGTCCGGCGCGGCTCCTTACAACCTGACTACCGAAGGCAAAATACTCAGCGTGAGCACCGTGCCGGTGGATACCACCAAGCCATTCAAGCCCATCAAAGGCATCATGCAGGTGGAAGGCTCGTGGCTGGATTATCTCGGCTGGATTATCCTCGGCCTGCACCTGCTTGCCGCCATTATCGGCCTCATCATCTGGCTCAAGACGCGCCGCAAGCCGATGGTCGTGACTGCGCCGCCTACACCGGAGCCTTTGCATGAAAAGGCCTTGCGTCTGCTAACAGCATTGGAAAACGAGAACGTCTGGCAGCGCGGCGAGGTCAAAGAATACTACGTTCGTCTCACTGACATTCTGCGGAATTACGTTGAGGAACGCTTCAACGTCCCTGCATTAGAACGCACCACCGATGAGCTCACCGCCGCTGCCAACAGCCACATTGAGCTGGCCTTCCACGCCCAAAAGCTTCACAGCATCCTCGCCACAGCAGACATGGCGAAATTCGCCCGCGCCCAGCCCACGCCGGCCGAGCACATCAGTACCATGCAGGCCGCGAAGGAAATAGTCATGGCTACGATTCCTAAACCTGTCGTTTCCGCAGAAGGAAACACGCCAACGCCGCCCGCCCAGCCATGATGCAGTACATCCACGCCCTCAAAGACTGGAAGAGCGTGCAGTTTGCGCAGCCCTGGGCCTTTCTGTTGCTCCTCCTCATCCCCGCTATACTGCTGTGGCAGTGGCAGACCCGCCGCCGCGCCGCGCCCGCCCTACGCCTTACCACCACCAGCGGCCTTGCACACATAAAGCCTTCCTTCCGCGCACGTTTGCGCCCGCTGCTCACTGTGCTGCGCGTCATTGCCATGGCGGCGCTCATTGTGGCGCTCGCGCGGCCGCAAAGCTCTTCTGTGTCGGAGAATGTGGATAGCGAGGGCATTGACATCGTCCTGGCGATGGACATCTCGGGCTCTATGCTGGCGGAGGATTTTAAGCCCAACCGCATTGAGGCGGCCAAGCGCGTGGCTACCGACTTTATCAACAACCGCATCGGCGACCGCATCGGCTTCGTCATCTTTTCCGGCGAGAGCTTCCGGCAATGCCCCGTCACCATTGACCACCGCGTGCTGCTGGAGCAGGTGGAGCAGGTGAAGAGCGGCATTCTGCAGGACGGCACCGCCATTGGCGACGGCCTCGCCACCGCCGTTGACCTGGTGCGCAATACCAACGGCAAGAGCAAGGTCATCATCCTCCTCACCGACGGCGTGAACAATACCGGCCGCGTAGGCCCCGAGCTGGCCTTGGAAATAGCCAAGACCTACAAAGTGCGCGTCTATACCATAGGCGTGGGCACCAATGCGGGGCAGGCCCCCTACCCCGCCCAGACGCCCGGCGGCGGCACGGTGATGACGATGATGCCCGTGCAGATTGACGAGGCCCTCATGCGCAAAATAGCCACCGAAACCGGCGGCGAGTACTTCCGCGCCACGGGCGACAACTCGCTGAAGCAGATTTACGAGCGCATTGACAAGATGGAAAAGACGAAGGTGGAAGTCTCCTCCTTCAAGCACTTCTCCGAGCTCTTCTTCCCCCTTGCCCTCCTCGCCTGCGCCTGCCTTTTCCTTGAAATGCTGCTCCGCTGGACGGTTTTCCGCTCCGTCACTTAGGGGATACTTTTTTAGTCAGCGTTCCGTTCGCTCCCAATCGTTCCTTGCGTCGCACTCCTCAGGGTTCGTCAGTCTGTCGGGCTTTAAACGGACATTAATTCCATAAAGGAACATAGACTACCAATCACTCTTACTGCTTGACTTGGCAGCTTCCTCAATACCGCCGAAGAACGCTGTAAGGGCTGGGTCAACTTTTTCATTTATGGCTTTGATATAAACCTTATTCCATTCAAATGCTTCTAATGAGCCGCCATGCAGCGTACTAATAACAGCATAGTAGCTAAATGAAGTTGCAAAAATCCTGAGTTTATTATCCTTGAATTCAACCGTCAGTTTGAAGTTTAATTGCTGTGCTTTGATATTTGCCCAAACCAGTTCTCCGAGGGACAGCGTAGGACTAGTAATAATCGATTCGTAGTTGACATCGTCAAACGTCATCACATTATCAGAGGATTGCACTGTTGTCTGAATGTGCTTTTTGACGCGTTTGTACAATTCAATTTTACTAGTACTTGGAACATCCAGTACCTTTTCATAAATCCAAACTCCATTGGCGTTTTGTTTGAGTACCGTAGGTTCAATCTTAGCCATTTTCGCAAGCGCCGACTGACTAATAAAGCAGAGTAGAAGAGCTACGTAGGTTATGAGCTTCATGTTGTGATTTTCGCTAAAAATAGGGGTTTTTCCTGCCGCTGTCGGTATTATGACCAACAACGAACTCGGAAGCCATACCCCTAAGCTGCCGGTGATAATACCAGCAACGGCGAGAGCGTTGGCGGCGGAAGCTTATACGTGACCAGCTGAATCCGGAGCATTATTTCCTCCGGGAAGGCCTTCCCTGCCGCCGGGAAGGTGATTCCGGCGGCAGGAATTGAATTCCGGCGGCAGGAAAGGTGATTCCTGCCGCCGGAAAGGCGATTCCGGCGGCAGAGAAAGCAATTCCGGCGGCAGGAATTGAAATCCTTCCTCCGGGAAGGCTTTTCCAGCAGCGCCGCAATCCGCTTATGCTAAGGGAAAAGCCAAACAGACTGACAGCCGATGAAACGTGCGACGCAAGGAAAGATTGGGAGCGAACCGAAAACCGGCTACCAAAAAATCTTCCCTAAAACCCGTCTCTTTGCACCTATGAACCTGCACGCACCGGCCCGTATCCAAAACTTCATCGGCGGCTCCTTCCGCGACGCCATCGGCGAGGGCTGGATGGACAATATCAACCCCGCCACGGGCGAAGTGTATAGCCAGACGCCGGACTCCGATGCGGGGGATGTGGACTTCGCCGCAGGCGCGGCGAAGGCGGCTTTTGCCGGCTGGAGCACGACGCCGGCGGAGGAGCGCTTTAAGGTGCTGAACCGGATTGCGGAGGGGATTGATAAGAATGGGGAGGCCCTTGCGCTGGCGGAGACGAATGATAACGGGAAGCCGCTGTGGCTGAGCAAGCGGGTGGATATTCCGCGGGCCTCTTCCAACTTCCGCTTCTTTGCGACGGGCATCATGCACACGAGCACGGAGAGCCACAGCATGGAGGATAAGGCGATTAATTACACGCTGCGGCAGCCGATTGGGGTGGTGGGCTGCATCTCGCCGTGGAACCTGCCGCTGTACCTGTTTACGTGGAAGATTGCGCCGGCGCTGGCGGCGGGCAATTGCGTGGTGGCGAAGCCGAGCGAGGTGACTCCGATGACGGCATACCTGCTGTCTGTCATTTGCAAGGAGGCGGGCCTGCCGGATGGGGTGCTGAATATTGTGCACGGCGGCGGCCCGAAGTGCGGCAGCGCGATTGTGGCGCACCCGGAGATTAAGGCGATTTCATTCACGGGCTCCACGCGGGCGGGTCGGGATATTGCGGCGGTGGCTGCGCCACAGTTTAAGAAGCTGAGCCTGGAGCTGGGCGGGAAGAACCCGAACATCATTTTCGCGGACTGCGATTGGGATAAGATGATGCGGACGACGGTGCAGTCGTCATTCTCTAATCAGGGGCAGATATGTCTTTGTGGTTCGCGGATATTGGCGGAGGAAAGTGTGTATGAAAAGTTCAGGGAGGAGTTTGTGGCGCGTGTAAGCAAGCTGACGGTCGGCGACCCGCTGGATGAGAATAGCAAGCAGGGCGCGGTGGTGAGCAAGCTGCATTTTGATAAGGTGATGGGGATGATTGCGGGGGCGAAGGAAGAAGGCGGGAAGCTCTTGCTGGGCGGCGAGGCGGTGAAGCCGGCGGGGCGCTGCGCGAATGGCCTGTTCATCCAGCCTACCATTTTTGAAGGATTAGACGCGAGCTGCCGGACGAACATGGAAGAAATCTTCGGCCCGGTGGTGACGCTGCAATCGTTTAAGACGGAAGATGAGGCCCTTCAGCTTGCTAATACTTCGGACTACGGCTTGTCGGCTACCATCTGGACGCAGGATGTGAGCCGGGCGCATCGCGTAAGCGCGAAGGTGCACAGCGGCATCATCTGGGTGAACTGCTGGCTGCTGCGCGATTTGCGGACGCCGTTCGGCGGGTTTAAAAACAGCGGGGTTGGAAGGGAAGGCGGCTGGGATGCCTTGCGGTTTTTTACGGAGCCTAAGAATGTGTGTATAGAACTGTAAATTTGAGATTATGGTGATAGAGATAGATACCCAGCATGATTCTCCGGAAGAAATCCAGGAGAAACTTCATGCGATGCAGGAGCATATGGAGCAGGAGCGAACCGCAAAGCGTAAAAGCCTTGCCCACTTATGCGGGTCGGTAAAGTGGGAGGAAGATGCTCTTGCTTACCAAAAACGTCTGCGTGATGAGTGGGAATAAAATCCTGTTTGACACGAATGTGCTTATTCATTTTCTGAATGGAGATAGAAGCCTGATTCCTATTCTTGAAGAAACAGACAAGCACATTTCTTTCCTTACGGAAATTGAGCTTTACAGCAAGCCTCAACTTACTGAAGTTCAAAAGGCATCAATCGCAGAATTGATTTCAGCCTGCAATGTGCTTCCTTATGAGCACGCCATGAAGGAGACCATTATTACGCTACGCATAAAGTACCGGCTGAAAATGCCGGATGCATTTATCGCGGCGGCAAGTCACTATTACAAGCTACCGCTTTACACTTATGACAAAGGATTTTCAGAAATAGAAAGTCTGGGACTCTTTTTACCAAAGCAATGAACGAAAAAATAGAAGCCACTGCTGCGCCTAAGCCCATGGGCCTTTATCCGCACGCTCGTCGTGTAGGCAACATGCTCTTCCTCTCCGGCATAGGCCCGCGCAACCCGGAGGACGACTCCATTCCGGGACTGGAATTAGACCAGCACGGCCAGTTCAAAAGCTTTGACTTTGAAGCGCAGTGCCACAGCGTGTTTAAGAACGTGCGCACGGTGCTGGAAGCCTCCGGCGCGAAGTGGGAAGACTTGGTGGACGTAACAACATTTCTCGTGGATATGAAGCGGGACTTCCACACCTACAACCGCATCTATACGGAGTATTTCAAAGACGCGCAGCCTTGCCGTACGACTGTGGGTGTTACTTCTTTGCCGAGTGCGATTGCTATTGAATTGAAGTGTGTGGCAGTGATTGGCGATTAAGGCATCGGTACATCCACCCGGACTTCCTTAGAAAAACCTTTCCCTTCCATCCGCCACATTACACTGCGCAGCACAACCGTTGCCGGCGCCTGATCAGCCGAGCGAAGATTGCGCACCGCATCCAGCCACTCCTGCGTATCCTGACGATTTAGTCGTGCCTTCCGCGCTGCCTGTTGCACCGCATTTCGCAGCGCCGCCGGCGATGGCATCTTGTATTCTAAATCAGTGCCGCTTAGGCCAGTAATGCTGTAAGCACCGGTGGAGCCGCTCAGCGCTTCCCAGCCGGAAGTCTGTTTGGGCAGCGATTCCAGCGTCAGCTTGTCGCTGCCGTCTTTCAGCGCCAGCATCGTCTGCGTACGCTGCGAAACTTTTGTTACCGCGTTGCCGCTTATGCGCAGGCTTGCGCCCTCAAGACTCCCGCCACTGAGCGTAAAGGATGCGCCCCGCGCCGTGCTGTAGTCTTTGACCTGCTCGCGCACCGTAATGCCAGGGATGAAAACGGTTACCTCCTTGAACTGAATGGACAAGCCATTGCCGGCAGGCGCAGCTTGCTGAAGGGCCTGAGCTTTTACGGAAGTGTCCGCAGCGGGTTGCTGCGCCTGGGCTTCTTCCGCTCTTTCGGAGGTAATGACCGGCTTCAGGTCGGGCACCTGGTCTTGCAGCAGCGATTCATTGGTCTCTGTGACTATGGTAGATGAATCGCCGAGCGAGATTGGGCCCCGGCTCTTGCCGCCATCGCCTTTGCAGGCAGCAAAAGATATTATCGGAATCAGGAGTAAGGCGTAGCGGTGTTGCATGGGCCGGCTTTATTGTTAGGGCGAAAATAGCACTTGGTAAGTCCGCAAAGCAGCATTAACCGGCTTTAGCCAATCACCGGATATCCTTAACCCCAGACTTTAGTCTGGGGACGGCAGACGTGCATGAAACACACGCGTCACCTGCCAGCCCAGTTCCGCACTGCCAATAGCCAGCGCCGAAAATATAGCCGGCTTCAAAGCCTCGCCCGAAGATGCGAACGCGCCGCAAATGGCGATGCTGTACACACCAACCGGCAAGGCATACATGGCGCAAAGTCCCGGAACACCCAGCTTAATCCTGAATGACCTTAGCGCATCCGGCACTTTAATGCGCAAGGCTATCAGCGCCACAAATTCCAGAAACAGTCCGGCGCCGTAAAGCGTTACGTCAATCACGATTAGTTGTTCAAAAGACCAGAATATCATACCGCTCACCACTACTGCGCAGACGATGATAGAGACGTACGGCGTGCCGAAGCGCGAATGAGATTTACTGAGTGCCTTCGGCAGAAGGCGGTCAGCGGCCATGACTTCCGGCACGCGGCTAACGGAAAGAAGCACCGCATTGTAAAGTCCAAGCGCGCTCGCCAATCCACCAATAGCGACTGCCGAACCAAGCCACCTTCCGCCAATCAGTTCGCCGAGCACCGGGAAGCCGCCGTCTTTTAGGCCCTTCGCGTCAATGCCGGAAGCCTGCATGATGATAACCACGATGGCATAGACGCCGAGCACGGTACAGAAGGCCAACACGATAGCGCGGATGTAGGTGCGCGGCGCATCGCTCACTTCGCCGGCGTAAGTTGTAGCATTATCCCAGCCAAAGAAGTTCCACATCACGGTGTAAAGCGCCATGCCGAGCATCGGGAAGGGAATGCCTTTCAGCGATGGCGCAGGTAATGCGTGCAGCGCCTGCGGATGCACCAGTGCCATGACGCCCATAATCAGAAAAGGCGTCAGCACCATTGCGCCGAGCAGCATGGACAGCTTGCCTATGGGTGAGACACCGAGGATATTCAGCCCCGCACCGAGCCAGATGATGGCGAGGCAGACCGGGATTTTATAAGCACTCACTTCAGGCCAGAAGTAAGCCGCGTAGGTGACGAAGAGCACCGGATAAATGGCGAGGTCAACGAAGGTGTAGAGCCATGTCCACCAGCCTTCGTAAAAGCCAAACCTTGGCCCAAGCGCCCGCTTCACCCATTCATAATAGCCGCCGGTGATGGGCATCATGCTGTTTAATTCCAGCACGGTGAGGATGGCGGGAATGTCCCAAAGCAGCGGCGTGACGATGAGTAGCAGCAGCGCGGCGTCGCGGCCAGCGTAGGTGAGCAGCGGCTCCAATCCGTACGGCCCGCCGGAGACCGTCAGGAAGATGACGGCGGCGAGCGGGAGGATGCGGAGCTTTTTGGAGGACGGGCTTTTTACCACAGAGGACATAGAGTTTCGCACAGAGTTTCACTGAGTGCTCTGTGTACCTCTGTGCCGTACTCAGTGCGCTCTGTGGTTAAATCAGTAAGCCAACAGCTTCGCCACACTTTCCCCAAGCCGCCCCTTCGCCATAAAAGCCTGCTCCAATTCTATCGCAAACGGCACCGGCGTGTCCAGGCTGGCGCAACGCACAATCGGTGCGTCCAGCAGCTCAAAGCAATGCTCACTAATCCATGCGCCCAGCTCGCCGCCGAGGCCACCGATCAGCGTATCCTCGTGCAGCAACAGCACCTTGCCGGTAGCTTTCACCGCTTCGCGGATGGCGTCATAATCCAGCGGCAGCAGCGTGCGCAAGTCCAGAATGTAAAAGGATGTTTCGGGATGCTGCGCCGCATATTCACTTGCCCAATGCACGCCTGCGCCATATGTAATGATGGTAATGTCTTCGCCTTCCTGCACGATGCGCGCTTTGCCGATTTCAATCGTGTACCATTCATCCGGCACCGGCCCGCTGATGCTCCGGTAAAGTGCCTTGTGCTCAAAGTACATTACCGGGTTCGGGTCTTCCAGCGCGGCACACATCAGGCCCTTCGCATCTTCCGGCGTGGAGGGATAAACCACCTTCAGGCCCGGCGTGTGGACGAACCACGCCTCATTGCTCTGCGAGTGGAATGGCCCCGCGCCCACGCCGCCGCCGGTTGGCATTCTGATTACCACATCGGCATTCTGCCCCCAGCGATAATGAATCTTCGCGAGGTTATTGATAATCTGGTTGAAGCCCACCGTTACAAAGTCGGCAAACTGCATCTCCATCATACTTTTAAAGCCTTTGATGCTGAGTCCCAGCGCCGCGCCTACGATGGCGCTTTCGCAAAGCGGTGTGTTGCGGACACGGGCCTTGCCAAAGGCTTCCACAAATCCTTCCGTGACCTTGAATGCGCCGCCATACTCGGCGATGTCCTGGCCCATCAATACGAGATTGGGGAAGCGCTCCATGCTCTGGCGGAGGGCGTCGGAGATGGCGTTGATGAATTTCTTTTCCGATTGTTGGACGGTTGTTGGACGGTTGTTAGACGGTTGTTGGACGGTTGTGTGGGGGGCGTACACATCCCGGATTTCTTCTTCCACATCCGGCGTTACCGGGCCTTCGGCAAAGCCGGCTTCTAAGCCTGCCTCAATTTCCTGACGAATGCTTTCGCGGAAACCTTCTATCTGCGCTTCGGTGATGTGCTCTTTTTTGAGCAGCCATTTTTCGTAATTGGCCAGCGGGTCTTTCTTGGCCCATTCTTCAAACAACTCTTTTGGCACGTACTTCACACCGCTGGCTTCTTCATGGCCCCGCATTCTGAACGTCATACATTCTACCAAAATCGGCTTTTGCTCTTCAATGCAATATTCCCGCGCTTCCTTGATGGCGTTATAGACTTCCAGAATGTTGTTACCGTCAATGCTGATGCCTTTCATCCCATACCCCTTCGCGCGGATAGCAAGATTTTCTACCAGAAACTGTTCCCGGCTCGGCGTGCTTAGTCCGTAGCCATTATTCTCAATAATGAAGATGACCGGCAGCTCCCACACAGCAGCAACATTCAGCGCCTCGTGAAAGTCGCCCTCGCTCGTCGCCCCGTCGCCGGAGAAGGCCAGGCTTACCTTTTCCTCCTTACGCAGCTTATGCGCCAGTGCCACACCGTCGGCAATGGCGAGTTGCGGCCCGAGGTGGCTGATCATGCCGCAGATATGGTACTCATTCGCGCCAAAGTGGAAGCTTCGCTCGCGGCCTTTCGAAAAACCGCCTTTGCGACCCTGCCATTGCTTGAAGAGTTGGTCGAAAGGCATCTTTCGTGCCGTGAATACGCCGAGGTTCCGGTGCATAGGCATGATGTACTCGTCGCTATCCAGCGCCAGGGCGGCGCCTACCGAAATGGCTTCCTGACCGATACCGGAAAACCATTTAGAGATGCGTCCCTGCCGCAAGAGCACCAGCATCTTCTCCTCTATCATCCGCGGGCGGAGGAGCTCGGTGTAGAGGTTTACCAGTTCCTCAGGTGAAAGACCGTTCCGCTCAAATTGCATGGCGCGAAGGTGACCAAGATTTTTTGGATTGACGCCAGTATTGGCAGGATTCTGCGGCCCGGCCCCGTAGGAACGCGCCTGGCGGCGGCGCGTTCAAAACAGCCGCAAAAAAATCCGGGCTGCCTTTTGGGCAGCCCGGATATATAGCTCAGCTATTTCGCAGCGGATTAGCGCAGCGTCAGCTTCTGGACGGTCTTCTCACCGTCGGCGCGGATTTCCACGAAGTAGATGCCCTTAGCCTTTCCGCTCAGGTCAAGCTCCGTAGTGAAGCGTTGGTTTGGCTTGTCAAAGCTGCGAGTCAGCACTTGCTGGCCGGTAATGGTCGTAACCACTACGTCCACATGGCTGATGGCCTTTGGCGCGTCAAATACAAGTGTTGCCTTCGCATCCGTCGGGTTCGGGAAGATGGCAAGGTTCTGCACCAGGCCATGCGTACCCACGCTCAGCGGCGTGCGGGTCAAGGTAATCACGTAGTCTTCTACTTCACCAGAGGTAAAGAGGCCTGCGCCATTATTACCATTGTTAGCACCCTGGCTTACGTTCAGGTCATTGTTCAGCACCACCCTCATGCCGGTAGGCACGTTAGGGATGAGGTTGCTCGGCATCTTGAAGAACGTATCAAGGTAGAAGTTGTTCGCAGTTGTGTAGCCACGGTAAATCAGCTCTGACGGGAAAGGATAGCCAGGAGTGTTAATGTCATACTTCAGGTCATTATTGAAGTCAATGAACACGCTTACCACTGCGTTGGCATGGTTAGCCGTCTTCATGGTGTGGAAAACAGCGACGCGGTACGTAGAGTCCGCTGCCAGCACAATGCCGCCAACCTTGGTGTAGTCTGTACGGCGGCGGGTAGCAGCCGGGTTCATCAGGTGCGGGCCGGATACCACCACCGGCTGCGGGTTCACCCATGGGCCTATCTGGAAGGAACCGATGTCTGAGGAATCATTCGTGCCCGGGGCCATCGCCGCAGCTACCGGATAGCACTGTACAGCGGAAGGATTAGTCACTCGCAGGTTATTGCTGTAGCTCGTATCACCGCTGTTAGTGCATATCACAGCCAGGCGGAACCTTGTGCCGTAAGTAGAGCCGGTAGAGGTAATCGGTACATTGAGCAGCGTATCCTTATTGACAGAGCCGGCAATGTTGTTATAAGAAGCACCACCGTTGGTGCTCTGCTGCCACACGCGGACGATGCCGGTGCGCTGCTTCTCGTAAGAAGTATCCCACAGATCCACTGTATAGCCCGGGCATACGGATGTATCGGAGATATAGGCCGTGCCGGGATTAACGGGGCCGTTGCAGGGCTGATACTCTATATAAACAAGGTAGTCTTCTACCTCAGGCTGATAGCTATATGCACCGCATGGATTGATGCCGCCTGTTGGGCCGGGATAAACAATGATGGCACGCAGGCCGGTAAGGCCTACCGGGTTGTTAGATGCAATCTTCACATCCTGGAACGATGCCGGAGGAAGTGCGGAGCCTGAGCTGGTAGTCTTGTTCATGATACGCTCGCCGGGCAGGTCAAAGATGCCGTTCCGGTTGCTGTCTAAGAACGCTGCCACCGTGCCGCCATAATAATAGCCCGGGTAGGTAGAGCCATATATCGGCGTTACGCTGAAGCGGTAGGTGGAGTCACGTATAAGGGTTGGCGCCGGTACCGTCTTGGCGTACGATGTGTAGAAAACACCTGACAGCACGCTGGTCGTATTGCTCATCAGCGTTACACCGGCAGGGCGCGTTGCTACGCTCACATTGCCTATGGCGCTGTAGTTGTACGGATACTGAACGGTAGTAGGCACATCGCAGTAGCAGTAGTAGAAAGCATCCAGCGATACGTCAAACACAGCCGATGTATCATCCACCGCCGGCGGCGCTGTGCTGTTGGTGCAGGTAACAATCACGCGGAAGGAAGTAGGCACGCTGATATTAGCCGTAGGCTTGGCAATAGTGCCGCCCGGCAGGTTTGCCCAGCCAAGGGTAGAGCCGGTGGGCTTATACTGCCATTGGTAAGCAAGGCCCGCAGACTGTGAAGTGCCGGTAAGCGATAGCGTGAAGTTCTTGCCGGGGCATGCCTTCACCGAGTCAATCTTGCCCGCTACTGGTTTGCCGCTGCATGGAGGCAGCACGCGCACGCCGTCCAAGCCCATGTCTGTGTAGTAATTGTACAGATAGCCCATCCACGCAGTCCAGCGGATAACGGTGGTTGCAGAGTTGGAGGCCAGTTGGAGGGTCTTGAAATCCCAGCCGCCGGAGCCGGGGCCAAACTGTGCAAGGCGCCCGAAGCTCAGACCGCCGTTGAGGGAGGTATCTACATATACGGAGTCGTTTGCGCCGAAGCCGGGGTCAGTGCGCAGATAAAACTGAAGCTCTTTAGTGCCCGCAGTGGCGCTGCAATTCACATACGCGGAAAGTACACCCGCGCCGGCCAGGCCGGGAGAATATGTGGCGTGGAAGCGCGCACTGTGCTGGCCTACAGCATAGGCCGGCGCATAAGCACCGTATGTCACATTAGTCCAGTTTGCGGTAGAGCCCTGGTCTTCGCGGCGCCAGCTGGCGTCGCCGGTCTTGGGCTGGTTGGTCCAGTTGATGGAGGGGAGGTCGCTGTTGGCGCAGCCGCTTGACCAGTTTTCAAAGCTTTCAAAGAACGGCAGGCCCGCATACGTGGGGAAGCCGGTAAGCACGCTGAACACCGCATTGTTGGAACTATCGCTCTGATTGGTATTGAGGCAAGTTACTACCAGATGGTAGCGGACGTTTTGCGTGATGGGGCCGGTTACATAGCTCGTACCATTGCCATTGGCAGGCACCGGCATCCAGGTAGTGCCGCCGTTGATGCTGTACATCCACTGGAAGGCCAGGGCGGAGTTAAGGGAATAGCCGGCGGCATTGATGGTATAGCTTGTGCCGGGGCAGATGCCTGTGGTGGAAGCCGGTGAAATGGTACCAGGGTTAGGCGCGCCGGAGCAGGGTGTTAGCTGGAAGATGTTCACCAGATAGTCCTGCACCTCGCCATAATAATACCCTGTGCCGCACGCGTCAAAAGTGGAACCATATTGTACCATTGCGCGCATACGGTGATTGCCCAATGCTGCAGTAGGAGCTATGGTAAAGGAGAAGTTTTGCACCGTAGAACCCCCATATGGGCCGAGGCCTGATGTCGTCGATGCTCCAACCACCTTTTCGCCGGTAGGCGAACCAGCTGAATGGATTGTGTTGTTAAATAGCCCGTCATTATTAAAGTCAATCCAAATGGCGAAGTATTCACCACCCCCAAAAGTGGCTGTTGTATAGCCACTGTAGGTTTGGGTCTGCGCCATATTCTGGATGCCGATTGTGGGATACCGATAGGTGATGCCAGTGCTGGTATTATTGCAGCTTGTATTCAAGTCACTTAAGCTGCAGCCTGCACCAGTTATAACAAGGCTGTTAATGTCATCCTGATATTGGCAGCCATATACGAAGGATGGATTACAGTACGTCTGCGCATTCGCGGCAAAGCCGCCCATGCAGAGCAGGGCCAGCAGCAGCCATTGCAGGCGGCGCGGGCGTGGTTGGTGTTGGGTAGGGAGTGTTTCCATACGATTGGAGAGATTGGTTGACGGATGAATTAGCGGGGATGAAATTAGGGTAAGGGATTGCAAAAAGCGCAAGGCGTTAAAATTATGGTTTAAGGATGACGTTTGGCAAGCCCATCCGCCGCTAAAGACGGCCAATACCATACCGCCGTTGGCCCGCCGCGTCTGCCCACTGTAAAAAGCCGCCATTTCCTGCGTCGCTATCTTATTTATACCGGTGTCCGGAAGCTGGTGTTGATGTGCCCCTCGCCCGATATTGTCATCCTGAACAAAGTTTTGCGCAGCAATACGCAGTGAAGGATCCCTAAGCCGAGGGCAGGTATTGTCTGGCATAGCAGCATTTATGTCAGAGCATACAGTTCCTTCCCTGCGCAACGCTTCGCGAAGCTCCGTTCAGGATGACAATGGCTTAGATGGCCTTCTTTCCGCCGTTGTTGGTCTTATGACCAACAACCTACGGGCAGAGCGTTTCGCCGTTGTCGGTATTATCACGTCATAAAACCGGCAGCGGCGGTACACTTCCTTCCTACCTCCTTCATATCTCCTTATGGTTTCCTCCCCATCTGGAGTATGACATACTCCCACTTTCACCCTTTACGGGCAGAGTGTTTCCGCCGTTGTTGGTCTTATGACCAACAACCTACGGGCAGAGCGTTTGAATCAAAGCATCCGGGTTCGGTTTTGGTGATAACGGCGAGACCTTCGCATCTTCTCAACCCCTTCCATGCCCCTGGCCCTACTTTTGAAAAACCAATAGCAATGTTTACAAAACCGCTGGAGCACCTGGGCAAATTTTCCCTGATGCTCAAAGAGAGCATCACCCGCCCCGAAAACTGGCGCGTCTATTGGGATGAGTTCATGGCCCAGTGCAATGACATCGGCATCCGCTCCCTGCCCATCGTGTGCATCGTGTCCCTCTTCCTCGGCATGGTGCTTACGGTGCAGACGGCTTACCAGCTTATCTCCCCCATCATCCCGCGGCCCGTCATTGCCGGCATCATCCGGGATTCTATGATACTGGAGCTGTCGCCCACCGTCATCTGCATCATCCTGGCGGGCGTGGTAGGCTCCAAGATTGCCTCCGAGCTGGGCAATATGCGCGTAAGCGAGCAGATAGACGCCCTTGAGATAATGGGCATCAACTCCAAGGCCTACCTCATCCTTCCCAAAATCCTCGCCGCCCTTATTATGATACCCTGCCTCATCGTCCTGTCCATATCCATAGGCATCTGGGGCGGGTATCTGGCCGGCATGTTCTCCTCCATTCTGAGTAAGGAGCAGTTCCACCAGGGCCTTATCAACGGCTTCCTGCCCTACAATATCTTCTTTGCCATGAGCAAAGCCTTCGCCTTCGCCTTCATCATCGCCACCATCCCCTCCTACTACGGCTACTACGTGGAAGGCGGCGCACTGGAGATAGGCCGCGCCTCCACCACCGCCGTGGTAGTGAGCTGCATCATGATCCTTTTTGCGGACTACGGGCTGTCGGTGCTGCTGCTTTGAGGCACGGCAGGCCGCTACGGAATTGCCGGAGCGAACCGGAGCCGGCCCGATAAAAAGAATTAATCACCGCGCGATTTGCAGCACTTATTTTTGTGCTGTTTTACCGTTTTTCGCATTTATGTTCAATTTAGTATTGTTTGGGCCTCCAGGCAGTGGCAAGGGTACGCAGTCGGCCAATATCGTTCACACTTACGGGCTTCGCCACATCTCCACCGGAGATCTGCTACGCTCTGAGGTGGCTGCGCAGACACCGCTGGGGGTAGAAGCCCGCAAGTATATGGATCAGGGCCTGCTGGTGCCGGATGAGGTAGTAATCGGGATGATTTCTTCGATGATTGATGAGTTTCCGGATGCGCGGGGCTTCATTTTTGACGGCTTCCCGCGCACAAAGGCGCAGGCGGAGGCGCTGGATGCGCTGCTGCAGTTCAAGAATACCCAAATCCACCTCGTACTCTCGCTGGAGGTGCCGGCGGATGAGCTAAAGCGCCGGATGATGGGCCGCGGGGCCACCTCGGGCCGCTCCGATGATAATGCGGAGGTGATAGTGCGCCGCATTGAAGAATACAAGGAGAAGACAACGCCGGTAGCCCAGTATTATGATATGCAGGGCAAGCTGGAGCGCATCCGCGGCGACCATTCTATTGAGGATACCTTCCGCTCGCTGAGCCGGCAGGTGGATAAGCATCTGTTACCTGTAGCCTGAACATAATAGTCGTTAGTCAATAGTCGTTAGTCGTTAGTCAATCGGCCGTCGCGGCTCATTAAGACTAACGACTTTTGCTTTCCTCATGCTCCGCGCCGCCTGCCTGCTGATTTTACTGCTATTGCTGTTGCAGCTTCCTGCCCATGCGCAGCCTGCCCCGCTTACCGGCACGCGCCAGCCGCGCATCCTGCTGCTGGTGGATGCATCGTCGTCCATGCTGCAACCCTGGGGCGGGTCTTCCACGCGTTTTAAGACGGCCGGGGCCATCATCAGCTCGCTCATGGACAGCATCTATGCCGTCAATGCGGGCGTGGAGTTTGGCCTGCGCGTATATGGCCACCAAAGCCCGGCGCAGAACAACGACTGCACGGATACGAAGCAGGAGGTAATGTTTTCAAAGAATAATTACACGCAGATGGGCTTGCGGATGGCCTCGCTGCGGCCCTTCGGCGTATCGCCCATTGCCTATTCCCTGCAGGAAGCAGCGGCGAATGATCTGGTGGATGATGCACGCAACGCGTACTCCATCATCCTCATTACCGACGGCGGGGAAAGCTGCGGCGGCGATATCTGCGATGTGGTGAAGCGACTGATTGCGCGTAAAATCTACTTCCACCCCTACATCATCTCGCTGGTGGATTATGCGCCGCTGAAGCAGCAGTACACTTGCCTCGGCACTTACCTGCAGGCGGCAAAGCCGGACGAAATCCCGACGGTCATCCGCACCATTGTGGATGATTACCGCCCCCTCCTCTCCGCGCCTATCATGGCCGTAAAGACGGAAATAAAGACAACAATAACGCCGCCGGTTGTAATTACGCTGCCTGTGTGGACGCCGGAGCACACCACCCTGCCGTACTTAAGCATTAAAATCCCTCAGCCTGCAAGAGCGGAGACAACGGCGGTGCGCCTTGCGCAACCAAAGGTGATGAGCCTGCCCCCGCTAAGCCCTATAAGTAAGCCGCAGCCCGAGCCGGTAACGATTGCGTCGCTGAGCAATGCACAGCAGCGCCCCTTCCAGATAAAGACCTATCGCCCGCTGCTTTATTCAATGGCCCTGCCGCGCATTGCGTCAGTGAGTAAACCACCACCCGAGCCTGTGGTGGAAGCGCCCAAGCCTCCGAAACCGGAAATCATTGCGCCGCTCACATCTGCACCGCGTAGACGCCTTCCGGTAAACGCGCACGTACCGACCACGCTGCCGGGCCTGTCGGTGCTGATAGATGCGCGGGTTGCGCCGCCGCCGCGTGAGGCTCCGGTCGTTGTAGCGCCGCCGGTGAAGCGGGATACCATCATTGCCGTGAAGCCCGCGCCGCCCAGGCGCGATACGGCTACGAAGACGACGGTAGTCATCCGCAAGATTGACCCGCCGGCAAAGCCGGTGGTGAAGCCCGCAACTACAAAGCCGGTGATAACGTCCACCAAGCCGAAGGAGACGGAATTCACGAAGCAGACTGAGGACTCCAAGGAAACAACGCTCTCCATTCTATTCACAGACGGGCGGGGTAAGTTTTATGCTTCCTCGCCGCAGCTTCAGTTGCTGGATGCCGTTACCGGCAAGCTCGTGAAGCAATTTTACCGCACGGTTGACCCTTCGGGAAATCCGGACCCGCAGGTGGTGCCGGCGGGCAATTACAACCTGCTCATAGCAGGCCGTGCCAATATGCTGATGCGCCGCGTGCCGGTGGAGGTGAACAAGAACAACAAGGTGATTGTGCGGGTGAGCAACGGCTCCCTCGTCTTCCGCTACGACGATGCGCCCGACAGGCCGGTGAGCGAGTTTGAGGCGCTGGTGAACATCCGCTTTGAGCCGGGACCGACCGTCAGACAGCGCTGTACGGCGGAGCTGGAGTTCGCGCCCGGCAATTACTACATAGAGGTGAACACGATGCCCATCTCCCGCTTCAATGCCGACATTGACTTTGGCGCGGCGACGGTTATCTACCTGCCGCAGCCGGGCTTTGTGCAGTTCACCAACAGCACGCCCAAGGGCATAGTGACGCTCTTTGCGCCGCTGGGCAATAAGTTCGTTCCCTTCCATACGATGAATGTGACGGGTAATCCGTCGGCGCAGCGGCTGCAGCTCAAGCCCGGCGCTTACGAGGCGCACTGGGTGAAGAACCCCTCGCTGCCTTATGCGGCGGAGACGGTGGAGCGCTTTAATGTGCAGAGCAATTCGGTGACGGAGGTGGAGCTGCATTGAGGCGCATAAAAAGCCGCCTTTGGAGGCGGCTTAATGGCGTTGAAGCACGATTAGAAAATTTCCCGGAGCATCTAGGCATCCGCTATACACAACAAACAACAAAGCTTCTTTTTTAATGAACTTGTTAGTGCCTGTGATATGTAGTTTTGACGTCATAATCCTATGGTCATGCGAAAGCCTATACAGTACCTTGTCATCCTGTGCTTTTACAGTGTGAATGTTTGCGCTCAAACACCAGTATTATTTCAGGATATTAATTCTACTCCTCGTTTTGGAGGTGGAATGGACGCTGTTTGTACTGTTATGGAGTGGAACAACAAGCTCTATTTCCCTGCTACTGATGGCACTCGCGGCATTGAGCTTTGGAGCTACGATGGCGGCTCGCCTGCAAAGATGGTGTATGACCTTAGCCCTGGAGCCTATGGCGGTACCCAATTTGGCCCCCGAAGCATGGCCCCTTTTAATGGAAAATTGTTTTATAGCGGAGGCAATTCGTCCACTACTGGGATTGAACTAGCCAGCTATGATGGGGTGAATCCTCCTTCAGTTGTTGCTAATGTTTCACCCGGCAATACTTCTTCAAACCCTTTATGGCTTACTCCTTACGGAAGCTGCCTTTTCTTTACTGCCGATAGCGTGGTCTTCCCCGTCAGCTCCTACGGGTATGAGCTATACCGGTATGACGGCGCTAATGCACCACGCCGCATCAAAATAGGAAGCAATGCCCAAGGCTCCGCTCCGCGGGAGCTTAGCGTGTTTACCACCAAGGCAGGCCCGGTGCTTTACTTCGTTGCCGCGCCTGCAATACAGGGCAGCGGCGCATGGAGCACCACTTACCTCTATCAGTGCGATGCGGCGGGCAATTACCGCATTGCCAAAGGCACCGCCGGCATCAGCCGCCCATACGGCCTCTTCGTTACCCAAAGCCAGGGCATGTGCTTTGCCGCCTACACGCCGGCCAATGGCTTTGAGCTGTACAGCTACGACGGTGATACCGTTACGCGCCTGACCGACCTTGCCCCCGGCCCCGGTAATGGGCTGATGGCCGACAGCCTCTATGGCCTCCCTTGGCTCCAGGGGCCGGTTATTTATCATAATACCTTTTACTTCCCCGGCTCAGTGAATGGAGCTAACTACCAGCTCTACAGCTACAATCCTGTTGCCAAGAGCACGGCTCTGGCCGCCGTGATTGACAGCACCGGCAGCGCCTTTCCCAACCAGCTCTACGTCTATAACGACCGCCTCTACTTTGCAGCCTACAGCCGGCCCTATGGCCGGGAGCTGTGGAGCTGGAACGATACAGCCGCCAGCCAGGTGGCAGATATTTGGCCGGGGCGTAAAGGCGGATTGAGTGTCGGCGATACTTTAAGAACGCCCGGCGCCCGCTGCGCCAACTTCGCCCAGTACCTGGGCCAGCTTTATTTTGCGGCCAACGACAGTGTGCACGGCTCAGAGCCCTGGCGGCTGGGCATAAAGACCGGCGGCCCGTCCGGCGTTGCCCGCGCCGGCTGGAGCGGCGGCATGCGCCTCTATCCGAATCCTGCCGCCGGCAGCGCCACCTTAGAGCTGAGCCTGCAGGAAGCACAGCGGCTTTCCTTTACACTCACCGATGCCGCCGGGCGCGAGGCGCTCGCCATCCCCACGCGCGCATGGCCCGCCGGCAAGACGACTTACCCTATTTCGCTGCACAGCCTGCCGCCCTCTATTTACTATTACCGGCTGACGGACGAAACGGGAAGCTGCCTTGCCGCCGGCGCGCTCACAAAGTATTGACGGTTCAAAGCCGACACTTATCGCAGTCTATCTTTGGCCCAATGAAGGCCGTCAAAAACATCCTCCTCACCGACCGGCACACCAGGCCCATCGCCACCGACATTCATTACGATGAGCGGGGCGGGGCGCGCCCGGCCATCATCTATGCCCACGGCTTCAATGGGTTTAAGGACTGGGGCGGCTTTGACCTCATCGCGCAGCAATTCGCGGAAGCGGGCTTCACCTTCATCAAGTTCAACTTCGCCTTTAACGGCACTACGCCGGAGCGGCCTGAGGAGTTTGTTGACCTCTCTGCCTACAGCGAGAATAATTACACAAAAGAATTAGACAACCTTGCCGCCGTCATAGACTGGGCTGCGAGCGCGGCTAACCCTTATGCGCAGTTTATAGACGCCGGCAGGCTGGCCCTTTGCGGCCACAGCAGGGGCGGCGGCATTGTGCTCATCAAAGCCGCTGAAGACGCACGCATCAAAGCCGTCGCTACATGGGCTTCTGTCTCGGAATGCAAGACGCCGTGGGGCTCCTGGCCGGCGGAGCGCATGGCTACGTGGCGGGAGAAAGGCATGGAATACGTGGAGAACGCCCGCACGAAGCAACAGATGCCATTGGGCTACCAGCTTTATGAAGATTACGCGCAGAACGGCGAGCGTCTAAGCATTGAGGCTGCCGTCAGGCGCCTGCGCGTCCCGCTATTCATCGTGCACGGTACGGAGGATACTTCAGTGCCGGTTGGCAGCGCCAATAGCCTTAAAGAATGGCAGCCGGCGGCTGAATTGTTTACACTGCCGACCGACCACGTCTTTGGCCGCAGGCATCCCTGGAATGATGCGCACCTGAAGCTGCCCATGCTGGAAGTGCTGGACAGGACGGTTGCGTTCCTTGGAAAGGCATTGGCCGGCAGTGTCTCAGTTTGAATTGCTGCTCGCCCAATCTTGTCATCCCGAATCAAGTTCAGGACAGGTTTCTGAAAGAACCTTGCAACCACACGCAAGGCCCTTTCAGGGTGACAAGTCGCTGTGAACTTTCAAAATGAGACATTACCCATTAGCCTGAAGCGCCTGCTTTCTCTGACAGCCCCTACTTTTATAACATGAACCACGCTATCGCATCCCTACAGAAGATTCGCGCCTTTGCGCTGCAGCTCGCCGAAGGCCTGACGGCCGAGGAGCTGAATACCATCCCCGAAGGCTTCAACAACAATATCATCTGGAACCTTGCCCACCTTGTGGCGGCGGAGCAGGGCGTGTGCTACATACGTGGCGGCGCACAGCCTCGGATGCCCATGGAATACATCAAGGCTTACACACGCGGCTCCAAACCGGAAGGCCCGGTGAGCGCAGACAATATTGCGGCAATAAAAGCAGCGCTTACCGCTACGTCCCTCACATTGGCCGAAGATCTGGAAGCGGGCGCTTTCGCAAATTATAGTGCCTGGACAACGCCTTACGGGCTGGAGCTGACCACGATTGAAGAAGCCTTGCAGTTCCTGCTGTTTCACGAAGGCATCCATTGCGGATACATCATGGCCATGAAGCGGGCGATGGTAGCGCAGCCTGCTTAGCGAAATCCTTACCTACAAACCTGAGTTCGGTTTAAGCGGCGATTAATAATTGCTGTTGTTGTTGGAAAGCGGCGATGAGCTTTGGGTTTGTTTCCTCGATATCTTTTCTGATAGAAGGCTTCTTGGGAAAGAAAGAATAAGCGGCTATGGCGCTCATCAGGTTCAGCAGAAAGCCGTTCAGAGAACGGTGCCTTGTATGCTCTACCTGGCAGATATTCTTTAGCTCGTCATTGACCGTTTCTATCACTGAACGCTTGCGCAAGAGCAGCTTCTCTTCATTGCTCAGTGCCTTATCCTTCATGTTCCTTCGCACTGCAGTTATAAGCTGGATGCCGTTGCCAAAGAGCATATCGGTAAGCGCTTTTGAGATGTAGCCCTTATCGCCGAAGAGCTTGCCAAACAGCTTCTCCGTAAGGGTAGTAATAGCCTTTGCATTCCGGTCATCTACATTGGCTTTACTCAGGTAGAAAGACAGAATCTCTCCCTTATCATTGATCACCAGGTGCAGCTTGAATCCGTAGAACCAGCCCATAGTGCTCTTGCCAATTTTAGCTATGCCAGCAAAGGTTTTGTTGCGGCGGATGCGCTTGTTGTGACATACCCGAAGAACGGTAGAATCAATAAAGGAGATGCCGGTGCATTCGCCCCGGCAGCAGTGATGGAGAAAAAGCATAAAGGCCACTGCGCAGCGGTGGCTGAGCTCTACAAAGCGGTTGTAGGAGACAAGGTTGGGGAAGCTGTCTTTGAGATGAACGCAGGCGTATTGGGTGTAGAAGAACTTGAAGTTTCTGAATCCGCCGGAATGAAAAGCAATGAGCATGGAAATGATTTCAGAATCGCACAGCGATGCTTTCCGGTTGCGGGTTTTGGTTCCATTCGAATGGTCGAGGAGCAATTGATGGATGGGGTGTTCGAAAAGCAGGCAGAAATCATCTACGGCAACGAAAATTTCGGTTACTTTGTCAGCGAATAGCGGTGTGTTCATTTTTGATGTGAGTTGTTTTTAGTCAATCACCTATACATCAAAAACAACGCCGCTATTCGCTTTTTAAGCCACTACTTTTCCACAACTTCTTATCCCGAACTCAGGTTACAACGAAAAAACGCCGGCGCATTGAGTGCCGGCGTTTTTGATTTTACGATGTCTGGCTTTATCCCTTCCCGGCTTCCTGCGCAGCGTCTTCCTTCATCTTCGCATTCGCGGTAATCTGGAATTCTACGCGGCGGTTGCCGGCGCGGCCTGTCTCGGTATCATTGGAATACTTCGGGTACTTCTCACCCATGCCGATGGTCTTGATGCGGCCTGCGCCAATGCCGTGCCCCGTGAGGTATTGAGCCACAGCCTGTGCGCGCTTTTCGGAAAGCGACTGGTTGTATTCATCCGTGCCCTTACTGTCTGTGTGGCCGTCTATCTCCAGGTCGGTGTCGGCGTAGCCATTCAGGACGGTAACGAGCTTGTCCAGCGAGCGGGCGGATTGGTTGTTGAGGGCGCTTTGGTTATAGCCGAAGAGCACGCTTTCGGAAAACTCCACGACGATGCCCTCGCCTACGCGCTCCACCTTCACGCCGGGCACGTTCTTCTTGATTTCGTCGGCTTGCTTGTCCATACGGTGGCCGATTACGCCGCCCGTGACGCCGCCCACGGCTGCGCCAATGATGGCGCCGAGGCCGGTATTACCGCTAACGCGGCCAATGACGCCGCCTACAACGGCCCCGGAGCCGGCGCCGATGGCTACGCCTTTATCCTGATTGCTCATCTTGCGGGTGGAGGAGCAACTTGCGCCGAGCATTGCGAGCACGGCAAGGGGAGCACAATACGTTTCATGTGTCTGAATGTTTTGGTGATGCCGGAGCGTTTGCAAAGTCCTTGCCAGCTTTTAGCGCGGCAACAAACTTTTAAGAAGAAGGAGCGAGATAGCCTTAGAAAAGGTTTAATAAGCCCCTGTCCGCGCAGGCTACTTCCCATTCTTTCGTCATCCCGGAACGGGAACTGTCCTTAATGCTGCGGGCAGATGCCATGTAGGCGCCCCCTCGTAGTCGCCCTAAACATAGACGCGTTTCGCAGGGCGGGCAAGAGGCAACGCTCTTACGTAGCATGCACCTGAAAGTTCCCGTTCCGGGATGACAAAAGTTGCTGCGAGGCCTTCTAACATTATACGCCCATCCCCGGCATCCAGGGACGCGCTACGCCCGCTGCGCGAAATGGCCACGGAATGGTAACTGCGATGATAAGCAGCGCAATGAACGTGCACCAGAACAGCCGGCGGAACTTTGCCGCAGGCGGCCGGCTGCCCTTCGTGCCCGCATAGCCTACGTGCACCAGGATGATGGCGATAAGCATGCCCGTGATGTGCTCTACGCTCCAGAAGCGCATGGGCTGATTCTTCATCACCTCACCCATTGCGCCGCCGGAGAAGACCCGGTGGTAGCCTTTCATAAAATAAAGAGCAAGTCCGAGCAGGAGTTGGATATCGCAGGCAATAAGTAAGAACAGAGCGTTGCGCTTGTCGCTATTAGTAAAATCCCGCTTGCCGTTAAGGCCGCGCAGGCCGCTGATGAGTGTGAGCACGCCGAAGAGCAGCACGGCCCAGCGCATGATGTTGTGGAGATGGTTAAGAGCGGTATCCATGTGGTTGGAGCGTTGGAATGTTGGAGTGTTGCGAAAGTAGCTTACTGCATGGCGTTATGGATAAGCGTTTCGCGGTAGCGCTGCACAAAAGCTTCTAAGCGTCGCAGCGCGCTGTCTGCCCGCCGGCGAGGGCAAAACATTGTGTTGGCTCAGGCTGTCCGCTGGATATTCATAGAGAGCCTTTGCGCCCGCACCGCTCCATTGCAGCAGCTTGCCGCCCTCCAGCCACTGGTATGCGCCGCCGGAGTGTGTGATGGCAAACCGCGGTTCCCTTTGCGTAAACACACTATTGCCGAAGGCAAAAAATGGCTGCCGCCACACCGAGATAATCCAGCACCGATGGCAACACATCCAATTGCTGCACTGGCTGGCTATAATATCCGCTTAGCCCACTGTCTCCCGGCGCGAAGAAGAGCAGCGGGATGGCGTACTGCCCCAGCCCCTGCGCCCAGAAGCCCGCCACCGTTCTGCGGCGAGGCATGGTCGGCGGTGATGATGAAGAGCGTGCTGTCGTACCACGGCTGGCGCGCGGAGGTAGCGAAGAATTTGCGCAGCGCCATATCAGTATAGGCAATGCACTGCTGCACGGGCAGCGGGCCGGACGGCAGCGTGCGCCGGTATTCTTCAGGCAAACTGTAAGGCGGATGCGCCGCGAGCGTGAAGACAGAAGCTACAAAAGGCGGCTTCATTTTAGAAAGCCCGGCGGCGAAGTATTGCAGGTACGGCTCATCGCGGATGCCCCATGCGCCGTCGTAATCTGCTTCATTCCCGTACTCGCTGCGGCCATAATACTTCCGGAAGCCAGCGGCTGATGCGAAGATGTCAAACGACATGGTGCCGTTGGTGCCGCCATGATAGAAAGCGGTGCTGTAGCCTTCCCGCGCCAGCATGCCCGGCAGCGCGTTGATGCGGTTGGTGCCGTAGTTGGAGGTGGTGAAAGCCTCGTCCATCAGCGTGGGGATGCCGGCGAGGATGGCGGGGATGCCTTCGGCGGAGGTGAGACCATTGGCAAACGCTTGGGTGCAGGTGAGGCTGCGGCCCATGAGGCTGTCTAAGAAGGGCGTGAAGGAGCGTTCGCCGCCGAGCGCCGTAAATTCCTTGGAGCCGCTTTCCAGGATGATGACGACGATGTTCTTCTTGTGAAACGGCCTGCTGCTGTATTGATGGCGGAATGGCATTAGCCGCTCCGCCTCTGCGTCGGGTAGGTAATGCGCTTCTTCCAGCCCATCCGCCGCGAGGGTGGTGATGATGCTGAAGGGCGTGTTGAGCACGATGGGCACGTAGCGGCTCCCGGTAACCTGCACCGCATTGCGCAGCCCGATGGGGATGTATTGCAGCCCGCCGCGTATGCCGACAACTGTCAGGCCAAAGACGATGATGAGCATTACTGATTGCCCCAGCGGAATCAGCCACCGCCGGGCCGGCATTGGGACCGGACGAAGCGGCGTGACCCGGCGGATGCGGCCATTCCCCCAAATCAGGGCAAGCACAGCCAGTATATCTGCCAGTGGCACGTACCAGTAGCTGATGAGGTAGGAGGGCAGCACGCTCCAAAAATCCCCTTGCCGCGAGACGATGCGCAGCACATCGGCTGTGGAGCGCTTGAAGTTGTAGGGGAAGTAGGCCCAGTCGCTCATCTCAAACAGCAGCGCCAGGCCGTTGCACAGGATGAAGACGGCTTGCGTGAAGCCTTCCCAGCGCGGCCAGCGCCAAAGCGGAACCGGCAGCAGGATGAGGAAGAAGTACAGCGCATTGAGCGCGCATATGGCAGAGAGATCGTAGCGCAGCGCGTGGAAGGCGAGGCGGAAAAATTCCCCGACACTCAGTCCCTCAAAATGGCTCCGGTTGAGCAGCGTGAAGGCGCAGCGGCTGATGAAGAAGAGCAGCAGGAGAAGCAGCACCTGCAAGACGAGGCGGCGGAGGAGCGTGCTGAACAGTTTCATTACCGGTATGGCGAAAGTAGCAAGGGTAATGAAATCCATATTTATCTGAAAGACGGCCGCCGATGGCCACGTAAGCTATAATTATCCCGGATAAAGCTTCGCCGCAGGCGTTGCGCAGAAAACGAATCGCAAGGTTCTGTAGTTGTAGTGATGTTGCCTGCCCATATTATACAGTTCCTTTGTTGCATTATCCCGAGTTGTCGGGACAGAGCGCCGTTCAGGATCACAGTGGCTTAGAAAGTAGTTAATAATTCACCGCCGCAGTATTCGCTCTACAGGCTGGCAGTTGGGTCAAGTATGGAAGGCATATGACATGTTCCCGCTGCCGCCAGTCGTACAACGCTTCAACCCACTCAACTTATCTTGCGCTCCCTACATGCGCACCATACTCTCCGTCATCGGCGCACGCCCGCAATTTATCAAGCATGCGCCTGTGCAGCGACAGCTTCAGGCGCAGTTCCATGCCCTTACCCTGCATACCGGCCAGCATTACGATGCGGCCATGAGCGGGGCCTTCTTTGAAGAGCTTTCTATACCCGCCCCAGACTATACCCTGCCCGCCCTCCCCGCCCTCGGCCACGGCGCACAGACGGGCCGCATGATGGAAGGCATAGAAGCCGTGTGCGGGGAGCTGTGCCCCGACGCCGTGCTCGTCTATGGCGATACCAACACCACTCTCGCCGGAGCGCTCGTGGCGGTCAAGCTCGGCATCCCCCTCATCCACGTAGAGGCCGGCATCCGCGGCCACAATCGCGCCCTGCCCGAAGAGGTGAACCGCGTCATAGCCGACACCTTCTCCACCCTCCTCCTCTGCCCCACCCAAGAGGCGGTGGACAATCTGCGCGCCGAAGGCATAGCCCACCCCGGCGTCCGCCTCACCGGCGATGTGATGTGCGATACCCTCGAAGCCCTGCGGCCGCAAATAGCGCCGCCCCCCGGCGGCCCCTACCACTACGCTACCATCCACCGCCCGTACAATACGGACGACGGCGCGCGGCTGCGGCGCATTATAGCGGCGCTCAACGCGCTGGCCCACCCGGTGCACCTGCCCCTGCATCCGCGCACGGCGGCGCGGCTTGCGGAGGCCGGCATAGCGGCAGCAGATTATCCCAATATCCGCTTCACCGGGCCGGTGAGCTACCTGCAGAGCCTTTCCTTCACCGCCGGTGCGGAATGCGTGATTACAGACAGCAGCGGTGTGCAGAAGGAGGCCTATATGCTGCGCAGGCAGTGCATTACCCTCCGCTCCGAGACGGAATGGGGCGATACCCTGCGCCACGGCTGGAACACACTGCTCTTTGAAGATGTAGAGCGCATCCCCGAGGCACTGGCGCAAAGGCCGGGCGAATACGTGGAGGGCCTGTTCGGCAACGGGCGTGCGGCGGAGGCGATAGCGGGGATTATCAAAGACTACTTTGCAGCATAGATTAGACCGGAGGCCGGTTGCTGCGCGGTTAATCCTTGACCAGACTTTGCCCCCAAATCTAATAAGGCTAATTTCGCGGCGCGCCCGGCAGCAAGGCCCGCCCGCATTCAATTACACGGAGCACTATGATGGAATCGGTTTCAGCGGCGGCGGCGCCGGCCATAAGCGTGGCTAAAGCACCCGGCAAAATCGGCTTCGCAGTAATAGGCTGCGGCCACATTGGCAAGCGCCACGCCGAGATGGTCGCGCGCAATGCGGAGAGCCAGCTCATAGCCCTGGTGGACGTAAAGGATGAGTCTGAACTGGGCATTGAGCAGTTCGGCGTTCCTTACTTCGCTTCACTGGAAGAGTTGCTCGCTTCGCCGATTGCCACCGAGATAGACGTCATCAACATTGCCTCGCCCAACGGCTACCACGCGCAGCAGGCGCTGCAATGCCTGGAAGCCCGCAAGCACGTGGTGATAGAGAAGCCCATTGCCCTCACAAAGGCGGATGCGGAGAAGGTCATTTTTAAGGCCCTGCACGTGCACAAGCACGTCTTTGCCGTGATGCAGAACCGCTACTCCCCGCCCTCCGAATGGATAAAGGGCCTCATAGAAAGCGGCAAGCTGGGCAAAATATACATGGTGCAGCTTAATTGCTACTGGAACCGCGATAACCGTTACTACAAGCCGGATAGCTGGCACGGCACGAAAGACCTGGACGGCGGCACGCTCTTCACCCAATTCTCCCACTTCATAGACATTATGTACTGGCTGTTTGGCGATATTCAGGACATCCAGGCCCGCCTTGCCGACCATAACCATAAAGACCTGACGGATTTTGAGGACAGCGGCTTCGTGAGCTTTGAGTTTGTGAATGGCGGGCTCGGCTGCATCAACTTCTCCACCTCTGTGTGGGACAGAAATCTGGAAAGCAGCATGACCATCATTGCCGAGAACGGCAGCGTGAAGATTGGCGGGCAGTATATGGACAAGGTGGAGTACTGCCACGTGAAGGATTATGAGCTGCCCAATCTGTTGCCCACCAATCCCGGCAACGACTACGGCGCTTATAAAGGCTCCGCCGCCAATCACCATTACGTAATAGAAAATGTGGCCGATGTGCTGAAAGGCCGCGCCGCCATCACCACCAATGCGCTGGAAGGCCTGAAAGTGGTGGAAATCATTGACCGTATCTATAAAAGCCAGCCGCAACAATCATGACTGCCATGCCCCAAAGGAGCATCCCGCTGATGTCGCCGCTTTTTAAGGAAGCGGATATTCAGGCTGTGACGGATGTGCTGCGCAGCGGTATGCTGGTGCAGGGTAAGCAAGTGGCCGCTTTGGAAGCGGAGATGTGCGCTTATACCGGTGCGGAACATGCGATTGCCGTCAGCAACGGCACGGCTACGCTGCATCTGGCGCTGCTGGCACTCGGCATCGGGCCGGGCGATGAGGTGATTGTGCCGGCGCTTTCTTATGTGGCTACCGCCAATGTGGTGGAGCTGGTGGGCGCGACGCCCATTTTTGTTGACGTAACGGAGCGCACTTTTAATATTGACACAACTAAGATTGAAGCTGCCATCACGCCGCGCACGAAAGCAATTATTCCCGTGCACGAGTTTGGATTGGCAGCAGAAATAAGCCGGGTAATGGAGCTTGCAGCAGCGCATAAGCTGCACGTGATTGAAGACGCCGCCTGTGCTCTCGGCGCGCGCGAGGGCGAGCAGCACGTAGGCACTTCTGGCGATTTCGGCTCCTTCTCCTTCCACCCGCGCAAGGCTATTACCTCAGGCGAGGGCGGTATGTTGCTGACGAATGACGCGGCAAAGGCTGATTACCTCCGCATGATGCGCAACCACGGCATTGTGATGGACGGCGGCGCTATGGAGTTTGAGGCGGCAGGCTTCAACTACCGCATGACCGACTTTCAGGCGGCACTGGTGCTCAGCCAGATGGGCCGCGCCGATGAAGGCATTGCTTACAAACGTGAGCTGGCAGATATCTATTACAACGAACTGGACTCAGCGCTGCTTACGCTGCCAATGGAAGACGCCGCGCACCCCCACACATGGCAATCCTTCCACGTATTGCTGGACGACCGCATTGACCGGGCGCAGCTCATCAAAGATTTGGGCGCGCAGGGTATCGGCGCTAATTACGGTGCGCAGTGCATTCCTGCCGTCCGCTTTTATCAGCGCAAATACGCGCTGGACGCAGCCAGCCTTTTCCCGAACGCTTACCGCGCTTACACCAAAGGCCTCGTGCTGCCGCTTTATGAAAAGCTGAGCCGCGAAGAAGTGGCGTACGTAGCATCGGCCATCAATCAGACACTACAACAACACGCATCATAATGCTTCAGAACAAACGCATCTTCATTACCGGCGGCGCCGGCTTCATTGCCAACACGCTCATACGTCATTATGTGGAGCAAAACCAGATTGTCGTCTATGACAATTTCCACCGCGACACGCTCAGCGCCAGCGGCCTTGCCGACCATAAGAACGTCACCATTGTGAAGGGCGACGTAATGGACTTAGCCATGCTGACTGAAAGCATGAAAGGCGCTGATATAGTCGTGCACGCCGCCGGCATCGCGGGCATTGACACCGTGATTAAAGACCCGGTGCGCACCATGAGCGTGAATATGATTGGCACCGCCAACGCACTGGAAGCCGCCCATAAGAACGGCGTAAAAGACCGCTTTATTGACTTTTCTACCTCGGAGATTTTCGGCTCTATGGCCTTTAAATCTGCCGAGACCGACAATACCGTTTCCGGTTCCGCGGGCGAAGCGCGCTGGGTATATGCCGTATCCAAGCTGGCGGGCGAGCACTTGGCGCACGCCTACTTCAAGCAGCACGGCCTGCCGGTGGTTACGGTGCGCCCCTTCAACGTGTATGGCCCCGGCCAGACGGGCGAGGGCGCGATTCAAATCTTTATCAAGCGCGCGCTGAAGAATGAGGACATCTGGATAAACGGCGACGGCGCGCAAATCCGCGCCTGGTGCTATGTGGACGACTTTGTGGACTGCCTTATCCGCTGCATTGAGAATCCGGCGGCGGTTGGCGAGAGCTTCAACCTCGGCAATGCCCGCGCGGTGATGACTACGCTGGGCCTGGCGCAGACGGTGTGCCGGGTATTGAACTCCACTTCCAAAATCGGCCACAAGCCGGCACTGAGCGCGGATATTGAGCTGCGGATTCCGAGCGTGGTGAAGACGGAGGAATTGCTGGGCTTTAAGGCGAAGGTGGATTTGGAGGAAGGGATTCAGAAGACGGCGGATTGGATAAAGACTTCGCTTTAATAAGGGCGGCCCTGTATGCAGGTTCATATCAATAATGCGGCGCACGCCGGCGCGGTCGTACGCCTTGCGGCGGAAGACGGCTACAACCGGCTGGCGAAAGACCGGAGCCTTGACCGGCAGAAAGTGCGGAGCCTGCTTTCGGCAGGTGTGGAAAAGGGCCTGCTGAAGCCGGACAGCTTTTTAATTACGCTCACCGAAGGTGATGCGGTAACAGCCGCTGCTATTGCGCGAAAAAGCGTGTGGGATACGGAGGTGCTGGAACGGCGGATTTGGAATCTGGAGCAGGTTTTCACAAAAGGCGAAGACGCCGGCGCTCTGGAGCAGCTTTTCGCTGCTGTGCGGGAGCAGGCCGGGGCGCATGGTGCGGAGCTGATGGCTTATCGCGTGGACACGCAGCATTATGCAGCCACTAACGCGGCTCTGCACGCGGGCTTCCGCCTGATGGAGACCATCATGTACATGACCAAAGACTTGTCGGAGGTCTCCGCGCTGCAATACTCAGAAGGCGTGACGATGCGCTTCGCGCGTGAGGAGGACATTGCACCCATCATTGAGAGCTGCAAAGGCATTTTTACCGCCAGCCGGCTGAATAAGGAACCGATTATAGATGCCCGCCTCGTGGACAAAATGTACGAGACCTGGATACTTAACGCCTACAAAGACCCTGAAACCTTCTTCCACATTGCGGAAGTAGATGGCAAGGTGGCAGGCTTCTGGCTGAACCGGCTGCAATATAATGAGGAGCAGTTGGGCCGCAAGCTGTATGTAGGCCGCCTCACCGCTGTCTTTCCCGGCTTTCGCGGGAAGGGCATCATGGCAAACCTTGCCATTCATTCCATGAAAACGCTGGCAGGCGAGGGCGTCGTCTTTGACGGCAGCGCGGTAGTGGAGAATGCGCCTTCTATTAATACGCTGATTAACCTGCAATTCAAGGACGTTTATACTTTTCATACGCTGCACTTATAACACGCCTGAACGGCCTGCAAGGCTTAGCTACCTTTAACCTGCCCACTAGACACTTCTATACCAAGCAATTTTTTCAGATGGATGCTTTAGCCACCCAGTATCATTTCAGCGATTTTACGCTCAGCCATTATCGTGAGCTGCTCCGGCTTGCGGTGGCGGGATGGGATGTGAAGCTGCATCGCGAGGTGAACCCGGCTGAGGATGATGCGTCTTTCATACTGTGGCGGCATGACGTGGATTTCAGTATGCACGCGGCGCGCAATCTGGCGCGGCTGGAGCACGAGGCAGGCGTGCGCAGCACCTATTATTTGCTTCCGCACAGCGAATTCTATAACCTGTTTGAGCGGGAAGTTTCTGACTTAGTAAAGGAAATCATCTCGCTCGGGCATGATGTCGGACTCCACTTTGATTCTCATTACTACGGTATATCGGATGCAAGTCAGTTGGCAGTGCATCTAACGAGGGAAAAGCGCTGGCTGGAAGAAACGTTCAACTGCGAGATAAGGAGCTTTTCCTTCCACAACACGACCGATTTTACGATGAGCTGTGAGGAATGGCAATACGCGGGATTGATTAACTGCTACGCGCAGTATTTCAAGAAGAATGTCGGCTACTGTTCCGATTCACATGGCATCTGGCGTTTCCGCAGGCTGCATGATGTGCTTACCGGCAGGGAAGATGCCCGCCTGCAAGTGCTGACGCACCCGGAATGGTGGCAGGAGCAGGCCACCGCGCCGCGCCAACGGGTGCAGCGCGCCATTGACGGCAGGGCAGCAAAAGTGGCGAAGGACTACGATGAGGCCCTCGCAAGAATTGGCCGCCCGAACATCGGTAAATAGGATTTTCAAACAAGCTTTTATATGAAATTCACGGTAGGACAGGTTGAGGCGATAGAGCGCTCTTTTTCCGAAGAAGAAGTGCGGAACTTCTCCAAGCTGTCTATGGACGACAATCCGGTTCACTTTGACGCGGCTTATGCCGCCACTACCCGCTTTGGACAGTGCATTGTGCAGGGGCCTATGGTGGCTTCGCTGATAGGCGGCGTGCTGGGCAGCAAGCTTCCGGGCCGGGCACCATTTATCTGCAGCAGACTTCCCGCTTCGTCAACCCTGTTTTTATAGGCGAGCGGCTGCGCGCTTCGGTTGAAGTGGTGAAAATCCGGGAAGACAAGCCGATTATTACGTTGCGTACTGTGGTTGAAAAGCTGGACAAAGGCGAAATCGCCATTGAGGGCGAGGCGACTGTGATGTTCTTAAACAAGCTGTAATGCAACTTGACTTTACAGGCATACAGGCGGTGGTGGGCGATTCGCCCCGGTTTGAAGGCAACCGGGAACTCGTCTTTTCCAATCTGGCCCCCATCGGGACGGCCGGCCTCGCTGCTATTACCTGGCTCCGCCCGGACAATGGCGCAGCAAAGAGCCTGCTTGAAGCAACGGGCGCAGGCTGTGTTATCTGCAATGAGTCAGATTTCAAAGCTCATACGCCCAACCATGCAGGCAGGCTATACATCATCACAGACAAGCCGCAGCTCGCATTCTATAAGCTGCTGAAGCGGGCGGAAAATGAAATGCAAGGCGTATCGCTTGCTGGCGGCGATGACAACATACATCCCACTGCCATTATACATCAAGAGGCGAAGATTGGTACGCATGTGCGTATTGGTGCTTACTGCATTATTGGCGCGTGTGAAATCGGGGACGGATGCGTCATACACGAGCACGTAAAGGTTTATGCGGGCGTGCGCCTGGAACCGGGCTGCACCGTCCGCGAATTTTGCTCCATCGGCGGAGCGGGATTTGGCATTGTGAAGAACGATGACGGACTCAATGTGACGATGCCACATATAGGTACAGTGACCATCGGGAAGGGCGTGACCATTTTTCCGTTCTCCAATGTGGACAGGCCTACGATGGGGGAGACTTTCATCGGCACGCATGCTATGATTGACCATTATTGTCACATAGGGCACAACACGACGGTGGGCAGAAATGCAATCATCACCGCGCAGACCGTTTTGGCGGGCGGAAGCTCAGTCGGTGATGAGAGCTTTATAGGCGTCAATACGATTATTAAGGATAAAGTAAAGGTGGGCAGCCGCGTAATGACCGGCATGGGTGCCGTAGTAACAAAGGATATTCCAGACGGTGAGACCTGGGTAGGCAATCCGGCGAGGGAAATTGAGGTTTTTAAGCAGGAACAGCGGCAATTGGCTGACGTTACTTGCTCAATCAAGAAAAAATAAAATGATTCATATATATTGGTCATCGATGACCTGTATGCAGAGCAGTTTCTATCCGCACTTGTTCCGCGCTTTGAAGGCATTATCAATAAAGGAAGGTGGATTCAAGGTTATAGACGTATCCGGCAAAGACTATAATTACATTAAGAGCAGCACACTTGAGGCAAGTCTGATAGTGATAGACCATACTATCCATATGTCTTATGCTTTGACCTTACCCGACAAATTGCCGGAATACACTAATTATGTCCATAAGCCGGGGAAACCTCAATTTTATAAGGATGTCTGGGAGCTATTATTCAGTGTTCCTGATACCAAGAAGGTATTAGTTTTCGCAGGTGATTTACATGCGATTGCAAGGCAGCCGGTTGAGCGCTCAGACGCCTTGGGGCCCGATTATATGAATTATCTTCAGGCAGCAGATGCGATTGCATGGATTTACAGACCGGAAGCAATTCCATCGGTTGCATCACTCCCGCCAGCCCATGTTGAAAGCTGGATGCCTGATTATGAGGATTCGCGGCAATTAGCCGTTGATATAAAAAAACTAATACCCATAGCTATAGAGTTGCCTTTATGCGTTGCCACATCCGAGATGCACAAGCCCGGGAAGGCCCGTTGGGACATTGCGCTACCCGGCGCCAGCTACAAAACCCGTAAGATTGCGCTGGAAAGTATTTCACAACTTAGCCAGCTAAGCATTGCGCCCTACGGCGAATATGTGAGTTGGCAGGACAGAATTATATATTATTTAAAAAGAATGAAGCTATTTTCAGAACGCGCAGTTACGCGTGTGAAATATCCTATAGCCCATTTTCTGCAAGAAAAAATCGTCAGCAACAGTGACGTAACCTATACCTGCGGTGGGCCTTTGAGGTATTTCGTGCGCAAGTTTTTTGAAATTCCGGCTTGTGGTTCACTGATGCTTGCAGATATGCCTGATTATGCAGCAGACTATGGATTTATTGACAACGAGAATTATATACAAACTACGCCTGAAGAGGCGGGCCCCAATTTAGAGCGCATTTTAAATAATCCAGGCCTTAAGGAGCAGATAAAAGCGAATGGATATAATTTGATTCAGGCGATGCACACTGCCGATAAGCGGGCAGAGCATTTTATATATGCATTAAAAACGCTCGTCACTCGTCCGTACAGGCGAAGCGAAGTTTGTATCCGGTACCTATACGATTGTTGACTGATGCTTAAGCTCTTTTTCCGGAATTCGTTCTTCTACTTCATCGTACAGGTCGTCAGCTATGTGGTGTCCTTCTTCATGTTGCCGCTCTATACGGCAAATCTTTCCAAGGCCGATTACTGGCGCTCTGGAAATGCTCGGCGTGATTATTCTCATCATACAGGCGGCAGGCTCCCTGCAAATCCAGCAGGGCGTTGCCCGTTCTCTGCCCGACCATACTTTTACCGACCCTGCAGCCAAAAAAGCGCTTATATCAACAGGCTTCATCTTTTCGGTCGGTACCTATACACTCTGGTCTGTTTGCCGGGTACGTCTTTCACCGTACGCTGTGCCTGTGGATTGTAGGCAGCCTGAAATACTTGCCCGCATATGACCTCACTATGCTTCAGATATGGATGTCCGGCGTTGCCGGCTATTTGCAGCTATTGAAGGTCAATCAAATGGAGGGTAAGAAGTCCGCCATTGCCAGCATATGCTCTGTATTTGTGTCTATACCGCTCACCATATACCTGGTGGTAGGAGCGGGATGGGGCATAACCGGCGTCATGGCGGCCAATGTGGCAGGGCAGGTAGTAATGATAGCGATCCTTTTTAAAGACAACCTGCGGCAACTGGCCTTTAGGCTGGACCACAGGCTGCTTGGCAGCATGCTACGCTTTTCCACGCCGCTCGTTTTCTCCTCATTGGCCTATATCTCCTGGAATTTTGTGGACCGTATCATGATGAGCCGATTCCTCAGCCTAAGCGACCTCGGGCTGTTCTCCGTCGGCACAAAGTTCAACGTACCGTTCAGCGCTATGCTAAGTATTTTTGAGACTTCGCTGTTCCCCATCATCATCAACCAATATCACAAGCGGCAGATGCCGGCAAAGATGGAGAAGCTTGCTGCTATGCTCCTGCTGGTTACGGCATTGATGTGGCTGGCTGTATGCATCTTCGCCAAGCAGATTCTGGGGTTTATGGTAGCTCCACCTTTCCGGCCCGCTTGGGAAATAACCGGCATTGCCGTTGGGGCGCTCATCTTTACGCGGGTCAGCTTTCTGGCGCCAGGCCTCGCCATCGCCAAGAAAATGCAGTACTTTATTTTCCTCATTGTTTTCACCTCCATTGTCAATGCCGCGCTTAATTTTCTGCTTATCCCGCGTCTGGGCATTATTGGTGCTCCCATAGCGACTTTTACCTCCGGCGCGCTGTATATGATATTATTGTTTTGGAAGAGCCAGCAGCTCTATCTCATTCCTTATCGTTTCCTGAATATTTTTGCCGTGGCGGCGCTCATCATCGCCAGCATCGTCGGGGTTCACTTTGGCGAGCGATGTTTCGCAGGTAATGGCTGGCTCGCGGTCAAAGGATTCAGCTTCCTGCTCTTCAGCTTCATTATCTACAAGCTACTCATCACCCAGGCATTTGGGAAGCTCATTGTACGAATACTTAAAAAGACCAATAACCGCCTTTCCGGCAAAAGGCCGCTGGCAGCCGCACCGGCTTAAATGCCTAGCAGGCCGCCGCAGCCCATAAGCCTCAATCACGCCCCTCCTGAATACATCGACTACAAGCAAACACTCCTCCATGAAAATACTCATAACCGGCGGCGCCGGCTTTATTGGCTCTTCCCTCGCAGACCACATCCTGCGCACTACCAACGCTGAGGTGATGCTCGTGGACGACCTTAGTACAGGAAAAGGACATAACCTGCCCGCACACGAGCGGGCGAAGTTCATTAAGTGTGACGTGAACGATTACAGCGATATATCGGCCATTATGCTCTCCTACCGCCCGGACTACGTGTTTCACTACGCCGCAGTAGTAGGCGTTCAGCGCACGCTGGACAGCCCGGTGGCCGTGCTGCGCGATATTGACGGCCTGAAAAACATCCTGCAGCTCAGTAAGAACACGAGCGTAAAGCGCGTCTTCTTTGCTTCCTCTTCTGAGGTTTACGGCGAGCCTGTGCACCTGCCGCAGCATGAGCACACCACGCCGCTTAACTCCCGCCTGCCTTATGCTATCGTGAAGAATGTGGGCGAGGCGTTTTTTAAGTCCTACTTCCAGGAATACGGCCTCCCTTACACGCTGTTCCGCTTCTTTAACACCTACGGCCCGAAGCAGAGTGAAGACTTTGTAATCAGCCGTTTCCTTAAAGCCGCGCTCAGCAACCAAGACATTACTATCTACGGTGATGGCAGCCAAACACGCACCTTCTGCTACATTGAAGACAATGTGGAAGCCTGCTTCAATGCCCTCTCTAATAGGCTGTTTGAGAATGACGTAGTCAACATCGGAAGTGACAAGGAAATCAGCGTCGCCGAGCTGGCGCAGATAATTATCCGCCTTACCGGCAGCAGCTCAAAACTGATGTTCCTTCCTGCCCTGCCCGATGGTGATATGACGCGCCGCCAGCCAGACGTTAGCAATATGAAACGCCTCCTGCCGCGCGAGCTGCTCCCCTTGGAAGATGGATTGAACAAAATCATTGCTGCCTGGACTGCGACAGGACAGCCGGCACCACCCAGGTCTTCCTAAATGCCCTCCGGCGCATGAAAATTCTGTTTGCACCTCAGAATACGGCATCCTTTCTGTCCAACCTCATGGAAGGACTTAAAAAAGTGCCGGGCGTGCAGGTAAGTGGGCTGTCTTTGCAGCAAAACAAGTTCTGGACCTTCTTTTCTGAGTGGACAGTGCTGGAGCCCGAGGTGCCTTGGCGCAAGCAGCCACTCAAGCGGCTACGGCAGGTAGTCCGCCGGCATTACGCAATGCTGCGACTCATACTCTGGGCCGACGTCATTCACTGGATATGGGACATTAAGGGTCAGACTGTGCTGGATGTTCACTATTGGCTCATATGGCTCCTGCGGAAGCCTGTGATTATAGAATGGGTAGGCAGCGAGCTGCGAATGCCGGAATACCTCTCTTCCTTCAATCACTATTACAAGCAGGTCTGGGACAGCGGCGAATGGGAGTATAGATTTGAAAGCGACGAAGGCAGTCGCCAACGCCAGCGGCGCTTCCGCCGGCTCAATGCCCTGCCGGCAGTGGTTCCGGAAATGTCTTTGTTCATAGACCCCGCCATCTTTAAGCGCTTCTGCATGTTGTACGTCCGCGTGGAGCTTTCCCAGTATAAGATATCGTACCCGGACATTATGCGGGAGGTACCGGTGCTGGTACATACGCCTACGGCAATTGCCGCCAAGGGCACCAAATACCTACGCCGGATTATTGAGTCGCTCAAAGAAAAAGGCCTTCGCTTTGAGTACATAGAGATAACCAACAGCACCCGCGAGGCTGCACTGGAAGCCATTGGCAAGGCCGACATCTTCTTAGACCACTTCATCTACGGCAGCTACGGCATGGCTTCCTGCGAGGCTATGGCAATGGGTAAGCCCGTATTCAGCTACATCATGCCGGAGGTTTGGGCGCTGCTGCCTGCGGATTGCCCAATCAATCCGGCCTCATTGGATACCCTTGAAGAAGAATTGGCCCGCTATATCCGGGATGCCAGGCTACGACACGAGATGGGCCGGCAATGCCGCGCCTTTGCGGAACAATACCAGAACGCCGATACCATTGCAGCGCAAATGGCCTTACTCTACCGGGCGCTCCTGGAAAAAAATACGGAGCAAACCGAGCGCCTGACAATGCGAACGCTGCCGATGCGGCGGTAGCACACCTCAGGCTTCTTTACCAGCCGTCCTTGCCGCATCGCTTGGGTGCCATAACACCAAATACGCGCACGGCTGCCTTTTTACACTAATTTCGCCCGCCTTTTCAGCTATAAAAAAGGAGCATCTGCGGCAGGCACGCCAGGTCCGCTTCCATTTACACAAACACCTCTGACGGATGATTAATATAGCGCTTATAGGCTGCGGGCGGATTGCGGAGCGCCATGCAAAGCACATTGCGGGTAAAGACCGGCTGGCCGCCGTCTGCGATATCGTTCCGGAAAAGGCGGACCGGCTGGCACAGGAGTACGGCGCTAAAGCCTACTACAGCGTGGAAGAATTGCTGGCCGGCGATCACGGCGCCACCCTCACTTCCATCTGCACGCCCAACGGACTGCACGCACGGCACGCCATTCAGTCGCTGCGGGCGGGCTACCACACGCTTGTAGAAAAGCCTATGGCCATCAGCGTGAGCGACTGCGGGGAGATGATAAAAGCGGCCGAGCAAATGAACCGCCGGCTGTTCGTTATCAAGCAAAACCGCTTCAACCCGCCGGTAGCAGCGGTGAAGAAAGCATTGGACGAAGGCCGGTTGGGCGCCGTTTACAGCGTACAGCTCACTTGCTTTTGGAACCGCAACGACGATTATTACCGCAACTCGTGGAAAGGAACAAAGGCCCTTGACGGTGGCACGCTCTACACCCAGTTCAGTCACTTCGTTGATTTGCTTTACTGGTTCTTCGGAGACGTGCATAAGGTGGAAGCGTACACGCGCAATCTGGCGCACCAAGACATCATTGAGTTCGAGGACAGCGGCGTTGTCATCCTTGACTTTTATTCCGGCGCGCTCGGCGCGGTCAATTATTCAGTGAACAGCACCTCCCAGAACATGGAAGGCTCGCTCACAATCATCGGCGAAAAGGGCACGGTAAAAATCGGCGGGCAATACCTCAATACGCTCGAGTACCAGCGCTTTGCCGACGGGAGCGAGATTGTGATTACCGATAAAGGCAATGCGCCCAATAACTATGGCAATTACATAGGCTCTATGAGCAATCACGACAAAACCTATGACAACCTGATTGCCGTATTCAAAAACGGGGAGACCATTTCCACAAACTTCTTTGAAGGCTTAAAGACCGTAGAAATCATCAATCGCATTTACGAGGCTGCGGCAAAGCATCATTAAGCATGATTCACGACCCCACCCTTCTGAATAGCGGGATTAAAGATGTGCGCTTTGGCAGCGGCGTCAAGGTGGTGCAGCCCTGCAATATCTACGGCTGCGCCATTGGCGATGATGTGTTTGTAGGGCCGTTTGTGGAAATTCAGAAAGACGTCTTCATCGGCAGCCGCACCAAGGTGCAGTCGCACGCCTTTATCTGCGAGCTCGTTACCATTGGCGAGGATTGCTTCATAGGCCACGGCGTCATGTTCATCAACGACCTCTTCAGCGAAGGCGGTCCGGCCCGCGGCGATAAGACAAAATGGAAGAGCACCACAATCGGCAATAGCGTTTCCATCGGCTCCAATGCCACTATACTCCCGGTCAGCATCTGCGACGGCGCAGTCATCGGCGCAGGCGCCGTTGTTACTAAAAACATTACTACGCCCGGCATTTACGCCGGCAACCCGGCCCGGCTTGTCCGGCCCTTGCAACCTGAATAGCTATGCACGTACCATTTGTGGATTTACGTATCCAATACCAGCGCCTGAAGGGAGAGATGGATGCCGCAATCGCCGGCGTAATCAGCGAGACGGCCTTCATAGGCGGCAAGTATGTTACGCAGTTTGAAGAAGCTTTTGCCGCGCTGTACGGCGTGAAGCACTGCATCTCCTGCGCCAACGGCACCGACTCACTCTACATCCTGATGAAGATGCTCGGCATCGGGCCGGGCGATGAGGTGATTACTGTGGCCAACAGTTGGATTTCATCTTCGGAAACCATTACGCAGACAGGTGCAAGACCTGTGTTCGTGGATATTGACCCGCAGTATTACACCATTGACGAAAGGGCCATCGAGGCAAAGATTACGCCCAATACAAAGGCCATCATCCCGGTTCATCTTTATGGACAGGTGTGCGACATGGACGCTATTATGGCTATTGCCGGAAGGCATGGCCTGCCAGTGATTGAGGACTGCGCCCAATCACACTTCTCCGAGTACAAAGGGAAGCGTGCCGGCACCATAGGTATCGCCGGCTCCTTTTCATTTTATCCAGGCAAGAATCTGGGCGCCTACGGCGATGCCGGCTGCATCATCACCAATGACGATGAGCTGGCCACTAAATGCCGCATGTATGCCCGCCACGGCTCCCTTAAAAAGCACGAGCATCAGATAGAAGGCATCAACTCCCGCCTTGACGGCCTGCAGGCTGCCGTGCTCTCCGTAAAGCTGCCGCACATTACGGAATGGACACAGCATCGCATCAGCCGCGCAGCGCTTTACACAAGCTTATTGCAAGACATAGCGGAAATAGCCAGCCCGGCCATCCGCTCCCATTCCCTGCACAGCTTCCACCTGTACGTCATCCGCGCAAAGCACCGTGATGAGCTGGCGAAGCATCTGACCGGGCAAGGCATTGAGACGGCGCTGCATTACCCCGCGCCGCTGCCGTTGTTGAAGGCTTACGCATATCTGGGCCATACAGCCGGAGATTTTCCGGTGTCGGCACAGTACAAAAACGAGATTCTGTCGCTGCCCATCTACCCGGAATTGAGCGATGAGGCAGTCCGTTATGTCGCTGAGGCCATCAAGGGATTTTATCAGACGCAAAAGACACCGCAGCCGGCAGCCGCAGCCTCGCTATGAAGCGGATATTGCTCATCACCTTCTACTACCCGCCCTACACCGGCATTGAAGGGAACCGCCTGAATAGCTGGGCTAAGGCGCTGACGGATGCGGGGCATCATGTAACCGTACTCACCCGCCAATGGAAGGCAGGAGGCGCCCAAAGCAACTGGGGCGACTACATTGCGGAATATCGCGAGGCCGGCGAGCTCACGGAAATACCCGGTCCAGGCCTGCGGGTCATACGCCTGCCTCATACCTGGGGCGCTATGTATCGTGCGGCGCGGAAGACGCCCCTGAGCGGTGTCTATTACTGGTGGTCAAAGGCGAGGGGCCGGCTGCATATTGAGACGGACGCCTACAACTCTTTTCATGACTATGCCATGGCCTTGCTCCGGCGTGAGGAGTTTGACTTGTGCATCGTATCATCGCCGCCGCTCAATATTATCCGGCTAGGTTACGAGCTGGGCAGGAAGACGGGTATTCCCTTTATAGCCGACTTCCGGGACAGTTACAGCAACTTCCTGCTAAACCCAAGCCTGACGCTGAGCCGGAGGCAAAGACTGGAAAATATTTTTTTCAGGCAATACCTGCGGCATTGGCTCGCTCCGGCAGCGGCCATCATTACGGTTACGAAGGAAATCGCCGACACTATCAGCCCATCCCTCCGCCAGCCGGTGGCCATTGTGCGCAATGGCTATGAACATGGCCTTTTCGACGCCATCCCGGATACAATGGACAGGGAAACCTTCACTATTACCCTTACTGGCAGCCTTTACCCGGAGCAGGATATTGCCTTTTTCTGCCGGAGTGTGCAGCAATTCATTAAAAGGGAGCAGCCGCGGCATTTTAAAGTGCGGTTCATCGGCATTAAAGGCCGCATGGCCGTGACGGCTGTTATTCGCAAATACATCCCGGAGGCTTATCTGGACTTTACAGACCGGCTGCCCAGGGAGATGGCTTTGCGCATCATGCGCGAAAGCTGCCTGCTCTTTCAGGTGGGCTGGCGTGGCTACAAGGGCTATTGTCCCGGAAAGGTATTTGAATACATGGCCTCCGGCAGGAATATCCTTGTGGCGCCTGCCGACGACGACCTTACCGACCGGCTGGTGCAGGAGACAGGCACGGGATACAGTGCCCATACCGAGGCTGATGCTGCCACTTACATCGGCAACCAATATCAGTACTGGCTGCGGCATCGTTCCCTGCCTTATGAAGGCCGGCCTGAGGAGATAGCTAAATATTCGCGGGAAGCGCAAAATACCCTGTTGCTTGCGCTTATTGATAGCAGCATATTAAAATAGCAGCAAGAAAATCATGTCGATAAGCCGCTTAAAGAGTTTAGCAAAAGACTGCTTGCTGTATGGGGCATCCGGCGGCATCACAGCTTCCGGTTATGCTGTGCTTCGCCTTATCAATATGCATTCGGTAAAGGATCCGGTAGCGTAGCGGCGGCCATACTGGTAAGCATTGGCGGACGCATTTTTGCCACCAAGAGCCTCGGTAGTCTGCTGATAGCGCTGAAAAGCATCTTGCTGCTTTGCTATGCCGGAGGCTTATTTTTGCTGTTTCGCCCGCCGCTTGTGCCCATACTGCGGCGTATAAGGCAAGGCGGTTTCTAAATTTATTCTAAAGCATGTGTGGTATTGCAGGTATTGTAGCGCTGGCGGGGCATCGAGTAGATATAGCTGTACTTAAGCGCATGACAGATACGATTGTCCACCGCGGCCCGGACGGAGAAGGGCACTGGCAAAATGCTTCAGGAAGCGTTGGTCTAGGGCACCGGCGACTGTCTATTCTTGACCTCAGCGAGGCCGGCCATCAGCCCATGCACTACGCTGGCGACCGGTTTACCATCACCTTCAACGGTGAAATCTACAACTTCGTTGAACTACAGCAAGAACTGGAATCAAGGGGTTACCGATTCCATTCCCATTGCGATACCGAGGTGCTGATGGCGGCCTATCATCGCTGGGGGCCAGACTGCCTTCAGCAATTTGATGGCATGTTTGCCTTTGCCATCTGGGATGCGCAGGAAGGCAGCCTATTCTGCGCGCGTGACCGCTTTGGCGAGAAGCCCTTTTACTATGCTGCCTCAAGTGAGGGCATTCACTTTGCCTCGGAGATGAAAGCGTTGTGGGCGGCGGGCGTGTCGCGGACGCCGCACCCGAGCAGCGTGTATAACTATCT
This sequence comes from Chitinophagaceae bacterium, assembly GCA_965246785.1. GTDB lineage: Bacteria > Bacteroidota > Bacteroidia > Chitinophagales > Chitinophagaceae > UBA1952. The sequence goes on from CBDFFM010000020.1 coordinate 128,656, forward strand.
TTCTTACGGCCAATTGCAAAATCCAGCAGACCTGGGACAAACCTTTTTTGCCGATATACGCCGCCTGCCCGCCGCAAGCTATATGCTTATCAGGCCGGAGAGCGGCATAGTCGCGCAACGCAAATACTGGGATATATCCCTGCAAACGGTGGAGCCTGCCGGCGGCGAAAAAGCCGCAGTGCAAGTCTTTCAGGATCTGTTTTATACTTCACTTAGGCGTCGACTTCGCTCTGATGTGCCGCTGGGCAGCAGCCTCTCCGGCGGGCTGGATAGTTCCGTGATTGTAGGAGCGATGGACGGGCTGGACATCGCACAGCAGATACAACGGAAGACTTTTTCCGCACAGTTTCCCGGCTTTCAGAAAGATGAAAGCAGGTACCAAAAAATTGTTACAGGCCATACGCATGTAAGGCCCTGCTACATAGTGCCCACAGAGGAAAGCCTGCTGCACAATTGGGATACTTTAATATACCATCAGGAAGAGCCATTCAGTTCGGCAAGCATTAATGTGCAGTATGAGGTATATGGCCTAGCAAAAAGAGAAGGCATAACGGTGATGCTTGATGGGCAAGGCGCCGATGAAATTCTGGCTGGCTATCACAGCTATTTCAACTCTTACTTCAAAGAGCTGCGGCGTACCGGCAAGCAGCAATACGCGGCAGCCTACCGCGAATATATTGCGCTGCAAGCCGGCAACAGCATCAATACACTCATGACACCCTCCAAATGGCGGCATCTGAAGGCCATGCTGCCAAAGGCTATCGCAGAAGGCATTGCACACCGTCGTCAGCAGCTAAGCGCGGCTAAGAAAGCACTCAACCCTGAATACTATAACGCCTATAAGCAGTACGACTATCGCCTGGCGCCTTCATTTGACACGCTCAACGAAGACTTATACTTCAGCACCTGTAAGATAGGGCTGAGCGAGTTGCTCAGGTATGCAGACCGCAATTCCATGGCGCATTCCGTGGAAGTACGGCTTCCCTTCCTACAGCATGAGTTGGTACAGTATCTATTCTCGCTGCCCGCCACCTACAAAATCCGAAACGGATACACTAAGTGGATTCTGCGCAAGGCCTTCACAGGGCTGCTGCCTGATGAGATTATCTGGCGCAGAGATAAGATAGGCTTCGAGCCGCCCCAAAACAACTGGCTGCAGTCAGCCACGATGCTGCCCAGAATTCATCATGCCGATGAGCGGCTGCGCGCAGCCGGCATTATACCTGCCGGTGGCCTCCTGACTGATGTTGCATCCATATGGCGCAGGCTGATGGCCGGGCAATTGCTAGGCTAACCACTCATGATTAATCTTTCCTCACCCCGCAACGATCCCGCGATATTAGCCTAGGAGCAAACGATGACGCAACAGCAACAAACAATACTGCACGTTATTAACTCGCTGGGGCGCGGTGGGGCAGAGGTGCTGCTATGCAATACCATCAGCCTGCTGCCTCAGTATCGGCACGTGCTCGTAACATTGTCCAGCCCGAACGACCAGTTGGAAGCCTTAGCGCCGCTCTTAGACGCCTACTACTGCATCAATGCGCTTCAATACCTACAGTGGCCGGAGGGTATTTTACGGCTGCGTAAAATCATTCGCCGACACAAGCCTGTGTTAGTGCACGCCCATCTTCAGATAGCAGGTCTGCTTGCAAAAACTGCATGTCCCCGCAAGGTGCCACTATTCTACACGCTGCATAATCTGTACAGCATTGATGCATTTAAGGCCAACAGGTTTGCTCTTCTTTTTGAAAAAGCTACTGCGCGCAGCTACCATCATCTGATTGGCGTTTCACATACGGTTGTAGAAGATTATAAAGCCGCAGTGCCTTCAGCCGGCAGTACTGACGTGCTCTACAACTTTGCCGAGGATTGCTTTTTCGCCCGGCAATATCAGCTACGATACAAGCCGGGTAATATATTGCGCTGCATATCGGTAGGAAATCTAAAGCTGCAAAAAAATTATAGCTACACGCTGGAGAGCTTTCTTAGTCTTAAAGGGCTGTCAATAAGCTTAGATATTTGGGGAGCCGGCCCGGAAGAGCCTAATCTGCGGCGCTTTGTTTCAGAACACGGTCTACAGGAGCATATCTATTTCAGAGGCGTTTCTGATAATATTTGTGCACTCTTACTCCAATACGATATTTACATCATTTCTTCTTCCTATGAAGGCTTTGGTATAGCGCCTTTGGAAGCAATGGCAAGCGGGCTGCCAGTATTAGCCTCAGATATACCCGTATTTAGGGAAGTACTCTCCGGAGGGGCGGAATACTTCAATCTTAAGGACGCCTCGGGCTTAGGTAATTTACTGAAGCGCATATCGGGAGACGTTGTTCAGTTGGAAGATATAAGTAGACGTAGCGCTGCCAGGGCTTTAGAAATAGCAACACCGTCTGCATATGTTGACAACCTTCTGGCCATCTATCGGAAATACACCTCCTCCATCTAATTTACCACGGCGCTACTTCCAAGTGCAGGTATAATCACACGTTAATCACATGACGTTGCAGAGCATGACTTAATTTCGCCGCTCTTTTAATCCGCGTATCAGGAATATTACTTGACCCTGCTTTGCCTCTGCGCCAATCGGTTGCAGTATCCCAATCCATACCAATTAGTCAATGTGCGGCATAGTAGGATTTCTGAGTAAAAAGTGGAATGAGGCCAACCTACGCCGCGCTAACGACTGCATCCGCCACCGTGGCCCGGATGCAGACGGCATTTATTACGACGGTGTTGCTGGCTTAGGTCACCGACGGCTTTCCATCCAAGACCTTACAGATGCCGGCACGCAGCCCATGCACTCTCACGACGGGCGCTATGTGATTATCTATAACGGAGAAGTGTATAACGGCGCGGAGCTGCGCGCGCGCATACCAGGGAAAGCATGGCGTGGCCACTCGGATACAGAGGTGATGCTGGAGCTTTTTGCGGCACATGGGCCGGAGTCGTTTAAATGGCTCAACGGCATGTTTGCCTTTGCCATCTGGGATAAACTGGAGGCGCGCCTGACCATTGCCCGCGACCCTATCGGCATTAAGCCGCTCTTCTGGTACAATAACGGCGAGAGCTTTGCCTTTTCTTCGGAACTCAAAGCCATTAAGAACTTACAGCCGCGGTTGACGCTGAATGAAGAGGCTATCCCCCACTTCCTGCACCTGAGCTACATCCCCGCGCCGCATACCATTTTCAAAGAAGTACAGAAGTTTCCGTCAGGCGCTTTTCTGGAAATTGATTTTAAGGAAGGCCAGCCGGTGCTGGGTGATTTTCAAAAATTCTGGTCGGTGGAAGGCCAGATAAAAGCTACAAAGCTTACCGATGAGCGGCAGGCGCATGGCGAGCTAAAGGACATTCTCTTCCGCGCCGTGGAGCGGCAATTGATTTCGGATGTGCCCTTCGGCACTTTTCTGAGCGGCGGCATTGACAGCAGCACCGTCACAGCGATAGCCAGCCGTGTTGTAAGCGGCAAGCTCAACACCTTCAGCATCGCCGTGGAAGACGGTAAGGTGAACGAAGCGCCTTACGCGGCAGCAATCGCGAAGTACCTCGGCACCGACCACCACGAGCTATCCATCCGCGAGGCAGATATGCTGGAAATGATACCCGACCTACTGCAAGTGTATGATGAGCCGTTCGGCGACACATCTGCCTTCCCGACGATGCTGGTGAGCAAGCTTGCGCGGCAGCACGTGACGGTGGCGCTCAGCGGCGATGGCGGCGATGAGCAATTCATGGGCTACGGCACTTACCTCTGGGCAGACAGGCTGAATAACCCGCTGCTGAAGCTGCTCCGCAAGCCGATGTACACGGCCAGCAACTTTGCGCCGGAGTATTATAAGCACGCCGGCAAGATGCTGGGCTATCCATCGGAGCCGCTTATCAAGAGCCATATCTATTCGCAGGATTACTTTTCGGTGAATGAGTTGGATACATTGCTCAAAGACAAAAAGCGTCCGGACTTTGCAGGATTGAATAAAGACATCAGCGCAGCAAGAACGCTGACGCGCAAGGAGCAGCAGTCGTTCTGGGATTTGGCCTATTATCTGCAGGACGACCTGTTGGTGAAGGTTGACAGAGCTTCCATGAAGTATTCGCTGGAAACGCGCGTGCCACTGCTGGATTTAGAACTGGTGAACTGGAGCCTGAACCTGGACGATAGTCTGAAGATGCGCGGCGGCAAACAGAAGTACCTGCTGAAGTCGGTGCTGTACGACCTGATACCGAGCGAGTATTTTGACCGGCCCAAATGGGGCTTCGGCATTCCGCTGGAAAAAGTGCTGCGCGGGCCGATGCGGCCGCTGGTGGACAAGTATTTCAACAAGGCAATCTTAGACCAATACGGCATACTGCACACCGAAAAAGCGCTCGCCGTCAAAGAAGCATTTTACAAAGGCAGCTCCAGCCCCTACTTCCAGGTGTGGCTTGTGACGGTGTTGCATTGGTGGATGGAAGAGCAATGGAGCAGCTAAAATTTCCGGATAAGAACATTTCACACGCACACAAATGAAAGTCGTAGTATTCGGGGCCAATGGTTATGTAGGTCAGCATGTGGTAGCCTACCTCGTGGAAGAGTTGGGCCACGATGTGACGGGCCTTGACCTGCAGGACGCGTTCAAAGGCGACCACAAGATTAAATACCAGCGGGCGGACATCACCGACAAAACACAGATGGATACGCTGCCGGTTAACTATGATTTCATCTACTTCTTCGCCGGCCTGACGGGCACCGAAATCACCTTTGACAAGTACGAAAAATACATTGACGTCAACGAAAAGGGTCTGCTGAATCTTTTAGACCGCATCCGCCATTCCGATGCCCGGCCAAAGATTATTTTTCCTTCCACCCGGCTCGTGTACAAAGGTGTGGAAGGTGCGCGGCTGAATGAACAGGCAGAGAAGAAGATTAAGTCGCTCTACGCTTCTACCAAGTACAACGGCGAGCTGTACTTGGAGATGTATCGCAACCTGTACGGCATTGACTACAGCGTTTTCCGCGTGAGCGTGCCTTACGGCAATACGCTTTCTACACCATGGTCGTATGGAACGCTCAGCGCATTCATCCAGCAGGCGATGAACAACCGCGTTATTACGCTGTATGGCGATGGCAGCCTGACGCGCACCTTTACGCACATCACGGATGTATGCCGGCAGATGATATTGGCCGGCGAGCAAAAGGAAACCGGCGGCGAATGCTACAATGTGGATGGCGAGGCTTTTTCCCTGAAAGAAGTGGCGGAAGTGGTGATACAGAAATACGGCGGCGACATCCAGTGCATAGACTGGCCCGGCAAAAGCCTCGCGCTGGAATCCGGCCACACGGTTTTTGATTGCAGCAAGATTCAGGCGGTGCTGCCGCAGACGCTCACGCATTCGCTGGCGGCCTGGGTAAATGAATAAAATGGGGGCATTGACAAACAAGCAGCACATACTACTCTTCATCCAGGAATACGGTCAGGGCGGCGCCGAAAAGGTAGCCTACATGCTGGCCGATATGCTGGCTGCCACCGGCAGATTTGAGCCGCTGCTGTGCTCGCTGTATGCGCCCATGGTGCCAGATAGCGGCAGTAAAGTGAAACGTGTTACGCTCGGCCTTTCCGGCGCTAAAAATCCTTTGCAGAAGCTCGGGAATTATTACAAGGCGCTCACCGGTCTGCGCAGGCTCAAGAAGGAGCATAGTATAGACCTCACCATCAGCAGCCTTTGGCCATGCGACTGGCTGAGCGTGCTGGCTGGCAAGGAAGGCAAGATTGCCATCATCCAAATCAACATCCTGAACAACCCGCAGAATACGGCGATGGTGAAGGCCAAGCGCCTCGTTCGCCACATCTACAATTCCTGCGACAAGGTGGTGCTGGGCGGCGGCAATCTGTGGACGGAAGTAACAGGCTTTTTCGGCGTGGACGAGCGGAAGCTGCAGATTATCCAGAATCCGATTGACAGCAGCGTCATTGAGCGGAATCTGGTTGCGCCTTTGGACGAGCGGCTGCAAGGCCTGTTTGAAAAATACAAGGTGCTCGTATCCGCCAACCGACTGCATCATATCAAGAACACCGAAGCGCTTATCCGCATACACGACCTGCTGCCGAAAGATTCCGGTTTCCGCTTTCTGATGATTGGCGAGGGCGAGGAGAAGGCGGCAATGGAAGCGCAGATAAGGAAACACGGTTTGACGTTCGCGAATTTGGAAGACGAGCCGTTCAATGAGAATGCCGACATCTTCTTCCTCAAATTTCAGAAGAATATCCACAACATCATCACCCGGGCAGCCGCCTTTGTGTTCCCGACGATGGGCGAGGGACTGCCGCTGGCGCTGATTGAATCCATGTACTGCCGCGTGCCGGTGATATGCAGCGATTGTCCGAACGGCGGCATCTTTGAAATCATGCAGGGCGCGGGCGCTTATGACATTGATAAGCCGCGCACAGCGCCGGAGCGTACAGCTGGCGGCTGGCTGATGCCGGTGCCGCTTACTCCGGAGAGAGACGCTATCTGGCGGGATACGATTTTGGAATTGGGGAAGCTGGACGCGGCAAGTGTTGAAGATTTGAAGAGTGCCAACCGCCGGCGCGCAATGGATTTTGACATGAGCACCACCTCGCAGAAGTGGATTCAACTAATTGACAGCATTATCTAACAACATGGCAAAGCAGGGTTCGGTTTTATATCTCTCTTACGACGGCCTGAGCGACCACATTGGGCAGAGTCAGGTGATGCCTTACCTGCGGGCGTGCAGCGCGCAGGGCATTAAATTTCACCTCGTCACTTTTGAGAAGGCGAAGAATAAGGAGAAGATTGAAAAGATTGCCGCGATGCTGCATTCGGAAGGGCTCGTATGGCACCCGATGCAATTCACGGAGGGCCGCGGCATGCAAAACAAGCTGTATGACTTCCTGCGCTTTGTGTGGACGGCTCTTTGGGTCTCGGTGAAGCATGGATGCGTGGCCATTCACAGCCGCTGCTATTTCGCGTCCAACATCGCGCTCATCATCAAATTCCTGACCGGGAAGAAAATCATTTTTGATACGCGCGATTTTTGGATTGATTCCAACGTGGAGCATGGCCGCATCAACCTGAAGCGCCGTTCGCATCGTGCCGTGCATAGCGTGCTGCGCTGGTTTGAGCGGAAGCTGTACAACAGGTCAGAAGTCATTATCACGCTCACGCATACCGCGCGGCAGATTTTGCAGGAGCGCTATCCACAGCGCAGGAATGAAAGTTTTGTCGTCATTCCTTGCTGCGTGGATTTGAATCTGTTCAATCCGCAAAGCGTATCGCAAAGCGCCCTTTCTGAATTGAAGACTTCGCTGAAGCTGAACGATTCCGTCACCTTTGGCTATGTAGGCAGCACGGGCACGGCTTATATGATTTCGGAGCTGCTGGATTGCTTCATCATCATTAAGCAGCAAGTGCCGAATGCGAAGATGCTTTTCATCATCAACAACGACAGCGAAGGCGTGCAGGCGATGGCAAACGAGAAAGGCATTTCCGCCAACGACATCGTCATCCATTCCGCACCGCGCGAGCAGATGCCGCTTTACATCTCACTGATGGATTACGGCATCTTCTTCATCACGCCGACGTTCGCGAAGAAAGGCACCTCGCCTACGAAGCAGTACGAGATGCTGGCGATGGGCAAGGCCATTATCTCAAACGCGGGCGTTGGTGATGCTGAGCGCATTTTTGACGAGCTGGACTGCGGCTATCTGGTGCACAACTTCAATGACGCCGACTACAATGGCGCGGCGGCCTGGGTGGCGCAGGATGGCGGGCAGGCGCATCATTTCAACATCAGCAACTACTCGCTGGCCTACGGTACGGCCAAGTACTTGGCGGTTTACAAAAACGTTTTGTCCCGATGAGCAAGAAGATACTCTTTGTGAACCCTTATCCGCACGACAAGGCACCCAGCCAGCGCCTGAAGTTTGAGACCTACTACGATTACTTCGGGGCAAACGGCTACGAGGTGGAGCACACTTCTTTCTACGACGAGGAAGCCTGGAAGGTGATGTACCAGCCGGGACATCAGGTAGGAAAGGTGATGGCGATTGTGCGCGGCTATCTGCGCCGGCTGAAGTATGCGTTCAAGCTGCGGCAGTACGATATTGTGTTCATCCATTTGTGGGTGACGCCCATCCGGCCGGTGCTGTACGAGCGCCTTTATTGCGCCATCGCGAAGCGCGTCATTTACGACATTGACGACCTCGTATTCATGAAAACTGCCAGCCACATGGCTTGGTGGAAAAAGTTTTTGAAGAGCAGCCAGAAGGCCATCTATCTGATGAAGCACGCCCGGCAGGTGCTGACGGGCACGCCTTATCTCAACGACTTCGTCAAGCAATACAATCAAAAGAGCAACGACATCTCGGTAACGATAGACACGGACGTGTATGTGCCGAAGAACGATTACAGCAACAGTGATAAAATCATCGTTGGCTGGAGCGGCAGCCTGAGTACCTCGCCTTACATGAAGCTGCTGCACCAGGTGCTGCTGGATGTGCAAAAGATTGAACCCTTCAAGCTGCTGGTAATGGGCGATGCCGGTCTGAAGATGGACGGCATTGAAGACTACGAAGCCATCAACTGGAGCCAGCCGACCGAGGTACCTACGCTTCAGCGCTTTGACATCGGCCTCTACCCGCTGCCCCTGGACGACCAATGGGTGATGGGCAAGAGCGGCGGCAAAGCCCTGCAATACATGGCCCTCGGCATCCCGACGATTGCCACGGCCATAGGCGCTAATTTCCGCGTGATTGAGGACGACGTAAGCGGCTACCTCGTGGCCACGCCGGAAGAATGGGTAGATCGCATTGTGATGCTTATCCGTGATGCCGCTACAAGGCAGCGCATAGGTGAGGCAGCTCGGGAGCGGATTGAGACGATGTTTTCTATCAAAGCCACCGCGCCCATCTATCTGAAGATTCTGAACGAGGTAGTCGCGGAGCCGGCGTAAGGCATTACGCCTGCTGCTCCGCAGTTTTCCTACTGCTGCCGAATTTAGTTTGGTAAAGCACTGCAAGGCCAAGCAGGTAAAATGGCATACACGGGATTTTATAACGCACCAATGTGCCGAAGTTGGCCGCGGAAAGACCTACAAGAAAGGCGAAGGCCAAGCTGTAAAGAAAGCAGAATTGGAGCAGCGCACTCCCAAAAATGGTCCGGATGGTTCTGAAAAAGCCCACTTTAAATACTACAAAAAGGGTAAAGTAAAGCACCAGCATGCTTTCTGCTGAAGCCAGCAATATAAAAGGGCTCAGGTATTCCCAAGGGTAGGGCCGGAAGAGCGTCAGATTAATGCCAGTCGGAATAGCTGCAACAATACCTGATAGAGAAGCCATATTCACATTAAGTTCGTACGAGGAACCGGCTTTCCCCCCGAACTGCTGGATATTGGTGTAAGTAGTATTTGTCGTTTCCAGCACTTGATTCAGGGAATAGATTCCTAGCAGGTCTGAAGAATTCTGAAAGAAAATGACTACCAGTACTACAGACGTTATTACTACCACAGGCGAAATAATAGCCCTAAGGCCGGGATTTCTGATAGCCTCTTTATAACGGGAAAAAATATACAGAATAATGCCTGGCGCAAAGGCACCAAGTATATACACCTTTACCTGAGCCACGAAAATCGCCGCTGTCATCAACCCAATGATATTCTTGACTACGTGCCGTCTTTTGATAAACACATAATAGACGCAGATAAACATCCAGCACAATGCCGAGAAGGAAACTGTATCCTTAAAGATACCAGCATCCCAGATGACAATAGATGGGACATAAAGCGTACAGGCGCCAGCCAAATTTAATGAAAGATTAAACTCACGATGTAACAGCAAGAATAGATTCCATATAGCTATGAAAGCGAAGTAGCAAAAGAAGATAGAACATGGCAAAAAGGCGTTGAAAGAAAAAAAGTTGAAAATCCCTGCCACCTTACATACAGAGAAAGAACTATTTGCAAAAATGAAGGCATTTGACATATCCAACTGATCCAGATTGGTCAGGTTAAATTCATCAATATTGTTGAGCAGTACATGAAAGATTTCTGTAGGGTGGGCTTTCCAGTATTCTGTCAGCATCTTCGCCCCTTCAAAGTAGAAGCGCCCATCATAAGCGCCATTATAATAGTGCTCATATATCAGGCCAATTGAGATACAGCCGACTAGCTTGAGCGCCATGCCCCGGTTAAAATGGCGTCTTAGCACGGGATTATCCGTGCCGTGCCGCCGCCGGTAATAAAGGTTGAACATGACCAGTACCCCTATCAGATAGAAGGGCAGCAGCACATAGTCATACCAGAAGATAAAGTACATATTAGCTTATGCCTTTGTTCCTGGCTTTTCTATTTGCGCAAAAGCCTCTTTGAAATAAGTCAAGGTCCGCTCTAGCCCCTCGCTGCGATCCACCTTCGGCATCCAGCCTAAAAGCTCCTTCGCCTTAGTAATATCCGGCTGGCGTTGCTTCGGGTCGTCTTGCGGGAGCGGCTTGTAGATGATTTTCACGTTTGCCCCGGTAAGTGCCAGCACCTCTTCCGCAAATTGCTGTAGCGTAATCTCCACTGGGTTCCCGATGTTTACCGGCATGTGATAATCCGATAGCAGCAAACGGTAGATACCGTCTACCAGATCGTCTACATAGCAAAAGGAGCGTGTCTGACTGCCGTCGCCGAATACCGTAATGTCCTCACCATGCAACGCCTGATTCACAAACGTAGGCAGCGCGCGGCCGTCGTCCAGCCGCATGCGCGGGCCGTAGGTGTTGAAGATGCGGATGATGCGCGTATCCACGCCATGAAAAGTGTGGTATGCCATCGTGATGCTTTCCATGAAGCGCTTCGCCTCGTCATACACGCCGCGCGGGCCGATTGGGTTCACATTGCCCCAGTATTCCTCCTGTTGCGGATGCACGAGCGGATCGCCATAGACTTCGGAGGTTGAAGCAACCAGTATGCGCGCTCCTTTTGCCTTGGCAAGGCCCAGCAGGTTATGCGTGCCCAGTGCCCCCACCTTTAGCGTCTGTATCGGCATCTTCAGGTAATCAATCGGCGAGGCCGGTGAAGCGAAGTGCAGGATATAGTCAATCTTGCCCGGCACATGCACAAACTTCGTTACATCGTGGTGGTAGAAGGAAAACTCCTTTCGCGGAAACAGGTGTTCAATGTTGCGGATATTGCCCGTAAGCAGATTGTCCATGCCCACCACCTCATAGCCTTCGGCTAGAAAGCGGTCGCAGAGATGAGAGCCGAGGAAGCCGGCAGCGCCGGTAATTAATATGCGATGCATCTAATGAGTAATGATTGAAAATTTATGGTCGTCAGACAATGATGATTCCGCATTCAGCTAAATACGCCTTGCAGCGACTTTTGTCATTCCTGCAGGGAATCTTCGCTCGCGGCATTTGAGATCCGCCACGGCAGATGACAAAGATTGGGTGGGCAGCAATTCAACACCGCACTACAGCCCGCGTGAATGCACAATTTCCTCCGGCTTTTCTTCCAACGGCGGGCGCAAAAAAGCATTCACCGTTTTCCGGCCAATGCTTTGATAATAGAAACCCATCTTCTCCATCTTAGATAGCGTATAAACATTCCGCCCGTCAAATATGGCCGGGTGCCGCAGTTCCCCTTCCCATGCGCTCAAAGTCCGGTGTTCGGAACTCACTCCATTCCGTGACAATGGCCAGCGCATCGGCGCCCTTCAGCGTATCATACGGGTCTTTGGCGAAGTACACCGCCTCCGTGCCCGGCAGGCGGCGCACATTGTCCATCGCCTCCGGGTCAAAAGCCCTCACCCGCGCACCGGCCTCCAGCAATTCATTGATAAGCTCCAGCGCCGGCGCTTCGCGTATATCGTCCGTCTCCGGCTTGAAGGCGAGGCCCCACACCGCAATGGTGCGGCCGCTGAGGTCGGTGCCGAAGTATTCCTTGATTTGCTGCGCCAGAATCTCTTTTTGACGTCTGTTCACATCCATTACTGCGTCTAAAATGCGGAATTTATAATCCCACTCCTGCGCCGTGCGGCTCAGGGCCTGCACATCCTTCGGGAAGCAGGAGCCGCCGTAGCCGACGCCAGGGAAGAGAAACCGCTTCCCAATCCGCGAATCCGAGCCGATGCCGATGCGGATCTGGTCCACATCCGCACCCGCCTTCGCGCAAAGGTTCGCCATCTCGTTCATAAAGGAGATGCGCATGGCCAGGTACGCATTCGCGGCGTACTTGGTCATCTCCGAGGAGCGCTCGTCCATAAAGTAGATGGGATTGCCCTGCCGCACGTACGGCTGGTACAGCTCATCCATCAGGCCGCGGGCGCGCTCGGAGGTGGTGCCTATCACTACGCGGTCAGGCTTCAGGAAGTCTTCAACAGCAACGCCTTCCCGCAGGAACTCAGGATTGGAAACCACGTCAAACAATTCCGCGTCAAGCCCGCCGCCGAGCAGTACATCGCGCACCCGCTCTGCCGTGCCCACGGGCACCGTGCTCTTATTCACAATGACGGTGTACTTCGTAATGAGCTTCGCCAAATCGTCCGCCACTTTCAATACAAAGCGCAGGTCGGCAGCGCCATCCGCGCCAGGAGGGGTAGGCAGGGCCAGAAAGATGATCTGGGCCTTCTCAATGCCTTCTTCCAGCGAAGTGGTGAAGCTCAGGCGGCCTTCGCGGATGTTTCTGGTAAGCAATTGCTCTAAGCCCGGCTCATAGATGGGCGTCTTCCCGGCGCGCAATTGCACCACCTTCGCCTCGTCCACATCCACACATACCACCTTGTTGCCCGTCTCGGCAAAGCAGGTGCCCGATACCAGCCCCACGTAGCCCGTTCCTATAATAGCTATATGCATCCCTGTAAAATGTGCGCAAAAATAGCGCATTGGCAGCGCTGAAGAAGGATGTTTATAAGGTCTGAAGGGTAGCCATCCTTTTACGCAGTCCCGGATTCCTGCCGTACCAAGCACTACAATACAGGCTTGAAATAATAATACGGCCGTACTAAGCCCTCCGGCACTGTGTCCCAGGGGTCATACGGCCGTAGGGCGGCACCGGCGCACCGTGGCAGAGCTCTTAATACGGCCGTATGTACGTGTGGCGCACGGTGCCGGAAGGCTTAGTACGGCTGTATTGACACTTGGGACACCGTGCGCCAGTGCTCCCTACGGCCGTATGCAGGTGCGGCGCACGGTGCGCGGGGCAACGCCTCGCTTATTATGAGGGGCTGCGGCCGTGCCGGCCGCTTACCTTCGCGTCACGTTAACGTCTTAAAACAAAGCCCTCTTGCCCCGCGTCCTCTGCATCCTCAACCGCCTCATCATAGGCGGCCCCGCCATCATTGCCGCGCTCCAGACGCGCTATATGGCGCCGGAGTATGATACGTTGCTGGTGGTGGGCGGCAAGGACGACCATGAGCAGGACGCCACCCACCTGACGGAGGCCCTCGGCATTACCCCCCACTATATCCCGGAGATGAAACGCTCCATCTCTCCCAACGCCGACCGGGCGGCGTATAAGAAGATGAAGGCGCTTATTCAGGACTTTAAGCCCGACATCGTACACACCCATGCCGCCAAAAGCGGGGCTATCGGGCGGCTGGCGGCCTTCGCCTGCAAGGTGCCGGTGGTGGTGCACACCTTTCACGGGCACGTATTCCACTCTTACTTTGGCAAGGCCAAGACGCAGGCCTTTATCTCCATTGAGCGTTACCTCGCCAGGAAGTCGTCTGGTATCATTGCCATATCCGGCTTGCAGAAGGGCGAGCTGGCGGATGACTACCGCATCTGCCCGGCAGAGAAGATTAAGGTCATTCCCATCGGCTTTGACTTAGACAAATTTTCGGCGGATACGGAGCGGAAGCGGGCCGCCTTCCGCAGCCGGTACGATATTGCAGACGATGAAATAGCCATTGGCATCGTGGGCCGGATTGTACCGGTTAAGAATCATGAGTTATTCGTGACGGCGGCGGCAAAAACCCTTAAAACCACATCCAAGAAACTCCGCTTCATCGTAGTGGGCGATGGCGACATGCGCCCGGCGATGGAAAGCGCCTTTCTTATGGAAGGCATTGATTATGCCTACTGGCCGGCAGAGCAGCGCCATGCACAAGCTATTTGCACCTCCTGGCAAACGGAGATGGACGAGGTGTTTTCAGGATTAGACATTGTAGCCCTCACGTCGCACAACGAAGGCACACCAGTGTCGCTCATTGAATCGCAGGCGGCCGCCCGGCCGGTGGTAAGCACGGATGTAGGCGGCGTTGCGGACGTTGTTGAAGATGGCAAGGCCGGTTTTGTAACGCCCGCTGGCGATGCAAGCGCCTTTGCAGCGGGGCTGCTGAAGTTGACCGAAGATGCAACCATGCGGGAACGCTTCGGTATGGCGGGAAGAAGCTTTGTGCGAGAGCGCTTCTCCTATCAACGCCTCGTGCGCGATATGGATGCTTACTACAAAGAGCTATTGGCAAAGGCCGGAAGCCGGTAAACGCCATTCCGAAATCCGCATATCGCTCACAGCCATTCCATCCACACCCGCTGGTCGGCCATCGGGATGCCCGCTTCTTTGCAAACAGACATTGTATGGCCCGTGCCGCCTGTGCCGGGATGCCGCAGGTCGTCGTAGAATAATCCGAAGGTGGCAGGCGGAATGCCATCCGCGCCGAGCACCTTCACCGTATCGCGGATGATATAGGCGGCCTTCATAGCATGGCCATCACGGCTGCCGGCCACGTAGCGGTCAACGAATTTTTCAGCATTCTTGTGCTGTTTGGAATGATAGACGATTTCCGGCTCGGCGGCGAGGTCTAATTCGTCTAAAGCGTGGATGAGATAGCCTTTGCTCGTCTCCTTCCGATGCCCGGAGTAGGGTACAATCACCTCCATCCGCGAAGCGTCAATGACGGAAACGCCCGCTGCGAACAGCGCATCCGAGCCGGGCGCATTGCCGCTGCGGAAGCGGGCGCGTGTCATGCTGCTTGCCAGCAGACGCCCGAGGCGTTCTAAAGCCCACTCGTCCTCCGGCAGCACATTCCGCTTCCCCTCCAGCAGGATGATGGCGCCGGTGTAGTCATAGTGCGTCGCGAAGTCGTGGAAGTTCATACGGCTACTTCTTTACAGAATCCGCCGCGCCTGCGCCTTCCACGGGCACCTGCGTGCGCTTCGGGCCGCTGTGGTAGTGCCAGCTTGCAGTGCTGCGGTGCTCAGCGGGTGCAACAGCCGTGCGGGTATGGGTATGGCTGGCGCCTTTGTGCTCGTGCTCCGTCTCTACGCGCACGGGCTTCTTCGCGGGCTGCGCTTCCTGCGCATATAGTGTTGCGCCGTAAGAAAGGAAAACAGATAAGAGCAGGCAAAGCTTCATAACGCAGATTTTTAAGGCATTAAAAGTAGCGCAAAGCAGCGGTCTATACTTCGGTAGCAGGCGGGAGCGGCTCGTACTGATTGCGGAAGAATTCAACCGTCTTCTTCAGGCCTTCGCTGAAGCGGTCGGTAGGCTGATAGCCCAGCAGGCGCTGCGCCTTGGAAATATCCGCCAGCGAGTTGCGGATATCGCCTTCCCGCGCCTCCCGGTGGGTAGGCTGATGCTCCTTCCCAAGCAGCTCCCGGATGGATTCGTAGAGGAAATTCACAGAGAAATTCTCACCAACCGCAATGTTGCAGGCTTCGCCAAAGGCGGCGTCATTCGTACAAAGCATGGCGCGCATATTGGCCTGCACCGCATTGTCCACGTACGTGAAGTCGCGCGTCTGCCCGCCGTCGCCGTTGATATAGACCGGCGTGCCGGCCAGAATGCCGGAGACGAAAAGCGGCATCACGGCTGCATAGGGCCCATCCGGGTCTTGGCGCGGGCCGAAGATGTTGAAGTAGCGCAGGCCGATAGTTTTCAGACCGTAGAGCTGATGGAAGACGGCGGCGTACAGTTCATTGGTCTTCTTCGTAACGGCGTAAGGAGAGAGGAGATTGCCGATACGCTCCTCCAGCTTAGGAAGATTCGGCTCATCGCCATAGACGGAAGAGGAGGAAGCATAGACAAAGGTGCTTACACCAGCGTCCTTCGCAGCTGTGATGATGTTGACAAAGCCGGACACGTTTACCTCATTACTCGTCACCGGGTCTTTCACCGAGCGTGGCACAGAGCCGAGGGCCGCCTGATGACTCACGTAATCCATGCCGCCACATGCCTCCTGGCAGGTAGCGAGATTGCGAATATCGCCAGGCAGAAATTCAAAGGCAGGATAAGCAGAAAACGGCTCAATATTCTTCTCGGAACCTGTAGCAAGATTATCCAGCACCCGCACCTTCTTTGCGCCATGCTGCAAGAGGTACTCCACAATATGCGACCCTACAAAGCCCGCCCCTCCGGTAACGAGAAAGCTTTTTGAGGAGAGGTCTTGGGTGTGGAAAGTCATTTTGATTTCGGATTTCGGATTTCGGAGTTCGGATTGGATGGAAATCCGCAATCCGCCTTTCGCAATCCGAAATGTTTAAAGGCTCCAGTAATTCAAGTCTTTAATCTTATTTCGGTAGCTGCCCTTCACATCCACCAGCAGCGCCTTTGGCGTGGTGATGCTCTTGAAGTAAGCCTCGTCAAGGTCGCTATATTTCTTGTGGTTCACCGCCACGATGACGGCGTCATAATCTTTACCGACCTCTTTTTCTAATCCAAATCCGTACTCATGATGCAGCTCCTCGCTGTCCGCGTGCGGGTCAACCACGTGCACCGCGACGCCGTAGCCTTGCAGTTCCTTCACTACATCGGCTACCTTAGAATTGCGGATGTCGGTTACGTCTTCCTTAAAGGTACAGCCCATTACGAGTACTTTGCTCTGCGCCACATTCGCTCCGCTCTTAATGATGGTTTGCACCGTCTTCTTGGCTACATAGGCTGCCATCTCATCGTTGATGACGCGGCCCGCCAGAATTACGCGGCTGTTGTAGCCGAGCTGCGCGCTTTTGTAGGTAAGATAATAGGGGTCAACGCCGATGCAGTGCCCGCCTACGAGGCCGGGGAAGAACTTCAGGAAGTTCCACTTCGTGCCTGCGGCTTCCAGCACCTCAAAGGTGTTGATGCCGAGCTTGTCAAAGATGATAGACAGCTCGTTCATCAGCGCGATGTTCAGGTCTCGCTGTGTGTTTTCAATAATCTTGGCCGCCTCCGCCACTTTCACGGATGACGCGCGGTGCACGCCGGCAGTTACGACCAGCTCGTACGTCTTCGCGATTTCCTCCAGTGCCTCAGCGTCGGAACCGCTGACCACCTTCACCACGTTTTCCAGCGTATGCACCTTATCGCCTGGGTTGATGCGCTCCGGGCTGTAGCCATACTTATAATCTACACCCGCCTTCAGGCCGGAGATGCGGTCTATCACCGGCAAGCAGTCTTCTTCCGTGCAGCCTGGATAAACGGTACTTTCAAAAACCACATAATCACCCTGCTTAATCACCTTACCAATTGTCTCACTCGCACGCAACACCGGCGTCAGGTCGGGCACATTGTGCTGGTCAACCGGCGTGGGCACGGCCACTACGAAGAAGCGGGCCTCCCGCAGCTTGTCCAGGCTTGTGGTGAACTCAATGCTGCAATTATCAAAGGCTTCTTTCTCAAGCTCATTGCTCGGGTCAATGCCGCGGCGCATCATATCCACCCGCGCCTCGTTGATGTCAAACCCGATAACGTCGATCTTCCTGGCGAAGGCGAGCGCGATGGGCAGGCCCACATAGCCGAGGCCTATAAGCGCGAGCTTGTTTTCCTTATTGAGCAGTTGCTGATACATGCGGTTGTAATGCGGCCGGGCCGCCTTTTTAAAAGCGCGGCGAAATTAAGGGCAAATCATTTGGGCGGACATAAAGCAGCCGCACCCGGCGGATGCGGCTCCAATTCACTTGAGAAGGGGGCTTACTCGCCTTCCTTCTTTTCAGCGGCGCCGCCTTTAGCGGCTACAGCCGTCTTGCGCACAATCTCGCGCGACGGGCGGCTCTTGCCGAATGAGCCTTGCGTGATTTTACCGCGCTTTGTTTTTTTATCGCCTCTTCCCATGATGCTTTGAAGTTTTTTGTTTGAAGGATTGTATTGTTAACGCGCAAAAATAGCGGAAGCAGGCGAGATGCGCCTGCTTCCTTTCCACAGGTTAAAACCCGCGGCTATTATTTCGGTCGTCCCGAAGACTAGTTCGGGACAGGTTCCTTCGGACTCGCTATACTTTACTTCTTGCTGCTCTTCTTCGCAGGCGTCTTCACGGCAGTAGAAAACTCCTTGCCTGCCTTGAACTTAGCCACCTTCGTTGCCTTAATCTTGATGGTAGCGCCGGTCTGCGGGTTGCGGCCATTGCGTGCGGCACGCTCGCTTACGGAGAAGGTGCCGAAGCCTACCAGCGTCACGCGGTCGCCCTTTTGGAGCGCGCCCACGATGGCGTCCGTCATAGAGTCCATAGCCATGTTGGCCTGGCTCTTGGTGATGCCGGCGCCTTCGGCAATTGCTTCAATGAGTTCTGCTTTGTTCATGTTGGTGCGGTTGTGTGGTTAAGAGAGTGTTTGAGGGATGTTTTTGTATGAGCGGGACAAATATAGTCAGCATCTTTTCTGCGCCAAATGCTTTACAACTTTTTTTCTGCGGCGCAAATCCTTGCCTGCCGCCGCTTTCAGGCCACCACTTCCATCACCGTACGGAAGGCGATGAACTTGTCGCCGAATTTTTTCTGCGCCTTATCGCGCATTGCCGGCGCGTGGCGGTTGATGTAATCGTGGTAATCTTCCAGCGAATCGCAGAAGTATTGCGCGGAATAAGTGCGCCCATCCGCCTCGTCCTGCTCCAGCAGCCGGCATAGGCGGTAATCAGTAATAAGGCCGGTACGCTGTAGCTCGGGCATGTGTTCTTCCTTCATCCAGCGCACCCATTCGTCGGCAATGCCGGGCTGGACTTTTACGGTTACGTTGTAAATAATCATGCGGCTGATTTTAGCCGGTTGAAGTTGGCGGAATTTTTATTGGCAGGAATGGGTAAGCCATTTTTATTCCACTGTGAAGCGCACCTCTTACAGCCGTCAACTAAAACTCCGTAGCTTGTCCGCCAATCCGTCATTCTCCAATTCGCCACTATGAAGATTCTGGATATCCGCACCATGATAGGGCCAAATTATTGGTCAGTTACCCGCCACAAGCTCATCGTCATGCTCCTTGACCTTGAGGACATGGAAGAGAAGCCTACCAACAAAATTCCCGGCTTTCTTGAGCGCCTGAAGAAGCTGATGCCTTCCCTCTATGAGCACCGCTGCTCCGAGGGCGAGCCGGGCGGTTTCTTTAAGCGCGTGGAAGAAGGTACCTGGATGGGCCATGTCATTGAGCATATGGCGCTGGAATTGCAGACGCTTGCCGGCATGGACACCGGATTTGGCCGCACGCGCGAGGCCGGTGGGCAGAAGAAAGGCGTCTATCACGTCGTCTTTTCTTACCTGGAAGCTAAGGCGGGCCAGTACACCGCCCGCGCTGCGGTGCGCATTGCGCAGGCCCTGGCAGATGGTGTGGAGTATGACCTTGCCGAAGACATCCAGAACCTGCGCGAAATCCGGGAAGACGAGCGCCTTGGGCCTTCTACCGGCTCTATTGTGGAAGAAGCCGCGCGGCGGCGGATACCCTACATCCGGCTGAATAACTCATCGCTTGTACAGCTTGGATACGGCTGCAATCAGAAGCGCATCCGCGCCACCATTGCCAGCACCACCTCCTCCATCGCGGTGGATATTGCCTGCGATAAAGAGGAGACGAAGAACCTCTTGGAAGCGGCAGAAATCCCGGTGCCGCGCGGCCGCATCGTGCGCACAGAGGAGGGCCTGCAGGAAGCAATTGACCGCATCGACTATCCCATTGTGCTGAAGCCGGTGAACGGCAACCACGGTAAGGGCGCAACAACGAACATCAAAACCTGGGAAGACGCAGTAGTGGCTTTGGAAGCCGCGCAGCATTATGGCCGCGCCGTGATTTGCGAGAAGTTCATCACCGGGCGGGACTTCCGCTGCCTTGTTATTAATTACAGGTTCGTGGCTGCCGCTTTACGCACACCAGCCGCCGTAACCGGCGATGGGCAAAGCAGCATTCAGCAACTCATTGATAAAGTAAATGCCGACCCGCGCCGCGGCTACGGGCATGAAAAAGTGTTGACCTCCATCAAGGTTGACCATTTTACCAACGACATTCTTGTCAAGAAGGGATATACGCTGGAAACCGTCCTGCCAAAAGGCGAGGATCTTTGGCTGAAGCCTACGGCCAACCTTTCCACCGGCGGCACGTCCACCGACGTAACAGATGTCGTGCATCCGAGCAACGTCTTCTTGTGTGAACGCATCGCCCGCATCATCGGGCTGGACATCTGCGGCATTGACATCATGGCGCCTGACCTTTCTGTTCCTATTCATGAAAATGGCGGGGCCATTCTGGAAGTCAACGCCGCTCCCGGATTCAGAATGCACTTAGAGCCTTCCGAAGGTCTGGCCCGCAACGTGGCCGAGCCGGTCATTGACATGCTCTACCCTCCGGGCAGCACGGCGCGCATTCCCATCATTGCCATCACCGGCACGAACGGCAAGACGACAACCACGCGCCTTATTGCCCACATCGTGAAGCAAATGGGCCATAAGGTAGGCTACACTACCACCGATGGCGTCTATATCCAGAACCAACTGATGGTGCGCGGCGACTGCACCGGGCCGGTGAGCGCCGAGTTTGTTTTGAAAGACCCGACGGTTGACTTTGCCGTGCTGGAAAGTGCCCGCGGCGGCATGCTACGCGCCGGCCTCGGCTTCCACACCTGCGATGTGGCGGTTGTGACGAATGTGGCCGAAGACCACCTTGGCCTCGGCGGCATTGATACGGTTGAAAAGCTGGCGCGCCTCAAGAGCACGGTGCCTCAGACGGTGCAGCGCAACGGCTACGCCATCCTGAATGCTGAAGACGATCTCGTCTATAAAATGCGCGAGGAGCTGGACTGCAAGGTGGCGCTTTACGCCCTTGACCCGAACAATAGGCGCGTGAAGGCACATACCGATAAGGGCGGCCTTGCCGCGGTCTATGATGATGGCTACGTCACCATCATCAAGGGCGGCTGGCGCATTCGCGTGGAGCATGTGCGCAACATTCCCATTACTTTCAACGGCATCGCAGAGTTCAACGTGGCCAACACGCTGGCCGCTACGCTCGCTGTCTATGTCCGCGACTTTAAGATTGAGGATATTAAGGGGGCACTGGCTACGTTCATCCCCGGCGGCGCTATGACGCCGGGCCGCATGAACGTATTCCACTTCAAGAACTATACAGTGATGCTGGACTACGCCCACAATACCCACGGTATGCAGGCGCTCGGCAAAATGGTGAAGCACGTAGATGCTCCCTACAAGGTGGGCATGATAGCCGGCGTGGGCGACCGCCGCGACGAAGACCTGATGAGCCTCGGCGAGGAAAGCGCAAAGATTTTTGATGAAATCATCATCCGTCAAGACCGCAACACCCGCGGGCAGACACCGGAGTACCTCATCCAGAAAATCACCGAAGGCGTGCAGCGCGTGAAGCCGGAGAAGAAGGTTACCGCCATCCAGAACGAGAAGGAAGCGATAGACTACGCGTTGCAAAACGCGAAGAAAGACAGCTTCATCGTCATTACCTCAGACGTAATACCGGACGCGCTGGAGCAGGTGAAGGCCTATAAGGCGGCGGAAGATGCGGCGGGTGGGGTGCTGTAGCAGTACTAAGCCTATCTTAACTTTGTTAGAAAGCCATTCGTATGTTAGCAAGAGAAAAAGTCATGGCCGCTGTGCAGGATTTGCCGGAGTCGTTTTCGGTGGAGCAGCTTTTTGACAAGGTGATTCTTTTAGAGAAGATTGAGCGAGGCATAGAGCAATCGCGCGCCGGGCAGGTTAAAGACACCGCACAAGCGAAAGAACAGCTTCGCCAATGGCTGCGATAGTTAAATGGACAGACGGCGCGCTTGCCGACATTGACGCTATTGCCGCGTATATCGCACAGGATTCCGAACAACAGCCCCGCTTGCAGGTACAGCCATTTTTTGAACGTGCTGCTGTCTTAGAAAGATACCCGCATGCCGGACATATCGTGCGCGAAGCCGATAATTCCGAAATCCGGGAAATTTTGGTAAACAGCTACAGAATTATCTACCGGATATTGTCGCCGGAATTGTTGCATGTACTGACTGTTTATCACAGTAAACGTTTGCTTTCCGGAGAAGAGGTATCCGCAATGTAATGACGCGGCTTATCCCAACTGCTTCATCGCCTCTTCCATAATGGCACTCATGTGCGTCTCAATCTCTTTTTCCAGCATCTGGCCTACTTGAGCATGAAAGGGCTGGCAGCATGCGGCAATGCTTACACTGTCTTCTACAATCGTTATCTGCGGATGTTGATGATGTTCCGGGCAGGTTTCGGCTTCAAGTTTGGCTTTGATGGTGTCAAGATTGAACATGGTAGGATTGGATTATGGGCTAAATGTAATGGCTTAGGCATTCACAGACGGCAATCCCGTGTTGCGCGCCTGTAAATGCCTGTCAAAACTTTGGCGCATGCACGCTATCAAAACAGATACACCACGCCGGCTTCCGCCTTCCCTTTACTCTTCACCAAGCCATCGCCATAATCCTGCGCAATCGGCTGACTGTAGCCAAGCTCCGCGCCCCAATGCCTGCTATACGCACGCAGCGCCGCGGTTGCATACATCATATAGCCACCCGTGTACTGCGCCAATGAGCGCGTAGGATAGTTGTCGTAATCCTGCCCCGCATTTTCATAGCGCAGGCCGGCGGCAGGCAGCAGCCGCAGACCTTTCCGCGTGTATTGCCGGAAGACCTGCGCCGCACCGCTGATGCGATTGCCATACTTGTACGTCTGATGATTGGGCGTGGTGAGTGTATAGGCCGCTTCCGCGTTCAGGCCCCAAAGGCCGTGCTGTAAAGTGTAGTTGGTATTACCAATGTAATCCCAGGAGCCTGTGCCCGCCTGCATGGACGGCGCAAGCACATCGCCGCTGCCCAGCACCGCATTATCGTACGCCCCGGTAGGCGCTTTGACGCCGCCGCCCGCCTGCAGCCAATGCTGCCACGCACCGCAGGTGGACGAGGGGCGCAGGAGCTGCACATTAACCAGCGCGCTTACATCGCCAATGCCGGAAAGCGTACTGCGGGCATCGCCTTCCTGCTTCGTGTTGTATTGATAGGGCACGAACGCAAAAAGCTGAACGCGTTTGCCCAGCGAATAGCGGCCCCATAGCTGCGCCGCCTGGTAATACTCGCGCCCGGCAGCCTTATCCGGCTCGCTCGCGTCGTGATGGCTTTCGTACCAGCGGTAGCTGTATTGCAGCCCTATGAAGTGGCCGCTCAGTTGCGGCAGGATGCCGAGGTATTGATTACTTGCCGCGCAGCCGCAGGTATTGCAGGCGCGGGCATCGCCGCAGGCGCCAATAAGCGTCAGTAAAAAGAATAGCCTTTTCATACACAGCGTTTTTATTGAAGCTCGAGCGTTGTGTCTAT
Source organism: Chitinophagaceae bacterium (assembly GCA_965246785.1). Lineage (GTDB taxonomy): Bacteria > Bacteroidota > Bacteroidia > Chitinophagales > Chitinophagaceae > UBA1952. Next base: position 152,156 of record CBDFFM010000020.1, read on the forward strand.
CTCGCCCGATGTCTTGGTGAAGGATATGGCGGCATCACGTGTAAAGCGGCGCTTGCGCAGCGTATCGTAAGAAGTACGCAGGATGTAGTAGCTGCCGCATTGCAGGCCAGTCAGGTGGATGTGGTCTTCACCCGCCTCGCCCGCATAGGCTTTATCGTAAGAGGCCGGATTGTAGCCGGGGAATTGCGTAGCGCCGTATTTGACATACGCCGTGTCATTGCCCTCGGTATTGATGACGGGCACGCCGTTGACCGTGGCGCGGACAACCACCTGTGTGTTGCCGCCGGAGCCGGCGTTGCAGGTAGCGTCGCTGGATTTGGTGCAGGAAGTGGCGGTGATGCCAATGGAAAGAACCAGCGCAGCCGCGCCGTACATGAAGTGTTTCATGGAATGTTTGTAAGGAAAAGATTAGGAAATAGCGGCAAAGGCAACACGCAATAAGCATGATGCCACAAGCCGGTATCAACATCAAAATAAGCCTGAAACCTTATCCCGGCGGCTGGAAGCTATGGCTCAGTTTTACTCCTTGCGTCACTTATCTGCTCAACGCTACCCGCACTTCATTCACCAGCAGATGCGCCAGCCGCGTGGGCTCCGGGATGCGGTACTTCGTGGCGCATCGCAGCATCAGCTCACGGCATTGCTCGCAGGTAATGAGGTTGCCGGGCGATACAAAGACAGGGTTCGTCTTGTCCTTTGTGCGCAGCACTTCGCCGATTTTATCGCCGTTGGCGGCGATGAGGTTTGACCATGAGCCTTTCGCCTCACCCGGCTCCTCATACTTGCCCGTCAGCAGGCTTTTGGCGCAGCCGAGCGCGGGATGAGCCGCCACGATGCCGAAGTGCGTGGCGATACCCATGCGCCGCGGGTGGGCAATGCCCTGGCCGTCCAGCACCAGCACATCCGGCTTTAGCGAAACCTGCTCCCAGACTTCCATCAGTGCCGGCAGCTCGCGGAAGGCAAGGAGGCCGGGTATGTAGGGGAACTTTGCTGTTGCGGTGACAGACGCCCGCTCTATCACTTGCAATTGAGGGAAGGACAGCACCACGATGCCGGCATAGACGGTTTCGGAGTATTTGTTGAAGGAGATGTCTGCTCCGCCAATGGTAAGCGGCTGGTGCGAAAGCGGTTGGAAGCGGGCTTGGCCGGCCAGCTCACGCTGAAGTTGAATGGCTTCTTGCGGCGAGAGGCTTCCGTATTGGTAAGGGTGAAGCATCGGTGCGGATGAGCAAAAAACTTTGCCAGCGTGCTTTTGGCCTCCAGAACCAATGCCGTTTGGATCGCCATTATCTTATACTGAAACAGATTTATTATGGCTGCCGGCTGTAGTATTTCATCAGGAACGCTACACATAACGGCTCGGCAGTATTCTTGCGCAAATGGGGGGGTAACATCATCCTACTCTTGACCCGAGGAGGCATTCTGGCGAATAAAGTAAGGCATAGGATATTTATTATCCTGCGAAAGGCGGTCCTTTTTCATCTCCGGCAGGTTCGGCTTAAATGGCTTTTTCAGCCTGCGCTCCAGTTCATTATTTGCTTGCTTCCTTGCCAGGAAGGCTTTGACGCCTGCTACAATCCCTTCACTTTGCTCCTCGTATGGCGAAAGCTCTTCTTCTACTTCCTCACCAAACCCGGTAAGCAGCTCAAGAAATCCCCAAATAAACATAGCAGTACCTAATACCTCGCCCAGTCCGGTAGCAAATATCAAAGTAGTCACCATGCCCCTATCGAGTACAAACTCTATTGTTGTTTTGATTGCTGCTTTTGCAATGGCGCTCTCAGATTTTATTGCCGCATCCACAACATTGTCGCCGGCTTCATCTGCTACCCACTTAATCATATCCATACCTTTTTCACCGTCTGTCTTTGCATGGGTATGTTGTGCAGCATCCCGCCAGCTAAAAGTCCAGTCGTTGATGCTATTTCCTTTGCCAATTTTCTTCAGGTTCATTCTTGGGTAGATGGCATAAAAGACACGCTGAGCATCGGGCGGAGTGTAGCCCTTTATTATTCTGTCTCCGCCATATGGAGTGTCTTTTACCACCACGTCCGGCCGTGCTGTCGCTTTGTAACGGGGGTCTTCCGTGTAGGCTTTTGCAAGTGCATGGGCCATTGGGCTGAGTATCTTATCTGTTATAATCCACTCGTTCATCATTTTCCGGAATGCCGCATCATTAAAGTTGGGGCCGCCGTTTGGCTGGCTTTTTTTCTCCCCACCTTGCATCTGTATCTTAGGTATCGTGAGACCGGTTTTTACAATGGATTCAGGTTCTTCTATGCCTCCTGCTGCGCTGTCAATAGTTGTATGGGCAGCGGCGACTGGTGCGGCTGCATTGCTGTTTTGGGCGTGTGTATGCATGCGTAGCGTGGAATAATTATCAAAATATTCATGTCAAACCTAATGAAAAAACACGCAATTAATATTTTATCTGATTAATAGTGCCAGGCATATTCATATCTGTGCATGGCCTATGGCTAAATAATTCCTGAAGGCATTTTCGCTTATGACTGATGTTGGGAAGCGCTGTAGCATGCGTACTCCATAGTTCGAGGCAGATTAGAGCATAGGAAGACTATGACTTACCCTTATTTGCCCATATTCCATGCGTCCTTATAATTAGCCGCCATACGTTTGCAGTACATCAACGCGCTGCTGCCGCCGCTACCTTTACGCCCGCATGAATATGCACCGCATGAACTGGCACAGCCTCTACAGCCCACGCCGCACCGGCGACCGCCCCCGCAAAGACGCCAACCCCGATACGGCCCGCACCTCCTACATCCGCGATTACGACCGCATCATCTTCTCCTCCGCCTTCCGCCGCCTGCAGAATAAGACACAGGTCTTCCCGCTGCCCGGTGCTGTATTCGTGCACAACCGGCTCACGCATTCGCTGGAAGTGGCCTCCGTGGGCCGCTCCCTCGGCAAGGCCGTGGGTGATGCCATTGCCGACAGGCATTTCCGGAACGACGAAGGAGCCGCCATCTTCTATCAATACGAATTACAGTCGGTAGTAGCCTCCGCCTGCCTCGCCCACGACATCGGAAATCCCCCTTTCGGCCATTCCGGCGAGGACGCTATCCGCACCTTCTTCAAAGAACTGCAAGGCGAGGAAAAACAGAAGTTGGAGGAAGCCCTTACGCCCAACCAGCTTGCCGACTTCCGGAAATTTGAGGGCAATGCTAATGCCTTCCGCATCCTCACCCATCACTTCAATGAGGCGGAGGAGGGCGGCTATCGCCTCACTTACGCCACGCTCGCCAGCATTGTCAAGTATCCCTGCACCTCCGCCGAAGGCTTTAATAAGCAGGCCGGCAAGGTGGCTACGAAGAAGAGCGGCTTCTTTGACTCTGAGCGCGGCACCTACGCGCGGCTCGCGGAGGGGCTGGGCATCCCGAAGCTGGCCGGCTTTGACGAAGTCTATGCCCGCCACCCCTTCGTCTTTCTGGTAGAAGCCGCGGACGACATCTGCTACCGCATCATAGACCTGGAAGACGCGCACCGCCTCGGCATTCTTTCCTTAGAAAAGTTTAAGGAGCTGTTCCTGCCCTTCTTCCGGAATGAAACCCGCAAGTATGACCGGCCGGAATACATAGAAGAGAAGCTCGCCGCCATCACCGACGACAATCAGCAGGTGCAGTTCATCCGCGCCAAGTGGATAGGCCTGATGGTGCAGAAGCTGACCGCCGCTTTTTTAGAAAGAGAAGAAGCCCTGCTGAGCGGTACGCAGGAAGACGCGCTGCTGGATTGCTTAGACGATTGGAGCCGGGAGCTGATTCAGAAAATCAACCTTTTCTCGGTGGCGTACGTTTACCGCTACAAGAGCGTGCTGGAAATAGAGGTGGCGGGCTACCACGTCATCGGCGGGCTGCTGAAGGCTTTTGTAAGCGCGGTGCTTGCGCCGGCGCATTCCCGCTCCGGCAAGCTCCTGCAGCTTATACCGGCGCAGTTTCCGGTAGCTGGCAAGGATGTTTATGCCGATGTGCAGTCGGTGGTGGACTTCATAGCCGGCATGACCGACCTCTATGCCCTTGACCTGTATCGCAAAATCACCGGCATCTCCATCCCTGATTTAAGATGAGCCAAGACCCGCGTTCCCTGCGCATTGCCGACTATACCTACGAGCTACCGGATGAGCGGATCGCGCGCTACCCGTTGCCGGAGCGCGATGCCGCGAAGCTGCTGGTGTATCGCAATGGCGAGATAAGCGAAGACATCTTCCGCCGTCTGCCCCTCCACATGCCCGAAGGGGCCGTGCTGGTGCTTAATACCGCCAAGGTGGTGCGGGCACGCATGCTTTTTCAAAAACCTAGCGGCGGCGCCATTGAGCTGTTCTGCTTAGAGCCGCACCCGCAGTATGCCGACATCACCACAGCAATGGCGGTGAAGGGCGAAATTCTCTGGCAATGCCTCGTAGGCGGCGCGGCAAAGTGGAAAGAAGATACCACCCTCAGCCTGCAAGCCGGCGACCTGACCGTATGGGCCGACCTTCACACGCGCAACCGCACGGACTTCACCATCCGCTTCCGCTGGGGGCCGGGGGAATACTCCTGGGCCGAAGTAATGGAAGCTGCCGGACAGGTACCGCTGCCTCCCTACCTGGGTCGCGATGCGGAGCCGGACGATGTGGAAAGCTACCAGACGCTCTTTGCGCAGCACGAAGGCAGTGTGGCGGCGCCCACGGCATCCCTGCACTTCACGCCGGGTGTGCTGGACAGTCTGGAGTCTATGGGCATCAAGACGGTGGGCGTAACGCTTCATGTAGGTGCCGGTACGTTCCGCCCCATTAAGTCGGAGGTAACGGGCGAGCATGAGATGCACGGCGAGTGGATAGAGGTGAGCAGAGAGACGCTCGAGGAGCTTATAACCGCCAAAGCGGCGGAGCAGCCCATCGTGGCCGGCGGCACTACCGCGCTGCGCACGCTGGAAAGCCTGTATTGGCTTGGCTGTAAGGCTTCTTCCGAGCCTGATATAAGTCCGGCTGAATTGAAGCTCGGCCAGTGGCAGTGGTGCGACTCGCCCTCATCATTCGGTGGGCATGAAGCGTTGGAGGCGCTGCGCGATTGGCTGGCGCGGCAGGGGAAGAGCCGGCTCATTACACGCACCGAAATTCTGATTACGCCCGGCTATCGTTTCCGCATGGCGGAGGGGCTCATTACCAACTTTCATCAGCCGCAGAGCACCTTGCTGCTGCTGGTGGCCGCCTTCATCGGCGGGGCCTGGAAGCGGGTGTATGACTATGCGCTGGAGCACGGCTTCCGCTTTCTCAGCTACGGCGACGGCAGCCTGCTGTGGCGGCGGGAATAGCGGGCTGCTTTTTCTAACTTTGAGCAAAACGAACCCGTTATGACGATGCGCGCTATACGGCAGAAGATTCACGATTATGTGGAAACCGTGCCCGACGATAAGCTGCAGGATTTGTATGCTGCCCTGCAGCGGGAAGCAGATGAGCTTGGCGGGAAGAACAAGGGCATTTCTGATGAAGCATTGGAACGCCTGCATCAGCAGTATCGGGAAGAGCATCCCGAAAAAGTGGTCGTTATGAATGAAGATGGTTCTTATCCGCCTGGATTTTTTGAGGAGCTTGACCAGCGGCGGGCTGCCTATTATGCAGATAAGTCAACAGCGATTTCTGCGGAAGAAGCGCGCGCAAGAATCAAAGCCATTCGCGAAAAGGCTATCCGTGACAAAGCCATTCGCGATGCCCATTAATTATATCCTGGATGCGCAGGCATTGGAAGATTATGAAAATGCGGCAGAATGGTACTATGCGCGCAGCATTGATGCCGGCGACCGCTTTCAAGAGGAATTTGAGCATTTCATGGAGCTGATATGCGCAACCCCTCTTCGCTATTCTAACCTCCATCAATACTATCATGAGCGAAGCATGGAACGCTATCCGTACAAAATCATCTACCACATTGACGATGAAGCGCCGGTTGTGATTGTGTCCCGTATCTACCACCACGCTCGCAACCCCGACACCAAATACCCCGCCTGAAACTCACCACTCACCACTCACTATTCACCACTCACCCCTTGACCCGCACCGAATTCATCACCGCCGCCCTCGCCGAAGACATTGGCCGCGGCGACTTCTCCACCCTCTCGTCCATTCCCAAAGGCACGATGGGCAAGGCCGTGCTCAAGATTAAAGAAGACGGCATTCTCGCCGGAGTAAGTCTTGCGCAGGACATCTTTCACCATCTGGAGCCTTCGGCAGGCTTCATCGTCTATAAAAAAGACGGCAGCCGGATGATGAAGGGCGAGACGGCTTTTGAGGTGGAATGCTCCGTGCATACCATTCTGCAGGCGGAGCGGCTGGCACTGAATTGTATGCAGCGCATGAGCGGCATTGCCACGCTCACACACCGCTACGTGGACAAGATTCGCGGCTACAAGACGCGGATTCTGGACACGCGGAAAACAACGCCGCTTTTCCGCCAGTATGAGAAGGAGGCCGTGCGCATAGGCGGGGGCGTGAACCACCGCATGGGCCTCTACGATATGGTGATGCTGAAGGACAATCACATTGACTTTGCCGGCGGCATACGTAATGCTATTCACCAGACGAATGATTACCTGCGCGCAAACAACCTGCCGCTGAAGATTGAAATAGAAACCCGCAGCATCGCCGACGTACGCGAGGTGCTGGCCGTGGGCGATGTCCAGCGCATCATGCTGGACAATTTTGACCCGAAGGACATTGAGGAAGCGGTGGAACTCATCAAAGGCCGTTATGAGACAGAAGCGTCCGGCGGCATTACGCTGGACAACATCGTTTCGTACGCGCGCGCAGGCGTTGACTTTATTTCCGTAGGTGCGCTGACACATCAGGCGGTGAGCGTTGACCTGAGTCTGAAAGCTGACCTTGATTAGAAGGATTAAAAGATGGGCAGGATTAAGCTGCCTGTAATTTGGAAATGATGCATGGCGCTTCGTAAATCCTTTAATCATTCCATCCTTCAAATCAAGGTTCAGACATGAAGCACCTCGTCTTCATCATCAATCCCCGCTCCGGCACCGACCGCGTCAAGGCCATCCAATCAGCTATTGACGCGGGTATTGATGAGAAGCGCTACACGCACGAGACCCAGTACACGCAGCGCCCGCAGCACGGCACTGAGCTGGCCCAGTTGGCGGCAGCACGTGGCACGCATGCAGTTATAGCTGTTGGTGGGGATGGCTCGGTAGCGGATGTGGCTATTGGTCTTTCCGGCACGCAGACTGCGCTCGGCATTATCCCTAAAGGCTCCGGCAATGGATTGGCTCGTTCGCTCGGCCTGCCGTTGAATGTGGAGAAGGCTATTGGCATCATTAACGCCGGCAAAGAGCGGCGGATAGACGTGGGTTACGTCAATGACAAGCTCTTTCTTTCCAACGCCGGCGTAGGCTTTGACGCGCTTATCTCCAATAAGTTTTCCCAAAGCCGGCATCGCGGGCTTGCCGCCTATTCCTGGCTCGTTACGAAGCATCTCTGGCTGTATAAAGAATGGGACTGGCGCATTACCATAGACGGTGAGCCGTTGCAGGAGCGGGCCTTTTTAGTGAACGTTGCCAACGGCCAGCAGCTTGGCTACAATTTCAAAATTGCGCCGTTTGCTTCGCTTACCGATGGCCTGCTGGATGTGACCATCATCCGAAAATTTCCCAAGATGCTCGGCGGGATGCTGGCCTTGCGCGCAATGAGCGGCGCTATCAACAGTAGCCCGTATGTGGCGCATTACCGCGCGCGGGAAGTCATCATTACGCACCCCGACCTGCGCCTGATGCAGACGGATGGCGATGCACATCCCTGCGGCAACCGGTTGGTGTTCAGAATAGAGCCTGCTGCTCTATCGGTCATTGTACCTTAGGCGGACGTCAGCGTAGAAAGGCGGGCCGCAGCCGCTTCCAGCGTTTCTTCCTTCTTGGCAAAGCAGAAGCGCAGCAGCCCGTCATCTCTTCCATCGCTGTAAAACGCAGAGACGGGAATGGCGGCTACGCCGAGGCCCCGCGTCAGCCATTCCGCGAAGGAGCGGTCGCCTTCATCCGAGATGCCGCGGTAGGAGAGCAGTTGGAAATAAGAGCCGTTAGCCGGCTGCGGCACTACAAACGGCGTATCGCGCATAAGGCTCAGGAAGTAGTCCCGCTTGGCCTGCAGCATCGGCGCAATGGGCGCGCGACCGGGCAGCTCTAAGTAATCGCCGATGCCCTTCTGCGCCGGCGTGTTGACGGAGAAGGCGAGGTACTGATGCACTTTCCGGAAGCGGGCGCTTAGCTCCGGCGGAGCGATGCAGTAGCCGATTTTCCAGCCGGTATTGTGGAAGACTTTCCCGAAAGAAAAGAGCGCAAATGCCCGATGCCGCAGCGCCGGATGCTGCAACACCGACAGGTGCGGCACGCCGTCATAAATCAGTTGCTCATACACCTCATCGGACAGTACGTAAATGCCTGTGCCGTCTAAGATGTTTGCGAGCGCATCCCAGTCTTCTTTCGTCCAAACTGCGCCGGTGGGGTTGTGCGGCGTGTTGACGATAATTGCCTTTGTGCGCGGCGTAATAGTACCCTTGATTTCTTCCCAATCCGGCATAAAGCCGGGTGCCGCCAGTGCTACCGGAACGGGCACTGCGCCGCATTGCCAGATGTTTGGGATGTAGCTGTCGTAGGCAGGCTCCAGCACAATCACTTCATCGCCGGCCTGCAGGATGGCTGCGAAGGCTGTGTAGATAGCATAGGTCGCTCCGGGCGTAATAGTTACCTCAGCATCCGCGTCTATTTCTATATCGTAGCGCTTGGCGAAGTCGGCGGTAATGGCGGCGCGTAACAGCGGCAGGCCGGCCATGGGCGCATATTGGTTGTATCCTTCCCGCATCGCGCGGGCCACCAGCTCGCTCAGCCGCTCATCAATCGGGAAGTCGGGAAATCCCTGAGAGAGATTGATGGCGCCATGCTGTGCCGCAAGGGCGCTCATGACGGTGAAAATAGTGGTGGACATTGTTGGACAGTTGTTGGACGCTCGCTGCGCGTTGGACAATTGTTGGACGGTTGTGTATTTGACATGCTCATTCCACCACAATTGTCCAACAACTGTCCACAATCGTCCAACAACTTTAAAGGTACTTCTCCCCTTTATTCCGCTTCACCTCCGCCACATATTCCTTTATCTGCTGTTCCCGCGCACGCTCGCAAATGAGGAGCACGTCCTTCGTGTCTATCACGATGAATTGCTCCAAGCCTTGCAGCACAACGAGCTTGTCGTCCGGCGCTTTGACGATGCACTCGTTAGCGTCAATCACCAACACATTTTCGCCATAGATGGCATTGCCGAGGTAGTCTTTTTCGGAATTGTCGTAGGCGCTCTCCCAGGTGCCGAGGTCGCACCAGCCAAAGTAGGCGGGGATGGTGAAGACATTCTTCGCCTTCTCCATGATGCCGTAATCAATGGAGATGTTGGTGCATTGGGCATACAGCTCATTGATGGCGTCCGCCTCGCGCGGCGTGTTGTACATGCCGTCCGCCTGCACGAAGACGTCATTTAGCTCCGGCAGGTACTTTTCCAGCGCGTCCATGATGGTCTGCACATTCCAGATGAAGATGCCGGAGTTCCAGAGAAAGTCCCCGCTTTTCAGGAAGGTGCGGGCCAGTTCCAGCGAGGGCTTTTCGGTAAACGTCTTTACCCGCGCCACGCCGTGCTCTAATTCTTCGCCGGTTTCATACTGGATATATCCATAGCCGGTATCAGGCCGCGTAGGCTTGATACCAAGCGTCAGCAGCGCATTGTGATGGCCTACAAAATCCAGCGCCTCATACATGCTGCGCTCAAAAGCGCGCTCATCCATAATCAGGTGGTCGGCAGGGCTCATGATGATGTTGGCCTTAGGGTTCAGGGCCATCATCTTATGCGCGAAGTACGCAGCGCAGGGAGCAGTATTTTTTCGGGAAGGTTCGGAAATGATGTTGTGGTCAGAGATGTCGGGAATCTGCTCTTTAAGCGTACGGATATAGCTCTGATTGGTGATGAAGTAGATGTTCTCCTTCGGGCAGATGTGCTGGAAACGCTGATACGTCCATTGAATGAGCGAGCGGCCCGTGCCCAGCAGGTCAAGGAATTGCTTGGGCATGGCGGTGCGGCTTTCGGGCCAGAAACGGCTGCCTATTCCTCCCGCCATAATTGCTACGTAATTATTCTGAATGCTCATTGAGCGGCTAAAATAGGCAACATGGGAAAGTGAAGCGGGAACGGCATTGCCAATAAAATAAAAAGGGAAGAACGGCACGCCATTCTTCCCTTTATAAAATCCGGTACTTGCTTATTCCGCTTCTGCAATTACTTCCTTGACTTCAGGTATCATCCGTTTCATCATGCCTTCAATGCCGCTCTTCAGCGTAATCATGGATGACGGGCAGCCGGAACAGGAGCCTTGCATCATGAGGTTCACTACGCCGTCATTGTAGGAGCGGAAGGCGATGGCGCCGCCGTCCATTTCTACGGCAGGCTTTACATAGTTTTCAAGTAGCTCCTTGATGCGTTTTACCACGTCGCTGTCTTCCTCGTTAGCCTCGCTGCTGGCAGCTTTGCGCTGGGGCACCTCGTCTTCGTTGATGACGGTTTTGCCTTCTTCAAGATATCCTTTCAGGAACTCGCGGATGGTTGGAATTACTTCATTCCAATCGGTATCCGGCGTTTTACTAAGGGTTACAAAGTTGGAAGCGATAAACACAGCGCGGATGAACGGGAAGCCAAACAGCTCCTTCGCCAGCGGGGAGGGCGCGGCGCTCCCTTCATCGGGAAAATCAATGCTCTTACCGGGATAGAGGAGCTTGTTAGCTACAAACTTCATCGTCTCGGGGTTGGGAGTCATCTCAGTATAAATGCTCACAACGGTATTGCCGGTCTTCAACATAAAACTTATTGCTTTTGACAAAAATAGATAAAAGCTGCGCGGGCCGTTATCACTTTCGGCAATAAGCTTAATGGCTTAGGGAAGAAGCTTAACAAGACAGGACAAAAAGCCGGCTTGGTTTTTATTCCATAACAGTAGAACCTGTCACGGACATAATCCATTCAAAATAAGCCAGCCATGAAAAAATCCATTATTGCCCTTGCCGCCGCTATGCTCCTTGCCGCAGGCGCCAGCTTTGCCCAAACGCAACGCGTGAACCGCACCAATACCCGCACCCATGACCGCAGCGACGCCGCAGCACCCGGCCGCAGCGATGCTGTCAATTCCGGCCGCAGCACCGACCAGCAGAATACTAACAAGACAGGCACAACAACCCATGAGAACGACATGGACAGGAACAACACTAACAACAACACTAACACTAACGTAACCACGCCTAATGGTACTGGCAGCATGAACGGCACCGGCAGCAACGGCACCGGAACCTCAACCAACGGCACGAACACCAATGGCGGCACTGGTACGAACGGCTCCAACATCAACTCCAACAATCCCCGATAATCATCCTTAATGCTTGAAGAAAGCCGGCTTCAAAAGCCGGCTTTTCTGCGCCCGTCTTACCGGCGGCATTAAGTTTTAGAGGTATAGGGAAATCATTTCCATGAAAAAGCTACTACTCGCCACTACAGCGCTCCTGTTTCTCTGCTCCGCCGCCGATGCTAAGGGCAAGAAGACTACCCGTAAGGCCACGCACAAGACTAAGCCTACTTACTACGTAAACGGTGATGGCACTTATAGCAACAGCCCAAATGCCACAGCTTCTGATGCTAAACGTCCTTCTCCCTACAAAGGGCAGAATGTGCCGGAGAACGATGGCCAGAAGAAAAACAAGGAGCGTAACCTCAATTATAACAACGGCCAGCCCATGCCTGGCAGCGACGGCAAGTAGAGCCATAAAAGCGCTAAAGAAAAAGGCTCCGCGCAATGCGGAGCCTTTTTTAATGCTTCTTAGGGCGAGATCAGACGGAGAAGCTTTCCCCGCAGCCACAGGTCCGGCTGGCATTTGGATTAATGAAGTGGAAGCCCTTGCCGTTCAGGCCATCTGAAAAGTCAAGCTCTGTGTCGCAGAGGTAGAGGAATGACTTCAGGTCGGTGACGATTTTCACGCCTTTATCCTCAAAAGTCTGGTCAGCGGGCTGGCTTTCATTATCAAAATCCAGCTTGTAGGACAGGCCGGAGCAGCCGCCGCCTACCACACCTACACGCACGAAATAATCGTCGCCGAGGCCGGCTTCGGCCTTTAGCTGGGCTACCTTAGCTTTTGCCTTGTCGGTGATATGTATGCCGGGCAAGGCTGCATTCTGAACTGCGCTCATCTTCTTACTTCACTTTGCTGTTGCTTTCCCCGGACTGAAGTCCGAGGTTGAGGAGGTCTGGTAATTGGCTCAAGCCGAATTTAGTGTGCAACGGCTTCTTCAAGCACCGCCATGCCGTTCTTCACGCGGTAGTCGTTGATAGCTGCCTTGATGGCGTCCTCGGCCAGCACGGAACAGTGAATCTTCACCGGCGGCAGGGCCAGCTCTTCCACGATGTCCATGTTGTCAATGGCAAGCGCCTGGTCAACGGTTTTACCTTTCAGCCACTCGGTAGCCAGGGATGAAGAGGCGATTGCTGAGCCACAACCGAAGGTCTTGAACTTGGCATCGGCAATGAGGCCGGTTGCTTCGTCCACCTCAATCTGGAGGCGCATGACGTCGCCGCACTCTGGCGCGCCTACGAGGCCGGTGCCTACGTTGTTCTTGTTCTTATCCAGCGTGCCTACGTTCTTAGGGTTCTGGTAGTGGTCTATTACTTTTTCTGAGTATGCCATGATTAATTTAAAATTTAAAATGCAAAAGTCAAAACCATTTTATCGCTTCTATACAAAATGCAGGTTTTGACTTTTGCATTTTGCATTTTGCATTTTTAGTGGTGCGCCCACTCAATCTTTTCCAAGTCTACTCCATCCTTCCACATTTCCCAAAGCGGGCTCATATCACGCAGCTTCAGCACTGTTTCTGAAATCGCTCCTATTGTATAATCAATTTGCTCGTCCGTCGTGAATCGGCCAAGACCGAAGCGCAACGAAGAGTGCGCCAGGTCGTCGCCAAGGCCGAGGGCCTTCAGCACATAGCTTGGCTCCAGCGAAGCACTCGTACAGGCAGAGCCGGACGAAAGAGCAATGTTCTTATTGAAGCCCATCATCAGGCCTTCGCCTTCCACATATTTGAAGGAAATGTTCGCTACGTGCGGCAGACGGTGCTCGGTGCTACCGTTCACATACGCTTCTTCTAATTGAAGCAGGCCGGCTTCCAGACGGTCGCGCATTTTAGAAAGACAGGCTGCTTCTTCTGCCATCTCGTTCATGCAAAGCTCACAAGCCTTGCCAAGCCCTACGATGCCCGGAACATTCAGCGTACCGCTGCGCATTCCGCGCTCATGGCCGCCCCCGTCCATCTGGGCCGTCACCTTTACACGCGGGTTCTTACGACGCACGTAGAGCGCACCAACCCCCTTGGGGCCGTACATCTTGTGGCCGGAAAAAGCCATCAGGTCAATGCCGTCCGCATTTACATCTACCGGCACCTTGCCAACAGCCTGCGTACCGTCTGTAAAGAACAGCACACCATGTTTGCGGGCTATATTAGAAATCTCGCGCACCGGTTGCAGTACGCCAATCTCATTATTCCCCCACATGATGGCGATGAGAATGGTCTGCGGCGTAATAGCTGCTTCCAGCTTAGCCAAATCAACGAGACCATCCGGCTCTACTTCTAAGTAAGTAACCTGACCGCCAATCTTCTCAATGTGCTTGCAGGTATCCAGCACGGCTTTGTGCTCTGTAGTACAGGTGATTATGTGGTTGCCTTTGGAAGCGTACATCTCGTACACGCCTTTGATGGCAAGGTTGTCGGCTTCAGTAGCGCCGGAAGTAAAAATGATTTCCTTCGGGTCGGCGCCAATCAGTTTCGCAACTTGTTCGCGGGCATAATCAACGGCTTCCTCGCCGGCCCAGCCAAACGAGTGGGAGCGGGAGGCAGCATTGCCGTAATGTTCGGTGAAGTACGGCATCATCGCCTCCAGCACACGGGGATCCATGGGCGTGGTGGCGTTGTTATCTAAGTATATCGGGAGCTTGAGAGACATAATAATTTTGGAATGCGGAATGAGTGCTTCGGCTACGCTCAGCAAAACAATTTCGGTTTGAACTTCGCTGAGCGTAAAGATACGTCCGACAGGCCGCGTCTGCCGCTTTATTGACAAGATATTCCCATTTACAAAACCTATCCGGGCGTGGAAAAAATTGAGCACATCGGCATCGCCGTGAAAGATTTAGGCGTTTCCATCCCGCTCTTTGAGCAACTGTTGAACACGCCTTGCTACAAGACCGAGGCAGTAGAACGCGAAGGCGTAGAGACAGCTTTCTTCCAAACCGGCGAAAGCAAGATTGAGCTGCTGCAAACAACGCGGGAAGACGGGCCGATTGGAAAATTCATTTCAAAAAAAGGCGAGGGCATCCATCATATCGCCTTTGCGGTGGCCAACATTGAAGCAGAAATGCGGCGGCTGCAAGCGCTCGGCTTTGAGCTGCTTTCCGACGTGCCGAAGCCAGGTGCGGACGGCAAGATGGTCTGCTTCCTGCACCCGAAAGGCACGAATGGGGTTTTAATAGAACTGTGTGCCGACCGGCCGGAATAGCAAGTGCTTTTCGCAATAGCTTTACGCTTGTGTTCACCCTCGCCGAAGAAAACTACTTAAAGGGCCTCTTTCATCTGGCCGATGCCTCCGGCGAGGTAGGCGTCAATGACCTCAGCCGACATCTCGGCATTAAGATGCCCACCGTCAACAGTATGGTGAAGAAGTTGAGTGAGAAAGGGTTGGTGCATTATGAAAGCTATAAGCCGTTGCGCCTCACGTCCGCCGGCCGCAAGGAAGCTGCCCTCATTATCCGCAAACACCGGCTTACAGAGATGTTTCTGGTGGAAAAGATGGGCTTTGGCAGGGAGCACATCCACGCCATTGCCGAGCAGGTGGAGCATATTCAAAGCCCGGAGTTTTTTGAAAAGATGGACGAGCTACTCGGCTTCCCTACCGCCGACCCGCACGGCTCGCCCATCCCGGACAAGCACGGGCGGATGCCTGAAATCAAGTAACCAATCGCAATGGACATCTGCCCTAAATGCGAACGCCCCGTCGCTTCCCTCAAAAGCTGGCATTACTGCGTTAAGGTGGACATGGACAGCCTCTTTGAGCGCAAGGAAGACGTCGTGCTCCAGCTTTTTGACCGCCTTGCCGAAGTGGTAGGCGGATGGCCGGGCGTAGCCTTCAGCGCCACCAAGGCCTGCATCGTCTTCGTGACGACGACGAAGACTTTTTTCATCGTCAAGCCCATGAAAAAGGCGCTGGATATGCACTTCTCCCTGCCGGAGCCGCACGAGGAAGACTGCGTCTATAAGTGCGTGAAATACGGCGGCAAATGGGTGCACTACATCCGCCTGCACGAAGAAGGAGACCTCAGCCGCGATGTGCTGCGCCTCATTCGTAAGGCTTACGATGCATAGGAATCGGGCTGAATGCACGCCACTAATTACCAACTTAAAACACCTGATGACCATCCAATCCATCACCGCCAACCTTGGCGTTACAGACATAGCCTCTTCCACCCGTTTCTACACAGAGCAATTGGGCTTCACGCAAATCGCCACGGTTCCCGATGTCGCCCCGTTCGCATGGGCTATGTTGCAGCACGGCAGCGTATCCATCATGTTTCAGGAGAAGGACAGCCTGAGCGAAGAATACAAAACACTCGGCGGCAAGCCCACCGGCGGCCTTTTCACGCTTTACCTAAGCGTTACCGGCTTAGATACGTGGTACGAAAAGTTGAATGACACAGCCAACGTCATTATCCAGCCGCACACAACCTTTTATGGGGCCAGAGAGTTTTCTATTCAGGATGCGGACGGCTACATCCTCACGCTATCAGAAAATACACCCGAAAATGGCTGAGCAGAATTATAAGAACCACGTCCGCTGGCATGCCCCGCATCACTTCTTCTTCCTGCCCTTCTGCGGCGTGCTGACCCTTGGCAGCGCGTGGTGTGCCTGGCATTACCCGCAAGACCGGCTCGTCTGGTTCGGCATCACCGCCGCCTTCTTCGCCATCACCTTCCTGGCCGTCATGATGCGCCAGCACTACGCCCTTGGCAATCAAGACCGCATCGTGCGCCTGGAAATGCGCCTGCGCTATTACCAACTCACCGGCGAGCGGCTGGAGCAATATGAAGGGCGCCTTAACCAGGGACAAATCGGCGCTCTGCGTTTTGCTTCTGACGAAGAATTGCCCGCGCTCCTTCAACACGCCCTCGCCGAAGGCCTCTCACCCGATGCCATTAAGCGCGGCATCCGCAATTGGCTGCCCGACGATATGCGGCGGTAACTTCGCGCTATGCCCTCCACACCTATTGCCCTTGCCCTCCACGGCGGCGCCGGCACCATCCTGCGCAGCACTATGACACCGGACTTGCAGGCCCAATACGAAGCTGCGCTCAAAGCCGCCTTAGATGCAGGCTATCGGATTCTTGAAGAGAGCGGTAGCGCCTTAGACGCCGTGGAAGCCTCCGTGCGCAGCTTAGAAGACTGCCCGCTCTTCAACGCCGGCCGCGGCGCCGTCTTCACCCACGAAGGCACGCACGAGATGGACGCCTCCATCATGGATGGCCGCGACCGCAGCGCCGGCGCGGTCTGCGGCATTGCAGGCGTGCGAAATCCTGTGGCGCTGGCCCGCGCCGTGATGGAAAAGAGCGAGCACGTGCTCCTCGCCGGAAAGGGCGCCGAAGCTTTTGCCCGCGCGGAAGGACTGCCTTTTGAGGATGAAGCTTACTTCTTCACAGAGCAGCGCCATAAGCAGTTGGAGGAGGCCATTGCCGAAGGCCGCATGCAGCTTGACCATTCCGATAAGGACAAGAAATTCGGCACCGTTGGCGCGGTGGCGCTGGATGCCTCCGGCAATCTGGCCGCCGCTACCTCCACCGGGGGCATGACCAACAAGCGCTGGGGCCGCGTCGGTGATTCGCCCATTCCCGGCGCGGGCACCTGGGCCTCCAACGATACCTGCGCCGTAAGCTGTACCGGCCACGGCGAGTATTTTATTCGCGCCGTCGTTGGTCATGATATTCATTGCCTTATGTCGTACAAAGGTCTTTCGCTGCGGGAAGCCTGCGATGAATTGGTGCACGATAAGCTGATGAAGATTGGCGGCGAAGGCGGCCTCATAGCCGTAGATGCCGCCGGCAACATTACCATGCCCTTCAACAGTGAAGGCATGTACCGCGCCTGCCGGGATTGGCGCGGGCGGGAGGAGGTGCTCATTTATGGAGCGGATTAAAAAACCCGTTCCTGCCTTACCGGCTGTTAATCTTTCCTTCAGTAAGTCGCCTGTACTACTGGCAGAGGCGGCAGATATCCCCCTCACGGAGGGGGAACGCCGCAGGCGAGGGGGAGGAGATGCAGGTGAAGGCCACCGGGGATGAAGATTTACAGTAGCGGCACAGCATCATCTGGCCTAAATCCCGGGTGGGCCATTGCTGCCGTTCCTCCCCCGGCCCTATCGGGCTTCCCCCTCCGTGAGGGGGATACCTGCCGCCTCTGCCCTTAGCCTAAGGTGAAAAACCAAACTACCCGAAAACCCGCCAACAAAACCACCCCTGCGCCCGTCCTTAAATAATATCCTTTAACCGAAGCATTGTCCTGCATGACCGCATTTCTTACACAGGCATAGCGTGCCGGGGCAGAAAGGGTGGTATTTTTACATCTATGCTGTATCTGAACAAGAAAGTAGCGAATGCTTTGCTGGCGCTGAGCGCAGCCCTCTCCCCTGCCCTGCTCGCTGCCCAAGAGTTGAATGGCCTCTGGCAGCCGGCCCCGGCTACTTATGCCGCGGTGCACGGAGCGCCGGCCTTGCAGCCGGCACATTACAGCGCCTTCACAGCAAGCGAGTCGGGCCTGAGGGCTTTCTTAGAAAGCAGCGGGAAAGATTATACATCCGCCGGCAGCATTGCGCTGCCCCGGCCCGAAGGCGGCTACCGCGCCTTCCGCATCTGGGCTACGCCCGTGATGGCCGAAGCCTTAGCCGCGAAGTACCCGGAAATAACGACTTACACCGCCGAGGCGGCGGACAACCACAGCGTAACCGCGAAGATTGATTACAGCCCGCTCTTCGGGATGCACGCGATGGTGTATGACGGCTCCCGTACCTACCTCATAGACCCGTACAGCGGCCGGGCCGACGGCGCCTACATCGCTTATTATAAAAGCGATTACAGCCGGGCCACCGGTGCGCTGATGCACTGCGATAATGGGGAGGAGGAAGCAAACGCGGCCCCTGTAGCGGGTGGGAGCAACGGCTCCCTCATCAACGGCACGGTGCGCCGGAAGTACCGGTTGGCCCTAGCGGCCGACAGCGAGTATTGCGCGGCGGTAGCGGGCTTGAACCCTACAAAAGCGGCAGTGCTGGCCAAGATGGTGGTATCCGTAAACCGGGTGAACGGCATCTATGAGCGTGAGTTTGCGCTGACGATGCAACTGATCGCGAATGAGGATACGCTCATCTTCACCGGGGCCGACCCGTACAGCAATAACAGCGGCAGCTCCATGCTAGGGCAGAACCAGAGTACTGTTACCAACCGCATCGGCTCGGCTAACTACGACATCGGCCACGTGTTCAGCACTGGCGGTGGCGGCATTGCCTACCAGGCATGCGTGTGCAACAGCGGCAATAAGGCTAAAGGCGTAACCGGCAGCGCCAGCCCCGTGGGCGACGCCTTTGACGTGGACTATGTGGCGCACGAGATGGGCCACCAATACTCAGCCGACCACACGTTCAATGCCAGTACCGGCTCCTGCAACGGCAATGGCAACCTAAGCACCTCCTACGAGCCGGGCAGCGGCTCCACCATTATGGCGTATGCCAACATCTGCGGCAGCCCCAACGACTTCCAGAAGTACACTGACCCTTACTTCCACTCCGCATCACTGGAGCAGATTTCATCCTACATCACGATACAAGGTACCTGTGCCGCTACCAGCATTTCTACCAATACGAATGCGGCGCTGCCCGGCTTTAGCGCCACTTATAATATTCCCTACAAGACGCCTTTTGAACTGACCGGCCCGGTGGCTACCGATGCCACGGCCGATACGATTACCTATTGCTGGGAGCAGCGCAATACCGGCGGCGTGGACTTTCTAAAAACCCTCGCGGCTACCACCACCGACGGGCCGCTGTTCCGCTCCTTCCTGCCCACTACCTCTACCACGCGCTCCTTCCCCAATCCGAAGCGCCTGGTGCTCGGCCCTACCGCCTCCACGCCGGGCGAGAAGCTGCCCGATGTGACGCGCAGCATGAGCTTCGGCTATGTGGAGCGCGATGTATATCAGGGCTGGGGCTGCTTCAACTTCCCTACAGACCGCATTATCCTCAACGCCTATGCACCCACCGGCACGAGCGATGTGTTTAAGGTAACGCTGCCGGCGGGCGGCGAGACCTGGACGGGCGGCAGCTACCAGACCATAACCTGGGATGTGGCCGGCACCAATGGCCTGCCCGTACTGTGCACCAACGTGGACATCCTCCTCTCCATAGACGGCGGCAACACATACCCCATCACCCTCAAAGCCAATACATCTAACGACGGCTCGGAAACAGTGCTTATCCCTTCTGTAACCGCTTACATCAGCGGCGCGCGCATCAAGGTGCGCAGCGTGGGCAATGTCTTCTTCAGCATCAACCCCGCCAACTTCGCCTTAGACCTCGGGCTGGTAGGCGTGCGCGGGGCGTCGCTCAATGAGGCTTCGGTGCAGGTATCGCCCGTACCGGCGGAGGGCGAACTGCGGGTAAGCCTGCCAACTGCCGCAGGTGCGGTGGATGCGCGGCTGCTCAATACGCTGGGCCAGGCTGTGTGGAACGGCACTTTGAAGGGCAATAGCAATATTGCGGTGGGCAGCCTGCCGCGCGGGGTGTACTACCTGCGGGTAGCGGCGGATGGCGGCGTTGTTACGAAGACGGTGACGCTGCGGTAAAGGATTTTGCTTTGATTCTATGAAAAAGGGCTGCCTATTCGGGCAGCCCTTTTAATTACGCTTGGTAACCCTACAATCGAAACATGGACGCGCATAGGGGCGAATTTCAGCTTGTCAAACGATTATGATAGCGAGCGTCTGACAGTGTCAATGCGGATACTCACATCACGCCTCCTTGCGCCGCGCATTTTCAGTCGGCTTATTCTGCCTCGTGAACAAGCCGATATCCTTGAACAGGAAATTACCTGCTAGAGTAATGATGCCTACAAGGAAGGGAATGAGAGTTTGTCCCTTATCGTAAACCACGAGCCATACGATTGCACCTAATCCAATGATGAAGATGGCGAGTGCTGCCCAGAATCTCATCCTGAACTCTCTTAACATAACATCAAGACGCTTCGCTTCCATACGCTCTTCACGCTCTCCCTCTTCTGCTTTGCTCTCAAAGTAAATCTCGGCTATCTCCTTGACCGAGTTACCGAGAGATTCTATTGAATGCTGCCAGCTATTTACTATCTGGGGAGTTATGCTTTCCTGACGCTTTTCAGGTATCGCCTTCTTGGATAACTCAAGCTGTTCATTTACCGCGTCTTCCAGCGAATCATGGAATGTCTTTTCGTTCTCGTCGTCCATCGGTAATCCGTTTATGATAAATGATTTGGGTGGCCATGAATTTTCTCCGCGCATTTGATTTGAGAAAGAACGGTTGAGATGAATAGAGCCTCATCCTTGGACGAAAATCTTTGATGATTGGAGTCAGTGGCGGTTACACCGGCTGTGAAAGGCTACCAGGAGCGACAAAACATGTAATCAGGCAAGCGACAAAAATTAATGATCTGTCGCTATGATAAGGTTTCAAAGCGAATCAACGGTCTCCATACGCTCTAGCGACTTCATCGTACAGTCCCATAATCCGTTCAGCAATCTCTTCGAGTTCGTTGCTTGACATCGAATTGACTGTTGCTTGGATTGTTCCTTCGTCACCTTGTGCAGGCATTTTGGTGATGTCCGCCATTAATGCTTCAAATTCCTTTGCTATTTCACCTTGAAGATGGTTCCCCGTTTGTAGAGTGTGTACGGCGACTATAGCATCGACTATTCTCGTTCTGATTGGCCTATTTGATACAAGCGCCAATGAAGCGAGATGAAATTTTTCCCAAGCGTAGCTTAATCCCATGGAATTATGTTTCCGGTAAAATTACCGAATAGCTGAAGAGTATTTCACGTTAACCGCCATTAACGCCCCCTTGCTGGCGCAAGAATGCAGCCACGCCCTTGCGCGCAGCGTTCTTGCGTCAATGCTGTAGCCTGCCAGCCTTTTGCCTGCATATTATCGTTCTTCCAGATATTGATTATTAAAAGTAAAGTGTTCTTCGCGATGTTAGCGATAGCGCATCGCGAAGGCGAATGGCGCCGTTCTTCGAACGGCCGGCGATAGCCGGATACGGATGCTGCTATGGGCTTTATATTGAAAGAGCGGTTACGGACACACCTCCTCCATAGCTCCTCCATACCTCCTTCATGTTTCCTCCCCATCTGCAGTATGACATACTCCCACTTGGGCCCGGGATAGCTGTGGCTCCCGCCAGCCATTCAAAGCCGCACTATTGCATGTGCGCATAAAAACACCGCCCGCTCTTCCATCTTCCCGCCGCCTTCCCGTACCTTCGCGCCCGTCAACAATCCTAAAGATTTCGCCAGATGTCAGGACAGCTTAAAGAAGTACGCAGCCGGATTAAATCCGTTACCTCCACCCAGCAGATTACCAAGGCCATGAAGATGGTGAGCGCCGCCAAGCTCCGCCGCGCGCAGGACGCCATCACCCAGATGCGCCCCTACTCCCAGAAGCTGCAGGAGATGCTTTCCAACATCGTCTCCTCCCTCTCCACGGATGCAAACCTTCCACTGGCTACCGAGCGCGCTCCCGAGCGCGTCCTCCTCATCCCCATCACCTCCGACCGCGGACTGGCCGGCGCCTACAACGCCAATGTGGTGAAGCTCACCCGCGAGACCATCCGTGAGCGGTACAGCGCCCAGATGGCCAAGGGCAACGTAACCGTCATGCCGCTGGGCAAGAAGGGCTATGAAGCCTTCCAGCGCCACAACTTCAAGATGGTGGACAAGTTCTGGACGCTCTTCACCAACCTTTCCTTTGACAGCGTGCGTGAGGCCGCGCAATACGCCCAGGAGGCCTTCCTGAATGGCGAGTACGACCGTGTGGAGCTCGTCTATAGCCAGTTCCGCAACGCCGCTACGCAGGTATTCGTAGCCGAGCCGTTCCTGCCTATCCCGCGTATTGCGAAGACCGGGGGCGCAAAGGAAACCGACTTCATCTATGAGCCGAACCGCGAAACCCTCCTGCTGGAGCTGATGCCTAAAATCCTCAACACGCAGGTCTATAAAGCAGTGCTGGACGCCAATGCCTCCGAGCACGGCGCCCGCATGACGGCTATGGATAAGGCCTCCGAAAACGCCGCCGAACTCCTGCGCAACCTCAAAATCTCCTACAACCGCGCCCGCCAGGCTGCCATCACCACTGAGCTTACCGAAATTGTGAGCGGAGCGGCGGCATTGCAAGGGTAACGAGTCCCTTAGGGACGGCCCAATATAATAGCCAGGGATTTCAATCCCTGGTAACTTGCATTGCCTAAGCGCCGCGTTCCCGTGTCCCTCTTCTTCAACCTCAGCCTCGCTTTTCGCGCCATCCGGAGCAATATGCTCAGGAGCGTGCTTACTATCCTCATCATCGGATTGGGCATTATGGCGCTGGTGGGTATTCTTACCTCCATTGAAGTCATTAAGGCGGCCCTTACCTCCAACTTCTCGGCGATGGGCGCCAATACCTTCCAGGTAACCTCCGACATCATCAAGCAAACCCGCAACAAGGGCGGCAAAGGCGGCGCGCACATCTCCGTCACCGAAGGCAAGAATATTACCTACGACGAGGCTAAGGCCTTCAAGGCCCGCTACGGCCTTGCCGCCAAAATGGGCATCCTCATGCGCGCCGGCGGCATTGAGACCGTCTCCTTTGCCGACCGCAAGACCAACCCCAACATCGGTATTTCCGGGGTGGATGAGTCCTACTTCTCCATCTCCGCCACCAAACTCATTGCGGGCCGCGCCTTCTCGCCTTATGAGCTGCAGTCTGCCTCCTACGTGTGCGTGCTGGGCAACGGCATTGCCGTCAAGCTCTTCAAGTCCAATCCTGCCGGGGCCATTGGCAAGGTGGTCAACCTCGGCGCCCACAAGCTCCGCGTCATCGGCGTAGCCGAAAGCAAGGGCGGCAATATGATGATGAACACCGACAACAACGTGCTCCTGCCCCTCGAGACCGCCCGCACCCTTTACGGCGGCGGCTCCTTTATAGTCAACGTAGCCGTGCCCACCGTGGAGCAGAAGCCCGTAGCCACCGACGAGGCCGAGGGCCTCTTCCGCGTCATCCGCAAAGTGCCCCTCGGCACCGCGTCGGACTTTGCCATCAATCAAAACGACACCCTCGCCAACATGCTCCTCGAAAACCTCAGCACCGTCCGCTGGGCCGCACTGCTTGTGGGCATCATCACCCTCCTCGGCTCCGTCATCGGCCTCATGAACATCATGCTCGTGAGCGTGGCCGAGCGCACCCGCGAAATCGGCGTCTCCAAAGCCCTTGGCGCCCGCGCCGCCACCATCAAAGGCCAATTCCTCACCGAGTCCGTGCTTATTTCCCTCCTTGGCGGCGCATTGGGCGTGATACTCGGCATCGGCGTAGGCAATCTCGTGGGCCTCACCTTCAGCATCGGCTTCATCGTGCCCTGGGTGTGGATGGGCGCCGGCCTCGCGCTTTGCGCCGTAGTAGGCATCCTCTCTGGCATCTATCCCGCCATCAAAGCCTCCCGCCTCGACCCCATCGTGGCGCTGCGGTATGAATGATGCGTGGCCGTGGGATTTATTATTGAGCCGGCTTCCGGTTCGCTCCCAATCTTCCGTTGCGTCGCACTCCTCGGGGGCTGTCAGTCTGTTGGGCTTCTCACTTAATATCCGGCACGGGGCTAATGAGCGGAGCCTTCCCAAAACGCATTTATACCTCACCAGCAGCTGCTAGGGGCATCCGAATGCGTATTTGGAAGCCCTACACATACGTGTAGGACGTCCGTAAGCGTATTTGTGAGCAACACACATACGTGTGGGGCATCTGAATGCGCCAATATGTCCACCGCACATACGTGAGGCGCATACATTTGCGCCATTGTGTCCACCACACATATGTGTGGAGCTTCCGAATGCGCTGTTGCGAGCAACACACATACGTGTGGGGCATCTGAATACACCATTGCAAGCGCCACACATACGTGAGGAGCCTATAAAGACGTTGCGGAGCCTTCCGCCGGAAATGCCGCGCTTCAAAAGCGCGCTCGGCAAGGCAGAAAAAATTTTGGCCGCCGCCGGGTTACCTTTTGCGCAGCCCCGTATCAATGTGAAATCAAACCACAAAAAGCAACTATTATGAAGCTTGTAAAGTTCGGCGCTATCGCCCTCGCCCTTTTCGCAGTATCCTGCAACAACGACACCACCACTTCTACAGAGACTAAGACGGACTCCTCTGCCATGACTGCTCCTGCTCCAATGGCTGAGCCTGCTCCGGCTCCTGCTATGGCCGACACTACGCACATGGCTGGCGCTCCTGCCGGCGGCATGGACACAATGAAGATGAAGACTGAAACCAAGATGGAGACCAAGTCTAACGGCTCCAAGATGGAAGTCAAGAAGGAAGAAAAGAAGATGAAGTAATTCCCGCAGGGAAACATTGCTCCGTCACACACACAGCAGCCGCTCCGCAAGGGGCGGCTGTCTTTTTTATCCCCCCTCGCCGGCAATGAGGAGGACAATCTCGCCCCTGGGCGGCTTTGCCTCATAATGCGCGGCTAGCTCCGCAAGGGGGCCGCGGCGGGTTTCTTCAAACATTTTGGTAAGCTCGCGGCATACGGCCGCCGGGCGCTCCGGCCCGCAATGCTCCGCCAGCTCCCGCAGCGTCTTAGCCAGCCGGTGCGGCGATTCGTAGAGAATGACGGTGCGGCTTTCCGCCGCGATGGCCTTCATAGCCGTCTGCCGCCCCTTCTTCACCGGCAGGAAGCCTTCAAAGACAAAGGCGTCTGACGGCAGGCCGCTTTGCACGAGTGCGGGCACAAAGGCCGTAGCGCCGGGCAGGCATTCCACGGGAATGTCCTCGCGGATGCACTCCCGCACCAGCAGGAAGCCGGGGTCGGAGATGCCGGGGGTGCCGGCATCGGTGAGGAGGGCCAGCTTGCTGCCGCCTTTCAGGCGCTCAATAATATGGGCAAGCGCCTTATGCTCATTGTGCAAGTGGAAGGGCGTGAGTGGCCTGGAGATGCCATAGTGCCGCAGCAGCACGCCGGAGGTGCGGGTGTCTTCGCAAAGAATGCCGTCGGCCTCCTGAAGGGTAGTGACGGCGCGGTAAGTCATATCGGCCAGATTGCCGATGGGGGTGGGTATGAGCCAGAGCCTGCCGTGCCCTTCTTCAGTCATTACGCGGCAGCGATAGAAATATCAAAGGCTTCCATCACGGGATTGGCGAGGAGCTTCTTGCAGGCATCCTGGGCCATGGCGCGGGCGGCGGCCTCGTCGGGCGCTTCAAGCTGGAGGGAGATGTGCTTGCCGATGCGTACGTCCTGCACGGCGGCAAGGCCGAGGTTGTGGAGGGAGCCGGTTACTGCCTTGCCCTGCGGGTCAAGGAGCTCTTTGAGGGGCATTACATTGATGTGGGCGGTGAAGCGCATGGTATGTTGGAGCGTTGGAGTGTTTGCGATTAGATATTGGCGAGCTCAGACAGCGTTATCCGTTTTGAGACGAGGAGACTGAGCACGATATAAAGTCCAAAGGCCAGCGGAATAGCGTTGACCCGCATTTGCGGAACAGCAAGACAGGCGATGGCAACAATGACGATGAGCGCCTGCGGCCAGGCTTGTGCAAGGCGCCACTTAGCAGGCATGAGCTTGAGGAAGCGGATGTTAGACACCATCAGCCAGCACAGCAGGGCTATGAGGCCGTAAATGGCCCAGCGGGAGGAGAGGAGGGAAGCTATCCATCCTGCAGGAGCGTCCCATTCCACCAGCGCAAGTGAGGCTACGAAGATGCCCACGGCGGGTGTGGGCATTCCGGCAAAGCCGGCCCCGGTGGCAGGCGTCACGTTGAAGCGCGCAAGGCGCAAAGCTGCAAAGCAGGCTATAAGGAAGGCGGGGGCGGTGGCCCACAGGCTTACATCCGTCACCATAGGCTCGCGGCTCACGCAGTCCCAGAGGAGCTTGTACAGAATGGCGGATGGCGCTACGCCAAAGGAGACAACGTCTGCAAGGGAGTCCAGGTCTGCGCCGATAGGTGAGAATATCTTAAGGGCGCGGGCGGTGAAGCCGTCCAGCAAATCAAAGAGGCCTGCGAGGAGGATGAGGACGCCGCCCCACTGGATTTGCTGCACACCGTAGCTCCAGCTCCAGTGCAGGTCAGGCTCGCCGGTGGGGGTCTGGTAAAGGAATGGCTGAGCGTTGAGCACGCATACGATGGCGAGGCAGCCGCAAAAGAGGTTGGCCAGCGTAAGGATGTTGGGGAGGTGCCGCATGAAGGGGCGAAATTAGGGTTGGAATGTTTGAGTGTTGGAGAGTTGGAGGGTTTGAATGTTCTGAAACGCTCCAACACTCCAACGTTCCAACAATCCAACTACTTGCGCCAGACGCATATCCTCGCTACTTCGCCCACATTGCCGCTTACGGACAGCTCGTACTTCTTGTCGCCATCATAAAGGGTGAAGTTGGGGGTGTTGGGTGGTTCAAAGCCTTCTTCGTGCAGGTAGATGTAGAGGACATTTAGGCCGGAGTGCAGCGGCACGGAGAAGTGTTGCTTCTGCTCGCTGAGCTTCGTGCGGTCAAGCAGCTGCCGGCCGTTCATGCGCAGGCTGATGACGTCGCCATCTATAGTCCAGCCGTCCCACACATCAAAGGCGAAATCGGGGCTGCTCCAGTCATAGCGGCGCTGGCAGGAGTCGGGCACTTCGGGCGGAGGCGGCTGCGGCTTTGCCTGCTGTACAATTACAGCTGGCTTTGGTTTGGGCGTATCCTTAGGCTTTTGAACAACGATGGGCGGCCTGGCCTTTGGCGTATCGGCCTTTGGGCGCGGCGGGGCGGGCGGGGGCTTGGGCATCTCCACGCGTATCACGTTCGGCTTGGGCTTGGGCACATCCTCAAGGGGTGGCGCCTGATCCATGAGTGTCATTACGCCACCGCCGCAGGGGAGGCCGTTGGCCTGATGGCTTTCAAAAGGGCCGTTCCAGCGCTGGCGGCCGTTCATCATCACCGTAAGCTTAAGGCGGGCGGAGAAGTAGCAGATTTGGGTGAAGGGATTAGCCGCGCGGTCGTCCAATGAAGTCATTTCCACGATGTACATCTCCGAGGGGTTGATGAAGTGTCCGCTAACGCTTGCTTTCATGCGGTTGCCATCCTGATAGCCTGTGATGCTGTAGCCGCTGATGGTGGTGGTCTTGCTGCTCAGCTCCAGCTCCAGATAGTAGGAGATGAAGCCCTTGTCTGCCATCTGCACGGTGCCGAAGTAGCGGACGCGCTTTTGGGCGATGCCGCTGCCGGCGCAAAGGAGGCCGCAAAGCAGGATGAGAAGGAGGCGGGGCATGAGGCACAAAGCTACGCGGAGGCTTTGTTGGGAATGGCTTAAAAGCTGTGCCGACTTCTATCCGGTGATTTCCTTATAGAGCATCTTAATCAGCCCGTCGGCAAGGCCGATTTTGGGCACATTAATCTCTTCTGCATCGGCCCAGCGCATGACGGAGATGTATATCTGCAGGGCGGGCACAATTACGTCTGCACGGTCTGCGCGGAGCTGGTAGCGGTGCATACGTTCTTCTACCGTTGCGGCGGATAGCTCTTTGTGATAATCGCGCAGGAGCTCAATGGGCAGCGGCTTGCCTTCCTTTCTTTTAGAAAGGGAAAAGACCTTGTTGATATTGCCGCCGGAGCCGATGGCTTCAATGGGGCCGTAAGCCCGGACGCCATTCTTGATAAAGGCCTTCATCTCCTCCCAGGTCTTCTCCTCAACCTTGTTTTGCAGGAGGCGGATGGTGCCGATGTTGAAGGATTCTTTGAACACAATGACGTTCTTTGAGAAAAGCGTCAGCTCCGTAGAGCCGCCGCCGACGTCTATGTAGAGGTAGCTTTTATTGAAGGCAAGGTTCTCGGCGATGTGCGTTTCATAGACGATGTCCGCCTCTTCCTGCCCGCTGATAATTTTGATGTCCACGCCCGTTTCTTCCTTCGCGCGGCGGATGATTTCGGCGCCGTTGGCGGCGTCCCGCATGGCGGAGGTGGCGCAGGCTTTCAAGGCCTTCACCTTGTAAATCTTCATCATCAGCTTATACGCGCGCAGCGTGTCCATGAGCTGCGTCACCTTTTCTTCGCCGATAAATCCCTTGGAAAAAACATCCACCCCAAGGCGCAGCGGAATGCGCAGGAGGGTAAGCTTGGTGTAGTCCACCGCACCGGCCTGATAGGGCGATGCATCCGCAATGAGCAGGCGGGCGGCGTTTGAGCCAATATCTATTGCGGCGAGGTTCATAGCTTATTGCACACAAGGTCGCAAAGGTTACGCAAAGCAACTTTAGCTGTATGTCTTTGCCTGCAGGTATTCATAAATCGCCACCTGGCTGCGCACTTCCGGCTCATGCTCGTGTCGCGCCACATAAACGTTACTCTGCTCATTGTCAAGGATGCGCGCCTTCACATTTTCGGCAAGCTGGATGTTGAGAATGTCTATCAATTCCTGCTGAATAATCGGGTCATAAATCGGACAGGCCGCCTCCACGCGATGGTCAAGATTGCGCACCATCCAATCGGCGGAAGAGATGAACACACGCCGCTCGCCGGCATTATGAAAGATGAAGACGCGGGCGTGCTCCAGGTACTCATCAATAATGGAGATAGCCTTCATGGGCTTCTTGAAAGACTTCTGCTGCGTATAAGGCCCGAAGATGCCGCGGATCACCATGCGCACCTCCACGCCGGCGCGGCTCGCTTCGTAAAGCTGATTAATCAGCGCCACATCGCTTAGGCTGTTCATTTTTATGATGATGCCGGCGTCTTTTTTCTTTCTCGCTGCGCGGATTTCCTTTGCAATCAGTTCCGAGAAATAGCGCCGCATGTTGTAGGGCGAAACCGGCAGCGTCTTGCAGCTCCGCAGGTCTTCCACGCGCGCCGTGGCGGAGGTAAGAAAGGCAAAGATGCGGCCCACATCAGCGAGGATATTATTGTTGGTAGTGAGCAGCAAATGGTCGCTGTAAAACTGTGCGGTGCCTTCATTAAAATTGCCGGTGGAGATGAAGCCATACACCTTCGTCTTATTAAACTCGCGCTTGCGAATAAGGCAGAGCTTGCCATGCACCTTCATATCGTGCTGCCCGTGGAAAACCTGCACGCCTTCATCCTCCAAGAGGCTCTTCCAGTAAAGGTTTGCTTCTTCGTCAAAGCGCGCCCGCAGCTCTATGACCACCGTCACCTGCTTGCCATTGCGCACGGCATTGATAAGGGCGTTGATAAGCTTGGAATCCTTCGCCAGCCGGTAGCAGGTAATCTTGATGCTCTGCACAAAAGGGTCAATAGATGCCTCGCGAACGAGGTCTATCACCGGGTCAAAAGAGTGGTAAGGAAAGTGGAGCATCACATCCCGCTTGTCCAGCACCTCCATGATGCGCACAGGCTGCCGCAGCAGCGGATGTACGAAGGGCCTGTTCCGCGTAGCACGGTCGGTAAAGACTTCCTTCGGGAAGTTCATGAAGTCTTTAAAGTTGTGGATGCGCCCTCCGGGAATGAGGTTGTCTTTGCCGGTAAGGGCGAGGCGCTTTACGAGGTAGTCCAGCAGCCCGGCATCAATCGCCCGGTCAAAGACGAAGCGCGTGGCGCGGCCGCGCTTGCGGGCCTTGAGGCTTTTCTCAATCTCATCAATCACATTCGTGTTGATGTCGTTGTCAATGTCCAGCTCCGCGTCACGCGTTACCTTAATGATGTACCCAAGGAAGCGATTAAAGCCAAAAGGCGCGAAGATGTGCGGGAGGGAGAGCCGGATGATGTCTTCTAAAAGAATGATGTGCTGCTCCTCATTCACCGTAGGCAGAATAACAAAGCGCGGCAGCACCTTGGTAGGAATAGAGATTAGCGCGTAGCGCTGCAGCATCGCATTTTCCGTAGAGCCAAGGACGCAGGCGAGGTAGATGGCCTTGTCGTTGAGCAGCGGCATATTGGGGATGCTCTCAATCATGAGGGGCACAATCTGCGTGCGCACTTCCTCATCAAAATACTGCATCACAAAGTCGCGCTGGGCGCGTGTAAGCTCCTTGTCGTTCTTGATAAAGATGTTCTTCCGACCCAGCTCGGCGATGATGTCGGCATAGGTGCCGTCAAAGTGGCTTTGAAGCGCAAGGAGGCTCTTCTGGATTTCCTGAAGGATTTTGTCTGGGTCGGTCTCTAAATGCTCTTTGGCAGCCCTGCCGGCCTTAGTCAGCCGGGCCATCCGCGCCAAGGCGGCCACGCGCACCCGGAAAAACTCATCCAGATTATTGGAGTAGATGCCTATGAAGCGCATCCGGTCATACACATGCACCGAGGGGTCGCGGGCTTCCTGCAATACACGGCCATTGAAGGCGAGCCACGAGAGGTCGCGGACAATGACTTTATGAGTGCTCTTCACAGACTGCAAGTGGATGGATATTGGCTTGCAGACAAAAATAGCGCCCGTGGTGGCGGGCAGGAGGTTAAGTTTTGAGAGGAGGTGTGTCCTCAATAATGATTTGTCCGGCTGTAAGATTGCCGGAACTCAGATATTCAAGAATGTGAGGAACGAGCCGCGCCAACGCTGGATAACGCGGCTCATGCGTTCGCATAACAAAGACCGTGATGGGATAAGACGAGAAATTCTGCTGATAAGGAAGGCTTTGATCTCTTGTAATAAGCGCATCAAAACCGTTTGCCAACATTAATTGCAACAGCTCACCATTCTTCTTGCTGGCCCAGCCATTATAGCGGACACTCACCGCTTCATGCGGCGCAAAAAGATACCTCAGCTTAGGCGGCAGGTTTTCGTCAAGCAGCAGCCGCATAGAGTTCGGCTGCATTTTTTGCTGTAGCTATTTTGCTTGTAGCCTCTAAAAGGCCGACTGCCTGTTCGCGGCTAACGCCAGGAAAGTCTTCCAAAAATTCAGCCAGCGGCGCACCGGCTTCCAGATAGTCAAAAAGAATTTCCACCGGTACACGCGTACCACGGAATACCGGGCACCCGCCCTGCACTTCGGGGTCAATGTTGATGATTTCCTGAATGTCCATGACTCTAAATTACGCCTTTCCACCCTCCCCCTCATCCGTACTATCCACCACATAAAGCGGCCGCTGCCGCACATTGGAGATGATGCGCGCAATGTACTCGCCGATAATCCCCACAGATAAAAGCTGCACACCGCCGAGGAAGGTTACCGAGATAATCAGCGAAGCCCAGCCCGGCACCGTATTCTGCCCGAAGAAGTAGCTGTAAAGCGCATAAACGCCAATCAGGAAAGAGATTCCGCACACGATAAACCCCATGCTTGTAGCCCACTTAAGGGGTGAATCCGAGAAGGCGGTAATGCCGTTAAACGCCAGCCGCAGCATCTTCTTAAACGGATAATTCGTCTTTCCGAACTTCCGCTCATCCCGGTCAAAGAAGACGTAGGTGCTCTTAAAGCCCAGCCAGGCAATCTGCCCGCGCAGGTACTTATCGTACTCCTTCATCTGCTTCAGGTATTCCAGCACGTCGCGGGAGATTAGGCGGAAGTCGCCCACATCCAGCGGGATTTCAAAAGAAACGAGGCGGGCGAGGATTCGGTAAAAAGCCCGTGCGGTAAAGCGCTTGAAGAAGGTCTCGCCTTTGCGCGCGCGCCGCTTTGCATAGATCACCTTAAAGCCGGCTTTATACTCCGCATACATCTCCGCAATCAGCTCCGGCGGGTCTTGCAGGTCGCCGTCAATGGTTACGATTGCATCGCCTTTGGCGTAATCCATCCCGGCGGTGATAGCGATTTGGTGGCCGAAGTTTCTGGAGAAGGCGATGTAATGCAGCCTTGGATTGCCGGCGCAGGCCGCTTTCAGCTTTGGCAGTGAATTGTCCCGGCTGCCATCGTTGACAAAAATGATTTCGTAGGAAGGCGTAATGCTTTCCGCGGCAGCTGACATGCGGCGCACCAGCTCGTCAATGATAAGCTCTTCATTGAAAACCGGAACGACGATGGAAAGGGCGATGCCTGCGGACTGCATAGCTGCAAAGAAAAGGAAAAGCGGCGCGTCCTATCCCGCCCATCCTTCCCGGTCAAGGCTGCGGTACTGAATAGCTTCGGCCAAATGCTCCGGACGAATTTCATCCCTGCCGTCCAGGTCAGCGATTGTACGTGAAACCTTTAGGATGCGGTCATACGCTCGGGCAGAAAGATTGAGCCGCTCCATCGCCGTCTTCAAAAGGTTGGCGCCTACCTGCGAGATGACGCAGACTTCCTTCAGCAGCTTGCTGCCCATCTGTGCATTCGCATACACGCCCGGGTGCTCTTTAAAACGCTCCGCCTGTCGCTCCCGTGCCTTCAATACGCGCTCACGGATGGAGGCACTTGCCTCAGTACGCGAAGAATTACTATCGCCCGCAAGCTCATTAAAGGAAACCGGCGTTACCTCCACATGCAGGTCAATTCTGTCCAGCAGCGGGCCGGAAATCTTATTCAGATAGCGCTGCACCATCTGCGGCGAGCAGGTGCATTCCTTCTCCGGGTGATTGTAGTAACCACAAGGACATGGACGCGTTGCCTTTTTCCACCTTGAATTTCCGGTTACCCATCTATCCGGACGGATACCCGCATAATCCAAAATCGGTAGGAGAGCATGTGCGAAAACAACGGATGGACTTAGGTTTATTACAATCACAAGTAGCCGAGATGCTCGGAGTCTGTGTGGATACCGTGACAGGATGGGAAAATGAAAGGAATGGTATCGGTCTCAAACAGCGGCCAAAAATCATTCAGTTTTTAGGCTACAATCCGTTCATAACTATTGACCAGTCTTCATTTGGCAGCCTATAGTCTTCAGCCTAAACAAATTTATTTTCAAATAATGTCTTGACATCATGGCATAATGAGCACATGATTATGATGATGTTCCCACTGGAGTTACACTCAGAAAGCCCCGCTTATGCGAGGCTTTTTTTCTAAAAATGCAGGCAAAATTACTCCACGATCACAACAGGCTTCACAGCGGTTAGCCGGCCATCGTTATACAAGCGCAGATAGTAAAAGAGGCCTTGGGTTTGCAGGGGCTGTATCTGTGCTTTGCCGCCGGTGAACTGTACCGGCTGCGACATAACTGTACGTCCCGCAGCATCCAGCAGCTCAACCGTCCATGTGCCGGTGGGGGCTTCTGAAAGCTGGATATTCAATGCGGTACCGGGCTGTACGGGATTGGGGTAAAGCTGCACCTCAGTGCTTCGGTTAAGTCCGGCCACGGCAGTAGTGCCATAGGAGAGGCGCGTCAGGTGCACCTCACTGCGGTCAACGGTGGTGTAGTTGCTGTCGGTATAGAAAACACGCAGCAGTGGTGTCAGCTCGCCGCTGCGGTAATAGCTGACGTAGAAGCTGCGCGTCTTCTGCGCCTGCGTGAGTCCGAAGGCGGTGAGCATAGCCGCGGGCGCGGGGCTGCCATTCAGCGTTATGCTGTCTAAGTAGTCTATCCTTCCTTTTACCGCCAGCACGTTCATATAGCCCGACACATTGCCCTGGCGGTCTTTTACACGCATCTTGCCCCAGCCCGGCACCGAAAGGCTTTCATTGGCATAAGTGATGCGGGAGGCCGGCGCTGACGACAAGCCATAGGCCGTTACGGTCATGTTGAAGTTGACGGTGTACTTGTAGCTGTTGGCCCAGGAGGTATTATAGGTTGCCGGAAACTTCAGCAGGTTGCGGCCGCCGAAGTAAGTCGTATTCTGCGCCGGAAATACGACACTGTCATTTGGGTTGCCGGTAGCCATCAGCCAGTACGCCTGGCGGTTGATGGATTCGCCGAAGGCCATCAGCCCGGTCGGCGTAAGGCCGCGTACCACGGCACTGTACCAAGTGATGCCGTTGTTGGTAGTGGAAGGAATGATATCAACGAAGGGAAGGCCGTAAGTGCCCATCGGAAAGGCAGGGTTAGTGCCCGCAACCGTAGTGCGTGTAAAAACTGATGCGTACGTGCTGCCGCTGATGTCAACGCTGGTATTGGCGACGGGCGAAGCAGCAATGCTCCCGTTAATCAGGCCGAAAGAGTCTGTGCCGGGCACCCACGAGGCAAAGCTGCTTTGGGTGAGGGTGATCTGCGCGTTGGCGCCAAGGCTGAGGAGCGCGGCGCAGCTAAGGGTAAAGAGTGTTTTCATTTGGGGGATAAATTTTTTGTCCCACAAACGTAATCCTGCGCCTAAGCCAACACCAAGCACTATGGGATGAAGTCGGCCATTTCTGTGATGCCGTATAGTGCCTGCTCTTTTATGAAAGCCGCTTCAGCCGCTCCAGCAGTTCCGCGCGGTAATTAGGCGCGAGGTCAACGCTTATTTTACCAAGCGATATGGTGTCAGCGGCCACTTCCGTTATCATCGCCCCGTTCACGATAAACGACTTGCTGGTCTTGACGAAACTTGCGGGCAGCTGCTCCAGCAATACCTTTTGCGGAATGCGCACGAGGTGCTTTCGCTCAGCCGTGTGCAGCTCCATATAGTTACCGTCAGCGCGTATGTGCGTTACCTCGCGCAACGGCACGCGCACGTAGCGCTGCTTGTCTTTCACAAAGAAAGAATCGCGGATGATAAGGCTGTCTTCATCCGCAGCGCCGCTGTCCCGGCCCTTCTTGAAATTATTAATGGCAAGCTGCAGGGCTGCATATAGCGTTGCGCTGCCAAACGGCTTTTGCAGGTAGGCATGCGGCGAGGTTGCCAGCGCCGCGTGAACCGTAGGCAGGTCTTCGTAGGCGGTCAGAAAGATGAAGGGAATGGCAATGTTCGCGCCGATGTACTGTGCCACATCAATGCCCGACTTGTAGCCGCCGAGATGAATGTCTAAGAGCGCGAGATGGATGGGCGTGGTTTCAAGCGCCCTGACCGCTTCGGTATAGTTGGAGGCGACCACGCTTTTGGTAAAGCCGAAGCCTGCCAGCAGATCCTGAAGGTCTGCCGCCACCACCATTTCATCTTCAACAATCAGGAGGTTCATGGAGCCTTAAAAATAAGCTCCACGCCGCTACGGGCGGTAAAAAGGGGCAGCTTTTGTGGCTAAGCTACCTGCTTCCGCTGCCCTTCGTCCTTGAAGCTGATGTCGTACACCACGCCCCTGTCGTTGGTGTTGCTGAGCTGGCCTTTCATCTGTTGGGTCATAAGCTTAATGATGCGCAGCCCCATAGTAGGCATGTCGCCGGCGGTAGTCATGCCGGGCCCGTTATCGCGGTAGGTCAGCTTGTAGTCGGCGCCCTGCTGCCTGATGGCAATATTGATTTTAAGCGGCTGCCCCGGCCGGCGCGCATACTTGCACGAGTTGGTGATAAGCTCGGTAAGCGTCAGACCGAGCAGCACCGCCGTATCAATATCAAGGCGGATGTTGGCGTCAATGTCTATTTCCGCATCGCCATGCAGCGCGATGAGCGCCTTTGCCAGCATCTGTATGTATTCCTGCATAGCCACATGCTCCAGCTCATTATTCTGATACAGCTTCTGGTGTATAAGGGCAATGGATTGAATCCGCGAAACCGTATCGGCCAGCAGGCGCTCAGCCTCGGGCGTGGTGTGCCGGCGCAGTTGGATATTAATGAGGGAAGTGATTACCTGCAGGTTGTTCTTTACGCGGTGATGGATTTCCTTCATCAGCCATTCCAGCTTTTCGGCCTGCTTTGAGATGATGCGATTTGCCTTTCGCTGCCGGTGATACTGAACCATTGCCACCACGCCGGCGCCGACGGAAAGCGCCAGCAGCGCCAGCACGGCAACCAGCCACTGCCGCTGCTGCTTTGTAGTGCGCGAAAGCGTCTGTATGGAAGTCTGCTGCTCGCGCGTTTTGTATTTGGTTTCCAGCTCCGAAATCTGCTGGCGCGTCTGCTCGCCGTAGGCCGCGTTTTTCAGGCTGTCGCTCAGGCGCTGCATGTGCAATGCGGCCTTGTAATCGCCGGCGTCTTCCAGCAGTTCCGCCTTTGTATTCAGGAAGCCGGGCACAAGCGTGTTGATATTAAGCCGCTGCATAATGGCAAGCCCGCTGTCAAGCGCGGCCATCGCCTCGCGGGGCTTGCCCTGTGCATTGTAAAGGTCAACGTAGCTGCTGTAGATATTGACCATGTTCTGCTCATTGTCCGACGCGATAGTGGCCTCCTTTGCTTTGTCTAAATAGAAAAGCGCGGAATCCGGATGCCCGAGGCCTCTGTGCGCATCGGCCAGATAATCGTAGGTGTAGGCATCCATAGATACATCCGGACGCCGGTGCTGAAGCGCTTGCCGCGCCATCCGCAGCTCATCCCCAAAACGCTTCATCTCGCCGAACGTGGCTGCCATACCGCTCATTACGTGATAGAGCTGCTCCGTGTCGTGCGCCTGCCGCAGGATGGAGAGGGCCTCCTCTTCGTACTTAATGGCTTTGTCGTAATCGTGGTTGGTTTCCGCCACGCTGCCCAGGGTGCTGAGCGTTCTGCCGATATAAGTCGTGTCTTTTTCGGCCTTTGCTTCCCGCAATATGTCCAGCGCCTCGCCGATGAGCGGCGCATAATCGCTGCTGAACATGTAGCTGCCGATCATGTTGAGCCGCGTATTGAAATAATACGGCCCGCGGTAGTGCTCTTTGTTGAAAAGCGCAATGGACTGCCTGGCGTACACCTGCATGCTGTCCAGCCGCCCGGTTATGCCGTGCAGCGAGGAGACATTGGCCAGGCCTATCCCTTCAAACAGACGGTTGCCCCGTTGCCGGCTTTCGGCCACCCCTTCCCGGTAGCGTTTAAGCGCCTCCTCATTATCGCCATTGTTGGACGCCTTATGGCCTTGCCAGTAAAGGCCCATAATCTTTGCCGAGTCCTGAGAAGGCTGCGCGGAAGAAGAGTGACCATTGCGGCAGGAGGCGAATAGCAGCAGCACATACGCCCCGACGCAGAGGCACGAGCATAAACGTATAGACATATTGCGCAACATACAATCGGCGCTCCGTTCCTCCAATGCGATTGGTATAAAGTGACGCTGGTTTGGGATGAAGGTAGCCAAAGGATTGCTGCCGCATCAACTCTTGAATCGCATAATAGGACTGCCGAACGTCTAGTTCAGAAAGACTTTAAACGATGCGTAATGGGAGGCTGAATATATCGGTCTATAGCGCCGCTGACACTCATGATAGGACGTCATGACCATTTACGGTTAATAGTTGCCTCCAGCGGTTGGCAACCAAAGAAATGAAGGGAATTGAGTTATATCATCCTCACCACAAATGTTAATGTGTCGGAAATGTTTTAAATGGCTTGGGACTAGCATACCTGTCAATTAAAAACCTACAACGCTGTGATGAGTGCATATAGAAGCATCTCTATTCCGATCTATTATAAGCGGCTTTTTGCTTCAATACTGGATGGTGTTCTATGCACAAACGATTAGCGGACGTCATCTTTTAATGCTCTTTTGCACTTCTTATTTCCATAAAATTTCAATTTACGCATGTACAGTTCATAAGAATAATTGTACACTAGTACATAAATCTGGCAGCAAGAACGAGGAAATTACCCAAGATTTTTCTTGTTAAATGTCACAAAATCCACCTAATTATTAATCAATTCTTATTTATGAATGTTTATTTTCTTGCCAATCAATCATAAATAAATAGAATAATAAATGCTTGAAAAAGCACCGTTAAAAAACGGTATTAACTTTTCCAAACCAAAATATACTTTTATAGACGCATTCAGAACATGTACCTGCAACAACAATAAAGGGAGTCAGCTTATGTAAGTTCATTCAGGTAGTCGGCATTCATCTCTAACCTATTTTCCTTGCTTCACCTATGCAGGAAAAACACATTGGCCGGGCATTCTGCAAAACGCACCTTATCCTGCGTTCCTTGGGGTGCATAAGTCTGTGCCTGCTGATTTCATGCTCGGTCGCCTCAGCCAAAGACTGCCAGGACTCCCTCATCCGCGTCGGTGTTGATTTTGCCTACTTCGGCTCTTCACACAAGCTCACACAGGACATACAGCTTTCCGTCTGCCATAAGCTGAGCGGAACGCTCCGGTTCGCCTGTTATCGCTATACCGCTTCCGCCGACAGCATCTGCGTCTATAGCCAGAAAGACCTGCGGTTCAAGACTTCCGAAGGCGCACGGGTCTGCTCATTCCGGTTTGGCGCGAATGGCTCCAACAGCTTCGTACACCCGCAGTTTTACAACATCCTCCGCTCCTGCGGCACCGTACCGGCAGGCTCCTACCGGATACACGTTACGATTGCAACCGATTCCGGAGCATCCGTCAGCCGCGTTTTTCAGCTGCAGTCGGATTCCGCCTTACCGCCGACATCACCGCTGAGCAGGAGCCTGAGCAGCATCCTTGCGCACGGCCCGGATAAGCAAAAGGGCATCTTTGCTAAGCTCGCTGGCACTGCATCCGGAACCGCTTCAAAGGCCCCGGCCGCTAAGGTGCTGGAGCGCAGCACCGGGCACATGGCCCGCCTGTTCAAGTCCCGTGGCCTTACGCCGCAGACAGAGCAGCGCGGCGATAAGTCCTACGTCAACCTCTGGTATGAGGACTGGTTTGTAGGCCGCTACGAACTTGAAGCAAACCAGTCCGCAGCTGCCCAGATCAGCCGGCAGCAGTCCCGCCTCTCCGGCAACATCTCCTCCTTCGCGGGTACAGAACTCGGGAGCTACCGCTCCCTCTTTTCCCAGGTGCGCGAGCTTTCTAAAGCCAATAAGCAAGACAAAGATCTGAGGGGCGAGCTGGGTATAAGCGGCAACTTCTCTAACGCCCAGCCCGAATATTCCGCCCAGGACAATAACTATTATGAAATCCGGGGAAGGGCCGAGACGGAAGTGGCAGACATCCCTATAAGCATGGAGGGCTACTACACTACCCAGGACGCACACCGGCTGGTAAAAGGGAGCTACATCCGGGTGCATTACGATGCGGACAGAGGCAAAGAAAAGCTCATGAGGCTTATCAGCGGCTACCGCAACCAGTTCAGCCAGACCGTATCAAAGGGTAAAGGGCTGGAGCAGGTCTACGGCTCTTACCTCAGCAACCTGGAAGGCTCCAAAGACCGCATGAGTGCCGATATGCTGCGCGAGGCAGGTCTGCCCATCGGCAGCATCAGAAACGTGTCCGGCAGCGCGGGCAACGCAGCAGCAGGAGGAGCCGGTACCATCAATTCTGACGCTTTAAAGGCGCAGATTGAAGCGGCCCTTGCTAAAAAAATGCAGGACACCTCTTCCCTGGCAGGAAGCGCAGAAGGAAAACTTGATTCCGCAGGCAAAGCCAGAGCGGCAGTTGCCAAGGCTAAAGCATCCGGGCAGAAAGCAGCCCTCATTAAAGACTCAGCTAACCGGCTTTATAACCGGGCTATGAAAAAGCAGGAACAGATTCAGAAGACAGAAGCCCAGATAGAAAAATACCAGGCCCTGCTCGCCCAATACAAGAACACCGCCTACTTTGACTCCGCCCTTGCTTACAGCAAGGTAGCAAACCTCAAAGGGGGAGAAGAGACGACATATAAGCAGATGGCTAAGTCCGCCTCAGGATTGCTGCCCGAAGGCAAGGCCAAAACTTTCATTGCCGGCCTTACCAATCTGGACGCCGGCATCTTCTCCAAATACACCTCTAAATACACAGCCGCCGGCCAGCAGCTGACCGGCCTCGACGTAGGCTACGACGTAGGCTTTGCCCAAATAGGGATGACGGTCGGCAAGACAGAATACGCAGGCAGGGACGGCGGGCTGGATAAGTACACCACCTATTCAGGGCGGATGCTCTTCAGTCCCGCCAAAGGCCAGAAGGCAGGGCTGGTGTACTATGGCTATACGCCGTCAAAGAGCATGCTGCGCGACAACGACTTTTTCAGCAATGCAGATATTGCTCTGCCGACCTTCCGCTCCCCGGTGCACATCGTATCGGCAACCTACGAAGGCACGGTAACAAAGGAGGTGAGCCTGGAAGGAGAAATAGCCACTTCCTTCCGCAACGGCAGCGACCAAAAATTTTCCGGCAGCTTTGACGCCGACCGGATTGCCTGGCACCTCAACGGGGAAGGCCGTATTCCCCGGACACCGCTTACGCTCACAGGGGGCTATGAGCATGGCGGTAAAAATTTCCAGAACAGCACCCTCCCGGTGGGCATCGCCGGTACAGACCTCTACAAGGCCGGGATAAAAGGAGCGTTCTTCCACGACTTCCTGACTGCCGGCATTGAGTTCAACCGCATGCAGCAGCAGAACCTGTATGCGGCAGGCGGCAATAACCGCTGGGGCTTTGAGGTGGCGACGCATTCCAGGCAGTATCCGTCCGTGTCCCTGTCCTATAAGCCCTTTGCCACCTTCCGCTCCTATACCGATACGCTAGCTGTTCCGCAACGGCCCCTGCAGGGAGCTGTGTGGACAGGAAAGGCAACGTACCAGATAAAGCGGCCAGGCGGAGTGTCCTATCGCTTCAGCGCGGTGCTCAACCGCAGCGCCTCCCACAGCGATAGCGTCAGCTACGGAGCCGACCTGCTGCAGCTCAATGTCATCTATACAGACAAGGTATGGACACTGATGTTTTCCGCCGGGCAGAGCATAATGATCACCAATAGCGGCGGGTACGGTGTGGATACCCTGAACCCGGCGCATGTGCGCACCACCTTCGTGACGGGTAGCCTGGGCTATGCTTTTTCCAAGACAACCAGCGTGAGCGGGGGAGCGGACATCGGTTTTGCACCCTTCGGACTTTCCAAATTGGGGCTGAACGGCGGGCTGAGCTACCGGATGAAGGCGGCGCCACTGACAGTAAGAATAAGCACTCGGTACAGCAGCTACCGGCTGGCGGGATACAGCGGAGCGGTTGGCAGGGACAGCGGCAGCGGAAATGGAAACGCGGCGACAGAGCCAATGAGCTGGCGCCAACTGGTAAGCGGCAGCATAGAGCTTATCTGGCAGTTCAGAATGAAGGTAAACGGATAAAGCACCGTCAGCGGAAGACCATCTAAAAACAAGCGTCCATGAGACTACTTCTCGTCCATACAGCTAAAGCGCGGCACCTGCTGCTTGCCTCCTGCGCCTCGCTGCTCCTCTTCTTAATAGCCGGGTCCAGACTTCAGGCACAAACGGGTCTGATGCTGAACCTGTCTCCTTTGGATGGCGTAGTGCTCACGCCGGATAACCTGTTTGGCTTCGCCCTTCAATCCAACATGCCTGCTGCAACAGAGGCGGTCGTAAAAGGCAGCATGCGCTACCGCGAGGGCGGACACTACTTTACTTACACCTTCCGCACTACCGTGCGGCCGGGGCTGAACAGGTTTGAAGGGGTATCGCTCCGGCCGGAATGGAACTTTTCAGGCGCTGCGTTTCGGGAACTCTTTCAGGAGTATCACCTGCTGCCGCAAGGCACGTATGAGTATTGCATCAGCATTACCCCCACCGGCAGCAATGGGGAACTGATTCCGGGGGAAAAAGTCGATGAATGCCTGTATGGGAAATCCGAAGACCTGTTCCTCATTAACCTGGTTGACCCGGAAAATGGCGCAAAGCTGCACGAGCATT
The DNA here is from genome assembly GCA_965246785.1 of Chitinophagaceae bacterium. Classification (GTDB taxonomy): domain Bacteria; phylum Bacteroidota; class Bacteroidia; order Chitinophagales; family Chitinophagaceae; genus UBA1952. The sequence goes on from CBDFFM010000020.1 coordinate 193,979, forward strand.
ATCCGGTGTTTTCGTGGATAGCGAACTATCCCTTTGCCTCGCAGCTAACCTACCGCATCCGGGTAGCGGAGATAAAGGAGGGGCAGAATACGGTCAATGCGGTCGTGCGCAATAATCCGGTCTATACAGAAAGCAACCTGCCACAGACCACGACGACTTATCCGGTGTACGGCACGCTGCTAAAAAGGTTTCAGCCGTATGCCTGGACAGTGGATGCGTACTATAAAGGGATACTATTGGGCGGGGCGGAATCTTGGAAGTTCACCATTGTGGAGGACAGCGAAATGGTCGGCATTCCACGAGAAAGTTCATTTGTGGATATACGGAAGGAGCAAAACGCTGCTACTTACTGGGCAGTCGGTGATGCCAGATTGAAATACACCTTAGAAGACCGAAGCGAATTAAAGCTGCACATTTCAGTATTGGATCAAAGCGGCAACACTGTTCATGTAAAAGATGCTGCTTTAGAAGCTCGGTTCGGAGACAACAGATACATAATTGACTTAAAAAATCGCGCGAAATTAAAGCATCTAAAAAGGTATACGCTGGTTATTAACTCCGAGGTGGGGGAAACATTTCACCTTAACCTAAAATATGTAGATCCAGATCTACTTTGATTATTATGATTACATATATATTTAGAATGGGACTATTCCTTTTGATAGTCATTCTGTCAGCTTGCTCGGAATACCATCCATTTATCGGAAAATCCACAGATGCTCCGCTTTTAATCGGCGAGGCTCATAAAGGATGGATCAAATACCAGATATACGCTGTCCCAACCGATAACTACATTTCTACCAATCACAATTATACATCGCACTTGGTAATCAGGATTATAAATACAGATAAGGACGGTGCCAGTCCATTGCGTCGTATCTGCAGCAATCTAGACGATTACAATTCAAGGTATGAATATCTGCTAAACAGGGCTAAAGATGACATAGTACTAATGACTTCAAAGAAAGTACTGTATCCAGTCTATTATGCATTTGAAAATAACTACAACGTTTTGCCTTTTGAAACAATAAATGTCGGATATACTATTACCGAAAAACGGCCAACACAATACGAACTGATGTTTACCGACAGGATTTTTGCACAGGATACAGTAGGATTTAAATTGAAATAAACATATATAATCTTATAATTTGTTATGATACAAATGTTTTTGTGTAAAGCATGCAGAAGGAAGATCTCATTTGTTCTGCTTTTAGCTCAATGTTTTCAACTCATTTTCCCGGTTGTATCGTCAGGCCTTACCTCGGGGCCTGTCCAGCCTGAAACACAGGGATTTGAGCCGGTGGGCACTACCGATATGGTTGACCCTTTTACCGGGGATTTTATCTATAATATTCCGCTCATGGATGTGGAAGGTTATCCAATTAATATCGCCTACCACGGGGGAATAGGAATGGAGCAGGAGGCGAGTTGGGTGGGGTTAGGCTGGAATATAAATCCTGGAGTAGTCAACAGAATGGTAAGAGGATTACCAGATGATTTCGCGGGAGACACCATAGACAAGGATATGTATATCCGGCCGGAAGTGACTACTAAAATTGGTTTACTTGCCGGCTTGGAAATTGCAGGTCTCGGAAAACCCGTTCTTAACGCAAGCGCGAGTTTTGGCGGTTATGTTACGTTCAGTAACTATCGGGGCGTGAGTGTTGACTTTTCAACCAAAGTCGGTGTAAACGCGCACATAGGCAATTGGGCAAGCGCAGGCATGAACGTTGGCGCTTCCGTGGGCTCTCAAACCGGCGCTTCCGTCAGCTATGATAGAAATTGGGGGCTGGGCCTTTCCGGGAGCATCAATGGCGATATAAGTGCCGGCGCAAGTTTTAACTGGAACATAGGAGGCAATTACAGCCCGAGAACAGGCAGACACGATTACAAAGGTTTTCAGATAAGTGCCGGAGCTGTAGAGCGACGCACCGGCTCACGTCTCAATTTTTCGGCGGGCACTACTGTTCCCATCGGGACCTTCAATACGACCAGTTTTAACACCAACAAGTCGTATATGAATTCGTTTTACGGGCAGTTTAAGTTAGGGGGCGAATTCTTTGGTCTGTATGGCCATGCGGAGCTTATGGGCTCTGTCAATACCTGCGGATATGAGCGGGATGGTTCCAGAGCAGGGTTTGGATATTTCAATCTGGATAAGGCAAGTAGCGCAGGTACTGATGTACTGGACTTTTCCCGCGAAAAGGATGGGCTCTACAATACCACTATGGACATCTTGCCACAAACCCACCTCACTTACGACGTATTTAGTGTCAGCGGGCAAGGCACAGGGGGATCCTTCCGCCCCGTTAGGAATGATATCGGTAGCGTGTACGACCCGTCTGTAATCAATGCTACCGGAGCTGGCGGCGGCGGCGGAATAGAATTAGGCTTTGGAAATTCATTTGAGTTCGGATTGGAGTTTGCGACCACAAAATTTGAAACTAAAAGTGGTCCTTGGTTAGACTATAAGCGCAGCTTCACAGGGCCTGCAAAAGTTGGCTCCTATGAGGATATTTACTTCAAAGAAGCCGGCGAACTGACTGAAAATAACGAAGCCTATCTGAACGGCATTGGGACAGATACCGCTGTTACCACACCGGAAGATGCTATAGCTCTTCCACCTACCAAAGCGGGAAGTAATACCCGCGTGACAAGGGCGAACTATATTTATACGCTTACAGGGGACAATAAGGATACTGCATCACTGTTAGACGGAAAAACCATTACCTCTTATATAGATACCACTGGTTTTAGAAATTACCCAACTGTCTCCAAGGTATACATTCCGAGGGTTGACCAGCCAAGCGTCGGTAAGCTTCGCAGGAAAAGCAATCAGGTTACGGAAATAGTGCAAGTGCAAAAGGATGGCCGCCGATACATCTATGGCCTCCCAGTGCTCAATAATGTACAGCGCGAGGCGACATTTGCTATTGATGAATCACAGGCAGATAAAACGAATTATCTAGCAAGCTATACCGCAGGAACGGATGATAATGGTGGCAATGGGCATGGGATAGATCATTTCTATTCTTCTACCGTTACCCCAGCTTATGTATCGGCGCACCTGTTAACCAGTGTTCTGTCAGCAGATTACAGTGATGTTACCGGGGATGGAATTTCTGATGATGATTTGGGCACTTACACAAAATTCAATTATTCCCGTAAGAGCAATGATTATAGGTGGCGTTATCCTTCAGAAAGCGGCAAAGCACAGTATATCCCCGGATTTACCACTGATAAGCGTGACGATAAAGGCGCTTACCTGATAGGCTCACGAGAGCAATGGATGTTGCACTCCATAGAGACTAAAAATTATGTCGCGGAATTCTACGTATCCTCCAGGCTTGACGCGCGTGGCGTACAAGATGGAATTTTAAGCAGTTCCGGCAGATTTTATAACGACAGTAAATATCTGGGACTGGGCTCTGACGGGGATCAACGCTCTTATAAGTTGGACTCAATCGTGCTTTATAACAAGCATGACCGTTTTACGAATGGTTCCGGCGCAAAGTCAATCAAGTCGGTAATTTTCTCATATGACAACGGTTTATGTAAAGGCGTTCCAAATGCTCCTGCGAACACCGGCAAACTCACATTGCGCAAGATTCAGATGCGCTATGGGCAATCCAACATTAATATGAGCGCCGGTTATGGATTTGACTACGACGCAAACTATAATTACGTCTACAACTCGGCAAATAAAGACAGATGGGGAACCTACAAGCCCAACAACTCCTCACTTAATAACTTTTTGTTTCCGTTCACAGAGCAATCAAGCGCTACTAATGATTTCGCAAAAGCCTGGTCACTATCGCAAATAAGCCTTCCGTCCGGCGGCATCATCAAAGTTGATTACGAATCGGATGATTATGCCTTTGTGCAGGACAAGCCGGCCATGGAGATGATGCGCGTCGCGGGTTTCGGCGATGGAAGCGATTTTGACAATGGATCGGAATTGTATCAATCAGCAGGACACCAGCATTTATTTCTGTACTTCAATCGGCGAAAGTGGGCCGAGAATACCAAACTCAGCTTTAGAGAGAACTATTTTGGAGATTCGACGCTGCTTTATTTCAATATACCTGTTTCTTTAGCGGGCGGGGCCTATGAACCGATCAAAGGCTACGCTGTAGCGAAATCAATAGGCCCGTGTACCAATGATTCACTGCACGGCTATGTAGAACTTGAAGAAAAGGATCTTCAAGGCACTAACTGCACCGCAAATCCAATTGTATTCACGGCGCTGAATGTAGGAAGGTATAGTCTTCCCCAAGTGATGTACAAGGGCTGCGATCCAGATGCTTCGGATATCCAGAATGTCGGAGCTGGTATGATGGAGGCCGTGCTTGACGCGATCTCGGTTTTTAAAAACCCGATTCAGCATTACATGGATCAGTCTAAAGCTAAGTATGCTGACTTAAGCAAAAGTTTCGTACGCCTGCAGAGCCCCGGTTTAATGAAAAAAGGCGGTGGGCAGCGGGTTCATGCAATCAAGTTTTACGATAACTGGGCGGCGATGGCAAAAGGCAACGAGGCTATTTACGGCAAGATATACGACTACACCACTGTGCGTCAGGACGGCAAGGGAATTATCAGCAGCGGAGTTGCAAGTTGGGAACCGGCGAGCGGAGGTGACGAGTTACCGCAGCGGCTACCAAAGCGCTTTGAAGTGCAACCGCGGACAAAGTTCCCGCCGAGCGACGCTATAGATCTTTATAATGAACTGCCAATCGGGGAGAGCTTCTTTCCAGCCCCGGTTGTTGGGTACAGCAAAGTGACTGCCCGCTCAATTCACCTTAATGAAGGGCGCTCCTCTCAGAGTGAAGATGTGTATTACTTCTACACGGCAAAGGACTTCCCAATCCGCACGCAATACCGACCTATCAAGAAAATTCCGGATAATGAGTTTAAGCTGACAAATACGAGGCTGAAAGAGACAGTCACCCAGGGGTTTGCAATCGTGCTTAACGATATGCACGGCAAGCCGCTTAATACCGAGCATTGGGTAATCAAACCAGACAGTAACAATTCTAGAGAGCTAATCAGCTATCAAAAGAATGACTATCTAAGTCAGGGAGGTCAGTTGAGCAACGTAGTTCCAACCTACTCGTATAATGCAGCTCAAGGGAAACTTAGGATTGCCAATAAAAAGATTGGAATTGAAACCGACATCACGCTGGACAGTAGAAGCAAGTATGAACTGGCTAAAACAAAGCAATTTAGCTTCAGTTCCAATTTCTTCTTCATCGGCATGTATCCGATGCTCATTGCATTTGGTTACTCATGGCCATATGAAAATAGCGTTGATGTAAAATTGGCCACTACTACTAAAGTTACCCAGCAATATGGCATTTTGAGCAAGGTGACTAACTATAATCAAGGAGCTATCACCGAGTTGAAAAACGAAGTGTTTGACGCTCAGACCGGAAATGTACTTGTGACGTCTTTAAACAATGAATTTAAAGACAGGCAATATTCAGTCAACTATCCGGCTCATTGGGGCTACAAAGAACTTGGTCCGGCATACGAAAATCAAAACATGCGGGGCGAATTTGACACAGTACAGATTGACACGTTTGGCAAGTATGCGAGTCGTTTTCTAAACTACAACGGTGCATATAGCTACCAGTATACTCTACCCTCAAATATGCCAGTTGGTCTTGCCAAAGTGAGCCAAGACATGCCTAACTACAAATTGGGTGATGAGATGTTATTGTGGACTAGCTCTAATGCCCAGCCTATCAAAACATGGGTCATGGGATACACGTCAGACACCGCACATTGTTATGTTGTGATGGCTACGAGAGAGCCTTATAAAAGTGATGGTGCCTGGTATGTCGGCCAGTCTATCCCGAGGGTCGGCTACCGCGTGAACCGTTCGGGCAATAAGAACAGGTTGGGCGAGACCATTCAAAGCTACTCCACTACGGATGCCGGGAACGCCTTCCCATTCCTTAAAGATGATTTAAGCGGACTTATATCCTTCAACGCGCAGCGATTCAATCATAATCTGAATCAAGTATATGCTGCGAACACAAAATCAGATTCGCTGAATCCTTTTGTTACCGGGAAGGTCGGGACATATCGTTCGGAAATGGAAGTAGTGAACGTAAAAAACAGGGATTATACAGGCGGGACTGTACGGAAGACGGGTACATATTCCAGCGCCTCCTACTGGAAAACGGAAAAGGACGACTTTGAGTCGTATTGCGACGACTCAATTCAATGTGCCGGCTCTCCAATTAACCAAGCTTACATGTGCACTTATATGTTTGACACGCTATGGGCTACCTATCTGGGAGGAGATTCTCTAGAAATAAAGGTAAAAAATTTAGGCGCACAGACTTGTAGTAGCGCACACATAGATATTAAGGCAGGAACACTTGGCTCTACGGCCGTTACATTTCCTTTAATTAACGTGCCGGGGACATACATGCAACGGGCAGTATGTCATTTGCCTGCGAGTTCATTTGCAGGGCTTGGAGTCACGACATGGGGATTTGCGTGCAATATGTGGTATTACAACTGTGGTTGTATGGATTACTTTGAATTGAATCAACACAACGGTGGACCAGGGCCAATCGGAATAATCGACCTATTACACTTGTATACCGGTGGTGCCGGTACTTACGGGGCATACGGGTATGGCGCATATCCCGGAAGTGGAAAAGCAACCCTCATTTCCCCGTATAATATGAACTCTCCATCTTCGATCTGTCACTACACGCCCTATAGAGTCCGAAAGAAAATTCTTTTGGATAAGGTTGGGCATTACGACGGCTCTGATGAGGAAAACTGGGTGAAAACGCAGCAGGTGACAAAATATAACTGGTACGGATCAGAGTTAGAAAACAAAGAGGAAGGCATTGGCTATAATTCCGCTATCTACGGATATAACCAGCAACTGCCTATCTGCGTGGCTAAAAACGCAAGGCATAGCGAAGTCTTGTTTGACGGGCTAGAAGATTATGCATTGCTACAATCCAAGCCAAGCATCCGTGAGGAGTATATGCGACTTATCTATTCACCAATAGCCCCCTTTATTGATACTGCAACCAGTGTTGGCAATGTATACAGGCGTGCAAGCTTGGGAAGTAAATCTGCCGGTCTCAGTATCACCAATGAAACTGCCCATACAGGTAATTACAGCTTAAAGACTACTGCAGCTGACACAATTTCGCTTAACGGAGGCGCTAAAGGGATGACGTCTGGTTACTCATTTAAAATTGACAATGGAAGAAGATACGTGGCAACACTATGGGCGAGGACGAGTGAATCAATGAGCCCCAATGCTTTAAATCTTGGATATAGCTCTGGCGCTTCGGTGACGCTAGACACTCTGATGGGAGCTCCAAGCAGTAAGCTGATTACGAATACCCTTCTAGCCAAATCAACTGTTATTGACGGTTGGCAGCAGTTTGAGGTGGTTTTCGAAGTACCTGCCGGTTATAAGAATGCCAATCTGACCCTCAGCCAAGGCTACTACTACGACGACATAAGAATCTTTCCTTTTGAGTCCAACAGCAAGGGATTCGTGTATCATCCAGTGACACGGAAACTCATGGCATCTCTGGATGAAAATAACTACGCGACGTTCTATGAGTATGATGCCGAAGGAAATCTGGTGCGGACCAAAAAGGAGACGGAGCAGGGCATACTTACTGTTTCTGAATCAAGAAGTACACATCATAAGGCAAACTAACAGATTATGGCTACACGGTTTCATGAAATCACGCGCCGCGTATCGTCAATGTGCGTGTGCATTGCCTTGATGTTTTTTCCATTGGCAGGCAGCGCTGATCAAAGCGCGGATTTTAGTCAGTTTAAGGCTTGGCTGAAACAGGACGGTTGGGCTTATCACGTATCGGTTCAATCTGCTATGAAGATGCAGCCGGCGCAAAAAAAGGTTCAGAATTATGAGATATACACCTCAAATGAGGAGTATGTACGCTATGCGTCCGGGGACGACCTGTCCTTTTTTATGAATAGGAAGGGGATGTATCAGATAAATCATGATGAGAAGGTTGTATTGTATAAACAGTTCTCCGCCGACAGTATCTGGCAACAACTGCAAAAGAACATGGATGCTATGTTACCTAAAAGCATTGCTGACAGTTTCTTTTTTAGGAACGCTTCCATTGCCTACAAGTCGCATGATAAGGCAAAGATTCAGTTTGAGCTAAGCTATCCGCGAGAGAGTCCAGTAAAGAGGATGCTAATTGATTTTGAGCCATCGTCAAAGAAAGTATCGCGAATAGAATACACTATAGAACGTGCTATGAACGGAAGTAGTTTACCAGAGGCCATGGTGATTCAAAAGGTAGTCATGGATAAATACACCCGCGTGAAGCCAGAAAAACTTCAGAGAATCATAAGCCTGTCAAGTAATCTCAAGTTGTTTCTGGATACCGCTTTTACGGGATATACAATCTATAAAATGTAAGCTCAAACTAATAGTTTATGCTCAACGTGCTCTGTCATCTGTTCCGGAAATTCGGCCTAATAGCATTGGCCATTTTGACCCAGTCGCTGTCTATAGCGCAGAACGCTGAATTTCCGATTCGGGATATCAATCAGATTTTACGGTGTGACTCGCTGAGCACAAACATGGCAGACAACGTATTGTACATAGCTAACGATGCCCGTAGTGCGATGCTCAATGACCACACTTATAGTTCAAAGGTTAAGTATAAGAGCAACTATACGCTTGTAAAGCTTAGTATTGACCATTCCGCATTAAGAATGCCACCCGGATACACCTACAAGATGGTGTATCAATTGGAGGGAAGTACGAAATTGGATGATACAACCTATAATTTCTCAATTGTTGATTCGCTGGTCATCACTTATCGCGGTGACTCGCTATGGGCCTATCAGGATGAAAATATAAAGGCTTATCCCAATTTGTATAACGCAAAATTGAGTGTTATGCAGTTCTATGATGGGATTACAATTCCGCCACCGACGATCCCCATTTCTGTGCTTAAAAGGCAGAACTTTTTCATAGAGCTGTCTATGCGTTATCAGCCATATCTGAAAACGCATTACATGCCTAACGATATGGAATTGATTCCAAGCTCATCGTTCAATTCAACGCGAAATGTATTGAATGTAAGTTGGCTACCTAAGTATTCGTCGTATTTGGGCATTGTTACGCCCGCGCATTATGAATTGGAATGGACATATACAGACAATTATGCAAAAGACGGAACTGAATTAGCCGCATCTAGCGTTCTTTATGAATTTAAGAACAATGCTACACGCGTAATTACAGACACTCCGGGCTATGCCATTCCTGTTATCTATCCTAAAGGTTATGTAGTATATAGAGTTCGGATGGTCAGACCTGATTCCTTCCTGTACAAGTATTCCATTTACGGGATATGGTCATCAGTTAACCCGAAAGGAATCATCAGTCAATTGAACAGCGGCGACTACTATAAGATTCAAGAGGCACATGTTGGAGATTCGTTGAACTGGAACTACAGTATTCAGTTCGCAGAAGGAGGTAAGTATAAACATGTGCTTAGCTACTATGACGGGCTTCTAAAAAACCGTCAATCCATTACCCGGTTTAACAGCGATATCAATAAATTACTCGTTACTGAGAAAATTTACGATTACGAGGGACGTCCGGAAATCACCACCTTACCTTCCGTTGTTGCTAATTCCAATTTTAAATACCTCACCAATGTAAGTATCAGCGACGTCACCAAGCTGCCTTACGCTCCGATTGATTTTGACCAGAGGCCCAGCAAGTGCCCGGACGAATATACAGTTCCGCCATTCCGTATTGATTGTTGGGCAAACAAATACTATTCTACGCTTAATACCGATACTGTAGGCATGCAGAAGTTTTTGCCCCGCGCGAATGGCTATCCTTTCGTTCATGCACAACTCTCGCCGGGATTTAGTGATCGTGTAGATATACTGGGTGGCGCAGGCGACACGCTGCAAATCGGACGGGGACATGATGCGAAAAACAAGTATATGGGCGCAGACCAAAGCGACTTGAATCGTTTGATGGGCATCAATGCCGGCTACGCAAGCTACTATACCAAAACGGTCAGCGAGGACCAAAATGGGCAACAATCATTGGCTATCAAAGACTTTAGAGGTCGTGCTGTACTCACATCCCTTCTAGGAGCAGCAGTTGACACTTCTACCCATGCAATCATGTTCAACGAAGAAGTACCTAACGCCCGCAAACTGCGGGATGATAAGTTGAACGGAGCGCATCAGGTTTTGCTTGGCCATCAAAAACGATATAACGGCAGCCTGTTCATGGACGAAGCTGCGCTGGTAAATGTTGAATATGATTACGACTTCAGTCCGTATATAGTTTGCACCGGAGCGTACAACACACCCATAGCATTGACTGTAAAGGGAGACTATGACTACGTAGTTAGGGATGATTGCGGGCAGGAAGAGCTACACAAGAATGGCAGCATTGGTTATACGGGTTTAGCTTATAGCACGACTGCATTGACAGCGTCAGTATCTGATAATGTAAGCCTCAGCAAAGGCAAGCATACCATCGAAAAAACGCTGACCATACGTGATGCTGACATAAACGCGGCGGTTGATACTTTCTTCAAGTACGTAACCGCCTGCACCAAGTCTGATGGCGCATTTGTGAAAGAAGAGGTGGAGAATATGCAGATCAACTGCAATGACACGTCGACCAGCACAAATCCCTGTTCTGTGACCGGGGATGAGAACCCATGCGTGAAGCTGGAGCGCGATATGCTTGAAGAATTAATGCCGGAAGGGAAGTACGGTTCTTTGCCGGTTCCTCACACCCCCGTCAGCCATCTTTTCAACCCTGCGGTGCTCGGGACATATTCCATATTTGACGCTATTGATAATGACAACCGCATCTATCGCTACATGGGCCCGTGTATACAGACCAGTCTCAATTCTGTTTTGGTTACGGTAAACGGTACTACCTACACTAACCTGGGCAGCATGTCCAGGGACAGCTTCATATACATCTATCAAAACGCCGGCAAGGACCAGCAGGCAATTGCAAGAGCGCTCCTCCCCCTTCACCCTGAATACTGCAAGCTGCAGTCCTGCTTTGTGGACACCTTTGAAAACAGATTCAAAGCTTTCCCCGATGCAAGCGCCGCAACGAAATATGGCTATTTTACGCTCAACGATATAGTGAATAAAGATGCCGACCTCCGTACACGGCTCAGCGGCCTGACAGGCATTTCCGATTCGTTGAAAATTTTTGGCGGCCGCTTTCGCATGGATACGCTTGCCGCTGAAATCGTGTTTTGCAACAGTGATAATGCGGCATCCTATGCTGATGCCAGGCGATTCTTTCACGCTAACATAGTCAATCTCAGCTTTCCTGATCAGGTCATTAAGAATGAATACTTTGAGAAGTTGCGCAGCTTTTATCTGGCTAACAGGCTGCGCTATAAGTCCATTGCAGAAAACCTAACCGGCAACTGTACCAATCCGTGTGACACGGATTATATGTTGAAACCAGTCGGAATGCCTTTGGTGCCGGTTGTGTACAATTCCACAGGCGGCATAGATACCTCCGCAGGAAGCCTCTACAGCATTATCAATAGCGGCACGCCGGGTTTGGGCACACTGATAACCATGATGAGCCTAAACGGCAGTAGCGGGCTGCTTGACACTGCGCTGGCGCATCAACATCGCCTGGATAGCGTGATGACTGCCGTGGCAGCAGACAGCATCAGCGCGAAGCTTACAAATTGCTATGTAAACGGCTTTCCGCGTGGCCGGCTAAAAGACACGCTGCTGGCCATAGCCGCACGAAGCGGAATACACAGCGGAGCATTTACGCCAAATCAGGTGAGAGCGGCTTTGCTAAGTTGCAATCTTCCACTAAATGGTCTTTGCCATCCGTACCTGTATGCTTACCACACATTACCTGTTGGGAACGCCAATCGTAATAGCTGTCTTGAAAGTTCGGTTTATACCAGCGTAAAAGATTTTTTCAACAGTGCGTCTATTATCACCATGCTGGAGCAGACAAGCTATACTACCAGTCAATACATGCCTGCCTGGCCTGCGGGGAATGATTTTGCCGACCGTATTAGCTTCATCCTGCAAACCGGGACCGTTGGCGTGGCAAGCAGGTACGATTCAAGTGATAATGTTTACCGCTTAAGCTGCTACGACTACAATGGTGTCCACCCAGACTCGGTTTTCATCAGCATCGGAAGTAAAAAGCCATCACCGACGAATAGCGGCCAACCGTTTTTCTATAATGCCGGCAGCCTCAACGTCAACGGGGCCAACTGTTATTTTGAAGACCCGCTGGCACAGGCCAACGGCTACATCGGCCAGTTTATGTTCCGTCTGGATGCAACCCGGACAGATAGTATAGGCAGCAGTATGGTAAGCAGTTCTGACCGGCTTTCCTGCTGGACCAGTCATGTCAAACTCGCAAACCTTACGGATAATTCTTTGAATGCTTATATTCCTTGTACGCAGTTTAAGCCATTATACGAGGCATTTGCCGATACCATGAGCGCCTATGGTAGCAATGCGGCGGATCATCCGCTATTTTTCCGCTCGCTCCAGAATTTCGCTAATTACCGGCTTCAGCGACTATATGGTGAAGATCAATACCATCGCTTTCTAAACAGCTGCGCCCTTGGCGATTTTGCGCGCATACCGGCTTATGGAGGGTATGGCCGTGTTTCCTTTCCGGATTCAACGGCCACGTTCAGCAGCTTTGCCGCATTTCAGCAGGCAATGCTCAACAGCCCGTTGGGCATCAGCGTAATGCCTATAGTGATTGATTCCAGCGGGGGGACGGAACGCGTGGTGTTAGATTATAACAGTATCCCTTATTCGCGGCTCCGGCAGTTTGACAGCGTTATCCGGCATTGCGGCGGTAGGGTGGCGAGTCCTGTGACGGCCGGTATCGGTACACTGCTAATCCCTCAGAGTAATCCCGGCGGGATAGGAGTGCTTAATGTTTTGTCCGGCAGTGGATTGACTAACGGCAGCCCGCAGAGCCTGACTGTCAGGCGTGGCAATAACAGGTACCCGTATTACAGATACTCCATCAATACGGGCACCGGTATGACCGACGCGCAGGTATCGGCGGGTATTGCTAAGGTGGACGATAACCTTCATTCTACTGCGATATATGGTTATTGGTTGCCCAACGCGTATGCGACGATCAATGAGGACTATGGCAAGCCTCAAAAGCAGCAGCTGCTGCAATACACATACGCTCTGCTGGGGCAACCGGCAACAAAGGTGCTGGATACACTCCAGCCAAAATACCTGGAAAACAACATTTCAGGCTACAGCGGTTACACCGTAAGCTTTGACGACCCTGGTAATCCCGCCCGGCATAACGACCTGTACTATACAACCGCGGCCGATACCCTGCCCGGCTATGGCGTACTGAGCCAGATACTGGCATCCACGCAAAGTCAGTTAGGCAGCGGGCGTATGTTTATGGCTGCCACCACCAACGACATACATGCTACGACTGTCCCCGGCGGCGCCAGCCTACTGCTGCACCGCTGTGCGGACGGCCTGTATTGGTACCGGTATTTCAGTCCTGCCAATAAGCTCTACAATGTGTACCTGCGCCTGCCCAAGTGGGTATATCTGTGTAAGCACTACGACCTGCATACCGTCGGGCTAAGGCTTACCAACGGCGACACGCCCTCCCACCGGTTTACGCTTCAAATGGTAGATGCCGGTACGCCTTCGGACACGATTCTTGTTGCCGGCAGCGCCGACTTTAACCTTGTGAACAGCCATAAGCTCAGCGATGTGCTGCTTGGCGACGAATACCCCGCCCTGCCGGAAGGCATTATGAGCGGCGAGCCGGGCGCCCTGCCTAACTGTGAGCAGGAGGCGCTCTATAATGCAATCTATGCGGGACATACGCGCTACAATATCTACGCAGATTCCTTTAGAACGACGCTGCGCAGGCGCTTCTACGACTATGTGATGACTGCGATAGGGGAAAAGCTATGGGTTGGCTATATAGACAAGCGATTTGCCTACACGCTGTATCACTATGATCTTGCGGGCAATCTTATCATGACTGTACCGCCCGTCGGCGTACAGCCTCTGGATTCGGCCCACACAGTCGGCGTAAATGCGCAGCGCAGCAGCGGCGCGGTAGTCCAGGCTTACATTCCGGCGCATACCAAGACGACCCGCTACGAATACAACACCCTGAACCGGCCCGTAAAGGAGCTCACACCCGACGCGGGGCTTAAGACCATGAGCTATGACGCCAAAGGCAACGTCATCCTTTCGCAAAACGCCGAGCAGCGTAAAACCGGACTCTTCACCTACATGTTGTATGACGGCCAGAACCGGCTGACGGAAACCGGTCAGGTAAAATGGGGCGATTGTCCCTGGTTCCCATCGCAGCCGCTTTACACCTACAGCGGGGGCGTCTGGACAAAGGCCAGCCCACCCAACGCTTGTGCCTGCGAAGACCTGACAGACAGCGTCTGGCGCTACTGCGTTCCGAACACTACCAGCACCTATGACAATATCCAGTTTGCCCGGAAAATCCGGCAGCTTCCCCGCAGGATGGTCGTTGTCAACGTCTATGACAGCGCGATTTTCAACCTGGGGCTTGAGCTGGGCATGAGCACGCAGGAAAACCTGCGCAGCCGCTTGACCGCCAACCTGTACTTTGAAGCAGTGCCCGCCGACACCGACGGTAATATGACTACGCGGAACTTCACGCATGGCACCTACTACAGCTATGACATCGCCGGCAACATCAAGACGCTGTCGCATGACTTCCCGGAACTACAGTGGACTGAAAACCGCTTTAAGCGGGTGGATTACGAGTACGACCTGCTCAGCGGAAAAGTGAATATGCTGGCTTACAATCGCGGATTTCCCGACCAGATGTACCAGCGATATGCTTATGACGCGGATAACAGGCTCCTGAAGGCTGAATCATCCTATGACGGGATCATCTGGAAGCGGGAAGCCGGATACACCTATTATCAGCACGGCCCGCTTGCGCGCGTATCCATAGGTGATCAGCGTGTGCAGGGCATGGATTACGCCTATACCATCCAGGGCTGGCTCAAGAGCATCAACGGCAACCGGGCCGATTCCAACGTTGATATGGGTGGCGATGGACGTAACGCCCTCGGTATTACGCCGCAGGACGTATTTGCAACTACCATTGATTATTTTAATGGCGACTACCAGCCCATTGGCCGCACGCCCGTGAGCAGCCTCCCGGCTACGCCCAAGAGTCTGTATAACGGCAACATTGCCCGCCAGACGACCGATGTGGCGCCTTTCGGCCCTATCACTGCGGCCTACACCTACGACCAGATGAACCGCATCCGCAAGGCCGGCTACGCAAAGGATACGGCCGGCGTGCTGCAGTTCAACGAATGGTATGCCTCCGCCTACAAATACGACCTGGACGGCAACATTCTGAGCCTGATGCGCAACGATAAAGCCGGCCAGCGCATGGACTCGCTCATTTACCAGTACCCGAATGCCGCCTCCAATAATAAGCTGACGAATGTCCTGGAATATTCGCCCTATAACAACGGGCTATCCCAGGACCTAAAGCAATATACCGTGCCTAATACCACCCGCCTTTATTATAACGATAACGGCAACTTGGTGGCAGACCACACTTCTCAGAATGTGCTGAACTGGAACATTTACGACAAGCTGGTGGACGACCACTACGCGAATATGTCAGGCCGCTACCTCCACTTCCAGTACGACGGCATGGGCAACCGCATCGCCAAGAAAGAGCTGCCAATCAATATTGAATACGGAACCGAGGAAAAGAACCGCTATTATGTGCGCGACGCGCAGGGCAACATCTTGGCGGAGTACGACGCGGGCATCTCCTGGCAGCCAGGCGGCAAGCGCGTGGTGATAGGCGGGGTACGTACCGCCGTGCCGGGAACGGCCACCGCAGCCACGGCCACCTGGATCAATGCGCTGAGCAGCGCCGGATACCTCACCAATGATTCCTTTGCCAGCTATATCATCGGGCTCGGAGGCAATTCCATATTCTTCGCTCCGGGCATGTACCTCTCCAGAACGTCTTCGCTGCTGCAGCACTTTGTTCAGGTTCCGGGTGTGCCCTCCATGCTGTGCGCCTACAGCAAAGCCTCCGGCAAGTATCCGCTGGCAGATGCCCTGATGAAGGGGATGGCCGACGGTACGACCACCTCCCTGGCGGCGCCAGCCGTTTTTGACCAGCTTACCGCCACCTTCCTCACATGCACCGACAGCAATCTGCGCCGCCGCGGCCTGACCCAGCTGGCGCGCAACGTGCCGGATCTCTATCACCATATCGCCGTGATTAACAACATTGTCCTGAACACGCCTGCAGACAGCGCCAGCCTGGCAGCAATTATGGACTTCACGGCAAGCAGCGGGTATGATGGCGCAAAGTTCTACTCCACGGAGCTGCAAAACCTATACAGCCAGGAACCCAACTATATAACTTCCTGGCTGCAGGCCGCTACCTCCGACAGCCTTTTCCTTGGCGACCCGAATGACTCGCATAACGACTACATCACGATGCTGCGCAGTGCCTTTGAGACTTACGGGGATGCCGCCGCGAACGACGCCGCCAACGCCGCGAGCACAGCAAAGGAAACCGAAGGCATCTATGGGGCGGCTACCTGGTGGAGCGGCGGCGCAGGCGCGCTGGCATCCATCGTTGACACGAACGATTTGCAGACCCTGTCATACTACGACGACCCGGTAGCCTATATCTATTCCATCCTGCCCCAGTTTGGGCCTGGCATTCTGGATACGGCCCTGGCGCGCGTGGAAGGGGCAGATATCATCTCCCTGGCCGGCACGGTGGGCGTCAGCCTTACCACCTTTCAAAATGCCTCCCTCAACGGGCAGCCTGCCCTCTCCTGGCAGGGCGTATCTCTGGCTAACCACCACCTCTACGGTACAGCCCGGCTGGGCCTCGCGGGGAGCTACGGACATTCGAGCCTCATTGACTTTCGCTACAACTCCTACAGCAACCCCATCAACAACCCCGGCCTCCTGGGTGACCTTCGCAAGGAGATACCCTGGTACAGCTATGCCCTCAATGACCTCATCACCGCTAAACAAAAAATACCCTACGGCCACCGCTTTGACAGCGGTGTGGCGGAGGCCCGCTATGTGGTATGCCTCAGGCAATATGAGCTGACCAACCAATTGGCCAATGTGCAGGAGGTGGTGACCGACAAGGTCTATGAAAAGGACGCCAACGGCGACAGCCTGCGCGACGGACGCCGCGTGGCCGCCATCAGCACCTGCTATGATTACTATCCTTACGGGGAGCTGATGACGGGGCGCAGCCAGCCTTTCCGGGCACCCTACTGCTATACGGTGAACGGTACCTTTACCCATACCTCCTCCAACTGGTTGAACATGAATATCAGCGCCACCGCGGCTACCGGTGTGGCGGCGGGCTGGGCCTTCTCACCTCCCACATTGTCCACGCCATCCTCCGGTGTAGGCATTAAGGTGCATGGAGTGGGTGGCGGCTTTACCCTGCCGCTGACCATTACCGCGCCCAACCCCATGGATGTGAAGGTGTATATCTCCTCGCTCATTGGTTATGTGGCGGCGGGAGTGTACGTACTCAATGCAGGGCCTTCGGGCTGGCTGGGAGGCAACTCTACTAATTACACCTCGTACAGCACCTCACCCTTGACAGTGCACGTAGCCAATGGCGGAGTGACTACTTTGCAGGTGACAGTAGCGATGAGCGGCTCAGTGCTGACGACTCCTGCGGATTTATTCACCGTGGACAGTATTGTGTATGAGGAGCCGGTGTATGTGCAGACGGGCGGGATGTATACGTATTGCACCGTTGACAGCTTGGATATAGCGGACAGGTACGAGTTTGGGCACAACGGGCAGATGAAAGTCAATGAGGTGGCGGGGATGGCTAATCATTATACAGCTCTGTTCTGGGAATATGATCCGAGATTAGGTAGGAGGTGGAACCTGGACCCGGTAGTTAGAGAATTTAGAAGTAGCTACTCTGCATTCGGATTAAATCCGATTTTGAATGTTGACCCAGATGGAGACCGGGAATTTAAAAGCTACGAGGCATACAAGAAAGCCTTAGGAGATAAGGCAATAGCCGAAAGTCAATGGCATGGACAAGATGGGCATTGGTTAAAAGAGGACAGAGATCCACCGCCAAACTCAGGGTTGGGCGGAAGCGGCGGCCCAGGTTTAAGTACGATTGACAGATTCAACAATGCGGCGAAATACAATCTTGAACAAGGCTTATGCAGAGAATACCAAAGCATAGGTGAACGGATTAGTTTTTATTCTTGGTTTCAGAATTATTCTGATTCTAAAGGCAACGAGGTTAGATGGCCAGGTGCAGCAGCAAAGGTTGCAAGTGGAATTGAAATGCTAACCTATCGCGCGGCAAAAGTGATGAGTTTTTCAAACGATGAAGTAGCGAAGTTTGCAAATGATGGTAATCGCATGATCTTTAATGACGCATTTCCAAAAATGCAGGCATTAGCGAATGGTTCTCCTAAAATTGGATTAGCCGCATATCAATGGGATGCAATAACGTTGTCACAGGAGCAAAATCTTATCCAACCACTATACATGAATGCCTCAGCCACGGCTACAAACATGATAAATGACGGAGCTCGTCAGGATGGAATACGGTCGTGGTTTGCTCCAGTAGCTCCATTTACAAACGGAAGTATCCTAACACCTGCTGATAGATGGAGCTACGGAATGCGCAATATGGGCTACAACACTAACAGTTTTTCCATGCCTTTTCCCGGAGCACATTATAATACCACGCAGAACAATTTTGGAAGATGGTCAAACCCTGCATCAACGATTCAAAGATGAAGATTTCACTGGCCGTCAACTCTATAATGAACTCAGCAATAATTGCTTATTTTTATTTCAATAAGTCCATTTATAATTGGGTGAATAATACGGAAGACAAGATTCAAACCGACCCTCAATATCTTACAAGTGTGAATTATGTAAAAGACTATAGGAAATTGGCAGAAATCAAATCATATATTGGAATTGCTACGGTATTTATCTGCTTTTTTATCGTGGTTACTAGCTACAAACAAATATTGAAAGGCCATTTTAAACCTGTAGCAGTATTAAACTTAATCACAGCTATATTTATCTGTTTGATTGTGTTTGTAGCAATGGCGCTAGTACCCAAGCAATATATACAAATGTAGAATGCAATATTATATATTGGAATATATTTTATGTCTGTGGTGGCGCTACCTTGCTATCCAAGCGTCAAGGTGCATGGAGTCGGCGGCGGCTTCACCCTGCCGCTGACCATTACCGCGCCCAACCCCATGGACGTGAAAGTGTACATCTCCTCGCTCATTGGTTATGTGGCTGCGGGGGTATATGTGCTGAATGCAGGGCCTTCGGGCTGGCTGGGAGGCAACTCTACTAATTACACCTCGTACAGCACCTCACCCTTGACAGTGCACGTAGCCAATGGCGGAGTGACTACTTTGCAGGTGACAGTAGCGATGAGCGGCTCAGTGCTGACGACTCCTGCGGATTTATTCACCGTGGACAGTATTGTGTATGAGGAGCCGGTGTATGTGCAGACGGGCGGGATGTATACGTATTGCACCGTTGACAGCTTGGATATAGCGGACAGGTACGAGTTTGGGCACAACGGGCAGATGAAAGTCAATGAGGTGGCGGGGATGGCTAATCATTATACAGCTCTGTTCTGGGAATATGACCTAAGTGGCTGGGAACTGTAATCTTGAGCTGATACCGGAAATTCCTATTAGTGACTATAATAGCAACGCAAATAATCATGTATTATGTAGTGCTTGGGAGCCAAACACAATAGCAACATAATCTGCACAATTCTTAATAGCTTGTAATAGATTAAAAGATTATTGTGGTCACATACTGACGCTTGGCAACTTAGCAGCTATATCTCTCACTCGCGCCAAGATAAACCTTGGAAATTGACTGTCTTGCGGAGATTATATTCGCCCCGACACTCATTACAAGCGCTTGAGCCACTCTAAAGCACACTACCTCAATGCTATCCAAGTAGCTTATGCCGACGACCACGAAATGGTTCGCAAAGGCATTATTGGCTACATTAACACCTTTGAACCTGAGTTCGGGATAAGAAGTTGTGGAAAAGTAGTGGCTTAAAAAGCGAATAGCGGCGTTGTTTTTGATGTATAGGTGATTGACTAAAAACAACTCACATCAAAAATGAACACACCGCTATTCGCTGACAAAGTAACCGAAATTTTCGTTGCCGTAGATGATTTCTGCCTGCTTTTCGAACACCCCATCCATCAATTGCTCCTCGACCATTCGAATGGAACCAAAACCCGCAACCGGAAAGCATCGCTGTGCGATTCTGAAATCATTTCCATGCTCATTGCTTTTCATTCCGGCGGATTCAGAAACTTCAAGTTCTTCTACACCCAATACGCCTGCGTTCATCTCAAAGACAGCTTCCCCAACCTTGTCTCCTACAACCGCTTTGTAGAGCTCAGCCACCGCTGCGCAGTGGCCTTTATGCTTTTTCTCCATCACTGCTGCCGGGGCGAATGCACCGGCATCTCCTTTATTGATTCTACCGTTCTTCGGGTATGTCACAACAAGCGCATCCGCCGCAACAAAACCTTTGCTGGCATAGCTAAAATTGGCAAGAGCACTATGGGCTGGTTCTACGGATTCAAGCTGCACCTGGTGATCAATGATAAGGGAGAGATTCTGTCTTTCTACCTGAGTAAAGCCAATGTAGATGACCGGAATGCAAAGGCTATTACTACCCTTACGGAGAAGCTGTTTGGCAAGCTCTTCGGCGATAAGGGCTACATCTCAAAAGCGCTTACCGATATGCTCTTTGGCAACGGCATCCAGCTTATAACTGCAGTGCGAAGGAACATGAAGGATAAGGCACTGAGCAATGAAGAGAAGCTGCTCTTGCGCAAGCGTTCAGTGATAGAAACGGTCAATGACGAGCTAAAGAATATCTGCCAGGTAGAGCATACAAGGCACCGTTCTCTGAACGGCTTTCTGCTGAACCTGATGAGCGCCATAGCCGCTTATTCTTTCTTTCCCAAGAAGCCTTCTATCAGAAAAGATATCGAGGAAACAAACCCAAAGCTCATCGCCGCTTTCCAACAACAACAGCAATTATTAATCGCCGCTTAAACCGAACTCAGGTTTTGAAGGATGCAATGTTACCCTAGAAGCAGACAATGGCAAGGCGCTTCTCGAGCAAATGGAACAGGCGCCGCAGCTGCCGGATATCTGCATCCTGGATATTTTCATGCCGGTGCTCAACGGCTTGGAAACTCTGATTCAAATCAAAGCCAGGTGGCCGCATATCCGGGTGCTTATCCTTACCGGCCACAGCACTGACTATTACCTCACCCGGATGATAAGGGGCGGGGCCGATGGGTATCTGCAAAAAAATTGCTCTCCTAAAGAGTTAGAAGAATCGCTCCGATCTATTCACGACAACGGTATCTACAGTCCGGACGTGGCCACCTATAAGTTTTACCGCTCTGTAAAGAATAATGAGATCAAGCTGCCTGAGTTTTCGGAAAAGGAAATCGCGCTACTAAAGTATTGTTGCAGCGGACCTGAGCTATGACCAGATTGCCCAAAAGCTCAATACCACGCTACATAGTGTGGACTGGTACCGCAACAGTTTGTTTAAGAAGCTCAATGTCGGCAGCCGCTCAAGCCTTGTCATGTATGCCATCCAATTCGGGCTTGTAGCATTGGATATTGATACCACCGCACATAGCCTGAAGCTCAAAAAACACTAATCCACTTACGTCTTCAAAATCAAACTACATACACTTAAATCACACGCACATGCACAAATCAGTTCGGGCCCTGAGCCTCTGCATCCTGGTAATGGTTTTTTCTCTCCTGCAATCAAACAGGAATGGACAGTTCCAGCCGTGGCGCTGATTCCACCAAAGGAAATATTTCCATGAGAATGCTGGCACCGGGGGAAGACACGGCCTTTATTCCGATAGACACGGCCAACAAAATGATCGGCAGCTACCTGGCAAGTGTGCAAAGCGGTAGCGGCACAGATACCAACCTCCACTCACTGATTATAGATGCTAATGCGCTGCGCGAATACCTCACGTCCGACAGCGGCGCGGACATTTCCCCATCTCAAAATTATGTTCGCCCACAAGCTGACGTATATCAACAACGGGCACAAGGATCAGCCCTGTGGGTATAGCCCGAATGGATTTACAGTTATTCTTTCCGGATTTAACGACGCGGGAAACTATATTTACTTTAAGGGCAACAGCGTCGAAGACATGAGCAGGCCTTGTCCGTATAGCTGCGTAACGGAAGGTACTGCGTCAAACGACTTGCTGGTCCGTTAGCACGTGGCCGAATATTGCATATACCTGGCGAACTTGCTGATGTTGCTCTGTACTTGCCTAATCGGCCTGTACAGATACAACCGTGTAGAGCCGGCCCTTCAAATTCTTGTTTGGCTGTACTGTCTATCACTTATAGCGGAATGTCTCGCTTTATTTTATACCCGGTGGAAGCATAACAATATGGTTGTTTATGGCATCTACAGCTGGATAGAGCTGGCCATGGTCTGCGCCTACTTCAATAGCAGCATCTCTATTTTCCGGGATAGACATATAGGCAAATGGATAGGGGCCGGCGGCGTTCTCCTGGGGTATTGCCAATACATTGTTTCTCCAGCCGCTCCATACTTTTAATAACTACTTCCTGTATTTTGAAGGCATTCTGACCATTGCGCTTGCTCTGTTTTCTTTCGCGCGAATAATGATAGAGGAAGCTCAGAAAAAGCTGGCGCACAACCCTCATTCTGGATAGCATTGCCTTCATCTTTTTCTGGTCGGTAACTTTTTGCAACTGGGCTCTTTACCAATACCTGTATATCCGTCATCCCTCGCTTGGCTGGGTAGTGGATGCATCAATCTCTGTCGCCAATATTATTACCTATACCATAATAAGCACCGTGTTTATCAAATACCCGAAGTGGGTTCCGGGCCATGAGTGAATCTTACTTCGTGCCCATCCTGATTGCGGGCGCCATTCTGTTTCTGCTGTTCCTGTTCTTCATCGTCTTTTACATACTCTACCATCATCGGCGAACGCGATTCTTCGATATGGAAAAGGAGAGGATGCGCTACGATCACAGCATGGGGCTTATGGGAGCAAGGCTGGAGGAGCAGGAACGTGCTATGAACCAGATATCCCGGGAAATCCATGATAACGTCTCCCAGAAAATGGATTTCCTGCAGATGAACCTTAAAGCCCTGAAGGAATACACCTTGCAGGATAAGGACAGCAAGGCGCTGCAAACAAGCATTACGCTTGCCGGGCAGATTGGCAATGACCTGCGTAACATCAGCTACTCGCTCAACGGCGATTACGTCACCACGCACGGCCTCAGCGCCGTGCTCCGCAAGGAACTGGAGTATATTCGATTCCATGCGAAAGATAGAATGCAACCTTCAGATTGAAGGACTTGATGAAACTATTACAGCGAGCGAAAAGCTGCTCGCATACCGCATCGCTCAGGAGGCGCTGCATAACAGCCTAAAGCATGCCCGCGCAGCCAAGATAGATGTTGCGCTTGTGTACGGCACAGACATGTTCACGATGGAGATTACGGATAACGGTGCCGGTTTTGATGCAGGCGCTGCGACCTATACGGAAGGGCTGGGATTCCGGAACATGCAGCACCGGGCTAACCTGATGGGGGCCAAATTAGAGGTGATTGCCGCGCAGGGGAAGGGATGTACCATCCGCCTTGCCCTGCCAAGGCCTCCGGCGCAGGAACTTTAGTGCGCTTAGTGCGCAGCGTACGTACAAGAATAATCTTGGGTTTTAAGCATTGGAGCCCCGCCACCTTTGTGGCCTCCCTTATGCCGAAGCTGCCCGCTCCTCTAAGTGTCGCGCTCATAGATGACTGCCCGATACTGCGTTATCTGTGTCGCAGGAGTTTTGAGCGGCAAGGCATTGCCGTGCGCTATGAAGCAGCTAACGGCAGCGATTTTCTGATTCAATTGGAAGGGCAGGGGCGCGCTCCCGGATGCCTGCCTACTGGACATAGATATGCCCGTATTGGATGGGTACGAAACGGCCCGCAGGCTGAGCTTGCTTTTTCCTGCAATTACCATACTGGCCTATTCATCCAATACCGAGCCTGGCGTTGCCAGGAAGGGCTGTGGAAAGCGGTGCGCATGGCTTCATAGCAAAAGGGTGCAGGCCCGCAGCATATGGCGAGGCACTGATACGCCTGCACATGCACACGCAAATAAGGTTGCGTAGCCCGCCCGTGGTTACAGACGCCATCCCATTGCATTTTAGGCGGGAGCGCGAGACATACGCTTCGAAAGTCCCGTCCACATTATTCATGCGCCCATGACCCAATGTCAAAACAGCAGAAGGTGAGTGTTGCATGTAGCAGCAATCCAATTGCGCAGCCGCCCCTATTCATCCCCCCAACTAATCCCGCCTCTATCAATTTCCGTAATAGCCTTTTAGTAACGCTCTGTCACCAATCCAGTCAACAAAACCATTCTTTTATGAAGCAAACTCGCCTCATCACCCGCCGCGCGCTTAGCGTTGCCACCGTCCGACCCGTGCAGGCGGCCCTCCTTTTCCTGTGCGCCCTGCTTGCCACATCGGCAAGTGCCCAGAACCCAACCCTGCACTTGCAGACCACTACAAATTCTAGTCTTGAATTCATACCTGGCAATCAGTATCTGCTCGGTAATAGTGCCCAGCCGCTCACCATCAATGGCATGAACAACAAACCGGGGGTACTCGCCCTTGGGCGCATCCATCTGCAGGTGATACCGGACTTTTTTGCACCGTTGACAAGTACTCTTTCCACTGTGTACTGCACCCAGAGCGAAGTTAATGCCGTGTTGCAGGCTACCTGCCCCACGCTGAGCACCTACTTTCATGCAAGCGATGCCAGGCGCACGACTACGGGCGACTATGTCGTTTGCGGCTCCGTAATGCACACCAGCGAATTCAGCAACTGTGGCGGGCAGAGCTATGAGGATGCATTTATCCTAAGGACGAATAGCCAGGGTAACGTTATCTGGTACAAACGATACCGGCCGCAGCAAACCGGAAACGGCGTGCTGCGGTTTAATACCATTATTGAGGATGCCAGCACCGGCAACCTTATCGTGGGCGGAGAACGCATTTCTTCGGACGCATTCGTTATGGGAACTACGGCCACGGGCAACGTACTGTGGGAGCACAATATAACCGCGACTATGGTAACGCAGGCCCAGTATTATACCTCCCTGCCGTCCACCTTCACAAAGATCGCTGCGTACACCTCACCAAACATCCCGCGGCAAGGTTACGTCCTTACCGGGCCTGCGCAAAAATATGTGCAGTATTCAAACTACGGCGCTAACTATGGCGGCGGCATGCTGCTGGTGGTAGATGCAACCGGTATGATTTATACCAACGTGTTGATGACCGAGGAACTGAACCAGTCCACCGGCTTTATGCGGACGCAGGGTGTTGCAGACGCCTTTGATAACGATGTGGTGCTCGTTGGGGCTGCCGGCGGCACCTACTGCGGCCAGCATGACGAGCTTGACTTGTTGCTCTTGAAGCTTGACCCTATTAATCTTGGTACCCCAACCTTCATGAAAGTCTATGAGCACGGCTCCGGCGGCAGTTGCGGCGGCGGGACGTGCAGCATAGGCGTTTCAAGCTCAGGAACCACCGTAACCGTAGGCCAGCGCCGCGGCGATATTTTCGTGGGCGGCTATGAAGCCGATGCGTATAATGCCGGAACCGGCGCCGTATATATGCAAACAAGCAACATAGGGGTGCACAACCGCTATGTGCCGCTCAATGCTTTGCATGGTACCAGCACTTCCGCTATCACATACAACAGCATCAATAGATATCCGGCATACTCCGGGCTCGTCGGCAATCAGCCGAGCTTTTTGATAAAGGACAACACCAACAGTGACTGCGATCAGGATACCGACCCGCTGGAAAAAGACCTCGACCTGCAGTACGTTGATAACACTGAATCGCCATTACCCATTGATGAAATCCAGGAAGACCTTGTCCGGTTTGTGTTGCCGGACACACTGCTGCATGACTGCGGGTATGCTAATAGGAACGCGCCTACTGCCATTCAGACTACTGTCCGCTCAAAGGGCTTGGTAATGGCTCCTAATCCGGCCATGGAGTATGTGAACATACAACTGCCGCTCGCAGTGAAAGACGGCACTGCCAGCGTTTACGACGTGCAGGGCCGCCTGGTGAAGAGCCAAAGCTTTACCAGTGCAAATCAACTGGTGCGCATGAACATCTCCGGCCTGACGCCGGGAATGTACTCGGTGAATGTTCTGAGCCAGGGTAAGGTTACCCGCGCTACTTTCGTAAAAGAGTAAATAAGGAAGTTTCGCGAGGAACATACAAAAGCCCGGCAGTAATGGCCGGGCTTTTTGTTACGCCTGCGTTTGGTGAAAGTAAATGTGCGGAATACTATGTTCAATGCTTGTGAATCTGGTATTCTAAACCAGTGTGACTGGCTTAGGATTCAGACCAGTTATTCACAATCCAATCTTCAATTTTTTTGTGCGTTCTAATATCTGTAGGTACCGCATGCCGAATCAGACGCTCTATTTTTTGATAGACGGCCAGTTTGGCCCGTTCGTGCCAGTACTTTTCACCGATGTGGTTAATAAAGTAAAGGACTTCGTAACCTTCGGTGCGGTTTAGCTCTGAATGGTCAACGCCGCTTCTGTAATACGGATTATCATGGTCAGCTCGCGCATTCCACTTATAATACATTCAGTCGTCGTACAGCATTTCTGAACGGGTGTAGCCCATAAGTAATGTTTTAATGATGAAGATGCAATTTCCAACATTGTCATGAGCGCATTTACAAGAAAAAACCGGGTAATAAAGCGGCCCTTCTCTAATGCATTGCAATGCGCCACTTAAAACTCAAACCACATGTAGTAATCTTCTTTTATGAAAAGCTCCTACGAACATGGGACTTGCAACCCACAAGAAACTAGGTTTCGATTTATCAAGAATACCAGATACGATACGGATTTTACTATGCCAATGGTGGAGGTATAGGATCAACACGGCACAAATGAGATGCGTGCACTATTTACTACCATCGGTATTTACATCAGAGCCTCTTCAAAGCGTGCCTACTGCAAGCTGATTACATCAGCGGTAGAGCAGCTAACTTCATTGCGCTTACAACTGTGGAGACCTATGAAGATGCTTCGACTTTTATATGTACTGCTTTTGGTCGGGGAAGCAGGATACGCGCAGACGGACACGGTTCGTATTGCAACGTACAACCTGCTTAATTACGGCAATTCTGCAAATCCGGTTCCGTACAAAAACCAACGGCTGCTGCCTATTCTGCAAGCTGTCAGGCCGTCCGTCCAATGCTTTAATGAAGTTTCTACGGCGATACCCGGATTATTGGATACGCTGCTCAAGGTGATGCCCTTTGCCTCGGAGCATGGCAGGGTACATAACACCACAAGCACAACTCAGCTTGATGGACTATTCTGGCGAACAGGAGTATTTCATCTCCTTCGCGACAGCATTATCTGCAATGACGTTCGCGACATCGTCGCCTATGACCTGTATTGGGAATATACTGGCCTCAGCGCCTATAAAGACACACTGAAACTAACCGTCATTACCGCGCATCTAAAGTCATCCAATACGTCAGCGGATAGAGCGGACAGATTGGGGGAGACGCAGAAGGTGTCAGCATATTTGACTGCGCTCAATAAGACCGCCAACGTCATCATGCTCGGAGACTTTAATCTCTACACAAGCAGTGAAGCAGCCTACCAGAATCTTACTAGTCCGGCCAACCCAAATGCCCGGCTCAATGACCCGCTGAACCGGCCGGGAGGCTGGGATAACAACAGCGCATTCGCAGACATTCATACACAATCGCCACGCCTCGCTGCGCTGTCTGATGGCGGCGCAAGCGGGGGGCTTGACTCCCGCTTTGATTTTATTCTGGTGTCTGATGCGGTACTGAATGGCAGCAGGGGAATGAAGTACCTGCCCGGCTCGTATAAGGCATTTGGCAACGATGGACAGCACTATGGCAAAGCGCTTACGGACGCGCCGGCAAATACGGTTGTATCCGCTCCAATAGCGCAAGCCCTGTATGAATGCTCCGACCATCTGCCAGTGCTTGCTGATTTCCTGTTTACACCACCGCACCTGCTGCCGGCAACCGGGATAACGTCAGCAGCCGGGATAGGAACGTTGCGCGACAGAATTGCGGTTGTGAATCCGTTTCAACATTCTCTTCAGTTGTTCCCGGTCAATGGGTATCGGTTTCAACGTCTGTCGTATCAGCTTCTTCACATGGATGGCGTGCTGATTATGGAGGGAATTTTATTTGCGGATGCATCAGGTATTGTACTCCCTTTCGACACTCCGCCCGGCGCATATATGCTCTGGTTACAAGATGACAAGGGTGCGCAGGGGGTCTTCAGGCTCATACACCTTTAAGCTATTGGGAATGCTCACTAAATAGTGTCCGCAGACGCTCTTTCGTAAGCCTGTCGACTTCATACTTGTCCAGAAGAAATTCGTTTTTACCTGCCGCTCGCTGTTCTTTAAGCAGGTCAATAACGAGCTTGGTGAAGATTTCATTCTCCCATTGTGTAAGCGCTGACACGGTCATTTACGCACATTTTAAGCAAAGTTATCCCCTATACTAAATCTTTTCTGAAACAGGCTCGCAAAAAAGATTACTTGCCCGAAAAAAGCATCATTGTATCTGATAGGATGCAGCCAAGATTATTCTTGGCTAACCAGCCTAACGGACGCAATAAGTTTACGTCCTGAATAAAAGTTCAAACATAAAATCCGCCCCTTTAGGCGGATTGTATTAACCTTTAATCCTGCGGCTTAGCATCAGCACGGAAATGAGCGCTGCAAAAGCTAAAATCCCGAGACCCAATTTAAGCCTGCAACCTGTATCATATACGATTGAACACAGGCAGATGGAGAAAACGAGGAGGCTAATGATGAACCATATGACAGCTGGATCTGGCTTGTGACTGTTCTCCATAAATAACGAAAAGGAAATGACCTTACTGTTTATTATATCATACACACAAATATATAAATTATGGTTGCATCTAATCGTGTGACGGCAGGGGAATGGGTACAACCAGCCATTGGATATTTGGCAGTGGCATTGATTTGTCTTATTTCAGGTAACTTTCTTAGGGACGGCGCCTATTATCCGGTCAGCCTTTTTAGCAACAAGGAACAGCTATTGTACTTCTTATTGTTGATTCCGACGTTTCTATGTCGCGTTATGATGTACGAAAAAAGGTCAGAGACCAATAGAACAAACGTAGATGATGATTGGAGAAAAAATAGTATTCAGGTTCCCCTTATTGCGCTCATCATTGCTTTACTAGTTTATTGCAGCATGGCGACAATTGAAGGAAGCGGTACTGACTGGAAAAAATTGGGCTTAGCGATTGTCGCGGCAGTGCCGATTGTGTTGCAGACGGTTGTCTCAAGGCTAAAATGGCGAGAAGATCAGAGTCACGATTTTGACTTTCGTTATTATATATTTTTCCCTGCCCTTTCAACATGTATTATGTCATTTATTGCTGGGTGGACACATTTGGAAAGCACCTACTATGACATGATACTGTTAGTAACAGGTTTAATTATTTCATATTATGGACTTTCAATTGTTGTGCCCAAGATGCCCGAATCGCTATGGAAAGCTGTTGATTACTTAGTAATGGGCGTTTTCAGCGTCCTTTTTATTTGGACTTACTTACGGGAAATACCCGCTCAATTGGACAATCCAATGGTGAAAAAAGGAGGAGAGAATCGTTATTTAGTTTTGGTTGCAGCCTCCATGATGACACTAATGATGGGCCTTACTGAAACATGGTGGTTTGTGCATGACAATGAAAACATAGGGAAATTCAACCCGGATATCCATGCATTTTACCGACGGAGGCTACATCTTTTTTCTATTTTCCTGCCCATTTTCTTACCATTAATGATATTTGACAGGCATGTCAACGCGCTTTTCTATTCCATTATCCTATATTCCATTTCCTTGAGCGTTATCTGGTTAATAATAAAACAAGTAAAGATAAATGGTGTAGTATTAATACAGCGGAGGGGATGGAAAGGGATTAAGCTTTGCTTTGGAATGATATTGCCTTTTTTCTTTGCCATGGCGCTCACGCCAAATCACATAATTAGAAACCTGCATTTTCCATTCCAGGATTCCAGCATCCAGACGTTTAGTCTGGTTACATTATTTTTCAGTTTTTTGGGGGGCGCGGCAATATTTTTTTCAAAAGACCGTAGATCAACTACTCGTACGCTTGCATATATATTGGCGCTCTGTTATATCGTATTACCGAGCTTTATTAATTTAATAATCAAGACCAATTTTTCTCCGGATACAATCGGCAAGATTAATCTGCTTCAGGGCTATGGCGTTATTGCGGGAATCGTATTTCTGGTGGGTAAATTTGACGATGATCAGTTCTTTGAGTTCCGTATTAACGAAAATAGTTCAATGAAGAACAACACCTCAATTACGTCCCAGATTCTTTTGTTTATTGAGACAGGGCGCATTATCCCTTCCCTATGTTCAGGAGTGTTTGCATTTTTGGTATTGTATCTGCATAACCATAAGTTTTGTTTGTCTTTTTTTAAAGTCTTACCAATCGTGCTGGTAACCATGCTTGCATTCGTCTTCAATGATATTTTTGACTTGGAGAAAGATAAGCAGGCAGGGAAACTGCGTCCGATTACAACTGGAAAGCTTCCGGTTCGCAAGGCATTTTTTTTTGCTAAGATTATTGGTTTGTTTCTTGTTTTTTATGACTTAGTATTCAACGGATTTTACTCTTTTCTGGTCATTTTAGTATGTCTTGCAGGCGTTTACTATTATTCGTTGTTTTCCAGGAGGCTTCCGCTGTTAAAGGTTCTTTATACAGCAATCATATGCTGCGCGCCTCTCATTTATGGTCAGGTTTTAATAGGTCAAACGTTTGTGCCAATCAAGATGTTGCCGATAATTATTTATGTAATCGGCCGCGAAATCTGGCTTGACAAGATAGATATGAATGGCGATATTGCTGCGAATCTAAGGACTATACCCTTCTATCTTGGATCAGGAGCTAGTATGCTCCTTGGATTCGCATTGATGATTGTTAGTTTGGCTGTACTAGTTTTAATGGCCAATACGATGCTAAGTACCGGTTTTGCATGGACTGCACTAATTACATTCTTGCTTTGTATATTTATTGCTTATAGACGGGAAGAAGTTTCTGTTCATATTTCTCGGTTCGTGATGTTTACTGGTTTTGCTTCCATGGCTTTTATAGTATAAAGGCAGTATGTCAACCTCTGGATTGAAATATCACACCGTTCTTAAGCAGTTATGGCTGCAGTGCATTTTTGCGAGTCTCGTTAGTATCCTGATCATACTTGATGTGAACGGTATACATCCACTGTTTTACCTTATTAGCTTTTTATCAGAAGCACCTTATGAAAAGGGATTAGGATATCTGGTAATTGTTTTTTTTTCTTTTTTGGAGAACTTGTTTATGGTAAATGTGTTTTTCCCCGGTGCGCTTATTATACTTGCGACGATGGGCGCAACCCATGGTCATCCTCACGAGGCTTTTCTGATATTTAGTTGTATTTATCTCCCTTCAATTGCTGCCCACATAATTAATTTCTTTTGGGGCAGATTGACGAAAAGAAAGACTGACCCGGTAGCGAACAAGCATCGCGTATTATGGTGGGGGATTAATATGAGTCATCCAAATTTTGCCTCTATTTATACTTTCAGGGCCGGTAATAGCGCACAACCTTTCGCGAGTTTTCTTTGTTACTTTATACCGTGGGGATTTACCTGGTATGCGCTCTATGGCTTGCTGATGTACTTCTTTTCTCCTTTGTTAGGAGATGTGCGCATGCAGTTTCCCATTGCTTTCATTATTTATCTCATTGGCTGGATACTTATATCTACCATAAAAACATTGCGGAAAGAAAAGAATGTTGCGCTTCGGTAAGACCCAGTTCGGAATATTTTTTTTAGTGGGCGTTTAGGTAATTTAATCATAAAGTGAAAGCCCGGCGGATGCCGGGCTTTGGTTTTTGAGTTTGTTCCTCTATCACTTCTGCGGGCAGATTCAGAATAAAGTCGGTTGCCTTCTGCGCCTGCGTCGCAGCAGAGAAGATGAACTTCGTATCGCTCTTCAGCTCAGAGAGCCATCCTTTGATGTAGTCCGCGCTCTGCGCAATCCGGTTTGTAATGCCTGCAAAAGACAGCAGGTAACAACTGCCTATTTCCGCCACCAGCTCTTCGTGCGAATATGCTTCCAGCGTATTGAATTCCGCCATCTTAAAGAGGTCTTTTCTTCCCACGCGGCTCCCGTGTCCGGTGCTGTGTACCAGTTCGTGCATGAGGATGGCATAGTAGCCCTCCGCGCTCTCAAAAGAGTTGAAGAGGGGCATGTTCACATAATCATGCATTGCATCGTAGAACGCTCCCTGTCCGCCGGTGTGCCGGACGAGGGGACGCATCGGCATCTCCTGCACAATCTGCTCACAGACCGGGATAGGGCTGAGCGTCGCACGTGTTATTGCCGGGACTTTTCCCTGCGGTATGCCTTCGCACTGTCCTACGTTAAAGACCATGTAGTAGCGCAGGTACGGGACTTTCCTTTTGCCCGTTTCCGTTTCTGCTTCCTCCCGCCCTTTCTGAGCTGCATCCAGATAGCTCCAGAATACTACGATGTGTCCGTGCTCGCCTTTCCGGACATGCCCGCCAAGCTCCTGCACCTGATTAAACGTCAGAAACAGGTTCTGCTCATAGCCGAGCATGGAGAGGAGCATCACATTGATGCCCCGGTACGGCCGCTTGGAGATAAGGTTGCGGGGAATGCCGGCATCCGTCCATGGCTGGCGCCACGGTACAGTGCCTTTTTCAAGTTGCTGAATGATGCGCTCTGTTACGATGGCGTACACGTCCTTTCGGGAAGCAATGTTTGGTTGCTGCTTTGCTGCTGTTCGTTCCATGATGCGTGGATTAAATTGTTAGAGAAAAGAGTTGTTTTCTCTATCAGCTTACACTCCCGTCGTGGAACAGTTAGGCGGGAGAAGTAGACGGAAATGAGTAAACCGCACACCTTCTCTCTCTGCTATACAGTCAGTATCGCAATTGAATCAATGTAAAAAGCAACCCTTTCGGGTTGCTCATGTTTGTATTTTATGCTGCCAGGGAGTGGCTGCTTTCCTGAATGAGTTGCCAGGCCCAGGACTGTTCCTTCTGCTCAATTTCCTGTATGCCGGTAACGGTGCGCGAGAAGGCATAGCCAAAGCGGTAGTGCTTCCCGGCGTCCTTGCCCGTGATGCATATAACTTCCGCTTCCGGCACTTGGTGCAGGAACAGATTCAGTATGGCCATCTTGGCGCAGACAGGCGCTGCCTCCATCCCGTACCATCCTTCCACCGTGTGCATCCATCGCCGGGCAAGCAGCCTGCGTCCACTGCCGCACTGCCCGTCAAACAGCTTTTTCTTCCGCATCGGCGCGTCTCCGTGAACAGAAAGAATATCGGGCTGAAGCCTGCACGTATCCAGTTCCCAGGAGACAAACGGATTTTCCGCGTCATAGCCAAGAATGTGTGTCTCGTAGAAATCACCGAGCACATCGCTGTAGCAGTTAAGCTGGTGCGGCAGGCCCAGCCGGCAGCGCATCTCTTTTAAAAGGAGGGTAAAGAGGGAAGAGACATCCAGCGGCAGCTTCGGATCGGAATACTTTAGCAGGGTGGCTTCAAAACGGTCGCGGTCAAGGGGAAAGCCTGCAAGGGCGCTCGGGCTGAGCACGATGAGGCAGAGGTCAAGGAAGTCCTCAAAGAGCGGCTCCAGGTCGTACACGTTCCGGTAGGACAGGAGTTCGGTTGCAAAGGTGTTTTGGGTGTTCATAAAGAAGGTGATTTATGAACATTATGTCAGAATATTTACTAATCAGCAGGAGCCACAATTACTCACCGGTGAGACGTTATACAGTTCGCTTTTCATACTGGTACGGCGGCGGTCAAACGATATTGCCCCGCCTTCATGGGTGCTAAAAGGCCCGTCAGAGATCAACTGACAGAGGGAAGGATACTGTGTGTGAGAATAGGCTTTCAGCATCAAACGGTTTAAGCGCTCAATAAAAAAGAGATGATGCCCTGCTGTAAGGCAAGGCATCATTTTCACTTTGGCTGAGAACAGTACTACCTCTGAATTACCAAGCTTCGTACTCCGATAGGCTTGTCGCCATTCAGAAGCTTGATAATGTAAGGTGCCCGGTGCCAAGCTGGATGTATTAAGCTGCGCTTTCCTGTTTTCGCCAAAAGCCGCGGGCGTGTTCATGACCGTTTTGCCGCTGACGTCCATCACCTGGATAGTTGCCTGCCGGACAGATGGGTTATTCTTTATTTCTATCTCCACCGTATTAGTGGCCGGATTGGGATAGAGAGACAGGTCTGTCGCTATACCCGCACCGCTGAGGATATTGTTGCGTTCCATCAGATAGGCTACGTCTTTTTGCAGCGCCCCGATAATGCCAATCAATGAGTCCGTGGTTACGCCGGAACTGCCCGGACGTGCCTGCAATTGTGAACTGCGATACACATAGCCCTGCGGGTCAATGACCAGTACCTCGCCCCGGCCGTAATCAAGATTCTCAAACCGCACATCGGAGAGCTGCCTGTCAGCCGGGGCGCAGTTTACATGGAGGCGGGCGGTGGGGCCAGGCGTATTAATGCCGAACCGGCCATATTGCCGTTCCAGTACCGCACGCTGCGTGTTGCTGGTGACGAAGCGGATATCCTCACTATTGACGGTGCCAAGCACATTGCTCGGGTTTATGAAATTATTACCGTCCACACGCCAGTAGCACTGGGAAGAGCAATCGGTTGGTGGGTCTACGGGTTCACCGCATATTTTATCGGCAACCAATTTTGGGTCAGAAAAGGTCAATGGATAAGGCTGTTTATTTATATATTGCGCAACAGTCTCCGGAGGCGTCTGAGCCAAGGGGGTAGGGTTACCAATGGTAATGTTGACGTCCCGGAGGTCACAGGTCTGGTCAGGGTTCTGCAGATTACTCTTGCTGACTACATAATACACATCGTTATCTGTTACCCCGCCGGCGGCGGCATTCGTACAGCCTGCCATATAGAGATTACTACCCTGCATATCTATGCTGAAAATAGCCTGGTCTCCGGGAAGATTGAACTCGCGGGATGCCGTTACTTGGCCAGTTATCTGGAACGGCTGAACCTGAGACACTACAGCGTTAGCGAAAACACCGCTTCCCCATGCCAGGGCATCCTGAAACACGGTAGCGGGATTTTGGGAGACAAAGAAACGCTGATCATCCACCGGATAGAAAGCCGTATTATTCGCATAGTTCTTCCCGGTATTCACCAGAGTACGCCAAGCTGGATTTGCACCATTGGAAAGGTCGCATTCAAAGAATGCCTGCACGCTGGGCGTAGGGCCCCAGGTCTGGGCGGCATGGCCGTTAATAACGACGTGCTGGCCCCGGATATATGGCTTGTGAAAGCCGTCACTGACAAGCGCGCCTCCGCCATTTGATGCACCGGAGATGTTATAGCTTTTGTCCCAGATAATAGTACCGCTGGTGGTGCCGGGTTGGTACATCAATACCCTGGAATCTTTGTATTGCTGGCCGTCCCACCAGCCGGTAATGACAGCTTTGTTGCCGTTGGCACAGACACCCAGAAATCCGTCGCTGCCGCTGCGGTCATAGGCCTCAATGTAGTTGAGCACGCCGGCGCCGGTAAAACTGCATATCATTGACGAAGACACACTGGGTGCTGCCTTGCGTGAGCCCACGGCGAGCAGTGTGCCGTTAGTAAGTTCCGCCACATCCTCAAACTCGTCTCCTTCTGTTGTATTGGTGGTCTCCCTGACCAGATTCTGCCAAATGAGGCCGCCGCCGCTGGTAAAGCGAAGAATAGCGGCAGTGTTGTTCTGGTAAACGCTGCTGCGGCCTATAAGGCCTACTACTACGATATCCCCGTTTTGTGTGATGATGAGTTGTTTGAGGATGTCGTCGCCCCCGTTAGGGTCACCGAACTGTTTTTGCCAGACAATGGCGCCGGCCGCATCCACCCGCATGAGGATCATGTCCATATGGGTTGCCATGCTTCCGGACAGGTCATAGATGTATCCGCCGAGGATGGCGCTGCCGTCAGGCAATGACTTTGCGCAGGTGATTAGCTCGTTGCGGTTAGTCGGACTGTAATAGCGCATCTGCAGCATTTGCGCCCAAGCCAGCGAGGGAAGCAGGAAAAGTCCGGTGATGAAGCCGGCAAGTTTTAGTAGCTTGTTGTTCATGAAGGGTTGTTTTTTGATGGTAAAAGATGCCGTCAATCCGCTTGCCGGGCCCTTGGCGTTGGCGGCTTGACGACTGATGCAAAGTCGGTAGCAACCGTAGGACTGGCACCCCGCAATTCACAGCCAGGACAGACAACTATATAAATGAGCACAGGTGGCATACAAGTGCACCAAAGCATTAGCGGAAAAGATTGCCTGGAAGGCATGCGGATAAACATTCCATATTCGCAGGCTCACTACAAGTGCTTCTTCCGGCGAGCACATTAACGATGTACATTTAGCGACATGTCTATGCAGTATTTGCTACGCGGTGCCATGTTAGCGCTTCTTTACCTGATAAGCCGGCCACTTCCCGCCGTTGCCCAGCGGCCGCTGCTGCGTCACTTTACCACGAAGGACGGGCTGGCGAGTAACGTTATCTATGATATATATCATGACAGCAAAGGATTCATCTGGTTTAGTACCGACCGCAGATTGAGTTGTTTTGACGGTACCCGCTTTCGGAATTATAGCATCAACGAAGGATTGCCGGATAATGAAGTATTCAGCCTTTATGAAGACGGGTTCGGCAGGTATTGGGTTGTGTGCTATAACCATAAGGCATGCTACCTGAAGGGAGGCAGGATTTACACCAGTGCTACTGACACGCTTTGCCGCCAAATTGAGGCAAAGCGTGTCCATTACACATCGCTGTTTCGCAATAAGAACGGTATATGGTGCATGAAAGGACAACAGATTTACGGCATAGCTAAGGACAGCATTTTCCTTCTTTATGAAGGGCTCAAAAACCTGAGCGCTTCCTACTACTACACCGTATTTAATGGCTATGAGTATCTGTTGAGCGGAGGATATGTCTATGTAGGCTATCCAAACGGAACAAAGCGCATCCTGAGGCTCAATCAGCCGGAGGTAATTGCAACTACCGGCAGCAGGAACAGCATTTATATGGTCGGCGGCAACGGCAGTGCGGACAGCCTTTACACATATGCACTCCATGGTGATTCGGTGCCGGTAACCAGTAAAGCTCCGTTTCCTGCATTTTGCTATGAATTAGAGTACCAATCAGATGCATCAATCCTTTGCCTGACGGCTAAGGGAACGTATATATACGATGGACGATTCCGGCAGTACCATCCCTATAAAGAGCGAATCCCGTTTAACCGGATACTGCATGACCGGGAAGGCAATACATGGTTCGGCACATTGAATAACGGGGTTTATTTGCAAGGCAGGCATCCAGCCTCTCTTTTCAACACCGCCACAGGACTACTGGACAACGATGTTTTGGCAGTATGTAGCCAGGATAGCCGAAACACGCTTACCGCTTGTTACAACAGCGGGGGATTCAGTCTCGTGGAAGACGGCAGGACGACTAATGTTTTACTTCCGAACTCCGGCAGCCTGAGCAGAACCAAGTTTGCTTACCGCCTCAGGAACGGCGACTTCCTTGCCGGCAGTGATCGCGGACTGTACCGCATCGGCGCTAAACGCTTTGCCAGAGCGCTGCTGTCGACGGATGCCCAAAAAGATTGCGACCGGCAGGGCCGCCGCTACTATATAGCGCATTCCGGCGGTGCCGTATGCTATGACGACAGCACGAACATTATTTATCCTATCTGGCGTGAGCGGACGACAGCAATTGCTGTCGGAGCTGATAAGACAGTATGGCTGGGTACTTTGAATGGGCTGTACTGTTCGAGGTCTGGTACCATCAGCAAGTTCAACCAGGATTCCAATTTAAGCAGCAACCGGATTGTCGGCCTTTCATATGCCGGGAACGCACGCTTAGCCGTTGCCACGCACAGGAGCGGACTTTATATCTGGAATGGGCGCCGGATACAACACATTGATCGATCATGCGGACTGGTCAGCGATAATTGCTCTGGCTTGTGTGCAGATACCGACGGCACTATTTGGGTCTGTACCGATCAAGGTCTTGACCGGATATCAGCGCGCCACGCATCTCCCGAAATTTATCACTATTCAGCACTTGACGGCCTGCCTGATACGAAGGTGAATGATGTGGCTATAAGCGAGAACAGACTGTATGTCGCCACGGCGGACGGGATTATCATGCTCGGGAAAGAGATTGCACCGAGTCATTTGTACAAAGCGCCTAAGGTTTACATTCTTTCAGTCGGACTTCATGATTCTACCATTAGCTGGCCGCAGGAGCATCTTATTCTGCCGTATAAGGAAAACAGTTTTCAGGTTAATTATACCGGGCTATCGCTGGTGATCGGTTCTGTTCTTCAATATCGCTATGTGTTGAATGGCGGAAACGCTGATACCGCATACACCCGCCTGGGGGCGATTAATCTGAGTGCATTAAAGCCGGGCGACTACCAACTGCTCGTCTGGGCTAAGCACGATGCCGCAGGCAAGTGGAGCAGCGAGCCGGCAATCCTGTCTTTTACCATCCGGCCACCCTTTTGGCTGACGCCATGGTTTATCACCCTGTGTGCCTGTCTGCTGACAGTTATACTTTACAGACTGTATATGGCTAAAGTCCTGTCTATCCGACAGAGGGAAAAAGAGCTGTCGAACCAGCGGCACCGCATGGCGGCGCTGGAAATGCAGGCGCTCCGTGCCCAGATTAACCCGCACTTTATGTTCAATGCGCTGAACTCTATTCAGCATTTCTACAGCCAGAATGAAGACCGGAAGGCAAACCGCTACATGGGACTTTTCGTTCAACTCATCCGCAAAGCCCTCCATCATGCCGAAAACCACTGGCTGACGCTGGAAGAAGAGCTGAAGATGCTGACTGCCTACCTGGATTTAGAGCAGATGCGCTTCAAGCATGCTTTTACTTACGAAATCGCCATTGATCCGGGAATAGATCCCTGTACGCTTAAAATCCCGGCTATGCTTATTCAGCCTTATGTAGAAAACGCCATCGGACACGGCCTGCGCCCATTGCGGGACAGAGCCGGTATCTTAAAGCTTGCTGTTAGGCTGGAACAGCAGCAGGTCATTTGCAGCATTGATGACAATGGCATTGGCATTACGGAAGGCATGCGGTGCCGCCCGCCCGGTCACCAGTCTTTGGGCATGGATATTACCCGTCAGCGGGTGGAGACTATGAATGAGCTATACAGAACCCACATAAGGGTTATCGTCAGTGACAAGTGCGGGCAGGATTCAGATTGTCATGGTACCTTGGTAGTCATTCACATCCCTCTTGGCGCAGCATATGCATAAGCTCACCGCAATTATTGTTGATGATGAAGCGGACGGCCGCAGTACGCTGAGCAGCTATCTGGAGCAGTATTGCCCGGAGGCAACGGTCGTAGCTGAAGCGGATTCCGTGCATGAGGCAGCGCTTGCGATACGAACATTCAATCCCGACCTGGTCTTTCTGGACATCAATATGCCGTATGAAAATGGCTTCAGCCTGTTTGAAAAAATTCCACAGCCTGATTTTCATACTGTCTTTGTTACCGCTTATGACGCTTATGCATTACAGGCCATCAAGCAGCATGCGCTGGATTATATCCTGAAACCAATCAACATTGATGAACTCATTACGGCCGTACAACAAGCGATGTCATGGTCGGAAAAGACTGCGAGCGGGAGCGACAGGCGGGACGGGCAGGAAGCGGACATCAGCCAGCTGCTGCTTTCTATGCAGCGGCAGTCAAAGGGAATTGAGAAAATTGCCCTGCCTGTGCTGGATGGATTTATTTATGTGGAGAGCGCGGATATTATCCGCTGTGAGGCCGAGGGCAGCTATACTCATTTTTACTTTGCCAATCGTCCCAGGTTGCTGGTATGCCGCATGTTGGGCTATTATGAGGAGCTGTTACAGTCACAGGGTTTTATACGGGTGCATCATCATCACCTGATAAATATTGCGCACGTGCAGCAGTACCATAAAGGGAGAGGAGGAGTGATTACAATGAGCGACAAATCTGATGTAGGTGTGTCGCAGCGGCGTAAAGATGACTTCCTCAAAATCATGGAATACAACCGCCGTGATTGACACTATCGCCCCGTCTTAAATTATGCATAGCAAAGTAGCCCCTAAAAAGGAGCTACTTTTTGATTAGCATATGGCCCTTTCCCTAAAGCCTTCCTGCAAGAATAGTGTTTGCCCGATGCGTCAGGTGCCGGGGCGCACACGCATTCTGTATCCGAGGCTTTCCTGAAGGATATCCATACCAGGCCGGCCTGTTGCCACGCTTTGACCAACAATGAACATGCTCATTCCTATTCTGACTCGTATCCGGCTTTTGAGGGAGTTGGGAGGAGTAGTTATGGATGAGTAATTTCTGCGCACAGCATGGCCGCGGCAACTGCTTCAAATGCTTTATCGTAGTACCCGTTCTTATACCGCAGCACCTTTCTGCAGGTATGGGTGAGCTCTGGAAACCGGCTGGTAAGGGTAAGTATAAACCTGAGTTCGGTTTAAGCGGCGATTAATAATTGCTGTTGTTGTTGGAAAGCGGCGATGAGCTTTGGGTTTGTTTCCTCGATATCTTTTCTGATAGAAGGCTTCTTGGGAAAGAAAGAATAAGCGGCTATGGCGCTCATCAGGTTCAGCAGAAAGCCGTTCAGAGAACGGTGCCTTGTATGCTCTACCTGGCAGATATTCTTTAGCTCGTCATTGACCGTTTCTATCACTGAACGCTTGCGCAAGAGCAGCTTCTCTTCATTGCTCAGTGCCTTATCCTTCATGTTCCTTCGCACTGCAGTTATAAGCTGGATGCCGTTGCCAAAGAGCATATCGGTAAGCGCTTTTGAGATGTAGCCCTTATCGCCGAAGAGCTTGCCAAACAGCTTCTCCGTAAGGGTAGTAATAGCCTTTGCATTCCGGTCATCTACATTGGCTTTACTCAGGTAGAAAGACAGAATCTCTCCCTTATCATTGATCACCAGGTGCAGCTTGAATCCG
This sequence comes from Chitinophagaceae bacterium, assembly GCA_965246785.1. Lineage (GTDB taxonomy): Bacteria > Bacteroidota > Bacteroidia > Chitinophagales > Chitinophagaceae > UBA1952. The sequence continues at coordinate 235,342 of CBDFFM010000020.1, forward strand.
TAGAACCAGCCCATAGTGCTCTTGCCAATTTTAGCTATGCCAGCAAAGGTTTTGTTGCGGCGGATGCGCTTGTTGTGACATACCCGAAGAACGGTAGAATCAATAAAGGAGATGCCGGTGCATTCGCCCCGGCAGCAGTGATGGAGAAAAAGCATAAAGGCCACTGCGCAGCGGTGGCTGAGCTCTACAAAGCGGTTGTAGGAGACAAGGTTGGGGAAGCTGTCTTTGAGATGAACGCAGGCGTATTGGGTGTAGAAGAACTTGAAGTTTCTGAATCCGCCGGAATGAAAAGCAATGAGCATGGAAATGATTTCAGAATCGCACAGCGATGCTTTCCGGTTGCGGGTTTTGGTTCCATTCGAATGGTCGAGGAGCAATTGATGGATGGGGTGTTCGAAAAGCAGGCAGAAATCATCTACGGCAACGAAAATTTCGGTTACTTTGTCAGCGAATAGCGGTGTGTTCATTTTTGATGTGAGTTGTTTTTAGTCAATCACCTATACATCAAAAACAACGCCGCTATTCGCTTTTTAAGCCACTACTTTTCCACAACTTCTTATCCCGAACTCAGGTTATAAGCATCTCCCTGCTGTCGCATCCAAAGCATCGTTTCAGGTCAGTAAGCGTGTAACAATGCAGTGGCAGTTGCTCCCGTGTAATCTGACGGTTCAGTATGCCGGTTAGCTGGCGCAGGTTCTTAGAGGGCCGGGCCTCGGCGGGCGTTTTAAGGGCTATGCTGTCAGGTGCGTACAGCTTTATGTGCTTTCTTACGGTGCCGGCAATGAGGCTGCATTTAGCCGCGCTCCAGTAGCCTTTAAAGCACTGCACTTTCCAGTCTATGAGTTCCCCGTCCCGGAATACCGCAAGGCCGATACTGCGCGTGCCAAGGCTAATCCCGAGCGTCGTCATCTTCTTCATACTCGTACTCAGGTTCATTATCGCGGTGCCTGCGACCTTTTCTGTCGGCCTTTCGCTGCTCCCTGTTTTCATGCTGCTGAATGAGGTAGTTGAACAGCGCTGCCCGCGACCTTTTTATTTTCCGCTCCGGGATGGAGAGCACGCGCATGAGCTTCTTTCTGAGAAAGCTTTCCGAATACTTTTCGGTGAACTGCTTGTGCAAGGGAAGCGCATCCATGTCATCAAGGGTTGTAGCTATTTCAAGGGCAAGCTTGTCTGGTGATGTAGCCATAAGTGATTAGATTGATTAAAGCACTGTGGATAAAGGAATCCTCGCTCGCTCTTTTTTACTTAAAAAGAGTATCGAGCGAGAAAATTTGAAAAACTGAAAATGAAAATCGCACAGGATCCGCACTGAATACACATCAGCAATTACGTGGCTGAGCTTAGGTGCAGGATTAAGTTGGTAAGAGGCAATCTTAAGGAGATCTGTTCTTTACGCTGCTTTCCTCATCGTTAGATTTTGCATTCCTGCCGGCAAAATCCTGACGGATGGCTTGGCGTAAATCAGGGTAAAAAGAGTCTATCAGGGTGGCATACAGGATGGAGAGCTTAATGAGGTTCTTAATACCTGGGAAGCGCTTGCCAAGCTCCCATTCGGAGACCCTGCTTTTGCACGACAGGCCAAGCAGCGCTGCCACCTGCACCTGCGTGTAGCCCATTATTCTTCTGTACTTCCGAAGCCGGTTCGGGATTCTCTCTTTCCTCATTACTCAAAATGGTAACAAGGAAATGGTCTCAAAGGGGAGTGAGAAAATTTCTCAAATCGTGAGTAGGGCTGTGGAAAACCAATGTCTCTTGACAATCCTTAAAAAGCGGGTAGTGTGGGCGCATTATGACGAACAGAAAATACCCAAGCGGCCAGACTGACTGGAAGGCAACACTGAAGCAACTGAAGGGCGTGGATGAAATGTTTGAGGTGCTGGAAAGGGATAAGCAATTGCCACGTTTTCCAGAATTCCTTATTGCCTGTCTCGTGATGGGCAACAGTGAGTGTGTCAATCTAAAAAAAATGTTTCCAAAGCATTGCAAAGCACTGGACGCATGGCTGACGGATTGCGCATACGGCGAAGCTTAAAGACTTCCGGCATTTCGCAGTATACTTTTCGCGTGGAACACGACACCAACAGCGAAAATCCCTGTAAACGTCACGTTTCCGAGTTTAATCGTCCAGTTTGTTTGTCTATTAAAAAGGGCCTGACTGACTCTTAAAGAAAGAATCCCGCTGAAAGGCGGGATTCTCTAGAGTAGGGAATATATGGTCGTAAAAGCTACCTCTAATTGTTGGGAGGATAGGTATTGGTCTACCACGGTTATTTTATAACGGTCATCTTTTTACTATCCACTCTCTGCTCATTTACGTAGAGGGTGTAGATATACGTTTGAGGAGCAAACGCGCTCAATTCAACACTTGTAGTGCCACCGCCGGCTTTTGGAGATACGTTGATGGTTTGAAGTATATGACCTTCAGGATCGGCAATCACGATTCGGGCTTGCTCATAATCACGGCTTAGCAAGTAATTGATGACCGCCTTGTCGCTGGCAGGGTTGGGGATACTTTGGTAGAGTTTATCAATGCTTAAACTGCCATCTGTAACGTTGCCGTTTTTGCTAAAACCAGGGCAACCGCTTTCGCAGATATTGGCAATAGATCTCTCAAGCAGCGCAAACCGCTTGTCGTATGCATCCAACTTAGCCTTCAACTCATCTTTTTCCGTTTGTTGCACCTTGATTTCTGCCTGCTGATCCTTCACAGCCTTCAGTAGGGCGGACATCTGGTCACCTGCCCCGGGCGCACCACTACCACTACCACTGCCGTTATTGTCACCCATGATTGTATACTCTTCTTTAGACCTGAAGAGCTCGCCAGTATTAGGATCCACCAGCACTGCGGGTAAACGTGACGCTACTGGTAAGTTCAGGAATGCTATGTTGGATGCCACAGTCTGACCTGCAACAACTCCGGCATCTGCTTCCAGATTATGATTAGGTACATAGTTAGGTGCATTGGATACCATCACTCCCATACCCCGGTCCGTAATGGTGGCAGTTCTGATCCCATTGACACCAGCTACAATAGCATCATCTGCGGTGTTGGTAATATGGGAGCCCAGAACTACGGTGTTGTTTGCATTAACTCTGTTACTGGTGCCAAGTACGGTCACATCACGACCTCGCTGGATGGCGTTTTTGGCCCCCACTATGTAGGCAAACTGCTGATCTGTAGGGTAGGCTGCGCCATCATTAATTGTATCGAGAGCGCCCATAATACCCTGATAAAGTGTACAACGGTTGGCTGCCCGGGCCACGGTGTTTGTGATTTTGTTATGGCCGCCTCCGACAAATGTGCCGTGGGTGTTGAACACATCGTTGTCTTCGCCGAGAACTGATGTCTCATCTGACCAATCCAGTATGTTGCCTGTACCAAGAATGCTGCAGCCTGAAGATGCATTGGGCTTAAACTGGTAAAAGGTGTTTGAAATGGTGTTGTTTTCGCCTGCGCAGAATGAGATCCTCGCATTGGTTATTGTATTGTTCGATCCTATCGCGCCGCTGACGACGGTACCTAATGGGATTGTATTATTACCAAAGTCTAAATTCCCATCTTTAGTCACTCTGGCCCTTTGAAGCCCGCCTGCGTGGATATTAAAGTCGTATGGGTCGTTGGTGCCTATCCAGGTTGTGGGCGTCAGTGCTATGTTATTGCCGCCGAGAGCCCAGCCAGTCCCGCTGCCGCCGGATGGAAGTGTAGTCAGGGATAAGTCACCATTAACATCAGCTACAACTGCCTGTAAGGTACCTTGGGCAAAAGTAGGTAGTCCCTGAAAGCGGATTCCGTTTCCGGTTGCATTTACATGCAGCGTACGTACAGGCGTGGACGTACCGGTGCCGATACCGAACAGGCCGTTTCTCGTGATCATGCCGCGCTGTACTGAATTTGTCTTGATCAGCACATCGTCGTTGTTTAACGTGCCAAAGATGTTGTCTCCAGGGTTTGTGTTGTTGCCTGTAGTAACCCAAGGCGCTCCAGGAAAATTACCGCAGGTACTTGCTATCTGAGCAGCGTTTAGTGCGTACCCATATATCTTGATGTCATCAATATCGCCTATGAACCCTCTGCCCGCCGATGATCCTATGTACAATTTTGAGGAGCCGGACCAGCCAGTATAGGCATTCGCCCATGCGGCATTGTTAACTAGTGTCCCATTTACATAGGTGGATACCGTACTGCCGTTATAGGTTATAGTCAAACAATTCCATTGCCCGGTGTTGATGACAGGTGGCGTGCCCCATGCAGCAGTTCCAAATGCGGCTGACCCGTAGAGCCTGTCACCTGGAAAGGTGCCGCTATTGCTGAAAATCTCCGCGGACATGTAGTCGGAGCCATAAGGATTTGTATCATCCCGCTCAACAATTATTGACGTTGTGGTATTCGGGCCGGTGAAGTTTACAACAGCCGAAATGGTCCAGGTTGGGTTATCCAGCAGCGAACTGTATCCAACCTGCACATAATTGCCATTGGCAAGACGTATTGCTTGGCTTCCGCTTGACGGTGAGCCAGAAACATAAGTTGGCGTGAAGCCACTTACAGGTGTGGCATTAAGACCGTTCACGACATCATTTGTATTGCCGTTGAAGTCATAATGCACAATAGGTGTCTGTGCCGAAGCATGGTTGATCAGGAGCACACTTAGCAGGAGGAGAAAGATTTTGTTCATGATGTTTGTTTTTGAGTTTTTGGAAAGAGAGCGCATGTTGAAAGCAGCATCCAGGCTGCTATTGCTGCGGCGGACTGATGTCGCCGCAATTGATTACTCTCGATTTTTTCTGTCCCATAGTGTGCTTTTTTGACCGTTTTTATATGAGTAGCTCAATTCGGCCATCCCCGGGAGCTAAGTTGTCGTTAAGCAAAAAGGGGGGAAAGTCGCAGTTACTGGCTGCGCATTTTAATTGAGTATTCGAGTAGCACCTCTGGATAACTGCGTAGTCCTTCCCCGGAGCTATTTGAGGAATGTGAGCCTGTCCGGCCCTTGCGTTCTTAATAGTTTTTCCGGCTGGCGACAACGAACGACCAGGCAACTTCTGACTAATTATGCCATTGCATAATCAGCTTTGGCGGAGCACATCATTTATTATGTGAGTATCCTGACTTATTAATTGCACACTCTGGCAGAGACCGAAGCCAAACGCCCATGTTAGCTTTGTCTGAGCTGCCGGAAGTAAGCAGCCGCCTTTTCAATTGCGCCTTGGCCTTATCCTGTTACTACTGTTTGGCGGCTTGTTTCAGGCTGCCGGGCAAAAACCTTTGCTGATTCATTTTACCGAGCACGACGGACTGCCATCCAATGTGGTCTACGACGTCTTTCAGGATGCGAAGGGATTTATGTGGATCGGCACTGCCGAGGGTCTGTGCAGATACGACGGGCATAATTTCCAGATCTATACCACCAGAGACGGCCTGCCCGACAATAATGTTTTTACGATCCGGGAGGATAGCTATGGCCGCTTATGGCTGGTATGCTATAACGGGGTGCCCTGCTACATTGCTCAGGGCATAATACGCACGCCGCAAAATGATTCATTGTGTCGCACAATCGCACGGGCAGACATTGCCTACCGGATTTTTTACAGAGACAGCCATGGCAGGAATTGCCTCGTCGGGAAGCGGCATTGCGTTGTCGGAAAGAATGGAATCAGCTCGCTGTATCCCAATCTGCAGTTCAATACCCAAAATATAGATTGCTACAGCACGCCTAAAGGCGATTTCTGCTCAGACGGCGCCAAGTTTTTCCAAATGGTGCGAAGTGATCGCGTGCTTTTTCAAGTGAAGCTGGATAAGGTGGATGCTTCAACCTCCGCCGGCAACCACCTGTTACTAGCTGGAATGGATGGCGGAAGTAAGGTGCTCTATGATGTGCGGGTTGATGGCGCCAAAGCGGTTGAAATACGCAGAGTGATCATCCGTCGTCATTGCTATTCCATGTTTGTAAACACAGGTGGCGACATAGTGCTTACTACAGACAGCGGGCTTATCACTTATGATACCGCCACAGGAGCAGCCACCAATTCAGACCTGCTGCAATTGCCGCTTTCCGTGAACAGAATGTGTAAGGATGGCGAAGGAAACTACTGGTTTACAACCATACATGATGGTGTCTACCTCCGGCTAAATCGCGAAGCCAAAATACTAAACACGGAAAATGTGCTGCGAAGCAACCACGTGCAGTTCGCAAAAGCGTACGATTCTGATAAAATAATAGTTGGGTATGATGACGGGATTGTCAGCATGGTGAAAGGAGACAGCCGCAAGGATTACCTGATCCCTTTTATGGGGTCTCAAAATCGTGTGATATATGCCTACCCGCTTTCTGCTGAAAAACTGGTAGTGGGCGTGGATCAGGGGGCGTTTATTCTAAGTTTGAAAGACGGCAGGGCGCAGCGGATTATTCCTAATGCCCAGAAAGATGCTTTCCAGACAAAAGACGGACTATATATTGCCCATTCTGCGGGGGCAAACCTGTTGCGCTTTCAGGGTCTTATGCTCGAAGATGTATGTAGCTTCCGCACGACAGCAATTACGGAAGACTCCAGAGGCAGCGTATGGCTGGGTACACTGAGCGGACTTTTTTGTAAGACGGGTGAGAAGACTACTCGCTTCTCCAAAGATTCATCGCTGGGCAATGCCCATATCACCGCTCTTTGCTGCTACGGAAGCAAACTGATTATTGGCACGCACAAGGATGGCTTGTACGTCTGGAATGAGGGGGAACTATTGCATATAAAAGTGGAGCAAGGGCTTAGCAGCAATTCCTGCAGGGAAATAGCCGCCGACGACAGCGGACATGTATGGGTATGCACAGATGTGGGTATTGACCGTCTGTCCCTCCGTAACAGCCCGGCCATTCAGGTTTACCATTACAGCAGGGGAGACGGACTGATTGCCAAACAGGCCAATCATATTGAGCTGGACAGAAACAGCATCTATCTGTCAACAACGCAAGGAGTCCTGGTGTTATCCCGAACGCCGGATGGAAGAAACTTATCTCCGAATACATTCATTAATTGGGTGCGCACCCGCGATACCGTTTTTTACGAGCCCGCAATCATCACCGCCAGCTATGGCAGCGACGATCTTGAAATCAACTTTACAGGGATAAGCTATTCAGAGGGCAACTCACTGGAGTACCGGTACGTGCTTGAGGGCGCAGGCTCAGACACCGTATATACCCGCCTGAGCACCATCAATCTTGGTGCGGTACGCCCGGGCAAGCACCGCTTTATGGTATGGTCAAAAGTGGGAAACAGCTCCTGGAGTGTAAAGCCTGCGGAATTTCTGCTCACTATAAAACCTCCTTTCTGGCTCACTTATTGGTTTTCCATTCTGGCTATCACCGCTGTCGGTGCAACGATCTGGATGATTTACAGGCAGCGTTTGAAGAAAATGATAACAGAAGAACAGATGCGGGCTCAGCAGCAGCGACAGATCATTCAATTAGAAATTGACGCCTTGCGGGCACAGATGAATCCGCACTTTATGTTCAATGTTTTGTCGTCTATTCAGAGCTTCTACAGTCAGAACAACGAGTTGCAAGCCAATAGGTACCTGACGTCCTTTTCCAGGTTTTTCAGGAAGACGCTTTTGTATGCAAAGAATCATTGGATACCACTGGATGAAGAGATTAAACTGCTGAAATCCTACGTTGAGCTGGAACAAATGCGGTTTAATGGCCGTTTCGTTTTTGACTTCCGGATATCGCCACGCCTCAACCCGCCGGCTACCGGTTTTCCTGCGATGCTTTTGCAGCCCTATATAGAAAATGCAATCGCTCACGGGCTTTCTCACCCAGACATTATTAATGGCGCACTACTTATCAGCTTTGACATTATCGGCAACGAAATAAGTTGTAAAATAGAGGATAACGGCGTGGGCATTCACTTTGCTAACCAGCACAAGGCAGATGCGCATCAGTCTATCGGGATGAAGCTATGCAGCCAGCGGATTGCCTTGCTGAATCAGCTGTATGATGCCGGCATTGTGATGGAAATATCGGAGACAGCTGCCGAGCATCCGTTTCAAAAGGGTACGCTGATTTTGATCAAAATGCCATTAAGGAAGCTATGAACACAATAACTGCATTAGTGATTGACGATGAGCAGGAGAGCCGCTCCAGCCTGTGCCATTATATTCAGCGGTATTGTCCTTCCGTTGCCGTAGTTGGCCAGGCCGCATCGGTATCAGAAGGGGCGCAGGCAATTATTGAGCTGTCGCCCCAGCTGCTCTTTCTGGACATAAATCTCTCTTTTGAAAGCGGCTTTGATTTATTCAAGCAATTTGGAAAACCTGCCTTTGAAACAATATTTGTCACCGCTCATGATGAGTACGCGCTTGAGGCGATTAAGCAACACGCGCTTGATTATTTACTCAAGCCGCTCAGTATTGACGAACTAATCAATGCTATTGAAAGGGTAAGGGTACACGTTGAAGAAAAAACGGCTGCGCAGCGTCTGAATACGCTTCTGGATTCATTTAACAAGCAACAAGCTGTTCATAGAGTCTCCCTGCCGGTTGCGGAAGGATTCGTGTATGTGGATACTGCCGAAATTATCTACTGTGAAGCAGTTGCGAATTATACACGCTTCCATTTTGCAGATGGCAGAAAGTTGCTCGTCAGCCAGACGCTTAAAATTTTTGACGAAGCCTTTAGCGCCTATGGATTCATCAGAGTTCACAGTCATTATCTGATAAATATCAGCTTTATCGAAAAGTATCAAAAAGGTAGAGGCGGTGTAGTCACGCTGAAAAATAAAATGGAGATAGCTGTCTCTCAAAGAAAAAAAGAAGAATTTTTGAAAAGACTGTCGAGTTTGGAATCGTGACTGGTGAAGACCATACCGTTGACTCTTTTGTGCATCAGGTGATGGAAGAAGCATGGCTGACAGCGAGCCTTTCAATAAGACGAAAGATGATGCGGTTACTTTAATTGACGCCTACTTATTACCTCATCTTGTGCGATGGAGTTCAGAGTTGGTTTTAGATAATTTCCTTGGACTATGCTTATCATTTTTGTATGTCTCTAGCTCCTGCAATTCTTCAACTAACAAGTTGAAAGTGTTCTCGTCTTCAAACAGTGCATCTAATGCGTCGTGCTTATTTGTGAGTACGTCGGGCACTGTAGAATAAGGCTTTTTTGAAGGTTGGTTTGCCGATGTGATTCTCAAGACCACTTTACGCTCGCTCGCCTCCGGCGACACAAACAAAGCCGGCTGGTTAGCGGAACGGATTAACCTCTTGCGAGATTATCAGGTATCGATAATCCGCTAACCTTGCATAGCCGTCTGGCTTCAAACGCGCACGCATGACCGAGCACGCCCCTGTGATTCTGATTGAAGACGATCCCGATGACCTGTTTTTATTCCAGGCTGCATATAGGGAAACGGGCTGTGCGGTACCGCTGAAGTGGTTTCACGACCCGGACGAGGCCTTGGCATATCTGAAGACGACCAGGGACACGCCATTTATGATTATCGCCGACATCCACATGCCCGGGATGGACGGGATGGCACTGCGTACCCTCATGCGGGAGACCAAGCTGCAGACACTCCGGGCCATTCCGTTTTTCTTTCTGACCACCTCCGCGGGCGCTGAGCAGATGCAGCGAGGCTATGAGCTCTTGGTGCAGGGCTTTTTTATCAAGCCTGCAAGCACCGGTGCGCTTGTGGAGATTATTACGTCAATGATTGAATATGCCTGGCTGACGGAAGATTAATGTATGCCTCTGGGAAGTAGAAAGGAGCGCAACGGCAACAAAGGAATGCCTGGCTGGCTGCCAATATGGTATGCTGAAGGCATGAGCAAAGCTTTTGACGCGTGGAACGAAGAGAAAAAGCTGATTAACCAAAAAAATCAGAATCGCTATTACCACCCGAGGGAAGTATGGTGGTGCACTTTGGGAGTTAATGTCGGGTTTGAGCAAGACGGAACCGGCAAGGACTTTCAGCGTCCGGTACTGATACTGCGCGCCTTCAGCCGGCATGTGTGCCTCGTGGTACCGCTCACCACTTCCCTTAAAGCAAATCCCTACCATGTGCCGTTGGGAGGGATTGGAAACAAGAAATCGTTTGCCATCATCTCGCAGGTACGACTGATAGATACCAAGCGCCTCACTAACCGCATGGCTGTGCTTGACGCCGCTACCGTAGCGCCAATAAAGAAAGCCGTCAAAGACTTGCTCTGACGGCTTTTCTGTTTTTTCTCCTTCCAAAAGAGGAAGGCGGGCCCGAAGGCATTTGTACATATATCCTATCAGACGGCTGGAGGAGATGTCAAGCAGCGTTGTTCACCAATACCTACCCGAACCCAGCTACGTCGTCGGTATTGAAAGATGATGTAGGTATTTCTTTACCAGCTTACATGAAAATCCGTTCATCTCCGTATAGGTGAGTAATAAGCTCGGGTGCCACTCTGCTATTTTTCCAGTAATGATGATAGAATGGAAAACAAGCGGGAAGAACACGATGTGGCAGGCTGGCCTGAATACCATTATGTTGAATCAGAGGCGCAGCTTGATAAAGCTTATGATATCCTGTTTGAAGAGGTGCTGCGACTGATTGAGAAACGGAAACAAACATGGAACCAGTCAAGCTCATAGCTATATACGCACGAGTTTCAACTGCCCGACAGGAAGAGGAAGAAACGATACTGTCGCAATTGATTGCGCTGCGCGAATTCGCCCTGAAAAACAACTATTGCATTGTTCAGGAATATACGGACGAAGGCTGGAGCGGCGATGTGCTTGCGAGGCCGGCCTTGGATAGGTTACGCCAGGACGCAAAGCAAAAAATCTGGAATGCGGCATTGGTGTATGACCCGGACAGGCTCGCGCGCAGGTATTCCTACCAGGAGCTCATCATGGACGAGCTGAAAGAGGCAGGTATTGAACTACTCTTCATGACGGTGGCAGCGCCCCAAAACAGTGAGGACAAAATCCTGTACGGCGTACGGGGGCTGTTCGCGGAATACGAACGCGCGAAGATTGCGGAGCGCTTCCGCTTAGGCAAGCTGCGAAAGGTAAAGGCCGGAAATATCCTGACCGCTGAGCCGCTGTACGGGTACAATTACATTCCTAAGGAAGAGCATCGCGAGGGCTACTACACGATTAATGAAACAGAGGCCAGCGTTGTCCGGATGATTTTTACTTGGGTGGCCGAAGAAGGATTAAGCCAGCGCAATATCATACGCAGACTGCAGGAAATGGGTATCAAACCCCGTAAAAGCATACGAGGCGTCTGGAGTACCAGCACGCTTACCACGATGCTCCGGCATAAAGGATATATCGGTCAGGCGCACTGGGGCAAATCCTTTGCGGTTGTGCCGGAGCGTCCCTTTAAATCGGAGAAGTATCGCAAGACCAAAAAGACGAGCAGGAAAGAGCGGCCGGAAGAAGAGTGGTATAAAATTCCCATCCCGTCTATTATCAATGAGCGCCTGTTTAACCGGGCGCGGGAGCAGATAGCGAGGAATCTTGAGTTGAGTCCGCGGAACAGAAAAAACCAGTACCTGCTTGCGGGCAAAATCCACTGCGTGTGCGGTACCAGGAGGGCTGGCGAAGGGCCGCAACAGGGCAAGCATCTGTATTATCGGTGCAGCAACAGGATACACAATTTTCCGCTTCCGGCTACGTGTACGGAAAAGGGCATTAACGCCCGTATTGCGGACGCTTTGGTATGGCAGCAGGTACTGGCGCTTATGTGCTCCCCTGAATTAATGTTGAAGCAAGCCGAAAGGTCAATGAACGCCAGAAAGGAAAAGGTCAGTCCTTTGATAGTGGATGAGGCGGCACTATTGTCCGAAGCCAGCAAACTCAAAGAGCAGGAAGATAGGTATAACAAGGCGTACGGTGCGGGCATTTTTTCAATGGAGCAACTGACTGCGTATCTGAGTCCGATTCGGGAGAAAAAGGCTTTAGTGCAAAACAGGCTACGCCTGTGGCGGGAACAGAAATCGAATACTGATTCCATGACAGTTCCTGACAAGAAAATTTTGGCCGACCTCGCGGAGCAGACAAAAGCTTTAGCAGGCGATATCAGCTTTGAGGTCAAGCGGGCGATTGTAATGAACGTAATTCAAAAAGTAGTTGGAACGAAAGAGCGATTATCAGTTTACGGGCATATACCAGTATCACCGCATGTCAATTTCAACTCTATCCATAGGTATCCTGAGAGCATAATCAGCAACGATACTTTTAATCACTTCGGAGATAAAACAGTTCCATTCAGCTTTGAAATAGCGATACCGAACTACGATACATTTTATAACACTACTCGTCAGTTACGCAGAAATAAACGAGGTAGATTCATAGCAAAACTACAGGCCTAACGCATTTCGATTGTTGGTAGCATCCACAATATGGATACACACAAACGCGACATCAGTTTGATACTACAAGCCCTGGGCTTTTCATCGTTTGATGAGTTAATGATGGAGTTTGCTCGAAGCAACGGTACTCCCGCATCTTCATCAACAATCACAGTTGTGATTTGCTTTCAAACTTTGCTTTAGCTTAGACCTCTCACAACAATTCGGCGTCAACCATTGCCATTTGACTAGTTGTGATTTGCTTTCAAACTTTGCTTTAGCTTAGACCTCTCACAACAGAACGCCTTTTCTCCGTACTGGATACTGGGTTGTGATTTGCTTTCAAACTTTGCTTTAGCTTAGACCTCTCACAACGAGTGAATGCCTGACGAACAGCGCAATGCAGTTGTGATTTGCTTTCAAACTTTGCTTTAGCTTAGACCTCTCACAACCTTCGGAGTGCAAGATAGTTATTGATCGGAGTTGTGATTTGCTTTCAAACTTTGCTTTAGCTTAGACCTCTCACAACTTCTCAATAGTCGTAACCTTGATGCGACAGGTTGTGATTTGCTTTCAAACTTTGCTTTAGCTTAGACCTCTCACAACCCGTCAACATAAGCACCGCCTGCGCGGCTGGTTGTGATTTGCTTTCAAACTTTGCTTTAGCTTAGACCTCTCACAACACGGCGGGCAGGGACGCTTTGCGCTTTTTAGTTGTGATTTGCTTTCAAACTTTGCTTTAGCTTAGACCTCTCACAACACGCAGGAGATTGCGGAGCAGGTAAATGAGGTTGTGATTTGCTTTCAAACTTTGCTTTAGCTTAGACCTCTCACAACCGCATTGAAGACGAAACCGAGCGCATACTGGTTGTGATTTGCTTTCAAACTTTGCTTTAGCTTAGACCTCTCACAACCAATTTTTTAATCAAGCCCTCAGCCCGGCCGTTGTGATTTGCTTTCAAACTTTGCTTTAGCTTAGACCTCTCACAACGCCAGCCTACTTCTTTTGTCTCTGCGTCCTGTTGTGATTTGCTTTCAAACTTTGCTTTAGCTTAGACCTCTCACAACTTCAAAATACTACATCCTATGCAAGTAATAGTTGTGATTTGCTTTCAAACTTTGCTTTAGCTTAGACCTCTCACAACAATGACTGTGCCGTTAGGTGCTTGCTTATGGTTGTGATTTGCTTTCAAACTTTGCTTTAGCTTAGACCTCTCACAACTACGGCGGTACAGGCACGACAACCGCCTTTGTTGTGATTTGCTTTCAAACTTTGCTTTAGCTTAGACCTCTCACAACGAGGTCGCCGTTGATTACAAGGGATGAAATGTTGTGATTTGCTTTCAAACTTTGCTTTAGCTTAGACCTCTCACAACGGAGCAAGAAATTATCTCTATACCAAGTATGTTGTGATTTGCTTTCAAACTTTGCTTTAGCTTAGACCTCTCACAACTGGCGCTCTGTTGACGCTCCATTTCTTCTAGTTGTGATTTGCTTTCAAACTTTGCTTTAGCTTAGACCTCTCACAACTCTGCCATTCCGCAGGCGCGGCGCGGCTTTGTTGTGATTTGCTTTCAAACTTTGCTTTAGCTTAGACCTCTCACAACCCTTCGCGCTGATATAGCGCTTCATCCGGCGTTGTGATTTGCTTTCAAACTTTGCTTTAGCTTAGACCTCTCACAACGGCCTGGGATATGACTTTGCCATCCTCGCCGTTGTGATTTGCTTTCAAACTTTGCTTTAGCTTAGACCTCTCACAACCTACGAAATTGTGCAGGCGCGCATCAATAGCGTTGTGATTTGCTTTCAAACTTTGCTTTAGCTTAGACCTCTCACAACACTGGACGCTCGGCGGCCTGCTCCAGCTACAGTTGTGATTTGCTTTCAAACTTTGCTTTAGCTTAGACCTCTCACAACGCTATCCGAGCAGGAAGAAGAAATGTTACGGTTGTGATTTGCTTTCAAACTTTGCTTTAGCTTAGACCTCTCACAACGTATAGGGATACCAGGGTATCTTTTGGTTAGTTGTGATTTGCTTTCAAACTTTGCTTTAGCTTAGACCTCTCACAACTAGTAAGGGTGGTTAGTGTGGCTGATGTACGTTGTGATTTGCTTTCAAACTTTGCTTTAGCTTAGACCTCTCACAACAGCAATAGCCGAAACCCGCTGCCAGCATGGGTTTCGGCCTGCTGGAGTGCGAAAAAATTCTGACCATAATTTGGTCTGTCAAATCCCTCCTATAATCAGATTTTCACTCCTGAGGCAATAGCATCTCAGAACATTTCCAATTGCTGTACTGTCTTTGGGGCAGCTTCGCGCTCCTTCCCCCTGAATATTTCCATCATGCCAAACTGCTTGTCCGTTATTACCAGTATACCCACATGACCCTTCGGCGGCAGTATGGCTTTAACTCGCTTCACATGCACATCAGCGTTTTCCCGGCTTGGGCAGTGCCGCAAGTACATGCTGAACTGAAACATGTCAAAGCCATCGGCCAGCATTAGCTTACGAAACTTAGCGCCCACCTTCCGGTCTTCCTTGGTATCGGTTGGCAGGTCATACATCACAATCACCCACATAATGCGGTAGGCGTTTAATGCGCTTTCACCGCCGTAAGTGGAGGCGGGCCGGCGGCTCATGAAAGTGTCGGGTATAGTATTCTTCGGGTAGTTCCTTCAAAGCAGCGGGCCAGCGATGCAGTAGTGCGTTGCACAGCGGTCAGCAGCGGGCCTGTCTGGCCGTCCATCACCACATCCATTGCCGGGATTTGGAGCAGCTCCTTTTTTATGGATGGCCCCATGTCTAAGAACTGACCGTTCATCATCACAATGCCGCAGACAACCTTATCCACGTATGGGCGATACGGTTCCATAATATCGTCCGCCAGGCAATAGGCATTGTATTGGTTCTTGTGCTTGATGCCGAGTGTAGGCATCAATCCGGAACCTACAAGGCTCCGCGCCACCAGCGCCCGCAGAATAGCATAGCCGTAGTTCAGCAGGTTGTTGGGCGGCAGGCCTTCCCGGTCGCGGGAGAATTGCAGAAAGTCGGGGAATATGTTCTTCCAGTAGTAGCCGGCGGCGAGCGCTTCATGATTATCCGCATCGCCGCTCTTTACCTCTCTCGCATATCTCAGCAGCAACGTATTGGAGGCACGCTCTCGTATCAGCATAGCGGCCTGGTTCTGAATCTTTGCAATGATTGTCTGCTGCCAGAGCTGCTTCTTCAGAGGCAGCGACGCTTCCACCTGATAGCGAAAGATTTTGCTTTGCAGGGTATTGCCGTCTAAGTTTAAGAACAGCCCGACCGGGTGGTGGGTAGCGTCGCAGGTAACAAGGGCCACATTATTGGCGAGAAGCTTCGCCATCAGGCCCTGCGTAATTGTGATTTGCTGGTCGTCGAGTATGACGAGGCTGAGGTCTTCTATCGGGGCTGACTTTTCCTCGCCGTCTTTTATCTTAATAACAAGCTGCTCGTTCGCAGTGTGCAGATAGGCAGGGTTGCCGAAGTAGAGCGTGCGTTTAATCACGGGGTAGTGAGAGTTTTCCGGTGTTTGAGATTAGCACTTTAAGGGGATGTAATGCTTCAAATGCACCCAGGCTTTTACAACGGTAATATCGTTTGGCTTCCTTTGCACCGGTGGTAGATTTCAGTTCACTATTCTTTGTTTCAAGATGGTGGCGAAACCAATAATCAGACTCGGAGATTGACCAAGTCAGATAAAGTGCTTTACTCAACATGTTATTATCAGCGCGACTGATTGCAGCAAATGCCTCTTCTTTTGACAGCCCTAACAAAAACATCTCATTCTGTTGTAGGCTTTCCCCAAAAGTCCAGTCTTCCGGCGGCAGCTTTTCCAGAAAATCCTGAGGGAATTTGTCTGGCTCCTGTAGGATGTCATCCCATATCGCTTTTGGCTGCTTTATGAGTACAGGCAACCCCCATTTCTTTCGTTCCACGGCATGCCAGAAGGTGCACAGATGTTCTTGCTTCTTGCCTGCGGCGTCTGTATAGAGCGCTATGTGATGATTGTTACCGGGTTTTACAAAGCCTATGTCGCGGCCGTTTTCGTCTCTTTTAACCGGCACTACAGCAGCAAGCCCTGTAAAGCAACGGACAGAGCGTATTTGCTGTTTACCAGCAGCATCACTGAACAGGGGATGCTCAAAGGCTTTCTTCTCATTACCATCATGTTGCGCAAGTCGCCTTTCAACAATAGTACGAATGCCCTTGTCAATGATATATTGGGTGTCTTTTGCCTTTAATGACGCAAGCGGATATTTGATTACGACTTCACCCTTGTAGGAGCTTCCCCATTCGAGCGATACCGCCTTGGCATTATCCAAATAAATTGGTTCCTTCTTTAAAGATTCCAGTGACTTCTTGACGTCTCCGTCATGTGAGGCAAGCCGCTCTTCCACCAGCGCTTTTATGTACGGCTTAAAGATGAGGTCAGGATGCTCAAAAAGGTATTTGACCGGTTGCTTCTTACCCTCCATTATTTTCACCCGGCCATATACACTTTCCTCGCTTAACGCGCCACGCGGCACAATTACGCCCATCTCCGCATTCTTTCCTTTTGCTTTGTATCTGCTTAAGGTAGCAACGCGCTTGCCGGGGCTTAAAGGACACAAGAATCTGCGCCGCCGCTTCTTCCACCTGCCGGGTGCTGAATGGCTTCTGTGAAAAGATGTAATTCTCCAGCAGGTTCTTTTTCGGGTCGTAGCCACCATTAAGCGATGCGCGCATTTCTTCCCGGTTGCCGGCCGCGCTTAGCGTATTGATACGCTGTATAAACCCTTGCTGCGTACAGGCAATGGTAAGCGCATCTATGGCGTGATGGCGGTGGTCGTCGCGCTTGCTCCAGTCCTTAATTACCTCCTGCCGGTGAGCGGTACCGTCACGGCGTGTATATTCTTTCCATTCTGTAAGCCCTAACTCGCGATATACAGGTAATTGAAGGTTCATCAGCACATCACCCCAGCCCCAAATGCGGCGCAGATACTCGGTAATCTGCCCGCTAGTGCTCCAGACGCTGTAGCATATCTGTTCAAGAATCTCCTTTGCCTTGCGGGCTATGTACTGCGTTTCGCGAAGTTGTCGTTCAATGAAATCTTTTGGAATGTCCTTTTCAGATGTTAGTAAGCGGTCACGCTTACGGCGGCCAATGACCCGGCTTTGATAAAGTCTGTCAACAGTTTCTACGTACGTTCCCAACACCTTTTCGCCTTTTGCACTCATAAAGTCAAAGGCCGTGCGGTCGCCTTTATCCTCATTGCAGCTGCGATGTACCAACGTCTTGTTACTCTGGCTGTCATCAAAAAGCTTAGACTTGGGTATGATGTGCTCTACATCTACGCTGCTGCCGCGAAGTGCATCGCTGATGCCGAATGGCTGACCGCAATAGACGCAGGTCGCATTGAGTTTGCTTTCATCATTGTTGATTTCATGGAAGAGCCGCCACTTAATCACATTACTGCGCGTAGCACGGATACCAAGCGGCCTGAACTCATCATCTATTCGTTTACGGATTATTTCTGACTCCCGCTCCCGCTTACTCAGCGCCGCAAATGTTTCGTTTCGCTCTTCCGCACTCTGTTTCAGCTCACGCGCAAGCTCTACTCTTATTTCGTCCGGACGGCCCCATTCGCTGAGAATGGCATTTATCACACCAATCATCTGATTCAGGATTTTCTCCACAACAGGCTGGCGCAGGCTGTTCTTCTTCAGCAGCGGCAATGACTCCTTTAATTGACGCTTCAGATTTTCATCTTTCGTGCGTGAGGCACTGTGATTGTAGCCGGCAAGGCTCATAGCATCGCTATAAACGTAACCGTCTTTCAGGTAAGGCAGCACCTTACGCATCGCACGGGCGCTTTTGTTGGAAAAGCCGGCTTTTGTAAAATCCAAGCGGGACAGCGCAAGCGCCTGTTCCTCTGTAACGCCAAAGTGCTGCTTAAGCGCGGCAACGCATTCATCACCTTCTGCAATGGAGTAGATAGCATGCCATAGCCGATAGAAAGGAGTCTGCTCAAAGGCGGCACTAACCACCTTCTTCTGTACCGACGCAATTATTACTCCATCCTCTTTATTAATTAAGTGCGCCTCTCCTTCGGCGTTTTCAATCTCCAGTTCAAATGCCAGCAAATCTGCTCTGTTAGGAATAATTGCTGCAATAGCTGCGTAGGTAAGATTGCCCTGAATGCCCTTAGCCGTTTGCTTATTGCCGGTGTATCCGTCGCCCGCCTTAATGCCGAGTATCGAGAAAATATCCTTTTGCGATAGCCGCTCAGTTTGGTTTAGTGCATTAAAAAGCCGCTGACCCTGCTCCGGGCTGATAGCCAATTTTTGCCGCCGCTTATTCGTAAACGTCAGGCTATTGATGCTTTCCCATATTTTACAGGCCTGTGCAAGCGGACTGCTTCGCGGAGCCACTTTTGGCCCGGTGAACACTTCTGTGCCCTTTGCATTCTTACGGTATTGCCCTTCAAACTCGCAGATGCTGACCAGCCCCTTTTGGGATTTGAGGGGGCGCTGCATGTAAATGATCTCATTACGCAGAGTGCCAACTTCCACTTCTGTAAGAGAAGGACGGCGCCGCATCTGCTCCTGCATAATAGCATCAAACTCTTCTATATACGCTTGCCGCGGGAACACCTGTTGCTTGATGCGATACGGCTCATTCCTTTCATGCGCGTCATGCAGGAGCTTATAAAAGTGCTGGCCGATAGTTAGGCCGCTTTCTTTAAGCAGTTCGTAGCGGCCTTTTACTTCAGTCAGATAGGCGCTTGTTTCTTTCTTTGCACTGCTGCTCTCCTCACTGCGACTGCTGCGGTAGCCGCGCTTTTGGTTCAGATGATACAGAACACGTCCTAGTTCCAAAAGGGACAATTGTTCGGACACTGCTTTGTCCCGGAGCGCCCATAATTCTAATGGTGGCAAATGCATTAACCCGGCCTGCGGCATCATACCGTGCTTTTCCAGAAAGGCGCTAAGCTTCCTACGTCGCTGCTGGTAACGGTCATAGCCTTTGCGCTGTGTACGTTTCAGGGTGCGGCTTGCATTTTTACTGATAGCATTTCCGGTGCTGAACTCATTATTGTCGTCTGTGCTAAGCGGAATGATTCGGCTGCCCATTCCGAGAATTTCTTTGCCGCTGATATCTTCGCGCAGAACAGCCCAGCCGATAGAGGTAATGCCCAAGTCCAAGCCGACAATTAATTTTTTCATTGGGTTTTATTTGGTGTAAAAGAAATTGAGCTACTTTTATCACGAAGCAAATCACAATAAGGATTTTTCTTCCGTTGAGAAATCATTCACGCCGCCCTCGTCGTTTATCGGGGGCTTTTTTTATGCCCGTCAAGCAGACTGCTTTTTAAGCTCGAATCAACCACTCACGGGCCTTTATAATATAGGACAGTCATAAGGCTCGGGTGAAATTGTCCATCATTGTAAACTTTCAACGATGTGAAATTGAACATTTCACTGCTGGAAATGATTTAAATGAACATGGCAGTTTACTTATGGGCATCTAAGATAGCTGGCGTTACCATAAGGAGATAGCAAGATAATTCTTGGAAAGGATACTGCTCAGAGCGTGGAAATTGTTTTTAGCATGTTGGATAATATTCTGTTCGTACATCCAGAATAAAGAGCTTAATAGACCTATAAGCATAAGTGAGGAATTGTCCTGGCTATAAAAAATTTGCTTGCACTTTATCCTTAGGTAATGACGGAGGATAAAGGTCTAACACCAATAGGTACTACCAACTACAGAAGCACCAATCAGGAGTTCGGCATCTGGGACGGCGACCGCTTGGGCCACATCTACGTCATCGGTAAGACCGGGGTAGGCAAGAGCACGCTGCTGCAGAACATGGCTATCTCAGATATTGAGCGCGGCAATGGCCTTGCAGTCATAGACCCGCACGGAGATATTGCTGAAAGCCTCCTGGACTATGTTCCCGACCACCGAACAGAAGACGTCATCTACTTCAATGCGGCAGACACTGCATATCCTATAGCCTTCAATCCGCTCCATGGCGTTCACCCTTCCTTTCACCACCTTGTAGCTTCCGGCCTCATCGCCACCTTCAAAAAAATATGGGCAGACTCCTGGGGGCCGCGCCTTGAATATATCCTGCGCTTTTCACTGCTATCCCTGCTGAGCTACCCGGATGCAACTCTGCTGGATATGCAGCCCCTCCTTACAAGCCCTGAATTCAGAAGTCATGTGCTTTCCTACGTTAAGGACAGCCGCATCCTTGCCTTCTGGAAAGGAGAATATGAACGGTACACGCCTTCATTCAGAAACGACGCCATATCCCCAATCCTGAACAAGATGGGCGTCTTTGCATCAAGCGAGGTGCTCAGAAGCATCCTCGGCCAAAAGGTGCGCAGCTTCCGGATGCAGCAGGTGCTGGACAGCGGCAAAATCCTCATTGCCAACCTCTCCAAAGGAAAAATCGGGGAAGATGCGGCTAGCCTCTTGGGCAGCATCCTGGTAACCTCTATTCAGCTTGCTGCTTTGCACCGGGCCGTGCAGCCGGAAGCGGAGCGCAGGCACTTCTACCTCTACGTGGACGAGGTGCAGTCCTTTATCAGTTCTTCGTTTGCTGACATCCTTGCTGAAGCGAGGAAATACAAGCTCTCCCTTTTCCTGGCCCATCAATACACCGAGCAAATTAGTGAGGAGGTCAGAGCTGCCATCTTCGGCAATGTGGGCACGATCATCTCCTTCCGGCTTGGCTGGTCGGACGCGGCGGATATGGCCCAGGAGTTCCAGCCGGACATTAGCGAGCATGACCTGGTCAACCTGCCGGCTTACAACATTTACCTGAAGCTGCTCATTGGCGGCATGGTGTCCGCTCCTTTCTCCGCCGAAACGCTGCCGCTGAAAGAGAAAGGCACATCGTACAAAGACAGCATCATTGCCCGTTCCAGGCTGAAGCATGGGAGGCCAAAGAATGCAGGCCATGCAGTTAAGTCAGAAACGGAAAGAAGATCGGCAACACTGCCGGAAAGAGTGGAAGCAAATGCATTAAAGCAGCAATCGCTTTTAGGAGACAGGGAAGATGGCCATGAATAAGCATCATAGCCCTGTCAGGTTCAGAAACAGAACTGCTGGCAAAGAAAATGATACGGCTCCGGGAAAAAAGCGAATGCTGCCCGGGAAGCCGCCGTCAGACCCCGCCCGCAGTGGAGTGGCCAAAGCGGCGCCCACAGTAGCTGGTGCCGTAAACGAGGATACGTCCCTTTCCGCCCTTAACCTCAACTGGCGCGAGCAAGACCTTCCCGAACGGGAACGTACCAGGCACGTTCACCGGCTCCATCCGTACCTCGGCAAGTACGTTCCGCAGCTGGTGGAGATTTTCCTGCGGAAATATTTCCGGCCCGGGCAGACTGTTTTAGACCCCTTTGCCGGTTCGGGCACTACGCTGGTGCAGGCCGCTGAATTGGGCATAGGAAGCGTCGGCTATGACGTGTCGGCCTTCAATGTTTTGCTGTGCAAGGTCAAAACGGGCACTTATGATATGGAGACCGTGAAGCGGGAAGTAACTGACATCCTGCGTCGGGTGGAAGCTATGAACCTTAAGGCTGCCGGGCCAACGCTATTCAGCCCGGAAATGGTTCCGCACAATGTACCCGATGAAGGCAATGCCTATCTGCAGGCGTGGTTTGCGCCGCAGGCCCTTTCCGAGCTGCTGGCATTCCGCAGCCTGATTCCGGAGTATCAGTACCAGGATTTACTTAAAGTCATTCTCTCCCGCGCCGCCCGCTCGGCCCGTCTTACAACTCATTTTGACCTGGACTTTCCAAAGAAGCCCCAGACGGAGCCTTATCATTGCTACAAGCATTCCCACACCTGCTCGCCCGCCACGGAAGCTTATAAATTCCTGCGCCGCTACAGCCTTGATACGCTGCGGCGCATTGAAGCATTCGCCGCACTAAAAACATCCGTCCCCGTTTCTGTGTATCATGAAGACAGCCGCTATGCAGCAATCCCGCTTGTGGACGGCCTCATTACCAGCCCGCCTTACGTGGGCCTTATTGATTATCACGAGCAGCATTCCTATGCCTATCACCTGCTGGGGCTGGCAGACAACCGTGCGCAGGAAATCGGGCCTGCGGCTAAGGGTGCAGGTAAGAAAGCTAAAGAGGCTTACCTCAATGACATGGCCCTTGTGTTCAAAAACGCCCTGCGCAGCATCAGGCCGGGCGGGAGGCTGATTGTGGTGGCGGGCGATAAGGATAACCTCTACCCCACCATTGCCGAGCTGGCCGGTGTGGAGCAGGAGGCGGTCGTGCGGCGCCAGGTGAACCGCCGGACGGGCAGGCGGGCAGGCGAGTTTTACGAGTCGGTGTTTATCTGGCGCAAGCGGCCCTGATTGCGGGCAGTTAGCTTGTCATTTTTTCGCCATGCTCATCAACACTCCGCGACTGGGCATAAGTGTAACATAAGGAAGACCTTATGCCATTCCGTCCCTGTCGGCAGCCTGCTGCCTCCACGAAACTATTCAGAAGCCTGTCGGGGCATGTTCCATGCCTGTTATACGTTCTGTTAAGAAAGGAAGCAATTTTTTAATGGTACACTTTATGTCAGGTAACTGTGCAAATCCCAATGCCATGAACAGCGCGTTTCCGAATCTGATAATGTGGGCGCTCGCCACGCTTGTGCTGGTGGCCGCCGCCGTAACGATAACCCTCACCATCGCACGGAAACGGCACTGGTAAAGAACAGAAAAGCCGCAACTGTCGTTGCGGCCGCGCTGTGCAAATAATACCTTCTCAGGAGGCGCAAAGCTAAAGATTTGCTGCCCTGTAAAATACGGTTAACAAACCGTTTTTCGCGGTGAATCGTCCTGAGGGCTGATGATGATAATGATGGAGCATGTTGAGCAGAGCAGAGCAGCGCTGCATTTTCTGCAGTGTCTTACTTGCGCTGGAGCTCTATGTCGTACTTCTTGGGATTGTATTTCCATATGGCTCCGTCCAGGAGGTCAAAGCCTATGAGGGCCGGGAAGAAGATACCAACAAGGGTAACCGGATTGAAGTGAGTTTCCGGCTGAAAGATGCGTGGCTGATACCCGTCAGCCGAGACCGTGATGGTAGGCGCGTTATAGCTCCTTTTCAGCTTAATGGTTGCGGGAGTGGTGCCGCGGTCAAGGCCATTGACCTGGACCTTAGCCCCGGAAGGCACGGATGTAAAATCCACCTTTTGGCGCGTGCCAGAAATGATAGTGGCGCAACCAGGCAGAAAAATACAGGCCGCAAGAAGGAAGGACAGTACTGAGGCGCATGACGGGCAGGCGCGCTGTTTCAAAAGAGAGGTGTGCTGTTTCATTGATGTTGGTTTTTTTTATGGAGTGGGTGATTGTTGCGGGGTGCAGCAGGAGCTAATTGCCTGAGGATATTATGCACGGTGCTGAGGTGCCAGCGGTTACCCGTATTGCGGAAGGTGGGTACCTGCAGGCGGTTCAGCTCACAGGTAATCCCCCTGATGGTCGTGATGCCCATATCGCGCAGCTTCTGAATGACGGGCTTCATCTTCAGGGCGAACTGCCGCGCCTTTTTCTTATTGAGTTTAGCGAGCACTGTTCGGCCATAACTGCCGAGGACAACCCCGCGCTGTTTGGCTGCAGCCAGCGCGGCAGTGGTTCGTTCGCTTATCTGGTCGCGTTCATGCTCGGCAAATGCGGCCATGATGTGGACGATGAGCTTTCCGGCAAATGGATTGTCAACCGCCTTGAAGTCTACGCCGGCTTCCATAAGGCGGGAAATAAAGGCGACATTTCTGCCAAGGCGGTCAAGCTTTGCGATGAGCAGCGTTGCGCCTTTCTGCCTGCAGGCATTGAGGGCTTGCTGCAAGACAGGGCGGGCGTTCTTTTTGCCGGATTCAATCTCGATATACTCTCCGCTTAGCTGAAAGTTGTTGGCGGCGGCAAACTGCCGGACAGAAGCTTTTTGGGCGTCCAATCCGAGGCCGCTGGCTCCCTGGCGCTCAGTGGAAACACGATAATAGGTAATAGCTTTTTTCATTGGGGGCGCTGCTACGCTGCTGAAGCAGAGCGCGCCTTTTCCAGTAGATGCAAGGCAATTCTGTTCGGGTGTAAACCAAGGTTTACATTTGAACAAAGAAGGGGCTTCAGATTAGCTGCAGTACACTTAACAATATATCAAAACCCCTTTAAGAGCAAGGATTACTAAGATGATGGAAAGGAAACGTACAGCCAGTTCAATACTGCTTTTGTTCGGAAGTAAACCTTCGTATGCTCACGAACAAGAGGCATACAAAATAATTTCAGCAGTCGGTAAAGGCGATAGTCGATGATCCTGCTTTTGTAGTGTTGGCAACATTTTAAAAGGATTCAAACAAATAGCTGAACCATTAGGCCCCGGTCAAGTGGCGAAATAAATCAGTATCCATAGTTCGTCTAAATTCCTGCGAGCTTTCGGAAATACTATAACCTTTTTTATCTTCCGGCATTTATGGCTGTAGGCGAAAAATATTTCCCTTTAATAGGTACTGCCTGCGGTGTATGTTTTGGCTGGATGTTGAGTCAGCTATCGCAGTGGAGAAACAAGATCAACGAAGAAGCCAGAACGAGAAAAGAAGTTGTTTTTTATCTCTTGGATCTGCGCCATTTGTTGGCAAGTCTGAATATTAAGGCGATAAAGGAAGTATTGCTTAAGACATTGCGACTAAGATTACCCGCACACTTGATTACTGATGATTTTGATCAGCAGGCAGGCCCATACTTTTCACTTATGATCGGGCAGATGATAAAACCTCTTTTTGAGCAAAGGTTTCCTGCGATAAAGGAAGGATTTAATAGAGCCGTCACGAAATTATCTTCCGTCGACCCTCTACTGGCATTTGATCTTTCCGGGAAGGAGGATACAATCAAGTTTGGAGAGATAATCAATACCCTGCTCCTGAATTCCGGCTATGCCGAAACATCGGACGGCGATAAGAAGCTCCGACAAAAAATATCCTCTGTTCTGGAAGACGAATTTGTTATTCAGTCGAAGGCGTCAATCGATACGCTGTTACTCCGGATTTCGTGGAAAACAGGAATGATACTATGGTATAAAGTGCGAAGGGCAATCCGCAGGATGGACAATAGATTTGAGGAGGGGCACCCCGAACTTGCCCGTTTTTTAGACAACTATTTTACCCAACTGGAATCACCTGGTTAGTGCCGCGATAAGAAGACTATTCTGATATAAGCCACGGCTTTGAAATTTAGTAGCTACCAGTTTCCTGATCAGGATTATATAGAAATTCCGGGACTTATTGCACGACCGATAAGCGCACGCTAAAAATGATTTGCCTTAGCCTTCTTATACATAAAGAGGTCTCCCCAGTTATCCTTGAGGTGCCTTGTATAATGCGCATCATTACGGACGATGGAGTCGGTTATCGTCCGGATGTTTTTAGATGCACGTTCGCTTAGCACCCAGTCATTCGGAATGACATCTCCACTTGGTGCAATGTGGACTTTAATAAAAGTTCCTCCAAGCCTGCCCGTCTCGTATTGAAGGTAATCCTGCTCGAGTTCACCACGCGCACCCCTCGTGTGTGCAATCGCGCCTACAATTTCCGTAATATCATTGAACTTACGGATCGGCGTTGTACTGCTATCCTCGTCCGTGCCAAAATTGATCTGGATAACATACGGGTGAATGCGGGACATGATGGTGTCAGGAATATCTCTTTTTAAGGCCTGCAGCACCTGCAGCATCGTTTCAGAGCCTTTGTTTTCGTAATAGCCTCCATCGACGTAGTGAGAGATGCCCCGCGAAGCGCGGGCATCCTTTTTTGCGGGATAAAAAGCGGCGGCCGGTGAGATAAGCGGGAAGCGGCTGCTTAGGTTCGTTGCTGCGCTGAACGGGAGATTAAAGCGGTATCTGCCAAATAAATCGCGGAGACGCCCTTTGGGCAGGGCGCTTATGTTTACATTGCTCCAGATACACTGACGCCCGGTTTCCGCCTCGACTGTGTTCGTAAATAATGCAGGGTATATGCCGGTATCGGGCGCGGTAATGAAGTAAGGCGCAGCCAGGTAATTAACCGCGCCGGGCTGAGCCGGCGTTAGTGCGCCAAACCCATCCTCCCAGCCGCCTTCTAATGCAATTGCACGGTCAAATAACCTGACGTGAAATGGTAAGTAATAGTTGATGATTTCGCCAAAGAAAAACTTGCCTACCGCGGGCGCCAAATAATCCTTGCTGTAGAATTTCTCAGCCAGTGATGACATGGTACTTTTAAGGTCGGGATTGGCAGCGCTGAGCCTGGTCAGCGCATAATAAATATTGCATCCGATGCTGCCACCCGATACACTGCTGTATCCGTATATATACCGGTTAAAACCGGCTTCATGAAAGCTGTCTGCCATGCGTGCGAGGAGCATAGTGGTGAACCCGCCCGTCCTGAGGGCACCACCCTCTGCTGTAATAAAAATAACCGGTAATGACTTATCGGGTTCCCGGTATACGTCAGGCTGTGCATTCAAATGTGCATACCAGCTTATAAAGTGCTTTGCCAGGGACGGGCGGCTATCGGGAAGCAGCGTCTCAGTTGTGCGATGAACAGGATGGTCATGATTCCCGCATGTGGTAACAATAAAGAGGGCAAATAAAACAGTGCGTACAGGAACCGCGAAGCGCCAGCGGTATTTTACTTTATCAGCATAATGCGCGAGCGTATAAATGAGTTGCCAACTGCCACAGGCAAGGAAGACAAGGGCAACGGAGCCTGTCCATGCGTATACGTCGCGGAATGGGCAGCACGAATAAAAAATGATAATGAAGCCGGCGATGGCGAGCAGGATGCAGAAATGAAGGTGCAGAACTTTGTAGTACCTCACGGGCGCCTGATACATCCAAACCCTTAGTCCGCTTTTCGTGTCTGTAGCAGGATAGTCGTCGCATATGGTAAACGCAGGACGCTCATCCGTAGCCGGAGGCAGCGTGTTTCCGTTCGGCAGTTTTTTCCCTGTCGGCAGCGGTTTGTTGAGGTCAATGTCATTCGCCTTTGCCGTGGCCTTTGTCATTTCAAAGCGGATATCATTAAATATGCCATAGAGCCGGTCTGCCCAATTACGTTCCTCGTCCGGAAACTGGAGCCAGGAAAAAGTCTTGTAGCAGCTCAGTTTCGCCAATCCGCCGCTACAAAACATTAACTGCATACCCGTTCCGATGACCAGTATCAGGAACATGATGCTGACCGTGCAAAATATTAAGCCTGAAGGACGCACATTCAGAAAGTAATGATAACCGAATACTGCCCTTAAACCGACGCGCAGAAAGCTAAGAAAGGCGATGACAACCGGCGTAAGTCCAATGACATTGGCAATCCGCTTCTGGAGCCGGACCCGCCTGGCGACAGCTGCCGGAGCAAGCGCATGCCCGCTATTATCTGAAATATAAGTGAGCATGCGACTGCAGAATCTGGAACTGATGCTCCAAAAAATAAGTCCTGACAACAGACAAAAAGTCGTTGCCGGTAAACCATCTGCAAGATCCTCTACAACGCAAAGCGCCACGTCCTGACCTTGATCGGTATAGAGGAACAGGAACATCGGCGCTGCTATGAATATAATCAGCGCCAACTGGCTCCTCAGGATTAGAAAAATGTCCTGCGCGTAACGGGAAAATATTTTCGGCATGTGGCTGTATAGAACTCAATGAATAAAATCCGAGGCTCCCGAGTGGCTTTTATGGAGGGATTTGGTTAAGCCTGATTCACGAATATCATTTCAAAATGCCCCTCCTGATATCTTCCGTTCCTTTCTATCCGCTTTAGGATAGGTCAGCTGAATTTTCGCGCATCCCTTATACTGCAGCTTGAATAGATAAGTTCGCGACTGTGGCTTTTGCATACCTGTTCAAAACATTTCAATCAATGAAATAATGATTTTATTGGAATGATGAAATACAAAAATAACATGATGCATACACGTAGCTGCAAGATTATTCTTGGAATTATAAATGTATCGTGTTGCTCAATTTGATTTTATAATGTGTTTTTGGCAGCAATTGCTGTTACCATGTGTCTGTTGCCGGTTTATTGTGTTGATTATGCACTGTATATGCTTGCAAAAGCCATCATGATGATAAGGCCAAGGTTCACAATTGTGGCATAGGAATATATTAATATCACAACAAGAATATTCCTGTAAAAAAAATGCGCAAAGGTGCTTTGATTTGTAACACTGCTTTATAAAACTCTTGAAAAGCAATTGGCTTTAAGACGGCTTCGCAATGAGGCTCTTTGAAGCTAAGCATATGTCTTTTTGATTGGCAACTTACATGCGCACAGGAATTGGATTAGAGGAACAAGAATCATATTGAGTAAAGCAGGGTCGCTTGGGTTATCACATTAGCTCACCAAATACCTATCATATGCTTCTTGAAATCCTCCTCGCTTTTGTGCCGTGGTTTATCCTATTCTGCATCCTGTGGGTTGGCGTCACCTACATCTTTCAGCATAAGAACTACTTCTCGCATGTCAGCTCGCACTCGCAGCAGTCCTTTCATAACCAGCACTTCTCCGGCAAAGAAATTTATGCGGCTGTTACCGCAGCCGTAAAGGAGCGCCAGATTCCCGGTGTATCCTTCAGCACTGCCATGCATTACCAAGGCGGCTACTTCAGCGAAAAACGCGAGTATCTCCGAATTGGGCGGGGAGGCACAATGTTCCTTGTCTGCGCTGCCCCGTTCGGAACGGACTACTTTATCAGTTGCTGGGTAGGCGAGCCTATGAGCTTTGGAAAAGACTTTATCCGGCGCCTGCCCCTGATCGGCCCATCCATCTA
The DNA here is from genome assembly GCA_965246785.1 of Chitinophagaceae bacterium. GTDB lineage: Bacteria > Bacteroidota > Bacteroidia > Chitinophagales > Chitinophagaceae > UBA1952. Next base: position 264,475 of record CBDFFM010000020.1, read on the forward strand.
TAAGCGTATGAATGAAAGAACCTTCTTTCAGACCGATACTGAAAGCATGTTCCTCGGCGCAGTGAAGCATTCCGTCGAGCATGTCGTAGACACACTCAAAGCATCTAAAGGAATACGGCCAGCTGCCGAGCTCAACAGTAAGGGCACCGGCGGCCTAACGCAAGCTGAAGATGCAGCTCAGCACGCCTGAAAGGCTCACTGGCCAATTCTATGACTGGGAACAGCGCGGCAGGGGCTGGGCTGTCTACCCTGTCGCTGTTGACCTGGAACCACCCTTTTATCCTTTTTTCGGACATTTTTCCAGTACCGCTCCATTCGAGACGGCTGATGACAGCGTCCGCCATACTATTGCAAGCGGTGCGGTAGCCCTGCTCAGAAAGGCATTCAAAAAGAAGCCGCCGCCTCAGCCGGAGTATGAGGACGATGTAATCCTCCCGATTGAGTTTGACTGCGACGAGCAACTGCGCGCTTTCTCAATAGTTCTGCCGAAAGGGACACCGGTTAAAGTCGAAGAAGCAGAGCAGCTGCTTACCATGCTCTCTTACACGGCCTGGCCGCTGTCCTTTGAGATACTGGCAAACAGCGAGCATATCTCGTATCAGCTTGTGTGCCGGGAAACAGATATCCCGCAGGTAAACAGCCAGGTCAAGGCTTTTTTCCCGGACTGTATCATTAAAGAGCATCCGCGCGGACTTGACCGTATTGCCGGCAACGCAGTATACCAGAGCGTCATCGACTACGGCCTCTCAGATGAATTCATGCGGCCGCTGGCTGCACAGAAGAACTTTAATCTTGACCCTTTTATTGGGCTGTGTGCCGCATTTGAAGCGCTGCGGCAGGGAGAATTCACCGCCATACAAATCCTGTTTAAAGGCACAGTCAATCCGTGGACGGAGAGCATTATGCGCGCCGTGCTGGATAACGGGGGCGGAGACTTCTTCGAGAATGCGCCGGACATGGTGCCGCTGGCCAAAGAAAAAGTGGCTGCACCTTTATTCGGCGTTACGATTAAGGTCATTGGCGAAGGGGCAACCGGGGAGGGGGCTGTCCAGATAGCGCTGCATATCGGCAAAGCACTGTGCAAAATATTTTCGTCAAAAGGCAACAGCCTGATACCGCTCGGCGGGGACTACCGCATGGCGGACAAGGCAGATGATCTGTTACTGCGCCAGTCCTGCCGCCAGGGTATGCTGCTCAACTGCAAGGAGCTTGCAACCATCGTACACCTGCCCTCAGAAAATGTTACCTCACCGAAGGTTATCCGCAATGCCCGCAAGACAAAGCCGGCTTCGGCTTTCACCCACGACCATGCCTTGATTCTGGGCGCAAATGAACACGGCGGGAGTACGAGGAAAGTAAGCGTCAGCACGGAGCAGCGGCTAAAGCACACGCACATTATCGGCGCGACGGGCACCGGCAAGAGCACCATGCTTCAGAGCATGATTGTCCAGGATATGCGGCAGGGCAATGGCATCGCCGTGCTTGACCCGCATGGCGACCTGATAGAAGGCCTGCTGGCGCATGTACCCGAAAAAAGACTGCCGGATGTCATTCTTTTTGACCCCTCGGATGCCGAGTATCCCGTTGGCTTCAACATTCTTTCCGCGCACTCCGAGATTGAAAAGGAGATTCTTGCTTCCGATTTAGTGGCGGTGTTCAAAAGGCTGTCAACGAGCTGGGGCGACCAGATGAATTCGGTATTGGCCAATGCCATTCTTGCATTTTTAGAAAGCACGCGGGGCGGCACGCTGTTCGAACTGAGAAGATTTCTGCTGGAGAAATCATTCAGGGAAGATTACTTACAGTCAGTTGCCGACCCAAGCGTTATTTACTACTGGCAAAAAGAGTTTCCGCTCTTAAAGAGTAGTTCTATCGGCTCCATTCTTACCCGTCTGGACACCTTTCTGAGACCGAAGCTCATCCGCAATATGGTTGCCCAAAAGAAAGGTCTGGATTTTGAAAAGATTCTGGACGGAAAAATTCTCCTGGTAAAACTCTCGCAGGGCCTCATTGGCATTGAGAACTCCTACCTGTTGGGCACCTTCTTCATAACCAAGTTTTATCAGGCGGCAACGTCGCGGCAGGCAAAGAGCATAGAAGCGCGCAGGGACTTCTTTGTGTATGTGGACGAGTTTCAGAATTTCATTACGCCTTCCATGAGCGCCATTCTCTCGGGCGCCCGGAAGTACCGTATGGGGCTGGTTCTGGCCCATCAGGAAATGCAGCAGCTTGTCAAATACGACAGCGAGCTGGCTGCGTCTGTTATAGCTAATGCCGGTACGCGTGTTTGCTTCAGGCTGGCCGACACAGACGCCAGACGGTTTGCTGCCGGCTTCTCCTTCTTTGAGCAGCAGGATTTAGAGAACCTCAATACCGGTGAGGCAATCGCAAGAATTGAACGGCCGGATTACGATTTCAGCCTTACCACCATACCTATCCGGGCCGAAGAGGATGAAGAAGGTCGGCGGCAGGCAGTTATTCAATCCTCGCGCGAAGCATACGGCACACCGCGGCACGAGGTGGAAATATTGTTTGCCGACCTGAATGCGGCAACAGCTCAGGCAAATGAATCGGATAAGCCAAAGCAGCAGGGCGCGGCTAAGCAGGTATCGGGCAACGTACAGCGTGACGACAGCATAAAGCCTGCTCCTGTAACCGCCGCCGAAAGCGTTGAAGCGGCTGCGCCCCTTCTCACGCGGAGCCTGATAAAAAAGAAGGGGGAGACCGAGCACCGGTATCTCCAGACATTCATCAAGAAGATGGCGGAGGCCCGGGGATACAAGGCAACGATTGAAGCGCCGACTCCTAATGGAAACGGCAGGGTTGATGTAAGCCTTGAACGAAACGGAGCGCGCATCGCCTGCGAAATCTGCGTGACAACAGAAAAAGAATGGGAGCTTCATAACACGCAGAAATGCCTGGCGGCCGGCTACGACGTCGTCATCAACATTTCCAGGGACAGGAAGACGTTGGACGGCATCCGTAAGCTTGTGGAAGCGTCATTAGAAGCATCGTTGCAAAGCAGGGTTTTACAGTTTGAGCCGGAACAGCTATTTACTTATTTAGATGAAGCGCTTGCAAAAGAAGCTTCCACCGAAAAACGCTTTAAGGGATACCGGGTAAAGGTTGACTATAACGTCGGCTCAAGTGAGGAGTCAGAGCGTAAAAAAGCAAGTGTCGGCAAGACGATTCTCAGCGCCAGAAAGAATAAGAAAACCGAGTGATTAAACGCATCGCGACATTATACAGTACGCTGGAAAAACCGTAACTTAGACATGCTTTCAAGTTGGCGTTTACTCCAATCTTTTAGTACTACTCTGCGAGGTCTTCCTCCCGTACAACCAGAAAGCGTTTCACTTCTAAAAACGTTCATAGTATGGGAAATCAACAGAAGGCTGTTGGCATCTGGATACGTGTCAGCACCGAAGACCAGGCAAACGGGGAATCACCGGAGCACCACGAAAAACGGGCGCGGTTCTATGCCGAAGCAAAAGGCTGGAATGTAGTTGAGGTATATCATCTGGAAGCGCTTTCCGGTAAGTCTGTAATGTCATATCCCCAGACAAAGAAGATGCTGGAGGATATTAGGAGCAAGCGCATTACCGGCCTCATTTTCTCAAAGCTTGCCCGTTTGGCGCGGAATACGAGAGAGCTGCTTGATTTTGCCGACATCTTCAGGGACGAGGAAGCGGACTTAATCTCGCTGCAAGAGGCCATAGACACCAGCTCTCCCGCCGGCCGCCTGTTCTACACTATGATAGCTGCGATGGCCCAGTGGGAACGAGAAGAAATTTCGTCCCGCGTTGCCGCCTCTGTACCCATCCGGGCGAAGCTTGGAAAGCATTTAGGCGGTCAGGCCTCGTTAGGCTATAAGTGGGAGAACAGTGAGCTTGTATTAGACGAGCAGTTTGGTCCGGTGCGCAAGCTTGTGTATGAACTCTTTCTAAAGCTAAAACGTAAGAAAGCGGTGGCGCGGGAGCTTAATAAGCTTGGTTTCCGCACCCGGAATGGCTCTGAATTCTCAGACACAACGGTCGTCCGCCTTATCCGCGACCCGAACGCAAAAGGCATTCGCAGGGCAAATTATACCAGGAGCCAAGGTGACGGTAAACGCTGGAACCTGAAACCGGCGGATGAATGGGTGTACACTCCTTGTCCCGTGCTTGTTACAGAAGAGGTGTGGAACGAGTGCAATCAGATATTAGATGCTACAGAAGCGAAGTACAAGCGGCTTGGCCCGAGAGCAAAACACCTGCTTTCCGGATATGTGCAATGCACCTGCGGAAAGAGCATGTATGTCTACCACGAAACAAAGTCCAATACCTATTCCTGCAAGCCGTGCAAGACCAGGATTCACGAGGCCGACCTCGATGAGATTTTTCAGGAGCAACTCAAAACGTTTCTTCTGACTGATGTTTCCATCTCAGATTATCTCGAAAAGGTTGACCAAACTATTCAGGAAAAGAGGGATTTGCTCAGCACCGTAGTGTCTGAGCGGGCAGTGCTGACCAAAAAGGTGAATGGCCTGGTAGATATGCGGGCAATGGGCGAAATGGCGAGAGAGGCATTTGCCAGGCAGTACAAGCCCCTCGAAGAACGTTTGCTGCAATTAGAAGAGCAATTGCCGGAACTTGAAGCAGAAATAGATTTTCTGACGATGCAGCATAGGTCTTCGGATGTGGTGCTTCATGAAGCGCGAGACCTCTATTCACAGTGGGGTACTCTTGAGTTCGACCACAAGCGCTCAATAGTGGAAGTGATAACGGAGTCAATCACAGTTGGCAAAGAAGACATACATATCAAGCTCTCTTATATGCCCCACCAGGCCCCCCGAGCCCCCCTTCCAAATGGCGGAAATAAGCAACGCAACTTCATACCTGCGTTGGCTTTTTTCGGAACTGAAATAGTAGATACACAGTCGTTAAAGGCAGGTGTGGTAGCGATTGAAAACCTGCAAACCATAGGCGAGCATATTAAAAAACGCAGACGCGAGCTTGGTCTCTTACAGAAAGATCTTGCAGCACGGTTCGGTGTTTGTGAGGACACCATTACCGGGTGGGAAAACAACCGCTGTGCGCCACGCATTCAGCACTATCCAAAGCTCATTGAGTTTTTAGGATACAACCCCTTCCCTCAAGATGAGAACACGCTTGGTGGCCGAATTCAGAAGTACCGCTCCGAGCGCGGTATAAGTCAGAAGAAATTTGCGCAAATGATGCAAGTGGATAAGTCCACCGTGCGTTCATGGGAACGGAATGAGCATCGGCCAATCTGTGCAGCAACGCTTGCGCTCTTGGAACAAGTCATTATTCAAGCGTGAGCCTTCCTCGGAAGGCTCTTTTATTTTTCCTTTTCGGACTACACTCATGCGCCCTTATTTTGCCAAATAATCAGAGGGCCAGATGACAACCGAAGAACTTACGCAGTGGGAAAACGAAATTTTCACCAAACTTGTCATTGACCTGCTCAAGCAACAGCGAGCCGAAGGGAAAAAGGAATTCCTCTTAGACAAGTATGAGGTTGACAGCCTTACCAAAGAGCGGCTGCGTATGCTGCTAAGTGAATCCTCCAAATAGTATTAGAAATGCACAAGCCGATACACTCCCTGCACGCCTTGCTCATCCTGTAGGCGGAGTATAAATACTCCTGCTGAAAGGCTACTATTGAGCACAATACTACGTGCATTTTGAACCAGGATACCTTCTTCAAGCAGGACCCCATCCACGCGAAACAACCTGTAGTGTAATCGTTGGAACTGGTACCCCTTTACTGTTGTTAGCTGTATCGCATTTTGAAAGGGATTGGCAATCGTAATCTGGTCGCGCAGCGTTCCAACCGGCGTCTCGATACTAGCTGCAGGTAAATGATGCGGCGGGGTAAAAAGAAAGTCTCCAAATACCGGCAAATGGTCGGAGCATTCATAGAGGGCTTGTGCTATTGAAGCGGATACGGATACATTGGCGGGTGCATCAGTCAGCGCCCTACCGTAGTGCTGCCCGTCATTTCCAAATGCCTTGTATGAGCCGGGCTCATACTTCATTCCCTTACTACCATTAAGCACAGCATCAGATACCAAAATGAAGTCAAACCGGGAATCAAGTCCTCCGCTTGCCCCGCCATCTGATAGCGCTGCAAGCCGGGGCGACTGCGTGTGAATATCCGCAAAGGAGCTATTGTTATCCCAATTACCAGCCTTGTTTAAAGGGTCATTTAGCCGTGCGTTAGGATTGGAGGGATTGGTCAGATTCTGGTAAGCCGTCTCACTGCTTGAGTAGACATTGAAGTCTCCGAGCATAAGGATATTGCTGCTCTTATTAAGGGCAGATAGGTAAGCGGATACTTTCTGTGTTTCTCCGGCCCTGTCTGCCTTATCTGCCGCAGCATTGGAAGACTTCAGGTGAGCGGTAATGACCGTGAGCTTTAGCGTGTCTTTGTAAACACTTAAGCCCGGGTAATCCCAATACAGGTCATAGGCAACGATGTCCCGAATATCACTGCAAATGATGCTGTCGTGCAGGAGATGGAACACGCCCTTTCGCCAGAACAGGCCATCTAATTGCGTCGTACTTGTTGTGTTATGTACGCTGCCATGTTCTGAGTTGTAGGGCAATACTTTAAGCAGCGTATCCAATAAGCCAGGTATCGCAGTTGACACCTCGTTGAAGCACTGGATTGAGGGTTTTATTTCTACAAGGATTGGTTGCAGCCGCTGGTTCTTGTATGCAACCGGATTGGCTGAATTGCCATAGTTCAGCAGATTGTATGTCGCAATGCGAACCGTATCCGTCTGCGCATATCCCGCTTCCCCCGCCAAAAGCAACGCAAGTAAAAGTCGAAATGTCTTCATAGTCCACCAGGCGATATGTGCGATAAAGTTACCGGAAGACTAAGGTCAGTGTCCATACCGGTATTCAGTAAAGAAGAATGCTAGTGGTCTTAGCTTTCAGCACCGCGCTTAACCAGCAAGGAGATTATATTCCACAGGTAGCCGCCAGACAGTTACTGCCCATAAAAAAACTTACTGATGTCAAACACATATCCAATCTGAAACTGAAAATAGTTATTCCTAAAATTGGGTGCGGTATTCTTTATGTAATTGCTGGTGTAGGAATAGCGGATGAAGATGTGGGAGTTGTCTTTCGCTTCAGCACTCTCCTTCACCTTGCCTGTTGCATACTCTACAACGGCCCCGAATTCGAAGTACGGTATCACGTTCTTATTCTGAATTTCAAGGTTCAGTGACGGGTTCAAATCCAGGTCTCCGACATTGCTGATTTGCGGACTGAGATTGGAATTAACTGAGTTTGAAGAAGGAAACAGCCACATCAGCTTCCCGCCTGCCTCAATCGTGAATCTGGAGGCGCCGACATCCTGCAGAATGGCTTTGGCATTGAGTCCCCATAAATTTGTCTTTACATTGTACTGCCTGCTGTGCAGCGTATCGTAGACATCGGTAAGCAGCAGCGATGTCATGACATCAAAGTAGATATGCCCAAGGTCACCTTTATGTTTGCCAGCCCACTCCTTGGGCATGACGTAGGTAAACAGATTGAGACCTAAATTTCCATTAAAGTAGGCATGGGCAAGCAGGTCTAGCCGGTTTACATAGTGCTGTTCCCATTTTTCAAATGAGTAGAGCTTGAAGTTATCGGTGTTGGCATAGGTGAGCTGAAACAGGAAATTGCGCAGCCCTATGAACCGTTCCCGGTTAGACGCATCATAATCAATGCCCCGGATAGTATTGAGCGGCTGGCTGAGACGTACGTGCACCTGCGCATAGCCCGATGGATTATCGTCCTGAATACCTGTAAAATTTGCATAGGCAGCCCCGTAAAACTTCGTGGACTGTGATGCAATACCGGTAACTGACAGGGTTACATTATTGGATTGGGCCGTGGATGTAACGGGCACCCCACCCCCGGCCGGCTCGGTTACCAGACAATAAAAGACATAGCCGTCCATGGTATTCATGTCCGCATCAAAGATGGTGAACTGCGGGCCGGTGTCCCCGGTATAGGTAGCACCAAACGCGGCTCCTAAAGCTGCGATGGTCACGAAGCCATGGGTGCTTCGCGGCTGATGGACATACCATTGATACTGAAGCCCGGTGCCGGAAGCAGCTACGCTAAAGGACGCATCATCGCCGTCCTTAACCGAAGAATCTTTGGGCTGCGTTGTAATGGCTGCGGTAGCTCCAGATTCAATAATGCCTGTAAAGAACAGGCCTGCAATCATTGCTGCGGCTTGGATAATTTGTTTCATAAGTGTGTGTATTAATGCCCATAGGGAGACCTGCCGGGAGGACGCAGGAAATACCGCAATATTGATACTCGGAAGCCTGTCGCTTTCCAAGATTAATCCTGTCGGGAACAAGGTTATTCCGGGAAAAGTCACTGTGTAGCAGGGCTACGTTTGGACAAAGAATATTTCTTATGAACAACCACAACGTTGATGTAGAAAACTGGCCGGAATACGATGACCGCAAAAAGCGCGGCGGCTCTGACCACCGGGACTTTGCCTGTACGGAAAGCTGGGAGCGCGACTATCTGATTGACAAAATCATCCGCACCTATCCGTATCTCTCACGCGATGAGATAACGAAGGCAATAGATGCCTGTTGCGCCATAGTCCGGGCTCCGCGCCCCAGAAAACAGTTTGTTGACTGCGTCATGCAGCGCCTGCCTACACTGTGACAGCATTCAAGCACGCAACTTCAGCCCACCATTCATGCAGCACGTGTAAGAATCATGAGCCTAAATGGCCGGTATGGATTAACGCTTGCTCACCACCACTGCATGCGGGCAGTTAGAGGGCCGTGTGAGCGACGTGCAACGGCATTTAGAGCTTATAGGATACATGCCGCAGTGTATCTGACAATACACGCAATTTGCATTTCTAAGGATGCGCGGATGCAGGATTTTATTTCCTTGCGAGGGAAACTATATATTGCAGCCTTCCATCCCCACATGACAACAAGGGAACGCATATTCAGCCTGCAGCAAAGCGTATGTCAGATTCGGGATTACTACCTGCTTTGCAAGCAGACTGCCCGAGGCCCGTTTACCCTTCCCAGGTCAATGGCTACGTATGCGCTTACAACGCATGGCCAGGAAGATTTCCATGCGCTCTTAGAAACCCTGCAGCAAGATGGGCATATCGTTGCCCTCAGCGATAATGATATAACATTCTCCCCTGAGTTTTTGAACGGCGCGCTGTAGCTTCATAATGCATCTCTTGCCTTTCTGTTCCAAAAGAGATTACACTTCCCCATCCTTAAGCATTCGGAGAATAAAAAGCCCGGCATTATCTGCCGGGCTTTATCATACCAGTCAATTATTGTGCTTACTCTTTCACAAACGTGGCGCGGCTTGCCTTTCCGCCGCTCTGTACGTTGACTGAGTACATACCTGGCATCAGACCGGAGACAGACAGGCGCACCAGCTCGTTCCCGCTGCTGAAGCTCCGGCTGCTTACCAGCCTGCCCTGGACGTCATACACATTGATTGTACCGCTTGCCATTGACAGCGGCATCTGGATTTCCACAAAGTCTGTAGCAGGATTCGGTGCAATCACCAGTCCTTTCCCGCGGACAGTCTGGATGGCAGTCGGTGCTTGCTTATTGGCATACCCGCAGTCAAGCAGAATGGTGTCCGGCAGCACAAAGCGCACCAGGTCTTCCTGAATTGCATCAATAGGCAGGGGGGATTCCGTATTGTCAACGTATTGCAGGTCCTGGTCTACTTCCACAGGGTCAGTATCCGGGTCGCAGTCCGAGTTGTAATTGTCCTTTATCAGAAAGCTCGGCGTGTAGCCGACTACGCCGGAGTACACGGGATAGCCATTTCTGCTATTGTAGGTAATTGCCGAAGTACTGGTGCCGTGTGATGCATTGAGCGGCACATAGCGGCTGTGCACCCCCGAATTGTTGGTCTGCATGTAGACCGCACCAGCACCTGAATTATACAAATCGGCCTCATAGCCGCCTACATAGATGTCGCCCCTGCGCTGGCCTAAGGTTACGGTTGTGCCGCAGCTTGACACGCCAACGCTACACGTACCGCCACTACAGCCGCTGCCGGAGCCGTGCTGATAGGTTTTCATGAAGGTGGGTGTCCCAAGACCGACCGGGTCAATCTTCATCAGCATAAGGTCCTGCAAATCGTGCTGGTAACAGTGGGTGCCTCCCGAAGCGCCGGTGAGCACTACGTGCTCGTCAAAGGCATCTGCCACACCAATCGTCTTCATAAAACCGGAATTCTGGTTCAGTTCCTGTGTCATCAGTTTATTGGTGTAAATCATACCAGTCGCGTCTACAACGAGCAGCATCCCACCGCCGAAATTGGCATTGGAATACTGGTATTGCACGTACTGCTGGGCAGGTCCGGTAAGTACGTACCCCTGCCGAGGCAGCTGTGAGGAAGAAAAGGCAGTTATTTTGCTGAATGACGATGGCAGGTACGTATAGTACTGTGCCTGGGTCACGATAGTTGCTGTAATGTTATGCTCCCAGATGACATTACCAGTGCCGGTTGTACCCATGACAAATGCATCGCCGGAGATGCGCTCTCCGCCGACAATGAGGTTGCCGGTAGTTGCGTCCTCAATGATAGTATTGAACCGTAGTACTCCGCTTCCGGTTTGCTGAGGTCGGTAGCGCTTGTACCAAATCACATTGCCCCGGTTGTCTGTCCTGAGGATAAAGGCATCCTCATAGCTCGGCCCGCCGCAGTTGCTGAATTCGCTGGTGCGCATGACATACCCGCAGACGACATATTCGTCATTAAAGGTCCGCCGGGCATCGCTGGCATGGAAGTAGGTGCTGAGCGTGGGGCAGGTTGCCTGGAGTACATCATTAACTTCCGCCTGGGTACAATAGACGGTTGAGAGGTTGCTTGCCCGGGGCGCAAAGTTGTCCGGCATAACCTGCAGGTGAATGCGGCTAAGGGCAATCACGCCCGGCTTGTTATTCATGCCGTTGATGAAAACGGCCTGCGCGCTGTTGCCGAGCAGGTACTGGTTGCCGGGTATGTATTCCAGGCTTGCGTTTAAAGTAGTCTGCAAGTGCAGGGTGGGGTTCTGCGCGCCGGCAGCGGTGCCAAGCAGGAGGCACAGGAAAAGAAAGGCTGCCCTTCCGGACCACCCTGTGGCGGTATAGCGTACCTGCCGGTTAATGTAGAGCGTTTGCTTCATAAAATGGATGGTTTTGTTGGCTGGATATGACTCTAGCGGTTATTAAAAAGACTGCATACTTATTCGGTATGTGGAGAGATGGACTAAGGGACTTGTGGATGGGTGTATAGGGGCGGGCATGCTTCAGGCTGGCTATTTATGTATAGTACCTGCCCGGCTGCTTTGACTCTTGCCTATTGATGCATGGATGGCGAGGGCACTGTTTCTTCCAAATCATATGACTGGCACTGTGGTCTGTAGGAGCGCTGTTCGCGGACATTTGTAAGCACAGGCGGGCTGCGTAATCCCATTTGTTCGTCTTTGTGCAGGTATATCAGTGCCTCGCCGTATGCCGCGGGCCGGCAACCTTTTGCCATAAATCCATGTGCCCCGCATTTCAGTACCCTGTCCGCTATATAGGGTTCCGTACCGGAAGAATAGGCCAGTATGGTAATCTCCGGAAAGGACATACTCAGCCTGCAAGCCGTTTCGTGGCCGTCCATTACCGGCATGTCAATATCCAACAGGCAAGCATCCGGAAGCTGTCGTGACCCTTCGAGCTGGCTCAGAAAATCAAGGCCGTTGGCGGCTTCAAAACGCACGGCAATGCCTTGCTGCTCAAAGCTTCTACGGCACAGATAACGGGTTACCGGACAGTCGTCTATAAGCGCGACACTAAAAGCGGGAGGCATCTTTGGCATACGAGAGGGTGCACAAAGGTGGCAGAGCCCGAAAGCCTTAAACCCAAGATTATTCTTGGCCTGTTACGGCTTTATTTTCCATTACTGGCCCGGAGCTTGTTGCATTATAGGGAGCACTAGTAAAATACTACACCCTTTACCGGGGGTGGCATCAACGTGTAACTGAGCTCCCATGAGGTTAGCCCGGTGCTGCATGTTCCGGAATCCGAGGCCTTCTTTATAGCCACTGGCACTTGCATCAAATCCACTGCCGTCGTCCGATATCTGCATGCTAAATGCATCGGCGTCGTATTTGAGGGTAATGGCAATCCGGGACGCACGCGCATGTTTAACGCTATTGTGTAGCGCCTCCTGCGCAATGCGGTACGCGAGCAACTTTTCACTTGCCGTAATGGTTTCATCAAGCCCTTCAATCTGGAGGCTGCAGGCTATGCCACGCATCGAGTCAATGTATTCGAGTTCCTTGCGCAATACGGCGCTCAGGCCATGCGTGGTAACGTAATCTCCGTTCAGTGAGTAGCTGATGTTACGCAGGTCATTGCCAATCTGCTCGGCAAGCGTAATGCTTGTTTGCAGCACCTTACTATCCATATGAATGGCGGTATTTTCCTTCAGAGCTTTAATATTCATCTGGAGAAAATCCATTTTCTGGGAGACGTTGTCATGGATTTCGCGGGATATCTGGTTCATAGAACGTTCCTGCTCTTCCAACCTCGCTGTCATGAGCCCCATGCTATGGTCATAGCGCATCTTCTCTTTCTCCATACCGAAGAAACGTGTCCTTCGATGATGGTAGAGCATGTAGAAGACAATAAAGAACAGGAACAGCAGAAAGAGAATGGCACCCGCAACCAGTACAGGTATGAAGTAGGATTCATTCATGGACGGGCACCCATTTGGGGTATTTGACAAACACAACGCACACTATGCCATAGGTAATGATGTTCACCATATCAAAGGATGCATCTACAATCCAGCCTGCTGACGGATGGCGGATATACAGGTATTGGTAGAGTGCCCAGTTGCAAAAGGTAACCGACCAGAAAAAGATGAAGGCGATGCCAATCCAGAAATGAGGGTTATGCGTCAGCGTTTTCTGAGCTTCCTCAATCATTATCCGTGCGAAGGAGAAGAGCGCAATTGCAATGGTCAGTATGCCTTCAAAGTAAAGAAAGTAATTGTTGAATTTGTTGAGGGGCTGGAGAAACAGTGTGTTCGCAATGCCTAGTGCAACACCACCGGCTCCTATCCAATATCCTATGTGCCCAGCGCGAAAAATAGCAATGCTGCTATTGAAGTAAGCGCACACCATTGCCAGTTCTATCCAGCTATAAATGCCATAGACAGCCATGTTATTGTGCTGCTGCCTGGCAAATACAAAAGCAAGGCATTCCGCAATAAAGGAGATGCAGTATAGCCAGACAAGAATGCGCAAGGCTGGCTCTACACGCTGATACCTGTACAGGCCAATGAGGCAGGTACATAACAGCATCAGCAAGTTCGCTAGATAGACGGAGTATTCAGTCACGTCTAATGAACCAGCAAGTCGTTTGAGGCCGTGCCTTCCGTTACACAGCTGTACGGACAAGGACGGCTCATGTCTTCTACGCTGTTGCCCCTAAAGTAAACATAGTCCCCGTCGTTATTGAATCCGGCAAGAATTACAGTGAGTCCTTTCGGGCTGTACCCGCAGGGCTGGTCCTTGTGGCCGCTGTTAATGTAGCTCAGCCTGTGCGCGAACATAATCTTCAGATGGGATATATCAGCGCCACTGTCGGAGGTGAGGTATTCGCGCAGGGCATTTGCATCTATGATAAGAGAGTGGAGGTTAGTATCCGCTCCGCCGCCGCTCTGTACGCTTGCCAGGTAGCTGCCTATCATCTTGTTGGCAGTGTCAATTGAGATAAAGGAAGTGTCTTCTCCGGGTGCCAGCATGCGCATGGAAACGTTTCCTTTTGTAGAGTCCGAATTGCGCTTTGAAGTACTTGTTCCGGTTTGATTACAGGAAACGGAAATGAGGAGCAGAATGCAAAGGCAGGGCGCGAGAATGGATTTGTGCATGTGTGTGATTTTGGTGTGTGGTTGTAATTATAAAGGTGTTAGTGTGTCAGTGTTTTTTGAGCTTCAGGCTGTGTGCGGTGATATCTATATCAAGCGCCACAAGGCCGAACTGGATGGCATACATGACAAGGCTGGAGCGGCTGCCGACGTTAAGTTTCTTAAACAGGCTATTCCGGTACCAGTCCACGCTGTGCAGAGTCGTGTTGAGCTTTTGCGCAATCTGGTCGTAACTGAGGTCGCTACAGCAATACTTAAGCAGGGCAATTTCCTTCTCTGAAAACTCGGGCAACTTGACCTCGTTGTTCTTTACCGAACGGTAAAACTTGTAAGTCGGCACATCCGGACTGTAGATGCCATTTTCGTGGATGGATCTTATTGCCGCTTCCAGTTCTTTTGGCGAGCAGTTTTTTTGCAGGTACCCCTCGGCCCCTGCCCGTATCATCCGGGCAAGGTAATAGTCCGTACTATGGCCGGTGAGCACAAGCACCCGGACATGCGGCCACCAGGCTTTTATCTGAATGAGCGCTTCAAGGCCGTTCAGCACTGGCATAAAAATATCCAAGATGCAGATATCAGGCAGTTCGGTGGCTTGCTTCATCTGTTCGATGAGCTCACTGCCATCATTTGCTTCCAAAATGACATGACATCCCTCAAACGTGTTGATATAACCGATAATGCCTTTACGAACCATTTCGTGGTCATCGGCATATCCTACCCTGATAGCGTTGAGGTAGTGAGCTTTAGCTGAATCCAAGGGTGCTTGTTGAGGTTGTGGGCGAATATAATCCGCCCAATACCGTCATTTTCCAAGATTTATCTTGGGAAATGAGTTGTGTCATGACATGAATGCCTCATTCTTACCGCTTGCTCAAAGCGTGCAAAGGCTGGCCCTCCCGTTTGGGGGTACTGTGTTCGATTATTAAAGAGTAATAGTAAGAATACCAGCTATCACAGCGTAGTTATTGTTGACTGCATTCCTATAGATATCAATGATTTGAAAGCGGTGTGAGATACTTATCCGTAGACATGTACCGATGCTTATCAAACTAGTAATTTTTTGTATATAGAGCTTGGTAGTTCAAAGCCTATGCAAAATAAGTTTCAAATTTGTAAAGATGGTGATCGGAAAGCTTTTGATTCAGTCTTGCAATTCTGGAGCGGATATTACCAGTGTTCATCTGATACCTCTCGATAGCGAGTGAATAGTGTAATACGCTGTCATCAAAGTCATCATCGAGATAATATAGCTGCCGAATCAGATCTTTGTAATCTAAGCCTTCATGGTGTACTTCAATTGCCTTATGATACTCTCTGATTGCCATTTCATAGTGGAGCCAAGGTGTAATATAATTCAGGTCACTTGTTTCCAAAATTTCCATCATCATTCTATCAAACCCAATCCTCTCTTCCAGGTTTAAGGATCTTTTAATGAGGAGATACCACTCGCACCAGAATCCCATACGCTCATGAATCTGCGCAAGCGAACTGTGGGTTGTATTGATATAATTTATCCCGGCTATCTTAAAATACTGAAGCATTTTTGCATAACAGTAAATGGAGTCTACACAGAGATTATGAATCTCATTCGTAATTATGAGACCATTGAGGTCTGTTAGACCCAGACGTGATTGCTCTTTAATAGCCAAAAGCAGCTCTTTTCCAATCAGCAGTTCAATATCAAAATAATTTCTTCTTGCCTTCAATCCTAACTCTTTGATGTATAGATTCATCGTAGTTATCACTCGACTTGAATCACATAACTGATCAATTTCCGGCAGCAAGTCATTCATGTTAATCTGTAGACTTAGGTAAAGTGTAGACACTAGCAACTCTCTAGCTTCTGTTCCGGCAGATGTATTGCGATAAATAAATGAACGCTCACTGCTTTGCTGTTCAACATACTCCAATGGCCTATCCAATATGTTTCTTATTGTATTATATTCCGCGCGGTTTGCGTGCTCGTACAACCTGTACGATGCCTTTAGTGCCTTTGGAATAATTTTGACTCTAATAACTTCGAATAGCTGCGCCAGTTCAGCAGGCGTATACAAGTCGTTACTGATAAAATGGCTGAATGCCTGCACTGTCTTCAGCAGCTGCATGTAGTAACGCGTATTGTTACCTAAATGCATAAAAACCGAAGCGCTTGCGAAGTATAGCAATAGGGCTTTATTAAGATTCTGGCCGTTATGAAAAAGCATCTTAATATCCCAGTTACTATCACCAAATAGCCCCTCTAAATAATCAATGTCAATCCTATGCTCTTTGTTTGACATACTGATAAGACAGTTTTGCCACGTCAGACATACCTGAGGCGCATGCATCTAAATAGTTGTATGTAGCATTATTGAAATGCTGCCTGTATTCGACAATAATATGTTGATTAATCTTGGTTAATACCCAATGTTCCTGTTCCTCTATGGAAGCGCCTTCCCGCGGCTCTTCGTTTAGCCCACGGGCTAAATTTTCATACAGGCTATACATATACCGCCTATAAGCATCATCTGGAATCCGGAAGTCTTTGGGCGGAAGAGGACTTTCAAGGTCATTTAATTTGTTGCAATTATCCTTAAGTAAACCATTCTTGTAATAGAGTACATCGGCCGTCTTGTTGTAATATTCAACTCCAACCGCATACTTTTCGTGATACTTTACTGAACGAAATATGAATTTAAATTCCTCATCTGCACGATCCATATCAATCTGGGTTATTCCGGTAATGCTATGTTTTTCTAGTACTTGTAATTTAGCTATGATTGGTTGAAAGAATAACCTTAATCCTTCCTGTAGGGATATATTCTGATATATTTCGGCCTTGTCGGTGGAAAACCATTCATCTCTGAGGGTTTTATCAAAGAAATCTTCCTCAAAACCAACAAACGAATCCATTTCTTGCCAACTCATTATCTTGCCTTTATTTGGTTTTATGCCTTCTTTTTTATTTATATCAAAATGCCTACCAATAATTCGGATGGTTTCTCGCGGGCTGTTTTTTGTACCAAACTTCTCCTTATCCATCCAATGAATGATGGCAGATTTATGTTCATTTATATTGTTCTGTAATAATGTGGGAACTCCGGGCTGTTTGATAATTAGGTCATAGTGGCGGTCTAAGAAATTTTGTAGTTCAGGTTTATTCACAAAGAACACCTCTAAATCAATGCTATTTAGATCAATGTCTCTTATTCTGACGACCATAGTCGACAGCTGACTATATACCATAAAAGCTGATTCATAGGTCTTCTTATGCTCAAAAACCAACCCTAGTTTAAGCATATTCCGCATCAAGAGTACAAAATTGTATGGGGTTGACTGGTCCTTTTCTTGGTTCCGTATTATCTGAATTGCCTCCATATAGTGGATTATGGCATCATCATACTCTTGATCATAATAATGAAGGTCACCAAGTATCATTTGAACAAATGAAATACTATGAACATGCTTTCCATTCTTATAATATTCGGCGCCATAGCTATTTTTCAACTCCAACAATCGCTTGCGATAATATCGCTTTACCTCCAATGATTCATCTAAAGTAAAATTGAAAGCAGCCGATTCCAGTTCTGATATTTTAGATACAAACTGAATTTCTGCAGAAAGTTTCTTATTAAATTTATACTCGTGCAGCCCGCTGAGAATATGACGTATGTGGTTTTTTGAAAGAAAGCTGATCAGGCCTGTTATAAATTCACGCAGTTCCGGGTCTTTATTAATCGCAATAATTTCAGGAGTTAATTCCAGATTTCGCCAGGAAAATCCATAGCTATGGAACTTATAAAGATGATCCATCAGATAGGTTGTTGATACCAGCAACTTATCGCCTAGCTCGTGAAAGT
Organism: Chitinophagaceae bacterium; assembly: GCA_965246785.1. Lineage (GTDB taxonomy): Bacteria > Bacteroidota > Bacteroidia > Chitinophagales > Chitinophagaceae > UBA1952. Next base: position 282,242 of record CBDFFM010000020.1, read on the forward strand.
GATGGCTGACCGTCATAAGAAAAGGGGTAAACAGATAAGTGGTAAGGCCACATTTATACTGTTCGTCAGGCCCGAAATATAGGTATGGCTCGGACAAGTGCTCACCACGCACAATATTTGTAGACTTCCGTAAATCTGAATCTAGTGGAAAACGAACGAAATCTTCAAATATAGAGGCTACTTTCTTGGGCGAACCATTACTCCGATAAACCAGATATGTAATGAAGTTATGAATGGTAATAATAATCTTCGCTCGAAGATTATTACTTATTTTTTTGCCGTTAATTGTGCATTCATTTTCTAGGAACTCATTATATGCATTCAAATTAACGGGCTTCGGAACAAAATACTCGGACGGTATTAAGAATTGGCATACGTATTGTTCAGTAAGTTCCATAACATTTGAAGTCTTGCCTTCATCCCAGTCTGTGTAAAAGCTCTCAACATAAACGACATCGTGAAAGATGCTACCAATAGAGGAATCCCGGTCAGAGACATCGGCTAATGAGGCATCATACATCTCCCGTCCAGCAATAAATATAAATTTAGCTTTAGCAGTATTCAGGAAGAATTTTAAATTAGCTAGAATCCTTGCAATGACCTGCTGCCGCGCTCTCATCCCCTCCACTTTGGCGCTGTTATCGTCTATAATATCCTCCTTAAGCTTATCATTAAGAATGCTGTTGGCCAGCGGTTCTATTTTGTCCAATTCATCAAATACATATATAAATTTCGGCTTAACGAAAAGGCCTGGAATGTTTTCTAACTGATCAAAGAAATTAATGAGTCTATTCTCAATGTCTTTTGCATCTAGTTTTGGTTGCTGTTGCTGCTTTCCGAATGAAAAGCCACCAAATGATTTTATTAGAAAGTTTCGCTCATATGTTTGAGTGATATTAGCATCAATATTCACAGCAATGCGTTTTAGAAGACATATAGAGCTGTAATTTGTTTTAATACCAAACACGGGTAATACCCGAATGGCAATTCGGTATATAATATAATACATTATTAACAGCATTATATTTAGATAGTCAAGCCGTTTGGGTATTAAGCTATCCCAGTGAATGAACCCGAGGGTATCACTAAGAAAAAAAACCAAGCTTTTACTTAGCCATTCATAGGATGCAGCCATAAAATGGTCTACAATTATGCAGCTACCTCTAAATACCTTTTTTGATGCCTTTATCTCTTGAGTAACCTCTTTTATGTATATTTTATCCGGAATAACGTTAGTAGCGCTATCACTTGCGACATACCGAGCTTCACGTATTTTCCCATCAATCGTGATAAGCGATTCACCTCCTGTTGGGATAGGGGGAAGATCTTTCTTGCCATTATTTAGTTTTGAATACAATTCCTCTGTATCAGAAATTTTTTTCTTTAGCGTGATGACTTGACTCGGAAAATAATTAAGAATGCCCGACTTATTTCGAATTTCATAAAGCATGCCCAAGGACGAATCATTATTTGAAAGACATACCGTAATAGTGCTCAACCCAATTACAATAATAGTAGTCCATATGAATTTTTTGAAAGACCAAAGGGAATAATACCATTTCTTATACCTTGTAAGCGTGGCATTGGTCAAAAGTCTGAGCACATCCAACTCTTTCAGGTCATCCTGTCCCAGATTAATTTGAACTGTACAATAGTCACCGTAATTATAGATCTGTCTTATACGGTTTCGAACTCCACGTTCCCCGGTTTTAATTCCCTTTTCGACAACACCTTTTTGCAATAAGCCGTTCATTTTTATTATTGTAACAATGCATATTAAAATGAATAATGGTGGCCCAAATACAGCTATGGTTTTTGCTTGCCAGAAGTGGCTGCTTAATAGTAGAAGCGCGCAAATAATTACTGGTGCCATGCACCTTCTGAAATGATAATTATTTCGTGCATGCCTGCGATGGAAAATTCTTCTATCAGAGGACACGTGCATTGTGAAATATATCTTATCAATAATATTATTCGCATACCATAATATAAAATGTGCGATAATGAAGTTCTTTGTTAGATACGTCAGGGGGACACGTAGATTATCTGGGTATCGATGATAGCTAAGTAGAAAATGGATATCTTCTAGCATATTTGTTGCAATATATATAAGTATATTTCCTAATATTATATGCAAAAAATTGGTCAGGCTATTTACTTTCTCCTCATTTCTATAAATATTGAAGCTGTCTACCAATGAATTCATAAACCTGCGAAATCGCTTGTGCTGAACAGGCATGATATTGGCATCCGATGAAAACCGGTCTCTACTTTCTGTAAGAAAATATCCTATAGGATATATGAGTGCAATTGGGATAGCATATTTATAAGAAATTAGCACTCCTATAGAATAAGCATGTACACCCATGTATTCATAAATACTTAGCACATAATATGAGAATGGTAATAAGTACCACATGCAAGCCAGAAATAACCAGGCACGAAGTATCTGTGCAAAATTTTGTTGATTAGGTCCTCCTTGAATTCTTCTTAATGTCTTATTTATAAGTGATGTTTTGCCCATTCCCCTGAAGCCTGTCACCAAATAAGCACCGGATCGATTATCTCCGTTCGTGAGCAGATTTTCTAGTTTTCTCACGGTATTTTCGCGACCGATAAACTTATCATGGTTTCTGTCCTTTACAGACGTATTATGAGAAAATGAAAACCTATAAAGCTCTATCCAGAGTTCCTTCATCTTTGAAGAGTTTCCGGGAATATTAAATTTCATTGATTTTATTTTCGTTTACTGATGGAACTGAAATTGGATGTTAACCCAATGTAATAGTACTGTTGTCATGAGTGATAAATTCCAAGTTTATTCTTGTACTATTAAATACTACATCTTGTAATTGATTATGTTTATTTTATGCCCACATGCTAAAAAATGCCGCAGTAAATGCGGCATTTAATTCTGAGGTGACTATACAGTTATGCTCGAAGTGTGTTCCAGAATGACACTAGATACATCATAAGTATGTACTCAGGTATGAGTATCCAAGCCCATGTTGTTGACAGTCGTCCATTCCTGTAGTCTGTCCAAAGGTCATTTTTGAATCTAAATGCTCCATAGCTGACTACGAACACCAGGATAAAGAACAAGCCGGATGAAAGTAAAAATTTTATCGGAAGGAAAATCCAGAAGTATAAGTATGCTTCTATTAAAGTAGTGAGCATACCCATATCCTGCCAATCATCATAGTCCCGCAGGTCTTTTTTTTTGTTTTTCATGTGCGTATTTTTTATTATTTATACGCTTCTATATGACTTTGTCAATAGCGACCTACTACTTAGGTTATGAGCAGTTAGATATTTGTGTGCAAATACATTTATCTTATGGTTCTTTTTTTAATTATGTGCCGTATTTCAATTACTCCCAGAATAACCAATAGCTAAAAAGAATGAGCAGACCATAGGATCTGCTCATTCTTTCGACACTACTGTTAATCTCATTCATCTTCATCTGACCGTTAAACCCATACTAATACTGGTCCACCGGATTGCCGCAGCATGTGCTAAATACCGGCACTTGCACGCTCTTCGCATAGGTATAGAACAACGAATCCACCGTAAACATGGCTTGGGAAGAGCTAAAGCTACCCACACTGGTAACGGTTACGGTAATGGTGCCGGTAGTCGATGTTCCCAGGGCCATGATGGGTGCAAAAGACGTACCTACGGTGCCCATGTAGACACTGTATTTTCTGTCAAAGAGCTCTTCAAGAGTCACTCGCCAAACATGAGTTGTCCGTGCTTAGACCTCACGCCCCAAACTTGCGCAAGCGGGGTAAAGAATGCTGTAGTTTAAGGGACATCTGAAGGAACTGCTTCGTCAGGAGAAAAAAATTCTAGACTCCAATATCCTATGGTATCTACCACTCCATTAAAGTCCATGAGTTTTGTTCTATTCATTTTGACATGATTTCTGTTGAAGATTATGCAATCAAATGAATTATTAACCTTATTTTTTTCACAAATCGCTCTTATATTTCTTTTAAAGCCAAGATTGTAGAATATTATTTTAGATGTATCCGCTGCAAGATATACACTAGCAGTATTATTTATACTATATATATTTATACTGCCGTCTAAATTATAGACCATATACTTTTTTACTAGGTTTTTAATGCCATTCGCGTAGAATATCCATTTACCTACCCTTCGTCCGTCATTATAAATTGCTATCAACTGTACAAATTTACTTGTGTCGTTATCGACGAAATATATCCACTTTCCAGTCTTTCGGCCTACAGAATTATATTTGTTAATAAATTCACCTCTAAAAGATATGCCTGTTTGCCCAAATGACGAAAGACTCAGCCCATTCAATGCTAAGACTATAATTAGTATGGCATCCCTCATTGTTAACTATTTAGCTGGTTGAGACTGATATACTGGATTTGGATTAGCACTACCCTGATAAGCTTTATTACTAGCAGGAACTACCTCACCGTCTTTCATTTGCTGAACTCCCGATCCAGTATCAAAGAGTATTGTATTCTCTGGATTACCTTGACCTTTTCCATTATCTCGCTCAAAATCATCGGCATTTGAAGGACTAGTAACGTTAATATTATATATTAATTTCTGTATATTACCTCTTATAATGGTATTTCTAAGCAAGTCATTTTGATCATATACCTCTTTCATCACACCATTCAAGAAATGTGGCATACCCATAGAATGCCCCAGTTCATGCTCATCAGTATTTTCAGCAAGGGGCTTAGCACGCACGTATATATTTTTGCCGTCGTATGTGATATATCCGTTTTCTTTTTTCTTTCCGGAAATGCCTGCCGCTCGTTCGTCCTCATTTACTTTCTCATCGTCTATGGCAAAACTGACACCAATCTTATCATTAATAGCACTTTTTAGTATGTCATTTGATTCAATCACCTTAATATCAAATGCTATTGTATAAGGCTTTTTATTGCTTGCATAAGTATATCGAAAAGACGATACCAACTTTTCGCTAGAGGAATTCCAGAAAGATGCAGCATTTTCTGCCCGACTTTTAGCCGCATTATCCCCCCTGGCTACATAAACATTAGTTTTTATTATTATGCTTTTATTCTTATGATTAAAGTATACTCCTGCCTTCTCTCCTTGTTCATCAATAAAAGTAATTGGTGAGTTTAAAGCGAAAGAATAAGGAGAGATTTCCGAAAAACTTTTCGCTAGGGGGTCTAAGCTAAAGAATCTGGCAATTCTTGAGTTATACATTCTTGCGTCAAAGTTGTAGGTATTGCCGATCCCCGCCACCTCATTATCCTTGTACTTCCCATTAAACCCAAATTCATACTGGTCAATAGGGTTACCGCAGCGGGTGCTGAACACCGGCACGTGCACACTCTGTGCATAGGTATAAAACAGGGAATCCACCGTGAACATTGCCTGAGAGGAGCTGTAGCTTCCCACACTGGTAACGGTTACCGTTATGGTGCCGGTAGTCGATGTTCCTAGGGTCATGATGGGTGCAAAGGACGTACCTACGGTCATGGTAGGTATGGGAGAGGTATAGTTGAAGTTAGCGCTCGCCAGCTGCACCCCGCTTGTGCCTGTTCCCTTATATACCCGTACCTGAACCGCTCCTGCCAGCGCGCTTAGCTTGATGCCCAGAGTAATATACGGGTTGGGTATCCCGCTGATGGTATAGCTGAAACCGCTGCCCGCAGCGCTACCGGTTGTCGTGACACCTGTGCCATAGCTAGTAGAGGTGGTTAAACCTGCGCTTCCCACGGAGACGGCCCCGCCGCCCCCGCTGGGATGTAGCGGCCCGCCATTCACCTCGTAGGTCTGTATATATTCCGTCCAGGAAGTAGGCAGGGTCACGCACAGACCTGCTGAGTCGAAGCTTCTGCCTATCATCAGCTCACCGAACGGATAGTAGTCATACTTCTCAGGTATACTTGCGCGAGTGGGTTTGTCTCTAATTCCTTTGCGCTGCTATTAGCGCCGCATCAGAGCAGTAACCCATTCATGTAATGGCAATACAATGTCTGCTGGTATTAAGTGCTGGTTTCTCAAAGACTGGTAGTGACTAAGTTTCTAAGAAGCAAGTTTAAATACGGTTCTGACCATTGCCATATACGGAATTGAGAATGCATTAAAAACTTATTTTAATGTCATAACATACTGTACATTATCTTCTATCTAATAAATGTGCTTTAACAGAATCTAACTCAGTCTTAGCGTTAGGTACTCCTCTGCTTGCAGCCACAGTTAGGTATTCAATAGCTAAATTCTTGGTTTTATTATCCATGTCTCCTAACGAATAAGTTTTCGTCGTAAAAGAAGTCTTTAAACTAATGTAGACATCATAATAAGCTGGAGTAAAGTCATATTTATTAGCCATTACAAGTGCAGAAAAAAGAATGTCCCCACTTGGATATCGCAGTTCACCCTTGGTTAGCTCTATATATGCTTCTGTATCACCTGTAGATAGAACCTTCTCTTTTAGCTCGTCAATAGGGATACTTGTCATATTCATAGGTCGACTTTGGGGGGTATTACAGCCAACCACTATTACCATAATTAATATTTCAAATATTAATGTGAAAACCCTGAATTTCATAAGAATAGATTTAGGTTATAGAATAAGCCAACATGAATATTTGATTTATAAAATAATATAATATTATATATCTATAGAACTCTCTTTTATTCATCTGCTTCCATTCCTGCTTTGAACCTGTCGGTTTACATGATTTGCCTGATCCGTTCCTTTCTGAGCTTTCGACTGTTGTGGAATAAAAGATTTTGGGTTTATATTTCCATTAAACATGTTTATCAATATGCCATTTTGGTAAACGAGCCAATGGCCCATACCAATACTTTTTCCATCCTTGTTAGTCTTTCTCGGCCCAATTTCCTCTCCTGTCCTAAACCATTTGTTGCCTATATAATGATCCTCTTCATCAGGAGCTATAATGTAAGCGTTTTTAAATTCGGGCGCTATAGAAATCAGATATGCTATATTAGGCTTCTCTTTATTTGCGCTTGGCCTCCCCGTAAGACATGAGTGCAGAACAATAATTGTTTGGTCGCCATATTTTCTATTACGCCAAAGGTCGCTTTTTGTCTTAAGCATGGCATCAACTGACTTTGCATCCATATACAGTATTTCAGAAAACCCATCCACATAGTTGGCTATTCTATCGATGTTACCATGCGCAAATAAATGTACTCTTGTATTATCAGTTTCTTTTTGAGCAGCCGAATAAATTATTCTATCATCTCCTTGATTTTGAACTAACGTAATGGGCTCAAGTCCTTCAAAATCAATCGCATCAACCGGCCTGTTTCCCGCAAATGCAAACGGACTATAAAAAGGATACTTTTTCGTCAAAGGGTCAACACTCCAGAACCGTCCGAGTCTTGAATCTTGTTCCCTGAACTTAAACTGATTGTGATTGCCAATCCCTGCAATCTCATTCATCTTCATTTGCCCGTTAAACCCAAATTCATACTGATCTACCGGATTACCGCAGCGCGTGCTAAACACAGGCACATGTACACTCTGTGCATAGGTATAAAACAGGGAATCCACCGTGAACATTGCCTGAGAGGAGCTGTAGCTTCCCACACTGGTAACGGTTACCGTTATGGTGCCGGTAGTCGATGTTCCTAGGGTCATGATGGGTGCAAAGGACGTACCTACGGTCATGGTAGGTATGGGAGAGGTATAGTTGAAGTTAGCGCTCGCCAGCTGCACCCCGCTTGTGCCTGTTCCCTTATATACCCGTACCTGAACCGCTCCTGCCAGCGCGCTTAGCTTGATGCCCAGAGTAATATACGGGTTGGGTATCCCGCTGATGGTATAGCTGAAACCGCTGCCCGCAGCGCTACCGGTTGTCGTGACACCTGTGCCATAGCTAGTAGAGGTGGTTAAACCTGCGCTTCCCACGGAGACGGCCCCGCCGCCCCCGCTGGGATGTAGCGGCCCGCCATTCACCTCGTAGGTCTGTATATATTCCGTCCAGGAGGTAGGCAGGGTTACGCACAGGCCTGCCGAGTCGAAGCTTCTGCCTACCATCAGCTCACCAAATGGGTAGTAGTCATATACCATGATGGGAGCGGCGCGGAACTCGTCCCTGATGCTGTCCCCGTTGATGTCTTTGCTGTACTTCTTGTCGCTTACCGTCTCCTGCACGTTACCGAGATGATTCACCAGCTCATACTGCTTCAGACCAATGTCGTGCACGGCTTGGGCAGCACTGTCCAGCCCATTGCCGTAAGGGCTGAGCCTGCCCGCCTTGATGGGCGCATTGAGCTCGTAGCTGTACCAGTGCCGCGGCTTAATTACGTTCCGAATGTCGATAAGGCCCAACACATCGTCGTAGCTGCACGCATAATCACCCGCGTATGAAATACCCAATCGCGAAGAACCGTACATATGGTGGTTGGACAGGCGTATGCCTTGTTCCAGCAGGTAGGGAGCGCCACTTAACGAGGCGTTCTGCACTGCAGTCAGGGTAGTGCCTGCCGCGGTAGCCAACCCTGTAATATCAAGGCTGCCGTCGTCTATGGCGGCCAGCGCGGTGTCTAATAACGCGGGCCCCTGAAGGCTCGTCAGGCTTTGAAGATAGTTCAGCGGGTCGTCTAGATAGGCCACGGTTGCAAGCCCCTCTTCTCCCCCATCGCTGAACGCGATTACGTTGCTCAACCCCTCACCCCACCAGGATGCAAAGCCGTAGATGCCGGCCAGACTTTTGTCACCGACATATCTTGCCCGCGCCTCTGCAGCCGCATCCCCAAAGTTTACAAGCGCATTGCGCGTCATATCCACATATCCGTCATGCAGAGCCCATTCACTTACCGCCGTGTCATTTACGCCGGCCACATACAGTTCATCACTGGTTACCTCTCGGAGCCAGTTGCGCAGCAGCCCCGTATCACTACTGTAATAGCCATAGAGCATGTCCCTGAGATATTCCGGCCCCTTGCCGTTCATTTCAGTACGGAAGGTGTAAAGCAGCCGCGCGCTGTCAGCGGCCGTATTCAGGCCAATACCCCAGTAGGTGGCAGTAGCTGCCGCCACGGATGGGAGATTGCTGATAAGCTGGGCCATTGCGTGCTTCTGTACCTCGCTGTCCGGGTGAAAAAGTATCGTATGGTTTATCTGTGTGAGCACTTCACTGGCGCTCAGGTGATAGTCCGCCGCGTGATCATCAGCCATAGCTGTCAGCAGCGCGTCTGCCACTACATAACCGTCTCCCGCAGTGCCCGCAGAAAGGGGGGCTGCATAGCGGCATAATGTCCGGCTTAGTTTCGGGGCATTATTTATAAAATGCTGAAGCAGCGAGGGCGAGGCTGCCAGATATACGCCGGCCGGGAATTGCAGCGTACTGCTGCCGATGCCGGTGATGTAATTGACAAAGGCTGGATTGGTGGTTAAGCCAGTGCCATTGAGCACGCCAATCCAGGTACCGGTGGGATTTCCTCCGGTAAGTGAAGTTCGTATGCCGGTAATAGTGACAATCTTGGCCTGCGTATTAAAGTGGTCCCGGCCTACATATTCGGCAAGGATATTTCCCTGGGCATCGCGCACATAGTAGGTCATGTCCTCAAACTGGCTATTGTAACTCGTATAAATGTTCTTTTTGAGGACCCTGTTGCCCATGGCATCATACTGAAAATGATATGGAGTGCCGACGCTCGTCAGGTCGGTCATTTTTCCATAGATGTTCCACTTGATGCCTGTTGCGTTGGAAGTAAGGTCGTTGGTTAAGTTACCGTCTGCATCATATGTGAAGCGCGTGGCGCTAGTCACAGTGTATTGCGGCAGGTCAAGCTTGGGCATCGGTGAGTACGAAGCATAATCCAGCACGTTGGTAAGCTTGTTGTTGTGGGCACCGTTGGGATAGCTGTATATAAGCGAATCCATAGTGTTGCCATTGCACGCTTTCCGGTTTAGGGCTAAAATATTGCCGTCTAAATCATACTTATAGGAGGATGCGTACCAATCGTTGAATTGCAGTATACCGGCGCTATCCTTTGCATAGTTTGCCCTGCGGATGCGGTTCATCTGGTCATAGGTAAAGATAGCGGTAATGGGCCCGCAGGGAGTTACATCCGTGGTCAGCCGCGCAATATTGCCATTGAACAGGCTTTTGCCGGTTGTGGCAAGGTAACTCACAGGTGTAGCGCCTATAGGCTGGTAGTCATTCTTAAAGTAGTCAATGGTTGTAGCGTAGACATCCTTAGGCGTCACTGAGCTTTTCCTGCCATCATTTCCCAGGTCTCGCAATGTGTCCGTACGGTCGCCATTAATGCTCTTAAGCCAGCCTTGTATGGTGTAAGCGTAGTCCATTCCCTGCACGCGCTGGTCGCCGAGGCTCACGCGCGCCAGCGGGCCATGCTGATAATAGGTGTAGGCGGCGTCCCGCTTCCAGATGAAGCCGTCGTGGGATGTCTCCGCACGTACAATTCGGTTATCGGCATCATAGCCGTAGCGCTGGTAGAACTGGTCGCCGAAGCCGCGGTTGTATGCAAGCATGTTCACCTTACCACTGATGAGGTCGTACTCATAGTCCACCCGCTTGAACCGCTGCTTAGTAGCCTCAAGCGATGGAAACTCCTGTACAAGTGTTTTTACGTTGCCTGCTACGTCATAGCTATAGTGTGTTGCATGCGTGTAGTTACTCACCGGCGGCAAGCCGGCAGTATCAGGCGGCACATTTTCAAAGTACATGTTCGCGGTTATGCGGCTGCGCAGGTTCTGTTGCACACTCATACCGGGTTTGGCGCCCATGTTTATGAGCGCCGTGTCGTACACCGTTGCCACCACATCGGTTCGGGGAAGGCGCCGAATCTTTTTAGCAAAGAGTAGATTATCATAGGTATTGGCAGTATTGGGAGCGCAAAAGGTCCACAGGCTGTCGGTCAGGTTTTCACAGGCGCACGCATTGGGAGGAGCAGTCTTTACCCACACGCTATTGACCTTATTGTATAATGGCTGGTCGGCGAACACAGGACAGTCCGCCCATTGCACCTGTCCGGTTTCTGTCAGCCGGTTCTGGCCATCATAGAGCATATAGGTGAACAGGCCGCCAGCCTTTTGCCGCTGTGTCTGGGACAGGATGACATTACCCTTCGCGTCATAGGTCATGGTTTTCTGGCCCGCATCCGGTGTAAGTTCCCGCACAGGCTTATTCGCGGTGTTGTACTCGTAATGCGTCACCTTATCATGCGCCGGCAGTCCTGTGGCTGCCACCATTTTGTTTGCACGCAGGCTTTTTACTGTAGCTGCATTGGTACTGTTCAGTGGATGAACGCCTGCTGGCGGGACTGTAGTGATGAGGTTACCAGCGAGGTCATAACTGTAGAGTGTATAGGCAAATCGCTTGTCGGCGTATTCCACCCATAGCTTCTCGCCCAGATGACTCATCACGTGATTATAAAACGCTGTACGAAGGGCATGCTTAAAGGAATCGATATAGTTGGCATAATTCGTCTTGCCAATATAGATTGCATTATCCAGGCGCTGCTGCTCACAGTTGGGCTTGCTGCCTACCTCGCCGCTGGCAGGGTCATCCGGCCCATTCGGGTGCTCATTTCCCATCATCACGTCCTGTAGCTTCCGGCTCCACGTAAGGTCAAAATCAGTGCTACCGGCAGCATAAAAAGTATCCGACGGTATACCTGTTCTGGTCAACAGTAGCGTAAACCGGCGTGATGCGCTATCCCCGTTTTCATGGCGCACACCCGCAAGGGTCATCTGCGGATGCACGTTCTCAAACACCCACTGCGGCATGCGCACATAAACGTCATAGAGCTTCTTGCCTGCCCCGAAGTAACGATACCAGTATAACCCATCCGCGCAACGGTAAAGCTTCAGGCTATGTCCGCTTGGCGCTGTCGTAGCGGTAGCCGAATTAGAAGTGGTCGGCAAAAAAACATGATTGCTGCCGAGATAAGTTCCGGCCATGCCGAATATCTGCTCAAGCACGCTGTATCCGCTGAATGTATCCTTAGGCGCCGAGAAGTACAGGTCGGTATGCCGCTTTGGATTCGCCGGATCCACATAGCTCACTGCCGTGCCGCCAAAGGCGGCAACATTCGCCTCAAGGAAAGATGGCTGCAAGGTATCAAGGATGTTCGGCGGACTCATAGCCTGCATAGCGTAGGCATAGCGCAGGTACTGCTGCTTTTCCGGCTTATAATAGTCCCTGTTCAGGGTTGCATAAACGGTCGGAAACCAATAGCCATTAACGCTGTGCAGGTATAAATTGGTGTCTACCAGAGCAGCCGCCACAGACAACTGCGCATTATTCATCACGCCGGACGGGCTGATTGTATACCGGTAGTAAGCGTATCGTTTGGTGCCCTTTTTAACATAAACGGACGCGGCGGAGCCATATGTAAGCCCTGTCCCCGCGAGCACTGTGTCAATGGTAGCGCCGCTTATTGAATTCTGTGGTACCAGCAGGATGCCGGTATTGCTTGTGACGGCAACGCCTGTCTGACCACCGTTCGCATTGATAATGCCGTCAAACTTCCGCAACAGCGGATATGGAATGGAGCTGTAATCTATTACGGCTCGCTCGCCGCTGGCTGTGGAATCGAGCACAATTAGCCTTACGTTGATGCTGTCCGTACTGTTGGCCAAGGCCTGCCTGAAGTCCGCAAAGCTGTTATACCCTGAGTTCGGAAAACTAATGCGCCCGTACCCTCCATAGGCGGGTATATGCATGGAATCAGCCAATGCGCAGCTATTCAGAAAGCGCCTGTACTGGGCGTCGCCAAAGCATCTCTTCAGGTTATAATTGGCAAAGTTGCGTAGTGAACGAATGAAGAGGGGGTGGTCCCCGGCATAGCCGCCATACGTTGACATGCTGTCCGCAAAATCTTTATATACCCCCTTAAACTCCGTACACGCAACACAGCCGGAAATGGGATTTTCCGTTTCCTCAGACATGGTCACCTTATTATTCCATCCGCTTAGGCTGTATTTTGTAATAAGGGCCGCCGTCCCCACGGTATCAGTACGACTCATGCCCAGCCGGAACATGAATCTGCCGATATACCCATCTGCCTGTGCCTGCGGGTCTTCCAGGTAGCAGTATACATGGTCAATATTCATCGGCCCGTCAGGCTGATAAAATGGAGATTGCCCACTGTTGTAGGGCGCGCCTTTGCTGGCATGCAGTGTGACTACCAGTGAATCGGTGGCCGGGTTGGCCGTATTGTAAAACACCAGCCTTGTTATTTTGCTGGCGCTCACATAATTAGTGCGCAACCCGATAGTGGAAACGCTGCCCAGTGCGGCGCTGATCTGCGATGCGAATAGATTGGTATTGCTCCAGCTCAGGCTGAAAGTATTAATGGTCGTTGTCGTCTGCTTAAGCGCATTTATTATCTGTCCGGTGTTAAAGAAGTCACGGACGAAGTCATAGTATGGCCCGCTACGGCAGGTACCTCTCGTAGTATTGTGGGTTTGATAATAATCATAATTAAAGAGGTAGGGGTGGCAGAGGCCACTAAGCGATAATCCGGAGGATGTAATGGCATAGCGTACCTGCCAAGGCATGAATGCGCCGTTATGCACTTCCGCGCGGGCAATCATGGCCTGCAACGTATCCCGCAGACGAGTCATCTGGGCAGTATTTGCATAGCAGTTAGCCAGCTTAGCTGTCAGGCTGTCTTTGGAAATTGCATTAAGTAAGCTGTCCGTGTAATGAACATACATGTGAGCAGTGTCCTCATAGCGGTGTTGCAGGGCAGTGTCGGTGATAAGACTGCTCCGGGCATAGAACAGCATATAGGCCAGCTTCGCCTGCATGGAGCTGTCGCCTGCAAAAAGCGCGAAAAAGCTGCCGGCCGAAGTATCTATTCCGCCCGTAGGTGTATACATGACGGGGACAAGCGGGGGCGGTATCAGTTTTATCTGATAGGCGGTGTCACTGCAGCCGCTGCAGTCCGTGCTTCCAGCCGTCAGCGCCATGGATTTATACTTTGCCCGGTTCTGCAGGTACATAGCGCGCAACTTATTGAAGTACAAATCCGCCGTCCGGTCATCCGGAAACGTAACGCTTTGTATGTTGCTTCGGAAGTACTGCTTCGCATCCGTATATGCCCCGCTTTGGTCGCTCATGCAGTAAGCCATCTCAGCGAGCAGCGTATCCATGCGCAGCCGCCCGCCCATAACGGTTTTTAGCGAGTCACCAACGCTAATGCCGGTGAAGGAGCTGAGCCGTGCGCGCAGTTGCGCATCCTTATTCACAATTTCATCCAGGTTAAAAAAGCCAGCCTTGATCGCCGTCCTGGAATCCGGAAAGCTCTTGAACCTGCGCTCAAAGGTGTCTATAAAGCAGTTCTGTAGTTTGCAAAATTCCGGATGCAATGGCAGGAGGGCCCTAGCGATATCATATTTGTACGCGCCGGCAGTGCGAAATATGGCAAGGAACGTATCACGAGGTATGCTTGCCAGATTTGTATAAGTGACGCCAAAGCGCGTGAAAGAAATGGCATTGAGCGCGGCAGTAACACACGGCGCGGTAGTCCGCCAAGCGGTGCTATCATTGAGCAGGTGTACAAAGATGGATTGAGACGCATACAATGATGCGTTGTAAGGGCCCGGTGGTATCGATGTACCGGGTAAATATCCATACTTACCGTCAGGGAAAAGCTCCTCCTCCATTCTTCGCTCCAGAAGCACACATGGGTTATCCAGACTGTCCGGGCACGGGAAAGGCGTATTTTCCACCTCTTCCTTTATGAATTCCGCTTCTGTTTTGGTACATGCCGACCCGAGCGCAAAGAACGAGTCCACAGCGGCATAAATTTCGTCGGTTCGGATACTGAGCGTTTTATTGATACTATGCTTGCCTTTTTTCAGGGTCAGCGTATCTGAAACCGTGCTGGGAGGAATACTTGGATTGATGAGTACCCCGGTGGTCCCAATAGTCCCTGAGCGATGAAGCTCTAATACCCCGCAGTCATCAGTAAATGTGTAGTCATAGTATCCTTTAACCGATAAATCTATAGAGGTGCCGCCTGAGCTACATACCGGGTAGGGCACAAAGGCGTATTCATACTGGATATTGGTTAGCGCAGTTTCATCCATGAACAAGCTGCCGTCGTATATCTTCTGATGACCTACTACCAGTTGGGTGGCACTGTCCAGCTTATCTTCCCGGTACAAAGATGCATTAGGGACCTCCTCATTAAACATGATGGCGATTTTGGTTGTATCAACCGCTGCACCTGTTAATGAAGTGAGCACAGGGCGCCCGCGAAAATCTTTAATGGACAATGATTGTTGTCCGTTCTGGTCCGTACTGACCGTTTTAGTATAATAACTGTTATAACCGGCATTGATGCCTAACATCCGGTCCAGCTCGCTCTGGTCTGCGCCCATGTATTGAATGCGCACGTCGTGCTTACGCCCTATCTGCAGGCTATCCCCTGCCCCACCGATAATATCTACGCGGTCACTGAATCCGGGTGACAGTTGTGTGTGTAAAAATGGAAAACCATTAGCTCTCGGGACGAACTTCTGCATGTCCGCCGTATCCGTATTTAATGGGGAATAGTATTTATTGGCGAGGGAATTGTCTGTGAAAGGCGGCACAGTGTATTCATCGGGGCATTGATTCGGTTTTTGGTCAAAATCGGAAGCCGAATAGGGTGCACTGGTACTGCCGCTGATACTTACGTGTTGCTGGAATCCGAAACTATCCGTCTGTACAACAGACGGAATCGTTGTGATTTCCGGGCGTCCTTCAAAGTCATATATCTTTTCCGTCACCAGTAGCTGAGACGGATTGCTGTTGAAACGGGTAATGGTCTGGCGATTTTTGAGCAGTCCGTCATAATAGCTTTGTACGTGTTTATATTTACCGCCTTCTGCAAACTGAATGGAATAGTTCCAGTTTATAGTATCGCCCATGTGCGCCTTGTCTATGTAGTACCGGTCGTTCGTCCCGATACTGCTGACAGTCGCGCTTGAAGTGCTTAGCGACCAGGGCCCGTAAATCGGATAGGTGTAGTTGGTTGAATCTACCCGTACCATTCGTACCCGGAAAGCCAGATAGCCGCGCGGATATACAATAGGGATTTGATAACCGTTGCTATCGGTTACAATACGCGTCGCATTGTTCTTAAAATCAAAGAAAACCTGCGAAGCAGCTAACGGACTGCTCCCGGTTCCGTAATCATCCGCATAAGTCCACTCTAATTCGTACTGCGCAGGCGTTACTTTTCCAAGGTAAGGCGTAACGGATGGGAGCCAGCTAATATTGAGCAGGCCTCTGGCAGGGTCGTAACCAGGCGCGGTCATGTAGAGCCCCATATCAGCGGGCTGATAATGTGTTTTGAGATAGGGCTGGTACTGCATGGCCAACTCTATATTCAAATTTTGTCGGCGCACTACGGTCAAGGGTATGACGCCGGGGGTAAGTGAGTTGCCTTCAATAAACTGAATGACGGATAACTTGGCATTGTATAGCTTCGGGTATATTCTAAAATCCTGATCCTGGAAAGCGGAAAGGGAATCGGGGCTGTAGGCTACGGCGACCGTGTCAACAACAGAAAAATTATAGATCGTATCGTCAACTTTCGTACTGCCCTCCAGGATATACTCCATTTTATAGGTGTACGGGTGTGGAGGTAGATTTATTAATGAATGATCAATGCTGAGCTTAACCAATGTATAATTACTCTTATACTTTATTTTGTCGGAAAAATTAGCATCTGTCAGCTCTGCATTTCTGGCGTCATGCTGTATGTAAAGCACATTATCTGACGGAGTCGTAATGCTCAAAGCTGATGAAGGCAGGATATTGCTGACTTCCCGGATTGGAAAGTGGGGATTCTGCCCTTTGGCCTGTGTAAACACGCATGCCCATGCAGCGAGTAACATAACGCGTAAGCAAGAACGTTGGAAACGGGCGTTCATAAGCAGGCACATTTGGAGTTGAATTAAAGCGTATGTATGGAATAGCTCGCGTAGGTTGATTCTAAGTATTGCTTCAGTTCTTTGCTCTTCAAGAGTATGTGTTGTAGGTCGGCCGGTTGCTGATGCCGGTACTGGCTCATCCGCACGGTCTGGCGTACTAAGGCGGCATCGGCATGTATTCCGTTCAGGTATCGTTCAAGTACATAGGACATGCTGATAAGTTTTTTCGCGTGTGTGTCAAATGCGATTTCCATGCTTTTAATCATATAATCACTTCGATAGCCTAACTTATAGGAGACTACATTACCAAGCTTTGTTCGTTGACGAATTGTAGCTCCCAATAAGAAAATGCTGTCTACTTGCTTTCCTGCACCGTCATTAGCAGCGGTCTCCATGATCCTGTGTATCAGGGTGTCTGAACGAAATTGTCTGTAACCCACTTGTTTTGTTTTCCGATGCACTTTGAACATGCCTTCTTTATTCAGGAAGGAGCATTCGTCTGTTCCACAGACGTACCGGACAGAGTCAGCATGAGAAGTATATATAAGGGCATATTGTGCTGCTGAGTCTTTAGTTCCGTACTTCATTTCCGATTTTATACACAATTCATATGTATAATTATCGGCTTGTTTTATCCAGTTTATAATGTACATTAACTCTTTATCCTCATACGGATTATTTGCACCGGCTGCTGATAAGGCGGCTAGCGCACAACACGCCATCATTAGGTATCGGTACATGGGCGCTTAGGGCATTTTATAGTGGGTTCCTCTGGATTCAGAAAGCGTCATAATACCCTGCTCTGTTTCTTTTTTAGTGCGAATAAGGTTGCCTTCGGCATCATACTCATAAAATGTTGCGTAGTTATTCTCATCCAAAGTCGCCATGAGCTTGCGGGTAACCGGGTGGTACACAAATGCTTTGCTATTAGACTGCGCAGGATAAATGCGCAAATCATCATAATAGTTACTCCCGTCCAATGAGAGCTTAAATGACTTATAGCCGGCCGGAACTCTGAAGTTTAGTTCATACTGCTGCCATCCATCAATGATGTTGGATTTGCTTACAAAGAGATTAGTAAGCTTTGCGGCGGATGGCGTACTGCTTATGACGGTGTCCATGATAACGGAGATATGTGCGCCATATCCTTGAGTCAGTGCACCTGTACCAATGCTCTGCGGGCGCATCCATATAGAAGCTACATAGCTCTGTCCCGTATCTAAGCCGAAGGAATATCCTTTGGCATTTGCTGCATAGCCACTGAGCGGAATGATTACCGTATTATCCGTCTTCAGGCTATACGTGCCGGAATGTGTCTCGGCAGTACTGATGCTATAAGGCATCGAATTAGTTCCGGCAAGTGTTGAGATTTGATACAGGCTGCCCAAACCCGTCATATTGCCCAGATACGCGGCGAAGGGAGAATAAAGGAGCTGCATATACTGTTTCCGCATGCTTGGTTTAGCCTGCAGGAGGGCATAGTCCTCAAAGCCGTCGAACAGCACCTCCCCTGCTCTGGCATTCTTTGCCACACATGCAGGAAGCTGCTGGTTGTACCCGTAAACGGCAGAATTATACCCAATACCCTCCTCCTTATTCTCAAGTTCTGCTCCATACCAGTTATACTTTGTTACTTCATTCGTCTTTACCCAATTCTCATTATCTGAGCCGGCATAACGGCCGACCTTTCCGAGTAATATCTTTTTAGTAACCCGCCGTGGTAAGGCGGTAATCGACCCGATATTGCCCGTATAAGGGCCGGGCGTACTGTTATACCAAGTTCCTGGCCAAGTAACAGAAGCCGATCCTGTAAGTTGGCCGACAGCTATTGGAGTAACGGTACCATTATAATCAATGTAAAATGAGATAGAACAGCACCCATTGTCATAATGGATGCCCATTATTGCCTTATCCCCATTCAAAAATGAAGGTATGTGGGGCAAATAAATTGGGCCTGTAGTGGGTGAAAAAACGTAGTGATAAAATGTGTGGGAAGGCGTGTCCCATCGTTCAATAGAAATTCTTTGGCTATCACATCCCCGGGTCAGTTTCGGCACGAAATAAAATCTGATAGTGTCGCTATACATATTTGTCGACGTGGCTGGTGCCGGCAGGACTTTGAATGTATCAAGGGCACACCCCGTAAAAACAGAATCCGTATCTGCCGCATACTGACAGTAAGCCAGCGTATCGAGCTCCGTTTTCCAATAGGAAGCAGACTTAAACAAACCTGCTGTTCTGGATGCACCCGTATTATAGTTTCGGTTTGTCAGGTTGAGCACTTCCATCTGGGGCCTGTAAATGCCGACTTTTCCGGTAACAAATGGATTCAATGAATCGCTTGTCAGGTTAGCTGCATATACCTGGCTGAGATTGTGGTTATAGCGGCTTGCACTTAGACTTAATAAATCAGGCAGGTTGTCCTTTAGTGAAGGGAAAATGTTTCCGGCATTCGTAGTCGTATAATGCTCTATAGACTCCCCAAGCCTGTTTCTGTTGCCCGATTGGACGACGCGGTAACCGACATTAGCGATGGTATGACCAATACTCCAGTCACCCGTTGCCTCGTAAGGCTCTCTCGTTGCCAGTACTACATAGCAATGACTGCTGTCGGATGTATATCCCATTACCCAGCTGCGCAAAGCACCCGGATTCCCAAGTTGAAGCATTACCTGGTCACCAGGTTTGTACATCGGCAGATCGTTATCTACGGGAGCCAATCCCACTGGCATATTGCTGGGTAACGGGTAGCTATAGCTGTATGCTCCATTATAGTTGGCAAATCTTTTTACATAATCGCCAAATGTGTCAACCTTAACGCTGCTGAATACACCTTGAAGATTCTGGTTTTCGTAAGATGGCCCCATCTCTTTGTATGCCCAGTGAGCCGGATAGCTGACGCTATACTGCTTGTCTTTAAATTCATTATTCAGCGATGTAACGAGCGCATTTCCTGTCTGTGCATCAAACACTTCATTACGAAGCTCCGTAATGGCGCCTTGATTGTAACTGGTTACTTTATTAAGGATGCCATATTGTTGCACGATTTTGGTAACCGTTGCTGACTTAAAAGTGACGCTGTTTTCAAATCCCCAAGGATAGGGAAGTGGTATAACGATAGGAACGACTCCTACGACGAAGCCATTAACATTCACACTATAGTCGTCTGTTTCGGTGCGCTCGTACTTCTTCCGCGTATCTACCGTAATATCCGTTTCCAAGCCAAGCTTTTTACTGCTTATATTTAGCTTACCCTGCATGGGCGAATAGCTAAATACGGGTACGTCATTATTTAGCTGCCCGGGAACCCCTTGGTACTCGTTGTGCTGATAGGTGATTAGTTCTCTGGAATTAGCGCTCGTGTCTGGCTTTAGAACCCAGTGCTCGGTATTTAATGGTTTCCCATGCATATCATTGAGCGTAATAACAAAGCCTTGGGTTGCCCATTCATCTATTTTAGTGTTTTGTAGTTTAAAAGCGTTATTGTCACCCTTATTAATTGAGCTGTACTGAGCTGAAACGGGATACTCCTTTGCCGTATAGAAATAATTGACATCTTCAAACTGGGACGACCGTCCTTCAGTTTGGTGAATAGAGCGGGCGGTCACTTTCCTATATCCTACTATCGGTGCAGGATAAAAGCTTTCGCCAATGGGAAGTTCCTGATACAAATCAACGGGGTCATTTGGAGGAAATACTGACCCCAACTGCGCATGAAAAGGCTTGGGCTCACGCTGTGGCAATTCATCTCCACCCGTCACTGGCTCCCAGCTTGCTACGCCGCTACTGATAAACCCCTTTTTGTCTTCACGCTCGATAGTGTAATTGTATTCTTTTCCGTAGGAGGCCTGAAGCCCGCCACCCATCTTTACCCAGTTATCAAAAAAACTGATTTTTTTTACCCTTTGTCCCCCACCCATCTTCCGTAGCCCAGGACTGGTTAGCCGCACGAAGGCTTTTGCCAGATCTGCTTCCTTGCCAAGGGACTTATCCATATAGAACTCTAACGGGTTTTCCGCAGAATGAAATAACTCTCCAAATGAATTATACAAGCCGGTGACCACATTTACAATATCCGAGTTCTCCGGGTCCGAACCAGGAAACATAATATGCGGTAGATTATACCTGCCTATATTCAGTGCAGTGTAAGTAATCGGACTTGCTGGATTGCCGCTGCCTTGAAGGGGCTGCGCCTTCAATTTTATATAGCCTCTTAGATTGTCGTTCGGGCAAATGCCAATAGAATCTACCTGCGCATATCCTTTGATAGGTTCATACTTGCCATTGCGCAATTCAACGGGCACATTATAATAGAGTAGGCCGGCACCCTTCAGATAATTATCCCGGAAACTGAGATTTGGGTTCTCTGCATTGATTCTTCTATTGAAATATAAATATAAATTAGGCTGGCTGGAAGAGTGGTATAATTCGGTCCCGTCGTCATAATTACTTGCGTGCCCTAATCCAACAAGCTTAAACATTTCCATTGCCTCCTTGTCCTGCACATATGCATAATCATCAGACTCATAGTCAACTTTAATTCCTCCCCCGGACGGAAGACCGATATTAGTAAGCGACCAAGCTTGTGCATAATCATTGGTGGCCGGCGACTGTACGGTAAAAGGAAATTGATAGTTATTGAACTGTGTATCATTGGGTTTGTAGCTGCCCCATCTGTCTTTTGACGCACTGCTGTAAGCATAGTTTTTATCACTATATCCGAATGTATAACCCGCGCTCATGTTTATATTGGAATGCCCATAGCGCATCTGGATTTTCCGAAGCGTTAGCTTCCCAGTGTTAGCCGGGGCGTTTGGCACCCCAGGGCATAAGGTATAATCATAGCTGAATAATACTGTTTTTATTGCTTGCGCATTATTGCCATGCTCGAAGCGGTCGTGTTTATTGTACAGGACGATTGAATCCAGTTTGTAGGAACGCTGGTCACTATCTAATGCCTTGGCCAGATACTGCGCATTGTTGTAAACGAGTGCGGAATTGCTTAGAATTTTGTTGTTGACACCCTTTGCATCACTCCTGGGAGAAACATAAAATTCAGCTAGGTAATTTTTAGTTTCAACGGAATGGAGCATCCAGTTTTCACGCGAACCAATCAGGTAGGTAGCCTTATCATCATGGGTATCACTAATATATCCTGGTATATACTGTGACTTATCCGAATCTATGGGCGCGCGCCAGCGGTAATCTTTGCTCTTACGCGTATAATTAAACTTTGTATAGGTCCCCAGGTCATCGTCCGTGATGCCATCGCCAGTTACGTCAATATAATCGGAAGAAAGGACCCCGGTGAGCAGATGCGCGGACACATATGATGGTGTGACGGTTGAAGAGTAAAAGTTGTCAATACCATTTCCATTCCCTGGCTTATCATCCTGGTCAGGTTGGTAATTCACCAAATAGGTCCCCTGATTTTTTTGCGTGCTACCGATTGCGTAAATGGTCTCGCGTTGGACATTATTAATAACGGGGAGGCCATAGATATATCGCCGTCCATCTTTCTGCACCTGGACAATTTCAGTTATTTGCGAGGGCTTGCGTTGCAGCGCGTCACCGGTACCTGCACGAGCTATCTGCGTTTTAGGAATATTGGGATAGTTCTTAAAGCCGGCAGATTCATAAGATATGATATCCTTAGTATCCAGCAACAGTGCCGTATCTTTTAGAGCAGCATATACCGGGTAAATGTGATTTGCGCGGGTGACACGTGATGCCCCTCCGGGCTTCATAATTCCGATACCGTTCATGGCTTCAGGCTTAATAATCTGCTGGCCCCCGATGCCGTTCAGATATGACTGGTTATTCTCCGTTAATTCGCCCGCCTCTTTAAAGTAAACATTCTCATAGTAACCGCTGCTTTCCGGTGATTTAAACGGGCGGCTGTACTCATCCCAAGGCCCGGATTTTATTTCAGTCGTGGAAGTTTTATACTCGCCCCCTACTTCAAATAACTCGCCTAAAGCACCTTCAAGATTAATATCATAAGCATGTCCGCCGCCTTCTGTCACAGGGTCATACACGCTGCCAATATCGTTACGATGCGGGCGGAAAGATCCGCCGGTGCCCTGCCCAGCCACACTATAGACATCATAAGTCAGGTGCGACTGAGGCAGAAGGTCCATTGTTGAGTTATACATTCCATCCTTTTCTCTTGAGAAATCGAGCAAGTCGTGGCCACCCGGGTCAGCACGTTCCAGATTGAGGTAGCCATAGCTTTTACGGGAACCATCGGGTTGAAAGCCCGTTTCCATAAATGAGCCGAATATCTTTCCATGTCCGTAAAATCCAAACATCTCCCCACCTAACTTAAGCTGACCCGAATATGAGTTGGAATAGGAGGGGTTTGTAATTACAGCTGTATGATTCTGAAGGCCAATTGGTACATATGTACCTGTAGAAAAGCTGGAGCCTGCTCCCGTTGTACGCTCGCTCATGGATACTTTCACGTCCATGCTGCGGTAATTATGAGTGCCTGAACGGGGATTATAATTCCCCCCGGTATTTAAGTTAAAGCTTGCACCCGCGCTTATGTCACTAGTTGCATTGAAATTCAATCCAATTCCAATTTGAGCACCATAATTGATCGTTGCACCTGTCTGCGAACCAACAGAGGTTCCTAGGTTCAGCCCGCCGTTGAGCATGGCTATGCGCGTATTCACGCCCACATTTGTCGTAAGGTCCACACTCACACCGCGATAATTACTTATGGTTAAATACCCGCCAAGGTCAGCACTAATATTTATATTCGGATCACCGACCCCAAATGCTTCTACTCCCGCACTCAGCCCTATTTTGGTTGTTTTATCTGGCTTTACGAAATAATGCTTCTCTACTATATCTCCGGCAAACTCGTCCGGCAATCCCCGGACAGCTCGGTTTACGGCACCCGGGTTAATATTCCAACCTAGCCCAACCCAACTTGCCTCCTGCTCCATACCCACACCACCATGGTAGGAGATATTAATTGGATAACCCTCGACATCCAACAGCGGAATATTATAGACAAAATCACCGGTGAATAAATCCACCATATCCGTTGTACCCACCGGCTCAAAACCCTGTGCTTCGGGCTGAACTGGTCCGGACGTAAGTGCCAGTGCCGCTGCCGGATAAACCGTTTGAAACAGCAGTAAGGCAAATAGCACCCAGCTAATCTTCCTTCTTAAGGAAGCAACAAATAAAGCCTGTATCATGAATGCAGATTTGAATGGTGTAGTTACAGTAGACTGCAGGAGAGGGTGTCGTGGGAAAAGATTTTGTCCATATAGAGTAGTCGCATACTGACGCCTCTTTTTTTGCTTTTATGTGCCATGCTGCTTATGTCATAACCTACATTGATTGTCTCAAAAGGCACAGCGTTATAATTGTTTTCGAAGGAGTAGTACACAGGGTAAGCGATACTGTTCCCACTTATCAACACCAAGTCATTTTTTGCCTGGTTAAGGAGGTATTCATAGAGCACATTATACTGCTCCAAGCTTCTACCCTGCCTGCGCAGCGGACTAATATTATCTTCTGCATTGATGATGCGGATGCTGAGGATAATTTGCTTCTTGTTCTTCAGCGGTTTTTTCTGCCATGCCTCATTTGTCAGTATATATATATTGTATTTCACCCATCCACGTGTATAGTTGCCAAGCAATAGTTTGGCGTTGCCGGCATTTTCGTGCATAAATGCAGCATGCTTGCAACCTGCAACGAGTAGCAGTGCTGCACAGATGCACCAACGTAAATACCTGTTCATATTCATCGCCAATGATTGTTATTATAAATAATCCGGGTTGACATAGCGCATCAGCAGTTGATAGTGCTGTCCCCTGCGGTCTGTTATTTCCAGCGTATATCTCGCTAAGTGCTTCATGTTACCCTGGCTAGCCAACTCAATCTCTATGCGATTGTCGCCAAGTCGGACTTTTATTTGTTGCTGGCCGATTCTTACGGTCTCACCATGGGCATTCTTTAGGGTGATGTTAAGGACATCCTCTTGATTCTCTTCCAAGACGTATTTGAGTTTTACCTTGCCCACGGCATAATAGGCTGCGGTGTTTTGCTCTTTGCGTATGTCAACAAAAGGGCTTTCTCTAGGGATACCAACTAATTCACTATCCTCGACAATGGTGAACTTCCATGGTTCCGCACCACCGAGCAGAATGCCTTTATAGTAAGCGTCCACCGTCCATGCATAAGGCTGAAAAGTTTTCAGCGGTGTGCCATACAGCGGATATGTTGTCGTGGTCTGCGGTAAATTGCTTTCGGTATAAACGGGGTTGTTCCTTACGACCGCATTAACCATATTCTGACCCGCCTTTATTTCAGCAACCCGGATGCGGTAGGTAAGCTGCGAGGCAAAGGGATAGTTCGCTATCCACGAAAACACCGGGTAATGCTCATGCAGCTTCGCACCATCCTCAGGGTCAACCAGGTTAATCAGGAACAGGTCTTCCGATTTACCATAAAGACACTCACTGACTTCTGCTCCCGGAATCAGCTCCCCATTGCTACCCGTAGGCGCGATGCTCACGCAATACTCATAGGTGCCCTGCGGTAGTACACGGTACTCCTGAAAGAGCTCCCGGAACGCGGCGCCCGAAAAGCTCCATTCAGGCCGGAGCGAAGCGCCTTCAAACCTGTTTAGCCCCCGGCCGTACCGTAGTACGAACGGTATAGGTAAAGTAATGCCCGCCATCGCGGTAGCGCAGGCTGCCTTTCACGACCGCTTCCGTTACTGCCGCTATATTGGACTGCAGGGTAAAGCCAAACACGTTATCCGGGGTAAGTGCGACACCGTCCAGAGGAGAAAGGTTCAGCATCAGGCCTGTTTGCGCCTGGCCCCTGCCTGCGGCTACCAAAAGCACCAGCAGGACACAGAAAGGGCGCAGCAGCTGCAGTGCGTGGCCTGTTTTTACGTGAGGTTGTCGCATGGACACTTGTTTTAGAGGGTCACCTGTTCCTTTCTATACTTTTATCCGTTTACCTTCATTCTGAACTGCCAGATAAGCTCTATGCTGCCGCTTACCAATTGACGCCAGCTCATCGGTTCAGCCGCCGTGTTTCCGCTACCGCTATCCTTGCCTACGGCCCCGCTGTATCCCGCCAGCCGGTAGCTGCTATAGCGCGTGCTTATTCTTGCCGTTAGTGGCGCCCCCTTCATCCGGTAGCTCAGCCCGCCGTTCAGCCCCCATTTGGAAAGCCCGAAGGGCGCGAACCCGATGTCGGCTCCCCCACTCACGCTTGCCGTCTTTGAAAGTGCGTAGCTAACGCTGCCTGTTCCGAAGGTGGTGCGCACATGGGCCGGTTTCAGGGAATCACTCTTGTAGCCGCCACTGCTGGTGTTGAGCAGGCTCTGCCCGGTGGATAGCATGACCATCCAGACCTTATCGGTATAAATCGCATTCAACTGCACCAGGTCTGCTCCGTAGCTCACGCTGTCGCTATGTGAGGTACTGCGGTTCAGCACTGCGCTGAACCGGTAGGAGACCCCGCCCGGCCGCTTAATCTGGTATGTCGCCTTGCCGGCCCATACCGCCCCCTGCAGGGGCCGCTGCGGCACTGCCAGCGTATCGTTATAGGAGCGGAAGGTGGCAAAGGGCTTATAAGACAGTGATACGGAAGGATACTGCTTTGAGTGGGTTGCTACTTCAAAGCCCCAGCGGTTGTTGCCGCCTGTTGCGTACAGGTTCTGCTGCTGCATATGGTTGAACTCAATACCCGCGGTCAGGAAATTATGGAAGAAGGTGCCCTTTACACCGGTCTTATAGAGGTCAGTGCCGGCGATACCTACCGGCAGGGTGCTGTTCTGGAAGTTCCTGCCGCCGTGCTCATAGCCTTCGGTAAGGGTGAGTGGTGTTTTGGGTATGCGGCCTTCACCGCTGAGATGCCAGGCAATGCGGTCGGCATCTAAGCTGCCGGAAAGCTGCTGGCCGCTGCCGTTTCGGAAGGAGGTGGCGATTTCTCCTTCCAAACTTACCGCCCTGGCTATTATGCCCTCATAGGTAGCCGATACAATGTGCACCGGAGAGCGGAAGGTGGGCAGTGCTATATCCGCGTTCCTGAAAAAGTCGTTGTCACGCAACATGCTCTTTGACGGCGTATAGCCATAGTACACCACCCCTGCCTTCTGGCCTTTGGCGGGACTGAAGAGCATCCGCCCTGAATAGGTCGTGTACTTGTCCAGCCCGCCGTCCCTGCCTGCGTATTCTGTCTTGCCGACCGTCATCCCTATTTGGGCAAAGCCTATGTCGTAGCCCACATCAAGGCCCGTCATCTGCTGGCCGGCAGCGGTGTATTTAGAGGTGTATTTGGAGAAGATGCCGGCATCAAGATTGGTAAGGCCGGCTATGAATGTTTTGGCCTTTCCTTCAGGCAGCAGACCGGAGGCCGATTTAGCCATCTGTTTGTAAGTGGTCTCGTCTCCCCCTTTGAGACCCGCCACCTTGCTGTAGGCAAGGGCGGAATCAAAGTAGGCGGTGTTCTTATACTGTGCGAGCAGGGCCTGGTACTTTTCTATCTGGGCCGCTGTCTTCTGAATCTGCTCGTACTTTTTCATCGACCGGTCGTAAAGACGGCTAGCCGAGTCTTTCATGAGCGCCGCTTTCTGCTCGGACGCTTTTGCTTTTGCTACCGCTGCCCTGGAGTTGCCGGCAGAATCCATTTTGCCTTCAGCGCTACCAATGAGCGCAGCGGTATCCTGCATTTTCCTGGCAAGGGTCGCTTCTATCTGCGCCCTCAGCGCTTCGGAACTCATGGCGCCTGTTCGTGTTTCTGTCGCCCCACCTTTGTCCGTAATGCCGGATACGTTTGCGATGCTGCCAATGGGAAGGCCTGCCTCGCGCAGCATATCAACAGTCATACGGTCTTTAGAACCCTGCAGGTTGCTGAGGTAAGAGCCATAGACCTGCTCCAGCCCTTTGCCTTTGGCAACCGTTTGCGTGAACTGGCTGCGGTAGCCCGTGATAAGCTTCATGAGCTTGTCCTTGGCGCGGTCAGCATCGTAGTGCATGCGGATGTAGCTGCCCTTTACCAGGCGGTGCGCGTCCTGAGTTGTATAGTAACCTTCCATGCTTACCGGGATGTCTGCTACTTCCGTCTCGACCCTTCCCCTGACTTCGTAGTAGTTATTGTCCTGAGCGGAGTATTCTGGTTGGCCGTTGGAGAAGTTGCCCGTCATGGCCAGCTCGCCGCTTAGCTCTTTGTCTTCCTTATGGGCTATGGATAACTCACGCACCTGAGAAAACAGAGAGCGGTAGCTTTCCAGCTCTGTACCGGCAAATGAAGAGATATTGCCGGAGATGCGGGACTGCTGCCGGCGGATCTGGGCAGTTGCGGACTGGGCTGCCTCCAGCTCATACCGGCCTACGAACCAGTCTTCGTACCAGAGGCTGACATACGACTTATCGCCGCGCTGCTCTGTATGCGGTGTCAGGCCGCGGCTCCTGAAGAGGCGGCTTATGCGGCCGGCGCTGCGCTCCATCGCTTTGGCGGCCGGGGCGTTTGAAATCTTCTGGGATGCAGCGCCTGAAAGCTTGGCGAAGATTCCCTTTTGCTTATCCGGGTCAGGCGCCAGGATGCTGCTTATGCTTCTGCTTATGGGCGAGGTCGGCGGCAGCGTGGAATCCGACTGTAGCTGAAATATACGGTTTAGGGATGTGCCGGAATCGGTAGTAATAGAGATGTATATCCGGTAGGAGCCGGCCGGCACAGTGCCGCAGGAGCGGAGGATGTTGTAGAACTGCGGGTGTACGATGCTTCCGGAGCCGTTAGGGCCAAACGGAAAGGAAATGACGTGCGCTCCTTCTGAAGCCATAAGCGTCAAGTCTTGCCGGCTGTAGACGCAGACGCTGTCGGTAGACGTCGTATAGCGGTAGCAGGCAAACCGAAGCGTTCCGCTTAGTCTGGATGCGGTGGAGAGTTGTATGTCCTGGGTCAGCTTTTTGCCGGTGCCGAAATAGGCGAAGTCAACGCCGACACGGGTGGCAGAATCGTTGCTGTTCTTTGCTGAAGCAACGGAGCAAGAAATCAATACGATTATGCATATGCATCCTATTGGACGCAACATAAAGCGCGTCTGACAGCGTAGCTCGGCAAAAGAGTTTTCTTGCATAAGTTGGGCGCAAGAAAAAATTGGTTAGGAATGAATGCCTACTACCTGTCTGAATATATTGGCTACACGCTTTGCATCTTATTAACGGGCTAAATGTATATCTCTTCAGCAAAGATTTATACCGTTTTTTAACGGTATTTATGCAACATAATTTTATTTAATTAGTTTTCTATTGCTAGTAAGCGTATTTACCTTATTAAAAACCGTGTTGAGGATAACAATGCATCGGGAGACTTAATTTACCAAGAATAATCTTGGTGCTTTTTTACTATTGTTTCCGGTCTGCCTTCCGTGCCTGCGCAGAAATTGTCCGCATCTCCGCCGGGTCTATCTGCTGCCAGCACAGGGCCAGTGCGCCGAGGTAATACTTCTCCAGCTCACGTGATACCGTGTTATACACCAAATTATCCTGCTTCAGCTCATCAGCCATGCCCGGTACGCTGACCACTTGGCAGAGCCGACATAAGTAAAGGACTGCGGCTGGAGGTGAATGTTTTTCTTCCAGAGCTTTTCTCCATACTGCAGAGAGGCAGCTGTGATGATTAAGTCTCCGCTGAAGGTTATTTCCCCGTTCATCCGGTACAGGTTCTGGCTCGCATTCTTATCCACAAGCGTACCCCAGTTGGTCATCGGCGTATACTTCCGGTTGTACTGCGGCCGCAGGTCAATATTGACTTCAAAGGCGAAATCAGAATTCATCTTGTCGTTATATACCATCTCATCGCGGCTTCCAAAAGGCCCCTTGATGGTAAAGCCTTTGGCGGTGAGCATTTCATCAAAGTCGTTGGCCATGCTCGCTGCCATTTCTGAAAATGGAGGTATGAGATATTCCGGTTCCTTATTGATGTATGAGGGTTTGATTAGGGCCACCGTCATGTTTGTAGAGCCGGCCTGCGCGTGATGGCGGACTGTAGTCAAAGGTTGCCGGCATGCGCTGAACCGATGAGCTAGCTTGTTTGGAGGCTGCGCAGCCACATAGGGCGCTTATGCAAGATAGAAAAGCGAGCAGGTGAGCAATGCCGATGCTCTTGTGTTTTGCGAATACTGCAATGTGCCTTGGGGCGTACGTTGTTGTGCGTGCTTGTTGTTCCATGAGCGAAAAATTGGTTTGGAACAAACGTGCAGCGAAAACTAATTGCTTCCACAGGTGGAAGCAATTAGTTTTCTAATGCAGGTCAACTATGCATTCCATCCACCGGATGGAAACACCAAATATTTCAAAGCTTGAGCAAGCAGTAATTGATATCGTCCGGAGACTGCGGACTGAACGAGGATGGACGCAGCGCGATTTGTCAGATTATTTGGAGGTGAGCCACGGCTTCGTGGCCAAGGTTGAATCACCCAAATACCGCGCGAAATACAATCTCCAGCACCTTGAAAAGCTGATGCATGTCTTTGAATGCAGTCCTAAAGATTTTTTACCGGATAAGCTTTAATACCGTAAGCCTCATACACCGTATGCTTTACTTACGCCGCCTGCTATTGCTTTCTGCCAAGCACCTATGCTAACCCTTGTACTGCAATAAGCATCAATCTATCCAATAAAGAAAGCCCAGTGATATCACTGGGCTTTGCTGTTTGTGGCGCTTCTCCTTCACTCGGCATATTCAAAATGAAGTCCGCAGCCTTCTGTGCCTGCGTTGCCGCTGAAATGATGAAGCGATTGTCACCTTCAAGCACCGTCAGCCAGCTTTGAATATATGCGGCAGACTGCTCAAACTCATTTGTAATACCCGCGAAGGACTGCAAGTAGAGGAGCCAATTTCAGCAACCAATTCCTCATGCGAATACACATGCTGCTGGCTGAATTCTGACATGGCTACTAAACCGCTTCGCATATGCTGGGAGGGGTGCCCCGTGGCATGAACAAGCTCATGAAAGAGCGTGCTGTAATAGGCCTATGGCCGCTCAAAGCTTTCCTGCTTTGGCATGTCGACTCCATCTCTCAAAGCTAACTGAAGGCTGTGTTGGAGGACGGATTTATCACATTTGGGAAAGCGAGTGTGCTGCAACAAGAAAAATCTTTGTTTTTATATCTGAAATGCTATATAAACTGCATGCGATAAATGTTACTAACAGGCTTCATTCAAGTATCCATATAAAACCACACAACTATGCTTATCCTGCTTCTGCTCCTGATTATTGTCGTCGCCATTTTCCTTGTGGTTCGCAGAAAACCATTTACGACCACGCATCCGTGGCAGCAGTTCCTGGATGGCTTTCAGATTTCCACTGCCGAGTTTTACGCCGCAGTACAGGCCGGCCTTGCAGACCGGAAGATTACCAAAGTAGACTTGAAGGAAGAGTCATTCCTTGAAAGCCATGTGTTCTCTGCAAAGCGCGTGTATCTGCGCGTCAGGCAAAACGAGTTCATATACTACATCTGCGCGGCGCCCTATGGCACGGGCACCTTCGTATCCTCATGGCTCTGCGTGAAAGATGAAAATCTGATGAATAGAGTTCCGGTGCTCAGCAAGCTTGCCGGTAAAGACAGGGCTAATAAGACCTTTTATCAGATGGATACAGAAGCCATGTTCCGGCTTGCCGTACAAACGACAGTAGTAGATGTCGTTAATAACCTGACTGAGGCCAAAGGCCTGAGAGGTATTCCCGAACTCAGTACCAGTATGAACAATTGAGCCTATGCTACCCGCGTTATCGGAAACACTTACGGAACGGTTTTATGCCTGGGAACGGAGGGGCCGGGGCTGGGATGCCTTTGATTTTCCGGTTGAGCTTGAACCGGAGTTCCATCCATTCTTCGGACACTTCGCGCTGCCGGTCGCTAACACCTTTGACGATGGAAAGCGGCATACCATTCTCAGCAGCCTATCCAGCCTGTTTCCCAAAAAGAAAGTTCCGCAACCCAGTGGCGCAGATTGGACAGAAATACCGCCGGTATTAGCTCTTGAATACGGAGGAGACAATAATCTGGTCGGGTTCAAAATTGTCCTTCCGAAAGAGGAGAAACTGGAGGTGTCGGATATGGAGCAGCTTTTCGTCATGCTTTCGTACACCGAATATCCCATCAGCTTTGAGCTTGTTGGTACGGTAGCGGCAATCAGCATCCTGGTGGCATGCCGCGAGACAGATGCGCTGCATGTGTATGAGCAAGTCCGAGCCTATTTTCCTTTGGCGGTCGTTACCAAAAACGAAGCTCGCCTGGAAATTCTTAGAGAAGATGGCGTACAAACCTGTGTCGTTGATTTTGGGCTATCGGAGGAATTCATGCGTCCGCTTCTAATGGCGAATGAGATAGATTGCGACCCCTACATTGGATTATATGCTGTCCTTGAGCGCATAGGTGCAGGTGAGCGGGGCGTAGTACAAATCCTTTTCCAAGGTGCAGTCAACCCATGGCCGGAGAGCATCATGCGCGCTGTGTCTGATAACGAAGGTGGCCCATTCTTCGCAGATGCGCCGGACATGGTAAAGCTTGCACAGCAAAAGATATCGGCTCCTCTTTTTGCTGTCTGCATCCGGGTAATCGGGCAAGCGGAGAGAAGCGACCAGGCTATAGCCATTTCCAAAGGCATAGCTGATGCTTTGGTGCATCTCACCAGATCTAAGGGCAACAAATTGCAAGCACTCTCGCAGGAAGTGTACCCGCTTGACCTCTTAATTGATGATGTACTCCTTCGGGAATCTCATCGCCTGGGCATGCTCCTTAATGCCGGGGAGCTTGCAACGCTCGCGCACTTTCCGACAGCGGAAATCAGGGCAGCCAAAGTTGAACGCAATGCGAGAAAAACCAAGGCTGCGCCCATAGCTGCACAGGGACATTCTTTCGTGCTCGGCACCAACAGCCATCACGGACAGAAGACAAGCGTAAGTGTGCCAGCAAGCCTGCGCCTCCGGCATACGCACATCATCGGCGCAACCGGCACTGGTAAGAGCACCCTTCTTCTTTCGATGATTGCACAAGATATGCAGCAAGGGAGCGGCTGTACGGTGCTTGACCCGCATGGAGACCTCATAGAGACCATCCTTGCTCATGTGCCGGAAGAGCGCATTAAGGATGTAATTCTAATAGACCCGGCGGACAGTGAATATCCGGTTGCCTTCAATGTGCTCTCGGCGCACTCAGAGATTGAGAAGGACATTCTTTCCTCTGACCTTATGGCTGCCTTCCGCAGGCTCTCTACGAGCTGGGGCGACCAGATGAACAGCGTGCTGGCCAATGCCATCCTTGCCTTTCTGGAAAGTCCTAAAGGCGGGACGCTCATAGACCTGCGACGGTTTCTATTAGAGAAAGCATTTCGGGATAGGTACCTGCAGAGTGTACAAGACCCGCACATTGTCTACTATTGGCAGCATGAGTACCCCTTGCTCAAATCCAGCTCCATCGGTTCCATCCTGACGCGCCTAGATACCTTCCTGCGGCCGAAGCTTATCAGGAATATGGTAGCCCAAAAGAAGGGGCTGGATTTTGAGCATATCCTTGATACTGGAAAAATTCTCCTGGTAAAGCTCTCGCAAGGCCTCATTGGCGCGGAAAACAGCTTTCTTCTGGGGACATTCTTTGTCTCCAAGCTGTATCAGGCGGCTATGGCCAGGCAGGCCAAGCAAGCGGCCGAGCGCAGGGATTTCTTTCTCTACATCGACGAGTTCCAGAATTTCATTACGCCTTCCATGTCGCATATCCTCTCGGGCGCAAGGAAGTACCATTTGGGACTTGTCCTGGCGCATCAGGATATGCAGCAGCTTCAGAAGTACGACACCGAGCTTGCAAGCTCGGTGGTAGTCAATGCCGGCACCCGTATTTGCTTCCGGCTTGGTGATACTGATGCAAGGCGCTTCGCCAGCGGCTTTTCGTTTTTTGAGGCAGAAGATTTAGAGAACCTTGCAACAGGTGAAGCCATTGCCCGCATTGAGCAGCCGAGCATGGATTTCAGCCTCACTACTATTCCATTGCCTGAAGTGCTGCCGGATGCACGAGCAGCCAGAATGGAGGCTGTTATTACCCACTCCCGAAAGGCCTACGGTACGGCGCGAGGTGACGTAGAAGAACAGCTTGCGCAGGTCGCACCGCTTCTGTCGCCTGAGCCGGAGAAGGCTGCTGGCATCCCCCAAGCGCCCGTTGTTCCCATTACTCCAATACCGAAACCATTTGTGCCGGTAGAAATACCGCGAGTGGTCTCTAAAACAAGCCCGCCGAAGAAGGCAGAGACTGAGCACCGCTACTTGCAAATGCTGATAAAGCGGATTGCGGAATCCAGAGGGTTTAAGGCAGATATTGAGCAGCTCACACCTGACGGAACGGGCCGAGTAGATGTGAGCCTAACGCGAGGTAAACGGAAAATTGCAGTGGAGATTTCAGTAACCACTAGCGATACGTGGGAAGCGCA
Organism: Chitinophagaceae bacterium; assembly: GCA_965246785.1. Classification (GTDB taxonomy): domain Bacteria; phylum Bacteroidota; class Bacteroidia; order Chitinophagales; family Chitinophagaceae; genus UBA1952. The sequence goes on from CBDFFM010000020.1 coordinate 316,608, forward strand.
CAATGTGGAGAAGTGTCTTGCGGCAGCCTATACTGAAGTGATCATATGCGCGAAGGGGATGAAGCACTTGCAGCGAATCCGGGCACAGCTTGAAAATAAAATCAGTAGTGAGGAATTGGCCAAGGTTGTCACGCTTATACCCGATGATGTAGTGAAGTATTTAGATAGCCAGATACCGCCAGTGACACCCACAGAAAAAGTAATTAAGGGCTACCGGGTGAAGGTGGAGTATGGACAGCAATCATCCATGAAAATAAAAATTAAATAATATCATTAAATTTTTTATGTCAGTATCTAGTTCAAGACCGAATTCTGTCGCAATTGCTCTAACTGTTCAACTGATTTTAGGAATTGTTGCAATTGTTATTTCCGGCATTATGGAAGTCACATTTATGACGGATATTGATGATAATTTTATCGGATGGGGCGTAGCCTTAGCTTTTGTATGTGAAGGTGGGAAGGCAACTTCAATGTATTTGTATGAATATAGCAAAAAAAGTTCTTCAATCAGTAGGTTTAGTACAGCTTTGAGCGCATCCGGTTGGATATTGAGGTTTCTACTTTTTGGCTTCTCTTGTTTTTGCTGTTTTGCAAAGATTGCGAAGGCCTTGGACACTCCAAACTATAAATCAGTGCTTTCTGAGCGAAAAACCGAAATTGATAATGAATACAAAGAGCGATTAGAAAATGAAGAGGCTTTTTTGAACTCTAACGTTGACCGAGCGTATCGGTCAATGGAAAACGAAGCGAATATTATTCGTAATGGCCAATGGAAAGGCTCACATTATGAGGAGAAAAAGGCCTTATATGAGACAGCTAAGACTGAAAGAGTTAGCAGGCTTACTGAAATAACGCGACAAAAAGATTCACTTTCTGACGCCGAGGCTCAAAATCTACAACATGATATTAAAAGTGAAAACAAACTCGTACAAGGAGTATATCGTACCCTTATAAAGTCAGGTATGGACGTTAATTCAAGCAAGTTTGCTGCTGGATTTAATGTTTTTGTTGGATTAATAATTACCGCGATTATTGAATTAATAATTTGGACTGTATTCGGAACCATGGGGTCTGTAAAGGGAGATTTAAATGAATAAGCAAAAGAGGCTGTAAACTAAACTGTGTCAGTTGAAAAAAAGTAATTCAACTTCAACACAGATACATGAGAAAAAAGAAAGAGTCGGTAAGCGGCTTCACCATCGATGAGGCCACGGGTCGCAAGGCGTTGGAACAATTTAAGACCGGCAAGCCGCTCTTTGGAAAAGATGGAGCCTTTGGTCCCATGCTTCAGGCATTCCTGGAAGCTGCACTTGAGGGCGAGCTCTCAGCCCACCTTTCAGAAGAAGGAGCAGCCGAAGAAATGGAAGACGACCCTAAGGCCGGTGGTACCAACCGTCGCAATGGTCATAGCAGCAAAGACCTTAAAACAGGCGAAGGCAGCTTTTCCCTTAGTACACCCAGAGACCGGCGCGGCTCCTTTGAGCCTCAGATTGTAAAGAAGCGGGAGACTGTCCTGGCCGATAATCTTGAAGAGCGCATCATCGGCATGTACGGCCTGGGGATGAGCCTGAGAGACATCTCCTCACATCTGGAAGAGATGTACGGCACCAGCGTCAGCCATACCACTCTTTCAGAGATTACCGACCGCATCATACCGAGAGTCAGAGAGTGGCAGCACCGCCCACTGGAAGCAGTCTACTGCATCGTGTGGCTTGATGCGATGTATTTTAAGGTAAAGGACCCGGAAGGAAGAGTAGTTACGCGCTGCCTCTATAATATCCTTGGCATCAGAGCCGATGGAGAGAAGGAAGTAATGGGCGCTTATGTGAGCGAAGCAGAAGGAGCCCGTTTCTGGCTATCTGTGCTTACCGACCTGCAGAGCAGAGGCGTAGAGGATATGCTCATAGCCTGTATTGACAACCTCTCTGGCTTTGAGACAGCTATTGCTACTGTGTTTCCCAAGTGTGATGTGCAGAGCTGTATCGTCCACCAGATCCGCAACTCTATAAAGTATGTAGCCTACAAAGAAAGCAAAGAGGTGATGGAAGACCTCAAGCCTATCTACAAGGCATATACCAAAGAAGAAGGGGCGCTGGCCCTGGACGGCTTTGAACAGAAGTGGTCAAAGAAGTACGGCATTGTAGTCAAGAGCTGGCGCACAAACTGGGAAAAGCTCAGCGCCTTCTTCAAGTATCCGCCGGACATCAGAAAGCTCATCTACACTACCAATACGATTGAAGGCTATCATCGGCAACTGCGGAAAGTAACCAAGACAAAGGGTGCATTCCCAAATGATATGGCATTGCTGAAGCTCATTTACCTGGCATCAACGAGAATAGAAGAAAAGTGGAAAGACCTTTACATGATTGGGGCCTAGCTGCCAATCAGCTCAGCATTATCTTCGGAGGGAGGATGCCGCTGACGATCTAAAACCGCTTCCCCCTTTCATCCGGCCCCATGGGGCCGGATGGAGGAAGAACCTAAAAACTGACACAGTTCAGTTTACACTCCCAATCAAAAAGAGATTTGGTTTTCCAAATCTCTTTGAATTGAATCGTTTTTCATTGCTTTGTAATACAAGTGAACCCAACCAATGAAATTAGTGCTATTAAGCCCAAGCAGTTTATTAAACCGCATGAGGATACACCCCATAATGTCCAAAGAAGGCAAATAGCAATGATGATTCTCATTACTTTTTTTTGTAGCGAATACATATTGTAGTTATTTTATACCTATAATACTCTTGTATTTAATTTTGTCAATACTTATTACAGACTAAAAATTAACATCTAAAATTTTAAAAATCGCGCTAAAAGCCTCTGAACTTGCTCCCATCAACCAATAGCTTTAGGTATATTTTATATCTTGGCAATTGAATAAGGTCTATCGTCTCAATCGTTGGGTAGAATTCTTTTGCAAGTAGCTCTGCATCATTCACCCCAACCCGGAAGGATATAATCGTCCCGCAGTTTCTAAAGATTGCCTCCCTTATCTTCTCTTGCAATTGGTCTAAGAACTGGCAGGCCATAAACACGCCAAGCTTGTACTTTCTAGCTTCCGAAATCATATCCATGAAACTCTGCGTAACGAAACTCTGGGCTTCGTCAACATAAAGAAAGAATGGCACCCGCGCCTCTTCCTGCTGTCCGGCTCTATAGAGTGCCGCAGGCTGCATAGATGTAACCAAGAGGCTCCCAAGAAGCGCGCAGGCATGTTCGCCAATCTTGCCTTTACCGAGGTCGCAAATAAGAATCTTTCTGCCATCAAGTATTTACTGCATTCGGAAGCCTATAGTTTTTTGGCCAATTCACTACTAAGCGGAACACTCGTTAGGAAAAGACCAGTTTTATCCAATATCGGCGCAATAGCCACCGGGCCCTAATACAGCAGAATATTTCCGGACCTATTTTTTTCCAAAACGCAATTGTGGGTTCATTCTTCACATAGGCTAGAGTCTTGTCCCTTTGCAGCGTGTTTGTAAGCAGAGGCCGAATGTCTAAGTGCGTTCCATCAGGATACTCAAGGATTGTAAGAAGGACGAAGCCCAAGAATGGTTTTCATGCGAGACTGAAACATTCATATCAAGACATTGTTGTAGGGGCATCTAACCATAATTTGTTCAGATGCATACGAAGGTTTACTACTGAACAAGATTGGCATTGTGCTGGCAATCTGCACCCTATTCATCATTTGGTAAAAGCTTGTTCTTAAAGGGTTTTTGCTATAGAGTTAAGCGTAACGCACCTAACTGAAACCGATTCTTTGTTCAAATGTAAACCTTGGTTTATATCCGAACAGGGCGCTCCCGTTTCTACTGTCGGCAGTCCCCACCGCTTCAGTTGCGCAGCTCCGCCCACAATGAAAAAAGCTATCACTTACTATCGTGTATCTACCGAGCGCCAAGGGGGCAGCGGTTTAGGGCTGGATGCACAGAAGGCTTCTGTCCTTCAGTTCGCCGCAAATAATCACTTCGCGTTGGCGGGTGAGTTCGTTGAGATTGAATCCGGCAAAAAAAATACGCGTCCGGTATTGCATCAAGCCCTGAATATCTGTAAGCAGGAAGGCGCTACCCTGCTCATAGCAAAGCTCGACCGCCTTGGCAGAAACGTCGCCTTCATCTCCCGGCTTATGGAAGCCGGGGTTGACTTCAAAGCGGTGGACAATCCTTTCGCCGGAAAGCTCATCGTGCATATCATGGCTGCTTTCGCCGAGCATGAACGCGACCAGATAAGCGAACGAACCACTGCTGCGCTGGCTGCCGCCAAGCTGCGCGGGGTTGTTCTGGGCAGTTACGGCCGAACTGTGCTCGCTAAACTCAATAAGCAAAAGGCCCGGCAGTTCGCCCTGAAGATGAAGCCTATCATTCAGAAGCTGCGTGGTATGGGCATCACAACCATTAGGGGGCTTACCTGTGAGCTGAACCGCCTGCAGGTACCCACCTTCCGCAATAGCGGCAACCGCTGGCACCTCAGCACCGTCCATAATATCCTCAGGCAAATAGTTCCTGCTACACCCCTCAACAATCACCCGCTCCATAACAAAAACCAACACCAATGAAACAGCACACCCATCTTTTGAAACACCGCGCCTGTCTGTCATGCGCCTCAGTACTGTCCTACCTTCTTGCCGCCTGTATTTTTCTGCCTGGTTGCGCCACCATCATTTCTGGCACGCGCCAAAAGGTGGCTTTTACATCTGTGCCTTCCGGGGCCAAGGTCCAGGTCAACGGCCTTGACCGCGGCACCACCCCTGCAACTATAAAACTGAAAAGGAGCTATAACGCGCCTACCATTACGGTCTCAGCTGATGGGTATCAGCCGCGCATCTTCCAGCCGGAAACGCACTTCAATCCTGTTACGCTTGTTGGCATTTTCTTCCCTGCCCTGATAGGCTTTGACCTCCTGGACGGCGCTATATGGAAATACAATCCCAAGAAATATGACATAGAGCTTCAGCGCAAGTAAGACGCTACAGAAAGTGCAGTGCGGCTATTTAACATGATCCATGGTCATCAGACCTTATGAGGATTCACCGCGAAAAACGGTTTGTTAACCGTATTTCCACGGCCAGCAAACCTTTAGCTTTGCGCCTCCTGAGAAGGTATTTATTTGCACAGCGCGGCCGCGACGACAGTTGCGGCTTTTCTGTTTTTACCAATGCCGTTTCCGTGCGATAGTGAAGGTTATCGTTACGGCAGTGGCCACAAGCACAAGCGTGGCGAGCGCCCACATTATCAGATTCGGAAATGCGCTGTACATGACATCGGGTTTGCACAGTTACCTGACATAAAGCGTACCATTAAAAAATTGCTTCCATTCTTAACAGAACGCATAACAGGCATAGAACATGCCCCCGACAAGCTTCTAAATAGTTTCATGGAGGCGGCAGGCAGACCAATGGTAGGGACGGAACGGCACAAGGTCTTTCCTGTGTTTATACCTATGCCTAGCCGCGTAGAGTTGATAATGGAGAAAACAACAATGCAGACTGCAAACAGAGCGGTTTGCGCCAGATAAACACCGACTCATAAAACTCGCCTGCCCTCCTGCCCGTCCGGCGGTTCACTTGGCGCGTCACTACTGCCTCCTGCTCCACGCCGGCTAGCTCCGCAATCGTGGGATACAGGTTATCCTTATCGCCCGCAACCACAATCAGCCTCCCGCCTGGCCTGATGCTGCGCAGGGCGTTTTTGAATACAAGGGCCATATCATTCACATAAGCCTCCCTTGCCTTCTTGCCCGCGCCATTGGCCGCTGGCCCTATCTCCTGCGCACGGTTGTCTTCCAGCCCCAGCAGGTGATAAGCATAGGAATGCTGCTCATGATAATCAATAAGGCCCACATAAGGCGGGCTGGTGATGAGGCCATCTACAGGCGGGATTGTTGCATAGCGGCTGTCTTCATGATGCACAGAAATGGAGGCAGACGTTCTGAGCGCGGCATATGCTTCTATGCGCTGCAGCGTATCAAGGCTGTAACGTCGCAGGAATTTATACGCTTCAGTTGTAGGTAAGCAGGTGCGGGAATGCTTGTAGCAATGATAAGGCTGCGTCTGGGGCTTCTTCGGAAAGTCTAAGTCAAAGTGGGTGGTCAGCCGCGCTGAGCGCGCTGCCCGAGACAGGATGACTTTAAGCAAATCCCCGTATTGATACTCTGGAATCAGGCTGCGGAAGGCCAGCAATTCGGAAAGCGCCTGTGGCGCAAACCATGCCTTCAGGTAGGCATTGTCCGCTGGGAACGCGCCTGGCAGCTCCGCTTCCGCGCTGAATAATGTTGGCCCCGCATTCCTAAGCGTCATAGCTTCCACACGGCGCAGGATGTCTGTTACTTCCCGCCTCGCCGCCTCAATATCATAAGTGTCTGTTTTAACCTTGCAGAGTAAAACATTGAAGGCAGAAACGTCATAGCCAACGCTTCCTATACCCAGTTCCGCCGCCTGCACCAGCGTGGTGCCGGAACCGGCAAAGGGGTCTAACACGATCTGCCCGGGCCGGAAATACTTGCGCAGGAAAATCTCCACTAACTGCGGGATGTATTTGCCGAGGTAAGGATGGAGCCGGTGAACGTGCTTGGTGCGCTCCCTTTCGGGCAGATCTTGCTCGCGCCAGTTCAAGTTAAGGGCGGAAAGGGGCGTTTCCGCACTTACGCCAGAAGCTGTTGTAGGCGCGGCCTTGGGAATTGATGTGGCAATATCCTGCATTGGCGCTTGGAGCATCTCTTGCTTTTCACATAACCCGGGGTTGTCTTCACCAGCGGCCTTGCTTCTGAAATTGTGACGGCGATGATGTTTACTCATGGCCTGCTTCTCCATCCCCTAAAAGTGATTGCTGCTTTAGCGCATTCTCTTCTTTTCTTTCCGGCGATATTGTCTCTCTGCGCTCCGGTTCAATCTTGGCTACCTGGCCTGCATTCTTTGGCCGGCCATACTTCACTCTGGAACGGGCAATGATGCTGTCTTTGTACGATGTCCCTTTCTCTTTCAGCGGCAGCGTTTCGGCAGAAAAGGGCGCGGATACCATGCCGTCAATGAGCAGCTTGAGATAGATGTTGTAGGCCGGCAGGTTCACTAAATCATGCTCGCCTATTTCAGGCTGAAACTCCTGCGCCATTTGCGCCGCATCCGACCAGCCCAGCCGGAAGGAAATGATGGTGCCGACGTTGCCAAAGATGGCCGCCCGCACTTCCTCGCTGATTTGTTCGGTGTACTGATGGGCCAGGAAGAGCGAGAGCTTGTATTTTCTGGCTTCTGCGAGGATGTCTGCAAAGGAAGAGCTGATGAAGGACTGCACCTCGTCCACATAGAGATAGAAGGGGCGGCGCTCCCCTTCCGGCTGTACGGCTCTGTGTAATGCCGCAAGCTGGATGGAGGTTACAAGGATACTGCCAAGCAGGCTTGCAGCATCTTCTCCGATTTTTCCTTTGGAGAGGTTGGCAATAAGTATTTTGCCGCTGTCCAGCACATGCTGCATCCGGAAGCTTCTGACCTTTTGACCAAGGATGCTTCTGAGTACCTCGCTTGAGGCAAAGACCCCCATTTTGTTCAGGATTGGGGATATGGCATCGTTCCTGAATGAAGGCGTGTATCGTTCATATTCTCCTTTCCAGAAAGCCAGGATGCGGTTGTCATTGATGTAGGAAAGTACATGGCCCCTGAACTCAGGACTGGTAAGGAGTGGCTGAATGTCTAAGAGCGTTGCATCCGGGTAGCTCAGCAGGGAGAGCAACGAAAAGCGCAGGATATATTCCAGTCTTGGGCCCCAAGAGTCTGCCCATATCTTTTTGAAAGTGGCAATGAGGCCGGAGGCAACGAGATGATGGAAGCTTGGGTGAACGCCATGGAGCGGATTGAAGGCGATTGGATGCGCTGTGTCCGCTGCATTGAAGTAGATGACGTCTTCTGTTCTGTGCTCAGGAACATAGTCCAGCACGCTTTCGGCTATGTCTCCGTGCGGGTCTATGACGGCAAGGCCATTGCCTCGCTCAATATCTGAGATGGCCATGTTCTGTAGCAGCGTGCTCTTGCCTACTCCGGTCTTACCAATGACGTAGATGTGGCCTAAGCGGTCGCCGTCCCAGATTCCGAATTCCTGATGTGCGCTTCTGAAGTTAGTTGTGCCGATGGGCGTTAAGTCTCGTGCGTTATGCATGAAATAAAGCATAGACAAAACGAAAAACTTTTAGCACCAGAGAGATGTTCTCATTACTGAGAAATTAACCACTTCTCCTTCAGTCTCAGTGAGAGTTGACGAATGATTGTATATCCGCGATATCTCCAATATTGGTGGTGCGCGTCAGATCAAACGGAAAGGCGGGACCGTCATACTCCATCTTGTACAACATCATCCGGACAGCACAGCGATCGCCAAGTGGAACGATCGCGACACGGCTGATGTCTGATAATTTGCATTTGTATTGGAACAGCACACCAGACCGAGGTGGTATTTTAACTCGGCTTTCCAGCCCGTTGTTGCCAATCATCATGGTGCGGAAGGGGATATGGGGATAAAGCGGATCTTCGTAGACACCCCCTGGCATGGCTTTAAGTGCGCTACGCACCTCCTGCCACATGGGATGGATGTTGTACTCGTGGTCTGATTCGTTGATCGCCCAAAGGTGGTGTTCGTCCGCTTGCAAAATCCCCACATGCCCGTCATAAAACAAAAGTTGTTCGTGTGAGTGCGAAAAGAGATTGAAGACGGCGCTGTATTCCAGGTCGGCACCAGGGGGAATGTCCACTGTGGTTTCGATCTTAATATCGTCTTGGACTGCAAAGAAGGGCAGCGTCCCTTGCTGGGCATGCTTCGCAAGGTATATCCCCGGTATCAATCCTGCCTTACTTTGCAGTGCAGTTTGCAGCGACTGCCAATAGGGAGCGATGGTGTAGCTGTATTGTGATGGATTGACGATCCGCAAACGCTTCTCTTCGATACAGGCACAGACACGGAAGCCTGCATTGTCAAGGTAGATGGGGACTTCATTCGGCTGCCGTTCGCGTTGTTTTTCTTTTTCCAATTCGTCTTTGTCGATCTCGAATAAGTGCAGGTCGATCGCCTGATACATGAGGCGGTGACCGATTGTGTTGGGGTGAGATGGGTCGAAGGATATCCCCACTTTCCAGTTTCCTTGCCCATTATCCACTGCTGCCAACCAATCCAGTACCGGAACGCCCCAATTCAGCATGCGGTTGTGTGTTTCCCTTAGCAGCCAGTTATGTTCGGGGGAATAGTCGCCATTGGGATAAACCCCGCCCAGAATCGGACGTGCTCCCATGTCCCACGTCATTTTCACAAGCTGCTGCAAGCCACTTTCAAACCGTCGCTGTACTGCCCGTCGTTCGTGAGGGGGGCAGTAGGCTAACCCTTCGTTGCCCAAAGACAGCGCAATAATCACCAGATCCGGTTGTTCTGGCATGACGACTGACGTAAATCGGTCGAGCGTTTTGCTCACATTCGCTCCCACCTCCGACACATTCACCAGTTGATGCCCGTATTTTTGCTGCAAAGCCTGTCCCAACAGCCATGCCCAACCTCTCAACAGCCAAGCTTTATGACCTAATGCCACGGAACTGCCAATGACCACGATTTTTAGCCGACAAGACCCTTCGTCTTGGGGCATCCTCACAGCAGGCTCCTTAATGTATCCGAACGGATAAGGCTGCAGATAACCGAATGCGCCATCATCCACAACAATACTGTTGGACCTTACGTCAGAGTCGATCGGCACCCAGCGGTTTGGACCTAGAGCTTCCCATTTGACGCTGCCGTTTGCATCGAGACGTAGGTACTTATATTCAATCTGGCGATCGCCTGACTTCAAAGACGGCTGAATGTCGATTTCTGTGTCTGTCCACCATAAAGGATAGCGCTCGGCACTTGTCCGGAGGTGGACACATCTCGTGACATCCCACAATCCCAACTCGGGAGTAGAACCGACGAGCTGAATGGATTCGCCTATTTGCGTATATGCACTGACCTGAAATTGATACATATGTTTCTTGCTGATTTAGAGATCCGACCCTAGATAGGAAGGTGGCATCCTCAAAGCTGCTTTGACATTACCACATCTCATATCTTGCACCACACGGTTGTTGCAAGATCGGAGCAACAAAAAGCTGAGGCGCGATCGTCGGGTGGGCACTGCCCACCGACCCCTGAGGAGGAGAAGGGGTAGTTACTGCTAGCTAATTGCTACCCCTTATTACTCAAAGATAGACAAAAAAGGGTAGCTTTTTGTGTTAAAGTGGAAATATCGGTAGCGCGAAACGCTTTGCAGACTCTAACGAAGCTCTCGTAAACACGTCGTTGCATACAAGCCGATTTTCATTTTGGTTACGAAGTTTAGTAGTAACCGAAGCTTGCACCCAATCTAACAGGTTCTACTGGCAACGGCTTGGCGAACACCGTTCGTACCATCAATAAGATGGTTAAAAGGACGAATAAAGCTTCGGCACAAGCAAGGGAGTGTATGCCCTGTCAGGTAGTGAAGGCGTAAATCCTTCAGGGGAGGGAAGATTGACCGCTATCTTTCCGGTTGACCAGATTTATCCACTTGTGGGTAAGTTTGGATAGACTTTATTGAGCGGTAAGATGTCAGACATAGAACTTTTATAGCCCACATTCCGCACTCCCCACTGTCACAATCGGTTTTTACTGATTTTTCAGGTGCGGCGATGCTATATATAATACTCTTAATCCTAGAAAAAAGTATTGCTAACTACATCTTTCTCAGTAAGATAGAGTATATTTAATTACGATATAAAATGTTTTTTCTAAGCAATTATGCTAGATGACAGTCCAGGGTGCGGAACGTGGGATCAAACTCACAGGGGATCGCAAACCGATTGTTACGACTGTGCATGAATATGGTTGGTGGGAATGGCAACCAAAGGGTATTCCACCGCAACTCGTGGAATGGTTGAAGATCTGGGGACTGCTTTCGGTGTTGGGTTGTTAGTTGTTAGAATGTATATTATACCTCAAAGACGATACACCAATGCCTTGGGGAAGATGTGGGAAATCCAGGATATTTGCTATCGATTAAATTGAGAGGGTAGCTCATCCGGCAAAAGGAGACTCGTTGATGAATTTAAGGGCGATTTGGGAGTTGTTCCAAGAGGCATTTGACCAATGGAATAAAGATAAAGTGTCGCGGTTGTCCGCTGCATTAGCTTATTACACGATTTTTTCCATCGCCCCATTACTGATTATTGTGATTGCGATCGCTGGAGCTGTATTTGGAGAAGATGCGGCTAGGGGCGCAATTGAGGTGCAACTTCGAGGTTCAGTCGGTAGTGCTGCAGCTCAAGTCATCCAGACAGCGATTCAAAATGCCAGTAAGCCACAGCAGAGTACTGTCGCCTCCATTATCAGTGTCGTAGTACTCTTATTTGGTGCTACTGGTGTATTTACTGAGTTACAAAATTCTTTAAATACAATTTGGGGAGTGCAGCCAAAACCAGGCGGTGCTGTGAAAAACATGCTTCGCCAACGCTTTTTGTCGTTCGGGATGGTGCTAGGTATTGGCTTTTTACTTCTCGTTTCCCTGGTGATTAGCGCGGTGTTGGCAACTGTAGTTAATTACTTTGGCAAACTGCTACCAGATATCCATTTTATCTTGCACACTATCAACTTTATCGTTGGTTTTGCCGTCACCACGGTGCTGTTTGGACTAATTTTCAAAGTTCTGCCAGATGTCAAAATTACTTGGCGTGATGTTTTGACGGGAGCAGCCCTCACTGCACTTTTGTTCTCTATCGGTAGGTTTTTATTAGCAGAGTATCTGGGTCAGAGCAGTTTTGGCTCAACCTATGGAGCAGCTGGCTCGATAGTAGCTTTCCTCGTTTGGGTTTATTATACTGCCCAGATTCTATTTTTCGGCGCGGAATTTACCCAGGTTTATGCCAGAAAATACGGTTCTCGCATTGTACCAGATAAAAATGCCATTCCCCTAACTGAGAAAATTCGCACTCAGCAAGGGATGAAACCCAATCAGAATAAACAAACGAGGCAACAAAAGCCATCCTCTAACTGGGTTAATCGCCTACTACGCCGCTTTACACAACCAAAGCGCTTAAAACGCAGAAGAAAAAATGGCTAATTGCTAATGGCTAATGGGGAATGGGGAATGAGGACAACAACCAACAACTAACAACTAACAACTAACAACTAACAACTAACAACTAACAACCAACAATCCCTAGTAAAATATGACGGTTGTACTTTATGGCTGACTGTGATTGAGCGTTATACCTTGCCTGAGATGGGCAATCTGTGGACGGAAGCCTATAAGCTAAAAACCTGGTTGTCAGTTGAAATCGCTGTCTGTGAGGCTCAGGCTGAGTTAGGTTACATTCCTGTTGAGGCGGTTGAGGAAATTAATGCCAAGGCAAATTTTGACCCGAAGCGGGTGTTGGAAATTGAAGCTGAAGTCCACCACGATGTCATTGCCTTCTTGACAAATGTCAACGAGTATGTAGGTGATGCAGGACGCTACATTCACTTAGGTTTAACCAGTTCGGATGTGTTGGATACGGCTTTAGCACTGCAACTGGTTGCTAGTCTTGATTTATTACGGCAACGCTTAGAAGATTTGATTCAAGCCATTCGCGAAAAAGCAAAGGAACATCGCTACACGGTGATGGTTGGACGTTCCCACGGAATTCACGCCGAACCTATTACCTTTGGTTTTAAGCTAGCTGGATGGTTGGCAGAAGTATTGCGACATCAAGAACGGCTGACAAGTCTCCGGGAAACAATCGCAGTTGGTAAGATTTCAGGTGCGGTAGGGACTTATGCCAATGTTGAACCGCGTGTGGAAGCGATCGCTTGCCAAAGACTCGGACTCAAACCCGATACTGCATCAACACAAGTCATTTCACGCGATCGCCATGCCGACTACGTGCAACAATTAGCCTTACTTGCAGCATCAATTGAACGTTTTGCTGTAGAAATTCGCAATTTGCAAAGAACAGACGTTCTGGAAGTTGAAGAATTCTTCGCTAAAGGGCAAAAAGGTTCCTCAGCAATGCCCCACAAGCGTAACCCTATCCGTTCAGAACGGCTCACAGGAATGGCGCGAATTATCCGCAGTCATGCCATTGCAGCTTTGGAAGATGTTGCATTGTGGCACGAACGGGATATTTCCCACAGTTCGGTAGAACGGGTAATTTTCCCAGATACTTGCATTTTAACGCACTTTATGTTAATAGAGATGACCAATTTGGTGAAAAACCTGCTGGTCTATCCAGAGAACATGAAGCGGAATATGAATTGCTATGGCGGCGTCGTGTTTAGCCAAAGAGTGCTACTTGCTTTGGTAGAAAAGGGAATGAACCGTGAGGAGGCTTATGCAATTGTACAATCATGCGCTCATGCTGCTTGGAATAAGCCCGATGGCAATTTCCACGCCTTGATTAGCAAAGACCCTCGTATTACCCAAAAGTTGTCACCAGCAGAAATTGAGGCGTGTTTTGACCCGCAGCACCAATTAAGACATTTAGAAGAGGTTTACCAAAGGTTAGGTATATGATATTGCGCAGACTGGGTTGAGAAACGGATACTGAGGTCGCTCATGTAGGGTGGGCACTGCCCACCTTCGGTGTACAAGTGGCGGGCAGTGCCCACCCTACTGTTTCCAATTTCAATATAGGACTTACGCAAATAAACCCGTGTCGGTGCGTAAGTCCTGGTGGCAAACATTCAGTAGATCGCAAAGTTCTTTCCAGAAGTGCGATCGCCCTGAGGAAAATCTGTCGGGGGGAAAAGTTAAGGTAGACTCTGAAACTGGTGTCCACCAGCTTCAACTTTAAGCAAGCCTTTTTTCCATCCCAATTTCAAGCGTTAAAGAAATAGCGGCCCTTGCCTAAAATGGAGAGAGCAAGGGCAATAGTACCTTTACTTCACTTCAAGATTGAACAAGGCAAAACTCTACGAAGGGCGTATGCACCATACCCCTCCAGAAATCTTCAAACAAACCCACATCAAGTGGGTTTGTTAGGGATCTATATGTCAACTGAAGCTGATAGACACTCAACTTCAAACCATCAAGCGACCAATAGCCTCTACCCGTACCATTAACTATTAGGTTCAATAACCCATCCGTTTGCCTTTGAATGTGTGCTATAATAAAGAAATTTACACTTTCTCCAGGCTTGACTAAGTAATAGTCGGATTCCTTAGGACCAGCCATCC
>CBDFFM010000021.1:0-69870 GCA_965246785.1 Chitinophagaceae bacterium
CAAGCTCGTCATCATAGGCTTCCCGGCCAACAACTTCGGCGCGCAGGAGCCGGGCACCAATGCCGACATCAAGGAATTCTGCCAGCGCAACTACGGCGTTACCTTCCCGATGGCAGAGAAAATTTCCGTAAAGGGCAGCGACATGGCGCCCCTCTACCACTGGCTCACCGAGAAGGCGGCCAACAACTTCAAGGATTCCGAAGTGGAGTGGAACTTCCAGAAATACCTCATTGACGAAACCGGCAAACTCGTAGCCGTCTTTCCGTCAGCCCTGAAGCCGAACAGCCGTGAGATTGTAGCTGCCATTAGCAAATAGGCTGAGCATTACTTCAAAAGAAAGAACCCGCGGCTATGCTGCGGGTTCTTTCTTTCTAAAGCTCTTTTACCACCTCCGGTAGCCGTAAGCCGGGCGGTTGTAGCCGTAATAGCGCGGCCGGTAATGGCGTGGCCGATAATATCCATATCCATAGGCAGGCGGTGGGGGCGGCGGTGCAATCCATACACGGGCCGGGCGGTAATAACCATATCCGCGACCGCGGCAGCCCCAGCGGTGCGCATCGGCGCTATTGGCAAGGCCAATGAGGAGTACTGTTACCAGCGCCGCAATCATCAATGCTTTCCGTTTCATGTCTTTCAGTTGTTTTTGTGTCCCATCATAGACGCAAGTACGGTGCCGGGGTTTAAGCGCCATTCCGCGCAGCGGAGCAAATTTCTGTTAAGGCTTACCGCTTCGGCGGAATGGGGTCGCGGCCGGGTGGGGGTGGCGGGGCTGGCACAATCACCACCTTCTTCTGCCGCTTCATATCCGCGTTGAAAGACTCCTGCATGGGGATGGGCGGCTGCGTCACCTGTGGCATAGCCATGTCAGGTGACGGCTGCGTTGGCTTTGCCACTGCCGTGGTGCTCTTGCGCGGGCGTGCCTTCTTAGCGCGCTGCCGTTGCGCATCCGCTGCCGGTGCAATCATTATTAGGAGCAGGAAGAGGAGACTGCATGTGCCTTTCATAAGCGGGAATGTCTTTACACTGCTACTCTATAAAACCCTACCATCTCACGCGTGCTTGTCTAAGTGCAGGTGCTCGTCGTGGCTGTGCATCACCTCGCGGGCGTGCTCAATCTCGTTTTCGGAGCCTTGCGCCACTACGATATAGCGGCCCGCTTCCAGGTGCTCGTG
The DNA here is from genome assembly GCA_965246785.1 of Chitinophagaceae bacterium. Taxonomy (GTDB): domain Bacteria; phylum Bacteroidota; class Bacteroidia; order Chitinophagales; family Chitinophagaceae; genus UBA1952. The sequence goes on from CBDFFM010000021.1 coordinate 1,173, forward strand.
ATAGAGGTCTTCGTGGTGCTTATTTACACTGGCAATGGCGAGGGCGGAGATGATGCCACCGCCTATAATGCCCACGTCCAGTCCTGCAATGGCTCCTGCCAGCGCGCCCGCGCCCACCAGTATGCCGAGGCCCGGAATGGCCAGCATGCCCACACCCGCCAGCGCGCCCAGCACCGGCCCTACAATGGCGCCGATGCCCACGCCGGTAGCCGCAATCTTCATGGGTTTTGAAAGGCATTGTCAGAGTCAATGCCGGGGCCTTCCTCATTCTCGCCAGGGTCTGCGGGGTGCTCGCCGGTGCTACGGTGCAGGATGGAAAGGCCTTTTTCGGGGAAGCCTGCGGCCTTTAGTTCCTGAATGGCGGCAAGGGCTTTTGCCTGGTCTTCGTAAACGCCGATTGTTGCTTTCATGGGAGTGTGATTTAAGGGGGTTGGTTAGCGGATTAAATGTAGCGGGAAAAACGGAATGCCTCTTCCCTTTCATAGACGGCGGAAATGATTATGCCGTGAGCCGTGCGCGCGTCTTCTGACGTGAATGTGATGCAGGCATTTTTCAGCCATTCTTTTTATCTTCCCTGCAATAAAACCGTTACCGCTATGCCCGTAAGCGCACAATCGCTGCAAAAAGAGCTGCATCAATGCGGGGTCTTGCTACAGATGCTCGCCGAAAAGCTCAGCGCCATCTCGGCGGCCATCGGGCAGCCGGGGCCTTCCGGCGATGGGCTTCAAAATGCCTCTTTATTCCAATCCGAAAGTTCGGAGTGGAATACTGAAGCATCTTTATTCCAATCCGAAAATACGGAATGGAAGAAAGACGGTCAGTTATTCCAATCCAAAAATCAGGAAAGGAATAAGGACGCTAGGGTATTCCGTTCCCAAAATCTGGAAAGGAATAAAGAAGCTTCGATATTCCAATCCGAAAATCCGGAAAGGAATAAAGAGACTGAAACATCCGTTTCCCAAAATCCGGAATGGAATAAAGAGCCTTCCATAGCCCCTCCGGTGGAAGTTCCGGCCATACCCGACTACCATCAGATATACGCTGCCTTGCGCAAAGGCGAGATGAAAGGCACGCCGCGTAAGACGACAAGCCGTGTGGCCAATTTGCTCCTCCACTTAGCCGACGCGCCAAAGGGCGGCATGAGCCATGTATGGATGGCCAAAACGCATAAGCTGAGCAAGGGCGGCATTGCGAAGTTTATGATGATGCTACACCGCCGCGGCCTGATTGTGCGCACTGCATATCAGACCTATGGCCTTACGGATAAGTCGCGGGCCATTCTGGAAGAAGCACGGCACACCGGGCGGCCGGCTGCGTAGCCGTGGGTGAGCAGGTTGAGCCTGTAGCGGCAGCGTTGGAGCCGTAATCCGCACAGACGGCGTAAAAAGTCTGAGGCCAGGCGCTACTTTAGATGCATGAAGCCGATTTATGCCTTTATGGCCGCCGCCCTTTTGCTGAGTGCCCTGCGGGCAAGCGCGCAGCAGCGGCCGCCGGGGATGGGTGAGGTAATAGACGAATCGCAGATGGAGGCGTTAAAGCGCCGGCATATGCAGGCCAATAAGGTATTTACCGGCATGGAGCTGCCCGCCTTCACCGCTACTGCGCAGGACGGCCGGCAGATAAGCAACGCCACGATGAAGGGCGATGTCTATCTGCTGCTACTCTGGGCGCCCGATTGCGGCTGTATGAATCCAGCCGGCCTTAGTCCGATGAACGCGATTGCGGCGGCGCACAAAGACTTTCACGTCTTATCCATCCTGCCCGATACTGCCTACATGTACCTGCTGCGCCAGCGGCATCCGGAGCCGTTTAAGTGGGCGGTTACCGCCACATACGATATGTCCAAAGCCCTGCGGCTGGGCAATGGCGTGCCTGCCTGCGTGCTGGTGAACAGAGCGGGCTTCATCGTCAAGATTCTTTCTCCAATAGAGATACACGAGCTAAGCGACGACGCGATGGACGGCTTTGTGAAGTCTATAGAGGAATTGCTCATGCAGTGAGCATTGCCGCCCCCTTCAACCTACCTTGCGCCCATGAGCCAGCCCATCATCACCGTCTCCAATCTCGTGAAGCGCTATGGCGATTTTACTGCTGTCAAAGGCATCTCTTTTGAAGTAGCGCGCGGCGAAATCTTCGGCCTCCTTGGCCCCAATGGCGCGGGCAAGACAACGACACTGGAGATTATTGAGACGCTGCGCGAAAAGACGAGCGGCGAGGTGTGGGTAGATGGCCTGAGTCTGGACGAAGCGCCGCACCAAATCAAGATGCGCATCGGTGTGCAGCTTCAAAGCGCAGGTTATTACCCCAACCTGAATCTGCGGCAGCTCATAGCACTCTTTGGCGGCCTTTACAACCGTGATGTGGATGCGATGGCCCTGCTGGATATGGTCAACCTGCGCGACAAGGCAGGCGCGAAGTACAAGGCGCTCTCCGGCGGACAGAAGCAGCGCTTCTCCATTGCTACAACGCTGATTAATGAGCCCAAAATCATCTTCCTCGACGAGCCGACCACCGGCCTTGACCCGCAGGCCCGGCGCAACCTCTGGGACTTAATCCGCGCGGTGCGCGAGCGCAATACGACCGTGGTGCTCACAACACACTACATGGATGAAGCGGAAGAGCTGTGCGACCGTGTAGCCATTGTGGACAGCGGGGAGATTATCTCCATAGACACGCCGGGCGGCCTTATTGATAAGCTGCTGGCTACGGGCTTCCAACGACCAAAACCGGTGAAGGCAGCAAACCTTGAAGATGTATTCCTCAACCTCACGGGCCGGGAGTACAGGGATGAGTAAGCGGCCCCCGCGCCATTTGTTTGTTCTTTTGCCGCCATGAACGCCCGCGCCCTTTTTCAGCAGCACCTCGCGCCCACATCGCCCGCGCCCATAGGCCTGCACATCGTCCGTGCGGAAGGCGCGAAGATGTGGGATGCCGACGGGCGGGAGTACATAGACCTGATCGGCGGCATATCCGTGTGCAATGTGGGTCACCGCCATCCGCGCGTGGTGGCTGCTATAAAGGCGCAGGCAGACGCCTACCTGCACGTGATGGTATATGGCGAGCTGGTGCAAAGCCCGCAGGTGCAATACGCGCAGCTCCTCGCCCAGCATCTACCGGAAGGCCTGGACAGCGTGTACTTCACTAACAGCGGTACGGAAGCGACGGAAGGCGCTATAAAACTGGCGCGCCGGCTCACGGGCAGACCACACATCATTGCGGCAAACAAGAGCTACCACGGAGCAACAACCGGCGCATTGGCGCTAATCGGCGACGAATACTGGCGGCAAGCCTTCCGCCCGCTGATGCCCGGCGTGAATCATTATGACTACAATTCCGATGAGCTAATCGCCGCCATTGATGAGCGCGTATCCTGCGTAGTGCTGGAAACCGTTCAGGCGGAAGCCGGCGTGCTGGAGCCGCTGCCTGGCTGGCTGCAGGCCGTGCGCAGGCGTTGCGATGAAACCGGCGCACTGCTTATCCTGGACGAGATTCAATGCGGCTTCGGGCGGACGGGAGCGCTCTGGGGATTCCTGCATTACGATGTTGAGCCAGACATTATTTTGTTGGGTAAAGCCTTAGGCGGCGGGCTGCCGCTCGGCGCATTCATTGCTTCGCGTGAACGCATGGCTGCGCTGGCGGATAAGCCGGTACTGGGCCACATTACCACCTTTGGCGGGCATCCGTTGAGCTGCGCGGCGGGCCTGGCGGCTATGCAGGCGTTGCTGGATGAAAGAATGGTAGAAGGTGTTGCAGAGAAATCAGCGCTCTTCCATGAATGCCTGCAACATCCGGCTATCATGGCCGTGCGTAGCAAAGGGCTGCTTATTGGCGTTGAGCTGGAAATTGCGGATGCAGTTTTGAATTGCCTGACTAATGCTTTAGCGGAGGGTGTCTTTAGTGACTGGTTTCTATTTGCGCCGCATTGCATTCGCATCGCGCCGCCGCTAACTATTTCTGAGGCGGAAATCCGTCAGGCTTGTGCCACATTGCTGTTATCGCTGCCCCAATTGCCATAAGGTTGTCAAACGGGTTGGCGGTCTGATGAAAATGGTGTTGCTACAACTATATCTTGGCGGCAAATCATTTACACCATGACAACAACACTACGTTTCTGGCTTGCAGCCCTCTTCATCGCGCTCGCAGGCAACGCAACCGCCACCATTCAAACCGTAACGGTAGCCAACTTCAGCTTTTCTCCCGCGTCCTTCACCATTGCACTCGGCGATACCGTGCAATGGGTCTGGTCAAACGGCAGCCACACGACTACAAGCGGCACCATTCCCAGCGGCGCTGCTACCTGGAACAGTAGCATGACCAGCAGCACTACAACCTTTACCTACATCCCAACCGTAAGCGGCACCTACAATTATGTCTGCACGCCGCACGCGCCAAACATGGCTGGCACCTTTGTGGTTTCCGGCTGCACGCCGCCCTCCACGCCCGCGATAACAAGCAGTAACGGCTCTTCGGCTTGTGTTGGCAGCACGACACCCATCATGCTTAGCACCTCAGCTCAGGCCGGCGGTACCTATCAATGGTTTAACGGCACAACTGCAGTCACTGGCGCAACGGCCTCTTCACTGAATGTCGCTACTACTACTGCCAATGCCGGCAGCTATACAGTGAAGGTTACAAGGTGCAGCACAACCGCCACTTCTGCCGCCTTTCCTGTTACTATGAATGCGCTGCCTGTGCCTGCTTTCACCGAGACGCATAGCGGCCTCACCTACAACTTCACCAATACAACGCCATCCAGCGCATCAAATACCTACGTCTGGACATTCAGCGACGGCTCGCCTAACCAGACCACTACCAATGCCACTCGCACCTTTGCTGCTGTTGGCAGTTATACGGTAACGCTCAAGGCTACCACCACGGCCACTGGCTGCAGCGCAACCTCATCGCCGCTGACCATTCAGGCAAAGCTGGGTGTAGGCACCCTTGCCGGCGCATCTTATTCCGTGCTGCCCAATCCCGCCGCCTCCTTCATCAGCATTAATGCTCCGGAGGGCGCGGCATTTCACCTGACCGATATGAGCGGTCGCGCTGTAAATGCGCCTACAGCTACACTGGGCAAGGCCTCCCGCATGGACGTGAGCGGCGTGCCTGCCGGCCTGTATCTCCTGCGCATCAGCTATGGCGGGGCAATTGTTACGGAGCAGGTGAGCATCTTACACTAAGCAAAACTGTCGGTGCAGAACCGAAGCGGGCGCGCAACCTCTGGGTTGTGCGCCCTTCTTTTTTAGGGATAGGTGAGTGCTACATCGCCATCCACCGCGTAGCCGGTGCAGGTCAGCACGCGGCCGGCTTCAATGTCGCGCTCGGTGAGCACCTCGTTGTAGCTCATCCAGACTTTTCCGGCCGTACAGATGGCAGTGCAGCTTCCGCACTGACCAGCATTGCAGCTATATGGCAGCGCAATGCCTGCCGCCTTTGCGCTCTCCAGAATACTTTGTGGATAAGCATTAACGAATGCGCTGCGCTTATCGCGAAGCGAAATGCTGACCCCATGCGGGCCTTTGTCGGCAGGTGCGCGATGTGGAATGTCTTCCTTTACCACAAAAGCCTCACGCCTTACGGCAATAGACGGCACGCCAGCATCCTGCAACAGCAATTGGACGAGCCACATATAAGAAGCAGGCCCGCAGAGATAGCAAAGCGCAGATGCAGGATTGGCATGCAGCCATTCAGCGCGCAACAGCGGAAAAGATTCTTTGGAAAGCCTTGCCCGGCGCAGGTCTTTCGCCTCGCTCCAGAGATGGACTACGCGCAACCGGTCGCTATGCCGTCGCTCTAAGTCTTTTAGCTCCGCAACGAAGACTGTATGCGCGGCGCTACGGTTGCTGTAAAGCAGCACAATGCGCGGCCCTGTTTTTTTCGCCAGCAAAGCTTTTAAAAGCGAGTAAACAGGTGTGATACCAATGCCGGCAGCAAACAGCCAGATAGCCGAATAGCCGGCCATATCCTCCGGCAGCGTAAATAGTCCTGTCGCTGGGCCGGTCGCCATCAGGTCCTTACCGACGGCCGCCCGGTCTATGAGCTGCCGCGACATGATACCGTTCTCAACACGCTTGATGGTAATGGCCGGCGCATCATCCACACCCGGCGCAGATGATAGCGAGTAGGAGCGGCGCAGCTCTTTATTGCCTATGCGAACGGAAAAAGTGAGGAACTGGCCCGCGCTGTACTGAAGCGCGTCACCATCCGCCGGCCGCAGCGAAAAGGTCTTAACGCCCGGCACTTCCTCGCGAATGGCAGTAATGATTAGCTCCGTCATGCGCCGTCAAAAGTAGGCCTCCAACAAAAGAGCCGCCCTTGCGGCGGCTCTTTTGTTGGAGGCCAATAGGGACTTATTTCACTACGCGGAAGGAAGCGCTGCCAGCATCCGTGTGCAGTTGCAGGAGGTAGATGCCGGTAGCTAAACTGCCGGTAGCCATTTCAATGACTTGTCCGTTGGCAAAAGTCTGGCGGAGCAATTCTCTGCCAGTTACGTCGCGCAGCACAGCCATCTTGGCGCCGCCGATGCTGCTCAGACCCGCCAGTGATAGCAGGTTGCCGACCGGGTTCGGATAAACACTGACGCCTTCCAGCGCGGGGCTGCTCACAGCTGCAGGGCCGAAGCGGCCTTCAAACTTCTTGCTCTTTTCTTCAAAGATGATGTTGGTAGCACCCGGACGGATTTGTGTAAGGGTAAACGTGAGCGCCGGATTGAGCTTGCCCCAAACGTCGCCGAAAATCTTGTACGTATTCAGTGCGAGATTAGAGAATGAGAACTGACCGGTGCTGTTAGAGTAGGTATAAGCAACCGGCGCACCTGCGCTCGTCGTAAGCAGCAGGATGCGGCCCGGGAGCGGGTCGCCCACGGCAGTGCCCTTGCCTGCGCCTGCCAGTACTGAGCCGCTCACAAAACCCGGCCCGCCAAGATTAGTGCCGGCGGTCATCCGGATATTGGTGCTGGTTGTGCTCACGAAATTATTCGGCGTCAGTGCTGTAGCTCCGCTCCAGACAAGCGAGCTGTCAAAATAAGTAGGCAGGTAGTTGTTGTATTGCGGATGAGAAGCCGTAAGCGCCGCCTTTAGCAGCAAGGTGCCGGATGGCATGCTGCTATAGGTAACGCTGTATACGCCCCCGGTGCTGGCTGTATTGAAAGAGTCAATTGCGGTGAGTATCGTGTCCACCGTTGTAGAGTCATACTGTTTGCGGATAAGCCAGAGCTTGGCCACGCCGTTATTGGCAATGCCGGAAAGGTTTACTGTTCCGTGCAGCGTAGCAGTAGCTGGCGCAGGGGTGCAGATGCTCAGGTTGGCGGTCACGTTGGAGCCCAGGTAGCCTATCCACTTATAAGTTTGTGCACCGCAGGCATAAGTATAGACTTTGAAAGAATCAAAAGACGGGATGCTTGCCGGTATGGTGAACGAGTATGTGCCGCTGGTATTAGTGGTTGTGGAATCTATCAGCTTAAAGTTGGCCGCACTGAAATAATAGATTTTCTGACCAGATACCGGGAGGCCGGTCGAGAGGCTGATTACGTTACCGCTCAGCGTAGCGGCATTGGCGCGCGAGGCCAGCAGCATAAATGTCAGCAGCAGGAGTGAAAGTCGTTTCATGGTTGTTGTTTTTTGTATTGGGTTAAAGCGTTTTTTGTGTGCGTTATTCATGGCCGAGCGGTCGCGGATGGGCATCTATTTATTGAGCGCTTTCGTGCCGCTCTTAAAAAGCAGATAGCCGATGCTTAGCCGCACATTTGGGTGCGCATATACATCGCGTGCCGGCTGTGCCTGATTCCCGTATCCGCTTAGCTGCCCGTGCAGGCTTGCTTCTGCCAGCCAGCGGCTCTGTGTAAAGCCCACGCCGAAAAGATATCCGAGGCGAAGCATCGCTGCGTCTTCAGGCGTACCCGAAGCATTATAGCTGCTGTACTGCGGCAGCGAGGAGGTGCCGAAGTAGTTCAAAAACTCTTCAGCCGGCCTCTGGATGGATTGAGCAATGGAATCCTTCCGCTCCGTGAAGTAAACCTGTGGCGCGCCGTCTTCGGTATAGGTAAGCCTGCCGCCAAAAACGAGCGAAGGCCCGCCCCATATCGCAAACTGCTTGCTCAACTGATAGCGCACTATCACCGGCAGTTCCACTTCCCAGAAAGAGCCGCTAAAGCTGCGACCTTTAATCACGATGCTGTCGTAAATCTGGTGGATGACGTAGTTATAAATGCTGTCCACACGGCCGCGGATGGTGGGGGAGAGGTCGCCCGTGCGGAAGGAGTCTATACGCCAGGCTGAGCGCTGGTAGGCAGCATCCTGCGAAAGCTGCGTAGTGGCAAGCTGCCCATAGCGGAATGCCGGCTGGACGCCAATGGAAAGCCGGCTGCCAAATGACCAAAGCAGCCGAGCGGCGAGGCTGAATTGCGCCTGTCCTGTAGAATGTAATCTTTGCTCATATCCGCCAAGCACCGCTATCGAAAACGGCGCCTTCACGCGCGGCATAAGCGGAACCTGTACCTTTTCGTTGTTAGGATTTTGGCCAGCGGCAACGTCAGGATTGGTGGAAGCAGAGGCGCTCTTTGCTAATGTCTGGGACGCTGCCGCTGGCGCGGCCACTTGGGCAAGCATCTCAGCCTTCCCAGTCTTTACCGCCAGGGCCGTAGTTGTCTTCGCGGCAGCATTGCCCTTTGCAGCAAGCATTGCTGCAGCCCGTTGCCGCCGCTCTTCACGTATTTCTTTCAGCGATGCATTCGGCGAAGGCTCAATGGCCGCAAGGGGCGGGAGCGGCAGAGGCTGCAATGCCACAGGAGTCGGAAGCTTCTCGTGCGTAAGCCCGTCTCCACTGTTGGTGAAGGCAAGAGGGCCATTGCGCTCCGCGTCCGGCATTTGGCTGGCTGCTTGCACCTGCGGTGCTTGTTCAACGGCAATTGATGGCGTTCCTACAGGCTCGCTTGTTCTTGTAGTTGCGACAGCAATCGTTTGCGCCGCATTGGTAGCTGTGACCCGCAATGAAGTGGCGGACGTGCTGTTGCCGATAGTGGTCTTTATGTTGCCGGCTTCCTTTGTTGTGCTTTTATGTGTGTAAATGTTTGCGGCGGAAGTGTGAAATGTTGCGGATTGTTTATCCGGTTGAATGTTTCGAGATTGCGGCGATTTTTCTTTTACAGGAGTAAGTTTACTGCCTTGAACGTTTACCTCAGCCACAGGCATCGCTATTGCTGGCTGCTCCGGCACCGCTGCATACTTCGCTACGCCGGGCGAGGCAGCCTTGCGCTGACTTTCTTCCGCTACCAGCCCATGCAGGCTCAGGCCTACGACCATCCAGGCGCAGCCCACTACGGCCAGTAGACTCAGCGCTACCCAGGGCCAATGCAGGAATGTCCGGCGGCGGCCCTTGTCCTCCTCATCCAGCCGGCGGGATACCTGGCTCCAGGCTCCGGGCGGCGGCGCTTCGCGGTAGTCGCCGAGCGACTTCCGGAAGACCTCGTCAATATTTCTTTGCAGCTCTTCCATTGGTTAACGATTATTAGCGGCGATTTTATCTTTTAGCCTCCGGCGCGCATCGTTGAGGTGCCAGCGGCTGTTATTTTCGGTAATGCCCAGCAGGGCGGCTATTTCTTTATGCGGACAGTCTTCAAATATGGCCAGGTTAAAAACCGTGCGCTGTGTGGCAGGCAGGGTTTGTATCATGGCCAGTAATTCTTTATAGGATAATCCCGAGAGCGCGCTCGCGGCCCCACTTTGGGTAGTGTCGTGCGTCGTCTCGTTCAGGCTCGCATCGGCGGGGCGATGACGGCGGAAGTAATCGGCTACGGCATGCACCGTAATGCGGCGCATCCAGCCCTCAAAGGCGCCTTCAAAGCGGTATTGCGCCAGCCGGGCGAAAATGCGGCAAAAGGCTTCGCTCATAATATCCTGCGCCGTTGTCTCATCCTCCGTATAGCGCCGTATAGCACCCCATATCATTGGCGAATAAGCATCGTAGAGTCGGCGCTGGGCGGGGCGGTCATTCCGCAGGCAAGACGCGATGAGCGCCTGCAGGCCGTCCATACCCTGGGCCTTGCCCGCCGGGGCAGCCGTAGCCGTATATGTGCCTTTGTGCGCCAAGGAGTTAAGGTAAAATGTTTATTCCGATAGTGTTGTTGTCCTTTCTGCTCCTCTTAGAGACGTGCATTAGGCGCGGGATGTTAGCCCTACGGATACATTTTTTATATGCCGCTTCCGGTTTCCGACATTAAAATCCAGAACTGTCCGCAAGATGAGCTATGAGGTACTGTTTAACCTATTTGTCATCCTGAACGAAGTTTCGCCTCAGGCGTTACGCAGTGAAGGAACCGTATGCTGTTGTGCAGATGGCATGTGCTCCTCACATACGGTTCCTTCACTACACAACGCTTCGCGAAGTTCCGTTCAGGATGACAGCAGCTTAGGCGGGCTTCAACAACCATCGTCCCAAATCCTGTGGATTATAATCCCTGGCTATTATTCCGGGTCATCCCTTCGAGACTCCGCCAGCGGATACTTTGCGCTTCGCCGCATAAACGGCTGCTCAACGAGCTTATAAACCACGGCCCCGACAGCAACGACCACAACTGAAAGCAGACAAAGATTGACGACAAAATCACCCGTAGCATCGCTACCCGGCTGCCACACAAATCCATACTTAAACAGGAAAACAAGCAGCAGATTATGAATGAGGTAAATGCTGTAGCACATCCCCCCGACAATGGCCACCCACTTCAGCCGCAGACCCTGCCGCAGCGGCGTAGGCCCGAGCGCCGCCAGCACCAATAGCGGCACCGAAGCCTGCGCCACCCAGCCGGTGGCCGATGCCGGCACGAAGTAGCCAAACAGGGCCAGCACGCCACCCGCCACACCTAAAGCCGTAATAAGCACCCGCCATCCCCTGCCGAAGCGCCCGCCATCTGCCAAAAGCTCGGCGATGAGCATGCCGGCAATGAAGAACCCGGCATATTGAATCAGTGTGATGAAAGGCGGTGCCCAGAAATGGCGAAGGATGAAGGCGGATAGCATCAAAGCCGTCAATGTCAGCCTTCGGGAAGTTGTGCTCAGCCGGAATACCGGGAAGAGCAGGGGCGCGAGCAGATAAAACTGCACCTCTACTTCGAGCGACCAGCTTATATCGTTGAGGCCGTAGGTGTGCGGGAAGATGATGTTGTGCAGGTACAGCATGGACGCGCCGTAGTGCGGCCCGTAGTACCGCACATGTTCCATTCCCGTAAGGACATAGAGCAGGAAGATGCCGGTAGTGATGATGAGGTAAGGCGGCTCAATGCGCACGATGCGCCGCAGGTAATAGTTGCGCAGGCTCAGCTGTTGCTCCTGACGCGCTGCGGCGATGAAGGGCCGGGAGATGATATATGCGCTGAGCACGAAGAAGACAGCCACGCCATTGTCACCGCGCTGCAGGAAGAAGCGGAGGGCCGGCGGCCAGCCTTCGGCTACGGCGCGATGGGCGGCCTCCCTGCCGGGCTGCAGCAGCCAGCACACGTAGATGTGGCTGATGACCACCAGCCCGATAGCTACGAAGCGCAGGCCATCCACCTCGGCGAAATAGCGCCGCTGCCCGCTGATAGGGCGGCGCAGGGCTGCGGCGATGCGGGAAAGGGCGTGGCTCATGCTTGCGGGCGCTAAAGTATGCCAATGATGCAGCGGAGCATTGCCTCGTGAATGAAATGGAAAACGATTTATTTTATATCAATGGCGTGCTAACATTCTCCCGGCGTTGCAGGTCTTTCTAACAACACCATCAAAAAAAACTTTTCACCCTCAAACCAACCTCCACATGAAAAAACACCTACTCGTCATCCTATTAAGCTGCATCTGCTTTGGCGCTGCTCACGCGGCTACCGTGAGCGGTACCGTAAGCAGCACCTCAACCTGCGGCCCCCTCGCCGGGCAAAAGGTTTATCTGCGCGACTCGATGTATGCCTACTTTGACAGCACCACGACCAACAGCAGCGGGGCCTACAGCATGAACATTCCTACGTCATGGACGGGCACGCCTACCAAAGCCTTTCTCATCACCATCATGGCCTGCGGCAATGTCTGGAATACTACCGGATTCTACAATGGCAGCAGCGTAATTGTAAACCCGATTGTCTGCGGCGCATCGGTGAAGCTGTACGGAAACGTAATGCTAGGCAGTACCGCCAATACCGGCTCCGCAAAAGTCTGGCTCATCAAGGTGCAGCGCAACTTTCCCACTGCCGGTGATACTACGCTTACGGCCGTGGACTCCAACGTGCTGAGCGGCTTCGGCTACTTCTACTTTACGAAGGTTTGCGCGCCTACCGATACCTTTCTTATAAAAGCCGCCCTCACCCTGGGCCACCCGAGCTACGCCGGCTACCTGCCGAGCTATGACTCCTCGCTCACCTGGAGCACGGCAAAGCGCTATTACGGCAGCAGCTTTACCAACATCGCAGGCAATAACCACAACATCTACCTCATCCCCGGCGTCAATACCGGCGGGCCTGGCTTTATTGGCGGCTCTGTGCTGGTGGGCGCTAATAAGCAGGCTGCCGTGGGTGACCCGCTGACTGCACGCATCCTGATGCTGACCAATGCCACTACTGGCGCACCGGTTGCCTACACCTATTCAGATGCCGCGGGTAAGTTCTCCTTCTCCGGCCTTGCCGCAGGTACCTACAAGCTCTTTGGCGATGCCTGGGGACTCTACAATGTGCCGATCACGGTGAGCATCACGGGCACGCAGCCAACGGTGAACAACATCATTTTTGAAGAAAACTATGGCGAGAACACTTTTAAGGCCCGCTTCAAGGCGGCGGGCGTAGGCCCCGTGTCCGGCCCGCTGGCGGATGTGAGCGTTTATCCGAATCCCGCTACCACAACCCTTACCCTGAAGGGCGCTGCGCAAATCAAGGGCGCCAAAACCCTTATCCTGCGCGATATGATTGGCGCTACGGTGGCTGTGAAAACGGTTACGGACGGCCAGCCGATGGAGCTGAATGTGGCGGCATTGCCCGCCGGCGCGTATGTGCTGCAGGTGGCTACGGAGCTTGGCAGCGCCTCCTTTAAGGTGGTGAAGTAAGCCTTCATCATCCCGGCGAAGCATCCTTCACATAAGAAAGGCCGCAACTTCATGGGTTGCGGCCTTTCTGTTTTCAATTAAAAAAGTGCGCGGCGGATGGCGCCGGCTGCGCATCAGCCGCCCACCGTCACAATGTATTCCCCGGCCTCGGCGGCGCCTTTTATCTGCAGGATTACGGCCAGGGCGTTCGGATTCATTTCTTCCATCGTCTTGCTGCTTTCTTCGCCCGGCGCGGCGTCTATCGGTGCGCCTTCCGGCGTGCCTGCCGCCACATTCAGGCTCAGGAGCAGGTCGGAGGTGCCGGTATTGTTGAGGCTTACCGTAGTGGCGGCTCCATACGTTACCGTGGCTATGGTCTTGGTCTCGCCCGCGGCTACGGTGCCGATGTATTGGGTGCCGTCGCCGCCACCGCTGTCGCCGGAGGGGTTGAATACGAATTGCTTCGCCATCTCATAATCATCCGCATAGACGAGCTGCGCGAGGCTGTTTATGCGGGTGAGGCGTGCGTACACCTCATTATATTCCTGTATGCGCAGGGCACTTAGCTTGGGGCGGCTGCTGCGGTAGTGCTCCTGGTCATTATCGGCATCTTCAAGGGCCTGGCGGGCGGTGAGGATGGAGGCGGTGCGCGTGGGGCCAAAGCCGGCTGCGGTGAGCTGGGTCTGGTACTCGGCAGCTACGGTGTGCATTTTTGTGAGGAACTGGAGGGTGCCGGTCTGGCTGTCGCGCGCTTTGTTCCACGCGTCAAGGCCGAATTTGTGCTGCACCTCCTTGTCCGTTTCAAATGCCTGAAGCACGTAGTAGCGTACTTGCGCCACTTTTTTGGCTACTGCCTTTTGGGCGGCCTTTACGGTGGCTGTCTTGTCGCTGAGGGTGTCTTCGATCAGCTCGTCGCTGTCGGATTCTTCGGCCTCGGTGATGTCTTGCGCGTAGGCGGCCACGTAGGCGGTATCAATTGTGTCGTCCTCGGCGGTGAAGTCGGCGAGGTTTTCTGCGAGGAGGGTCTTATTAAGATTTGCCTGCTGCAAGAGATTTGCCTGTGAGCCGGGGTATTGGGCCACAGTAGGGGTTTCTGCCATAAGTCTGGTTTTTTTAAGGGGTGAAAAGGAGCCGCCAAGATTGAAAATTTCTCTGAAAAAGCAAAGCGGGGGCGCTTTTTTCCGGCAAAAATCTTTTCTAAGGTGGTGGCGGGCACCCTTATAAGGGCAAAGCGCTTTTCTAAAGAGCCGCCGGGCTTTTCTAAAGGGGCGAAGCGGTTTTATAAGGCAGTGCGGGGCTTTTATAAGGTGGCGCAGGTGCTTTATAAGGTGCCGCCGGAGCTCCGGTGGAGGTTTAAGGAACTCCGGCGGGGTCTTATAAAGGCCGGGTGGGGTGTTAGAAAGGCGCTTTTCTATATTAGAAAGCTCCGGCGGAGGTTTGGAAGGCCCGGTGGTGCGTTTAGAAGGGTGGGGCGGGTATTTAAGGTTGTCGGGTTGTGCTTAGACCCCTGTCTAAGCACTTGCCGCCGTTGCCGGTGTTATCACCGGCAACTTACCTCCCTCGTTGAAGTCTTGCGCAGCGGACTTCAATGATGAATAATGGGAGCAAGACGGTGTCTTGTAAGGCTATGCAAGCCGGGGATTTGCTTCTATTCTGGGTTTAAGTCTGCTTCGCGAGGCTTAAACCAGTGAGGAAATAAAACTGCCGCTGCAAGTCCATAAAATGCTAACCAATGTCCTGAAAAAACTCTCACTTCATTTGCTTTATAGTGATGATATTCTTGTTCTGTTAAGGTCTTGATTAGCCGACCGTGATTATGCAAAATATATTGTCCGTTCTTAACGTCAGGAGCGCCAGGATAAGAATTCATGAACAACATAAAATTTATGATTGTATAAAAGAACCCTCCAATTGCAATTATTGTAAGCCATGTTGGGGTATATCTGAACATAATTTTAGAAAATTCAAAAGGGTTGATCCTGTTCAGCATCCCCGATTGTTGATATTCTACAAGTTCTTCATTTTTTTTCAAGTCAATAACTGTTGGAACCCCAACAATAAAAACACCGATGTGTAAAGCCCAAACGAAAGGTACTTTGTCTGTAATGTCGAAGTCAGTAATTGAAAGTAAATGAACAATCAGTCCTAATATCCAACCTGTTACTGCAAAATAAAAAAGAAATGACTTCATTGTCCGTTGATTTTTTTGGTAGTGTCTCAGTTTGGTATTTCACAGCGACTTGTCACCCTGAAAGGGTCTTGCAAGATGCTTACAGCATGACAATGTCGGGCGAGCAACTTCTCAAAGTGCGACACTACCATTTTTTTGCAATTGTTGGTCTTGTGACCAACAACGAATCTAAGCGCTTCCGCTTATATCGCCTTCGCCAGATAAACAATCACGGAAAGATGTCTGAGTAGCTATTCCCGCTGCCGCCCGCACTGAGTGCCGATAAAAACAAAACCCCACAGCCTAAGCCGCAGGGTTTTCAAAACCATCCAATATCTCTTACAAAGTATTCTTCCGTGCCTTAACTCCTTCCCGCTGAGCCAGCACGTGGGCGCGGCCTTCGCTTTCGGGTACTATTTCCATCTTCACATTGGCGGTACCGGCGTCGCGGTAATCCAGTTGGGTGGCGGCAGCTTCGGTCAGGTCAAGCATCCGGCTGTTGTTGGCAGCCATGCGGTCGTTGATTTTTACGTACACCGCCTTGCCGTTGCGCAGGTTGGTCACTTTAATGTAGGTGTTCAGCTTCAGGGTGTTGGAGGCCGCCGTAAATCCGGCATTCTCAAACTTCTCGCCGGTAGCCGTCTTGCGTCCCTCAAACTTGGGGTGGTAAAAAGAAGCAATCCCCTTCTTCACCGCAGCGATGATACCATTACCATCCTCTGCATTCGCGCTAAACCCTAAACCAATAAATAAGGCAATCGTCAGAATTTTCTTCATGCTTTAGCCGTGTTTTGGTGAGGGGCAAATGTAGGGAATGCTTCTGTTAAACCGGCATTCACATGTAATAAATTATGGGTTAACGGCGGGAGGCACCTTCTCGCGGCGTGTAGCGCGGCTTGGGGCTGCCGCTGCCAACGCGTCCGCGCGCACCGCTGTTCTCGCCAAAGCTGCGCGCACCGCCGCCTCCGCCCTGGCCCTGGCTCTGCTCGGCTTCGTCCACACGCACCTTGCGGCCCTTGAATTTTTTCTGCGGCAAAACCTCCATGATGTATTGCGCAGCGGAGTTAGGAACGTTAAAGAAGGAGGCAAGCTCACGCACCGTTACGCGCTCCACAAGGTTCCCGTCCATATCCGTGCTCTCTGTGAGGAAGCGGACGAGGGCGCCAGGATTCATGCCATCCTTCGTGCCGAGGTTGATGAACAGACGCGTGGTTTTTCCGCTGCTGGCGCGGGCCGGGCCTTTCTGCTCGTAGCCGGCATTCAGGTCTTCAGAGTCCTGGTATTCGGTGATGGTGTCTTTCAGATTCAGAAAGATGAGGCGGCGAATCAACTCATCCTTATCCATTTCCGCGAAGCGCTCGTGGATTTCCTTTTGATAAGTCTTGGCAAAGTCCGGCCCCGGCTCCGCATTTTCAATGGCATCCAACTGGTGGAACAGGCGCTTGCGCACCACTTCAGCTCCATCAGGAATGTCTGAGCGGTGGAACTTCTGCTTCACAATCCGCTCAATGGTGCGGATGCTGGAGATTTCCTTCGGTGTGATGATGCTCATGCATATGCCGCTCTTGCCGGCACGGGCCGTACGGCCGCTGCGGTGGGTATAAACCTCCGGGTCGTCAGGCAATTCAAAATTGATGACGTGCGTCAGGTCGGCCACATCCACGCCTCGTGCGGCTACATCCGTAGCTACGATGGCCTGGATGGTGCGGGCTTTGAAGCGCTCCATCACCTTGCTGCGCATCTTCTGATCCATATCGCCGTGCAGCGGACTCACGTGATAGCCCTGCCGCATCAGTTTCTCGGCGGTCTCCTGCGCATCCTGCTTGGTGCGGGTGAAGATGATGCCGTAGATGCCGGGCGTAAAGTCGAGCAGGCGCTGAAGCGTCTCAAAGCGCGTATGACGGTTGGTGATGTAGTACTGGTGGTCAATATTCTCGTTCGTAGAGTTGGCCGGGGAGACGGAAATCTCCTTCCAGCTCTTCATGAAGCGCTTGGCAATGCCGCGTACATCATTACTCATCGTCGCGGAGAAGAGCCAAGTCAGCTCGCGGCTCGGCGTATGGTTCAGGATAAAGTCAATGTCCTCGCGGAAGCCCATATTGAGCATTTCATCGGCCTCATCCAATACAACCACCTGCACATTCTCAAGGTGAATAGCGCCTCTTTCCAAGAGGTCAATCAGCCGGCCCGGCGTAGCCACCACCACCTGCGCACCACGCTTCAAATCACGAATCTGACCGCCAATAGGCACGCCGCCATACACGGCCACGCCGTGGAAGCCCTTCATAAACTGGCCGTACTTCTGAAATTCCACCTCTATCTGCATGCACAGCTCGCGTGTTGGCGAGAGCACAAGCGCCTGCACCTCACGGCTTTCCAGGTTAATGCGGTTCAGCAGGGGCAGGCCAAAGGCCGCCGTCTTGCCCGTGCCCGTCTGGGCCAGGCCTATGATATCCGAAGGTTCGTTAAGAAGCTGGGGGATGGTTTTCGCCTGAATCGGCGTGGGCGTTTCGTAGCCCATGTGCGCAATGGCGCGGGTTAGCTCTTCGCGCATGGCGAAGTCGGAGAACAAACTCATAAATGATTGGGAAAATGTAAAAAACTGTGGTGTAAAGGTACGGGCGCTTTTGTTGGGGATGTGATAAATGGGCAGCGTATCAGTTTGGACGGGTTAAGCATATTGAACGTACTCATCTTCTCTCCCTACCTTAGACACCTATGCTGCGCGCCGTTCTTAGCCTCCTTCTGCTGCCCCTAGTCGCGCTCACTTACGCCCAGACTCCCGCCGAGCTGAATCAAACCGATGCGAAAGGCAAGCCGCAGGGCGAGTGGCTCGTCAGACAGCCGGCGCGGATGGGCGAAGATGCCTACACGGAGTGGGGCAGCTACGACCACGGAACGCGCACGGGCGTATGGTATCGCTTTGACGGAGAGGGAGCGGTGGCGGCCATTGAGCGCTACCGATTGGGGGTGAAGGACGGGGAGACGAAGTATTTTGAGCAGGGCCGGCTGGTATGCGTGGGCCATTACCGCGGTCTGAATCCATCATACGCTTACGATACGATTTACGTGGTTGACCCGGTTACGGATGCGGAGCGGCGCGTGGTAATTCCCACGGAGCGGGGCAGCGTGAAGCACGGGCTGTGGCAGTATTACGATGAGCGGACGGGGCGGTTGTCGCGGGAAATGGAGTATTCGGTGGATGAGATCATAGCGAAGCAGGACTTTTCCATCGCCTCGGCGGACAGCGCGTGGTATAAGAAGCGGGAGGCGGCGAAGGCGGTGTACCCGAAGAATTATTACAAGCCGCCGGCGGAAAAGCGCCACCGCTACACCGATATGAAGATGAAATGATGGAGCAGCAGAAACTCACCGCCTTTGAAAACCGCCTGCGCAAGGTGTGGAAGCATATTTCCAAAAGCGCCCGGAAGCAAGGCATTGCCTGCTTCCGCTTCTACGACCACGACCTGCCGGAGGCGCCCTTTGCTATAGAATGGTACGATGGCGTCGTGCACGCCGCGGAGTACAAGCGCCGGCACGGCATGGAAGATGAGGAGCATGCGGCGTGGCTGGAAGCAGCGCGCGGCGTCATCGCCTCTGTTCTGGAAATAGAGCGGGAGGCAGTATTTATGAAGATGCGGCAGCGCAAGGCGGGCCGACAGGGGCAGTATGAGAAGTTTGGCGAGGAGCGGGCCGAGCGCATTGTGCCGGAAGGCGGCCTGAGCTTCATCATCAACCTGACGGATTACTTAGACACGGGCCTCTTCCTTGACCACCGCATCACGCGCGGGATGGTACGGGCGGATGCGAAGGGGCTAAGGGTGCTGAATCTTTTTTGCTACACCGGCTCCTTCTCCGTCTATGCGGCGGATGGCGGGGCGGAGGAAGTAACGAGCGTGGACATGAGCCGCACCTATATCAACTGGGCAAAGCGGAACATGCAGTACAATAAGCGCTACCGCCCGGAGGCCCACGACTTCATCCAGGACGATGTGCTGGAATGGATTAAGGCTGTGCCCCGCGACCGCTACGACCTCATCATCTGCGACCCGCCCACCTTCTCCAACAGCAAGCGCATGGAAGGCGAGTGGGATGTGCAGCGCGACCATGTGGCCCTGCTCAAGACGCTCCTGCGCATCGTGACGGATGGCGGGAAGATTTACTTCAGCAACAACTACCGGGACTTTCAATTAGACCGGGAGACCATTCCTGCAAGCGTGGTGAAGGACATTAGTGCGGCGACAACGCCTTTTGACTTTGCAGGGAAATTGCAGCGGAGCTGCTTTTTGCTGCAGCGGTGATATGCGCGTCTCGCAGCGGCTTTGTCATCCCGTAGGGATCACAGCGAAGCTGAGCTCCGGTTTTTCTGAATGCGCGTTCCGCGTGATCCCTACGGGGATGACAAAGATTGGGCGAGCGGCCTTCCGCCTCAGTCCACCTTCTTCACCTTCACATCCATCCCCTGCTTCACCTGCATAAGGGCTGTGGTCAGTACCGTATCGCCCATCTGGAGGCCTTGCGTGATTTGTACGCGGTCTTGCGTGCGGTCGCCGGTCTGGACGGTGATGAGGGCGGCTTTGCCGCTGCGCAGCACCACCACCTTCTTATCCCGCGTGGTGGGGATAACGCTCTGGCTGGGGATGAGGATGCTCTCGCCCTTCGCGCCGAAGGGAATGACCACGTGGGCGAAGGCCCCGGCCACCAGCTTCTTATCCGCATTGGATACGATAGCGCGGGCACGTACCGTGTGGGTCATCGCGTCTGCGCCGGGCTCTATGGCCGATACTTTGCCGGTGAGGGTGTCTAACATGCCGTCCACATAAAAGCTTACCTCCTGGCCCAGCCGTAGCTGGTTGCGGTACTGGTCGGGGATGGAAAAGTCCATCTTAAGCGGGGATATCTGCTGGAGCGTGGCTACGGTGGTGGTGGGCGATACGATGGCCCCCGGCGATACATTGCGCAGCCCGACCGTTCCCTCAAAAGGCGCTACGATGCGGAGGCGGGAGAGGGCGGCCCTGCTTACGGCTATGTCGGCTTCTACGCCGCTTACGGAGGTCTGGGCAGCCTCATACTCCTGCTTTGAGATGCCGCCAATCTTTACCAGCTCGCCGTAGCGCTTTTGCGTGCTTTGCTGGAGGGAGCGCTGGGCGTTGAGCTTTGCGATTTGCGCCGTTATATCCGCATCGTTTAGCTGGAGAAGTAGCTGGCCTTTTCTTACAACGCTTCCTTCTTTGAAGAAGATGCCGGTTACCCTTCCGGCTATTTCAGGATGAATGTCTATGCTTTCATTGGGCAGGAGCTGGCCGGAGGCGGTGTAGGTGGGCGCGTAGGCCACGGGCTTCACCACATAGGCATTGGCTACAACTCCTTTTGGCTTGTTAGCGCCCCCTTTCGCGGAGGCGGCATCATTATTTTTATCCTTACAAGCAATAAAAAACGGCAAGGTGGCAAGGATGTACAAAAAGGGCTTCACAGGAGGGCGCAACATCATTCTTTCGGGGTTGATTTCGGGCTTGCAATATCGTGCCGTAAAGGTACCGGGGGGGCAGGTGCTGGCGCGGCTGCGGGCGAGCCGTTTGTTGCGATTGCGGTATAGACGGAAGGCCGTTTTGCTCACCATCCTCGTTGTCCTAGTCCTCTTTATTCAGTTTGTCTTTCCGCGGCACCTGGCGCTGGCTTCTTTATACAATAGCTACGTCTTCCGGCCCTTTCAGAGCGCGCGCAATGTCGTATTCGGGGCCATTCCCTTCTCCGTGGGCGATGCCCTTTACCTCCTCGCCGGCTTTGTGCTGGTAGCAATGATTATCCGCTGGATTTACCTGCTCCTCCGCATTCGCACGCAGCACCATGAGCTGGCCCATTCTTTCATGAACAGCCTCCTCTCGCTCGGCACCATTTACCTGCTGTTCTTTATCGGCTGGGGCGGCAATTATTACCAGCCTACGCTCTCTAAATACTGGAACCTTCCGCCGCAATCGGCCCCAATGAAGGAGGCCATTGCCGCCTACGACAGCTTCCTCGTACAGCGGCTCAATGCCCTCGCGCCCGATTACCACGGCCTGCCTTTCAACGAAACCAATACCCGCGCCAAGACGTTTTACAAGACCCTCACCGACAGCCGCACCCGCCTCGCGGGCATGAAGGCGAAGGCTTCGCTCTATGGCTATTTCATGCAGTACCTCGGCATTCAGGGCTACTACAATCCCTTTACCGGGGAGGCGCAGGTGAATAATATGCTGCCCACCTTCATGCTGCCCTTCGTGGTGTGCCACGAGATGGCGCACCAGAGCGGCATTGCCGCGGAGGATGACGCAAACCTGCTGGCCTACGCCATCTGCACCGCATCGCCCGATTCGGCATTCGCGTACAGCGGCTACTTCAACCTTTGGCTGTATGCCCAAAGCCGGCTGAAGCGGATGGACTCGGTGATGGCGAAGGGATTTCTCGCGCAGCTCAATCCCGTTTCTCATGCGCACTTAGATACGCTGCGCTCTTTAAGAAAGATGTACAGTAACGGCATCTCGGAGTACAGCGGGCAGCTTTATGACTCTTACCTGCGGATGCACCATCAGAAGGACGGCATTCACAGCTATGATAATGTGGCCCTGACTGCATGGGCGTGGGAAAAGGCCGCGAAAAAGGCCGTTCCGATTGCCTTGCCCTGATATTTCTTTCCGGTTTCGCTCGTCTTACAACGCGGCTGCTCCAATAAGCCTGAGGATGGGCGTGTTTTTCAACTAAAAGGATCCATTTACAATGCATAAGCATCAGTTTACGGAAAAAAAGACTGGATTGACATTATCAAAGACCGCATTGACGGCATCAAAGACTGGATTAACACCACAAAAGGCGCGATTAACACTATCAAGCATTGTATTAACACAATAAAAGAAATGATTTACACTTGTTAATCGCTTCCTTCGTACTGTTAACACGATCTTTTGTCATGTAAATCACGTCGTTTATCTTGTCAGTTCAATCTTTGATACTGTTAATTCAATCTTTCCTCCTGTAGATTACATCTTCCTTCCCGTTTTATCGATACTTCACCCTGTTAGTTCACCCTTTTTCCAATAAAATCCCTTTAACCCCCGCCAAAAGCGGGGTCGCGGCAATCAAATCATTTTACGGGACAGCTTTTAGAAGCTGAAATTGTACGTAACGCTCGGCAGGATGGGGAAGATGCTCACCTGCTTCACCTTCACGTCAAACTCATTATTGCCAATGGCCTTTGTGTCCACGTAAAGGAAGTACGGATTGTAGCGGTTATAGACATTGTAAATGGAGAAGACCCACTGGCCTTTCCAGCGGCGCGGCTTGGTGTGCTGCGGCGTAAGCACCGCGCTCACATCAAGGCGGTGGTAAGGAAAAATGCGGTAGTCGTTGAGCTTGCTGTACTGCGCCACGAGGCGGTTGTCAATGAAGTAATAGTTGGTGGGCAGGGTAATGGCATTGCCGGAGCCGTACACGAATACGGCGGAGAATGTCCACTTCTTGGTATGCTCGTAAGAGGCCACGATGGAGATGTCGTGCCGGCGGTCATACTTCGCGGGGAATTCGTCGCCATTGTTGAGGAGGGGAAACTTCCGGTACGTCCATGCGAGCGTGTAGCCAATCCACCCGGTGAACTTTCCCTTCGTTTTATTGATGAAGAATTCCGCGCCGTAGGCATCGCCATTCCCAAAGACAAAGTCGCGCTCCGGGTCGCGGATGGTCTGCGGCGTGTAGCCCTCGCGGTACTCAATCTGGTTGTGCATGTCCTTGTAATAGACCTCCACGGAAGTCTCCAGCATATTGTCCAGAAAGTTGCGGAAGTAGCCGAGGGAATACTGCCAAGCCTGCTGCGGCTCTACGGTGTAGGTGGAGGGCACCCAGATGTCGGTAGGCAGGGTAGAGCCGTTGTTGCTCACAAGGTGGATGTACTGATTGGAGCGCACGACGGAGGCCTTTATGGAAGTGGAATGGCCGAGGTCAAAGCGCATATTCAGGCGCGGCTCAAAGCCGCCGTAGCTCTTCACAATGCTGCCGGCACCGTACTCCATGCTGTCGGTAGCGTGCAAGCCCTGGGAGTCATAAAACTTGCGCACATAAGGCCCGCACTGCCCGAAGTAGGAGTAGCGCAGCCCGGCATTCACCTTCAGCCAGGGGAAGGGGTCAAACTCGTCCAGGATGTAGATGCCGGCCTCGTGGGCGTACTTGATGAGGGCGTTGTCCGGCTTAAACTCCGTCGTATCGGCATGGCCGGAAATCTGGCTGGGCACGAAGGTGTGGAAGGTGTAAGCCACGCCGGCCTTAATGTGATGGTTGGAGGGCGTAAACCAATCCAGGTCGCTCTTGCCATTCCAGTCGTGAATGCCGGAGGAGAGCTTGACGGCGAAGTTGTTCTGCTCGCCTTCAAAGGAGAACTTATAGTCGTTATAGACGGCGGTGGTGTTGAGAAAAACCTTGTTGTTGAAAAGGTGGTTCCAGCGCAGGGTAGCCGTGCTGTTGCCCCAGGGAATCTTCGCTTTGAAAGAGCGGCTTTCAGAGTTGAAAGTGAACTTATCCTGCCCGAAGTACCCGGAAAGGTAGATGCGGTCTTTGTCGCCGAGGCGGTAGTTGGCCTTCAGGTTGGCGTCGTAGAAGTAATAGCCGGAGCCTTGCAGCTTATCACCGGCAACGGCTTTAGCAAGCACGTCAATGTAGGTGCGCCGGCCGGAGAGCATGAAGGAGCCTTTGCCCTTATTAATCGGCCCTTCCAAAGTGAGGCGCGATGCAATGAGGCCAATGCCGCCTGTAGCGTGGTACTCCTTGCTGTTGCCCTCCTTCATGCTCACATCCACCACCGAGGAGAGGCGTCCGCCATAGTTAGCCGGCATAGAGCCTTTGATGAGGGTAACATTCTTCAGCGCATCGGAATTAAAAACGGAGAAGAAGCCGAAGAGGTGGCCTGTATTGTAAACGACGGCATCGTCTAAGAGAATGAGGTTTTGGTCTGGCCCGCCGCCGCGGACGTAAAAGCCGCTGTTCCCCTCACCCGCGCTTTGCACGCCGGGCATAAGCTGGAGGGTTTTGAGAATGTCCGTCTCGCCAAAGATGACCGGGAGCGTCTTAATCTTATCAATGGACAGCGAGACGGTGCCCATCTCCGTGCCTTTTACGTTTTCATCCTTCCGCTCGGAGGTCACCACCACTTCCTTGATTTCGGAGGCGCTGGTCATCTCGGCATTGTAAGTCTTGCTTTCAATAAGGCCCATTTGCTGACTCAGCGTACCGTAGCCGACATACGAATAGACGACCGTGTAAGTGCCCGCCGGGACAGTGACGGAGTAGAAGCCGTAGTTGTTGGTCTGCGCGCCAATGCCCAGCTCCTTTACAAACACGGTGGCGGCAATGAGTGATTCATTGCTCCGCGCATCGCGCACATAGCCGGAGAGCGTAACCTTATCCTGAGCAGCAGCAAGAAGCGGAAGCAGCAACGCCAGCAAGGTGGCGTGTAAAAAGTGTTTCATTGGTTGGTCTGTCGGAGTGCCGCCATCTTCAAACGCAGTCGTGGCCTATTTGTTTCCGGGAAGCGGCGCAAAATTCTACCCTCCGCCCAATAAATCAATCACCCCTTCCTGCAAAAGTATCCTGTAGCCGATGCGGTCGGCAGAAATACCCTGCCGCAACTCATAAGTAAAGCGGAAGGAACCGTCATCCCCCAGCGTAGTAGCGAAGTAGGCGAACAGAATACCCGCCCTCCCCTCAAAGTGCTGCGCCGCCTCGTGGATATGGGTAGAAAGAATCATCAGGTGCCGCGGATGCCGCAGCAGGCCCTCCACTACTGCGCGGGTGCATTCGTATGCGTCATGCACGTTGGTTCCCTTAAATAGCTCATCCATCAATACAAGGTGGGGCTTATCGCCGGTCAGCTTCTGCGCAGTGCCCTTCATCCGTTGTACCTCCGCGAAGAAGTAGCTCTCGCCTTTCAGGATATTATCCTCCACATGCATATTGGTAATGATGCCGTGCAGGAAGGATATGCGCATCGCCGCCGCGGGCACACCCATACCTATATGCGCCAACAGCGCGCCCACACCAAGTGCACGCATGAAGGTTGTCTTACCGCTCATATTCGCGCCCGTCAGAAAGAGGAAGTGCTGGGAAGCACTAAATGAAAAGTTGTAAGGCACCGGCGTAGTAAGCAGCGGGTGGAATAGTCCGGAGGCGCTTAGCTGCACCGGTAAATCCGGCAGCAGTTCCGGGAATACCCACCCTAATGCCTTCGTAGCCGCACCTATGCTTTGCCAGGCATCCAGCCGCGCGTAATGCTCCATCAGCCGGAAGGTCTGGTGCTTCAGCTCCCGCCGCGCCCGGAATGACAGCCGGCTGAGCGTATTGTAAGGCGTACGCTTATCAACCTGTAGCAACTGCGGGATGAGCGGATGCTCCAATTCCCGCCGCATAGCCTCCAGCTCCATAAGCAGGACGGGCGGCAAGTGTTCTTCTTTCAGCAGGGCGGTAAGTTCCATGCAGCCGCGCAGAAAGTCGGTGAGCTGCGCAAGGGAGAACTGGATAAAGGTGTACTGATTTCGGTTCAGCAGCCTTTGCAGCAGCGGCCCGAGCATAAGCGCCACGCCCATCGGAGGCGAGGCTTCGCTATCGGCAGCGTCAAAGAATTTTTCCAGAAGCACGATGGTGCCGTTAGTGATAGAGGTTGTCCACTTTTCACCATTGTTGCTCCACCATTTTACTACGTCCTGCATCGCCAAGAGGCGCTCATAAGTATCCGGCGGGTTGCGGATGATATGGCGCAGGGCCTCGCGGCCAGCGGCGGAGGTCGTTTTATCTATAAGCGCGGCCACGTCCTCGCCTAAAGCGGAGAAGATGGAGAGGTCGCGGAGGGTGGTTTTATCGTTGTGCATTTAATAGGCGCGTTGCCGCCAGACGTTGCCGCTTACGACCGTCAATCTATTAGTAGTGTCAAAGCCCTCCATGCTAAGTATAGCATGAACGATTTCGCCGGGCGAGCGCTCGTCTTCATCCACATTGCGCAGATAAATCACGCCTTTAGGCGGGCGGGCATGGTACTTGAAAATCAGCTCCCCGTAATCACTGTCATAAGTAACAATGATTCTGCCTTCTTCAGTTGCAAGAGCAATAATTTCAGGGTCGCTTGCAGCGGGCATTTCCAAAATGACCGCTTTAATATCATAGCCTGTTTTCTGTAGAAAACGCGTACTGTCCAAAGGAAAATGCTCGTCGGCAAGCAGCTTAATCATACTACTTTGCTCATCTGCGGATAGAGCAGGCCTTCCTGAAAGCACTCAAACATGAAAACATGTACAGCCTGTAGTGCCTCTTTCGTGAGTGTAGGATAATTCCGGAGAATCTTTTCTTCATCCCAGCCGGCGGCCATCAGCGACAGCAAAAATTCAACGGTAATCCTCGTGCCCTTTATCACAGGCCTGCCCACCATTACGTTTTCCTTGGAAACGATATAGTCTTGCCAATTCATAACAATAAAGTTAGCGGTCAAATTTCAACCGTTCTCCAGATAAAGACTCCGCCACGACCCCATTTTCATAAACTACTGCTCCATTCACCAGCGTATGCGTAATGCGCGCCGGAAAGCTGTGCCCCTCAAACGGGGACCAACCGCATTTGTAAAGAATATTCTCTTTGGAAACCATGGTCTCTCCGCCCAAATCCGCAAGCACTAGGTCAGCCGCAAAGCCCTCGCGGATATAACCGCGATTTGCCAGCCGAAAGCACTCTACGGGTGCATGGCTCATCTTCTCCACAACCTTCTCCAGCGAAATTCTGCCTTCCCGCACATACTGCAGCATCAGCAGCAGCGAATGCTGCACCAGCGGCACACCAGATGGCGCTTGCTGATATGCTTGCTGCTTTTCCTCCCAGGTATGCGGCGCATGGTCGGTGGCGATGATGTCTAAGCGGTCGTCCAGCAGGGCTTGCCAGAGTGCTTCGCGGTGATGCGGGGCTTTAATGGCAGGATTGCATTTGATAAGGTTGCCGTAGCGCTCATAATCATCCGCGGTAAAGTGTAGGTGGTGTACGCACACCTCGGCTGTGATTTGCTTTTCGCGTAGCGGGAGCATATTGCTGAATAGCTGAAGCTCGCGGGCGGTGGAGATGTGCAGGATGTGCAGGCGAGCGCCGGTTTGCTTCGCCAATTGCACGGCTGTGAAAGACGATTCAAAGCAAGCTTCCTCATCGCGTATAAGCGGATGGAAGGAAGCATTGTCCGCATCCGGATATTTCGCCTTATTCGCGGCAATCACGTGCTCATCCTCGCAATGCGTAGCAATTAGCAGCTCAGAATTAGAGAAGATGCGGTTGAGCGTTACGAAATTGTCTACCAGCATGGAGCCGGTGGAAGAGCCCATGAAAATCTTGACACCGCACACATCGCGTTTCTTGTCGTTGGTGCGCAATACCTCCTCGGCATTGTCGTTGGAAACGCCCATGAAAAAGGAGTAATTCGCCGGAGAGCTTTTAGCCGCGATGGCGTATTTCGCTTCCAGCAATTCCTGCGTGAGCGCCGCGGGCGAGGTGTTTGGCATCTCCATAAACGATGTGGTGCCGCCGGCAACCGCCGCCCGTGCTTCCGTGGCAATGGTGGCCTTGTGCGTAAGGCCCGGCTCGCGGAAGTGTACCTGGTCGTCAATGGCGCCGGGCAGGAGGTGCAGGCCGGTAGCATCAATCTCACGCGCGCCCTCTTTTGTGGAAAGCCCGTTGCCGATGCGCTCTATGCGGCCATCTTTGATAAGCACGTCACCGGCATAGCTCTTACCCTCATTGACAATGGTTGCGTCTTTTATTAGAATAGTGGAAGGCATAGCGTGCTATCGTTTTGCGGATACTTTTGCAGCAAAGTACCGCACACACTTCCTTACATGCTTAGAAAATCTTTACTCCTCGCGCTGCTTGCAGGCACGGCCATCAGCGCAGCCGCGCAAACCACCTATCTGCAGCTCGGCCAGGAAGACTACCAGCTTTCAGACAGGCTAGAGACGCGGCAGGGATTTTTGGACAAAAACCTCTTTCTGGCGAACAAGCCGGTAAGCCGCAAAGGCCTCGTTGCTTTCCTTGAGTCTGTGAAGGATATTGATGTGGGTGATGGTGTGGGCAACGGCGGCATCGGCCTTACCAGCATTGACCAATACAACATTGCCCATGCCATTTCGGTAAGCGGTGAGTGGGCTGCCAACGGGGACGGCGCTATTGATTCGCGCCATCCGTGGTTTCGCGGGGCTTTTTACAAAAAGCAGCCGGATTTGCTTCATGTAAAGACGCCCAACTTTTTCCTTGCCGCCAATGCGGTGATATCTGCCACTGGCATCGCCGAAAATTCTTCGCGCAGCACGGATGAAAAATCACTTTTCGCCAGCAGCCGGGGCGTGGAGATTCGTGCGCGCGTTGCGGATAAAATTGGTCTCTACACTTACTTTGCCGACAATCAGGAGCAGCTTCCGTCTTTCGTGCACGATTATACGGAAGGACGCTTTTATCCTTACAGTGCCGTTCCCGGCGCAGATTATTATCAGACGCCCAAGGCCAATCGTTATGATTACTTGACCGCGCGCGGCTACGTGGATGTGGCAGCTATTAAAGATATTGTCAACGTCACATTCGGCTACGACAAGCATTTTATCGGTGACGGCTACCGCTCGCTCTTTTTGTCGGACTTCTCCGCGCCGGCTACCTTCCTGCGCATTACCACGCGCATCTGGAAGCTGAACTATCAGAACCTTTATATGGAGCTCACCCCGCAATACATCCGCGATGGCGACCGCCAACTGCCGCACAAGTACGCCACGATGCACCACCTGAGCATCAATGCAACGCGCTGGCTGAATGTTGGTCTCTTTGAAAGCACCATCTTCTCACGCGGCAACCGCTTTGAGTTCTCATACATGAATCCGGTGATTCTCTACCGAGCTATTGAGCGCGCCAACGGCTCGCCGGATAATGTGAACCTCGGGCTGAACTTTAAAGCCATCGTGGCAAGTCATCTGCAGTTTTACGGACAGCTTTTCTTTGACGAGTTCCGCAGCAAGGAGTTGTTCAGCAACAGCGGCTGGTATGGCAATAAGTACGCTTTTCAGCTTGGAGGGAAATGGTTTGATGCCCTCACCATCCGCAATCTGGATTTACAAGGCGAACTGAACGTGGTGCGCCCTTTCACTTACTCGCATTACGACAGCGAAGCGAACTATACGCACTACAATCAGCCGCTGGCGCATCCGCTGGGTGCGGGCTTTATGGAAGTGGTGGGCATTGCGCGCTATCAGCCGGTGCGCAACCTGTATCTGAGCGTAAAGGCGATGTACTATTCGCAAGGCTTAGACAGCGCCGGCAGCAATTTCGGCAGCAATCCCTTCCTGCGCTACACAACTAATACGCCGGTCAATCCGACGAATCCGGAGTACGGCTATGGGCTGACTAATGGCATCGGCACAAAGACGCTCTCCGTGAACTTCAACGCTTCCTACGAGCTAAAGGAGAACCTGTTTATAGACCTCGGCGCCACGCACCGGCAGATGAGTTTTGACGGCGGCATTGCGCCGGACATGACTACAAATTATTTCTACGGGGGGCTGCGATTGAATATTTCGCGGCGGGATTATGACTTTTACTAACTTTCGAGCTGAGAACAAATCGCTAACTCGAATACCATCCG
Source organism: Chitinophagaceae bacterium (assembly GCA_965246785.1). Lineage (GTDB taxonomy): Bacteria > Bacteroidota > Bacteroidia > Chitinophagales > Chitinophagaceae > UBA1952. Next base: position 31,043 of record CBDFFM010000021.1, read on the forward strand.
CTTATGCTACGTCATTTACTTTCAGCAGTGTGCACTGCAATAGCCTCCACCGCGACAGGACAAACTATGTATCCTGGCGGAATCGCGGGGTGCGTTGCGCGTTTCCCTTTCTCTATCAGCGACGGGCCGAGTAACATCCTAACAGACATTAGCGGCAACGCCAACCATGGTAAACCATACGGCATAACCAACGCTTCCGGCTGGCAGGGTAAGGCAAACACAGCAGGACGGTTTAACGGCACGTCCAACTTTGGCAGTGTGCCTTTTGCCGGCAATCTCAATCTGACTAATTTAACGCAGGTGGCGCTGATAAAGTTTGACAGCTTCTACAGCGGGGAATGCCAGACGAGCATGATACTGAGCCGAGGCGATGGCTTTGGCAGCGGCGTTTATACAATGAACGTAAGTGATGCCGGCTACGATAATAACTGCTATTCGTATAGCCCAACGCACCAGATGCGCGGCGATTATGTAGGCAATAACTATGGCAATATGGTAACGCCCGCCACAACGCCCATCCAAACCGGCAAGTGGTACTTCTTTGCTGGTACGTTTGATGGCTCTACGTACAAGGCTTATCAGATAGTTATGGACTCAACTGTCCCTCTGACGATCTTGTCACCCAGCTATCAGGCTACCGGACTAAACGCAATGGGCACCGGTTCCGATTCGCTGATGATTGGGGCAGGCGTCAACCCGAGATACCCATATTGGTTTAACGGCGTGATGGATGAAATAGTACTCTTCAATCGTGCGCTCGCGGCCACTGAACTGCAAAAGATTTACACTTACCTGCTTAAGTCACCAGCATCTACCGCTGGCATCGAGACTGCTATTCAGACTAAACTCGAATGTAATTTGCAGGCAGGTTACCTGCATGTGCGAAGCGCGGGTAACAGGCCCATTGGTCAACTAATGATTACTAACATGCAGGACCAAGTTCTGCTTGTAACATCAGCAAATATTCAGGAAGTAAATGTTGACGTTAGCAGTTACCCTAAAGGACTCCTGTTTGTCACCGCGAAGTGCGGCGGCGAAAGTGTTTCGGTGAAGGTTACAAACCTTTAGCCTGCATCTTGTATCAACCCTGATTTACTGTTTTTGCAAGTGCCGCTGAAGCATGCCTTCTTAATCCTCACATACAGCCAGCCGGAGCAGGTGCTCCAACAAGTGCTGCGCATGATGTCGGCTGAGCGGCAATTCTATATTCACATTAATCGTAAAACGGTTTTTTCGGAAGACAATGCTGCTTACATGGCTTTGCTTTCGCATCCGCAGGTTATGCTGATTAAAGACCGGATCCCGGTACGCTGGGGCTCGTTTCTGGCCGTTGAAGCACATTTGGCTTTAATCGAGGCGGCTGTGAAGGATGGCAACACAAACTACCTGCATCTAATCAGCGGCGAGTGTCTTCCGATTAAAACACCAGCGGAATTTAATGCCTATCTGGAAGCGAATAAGGGAGGCCAGTTTATCAACCACTGGCCAATGCCAACTTGGCGCAAAGGTGGCTGGGGGCCGAACCGCTTAGACAAATTTCATTTCTACGAGTTTTTTGACCCGCGTTCTAGGCGTCCAAAAGATGTCGTTGCCCGTTATCTGAATCAGGCGTTGCGCGTGAGCCAAAGAGTGCTGAAAAAAATTGGCATTTACCGCCGTTATCCGGCTTCATTGCCTCCCGTCTATGTAGGCTCAACGTGGTGGACACTTACAGTCGAATGCTGCGCTTGGTGTCTTCGCTATATAGCAGAAAATCCTGCTTTCGTATGGCGCTTCCGTTTCACGCAGTATCCGGAAGAGATGTTCTTTCACACGATGCTTATGAGCAGTCCATTCAAGGAGCAATTAGTAGCGGATAACCTGCGCTTCATAGAATTTGCCAATCCGGAAGTGCCCCATGCTACATCTGTAACAATGAAGCATCTCCCTGCGCTCGCCGCGCCCCAAATGTTGATTGCCCGCAAGTTCACCAATGAAAGCGCTGAGTTGATTGAGCATCTTACATCAACCGGCGTGCTAAATAGGGTAGAATAGCGACTTCCTTCTCTTTATGCAGGAATCACTTCTTCCTTCCCAACCCACCGCCGGAAAGCCGCCAGCGCAGCACCAATCACTTGGTGCATGTCGTAGTATTTAAACTCCGCCAGGCGGCCGATAAAAAGCACATCCTTTTCATCCGCCGCCAACTTATCGTATTGCGCGAAAATTTTATCACTCTCCTCATTGCGCACTGGATAGTAAGGATTCGCAGATGAGTCCGCGGCGGCGGAAAACTCATAATGGCCGATGGAGCCGTTGTATTTCTTCTCCGGCGCAAACCATTTGTGCTCTATTATGCGCGTAAACGGTTGACTCATGTCTGTGTAGTTAATCACCGCATTGCCTTGGATTTCTTTGCCGCGGATTTCCTCAAAATGAATTGTGCGGTAAGGCAACTTGCCGTAGGCGTGGTTAAAGTAATAGTCAATAGTGCCGGTAAACACAAGGTTGTCGTACTTGCCGCGCCATGTGTCTTTCACGTCCGCATATTCCGCGCCGAGGATAACCTTGATGTTCTCATGGTCCAGCATCCGCTCAAATATTTTGGTGTAGCCGTCCGCTGGAATGCCCTGATACTTATCGTTGAAATAATTGTCGTCGTAGTTGAAGCGTATGGGCAGGCGCTTGGCGGTGCTCACATTGATTTCGTGCGGCTGCACACCCCATTGCTTAATGGAGTAATGCTTGTAAAACGCCTCGTACAATTCAACGCCGATGCTGGACGTAACGAACTCTTCAAAGTTGGTAATGCGGGCACAAGGCACGCGTAGGCCTTCAATAAAAGCTTCCGCCTCAGACGGAGAAAACGTTTTGTTGAAAAATTGATTAATCGTTAGCAGATTCACCGGCAGGTTATACATCCGGTCGCTGCTGCGCGCCTTTACACGATTCGTATAGCCATTGAATTCCGTCCAACGATTTACGAACTGCCACACGCCCTCATCATTCGTATGAAAGATATGCGCGCCGTACTTATGCACGTCCACGCCAGTTTCTTCGTCTTTGTAAGAATAAGCGTTCCCGCCGATGTGGTCGCGCCGGTCAATGATGGTTACTTGATGGCCTGCCTCAGCGGCCATACGTCCGAAAGTGGCGCCGGAAAATCCGGCACCAATGATTAATAGCTTCTTGCTCATGTAAGTTTAGGGGTACTTGGCGCTAATAAAAAAATTAGTCCAACCCTTTCTCCGAGATGCTAACTATCAGTTGCAAGGCAATGCTAAGCGCTTAAAACGGCGTCTCGTCATCCTCCCCATTCCCGCCCCGCGGCAAAGGCGAGCCTCCACCGCCTTCCTCATCATCCCACTGCATATCATTGGCCTTAGACTGCATCGTCTGGAATCCGCCGGGGATGAACAGCTTGCTGCCGCCGAACTCGCTCGGATCACGGGAAATACCAGCTTTCGGATTATCGTTGAATGGCTGGAAACCGCCCGAACCACTACCACCATTGAAGCCGTCGTCCAAATCCTCAAACTTCTGATATTCCTTGATAAAGCGCAGCTTAATTGTATCGGTAGAGCCACTCCGGTTTTTCGCGATGTGGATGTGGGTTTCGCCTTCTATGGTCTCGCCCATTTCATCGTTGTTGATGCCGTAGTATTCAGGGCGGTAGAGGAACATAACCATGTCGGCATCCTGCTCAATCGCGCCCGATTCGCGGAGGTCGGAGAGCTGCGGCACTTTGCTTTCCTTGCGGCTTTCTACGCCACGATTCAATTGGGAAAGGGCGATGATTGGAATAGCCAGCTCCTTCGCCAGCGACTTTAAGTCGCGGGAGATTTTGGAGATTTCCTGCTCGCGGTTGCCGCCCTTGTTTACATCGCCCTGCATGAGCTGGAGGTAGTCAATCACAATCATCTGGATGTCGTGCTTCTGCTTCAGGCGTCGGGCTTTTGCGCGCAGCTCAAACACATTCAGCGCGGCCTGGTCGTCTAAGAAGATGGAGGCCTGCGCGAGCTTGTTCATGCGCTGCGTCATTTGAATAAACTCGTGCTCCTGCATCCGGCCCTTCGTAATGGCGTCCATGCTCACCTGCGTCACGGCGGACAGCATCCGCTTCACCAATTCACCCGCGCCCATTTCCAATGAAAAGAAGGCAACCGGATAAGGCTTCGGCGTGTGCATCGCCGCATTCATCGCAAGGTTCAGGCAGAAAGCAGTCTTACCCACCGCAGGACGAGCCGCGACGATAATCAGTGCATTTTTCTGCCAGCCCGCCGTGAGCCTGTCCAGCATCCGGAAGCCGGTCGGCACGCCGGTTACGTCTTCCTGCTTGTTCTTTGCGTCCTCAATTTCTTGCACCGTCTGCACGAGCACGTCGGCGAGGCTCATGAAGTTTTTGCGCAGGTGCTTATCGGTAATTTCGTAGAGGCCGCTTTCGGCTTTGTCCAGGAGGTCAAACACGTCCGTGCTGTCCTCATAAGCATCGGCAATCACCTCGCCGGAAATGCGAATCAGCTCACGCTGGATGAACTTCTCCATCACAATCCGCGCGTGCGCTTCCACGTGCGCCGACGACACCACGCTCATCGTGAGCCGCGTGAGGTAATAGGCGCCGCCGATGATTTCCAGCTCATTGCTTTTGCGTAGCTCTTCCGTCACCGTCAGCAGGTCAACCGGGCTGCCTTTGTCAAAGAGGCGTCGGATGGCGGCATATATTTTCTGGTTAGCATCCACATAAAAGCACTCATCGCTCTGGATGATTTCCAGCACCTCAGCCAGCTTGTCTTTTTCCAGCATCACCGCGCCCAGCACGGCCTCCTCCAGCTCGCCTGCCTGCGGCGGAATTTTTCCATAAACAAGGGATGAGACATCGGGCCGGCGGCTGCGGACGCCGCCGAAATCTTTCTTTATGTTGACTGCCATAAAACGTGTGTGTTGAAGTCCTCGTAATCGTACTGCGCGTGGCGCGGTGTTTAGGAATTGTTACCGGAAAATGATGCCGGTATTACCCCCGCCGCCTTCTAAAGCGAATCTATGGGAGGGCGGGAAGAGGGAAAAATTTTCTTGTCCTGAAAATGTTCTATCTCCTTCACCGCTTAGCCACCGGCTATCCACGGCTAACATCTGCGTGGCAAGCTTTATACCCATTTGTAAGCCGCTATCCACTGCTTGCTAACAGCTTATGCCCATGTGGGTTTTAAAAGTTTATGAGCGCGAAGACGCGATTTCCTAATGCCAAACCTGCTCATGGGCGTGGTGCTCCTCCATCCTCATTCTAGTGATGGGAAAAGACTTCCATAATCGCTAGACAGTTGCGATTTGTTTAGAATAAACACAGTTGACAAGGCCAATGCATCCATGAATGTCTATAGACCTGTCATTGTGCTTGACCCGCAATCTGCTTGGATAGTTTCGCGGCATTCATAAGATTGCGGCTCGGAGGCCGCAATGACAGGAACTAACAGGAGTATTTCAAGATTGGCTTATCTTGATATTATCATAACGAACAAAACGCGCCAAGCAGCGCGTTTTATCAAAAATAGTTGAGAGAGCTTATCAATACGGCGCATCCGCACTCGGCCCATAAGACCCGGGAATCGGAATATCCAGCAGCCGCAGATAAACGCCCAGCTGCGCGCGGTGGTGAATAGTCTGCGCAAAGGAGTGGCGGATGGTTTCATACTTCGTCAGCTTCGCCAGAACCTGCTCGCCGTGGCGCATTTCCCAATTGCCAAGCAGGTCGGCTTCCTTCGCCTTGGAAAGTGCAGAATGGCCTTTTTCATACGCCTTTTCAAAGACCTGCATCAGGTCGGCGTTGCTGCTGATTTTTGCAGGCTCGTAAGGCGTCGCGGCAAAGTCCAGTACTTCCGTGTTCAGCGCCAAATCCACCCAGCCCGGCACATCGGCGAGGTGGACGGCAAGGGCGCTCATAGTCATGCTTTTGGGATGCGGCTGCCAGCCGTGTTTGTCATCCGGCACAAGGGCCAGCATCATGCGCGTGATTGTGGCTTCTGCTTCCAGCTCTTTAAGCAGGGCAGGGATGATTTCAAATCGGGTGGTGTTGTTTGGTTCCATACCACAAAGGAAGGTGGCGTTACTGACAGCCCTATGGCAGTCGGAATTTTTGAACCAAACTTTTTTCACCGTCAACCCGAACTTGTTTCAGGTTCTATTGTGCTCGCTCTGCCCGATAGATGCCGAAACAAGTTCGGCATGACGGAAACGGAGACGTGATACTGCCATCAATACGGCACCGGCAGCTCCGCGCAAAGCGCCTGAAGGCTGGGATGGTCGCTCTTTGTAAAAGGACGGCCTGTGTTATATACCCGCTGTATCCGCGACACTTTGAAATCCCGGTAATCCATCCGCTTATGACACCAGCCCATCAGGTGCCAGGCGAAGGCATAGAACTGCAGGCCAATTGGTTCCACCAGCCTCGTGCTCGCCACCTCGTCCTTACTCAGATATTCCAGCTCAATGATGTGTCGCTCCGCCACCGCCGACTGAAGCGTGGCGAGGTGCTCATAGGTCGCCTCCTGACAAGGCGGTAGCTGAATGCCAATGCCTGCGCTTAGTTTTTCAATGCCTTCCAGCTGACTTGCACGTAGCACCGCCCTGATTTTGGTCAGCGCCGCACCGTACAGCTTTTGGATGCTTCTGTCAGCAAAAATCCGCGTAGCGCCTTCCATAAGCAACAATGCAGAAGCCTCCTCTGTACTAAACGAAACCGGTGGCAGGAAATAGCCACGCACAATAAAATAACCTTTCGCCGGCTCAAAGGAAACCGGAATGCCGCCTTCACACAGCGCCTTCACGTCCCGGTAAACGGTACGGACGGAGATACCGAACTTCTCAGCAATCTGCTCGGCGCTGACGTACTTACGCGATTGCAGGAAAGTCTGGATGGCGAAAAGGCGGTCTATGCGGTTCATAGGGCGAAAGTGCGCAATAAGCTTTGAATTTATAGTGCGCAGCCCGCGATGCGGTGGAACACTTGTGACCTTTGCACCCTGTGGCTGGCACGGCTTATCTGCAATAGAGAAGGCACAATCCCCAACCAGCCTGTAATCCTATGCAAAGCCTGCTCACCGGTTCTTTTAAAAACGATTTCACCGCCAACTTCCCCGGCGACCATTCCGGTAATAACCAAACCCGCCAGACGCCCGGCCTCCTCTACTGCATCACCACACCAACGCCCGTGCGCGAGCCGAAGCTGCTTGCCTGGTCAGACGAGCTGGGGGCAGAGCTGGGCATTGCAAAGCCGCAGTCACCCGAAGAAACAGCCATCCTCGGCGGCAACCGGGTGACGCCGGCCATGCAGCCCTACGCCGCCTGCTACGGCGGCCACCAGTTCGGCCACTGGGCCGGGCAGCTTGGCGACGGCCGCGCCATTACGTTGGGCGAATGGATAATGCCCGACGGCTCTACGCAGGAGCTGCAGCTTAAAGGCGCAGGCCCGACGCCTTATTCCCGCAGGGCAGATGGCCGGGCGGTGCTGCGCTCTTCGGTGCGCGAATACCTGATGAGCGAGGCGATGCACTACCTCGGCGTGCCCACCACCCGCGCCCTCAGCCTTGTAGCCACCGGCGACCAGGTGGTGCGGGATATGTTTTACACCGGAAACGCCGCGCCGGAGCCGGGAGCTATTGTGATGCGTGTAGCACCCTCCTTCCTGCGCTTCGGCAATTTTGAGCTGCCTGCGGTGAGAAAGGAAACTGAAAATCTACAGCGTCTCGTGGACTGGACGATTGACCGGTTCTACCCGCATCTGACGGCGGCGGAAGACCGCATCGTGACTTTTTACCGCGAGGTAGTGCAGCGGACGGCGCACCTGATGGCGCAATGGATGCGCGTAGGCTTTGTGCATGGCGTTATGAACACCGACAATATGTCCATCCTCGGGCTGACGATTGATTACGGCCCATACTCCTTTGTTGATGACTACGACCCGCTCTTTACCCCAAACACGACCGACCTGCCGGAACGCCGCTATGCATTTGGCCGCCAGCCTGCCATTGGCAAATGGAACCTTGCCTGTCTCGCCGGCGCGCTGTCTGCGCTGCTGCCGGATACGAAGCCGTTAGCGGACGCGCTTCAGGAATACGATGCTGATTACGAGCGCGAGTATGCGGCCATGATGGCCGGAAAGCTTGGCCTGGATGCCGTTAGCAAAGGCGATGTTGCGCTGTTCAACCGTTTTGACAATATGCTCGCTGTGCTAAAGCCGGATATGACGCTATTTTATCAGCACCTCATTGACCTTCCGGCAGAGGCAATAGATGAAGCGGCTGTCGTGGAGCATTTTAAAGACAGTTTTTATACAGCGCCTGAGCGCAAAGGGGCTACAACTTTGCTCTATACCATCAGCGCTTATCAGAAGCGGCTGCGGGAAAATGAGCTTTCGCCAGAAGCATCAAAAGAGCGGATGCGCCACAGCAATCCGTGCTTTGTGCTGCGTAATTATTTGCTGCATCAGGCTATCCAGAAGCTGGAAGCCGGCGATGCAGGTATGTTCAATGAATTGACGGAGGCGATTAAAGACCCTTACTCTACCCGCTTTGACGAATTTGTGGGGAAACGCCCAGATTGGGCGAAGCAGCAGGCAGGCTGCTCTATGCTCTCGTGCAGTTCGTGAAAGGCATAGTGGGTGGCTCGCCACTATCTTTGCGCCCACATGATTATCTCGTATCAGTGGCTGCTGGAATACCTGCCGCAGCCGGTACCCGTTGAAGAGCTGAGCCGCATCCTGACCAGCATCGGGCTGGAAGTGGAGGCGGTGGAAAAAGCCGAAACCGTGAAGGGCGGTTTGGAAGGGCTGGTGATTGGCAAAGTGCTCACCTGCGCCCCGCACCCCAATGCCGATAAGCTGAAAGTAACGACCGTAACGACAGGCGGCGAAGCCATCCTGAATATTGTTTGCGGCGCGCCGAATGTTGCCGCCGGGCAGAAAGTTGTGGTGGCACCGGTTGGTACAACGGTACATCCGCTGAATGGCGAAGCATTCCAAATCAAGAAGGCGAAAATCCGTGGCGAAGCCAGCGAAGGAATGATTTGCGCCGAAGATGAAGTTGGCCTTGGCGAAAGCCACGCAGGCATTATGGTGCTGCCGGAAGACGCACTGGTAGGCGCGCTTGCTAAAGACTACTTCAAGATTGGCGCTGCCGACTACGCCATCTACATCGGCCTCACACCCAACCGCTCCGATGCGGCTAGCCACATCGGCGTGGCGCGGGATGTGTGCACTTATCTCGGCCATCACAGCGGCGAAAAGGCAGAAGTAAAACTGCCGGATTATTTGGAATACACACAATTATTGGGTGATGGTGACTCGCCAATCAGTGTGCGTATTGATGCGACTGATGGCTGTCGGGAATACCTTGGCGTAAATCTTTCCGGCATTACGGTTGGGTCGTCGCCAGAATGGCTAAGAACTCGGCTGGCAACTATAGGCGTGCGCAGCATCAACAATGTTGTAGACGTAACTAATTATGTCCTGCATGAATGGGGACAGCCATTACATGCCTTTGATTCTGACAAGATAAAAGGCTCATCTATTATAGTGCGCAATGGAATTGACGGGGAAATGTTTACAACGTTGGATGGGAAAGAACGCAAGATGCGTTCATCCGATTTAATGATTTGCGATAGCATTGGCCCTTTGGCACTGGCTGGTGTTTTTGGTGGCTTAGAGAGCGGTGTAACGGACGTCACTAAAAACGTTTTTATAGAAAGCGCCTTTTTTAATCCTGCAGCTATCCGACGAACATCTTTGTATTATGGTCTGCGAACTGAAGCAGCTGCACACTTTGAGAAAGGAGTTGATATACGAGGCCTGCTGCCTGCCGCATTGCGTGCTGCGCAAATGATTTTAAATCTTGCTGGTGGGAAGATGATTGGTGACGCGGTAGTTGCAAAAGGTTATGACTCAACGAGCGCTCCCATTGATATAACCTACGAGTTTATCAAAAAGCTGAGCGGGAAGCAGTATCAAAATAGCGTCATTACAGACATTTTAGAAAACCTTGGGTTTGACATACTTTATGAGGATAAAACATCGCTTAGGTTGGCAGTTCCTTCTTTTAAGCACGATGTCCGACAGCCTGCGGATGTGGTGGAGGAAATCATGCGCATTGACGGCTTGGACAATATTCCGATTCCGCAGCGTCTCAACATTTCGCTCCTGCCGGAAATCCCGTCCGACCGCAAGCTGCGTAACAAGATTGCAGACAGCCTCAGCGGAATGGGCTTCTCCGAAATAGTGACCAACTCCATTACCAACAGCAAATACTACGGCGATGCCGTGCCGCTGGTGCGGATGCTGAACAGCCTTAGCTCCGAGCTGGACGTGATGCGACCTTCTTTACTGGAAAGCGGATTAGAAGCAGTCAGTTACAACCTCGCGCGCCGCAATATGGACTTGCTGCTGTTTGAGCACGGCTTTACGTACAACGCCGATTATTCCCAGCAGCCGAAGCTGGCGCTTTTTGCTACGGGCATCGCGCAGCAGGCGAGTGTGAAGAGCAGCGCGATTAAAGCTGACGGGTATTTCCTGAAATCAGTCGTTCAGAATCTGCTGAAGGCTTCCGGCATTAAGAATGTGGCATTGAGCTACGAAGAGTCAGCCGTTCTGTGGAAATGGAAGAACAAAGCTTTGTGTAGCATCAGCGAAGTGCCTGCGAAAAAGCGCCAGACATTTGACATTAAAGAGCGCGTGTGGTATGCGGAGATAGACTGGGCGCTATGGACGGAAGCAATGGGCAGCGTAAAGATTGATTACACTGAAGTTCCCCGCTTCCCGGCCGTGCAGCGCGACCTTGCGCTGGTACTGGACAAGAGCGTCACGTACGCGCAGGTGCAAAAGGCAACGGACAAGCTCAAGCTCCAGCCGCTGCAATCCTACGGCCTCTTTGACGTCTTTGAAAGCGATAAGCTGGGTGCGGATAAGAAGTCGCTGGCGCTGAGCTTTACCTTCCAGCTTACTGACCGCACACTGACGGATGCCGAGACGGAGGTGCTGATGGGACAACTGACTTCGGCTTATACTAAAGAGCTTGGCGCGCAAATCCGCGGGTGATGGAAAGTGTGTTCCGGCTGCGCGAGACAGTGGAAACTCTGCTGCGGCGCTACAGCGTTTTGCAGAAGGAAAACATTACCCTGAAAGAATCTGTTGCTGCGAAAGATGAGGAATTTGCGGCCCTGCGCGAAGCCTTAAGCAGAGCAGAGATGAGCACGATGGCAGCACAAATCGGTCAAACGATATCCGACCCTGAGGCACGGGCTGCCGGACGACGCAAACTGGACGAGGTAATTGGCGAGATTGATAAAATACTAACCACGCTTCCCTGATGAAACCGGCACATGCCTTACTGTTATCGTTTCTGTCAGTTGTGGCCATCGGTTGCAGCAAGGAAGAGCGCGACCCATGCCTGCAGCCGCGCACAACGGTAATGCGTGTACACACATACCGCCATGCAGATACGGGCACGGCTATATTGGATACGCCCCTTGCGAATCCTGTTTTTCTGCCCCTCAGCGGCGGGAGCGTTCCATACTATTACGGCGGGCAGAAGCGCATCAGCCAGTTCGGACTTAGTCTTTCGCAGGTGGCTGATAGTTCCCGCTGGATTATCCGCCCTGATTCTGCGTTCGCGCTTCAGGATACGCTGACCATTTTTTACGAGCGGCAGCTTCGCTTTCTGTCTAATGCCTGCGGCTACACGCATTTCTACAACCTTAGCCGCGTCAGCACAACGCACAATGCTATTGATTCCGCCATCATCAACCGGGGCGATGTAACAACCGATGCTAACGTGCTTCATCTAAAAATCTACTATTAATCCGTGCGCGGCTTCCTCTTTTTTCTGTTGCTATTCTCCTTCGCCGACGCTTCTGCGCAGACGGCGGTAGATACGAGTGCGGCTAAGAAGCCTAAGAAAGAACCGGAACACTACGGGCATCAACTGCGCATTGGATTTGACATCAGCAAGCCCATTGTAAATGCTTTGCAAGACACGCGGACGAGCTATGAGGCGGAAGTAGATTATTACCTGCGCAAAGAGGTATATGCCGTTGCAGAAGGCGGCTTTGGCAGCGCGAAATATGATTATTCCGACCTCAGCTACAAGAGTACCAACTCCTTCTTCCGGCTCGGCGTAGACCGGACGCTCATAACCCGCCTCGGCGCAAGCGACTGGGATGCGGCGTTTGTAGGTGTGCGCTACGGTGTGGGCTTTATCAATCGCGGCGAGGCGGCTTATACGATTGTGGATTCGGTCTGGGGAAATGCCTCCGGCACAACGCCCGCCAAAACCTTTACTGCCCATTGGGCGGAAGTAACCGGCGGCGTGCGGGTAGAATTGCTTAAAAATTTCTTTGCCGGATGGAATGTAACCGGCCGCTTCCTGCTCAATGGCCGAAGCTTTAATGAGCTGTCGCCGGTATTTATCGGCGGCTACGGTCGCGGGGATAAGACAACGGTGTTTGACTTCAACTTCTATTTCTGCTACGCCTTCCGCTGGGGCGGCGAGAAAAAAGAGAAGCCGGACGCAAAGTGAATTACGTCCGGCTCTCGTTTGCTTCCCCACGACAAAAGTCCGTGGGTTAAGGGTATCTGCTAATTGGCTAAGACCGTTCGCTGGCTACTTCCGTCCGCCAAACATGCTCATCAGGTCATTTAGGTCGGTGTCGCCGTCGCCGTCTTTGTCAAGGCCCATCTTGGCACCCATAGAGCTGAGGCCGCCCATCATGCCGCCGCCACCTTGGGCTTGAGCTTGCTGTGGTTGTCCGCCGCCTCCGCCCATCAGGCCGCCGAGTGCGCCGCCAATGCCGCCGCCACCCATGAGCGAGCCAAGGATGTTGCCGATGGAAAAGCCGGAGCCTTGCGGCGCGTTCTGAGAACGGTTCATAAGCTTACCGAGCACCATTGGAATAAGGGAAATCGCAATGGCCTTTGCAGCGCCGGAGTCCAGCCCGAATTTGTGCATCAGGTTGCCGGAAAACTGGTTAGCGACCTGTTGCACTGCCGGGTGATTAGTGTCGCCGCTCTGCACGCCTTCAAAGAGGCCTTTGAGCGCGCCGGGGCCACCGGTCTGCATCATATTCTGCAGGCCGCTGAAGATGGAGGACGATGCTTCCTGCATCACGGCCTCATTATGCTCGTTGGGCACTGCCGGATTTTCTACGACGGTTTGCTGGCCGCTTTCGCGGACAAGCTCCATTAGTTGGTCAAACATGGTGTTGGTTTTGGTTGGAATGTTGAAGTGTTTGAATGTTGGAACGTTCAAACGCAAAGCGTCAAACATTCCAACACTCCAACGGATTTTTATGCTGCCGGTATCCGCAGCACCTGGCCGGGATAGATTTCGTCGGCATCCTTAATCATAGGCTGGTTGGCTTCCACGATTTTTGGATAATCGGCGCCATTGCCATAATACTTCTGTGCAATCGCCCAGAGCGTATCACCTTTCTGGATTTCGTAAGTCTGAGCTTCCGGCTCGGCGGATTCCTCTGCAGGTTGCTGGGCGATGGTCATCTGGTTGTTCACCTTAGAGATGCCCATTACATTGCCTGCCATCAGCGCGGCCTTTTCATAGTCAGCACGGTTGGCAGCTTCGCCGGTCAGCGTCACTTCGCCGGGGCCGTTAAACTGCACGCCGAGGTTGGCGATGTTGAGACCGAGAGAGGCCACATAGTCGCGCAACTTGTCAATCTGTGTCGTATCTAATTGCGCTACCGGCTGGCCAGCTTCGGCGTCTTTGTGGCCGCCGAAGAGTTTCTTGCCTGCGTTGGCAATGAAGGAAAAGAGTCCCATGTGTGTTAGGAGTTTGGTGTTAGAAAAAAGTGTAGACGAAATGCTGATTAAAATAATTACGCCAAGCTACATCTAAATCAACTGCATCGTCGCGCTGCTCTTGTCCAAGAGGGTGTGTAGTTCCTTTTCGCGGCGCTGAATCTGGATGCGCAGGGGCGAGAATGTCCAGCTGTCGCGCAGCTTGCCGAGACGGTCTTCGGGCGGCAGGAAGACGAGGCGCTTTAGCCAATTCCAGGCCACGAAGCTGCGAAAGGTGCGGCTGAGCTTGATGAAATAAATCATCGTGCTACTGTCGGCCGTGTCCAGCATCTGCGCCAGCTCGTGTGCGTCTGTCAGAGAAGAAATACACAGCACCGTGCCTTGTTTTGTGTTGAAGTAAGCCGCCAGGTCTTTATCCCGCTGCCACGCGCTGCTGCTGATGATACGGCCCACACGGTCGCGTTCCGTCAGGCCTTCCGGCACCGTGATGGGCTGGTCGGGGATGTAGCGCATCTGGAACTGCTTTGCGGCAAGCTTGTCATAAACCGTCCAGACGGCGTTCTTAAAATAGTTGAGCATCTCCGAGCCATAATCGCCGCTTACCCAAGCCTCACTGACGGCCGTGTGGAAGGAAGCGTAGAAATACAGGTGCGATGCATACGGCTCAAACATTTCCGGGATGCGCACCACGAGGTCGCGATTTTTCGCATACACCTTCCATACAATTCGGCGCACATCGTCCCCGGCTTCAAAATCTTTGTAAGAAAGATGCTCGCCTTCCACACGGCGCATCTGCTCAATGCGGATGTCAGTGGTCTCTGTCTTCTTGGGCGAGACTTCGTGCTCCTCGCTTTTCCGCAGGACGGGCGGCTGATAGAAATTCCCGCCAACCGGCTGCGGCGCAGCAAAGGAGAAAAGATGCAGCATGTCTTCAAAAAAGACGAAGCCGCCGCGAAGCTGGTATTCCTTGATGTCCGGCAACAACAGCCGGCTTTTGCCGGAGATGGCGAAGCGAAGCAGCTTGCCTTCACGGCGCTTATTGCCCTGAAGGGCAAACTTGTCGGTAAGGCGGTAATCATCATAGAATAAGCGGCCTTTTACAAAGCCGAGCAGCGGACGAAAAACACCTTCCAGGGCAGCGTTGAGAAAGACACGGTTGCTTTTACCCTGTTTCGTTTCGGTTGAGAATTGTAGTTGCAACGTTGTGTCTCTATTGTTCTTCAACCACAGGTAATGCAGCCATGCAAACAGTGCGCTCAACACCGAAACGGCTATCAGCGCCAGAATCAGCACAAAGGCAATCTTCGCCATGAGCAGAATGAAGGGCTGAAGCGTGGAAATAGGCGCATCGTCATTCTGACCGCTGACGTCGCCGCCTTTCAAAGCTGTCTTCCCATTGTATAGAATGCGGTGAAGTATCCAAATGGCAGCGGCGCACAGCACCGTATTGAGCGTGATAGGGACGTATTGCAGGTAATAGCGGAGGCGGCGGCGAAAGAGTTTCCACATGGGAATGGGGCGCGGGGAGATTTCGTTCCGAAAGTAGCGGATAAAGATTTTTGAGCGCCGTTAAAAAAGAAAGCCCACGGCTTGAACCGTGGGCTTAATAAAAGGGAAAAGTGATTAATGCTGTATGCTCACAACCCGGCTTTGCGTAGCGTCGGCCGTGGCAAGTTGAAGCGTGTAAACGCCACTCGGCAGTGCGCTCACATCCACCGGTAGCGCTGTGTATCCCGCATGCATTGATTTGCCATTCAGGATTTGCAGCGCTACCTGCCCAGCGGCATTCAGCAGCGACAGCGATCCGTGACTGGCGGCATCCAAATACCATTTTACAACCAGCTCGTTGCCAGCAGGCACCGGGTAAGGCTGCATCAGGTCCACCGCTTTGTAGTAAGGCTGTAGGCTGTTCACGCCCGCTGGAGGCGTGTTGTCAATAACGATATTCTCATCACCCGGCTGGTAAAGGGTATAAACAAAATACACAAGCATCATCTCATCCGTTGTGGCCTCGCCGGCTATAACCGTTTTGGGTGGATTATTGGGATTGTTAGGATTGGATGTGGTATTATCATAAGTGGCGCGGGCATAGACAGTGGTGCCGGCCGCGATTTTCTTTAGCGAGCGCAGCATGTAGAAGTCCTGCCAGTGGAAATCCCATTTCGGGATGGAGATATAGCGCTGCGTATCGCCGGCCGGGCCTATGCCGAAGCTTTGTATATTCTGACCTAAGAGGTGCATGTGCGGTGCAATGCCGAGCATGGAAAAGTCAAGCGGAATGGGCTGCTTCTCTACAAACGACTTCACGGTATTAGCGGGAATGACCAGTGCCGGAGTGATGTTACCGTAGTAATTCAGCACAGGCGATACAAAGACATTGCGCACAGCGATGGACGACGAAAAGAAGATGTGCAGCTCTGTGCTATCCTTCTGCCCGGAAGTGCCGGCAGGATAGTGAATCTGCATCACCACCTTCGCATTCTTCGGCAGCCGCTCGCCGAAGCCGGTTGGGAATTGTGTTGGCGTAGAGCCGGGCACCCAGCCGCCCAGTAGAATAGCTTGGTCGGTGCCAATACCGCCGAATGATGTATAGCCCGGCCCGGGGTCATTTGCATCCAGCGTAGTGGAGGTTCCTGTAGTATCTGCATAGATAAGCACATGATGCACGATAGAGCGGTTGCCGGGGATGGCTTCAAAGGCCGTGATGAACTTGTCAGTCGTCAGCCCTGTGGGCAGCACAAAGCAGCGATAGACGTCGCCCATTGCTGAATTTGAAGTGTAGGTCGGCATTTTCAGCACAAGGCTGGGCGTGCCAGGCAAATCGCCAGTGGTAGAGAAAGTAGGAGCAGGTGGCTCTAACGATGTATTGCCGCGCGGCCGGCCGCCATTCAGCCAATCCAGGATTTTAGTTTTCTCAACGGACGACAACACCCTTTCATGCGCCAGCCTGTTGTAGGAAGCATCGGGCGGCCAAGGGGGCATGGAACCATCCTGAACAGAAGATTTGGTGGTAGATGCATGCGCAATAGCATCGCTGTAGCTCATGAGGCTAAAGGGGGCGATGCCGCCACTATGGTGACAGGTAGCGCATCGGTTGTAGATGATTGGTGCGACGTCTGTTGCCCAAGTGGGCGTAGTGGTCTGCGCCACTGCAGGCGCTGAAAGTAAAAGAGATGCGCTTAAGAGGCGAAATGTTTTCATGCACGGTAAAGTTAATAAGGAAGCGGAAGCGTTGAAGCATCAGAGAAGGTTAAGAAGTTGAAATTCGAATTAAACGGCAGAAAAAAGCAACAAGCATGATGGCTATTTGCTAATTAATACTATACAAACCATCAGTACTAATGCCAAAAAGGTCATTCAACCGGGTGAGGCAGTTGGAGAAGCGTACATGCACATGATTCAAATGCCCAGCTCAGCAATTCAGCCTTGATCAACAGCTCCATCTAACGAATCGCTACGCAGTACGTGTTTTATTCTTGTACACAACTGCCATTGAGAAAAGCTGCGAGTCGTATGGATGACGAGTCTTCGACATCAGCGGATCTACCGTCGCGAGATCTATCGCTTATCTACTGCCTTTTCATAAACACAAAAAACCGTAAGCACCTTCTCAACTAACATTAATCTGTCAACATCGCCTGGTATAATAACTACGAGAAAAAAGATTCTTTCAGGATTATAAAGTAGTTGAAGGAATAAGAAGTCGGTGCTGACATCTGCCGGCAGCGTATGCCGTCCGCTATCTTTGCCCGCTATGAATAACGCCGCCCTGTATGCCATTTCTCCGGTTGACGGCCGTTACCGCCGGCAGGTGGAAGGCCTCGCGCCCTACTTCTCGGAAGCCGCATTAATGCGCTATCGCGTACGGGTAGAAGTGGCCTACCTGCTGCACTTGGTACAATATGGCATTATAAACCTGCCGGCATCAGTTACAGAGGCTTCGCTCACTGCGCTCTGGGAAAATTTTTCGGAAGAAGACGCCTTAAAAGTCAAGCAAACAGAAGCGACAACGAACCATGACGTAAAAGCGGTAGAATATTTTATCAAGGAAAAGCTCGGAGCCATAGGCGGAGAAGCGATATTGGAATGGGTGCACTTCGGCCTCACCTCGCAGGATGTAAACAATACTGCCGTGCCGTTGCTATGGAAGGAAGCTTTGGAAACAGTGTATATGCCGCAGGCTCAGAAGCTGTTAAGCACTTTACGCACGCAGGCGCAGGAGTGGAAAGAAGTCGCCATGCTTGCAAGAACACATGGCCAGCCTGCGTCTCCGACTGTCCTCGGTAAGGAATGGTACATCTTCGTTGACCGGCTGGAAGGACAGTTCCGTGCGTTGAACGGCATCCCGCATAAAGCGAAGTTTGGCGGCGCGACCGGCGCCTTCAATGCCCATCATGTTGCCTTTCCCCAAACAGACTGGCCGGAATTCGGAAACTCGCTCCTGAAAGACCGGCTTGGCTTGTTTCGAACCCGCTACACCACCCAGATTGAGCCTTACGACGGCTTTGCTGCCCAATGCGACGCGCTGAAGCGCATCAATAATATCCTTATTGACTTCTGCCGCGATGTGTGGACATACATTTCCATGGACTACTTTAAGCAGGCCACAAAGGAGGGGGAGGTAGGCTCGTCAGCCATGCCGCATAAGGTGAATCCTATTGATTTTGAGAATGCGGAAGGCAATCTTGGCATTGCCAATGCCCTGTATGAGCATTTCGCTGCCAAGCTGCCCATCTCCCGCCTTCAGCGCGACCTTACAGACAGCACCGTGCTGCGCAACATCGGCGTGCCGCTATCGCATTCACTGATTGCCTTAAAATCGCTGGAAAAGGGCTTGGGCAAACTTGTGCTGAACGCCCAAAAGCTGGAAGCCGACCTGGAAGCCAATTGGGCGGTGATCGCTGAAGCTATTCAGACCATTTTGCGCCGGGAAGGCTATCCGCAGCCTTATGAGGCACTCAAGACGCTTACACGCGGTAAAGGCGGCATCAATCAGGAAACGATGCACGCATTTATTGACGGCTTAGACATTGACGCAGGCATCAAAGAAGAATTGAAGGGGATAACGCCGCATAACTACACGGGAGTGCCATTTACCCTTTAGGAGCGCGATAGCCGCGTACGCGCAATATGAGCACCACAACCAATGAATTTTCCCCAACCCCTGCTCCAGAGCCTGCGCGGCACGCCCGGCTTTGACGAGGCCGCGTTCCTGCGGGCACATGAGCAGACTGCGCCAACGTCTGTACGGCTGCATCCGCTAAAAGGATCAGGCTTATTCCCGGATGCGCAGCAGGTGCCGTGGCATCCGCAGGGCCGCTATCTGGCCGAGCGTCCGCTCTTCACTGCCGACCCTCTTTTTCACTCGGGCGCGTACTATGTGCAGGAGGCATCGTCCATGCTGCTACGGCATTTCTGGAAGCATCTTTATGAAGGAGAAAAGAACCTTCGCGTCTTAGACCTTTGCGCCGCGCCCGGGGGCAAAAGCACGCTGCTGGCGTCGGAGCTGGACGCCAAAAGCCTGCTCATCTGCAACGATGCCATCCGTAGCCGCGCTACTATTCTGGACGAGAACATAACGCGCTGGGGCTATACAAATACCTGGGTTACGAGCAATGACCCGCGCGACTTTGGCCGCTTGCCCGGCTACTTTGACGCTGTGCTGATTGATGCGCCTTGCAGCGGCTCCGGGCTTTTTAGAAAAGATGCGCGCGCGCTGGCAGAATGGAGCCCAGATGCCGTGCAGCTGTGTGCCGCGCGCCAACAGCGCATTCTCACCGACGCCTGGCCAAGCCTGAAAGACGGCGGCGTGCTCATCTATGCAACCTGCTCCTATTCGCCGGAAGAAGATGAGGCGATTCTTGCATGGCTGAGTGCAGCGCATGACTTCGAAAGCATAGAAGTGCCGATGCAGGTGGAGTGGGGTGTTACAAAAGTAACTTCAGGGCCCAAAGGCCTTATAGGCTACCGGTGTTTCCCCGATAAGGTATCCGGTGAAGGCTTTTTCATAGCCGCTTTGCGAAAGACAGAAGTCGCAAAGCCATTTTACTATCCAAAGTTTCGCGCAGCGCGACCGAAGGGCAGCGAAGATGCCGCCCGTGCCCTCCTGCGCCCCGCCGGTTATGCCTTGATGGAAGATGCCCGCCGTATGGCCAACGCCATCTTAGCGGAACACGAGCCGGATTTCCACCTGCTGAATGAAACCATTTATCTGCGGCGAGCAGGCGTACGTCTGGGGCAGGCCGCGCAGAAAGACTGGATTCCAGAGCACGATGTAGCGCTCAGCATTGACCGCGCCGAAAAGGTGCCGCAATGGAACCTTTCCCGCGAGGATGCTATACGCTTCCTACGCAAGGAGGAACTGGTGCAGCCCAACTTGTCAAAAGGGTGGTACGTTGCCTGCTATGAGGGCCGGGGGCTTGGTTGGGTAAAAATTCTATCAAATAGGGTAAATAACTACCTGCCTAAAGGCTGGCGCATTCGTATGGAGCTGCCGGACAGCAGTGACGAAGGATGGTAAGGGACGCCGCTGGGAAAAATTGAGTAGCTTAGCGCCAACGAAAACATTATTACGGCCTTAAATGAACCGTTTACTTCTCGCGCTCGGCGCCCTGCTTTTACTTTCCGCTGCAGCCTGCAATAAATCAGTTGACTCTCCAACATCTGCCGAGGAAGACCTGCGCAGTGGCACTTGGGTGCGTACTTCCGGCAGGGTTACTTACAAAGACACCACTACCCGTGGCGACAGCACGCGCGATTATATCCTTAAAGAAGATACCTGTCGTAAGGACAATTCCATAACCTTTAAGGAGGGCAATGTGGGTACGATCAACCACGGTACGCTGCACTGCGTGGCCGCGGAAAGCACTAAAGATTTTACATGGGACATCTCCGTTGACGAGAAGCAGCTTCATCTGTACGGCGTTGCGGATTATTTCCCGACCAACAACATAGATGCTGAGATAGTAACCCGCACCCTTGGCTATCTGACATTGCGATACAAGGTTATCAACGTTGATCCATTGCATCAAACACGCGACACGCTTATCTATACGGACATATTGCGCCGTTGATACTGGATGCTTTTTTGAAAAGGCCGCCGGTACGCGAACCGGCGGCCTTTTTTGTTACCCTATTTTTGCGCCGTTTCTTAAAAAAATTTGTTTCATGATAAAGATTACCCTGCCGGATGGCTCGGTGCGCGAATACGCCGCCGGCACTTCGGCAATGAATGTTGCTAAAAGCATTTCGGAAGGGTTGGCGCGGAAGGTACTGGCTGCAGAGGTGAATGGTGAAGTATGGGATGCAAGCCGCCCGATTGAAAACGATAGTACCGTTAAGTTGCTGACATGGGATGATAAGGGCGCTAAAAGCACCTTTTGGCATTCCTCCGCGCACCTAATGGCGGAAGCGCTGCAAAGCATTTATCCCGACACCAAATTCGCCATCGGGCCGCCGATTGAGAATGGCTTTTATTACGACATAGACCTCGGTGAGCAAAAGCTGGCTGAAGGCGACCTGCAGAAGATTGAGGCGAAGATGAAGGAGCTGGCGAAACAGGGAAATGAGTACGTGCGCATCCCAAAACCAAAGGCGGAAGCTGTTGCCTATTTTGAAGAAAAAGGCGATCCGTATAAGCTGGAATTGCTGGAAAATCTGGAAGATGGGGCCATTACTTTTTACACGCAAGGCAGCTTTACTGACCTCTGCCGCGGCCCGCATATTCCGAACACATCTTTCATTAAAGCGGTAAAGCTGACCAACATCGCCGGCGCATATTGGCGCGGTGATGAGAAGAATAAGATGCTAACCCGCATATATGGTATCACCTTCCCTAAGCAACAGGAATTAGAGGAATATCTGCTTCTGTTAGAGGAGGCAAAGAAGCGCGACCACCGCAAGCTAGGCCGGGAATTAGAGCTATTTACGTTTTCTGAAAAAGTCGGTCAGGGCCTGCCTATGTGGCTGCCGAAGGGTGCGATGCTCCGAGAAAGGCTTCAGCGTTTTCTTCAGGAGAAACAAATGGAGATTGGCTATCTGCCGGTTGTCACACCGCACATTGGCTCCAAGCAACTTTATGTAACCAGCGGTCACTGGGAGAAATATGGTAAGGATTCATTCCGCCCGATTACCACACCGCAAGAAGGCGAAGAGTTCATGCTCAAGCCGATGAATTGCCCGCATCACTGCGAAATCTATAAATCATCGCCGCGTTCATACAAAGACCTTCCGCTGCGCCTTGCGGAATTTGGAACTGTATATCGCTACGAGCAAAGCGGCGAGCTTCACGGGCTTACGCGGGTACGCGGATTTACTCAGGATGACGCGCACCTGTTCTGCCGGCCAGAGCAGGTGAAGGAGGAATTTAAGAAAGTGATTGACCTTGTAATTTTTGTGTTGGACTCGCTGGATTTCGGCAAGTTTACCGCGCAGATTTCCCTGCGCGACCAGATAGACCGCAGCAAGTATATAGGCTCTGAGGAGAACTGGGAAATTGCAGAGCGGGCCATCATTGAAGCAGCTGCCGAAAAGGGCCTTGATACCGTTACTGAATATGGCGAGGCGGCATTCTACGGCCCCAAGCTGGACTTCATGGTGCGCGATGCGTTGGGCCGTAGTTGGCAGCTCGGCACCATTCAGGTGGATTACAATCTGCCGGAGCGCTTTGAGCTGGAATATGTGGATGCCGACAATTCGCGTAAGCGTCCGGTGATGATTCACCGTGCGCCGTTCGGTTCACTGGAGCGCTTTATCGCCGTGCTGCTGGAGCATTGCGGTGGTGACTTGCCACTGTGGCTCTCGCCGGTGCAGGTAAAAGTGCTACCGATTTCTGATAAGTACAATGAGTACGCAGATTCAGTGATTACACAGCTGAAGAAGTCGGGCGTCCGCGCTGAGATTGACGACCGCAGCGAGAAGATTGGCCGGAAAATCCGCGATACGGAACTGGCCAAAGTGCCTTATATGCTCATCGTTGGTGAGAAGGAAGCAGCAGACGGCATGGTCAGTGTACGCAAGCACAAGGAAGGGGATAAGGGCGCAGTGACAATTGCAGAGTTTGCAGCGGAAGTGGCGGGCATGGTGGATGCGCAGATGAAGGGTGCGAAGCCGGAAAAAGCTCCTGTTACTGATGGGCCAGACAGGGGCCCAGACGGAGCAGGCAATACTCAGTATGCGATGGCAGGGTAGCTGCTCGTCGAACACGGCATAATGTTTTCCTGACCTTCCCATAACCATCCATTCATCACCAATTCCGCTATTTTTGCGCGGAAACATTTTTTACTCAAAAACCTTTAATGCAGAAAAGACCGAAAGGCAGACAGCCCTTCAGACCAAGACAGAAAGAGCGTGAGCACCGCATCAACGAAGAGATTACCGGGCCGGAAGTCCGCGTAGTGGGCGAGGACATTGAGCCTGGTGTGTATCCCGTAGCGCAGGCGCTGAAGATGGCACAGGCTAAGGAAATGGACTTGGTGGAGATTTCCCCGCAGGCCGTGCCGCCCGTCGTTCGCATCATTGACTACAACAAGTTCCTCTACGAAAAGAAGAAGAAGGACAAGGAACAAAAGGCCAAGAGCAAGCAGAGCGAGGTGAAGGAAATCCGTTTCACGCCAAATACGGACGACCATGACTTTGACTTCAAAAGCAAGCACGCGGAGAAATTCCTGCAAGAAGGCGATAAGGTGAAGTGCTACGTGCAGTTTCGCGGCCGCGCCATCATGTTTCAGGAGCGTGGCGAGCTGATGCTGCTAAAGTTTGCCGAGCGTTTGGCGGAATGGGGCAGTCTGGAAAGTATGCCTAAGATGGAAGGCCGCCGGATGATTGCTATATTTACGCCCAAGAAGAAGAAAGCCAGCTAATCACGATGTCAAAAAATGCGCTCCGAAAGGGCGCATTTTTATTGGGCATCAACGGCTACCGTGTAAAGGCCGTAATTTTTACACGCAAATACATAAGGTTATGGAAGATCATAAGAGGAAGGTGAGCCCCATGAAGCTCATGTTTGATCGCTTTTCTACCGCCACTACGCGGGTAACGGGGCGGCCGATTTCCTTTATTCTGGCGGTTACTATTGTAATTGTCTGGGCCGCTTCGGGGCCGATATTTCATTTCAGTGAAAATTGGCAGCTTGTTATCAACACCGGCACAACGATTATCACCTTTCTGATGGTATTCGTTATTCAACAGTCGCAGAATAAAGACACCGTTGCCCTGCACCTGAAGCTCAATGAGCTGATAGCGGCCAATAAAAACGCCAGCAACCGCCTCATAGACATCGAAGACCTGACGGAAGACGAGCTGATTGCGTTAAAGGAGTTTTATGTGAAGCTCTCCGAAATGGCGGAAGAAGATGCAGAGCTATTTACGTCGCATTCCATTGATGAGGCGAAGAACAACCACAGCTCCAAGCTGCGCCCGCGAAACCCTAACGCGCAAAAAGCGCATCCTCACAAGAAACACGAGCATCTTGACGAGCGCAACGACGAAATACCCGATTCCATGTAGCGATGTAGCCCTACGAAAGATATTTACCCACAATAGGTACACGTCGCCCTACTCCAAATGCTTTCGGAGATACACGGATAATCGGGCAGAACTGCGCGCGCTTGTATTCGTTCACGTTTACTAACCGCAGTATACGCGCTACCAAAGCGGCATCATTACCCATTGCAGTAATCTCCTTCGGCCCCTGCCGGCGCTCAATGTATTGGTAAAGGATGGCGTCCATCACCGCGTAATCTGGCAGGGAGTCACTGTCCTTCTGCCCAGGCCGCAATTCGGCGCTGGGTGGTTTTGTAATAATGTTGGTTGGAATGATTTCGCCTTTGCGATTAATGTAGCGGGCAAGCTGGTAAATCTGCTGCTTGTACAGGTCGCCGAGCACGCCGAGGCCGCCGGCCATATCGCCGTACAGCGTGCCGTAACCGGTAGCCAGCTCGCTTTTGTTGGAAGTGTTGAGCAGGATATAGCCGAACTTATTGGCCATTGCCATCACCAGATTCCCGCGAATGCGGCTTTGCAGATTCTCTTCTGCAATGGAGAATGGCAAGTCACCGAACTGCGGCTTCAAAGCTGTTTCCATTGCTTCAAAGATTGGTGCAATGGCAATCGTGTCGTGCGGGTTGCCAAGATTTTTAGAAAGCTGTTCCGCATCGGTCACAGAATGGCCGGTTGAGAATTGTGAAGGCATCAAAAGCGCCCGGACATTCCCTGCGCCAAGCGCCTCGCTCGCCAAAGCCAACACCACCGCGCTGTCAATGCCGCCGCTGCTCGCCACAATAGCCTGACGAAAGCCCATCTTGTTGAAATAGTCGCGGATGCCGGTGATGAGCGCTTTGTGAATGAGGTCAATATTCCGGCTCTCCTCAAACATCTCTGGAATACTTTCAGCCTGCGGGATGTCTTCTTTCCTCCGTATCGCCGACTGCGAGAAGCTGCCGTCCGCGCCCAGCTCTACACAGTTTATAGCTTCCTTGAAATACGGCAGCTCCATCACGATATCGCCATTTCCGCCCATTACCATTGAGCCGCCGTCAAAGACGATTTCCGTCTGCGCGCCTACGGCATTGCAATAGACCATCGGCAGGCGGTACTTCTCCACATTCGCGCGCACCACATGGCGGCGGCCTTCGCCGTGCACATAGTCAAAGGGCGATGCGCTCAGGTTCACCATTAATGTTGGCTGCTGCTTAATCAGCTCATCCATCGGGTTAAGGCGGTACAGCGGGTCGTCCACCAAATCCCAGATGTCCTCGCAGACTGTTACAGCGAGGCGAAGGCCTTTAAAGGGGATGACATTCCAGTCAAAAGCCGGTTCAAAGTAGCGGTACTCGTCAAAGATGTCGTAAGTCGGCAGCAGCGTCTTATGAACGACCGCCTTGATGTCCTTATTGTAGAGAAAATAGGCAGCGTTAAAAAGATTCTTGCCTTCAACCCGCGGATTGCGCGCCGGCCCGCCGACCAGTACACCGATGCCTTCGCTTTCCTCCCGGATGCGCCCGATGGCATCCATGCACTGCTCAATGAAATCGTCAAACTCCAGAAAGTCGCGCGGCGGATAGCCGCAGATGCTCAGCTCGGAAAACACAATCAGGTCGCCGCCGCCTTCCTTCGCTTCACGGATGGCACCAATGATTTTATTGGTGTTCGCATCAAAATTGCCGATGTGGTAATTCTGCTGGGCGAGGTAGATTTTAAGGGGCTGCGGCTGGTCTGTCATGGTTGGGATAGATTTTCAAAAGTAATGCCCGTGACAAGCGCCACGGGCATTGCCAAAAATCTGAAAGGCCTGCTTAGAAAAATAGCCCAATCCGCAGCGCAAAATTGTTTAGACGGGTATTAGCATCCCGGAAGCTTCCTGTGTAGCCAAGGTCTTTATACAGATTTGGTTTGGTAGCATCCGGCGCAAAGCCGTTGTTGAAGAAAAGGCCTACATAGGCAGTGAGCTTATTGCTGAAGGGATATTCCATACCCGCGCCGATGTTCATCTGAAACAAAATCGGAGCTATCAGCCCAAGGTCTCCCTGAAGTTTTGCTTTTGTATCGGAAACGGTTTTTGCTGTAGAGTCAGAAGCAAAATAGTTCACTGTGTAGTCGGCTTTCTTGCTGATGTTGAAGCCGGCCGTGATACCAAGCTGACCGAAAAACCGGAAGCCACTGATGTCATCCGTACGGAGCTTCAGCGCCAGAGGCACTTCAAGATATTGAAGACTGTAGTCAAAAGTCGCCTTTGTCACTTTGTCTTTTCCTTTGGCCTGGTCGCGCGCCGTAGCTGTGATTTTGCCGCCTGTTGAATTGATTTGAAGGCCAGTGACGATACCGTAGTTTTCGGCAAAGAAATAATCCGCCATTAGACCATAAATGAAGCCAACCTTGCTGCCATCGCTCTTCACGTCAAACTCCTTTTCATCATCCGTTGCGGTTGTAGGCTTCATCCAGCTAATATCCGGTGCTACGTAAGCGCCAAAGCGAATCCGGTTCACGTCAATGGAGCGTGCGCGCGGGACATAAGTGGGCGCTGGAGTGGTGGCAACGGGTTGCGTAACAACGGTCGTGGTCGTAGTAGTTGCAGGCGGGGGAGTATAGGCCGGGGCCGCCGGTGCAGTGGTCGTAGGTGGGGGAGGAGGTGGCGGAATAGTAACCGGCGTAGCGGCATTGGAGGCGCTGTCGAGCCCCACCTGGGCAAAGGCAGAAGCAGTACTGAGGACAATAAAGCTGGTGATGATTAGTAGGGTCTTCTTCATAGAATGTGTGTTGTAAGTGGGTTGGAATTAAAAGTAGCCATTGCAAACTTCACGCCATACGGCAGACGCTTATTTTCGCGCCGCAATGTCTGTACGCCTCTTTAGCTTAAGCCGTTTATTCGTTTGTGCTCTATTCATTTGCGGCTTTGCCGCGTGCAATGGCAATGGCGGCGCGCCGGACGTTTCTTCTGAAAAAGTAATGCTCAACACCCGCCGCTTTGACCGCGACCTCGGCGCCATTGATACCGCCCGCATCGCCCAAAGCCTGCCTGCGCTGCGGCAGAAATATCCGGATTTTCTGGATTTCTGGTTGGACAATCTGATGCAGTTCGGCGTGAAGGGCGATTATTCAGAGGCCTCCATCGGCATCCGCGAGCACCTGCACACCTTTCTCACGTACAAGGATTTTCGCGGCCTCTTTGACACCGTTGCGGCGCACTTTCCGGATACAAAAGCCATTGATGAGCCGCTGCGCAAAGGCTTCCAATACTACCGGCATTATTACCCGCAGCGCGGCGTGCCGAAGATTGTCTATTTCATCTCCGGCCTCAACAACTGGAGCGCGGTAACGGTGGATACAGACATTGTGGGGATTGGGTTAGATATGTTTCTGGGAGAAGGCTATCCGTTCTATAAATCAGTCGGCATACCGGATTATATGAGCCGACAATTGCGGCCCGAAGCCGCGCCCGTCTTTGCTTTTCGCGCTATTTATCAGGATGCGCACCCGTTCCAACCGGAAAACAAGATGCTGCTGGAAATGATGATTCAGCGTGGCAAGGAGCAGTATTTTCTTTCAAAGATGCTGCCCTTCCTACCCGTTGCAACGCGCTTCGGATTCACAGATGCACAGACAGAGTGGTGCGGCAAGAACGAGGCCCTCATCTATAACTTCTTCGTGAAAGGCCAGATGCTCTATGAGAAGAACTGGGGCAAAATCCTGCGCTACGTGCAGGACGGCCCCACAGCGGCGGGAATGCCGCCCGAAAGCCCCGGCAACGTAGGCACATGGACGGGCTGGCTGATTGTAAAAGCGTACGCAGAAAAACATCCGAAGATGGGTCTGGAGGAAATTTTTGCGATAAACGATACACAGGCTATGCTGCAAGAGAGCGGTTATAAGCCGAGGTGAGTGATTTGAAGCGGGATGAGATTTTGGTAGATAGCAAAAGCAAATAGAAGAGCGGCCGGGCCACAGCAACTTTTGTCATCCCGGAACGGGAACTTTTACATCTGCACAACCGCTCGTAGCAAGTTCCCGTTCCGGGATGACAAAAGGTTGGGAAAGAGCACAAAAATGTTGGAACACACATCACATACATAATGAAACACCTTTACACCGCCGCGCTAGCCCTGCTTTGTGCCGCACCAGCCTCCGCCCAGCTCGCCGAGACGGAGAACGTCAAAAAATCGCTTTCCGTTGAGAATAAGGACACGGTGGCGTGGATACGCAGCGGCGTCGTGCAAATGGGTCTCAACCAGGGCTTCCTGCATAATTGGGCTGCCGGCGGCGAGGTTGTTTCGCTCGCAGTGGATGGACTGCTGAGTGGCAACGTCACGCGGCTTTACCACAATCATGTATGGAGTAATAGCATTGACGCTTCTTACAGTCTGTTTTACGCCTATTCCAACCAGTTCGTCCCTCGCAAGGTGGATGACCGGCTGGACATCACCTCCAAGTACGGCTCACGAATTGACACAGGTAAAAATTTCTACATCACTGGCCTCTTCAACTTTAAAAGCCAGTTTACCCGCGGCTATGACTATAGCGTACCCGACTGGCAGAGTTTTTCCACTTCCAACTTCATGTCGCCAGGATACTTCACGCTGGCGGCGGGCCTGGAATACCGGCGTGGCTCCGATGTGACCGTGTTTTTCTCACCTGCCGCCCTCCGTCTCACGCTGGCCGACCGTAAATACACCATCCGTAAGCCTGAAGGGGCTTTCGGCATTCCATATGGCGAGCAGAGCCGGCTGGAGCTGGGTGCATACTTTACCGCCCGCTACGCGCACGCCTTATCGCCTACGGTCGCCTATAAAGGGCGTCTTGACCTGTATTCCAACTACTTAGCGAAGGATAAGAAGGATTCACTCGGCACCTTAGTAAAGAAGGATAATCCTGGAAACATAGACATCTTCTGGGACAACTTATTCTCCATTAAGCTCGGTAAATACCTAAACCTGAACCTCTCCATCACCGCTATCTACGACAATGACCTTCCCTATGAAAACCAATACACTGATGCGACAACCGGCATTGTAAAAACCAAAGATGAACCCGGAACGGGTCTTGGCTGGTGGCAGATTAAGGAAGTGATGGCTTTTGGATTTGCTTATCGTTTCCATTAAAAGGGCCGTCATTTTTTAAGCAATCATCAGAAATAATCCGCTAAATCACGGTTTTCTCCCTTACTTTTGCGCTCCCAATAAAATATCTTTTCCGAAAAGGTCTGCAATGCCTACTATTCAGCAACTTGTCCGCAAAGGACGTACCGCCCTGGAAATCAAGAGCAAAAGCCGTGCGTTGGACGCTTGTCCGCAGCGCCGTGGCGTTTGTACCCGCGTATATACTACCACGCCTAAAAAGCCAAACTCCGCCCTCCGTAAGGTAGCCAAGGTGCGCCTTACTAACAAGATTGAGGTGATTGCCTACATCCCCGGTGAAGGCCATAACCTTCAGGAGCACAGCATCGTGCTCATCCGCGGCGGCCGTGTAAAGGACCTTCCGGGTGTGCGTTACCACATCGTGCGCGGCGCGCTGGATACTGCAGGCGTGAAAGACCGCAAGCAAAGCCGCTCCAAGTACGGCACCAAGCGCGAAAAGGCTAAGAAATAATTCAAAATGCAATGGTGATGCAAAAGGCAAAATAGCCTACTGCATGGAGTCTTTTAATAATTAAGCATTCAAAAATTCCGGTTCGCCCGGTTTGCACTATTAAAAATGAGAAAAGCACAAGCTAAAAAGCTTCCCATAGCGCCAGACCCGCGTTTTAAGGACAAATCAGGTAACCCGCTTCGTAAACTGCCTGATGATTGGCGGCAACAAGAGCGTGGTACTCACAGCGTTCTACAATGCCCTTGATAAAGTAACCCAGATGAGCGGCGGCGAAGAAGGCTACGAAGTGTGGAAGCGCGCCCTCGCCAACGTAACGCCTGCCGTAGAAGTACGCAGCCGCCGGATTGGTGGCGCCACCTTCCAGATTCCTGCTGAAGTACGTCCCGACCGTAAGATTAGCCTCGCGATGAAGTGGCTCATTCGTTATAGCCGCGAGCGCAACGGTAAGACCATTGCTGACAAGCTGGCCAACGAAATCATGGCCGCAGCAAAGGGCGAAGGCGCAGCCATAAAGAAGAAGGAAGACACGCACCGCATGGCGGAAGCCAACAAGGCGTTTGCGCACTTCCGGGTTTAAGGCTCCAATATTATTCATTGAAAAACAGGCTGTTCGCGATGCGGATGGCCTGTTTTGGTTTTGAGATGCGCCCTATTAAACTGGGTGATGCCGACTCACTCAAAGTATAAACTTATTCTAGTGTCTCCATTTTTGGAATATCTACCCATGAGCGTATCCTCATCTGTTTTATAAGGAATTTTCCAAGTAATCCCTATTTCTCTTAGAACTTTTCGTACTCTTTTTACGTCTTCTACATCATCGTAGTTGTAAGTGTAAACGATAATGACTGCCATTACCCCACGATTAGAAAGACCTGTACTTGATTTCATAGACTTGCCTAAACTTCCTGCATCTAAAGCAGCTTTGACTTTCTGAAACCATGAGTCTAATTCTTCAAACTTTACAAATACTAACCACTTTCCATTTTTTTCTGTTGCGTCAGGATAGTTGAGATGTGAATTGTGTGCATCCATCCATGCTCTCGTCTTTAGTTTTGATGGATGTGTACCCCAAATTCTTTCTTCTTCTATCTTCTCTAAAAATCTGCCTTTAAAATCTGGATACTTTTTGAACAATTTGTCTAACTCTCTGAAATCAAGAGTAGATAATCTAATTCTAAGGAGGGCATCGCTAAGGCTCAATGTTGAAGTTTTCTTGCTTTTACTCATTCAAAGTCAGGAATTTAATTCTGCTTAGCAAGTTTATTGCTTTTTTGGTACAGAGTGCTGACTTTCAAACCCCTTGCAGCGACTTTGTCATTCCGTAGGAATCTGTTTGCTAAAGGCTGCTCATGGCCGAACAGATTCCTACGGAATGACAAAAGATTGGGCGAGCAGCATTACTGCTGTGGCTTAGCAACTGCGAGAAAATAGATTCTTCCAGAATGACAAAGTCGCTGAAAGCTATGTTGGCAAGTAAATGATTAGGCGAGCATCGTTCAACAATCAAAGCCTTTCCGCCTTCCACCCCAATTCCGAAAACCGCTTTTTCCCCCGCGCGAAATAATCCCACACAATGCTGCGCGGATAGATGCCCGCCCGGTTCAGCGTAGTTGTATGAGCCTGTGCTGCCCGCCGCTTCTTCAGCCAGCCGCGCAGGCCGCCGTAAAAGCTCATGTGCGCCTTTAGAATGGTCAGCACAGACCGCCCTTGCCCCTTAGCCAACAGTTGCGCCGCAGAGACGCCGTCCAGGATCAGCCGCCACGGCAGGAGCCACAGCAGGCGTGATGCCCGCTCATTCTTCAGCAGCAGCACCAGGTTATTGCGGTAGTTGTAAAACAGCTTCTGGGGCGAGCCGTAGGAAATCACCGAGCCGCCCACGTGGAAAACCGTGCTGCCGCCCACATAGCCAATCCGGTAGCCGGCATTCTTCAGCCGCCAGCATAAATCCACCTCCTCCATGTGCGCGTACAGGTCAATATCCAGCCCGCCCACCGCATGATACAGGTCGGCGCGAATGACGAGGCAGCCGCCTGTGGCCCAGAAGATTTCGGCGTTATCGTCGTATTGGTGCGTATCTTTTTCCAGCGTGTCAAAGATGCGGCCGCGGCAAAAAAGGTAGCCCCACTTATCCATAAACCCACCCGCAGCGCCGGCATATTCAAAGGATTCCCGCTCTTTCCAGTAGCGCACCTTCGGCTGGCAGGCCGCCAGATTCGGAACGCTTTCCATCGCGCTGTTAAGCGGCTGAAACCAGCCCGGCGTCACCTCAAAATCCGATGAAAGCAGGATGTAGTACTTCGCCTGAATTTCCTGCAAGGCAGCTACATAGCCGCCTGTAAATCCGCGATTGACGGGGATGCGTAGTAAATGAACGGAGGGGAAATTAGCATCAACCCATTCAGCCGTATCATCCGTGGAAGCATTGTCTGCAATGATTACTTCATAGCCGGCAGCGGCTTCAGCCACAATCAGCGGCAGGAATAGCTCATGCCACTTCCGGCCATTATAAGAAAGGATAACAACGGCAGTATCCTGCGTGCAGGAGATAGCCACGTCTTACTTGTATTTCGGGTCGTACAGCGTATTATCCGGTGCCTTCACCTGGTCGTTGTTCCGGAACTTATGCTCGTACAGATTGTAGCAGCCCGCCCAGCAGAAGATGAAGAAGCCAAAGAAGCCAAGTAGAAACAGAAAGCGCGATTTTGAAGGCTTATTGCGTTCAATATCGGCGGGATTATCCATGTGAGTGCCGTGCTGATGCTGTGGGGCGTGCATGTCCATTGTGAAAGGGGCTATGGCTGGTTTGCTGGCGACAAAAATAGCAGTATTTCGTGCAACTTCGCAAGGGACGTTTCTCGCGGCGGCGCAGCGTGCGCGTAGGAAGCAATATCGCTCATGCGGCAATACCTGAACTGGAAAAGCTATCTTGTAGTTATCGCCCTCGCCATCGTGGGCGCAACACTGTACTACACGTCGCAACTGGCCAACAGGCTGGCTGTTGAGGAACAAAAAAATGCTCGCCTCGTTAGCGAGGGCCTGCGCTACCTCGCAAGTGCAGCGCCCGACCAGGACATTAACCTGCCGCTGACGCTCATTAATCAGAATACGTCCATTCCCATCATCTGGGCCACCTCCGGCGACACGATTCTGGACTATAAAAACGTTGACACGGCACGCGTGCAGGATGTGCCGGATTTTCTTAAAAAGAAACTTCAGGAATTCAGAAGCCAGCACTCACCCATCACTGTGGATATTGGCGCAATGCGGCAGTATGTTTATTACGGCGATTCGGTGCTGTTGAAGCAATTGCGCTACTTCCCATATGTGCAGTTGACCATTATTCTGCTTTTTCTGCTGGTCGTTGTCATTGCCATCAGCGCGGCCCAGCGCTCCATTCAGAATCAGGTATGGCTTGGACTCAGTAAAGAAACTGCTCACCAGCTCGGCACGCCCATTATGGGCCTCACAGGCTGGGTAGAACTGCTCCGCGAGCAGGGCGAGGCCGAGGAGGCGGTGGCGGAGATGGAAAAAGACCTTTCCCGCCTCAAACTTATCGCCGAGCGATTCAGCAAAGTAGGCTCCGAGCCGCAGCTTACCGAGGAAAACCTCATTGACCGGCTCCGGCTGATGGTGGATTACATGCAGAAGCGCGCGCCGACCAAGGTTATCATTTCCCTGCGTAGCAAAGACGACCCGGTGCCCATGCGCATTTCCGCGCCGCTCTTCGACTGGGTCGTTGAAAATCTCATCCGTAATGCGTTGGATGCGATGAATGGCGCGGGCCGCATTGACCTGCATGTGGCAGATAATGACCATCAGGTAATCATTGACGTCAGCGATACCGGCAAGGGCATTCCGCGCAGCCAGATACGCAAGGTCTTCACGCCGGGCTTTACCACCAAAAAGCGCGGCTGGGGGCTAGGACTTTCCCTTTCCCGGCGCATCATGCGGCAATACCACCACGGAGCGCTCCTTGTCAAATGGAGCGAGGTAGGGAAGGGCACCACATTCCGCATTGTGTTGCGGCGATAAGCAGGAGGGGCCAACAATGAACAGCAGCCGGTAAGCTGATCCAAAAATCCGCTCACAACAGTGATTGGATTAACTTGCCACGACTTATTACAAAACCAGAATTACAATGCAGCGCGATACCGAAATATTTGACCTCATCCACGAAGAGCTACACCGCCAGCGCCGCGGCCTGGAGCTGATTGCCTCCGAGAATTTCACCTCCCTCTCCGTAATGCAGGCGATGGGAAATGTGATGACCAACAAATACGCAGAAGGCTATCCCGGCAAGCGCTACTATGGCGGCTGCGAGGTGGTGGATAAGAGCGAGCAGCTTGCCATTGACCGTGCGAAAAAAATCTTCAACGTCGCTTACGCGAATGTGCAGCCTCATAGCGGCGCGCAGGCCAATGCGGCGGTAATGCTGGCCTGCCTGCAGCCCGGCGATACCATCCTCGGCCTTGACCTGAGCATGGGCGGACACCTCACGCACGGCTCATCGGTGAATTTTTCAGGAAAGCTCTACAGGCCGGTTTTCTACGGCGTAAAACGGGAAGACGGGCGTGTGGATTACGATGCGCTGGAAGCGCAGGCAATGGAGCATAAGCCGAAGATGATTATCTGCGGCGCAAGCGCCTACAGCCGTGATTGGGATTACGCGCGCATCCGCGCGGCGGCTGATAAGATAGGCGCGCTGGTGCTTTGCGATATGGCGCACCCGGCGGGGCTGATTGCCAAAGGCCTGCTCAATTCACCCTTTGAGCACTGCCACATCGTGAGCAGCACTACGCACAAAACCCTCCGCGGCCCGCGCGGCGGCATCATCTTGATGAAGGAAGATTTTGAAAACCCGTGGGGACTGAAAGGCCCGAAAGGCGAGGTGCGGATGATGAGCGCGCTGCTGGATTTGGCGGTATTCCCCGGCACGCAGGGCGGCCCGCTGGAGCATGTGATTGCGGCTAAGGCAGTTGCTTTCCATGAAATACTTCAAGATGAGTTTCTCATTTATGGCAACCAAATCATTTCCAATGCGCAGGCGCTGGGGGCAGCATTCCTGGAAAAAGGTTACAACATCGTGAGCGGCGGCACGGACAACCACCTGCTGCTAATTGACCTTCGGAACAAAGGTATTTCCGGTAAGAAGGCAGAGAACACACTCGTGAAAGCCGACATCACTATTAATAAGAACATGGTGCCTTTTGACGATAAGTCGCCGTTCATTACTTCCGGCATCCGGGTGGGCGTACCTGCCATTACCACACGCGGCATGAAGGAAGGCGAGATGGCTCAGGTAGCGGCCTGGATAGACCGCGTGCTGATGGCGCCGGATGATGAAAACGTCATTTCGACTGCGCGCGGTGAGATTAATGAGGCGATGGGTGAGTTTCCACTGTATCCTGAGTGGTAAGGCGGGCCTGTTAAAGTATCGGCTGTATCTATTACGAAGGCAGGAGGGCTACTCCCTGCACTATTTTTGCACGCAGAGGATTTACTCATGATAATGCACTTTCCGCAACGCGCTTTTCCGAGAATTTTATTGCCCGTTTTAGCCCTGCTGCTTTCGCTGCCGTCTTTTGCTGAGAAAAAGAAGAAGGGTGATCAGCCGAAGCCTAAGACCATCTATGAGATAGATACGCTCAAGGCGCCCATCCCGCGGAACCGCCAGATGTTTCATGACAAGTTTGCCCGTGCGTTGCGCGGCGCCGATGCATCGGATGGAAAGGTGGATGGCTACATCTGGTACGGCGAGGACACGACTGCATCTGCGGTCATTACGCAGGCGCTGCTGCATGGCGCTAAGCATCTGGATACGATGATAGAAAACCTGCCTTTCACGGACAAGCAGGAAGAGCAGCAGACGAAAATCCGCTACCTGAACGCCGTTACTAATATGGTGAACCGCTACGGCACCGATCCGAAATGGGATGCGTATTTCTATCGCAGGGCTGTCAACAATATGCGCGACCTCATCATTGCGCGGCACGAAAAGCGGCTGGATAAATTCGTCTTTGAAAATACGAATGCGCAGACCATGTTCAATATGGAAATGCTGGATGGTTATCCTGAACTGCGTACGCATGTGTTCCGCGAAATCGGCAAGCAGGAACCGCTCATGATGATTCGGCGTTTGTCTGAATTTGCGAATGAACCTTTTGCGTGCGATGTGATTGCTGCCGCTGCGCGGAAGTCGCCGAACGAAGTTTATAAGTATGCTTCCAGCACCAACCTGACGCTGAGCGGCGCCGTTCGTCGTTGTAAAGACCCGCTGGTGCAGTCCATCGTCCGCATTTCTACGGAGAGCAAAAGTCCGCTGAAGGCAATGTCCTTCATCTCCGACATCTATCAGAGCAAGCTCACGATTGCCGAAATAGATAAGATTACTGCAGACGAAAATCTCTTCTTCAAAAACCTTGTTCGCCTGAAGCTGCAAGGGGATACGCTCGGCGGCACCACGTACAGCGACGAGCTGGCTTATCGCGCCAACCGCATCTATGTGACGCGCATGAACGAGCTGCACGAGGCACAAGACCCGGTACGTTTTAAGGTTATTGAATGCCTGACGCCAGAGGAGCTGTACTTCGTGATGGTGTATGGACAAGACCAGATTTACACCTCCTCATTCATCGGCACCTTCAACCGGATGATGGAACGACTGAAGCCAGCCACCGGCGACGAGCTGTTTGACAAGGTGCATTACGAGCACTTCCGCACCTTCATCCGGATGTGCGCGGGCTACAGCAAGCTTGACCAGTTTCTCGCTACGATGAAGCCGGACGAGAAGACGGCAGTGATGAAAGATTTTGTAAGCGGACTGGAGGGCGGCAAGCCCGATGAGCTGGAAGATGCAGTGGATGTTGCTGATGCCTTCGGCTCTATAACCGATACCGCGCTTGCAGATTTTTTGCGGCAGGAAATCGTGGCGAATGACACGCGTGTTCACGGGTCAAGCGCGGAATATGAAGGGCACAATCGTCTATGGCCTGCTGGCAACGCTTACGAAGGGCAGCAATTCAGCCGAGCTTTCGCAAACGCTTCACCTGCCGCCGATTAACGTGATGCCGAATAAGAATTTGCTCAACGATAGCGGTATTCTTTATGAACAGTTCTTCTTTTACGGCGATGAAGATGGGCGCAACTCATTCGCTTCTTTCATGGGCAATTTTTATTTAAGGAAGGCGCGAAGTGGAAGACGGAAAAAGGTGAGCAATGGGTGAAGATTAAATCCATCACTGGCAAGCCGGTTGTTGTGTATGCCAACCTGCCACTGGACTATGAAAGCGGCAAGGACGACGAAGCGCAGAAAGCATTGGAAAAGTCGCTCGGCACTGAGGGTATCCACCCGACAGTGCTCGTACACCGCGGCCACAGCTACCACCTTACTTCTACCATTGACTATATGGAGAAGAGCAATCACATCATCATTCTCGGCTCTTGCGGCGGCTATCACAATCTCGGCAAGGTGCTTGACCACTCGCCGGATGCGCATCTTATTTCTACGAAGCAAACCGGCACTATGCTCATCAATGACGCCATCGTCAAGAAGCTGAATGACCACCTGGTGGCGGGCGATGATGTTGATTGGATTGCACTGTGGGGCGAGCTTGGCGCGCAGTTCAAAGGCAAAGGCAAGGACGAGGAAACCTTTAAGGAGTACGTGCCGCCGTACCGCAACCTCGGCGCGATTTTCATCAAGGCTTACCGCCGTATGTTTAATGAGCAGGACGCGGGGTAGAAATTTGTGTGCAGTGAATGGCATGTGGTGAGTATGATTATATAGACTGCTCGCAGCAACGTTGTCATTCCCGAAGGGAATCTTTATTCGCAGCGCCTTTGAGATTTCCTGCGGGAAAGACAAAAAGTTGCTGTGAACTTTTTTAGCTTACAGCACATCATACAACTTCCAACTGCTATTATGCCCCGCATCCACCTCAAAGACATAGACACCCGTGCGCCGAAAGACTGGGATAAGGAAGAGACCAAAGAAAAGATGGTCGGCATCCTGGAAGATTTGGACGAACTGCAAAACCTGCTTTATGCCGAGTCCAAACATTCCATCCTAATCGTAATTCAAGGCATGGACGCCAGCGGCAAGGACGGCCTAACGCGTAATGTCTTCGGGCACATGAATCCGCAAGGCGTGACGGTAAAGTCGTTTAAAGCACCGACTGCGGAAGAGTTGTCGCACGACTTCCTCTGGCGCGTACATCAGCATACGCCCGCAAAAGGCATGATTCAGATTTTCAACCGCTCGCATTACGAGGATGTGCTGGTTACGCGCGTACATGGCTGGACGGACGATGAGCTGGCAAAGGCGCGCATGAAGGCCATCAATGATTTTGAGCGGCTGCTCACCGAGCACAACAATACGCAGATGCTCAAGTTCTACCTCCATAT
This sequence comes from Chitinophagaceae bacterium, assembly GCA_965246785.1. GTDB lineage: Bacteria > Bacteroidota > Bacteroidia > Chitinophagales > Chitinophagaceae > UBA1952. Next base: position 69,300 of record CBDFFM010000021.1, read on the forward strand.
CTCACCCGAGCGCCAGCAGGAACGGCTACAGGAGCGCATCCACAACCCGACGAAGATGTGGAAGTATAATGAAGCCGACTTCGCTGAGGCAAAGAATTGGGACAGGTACCGGAAGTATTATCAGGACGTCTTTGAGCATTGCAATGATGTACCATGGCATATCATCCCTGCCGACCAGAACTGGTACAAGGAATACGTGGTCGCACATAAGCTGCGCGAGGTGCTGAAGAGCTTAGACATGCAATATCCTGGTCTGAAGGTGCCAAAGGAGGGCATAAAGTGAAGCGGAGCAATGCTGAGTAGCTTTTTCCACATTTTGATTTGACCGTTGCTGCTCGTTACAGCCATTTTTTACCGCAGAACTTGTCCACTTGACCGACCGGCGTAGAAGCTTGGACGAAGTTCTTAGTCAGGAACTGACACAACAAGGCTTCATTTAATCAGCTAAGAAAAAGTTTACACCAGATGGCACGTCCTTTTTGCCATGCTTCCGTCTGCTGCCAACGCCGCAGGCAATCGGAACACTTTTTTCACCAGCAAAAACCAAAGAATTATGGAACAGCAATCAGGC
>CBDFFM010000022.1:0-29146 GCA_965246785.1 Chitinophagaceae bacterium
GAACTTTACCATCCTTACGCCATGGGCGAGACGGCGGAGAATGTTGCTGAGCAATACAAAGTGAGCCGCGAAGCGCAGGATGCTTTTGCGGCGAAAACGCAGGAAAAATACTTCGCCGCCCAAGCCGCTGGAAAATTTGCCGAAGAGCTGATACCGGTGGAAGTGCCAGGCCCGAAAGGAAAGGTTACGCTGGTGAATACCGACGAGCATCCCCGCCTCTCCACAACGGAGCAGTTGGCAAAGCTCAAGCCTGCCTTCAAAAAAGACGGCACGGTAACTGCCGGCAACAGCAGCGGCATCAATGACGGCGCGGCAGCACTCCTGCTGGCATCTGAAGAAGCGGTAAAGAAATATGGCCTTACGCCAATGGCCAGAGTCAAAGCAATGGGGATTGCCGGCGTTGAGCCAGCGATTATGGGTATGGGCCCGGTGCCGGCATCCAGAAAGGCGCTGCTCCGCGCCGGCCTTCAGCCGCAGGATTTAGACTTAATAGAATTGAACGAAGCTTTTGCCGCACAAGCCATCCCGTGTATCCAGGAATTGGGCCTGGACGAAGCAAAGGTGAACGTCAACGGCGGCGCAATCGCGCTGGGTCATCCATTGGGCTGCTCCGGGGCGCGCATTTCTGCGACACTAGTGCATGAACTGAAGCGGCTCGGCGGGAAGTATGGCCTGGCTACGATGTGCATCGGCGTAGGACAAGGCTCGGCAATAATTTACGAGCGCATTTAGCGCCATCCTTCTGATATAAAAAAAGCCGGGCGCTGATTGCGCCCGGCTTTTTCAATAAAAACCAGTTCCGTATTATAGCTTGCTGAAGCGTACCGGCGCAAAACCTTCTACGCGCAGCAGATAGATGCCGCCCGGCAGGCCGTTCATGGTAAGCTCGCGTTCCTTCGTGCCTGCTCCCATAGTTCCTTCCATCATCACGCGGCCTGTGATGTCCGTAATGCCGTACGTCGCGGCATCGGTCAGGGCGGCGGGTAGCTTTACGGAAACGATGTTGCCGGCAGGATTTGGATAAACAACCAACTGCATGTTGGCGACAACGCCCTTAACGCCCACGACGGGAATCGTAATATTCTTAAATGCAGGCCTCACGGCAATATCCGAAATAGCCAGACCGAAGCCAATTGTATCCACAAGTGTAACTGCGCCAGTGGTAGGGTTCAGCGTATAAAGTATATCCAGCGCGCTGGTGCCGGAGTTGGCGGCGAGGTAGCCAATGTCTGTGCTGGAAGTGGAGTCGTAGAAAAAGTCAAGGTCAGTAGTGCCAAACAGCGATGCGCTTGCGCCAAAGATGCTGGAGGCAACCGTATTCAGCCGGCCGTTGTTCGGCGGATTAATCGTAACGAAGATGGCGCCGGAGTCGTTAATACCACTCAATGTTGTAGTAGTACTGCCGGGGTAGCTTTTTGTATAAGCTACCGTGCTCACGCGCACTGTTCGCCCAGCGTTCGCATCGCCGGTTGTCCACTGGAGGCTGGAGTCTGTAGCTACCACGAGGCCGTTATTCGGATTCAGGCGATAGCTTGCCCGTGTAAGCGCGCTCACCACCCGAATGCGGTCAACCGTAGGATTAAAGTCAAAGCCGATTTCAAAAGTGTTGCCCAGCGCCATCGTATCGTTGCCGGAAGAAATAGGAATGGCAACACCCGTAGCCGTGTTGATAGTGTAAATACGATAGGTATTATACAGGCCGCCGGTATAACCGAGCGCATACAACAGGCCGTCCGCCGGGCGGAAGTCCATTCCCACAAGCGTTTGCTGTGAGTCAACGCCCGTAATGGCATTGAGGCTGCGGAGCTGCTCCGGATTATTGGAGTCAAAAGACACCAGCAACCGCGGGCCTGCCAACGCGTAAATGAGCCTGCCGGTCAGCGGGCCAGGAGTAAAGGTGGCTGGCTGAACAGCAATTTCCTTCACGCCAAGGCCAATGGAGCCGACCGGCGTTGCGGTGCCCGTAGCCAGGTTTATGGTGTACAGGTTGTCAATACTGCTACTGCCGGTGTTGGCTACCAGATAAGCAGTGTTGGACTTCGTAGCGGGATTGAACCAAATGTCCATGTCCACCGTACGCAAGGCAGAATTTATGGCGATGCCGCTGCTGCCGATGGTATTCAGCGTGCCGTTATTCGGTGGGTTCTGCAGCGCCAGAATGTTTAGCGACTCGTCATAATCATAAAGCGAAGTTGTGGTCAGGCCGGGGAAGCTATTGGTGTAAGCAACGGCGCCGACCGACGGCGTACTTAGCACATTTATATCGGTAAGGGCATACTGCAGGTTGATGTCAGTAGCTGCAATGCCGCCTGTTATGGGATTGAGGCGGTAGTTACTCCGGTTTGCTCCAACTACGCGAATCCTGTCCACAGTCGGGTTGAAATCAAAGCCGATGCTGCCGCCGTTGCCTAAGGCGAGCGTGATAGCCGCGCCCACCGGCGTAGCCATGCCGGCAGCTACATTGATGGTGTAAAGCTGAGAGACGCCGGTATTTAAATTGTACCCGAGCGCATAAAGCTCTCCGGTTGCAGGACGGTAGTCAAGCCCCTGAATGGCCTGACCAACCGAGATACCGGAGAGGTATGTTTTTGAGATGATAGTGCCTGGAGCGGTTGCGGAGAAGGTAATCAGCGAATCATTATCGGTGACACCTACAATGGTCTGGGCCTGTGCAGCAGGCGCGGAAAGCGCGAGCGAAACGGCCGCAATAACAGCGTGTAAGCCTGTCTTCATAGTGTGAAATGGTTTTTGGGGATAAACGATGAAAGGAAAGTTATGGATTTGAGCTGCCGCGAATAGAGCAGTTTACATTCGCAAGTCAAAACCGCGCCAGACAAAATAGGCAGCGGGCGTATTGGAGACGAAAGATACAAGCGACCATATTATTGCTGTAAGCTTACGCTATAGCGTTACAAGGAAATAGCTGCTGTTATGCACTCTTTGTAAATGGAAGGGGCCATTCAAATCTTTCAGAGAAGCTGAATCAACAACTAAAATGGTTTTAGCGGAAAGCTTGAGGCGTGAGGAGTCCTGCTGAACAACGGGTTTGCTTGTCCACCGTAGTTGTAAATAAATGTCCTGTCGGATGGAACCCAGGGTGATGATGCTATCTCTTTGCGAAAAAAGAGATTTGGGTAGCAGAGGCGCGTTATTTGCGTACTTGTCAATCTCTATCCAATGGCGAATGAAAGCAAAAAGAAAAAGAAGCGCGAAAAGAAATGGCAATGTCGTAACCCTTTTGCCCAAAGCTAAAAGCCGGTGTGCTGTGACATATGCTAAACTGACGAAAACAGGGGCGAGATACCAATCGTGCTTTGATGCAGCGAATGTCAAAAGCAAGCAAGGGCAAATGATTAGGCACTGTTTACAGAATGAATTTGGTATTTAAGACAGCTGAGGCCAAGAAGATAAATCCTTGGAAGTTGCGGGCGAGTTTGTCAAATCTGGTGGCTATTCTTCGGAAGTATTTGAGTCTGTTTATCGCCCTTTCCACTACGTTTCTGCCTTTGTATTTATCCCGGTCATAGTCTCTTTGCTCCCTATTGCTTCGCCTGCTCGGAATAACGACCTCAACCACACCTGCTGACTTTAATTTATCAACAAACCATTTAGCATCATAACCTTTATCAGCCATTGCAACAAAAGGTCTGTATCCTCTTACCAGTTCAGCCGCACGCTTATAATCACTCTCATGCCCCGCCCCGACAATGGTCCTGCATATTCTTCCTACTGCATTTACAGCCAGATGAATCTTAGATGTCAATCCGCCACGTGAACGACCCAAAGCGGCTGGCCGGGCTTCAGTTTTTTTTGACCCGCAGCCACCTGATTGGCTCTGACCGAAGTAGAATCAACCATTATTACCATCGGCTCCGGATCTACAGTTAACTCAAAAATCTTTCCCCATACCCCTGCCTTTGACCAGCGATTAAATCTCTGATAGATGCTGTACCATTTACCAAACCGCTCCGGCAGATCGCGCCAGGGCAGACCGGTTTTAGCATGGAAAAGAACAGCATTCACAAACAAACGGTCGTCATGTGAGCGGCCACGCTTTGGTAGCAATGGCTTTATCTGCTCCCATAATTTATCACTCACCTCATGTCTTCTCATAGAACACAAAATTCTAAAACCATCTCTTATAACTTAGCCAAACTGTAAACAACACCTAGACAGACATTGAACAACAGCATTTCATTCTCTTTTTGCAGTAATGCCCTTCTGAGGGATTGCTTTTTCCGCCAAAGCTGAAACAGGGCACCGCCAAATAGTAAAAAGAATAAGTAGTTCCAGAGATTGAAGCGCACGTCAAGCGCACTAAAGAAAAAGAAGTAATCATTTTCCTGACCGCCTTCAAAACCAGCGGCAGTAAACCGTCGCCACACGTCTTCTACAAACATGGTATGAATCGCATTAGTTCCGGCCATGTCATTGCCGCCTGTCTTAGTTCCATAAATTCTAATAGCGACGAACCAGGAAATAACTGTTAGCAACAGAAGGCCGGTAGATAACCATACTTTTCTATCGCTTATCCAACCGGGCTTTTTTAATGAAGCCACCAGCATAAATCCGGGCAGCAGAATGAAAGCTGCCGGGCCTTTCACGTACCATGCGAATCCCGTCCAGAGCGCCACTTTAAAAATTGCTCGCTTCTTCCCCTCGTAGCAATAACACCAGAAGTAATAAGCAGAAGCGATTAAACACAAAAGAAGCAGCGCGTCAAAATCACCTGTCAATCCAATATGACCGCCGATGAGCGCTTTGCACGAAATCAACATTGCGCAAGCATAAAGCGCCGCGTCTTTACGCACTGCTTTGCGGAACAGCTTGAAAGCGAAAAACAAACTCCCAAGCGCAGCAAGCGCTGAAGGAAAACGCAAGGCAAAAGCATTAAACCCGAAAATTTTGTAGCAAACACAAATCAGCCAGATTAACAGCGGAGGCTTTGCATTCCATGTGTCCGGTTTGCCGCCATAATAGAGGTTTATGAAATCTCCCCTGTGGTACATCTCATAAGCGTTTACGCCATTCCTTGCTTCGTCCCATTCATTAATGCCCCGCGTAGATATTTTCCAGAATAGAAGCGTCGCGGCAAGGCTGAGCAATATTATCAGCCACACCTGAGGTCTGACTGCCCGTAATGAAATCAATTGCCTAAGAATAGATGAGTTCACGCTTTCAACATACGGTTCAACCGTCCGTGGCTAATCTACGCTTTACTTTTACGCGATTATTCATCGCAGTCGCATCGCTATGCAGTCTCTTGACATCCACACCCACATCATGCCGGAGCGCATCCCGAATTGGTTTAAGAAATTCGGCTATGGCGAGTTCATCCATTTAGAGCATCACAAGCCCTGCTGCGCGCGCATGATTAAAGGCGACAAGGTATTTCGCGAAGTAGAGCAGAATTGCTGGGATGCATCCGTGCGCCTTAAAGAGATGGACGAGACAGATGTAACGATGCAGGTGCTCTCCACCATTCCTGTACTCTTCAATTACTGGGCGAAGCCAGAGCATGGGCTGGAAACCTCCCGTTTCTTCAACGACCACATCGCGCAAAGCGCAGCCGAAAAGCCGGAGCGCTTCATTGGCATCGGCACCGTGCCCCTACAGGACATTGGCCTCTCCATAAAAGAAATGGAGCGCTGTGTAAAGGAGCTACGGATGCCCGGCCTTGAAATCGGCTCCAACATAAACGGCAAAAACCTAAGCGACCCTTCCTTTCTTCCATTCTGGCAAGCTGCGGAAGAGGTGGGCTGCGCCATCTTCGTTCATCCCTGGGAAATGATGGGCGAGAACGACATGCAGAAGTATTGGTTGCCGTGGCTGGTAGGCATGCCTGCGGAGACGGCCCGCGCCATTGCATCTATGATTTTCGGGGGTGTTTTTGAAAAGTTCCCGAAGCTGCGGGTGGCCTTTGCGCATGCCGGCGGCTCCTTCCCATTTACAATTGGCCGCATCCAGCATGGCTTTGACGTGCGCCCGGATTTGTGCGCCATTGACAATGCCGTCCCACCACGCGACTATCTCGGCAAATTCTGGATAGACGCCCTCGTACACGACCCAAAGGCGTTGAGCTATGTTGTGGATGTGATGGGCGCCGACAAGGTGTGCATGGGTTCTGACTATCCCTTTCCGCTCGGCGAGCACCGCCCCGGCGCACTTATTAAGGGCGTGAATTTTCCGGAAAAGCTGAAAGCAGATTTGCTTTGGGAAAACGGCATGCGCTGGTTGGGCCGTGTCTCCTAAATGTGCCGGTAAGCATTGCCAATGGCATTCGCTGTGGCAGCGCCTTACCTTAGCGCCCTTCATCAGCTATGCTTCAAGCGCGCCATATTCCTCTTGCCGCTACCCGACGGTTTTCGCCACTTGTGCTGGACTATCTGGCCGGTAAGGAGCGCTTAAGGCCCTTGTACAATTATAGTCCGGAAGCAGATGGCATCGCGGAGGCTATTGAAGCGCGAAAAGCTTACCCTGTTGACCGCAATACGCTGGCAGACGTGCTTTATGAGCAATATCGCCACCTGCCGCGCGAGGAGGCTGTTGAGGAGGCCATTGTTGCACTGCGTGAAGAAACGACGTTCACCGTTTGCACAGCACATCAGCCCAACCTGGCTACCGGCTATCTCTATTTCGTCTATAAAATTCTGCACGCTATTAAGCTTGCGGATGAGCTTGGAAAAGCCCATCCGCAGCACCGCTTCGTTCCCGTCTATTACATGGGCAGCGAAGACGCCGACCTGGAGGAACTTGGCGCTTTCCGCTTCGGCGATAAAAAATTTGTCTGGGAAGCCGGCGGGCAGAGCGGCGCCGTTGGGCGTATGAACACGGATTCGCTCGCTCCTTTGCTGCAGGAATTGTTCGCCCTGTTTGGCCCGCCCGGCCCGGCTGCGGCAGAGTTGGAGCGCCTCCTGCGTTCGGCGTACCTGAAGCACGATACTATTTCGGCAGCCACGCACTACCTCGTGCATGCGCTGTTTGGGAAGCATGGGCTTCTGGTGCTCAATCCAGATGATGCCCGGCTGAAGCGCAGCTTTATTCCTGTGATGGAAGCCGACCTCTTTTCGCATCCCGCAGAAGAGCTTGTAGCGGTAGCGATACAACAGATGGAAGCCGCGGGTTACAAAGGCCAGGCGCATCCGCGGGCTATCAACCTTTTTTACCTGAAGGCTCATTTGCGGGAGCGCATTGAGCGTCAAGGCGAGCGCTGGCAAGTTTTAAACACAGACATTTCATGGAGCGAAACGGCATTGCGCGAAGAACTGGCGGCGCATCCCGAGCGCTTCTCGCCCAATGTCGTATTACGTCCGCTTTATCAGGAGACCTTTTTGCCGAATGTCGCCTTCATCGGCGGCGGGGCGGAGGTGGCTTACTGGCTGCAACTGCGCTCGCTCTTTGAGCGGCATAAAGTGTTTTATCCCGCCATTCTGCTGCGACAATCGGTAATGTGGGTGCAGGCGGCGGAATGGCGGTTAATACAAAGCGCCGGGTTAGATTACGAAACGCTTGCCTTGCCGAAAGATGATGCGGAGCGCGCCTGTATTATGGCGCAATCAGGCAATGAATGGCAGGTCGTTTCGGAGCGCGATGCGTTGGAAGTGATGCTCTCCGGCCTGCGCGAAAAAGCGGCAGCCCTTGACCCGACCCTTTTGCGAAGCGCAGATGCGACACTGGCTAAGATGAAGCGCCAGCTTGCCACGCTGGAAGCCAAAATGCTGCGCGCCGTCAAGCGCAAAGAGACAGACGCACTCGACAGGCTGCATAGGCTGCAAGACGCACTATTCCCATCCGGTGGGCTTGCTGAGCGGGTAGAGAACTTCATGCCCTATTACTTGGCGCAGGGCCCGGCATTTTTTGAAACACTGCTGCGCTTTATGGCGCCGTTTGAAAGCTCTTTCCTGATTATTGAAAAAGCCTCACCTGAGACAAATAGCAAGGCATCATTAGCAGGCGAAGAAAACATTCTCCTTTAAGTGCTGCTCGCGGAAGAAAATTTCCGAATACACTTTATAGCGGAAAGCTTCTGCCTGGCGCGAAGTAAAGTGATGCTGTAACGACGCATTGTAATCCACAAGCTGAAGGTCGCCAATGATGTGGGTAATCAGCTCAAAGTGGCCGGGCTGCATCCAATCGGGAATCTTATGTTCCGGCAATCCCACCTTGCAACGAAATATCTGAACGCAATCGTCTGTCCGGTTTTCCACGGCGTAAAACACCGGCACACTGCGCGGTGTAGCGCCTTCGGATGCGGCAAAGGGAACGTCAATCTGCTTCACACTCATACTTTGTTGTTCTTGGCAACAAATCTATCCCCAGGTTGTAGCTCGCTAAGTTTTCTGGCTGTTAAAGCCATCGCCGCATTGCCTGCTATACACGCCACGCCATGTCCGCAATACCTTTGCGTTCCATGTTGCTGTATTGGCTATTTCTTCTTTGCTACCGGGCAGCTATAGCCAGTGCTGCGCTCTGGAAAGAAAAGGCACGCGCATGGCAACAGGGCAGGGTGGGGCAGTGGCGGTGCATTGCGACGGCGATGAAGCAGGCAGGTGAGCGCCAACAACGCATCTGGATGCACTGCGCCTCGCTGGGAGAGTTTGAGCAGGGAAGGCCGGTGATTGAGGCGATGCGCGAAAAATATGCCGACACTTTTATCGTGATCACATTCTTCTCCCCCTCCGGATATGAGGTGCGGAAGGATTGGGAAGGCGCCGACTTCATCTGCTACCTGCCAATGGACGGCCCGGTGGCGGCTAATCGTTTTTTAGACGCCGTGCAGCCATCGCTTGCGCTGTTTGTGAAGTACGAATTCTGGCATTTTTATCTGAAAAGCCTTGCGCAAAGAAATATCCCGACCGTTTTGGTCTCGGGCGCATTTCGGAAAAGTCAGCCGTTTTTCAAACTGTGGGGCGGCTTTTTTAGAAAAATGCTGTCTCGCTTCAGCCTGCTAACTGTGCAGGATAAGCAATCGCTGGCTTTGGTGGAAAAGATTGGCCTGCGAGCGATACTGACTGGCGACACGCGATACGACCGTGTGGCGCAGATAGCAGAGGCGGCAAAGGATTTTCCGCTAATTGAACTCTTTCGCGGCGGCGATAAGCTCATCATAGCCGGCAGCACATGGCCGGAAGATGAGCAGATGCTTAAGGCTTGCATACAACATCTACCGCAAGGCTGGAAGCTCGTACTGGCACCGCATGAGATTGACGCTGGACATCTACAGAATATCAAGGTGTTGTTTGGTGATAGCTGCACTTTCTATTCGGGCTCTCAATCCGACAAGGACACAAAGGTTTTGGTGATAGATAATATTGGGATGCTTAGCAGCCTGTATCGCTATGGCGAAATCGCGTGTATCGGCGGGGGCTACAGCAAGAGCGGTATCCATAACGTCTTAGAGCCGGCAGTTTTCGGCTTGCCGGTGGTAATGGGCCCGGAGTATCAAAAATTCAGCGAGGCAGTGGCAATGGTGAAAAAGGGTTTTGCGTTTCCGGCGAAGGATGAAGCGGAATACAGGGATATTCTTCAAAATCTTATAGCCGACAATGAAGGCCGCGCCGCGCTGCAAGGCTTTATTAAAACCTACGTTCAGGAACAAACCGGTGCTACTGCTAAAATTCTGGCACTTCTGCCGCAGGCCCTTTGAAGCCGTAATTTCGCCGCTCAACTCTAAGGACTCAACACTCAAAACTTCAATATGCCTGGAACCGAACTTTTTGGCCATGAAGAACGCAAAGAAATAAACGACGTTTTAGATACCGGCATCCTCTTCCGCTATAACCACGATGCGCAGCGCCAGGGCCACTGGAAAGCAAAGGATTTTGAAGCCGAAGTACAAAAGATTACCAGCGCTAAATACGTGCATGCCATGTCTTCCGGCTCTACGGCAGTGATGACGGCTTTGGCCGCTTCCGGCATCGGTGCAGGCGATGAGGTCATTGTTCCGCCGTTTACGTTCATTGCTACCATTGAAGCGGTGCTGTTTCTCGGTGCGCTGCCTGTGTTTGCAGAGATAGACGAGACGCTTTGCCTTTCTGCCGAAGGCATTCGCAAGGCCATCACGCCGAAAACGAAGGGCGTTTGCCTTGTGCACATGTGCGGCGGTATGGGCGATATGGATGCGGTGCTGAAAGTATGCATGGAGCACAACCTGATACTCGTGGATGACGCCGGGCAGGCGTTCGGCGCTTCTTATAAAGGAACGGCGGTCGGGTTGTTTGGTAAAGCCGGCGCTTTCTCCTTTGACTTTTTCAAAATAGCCACCGCAGGCGAAGGCGGTATTCTTGTAACCAACGACGAAGAAGTTTATAAGCTCGCCGACGCTTATTCCGACCACGGTCACAGCCACGTAGGGGCCAACCGTGGAATGGAGCCACACCCGGTGCTGGGCTTCAACTACCGCATCGGCGAGCTGAATGCAGCGGTAGGCGTTGCGCAGACACGCCGCGTGCCTCAAGTGCTGGAAGCAAATCGCCGGCATAAAGCGGCGCTTGTGGCTGCATTAAGCAAGACGGAAGGCATTTCCTTCGCGCGTCTCGCCGACCCTGATGGCGACAGCGCTACATTTCTCAATATGTTCCTGCCGGATACGGAAAGCGCGAAGCGGGTGGTGGACGAACTGAACGCAGCGGGCGTCGGTGGCTTCAACTATTGGTTTACCAACATGTACCACTTCATCAACCAGTGGGAGCATATCAAAGAGATGAAAACAGCCTCCAAGCTGAATGTGCAGTTGCTCGGCGCGCCGCAGGATTATGGAGCTTTGGATTTGCCAAAATCACAAGAGGTAATTGGCCGGCTGATTTCCTTCGGTATTCGTTGCACCTGGACGGATGAGGAAGTAGAGCAGTTGGCCGAAAAGATTGGGGCCTGCGTAAAGAAGGCATTGCAAACAGAAACCGTATAATAAATCGTTGCCGCCGTTGCGAAACCGCCGCGCCCGTTGCGTGAAACATTATGCACAAAAATTTCAAAAACATAGAAAAGGTCTGCTACGGACGCGGTTCTTTCTCCATGATGGAGGGCATCCTTGCCGATAAGCGGGAGGGCGGTTTTTTCGTTTTTCTCATTGACCAATATTTCAGAGGGAAAGAGCTGGAAGGCCGTTTGCCAGTGACAGATGAAGATGTGATACGCTTCATTGACGTTGACCCCCATGAGCCGACCACGGAGCAGATAGACGGCTTGCGGGACGAGATCCTGAATGTTCGCGGCTTGCCCGCCGGCGTCATCGGCATAGGCGGCGGCTCCATTATGGACATCGCCAAGGCGCTGAGCCTGATGTTTACCAATGAAGGCTCGTCAACGCTTTATCAGGGCCTGAACTTGATTAACAAGCCCGGCATTTATCACCTCGGTGTGCCAACTATTTCCGGTACAGGAGCAGAGGTGAGTATGACGGCGGTGCTTACCGGCCCGGAGAAGAAGCTTGGCCTGAAGTGTGACTGGACGGTGTTCAACCAAGTCATTCTTGACCCTGAATTAATTGCATCCGTGCCGCGCGATAAATGGTTTTACACCGGCATGGACACTTATATCCATTGCATAGAAAGCGAGAACGGCGCGCTGAATAATGCGTTCTCACATGCTTACGCAGAGCAGTCGCTGAAACTTTGCCGCGATATTTTTCTGGGCGAAGAAGCTGGTCAGACGCCGGAGAATGATGATAAGCTGATGGTAGCCTCGCTGATGGGTGGCTTGTCGCTGACGTATTCGGAAGTTGGCGTTTGCCATGCGCTTTCTTATGGCCTTTCTAAGATTCTGGATGAGAAGCATTGCTACGCGAATTGTCTTGCCTTTCAGCATCTGGAAGACTACTATCCGGAAGGTGTACGGGAGTTTAAGACGATGCTGACGAAGCACAATATCATTCTGCCGCAGGGCCTGAGCGCATCATGGAGCGATGAGACGATTACAGCGATGGCAAAAGTTGCTTACAATCTGCCGCATATGTGGCGTCATGCTGTCGGCGAGGATTGGCAGGACAAGGTTACGCTTGGAGATATTGAGGGGCTTTTTAGAAGGTTGTAGCAGGTTGCGTCTTTAGCCCATCACCAGATATCCTCAACCCCGGACTTCAGTCCGGGGGAAAGACAAGCATACAATACCTCATGTCGTGTGTAAAAATCTAAGTTCACGCCGTCTGGGGAACGAAACATCGCCAGCCATTGCTGACAGATGGCAAGCTGGAACTCATCTGTCAGCATATCCGCGCCAATGCCCATTAGAAGTCAATCTTCATTGACCGCATCAATGGCTACGACGACCATGTGCACGTTTTGATGTTGCTCAATAAAGAGTATAGTATAGCATCGCGAAGCAGGTTCATTTGCTGAAAGGCGAAAGCGCTCACTGGGCAAATGACACGCAGATATTTGACGTGGCATTCGGATGGGCAGTGAGATACTTTGCGGCTTCAGTAAGCGGGCGGAAGGTGCCGGCCGTTCGCGCTTATATAGACCGGCAGCAAGAGCACCATAAATCCACGACATTCGCGGATGAGTTCCGGCATTTTCTTGCCAGTTCAGGATTTGAAGCGGATGAAGCCTCCTATCAATGATGTACTCCCTGTCCCCGACTAAAGTCCGGGGTTGAGGATGTCAGGTGATGGGCTAAAGCCATTTATAGAAACAAATAACCATGTCCCAAAAAAAATTCCCCCTCGCCAACATCACAATTGGCTCCGATGAGCTGTTCCTCATCTCAGGCCCATGCGTCATTGAGGATGAAACGGTGATGATGAAAACAGCTGAGATGCTGCGCGAAGTAGGCGAGCGCCTTAAGCTGCCCATCATCTACAAAAGCTCCTTTAATAAAGACAACCGCAGCTCGCTGAAGTATTACGACGGCCCCGGCCTTGACAAGGGCCTGAAAATGCTGCAAAAAGTAAAGGAGCAATTCGGCTTTCCCATCCTGACAGACATCCACTATCCCGACCAGGCCGCACCTGCCGGCGAGGTGTGCGACATCCTGCAAATCCCCGCATACCTCTGTATGCAAAGCGGGTTGCTTGTCGCTGCGGCGAAAACCGGTCGCATTATCAACATCAAGCACGGCCAGTTTCTTGCCCCGGAAAACATGAAGCATCCGGTGGGCAAAGTAGTAGATTCTGGCAACGACAAAATCATCCTTACCGAACGCGGCTATACGATGGGCTACAACGATCTGGTTGTTGACCCACGCTCATTTTACCATATGGGCCAGCTAGGCTACCCGGTGGTTTTTGACATAACACACAGCATCCGAAAGTACGGTATTCCCTCTGCGGACGCAAAGGGTGGGGCGCGCGAGTTTCTGCCCGTGCTGAGCCGGGCGGGCGTAGCTGCGGGTGTGGATGGCGTATTCATAGAAACGCACCCGGAGCCGGAAAAGGCGCTTTGCGATGCTGCCAGCCAGCTTTGCGTTTATGATCTGGAGGAGTTTATGAAGCCGCTGCTGGAATTGCACGCCGTAGCGAAGAAATATCCTGCTTAGGCAAATTCGGTCGCGGCTTCAGTCGTAAATCAGATACCCTTAACCCAAGGCTTTAGCCTTGGGAAATTTCAACCTAATTTGCGCGCCCATGGAACTATACCTTGACTCCGCCAACCTGCGCGAGATTGAAGAAGGCTTTAAGCTTGGCTTCTTAGATGGCCTTACTACGACCCCAACGTTCATGCAACGCGAGGGCATCACCGATATTGACGGCACCATCGTCAGGTTGTCTAAGATGGTTCCGGTGATGCAGATTGAGGCGCTGGGAAACACAGCCGAGGAAGTAGTTGCCGAAGCAAAGCGTCAGCTTGACCTCGGCCTTGACCCTACTAAGACCGTTTTCAAAATCCCCGTTTCGCTGGAAGGTGTTCGTGCCTGCAAAATGCTGCGCAATGAAGGCCTATTGGTGAATGTGCATCTCGTCTATACACTACAGCAAGCCTACATGGCCATGCACGCAGGCGCTACTTATGTATGTCCGCTCGTAGGGCGTCTGCAAGACCAGGGCCACGACGCGCTTATGCTTGTTGAGCAATGCGTGGATGCCGTTCTGAAATATGGCTACGACAGCAAAATCATGTTCTCGTCTGTGCGTCATGCCGAGCATGTGCGCAATGCGATTAATATCGGCGTGCACACCATCACCGTTCCGCTGAAAGTATTAAAGAACCTTACTGATAATAATTTTACGACGGTAGGCACCGAGCAGTTTCTACAGGACACGCGCCTGATGACCATGCGCGTACGTGAGGCCGCCAGTAAGGTGAATCCGGTGGTCGCTTCTACCGCAGCGCTGAAAGATGCACTGGTAAAAATGACGGAATATGGCTTCGGTGCGGTAACGGTTACAAATACCGACGGCTCGGTGCGCGGCGTGTTTACAGATGGCGACATCCGCCGCCTGCTGCAAACAGAAGGCGAGCACATTCTGGACAAGAAGATGGACGCGATGATTTACAAGACGCCCATTTCCATAGAAGGCGATGCGCTGCTGAACGATGCGCACAACCTCTTCAAAAAAACCAACGTGGATACCATCCTCATCACCGAAGGCGGCAAGCCTGTAGGCATGTTGGATATTCAGGATTTGGAAGCCTAAGAGACAATTCGGTCGGTACGGCGCAGCCGGGCTGACCTATGCCGCACAATGGATATTTCCCAAACTGTCGCCCGCTTTAAAGGGGAGTTTATAACCAACGCCGAGGCGCTTGCCGCAAAGCTGCATCGCGTCAAAGCCTTCGTCTTTGACTGGGACGGCGTATTCAACGGCGGCTGGAAAGACAGCGAAGGCTCCAGCGCTTTCAATGAGATAGACGCCATGGGATCAAACCTCTTGCGCTTCAACCATCATCTCCGTAACAATAAGCAAGCGGTCGCCGCCATCATCACCGGCGAAAACAACAAAGCAGCTATTGCCTTCGCAAAGCGTGAGCATTTCAACGCCGTCTATTGCGGCATAAAATACAAGGCGGTCGCCTTAGACCATCTTTGTAAGGCGCATGGACTGGCAGACGAAGAGGTGGCTTTCTTCTTTGATGATGTCCTTGATTTTTCTATTGCAGAGCGGGTAGGGCTGCGCGTCATGATTGGCCGCGACTGCAACCCGCTGATGATTGATTGGGCACGCGATAAGGGCAATATTGATTACCTCACGCATAGCGATGGCGTTCATTACGCCCTGCGCGAAGCATTTGAGCTGCTGACGGGCATTAGCGGCAAATATGAAGAGACAATCAGCGAACGCGCCCAATTTACCGAACGCTATCAGCGGTATCTGAAAGAACGTAATGAAGCCGAAACGTCTTTTTACACCGTAAAGGATTCTAAAATAGTTGACCTATGATTGCCGGCATCATCCCCGCCCGCTACGCATCAACCCGCTTTCCCGGCAAGCCGCTGGTGAAGATTGAAGGCAAGACGATGATTCATCGCGTCTGGGAGCAGGCTAAGAAAAGCGGCAGCCTGAACAGGGTAGTGGTGGCAACAGACGACGACCGCATTGCGCAGCATGTAAAAGACTTTGGCGGTGAAGCTATTATCACCGCATCAAATCATCCTTCCGGTACCGACCGCTGCGCTGAAGTACTTCAGAAACTTGGCCCGGATTACCGCTACGTCATCAACATTCAGGGCGACGAGCCATTTATTGATCCGGAACAGATTGATACGCTTGCGAGCGTTTTGCAGGATGGAACAACCGAGATTGCTACGCTCATTATTCCCGTAAATAATAAAGATGTCCTCTTTGATATAGGCGAGGTGAAGGTGGTGCTCAACCCGAAGATGGAGGCGATTTACTTCAGCCGCTCTGTCATTCCTTTTCTGAAAGATGTTCCTGAGCGGGAATGGCACCTGCGAAGGATGTATTACCGACACGTGGGCATGTACGCCTATCGCGCTGACATTCTCTGGCAAATCACCAAGCTGGCCGTTTCTTCTTTGGAAAAAGCAGAGTCGCTGGAGCAGCTACGCTGGGTAGAAGCCGGCTATAAGGTAAAATGCGCCATTACGCACCACGACAGTCACTGCATTGATACGCCGGAAGACATTGATAAGGTGTTGAAGCTGATGAAGGCTACGAAAGGTTAATCGCCTGCTTCCACCGCCAAACTTCCACGCCGAAGGACAGCGGCGGCATTACCTTCGTGCCGTATTTAAAAAGCATCGGGTTAAATCCCACGGCTATGAGCCACCATAAAAACATGAATAAGGCCACCGCTGCCGGCCTGCTCATTGCGCTCGGCATCGTGTTTGGCGACATCGGTACCTCTCCGCTCTACGTTTTCAATGCCATCTGCAATCACCAGATAATCCGCCCCGAGCTGATTATTGGGGCGCTCTCGTGCATTATTTGGACGCTAACGCTGCAAACGACGATAAAGTACGTAGCGCTGACGCTAAAAGCTGATAACCGGGGGGAAGGCGGTATTTTCTCGCTCTACGCCCTGATTAGGCGGCATGGGCGATGGGCCGTATTCCTTGCTATGGTTGGCGGCGCGGCACTTATTGCCGATGGAATGATCACGCCGCCAATCTCTGTTATCTCAGCGGTGGAAGGGTTGCGGAACATTTCAATGCTGAAACATATTGACGACTGGACAATTGTCTTCATCGGGCTTGGCATTATTGCCGTCCTGTTTTTCTTTCAGCAGTTTGGCACCACATTTATCGGGAAGGCATTTGGGCCGGTAATGACCATCTGGTTCCTGATGCTGGCCGCGCTGGGCCTCTATCACCTGAACGACGATTGGGGGATTCTGCGCGCGTTTAATCCTGTCTATGCAATCAAGCTGCTCACCACTAAGGGCATGCTCATCGGGCCGGATGGATTTCCGACGGCAGGCTTTTGGGTGCTCGGCTCTGTCTTTCTTTGCACTACCGGGGCCGAGGCGCTGTATTCCGACCTTGGTCATGCAGGGCGTGGTAATATCCGGGTGTCTTGGGTATTTGTAAAAATCTGCCTGATACTTAATTACCTCGGCCAAGGCGCTTGGCTCCTGCGTCAACAGGGTATTCGCTGGAATGCGGACATCAAAAATCCGTTTTACGAGCTGATGCCGCAGTGGTTTGTGATTCCCGGCATCGTCATTGCGACTGCAGCGGCGATTATTGCTTCGCAGGCGCTCATTTCTGGTTCATTCACGCTCATTTCGGAAGCCATTAAGCTCAACCTCTGGCCGAAGATGAAGATTGTCTTCCCGACCGTAGAGCGCGGGCAAACGTTTATTCCAGGCATTAATCTGCTCCTGTTTTTAGGCTGTGTGGGCATCACGCTCATCTTCCGCAAGTCTGCGAATATGGATGCGGCATACGGCCTTGCCATTACGGTTTGTATGATAATGACTTCACTGCTCTTTGCGTACTATATGTTCACACGAAGGGTTGCGATTGGCTATATCGTCGCGTACTTGTTGGTGTTCCTGGCTATTGAAATTTCGTTCCTTATAGCCAACCTTGTAAAGTTTGCGCACGGCGGTTATGTAACCGTAATCATGGGTTCCGGACTGTTCATGATAATGTTCATCTGGTTCAAGGCGCGGCGGATTAAAAACCGCTACGTGGAGTTTGTGCGACTGGAAGATTATGTCCCCATCATCCAGGAATTGAGTAACGACCGCACCATTCCGAAGTACGCAACGCACCTTGTGTACCTCACCTCGGCCAACAATCCGATGGAGATTGAGCATAAGGTGGTGTTTTCTATTCTTTATAGAAAGCCGAAGCGCGCCGACATCTACTGGTTTGTACACGTGGACGTATTGGACGACCCGTACACGATGGAGTACAGCGTCAATACCATCATCCCGAATGAAATCATCCGCGTGGAATTCCGCCTCGGTTTCCGGGTGGATCACCGTGTGCCGATGATGTTCCGCAAAGTGGTGGAGGAGATGGTGAAGAATAAGGAGGTAAACATCGTAAGCCGTTATGAAAGCCTGAGCCGGAATAATGTAATGGGCGACTTCCGCTTCATTGTGCTGGAAAAGTTCCTCAGTCGCGACAATGAGCTTCCGCTCTGGGAGCGTATGATGATGCGCGGCTATTTCATCCTGAAGCGCTTTTCCCTTTCCGAAGAGCGCGGATTCGGACTGGATTCATCTGATGTTACGGTGGAGAAATATCCCATCATCGTCAGCACGCCGACAGAATATAAGCTGAAGCGAGTCGGTGCAAACGTTGAATAGGTTATCCTATTTCCCGTACGCTGTGCTGCTCCGGAATCACCACGTCGGCGTAGCCCTTCGTGTTGAGCCGCTTCGCAAAAGCCTGCTGTACATCATACTCTCCATGCACTAAGAAAATCTTCCTTACTTCCTCCGGTTTCTGACACGAAAGCCAGTGAATAAGGTCGTCATAGTCGCCGTGCGCGCTCATGCTGTTGATGGCACCCACCTGCGCATTCACATTAAATTCCTTCCCGAATATCTTCACTTCCTTAGCGCCGGCCTTTAGCTGCCCGCCAAGTGAGCGGGCTTCGCAATAGCCAACCAGCAAGATCGTATTCTTAACCGCTGCTATATTGTGCGCAATGTGATGCTTTACTCTTCCTGCTTCTGCCATTCCTGATGACGAAATAATCACGCAAGGCTCCTGCTCATCATTCAGCGCCTGCGATTCTTCTGCCGTGCGGATGTATTCCAGCCCTTTAAAGTGGAACACATCATCGTCCATGCGCATCACCTTTTCTACCTGCTCATTGTAGCATTCCGGGTGTCCCTTGATAATCTCGGTTGCATCAATGGAAAGCGGCGAATCCACGTAGTACTTCAGGTCTGGTAGCCGGCGCTCCAGGTCAAGCCGGTTAAGCTGGAAAAGAATTTCCTGCGTTCTTCCCACAGCAAAGGATGGGATGATGAGCTTACCGCCTTTCTCAAGGCAGGTCAGCTTTATCCAGTATAACAAATCATTCGCGGCGGGCATTGTTAGCTCGTGCAGTGAGTTGCCGTAAGTGGATTCCATAATTACATAGTCCGCCCGGTGAAACTCTTGTGGTGCACGTAGAATAGCGTCGTGATAGCGGCCAATATCGCCTGAGAATGAGATACGCGTTACCTTCTCGCCTTCCGTCAGCTTTAGATTGACTGCTGCACTGCCCAAGAGGTGCCCGGCGTCGGTGAATGTCAGACGCACGCCTTCAAAAATATCCGTTGGCTGCTCATAATTTATCACGCTAAACATTTCTGTTACGGCCACAGCATCCTCTTCCGTATAAAGCGGCTCCACCAGTTCACGACCTTCCTTCGCGCGCTTCTTATTGATGTATCGCACATCGCCCTCCTGTATGCGCGCGGAATCGCGCATGAGAATACGGGCGAGGTCAGCAGTAGCAGGCGTACACCAGATTTTACCCTTATAGCCTTCCCGCACGAGTTTTGGCATCAGTCCTACATGGTCTATGTGCGCGTGCGACAGCACCACAACATCTATTTCCGAGGGCTCAAAACCCCAGTCCTGATTCAGACTAAGCGTCTCTTTTCCCATGCCTTGAAACAGGCCGCAGTCTAAAAGAATTTTAGTACCGCGGTCAAGTGTGATAAGATGTTTGGAGCCTGTCACCGTGCGCGCTGCGCCATGGAAAGAAATTTTCATTGCGGTGGCGGTTAAAACAATGATGCCGCACGGAAAGGCGCTTTGTTTACTGTATCTGAGGCCGGACTAAGACGCCATCTTTATAGCTCGCTGCGCCGAGGAATCCGCGAGTTCCCGCTTCTTATCATACCACCATTGCGGCGCCAGCTTAATGAGCATGTTGTTGAGCGTTCGCATTGGCAAGAGATGATACAGGCCATTCAGCTTCTGGCCCAGCCCTTCAGGCATAGCGCGCAGGCTCATCGCAAATCCGCTGTCCATATATTGCATGTGGTGCCAATAGCCAGTAGGCATAAATAGGGTTTCACCATGCTCGAGAATGGTTTCAAAGCCTTTGGCCTTCGCGAGCGCCGGAAATTTTTCTTCATCCACGCCATATTCCCAATTCACAAAAGATGCCGCGCTCTCAACCGTAAGTGGCATACGGTAAATGAACTGCGATTGGTCATTGGGAATTAGCAGCACCCGTTTGCGCCCTATAAACTGCGTGTGAAAGATGTGCGACAGGTCAATATCATAGTGCATGTGCGCAATGGAGCCTGCGCCTCCTACAAAAAGCATTGGGTATTTCTTCAGGAAAGACTTTGTGTACTGCTCCGGGAAAGAAAAGTCCTTGGTTATTTGCGGTGCAAACTTGAAAATGTTTAAAAGGAAGATACGCAGCTCCACGGGCCCTTTCTGAATGAGGTCAAGGTAATCGCCGAACAGCATTATGTCATCCGCGCCGTTCACTGGCACATGAGCGCCCGCGCGGATGTTGTTGTAAACGCCAACCTCCGTCTTTCCTACAAGGCTTTTGAAATATTCCCAATTCCATTTCTTGTAAGCCGGCCATTTCTTTGAAAGCTCGGTAATAATGACCGGCTTCTGCGGCAAGAGATATTGCTTAAGGAAATCTTCCGGGGAAATAGCGGCGACGCGGTCTATCGGCTTCAGTTGCATGTGGTGGGTTATTGCCAGCCTATAGCCGGAATGGTCAGCGAAGATAACTCCGAAAGAAAATTTTACAGGCGTAAAACAAAAGCGCCCCGCAGGTTTTGCAGAGCGCTGTCTGATATTAAATTGCTTATTTCACCATTGAGCGGAAAACGCTCTCTTCCACTTTCATGGGATATTTGGCGCGCAGCTCGGTATTCCAAGCCTTTTCCAACGCATCCTGATATTCAGCAACGGCATAGCCGCGTGCCTCATCCAGGCTTTTGGCAGTCGGAGCTGTATAAATAGTCTCCGCCTTTACGATGGTATATGAGCCATCCGCACCGCGAGCCGGAGTGCTGAGCTTTCCTTTGACGATGCTGCTTTCCGGTACATCCTTAAAGCGTGAAAACTCGTAGCGGCCCTTTTGCGCGTTGAAGGCGTCAGAAGTCGTCTCGCTGTTCAGACTCTTATAAAGTTCTTCGTCCTTCGTGCCGGCCTTTTGCAGCAGGACAATTCCTTTCTTCATCGTTGCCTCATCCTTAAAGTGATAGACGGTGCCCTGAAAGCCGGGCTCCCAGTGCCACTTGCCGGCATTCTTCGCATAGAAGCTTTTTAGGCCAGTGGTATCGCGCGAAGCTTTACCCCATACGTTTCGGTCCATCAGCTCAAAAAGCATAATGCCGTTCCGGTACTCTTCCATCAGGTTGCGGAAGTCGGTATTGTTTTCAGCGAGGTAATGCTCCTCATAGTCGTTTACCGTACGCTCAACATAGAGCTTATAGATATCGTTCATTACCGACTGCTTTGGCCCCATAATGCGGCCACGTGTCAGATTTTCGGCAAAGCGCATAAAGTCGCTCTGCGTGTACTTGTTCCTGCCCAGTTCAAAGAGCGGAGCGCTCATGCTGTTAAAGTCGGCTGCGCGGAAGCTATTAGCCTTAGCGCCGGTATCGGGTAGCGCACTGATACGCGTCATGACAGGCGCCATTGCGGCGGGATATTCCTTAAAGCCATGTTGTTGTTTGATGCGGCCCATAAATTGCTCATGGGCAATGGTGGAGCGGGAGTCATTGTCAATGCGACGCTTAATGCTTTCCTGCAAGGAGTCAAAAGGTTTAAGCGGGGTCTTGCCAATGAGGCGGATGATGTGAAAGCCATATTCCGTCTGTATGGGTGCAGAAAAATCGCCCGGATTTTTAAGCGCAAAAGCTGCGTTCTCAAATGCAGGAACCATACGGCCGGCGCCAAAGGGCTGTAACACTCCATGCTCAGCAATGCTCAGCTTATCTTCAGAGTAACGGTTGACGAGCGTATCAAAAGGCACACTGCGCTTCAGCAACATCTCTACGCTGTCCGCTCGGCTGCGAGCTGCCGCTACACCTTCCTCGCCCCTGCTTTTAGGTGTGGACAGCAAGATTTGCGCCACCTGCACCTCGCCACGCCCGGCGCGTTTATCCAGCACTTTTACGATATGGTAGCCGAATTGCGTGCGGAAGGGTGCAGAAATTTTTCCGACTGGGGTAGTATAAACGGCATTCTCAAACGGATATATCGTTTGAAGTGAAGTCATGTAGCCAACATCGCCGCCGCTTTCGCGTGTGCCGCGATCGTCGGAGAATTGCGTTGCAAGCTTGGAAAAATCCGCTTTCCCCTTTGTGACTGCCATGTAGATGCTGTCAATCTTAGCATACGCACGCGCTGTGTCTTCGGCGGCCGCATTCTGCGAAACGGAAATGAGGATATGCGCTACGTGCCGCTCCTCTTTCATACGGTCGTATGCTTCGCGGACGAGGCGGTTTGTCACTTCTTTATCGGTCAGGTAATTCTTTGAAAGCTGATGGCGGTAGTTGTCCAGCTCAGCCGCTATGCTCTGCACCGTATCCAGGTGCATCCCTTCCGCCTCGTGCACCTTCATCTTGAAGAGCGAGTAGAGATCAAGGTATTCACGAAGCGCAGGCTCCGAAAAATCGGTCTTCTTATTGATGCTGTTTTTCTGATACACCCGCAGGAACTCCTGCTTGGATACCGGCATGCCGCCGTAAGTGAAAAGTGTCTGTGCCTGGAGGGAAAATGCCGTGATGCCTGTGGCGAGGCAGGTAAGTACCAGCTTGCGCATGTATATGTTGTGGAGTGTGTGTTGGAATGTGGGATTGTTGGAGTGTTAGAACGTTGGAGTGCTGGAGCATATATAGATTCATTCCGACTTTTAAACGCTCCAACGTTCCAACAATAACTTAGCTCTTGGCTTGCTTCTCCTTCCGCTCAAGCATTTCAATGACCTGCCCGATGTTGGTATGGTCAATGCGCTTGCCGCGAATGATTTTCTTCTCGTCCAGCAAATATATCACCGGCGTCTGATAGACGTCATACTTGCTGCGGAAGTCGCTTTCATGGTTCGGGTCATAGACGTTAATCCAGTCTTCCAGGTGGTGTTTCTTAAGATAGTCCTGCCATTGCTGCGGATCATCCTCTGTACGCACGGCATATATTTTTACGCCCTTTGCCTTCAGCGATGCGCGGTAAGCGGAGTCAATTTTTGGAAGCTCTTCCTGACAGTGTCCACAGGAAGGCATCCAGAATACAACGAGCGTGTACTTGGACTTTACGGAAGATAACGGAATCTTCTTCCCACTGAAGTCCTGCAAGTTCATCTCAGGTGCTACGTTGCCAATCACGTTCGGCGCAATCTTCTGCACGCGATCCACATACTTCTGTAAGTCCTCGTTAGAAAGCCAGAAGGCGTCGCCCTTCATGTAATACTTCTCCACGAGATAAACGAACAGCTCGTCCATACCCATGATTTTGCTGTTCTCCGCATTGCGCGTTACCCACCACAGCGCGTACTTAAAGAGGTCTTGCGAGCCGCGTGCATGTGCGAGCAGTGTATCGCACTCCTTTTCCTGGCTGTCCACATAAGGCAGCACCACCTTATTAAAATATTCTTCCAGCTTAGCGTTGTAAATAGGCGTATGTATAAGCCGGTTGTCGCGGAAGTTGAACTTTTCCCAATAGTGCGCCTTGTAGTAGCGATAGGCAAACGTAGAATCTTCCTTTCCATCCGGAAGCAAATGCTTCCCTTCCGGTATTGTAGGCACGGAAATGGCGTTAAAGATGTTTGTGAGCAATGTGTTTGGATACTTAGCTATGTAATCCGTACGGTACTTCATCAGCTCCTTGTTAGACGCTACCGCCTTTGCACGAATAGCGTCTGTATCGGCTTTAGTCTTAGCTGCTTTAATATCGGCCTGCAACTTTTGCTGTCCTTCGCCGAAGGTTTTTAAAAAATGCTCGTAAGCAATAAATCGCTCGTTCTCCGGTGACCCTTTCACTTCTATACCGTCCGGCAGCTTAGAAGCAGTTGCAGTCATGCTCATATCATCGCCGTTATTGAGCAGAAACTCAAAATAGGTGCTGTGGTCGCCCAGCAGCATAATGTAGATGCCGCCCACCAAAGGCTCTTTGCTGTTGAATACAGCCACGTTGTTTTTGTCGAAGCGCGCGGAATCTGCCTTATAGATTTTAGGCAGCGGCTCACCGTAGTAGTGGGCAAGGAAAACCGAGCTGTCCTTTAGATTTCGGTCGGTGAATTTGAGGCTAATCCTGTAACCGTCTTTGGCAATAGCGCTATCCGCAAAACCCGCGAACAGCGCAAAAAAGAGCAGAAATTTTTTCATGATAAGAGTGGTGTGAAATTAATGCGATTGAAGCAGATAGAGACAAGCCCATTAAAAGATGCGTTTGGTAAAAAATTTTATTTAGATGGGCTTTAACAAGCCTAACGCTACACAGGCCGGCCATTAATGAGCAATTGTTCTACCGGATTATTTCCATAGTCATAGGGAATGTAGGCAACAGAAGGCATTGGCTTCGTAATAATTACATTGGCGAGCTTCCCGACGGCTATTGTTCCAAGCGCTTCTGATAATTCCAGCGCGGCTGCGCCATTTAGCGTAACGGCATTAATGGCTTCTTCCGGCATCATCTTCATCTGCGTAGTGGCAAGCGTAAGCAGCAATGGTACATTCCCACTCGGACACGATCCGGGATTGTAGTCAGTAGCGAGGCACACCGGCAGGCCTGCATCAATCATTCTGCGCGCCGGCTGATAATGCATGCCAAGGAAGAATGCAGCGCCGGGAAGCAGGGTAGGAATGGTGTTTGAGTTTCGTAATGCCTCTATTGCAGCGTCATCCATGCACTCCAAATGGTCAACCGACACTGCCCCATGCGCCACACCCACCTGCGCACCGCCGCTGATGTGAAGCTGGTTAGCGTGAATCTTTGGCTTCAATCCATGCCTCGCACCTGCTTCCAGCAGTTTCGCCGTATCATCTACAGAAAAGAATCCTTCCTCGCAAAAGACATCCATGTAATCCGCCAAGCCTTCCCCAGCTACGCGGGGAAGCATTTCTTCAATAATCAACCGGATATAGCCTGGCTTGTTCTCGCGATATTCCATTGGATAAGCGTGAGCAGCGAGGAACGACGCTTTTACAGGAATCGGTAAAGTCTCCTTCAATCGGCGGATGACACGCAGCATTTTTAACTCTGCTTCGATGTTCAGCCCGTATCCACTTTTGATTTCAATAGCGCCTGTTCCCTGGGCCATCACATTATGGACTCGCCGCAACGATTGCTCGAATAGCTCGGCTTCATCCATGGCATTCAGGCGCTTCGCGGAGTTGAGGATGCCGCCGCCGCGCGCCGCAATGTCTGCATAACTCAATCCGCGGATGCGGTCAACAAACTCACTATCGCGGGGTGCTGCGAAGACGATATGCGTGTGCGAATCGCACCAGGCGGGAAGTACCAGGCGGCCAGCTGCATCTATCGCTTTATCCGCATTGCCTTCCGGCAAAGCATCCATACTCCCAAAGGAATGAATCAAGTCGCCTTCGGTCAGCAACCAGGCACCTTCAATTGCGGGAAGAGTGGCCATGTCTGCTCCGGCGATGCGGGATTTGCGGTCGGCAACTGCCTCAATGCCGGCAAGGATGCGGATATTGGTGATGAGGGTGCGCATGGATATTTCGGGCTAAAGGATACTGGCAAATGCATAATCCTTAACGCGCACAAAAGTACCTTCGCTGGCAACGTGCGGTTCTTCAAAAAGTTCCTGAAATTTCTAAGCTGGACATTAGCAATACTCACCTTATTGCTTGCTGGCCTGTGCATCTGGGTTTGGAAGGTCAGCGACATCCAACCGCCAAAGGTTAGCGACACTTCAGCGCTGGCTTTACGCGTATCAAATCCTGAAGGCAGCCTCTGCACCATCGGCGACAATTGGATTAGAAAGAATGATTACGGCCTCTACGAGATGTACGTATCAGGTAAACCGTATGAACGAGGTGTGAAAGCTGGTAAACTCTCTGCAAGCCTTATTACAGCCCAAGAGAAAGCTTTTACTGACCAAATCCGGCAAATGATTCCTTCACCGGGCTATCTGAAGTTTCTCCGCTACGTCATAGGTGCGATGAACCGCAACCTGCCCGCTGCAGTGGATTCTGAATACAAGGAAGAGATATTTGGGATCTCCAACGCTGCCGCGGATTCCTTCGGCTGGATTGGGAACAATTACGCGCGCATCCTCAACTACCATGCTGCTCACGATATAGGCCATGCACTGCAAAACCTGATGCTGGTCGGCTGTACTTCCTTCGGCGCATGGGGTGGTAAGACGGCCAATGGCTCTATGCTGCTGGGTCGCAATTTTGACTTTTGGGTGGGTGATGAGTTTGCCGTGAATAAGATTGTCGCTTTCTATGCGCCTGATAAAGGCCATAGATTCATGTTCGTAACCTGGGGCGGATTTACAGGTGTTGTTTCGGGAATGAATGATGCCGGACTGACGGTCACTATAAACGCGGCAAAGTCAAAAATCCCTTTCGGCGCGGCAACACCGGTTTCGCTGGTGGCGCGGGAAATTTTACAATACGCCGGAAATACCGCCGACGCCATCGCCATCGCGCGTACTAAAAAGATGTTCGTCTCCGAAAGCTTTCTAATAGGCAGCGCCGCCGACCATAAAGCCATTACTATAGAAAAAACGCCCGATGAGCTGGCTATCCACGACCCGCAAGGCGACAATATCCTTTGCACCAATCATTACGAAAGCACGCATTTTGCCAATCAGGATTTGAACAAAGAGCAGAAAGACAAAAGCGCTTCCGTGTATCGCCACAGGCGTCTGGAGGAATTAATGGAGCGCTCTTATCCGCTTACGCCCGAAAAAGTAGCTGCGATCCTGCGTGATCGCCGCGGCCTGCACGACAGTGATATTGGCAATGGCAATGAGAAGGCCATTAACCAACTATTGGCGCATCACAGCATCATATTTTGTCCGGACAGCCTGCGCGTATGGGTAAGCACCTCGCCATGGCAGCTTGGCCCATTCGTATGCTACGATTTGAAGAAGATTTTCGGGATGAATGGCTTGCAGCGGGACACGGCTATCAATGTCGCCGCGCGCACCATCTCGCCCGACCCCTTTCTGTACACGCAGGAATACCGGAATTTCTTGCGCTTCCGCGAAAACAAGCTTTCGCTGGCGCATAAAGGAACGGTGGATACGGCGGTTACGGTGCAGAGCAACCCGCTTTATTATGACGCCTACCGCGTGGCCGGCGATTACTGCTTACGCAATAGCTGGTGGATGGCGGCGGTGAATTATTACAAGACAGCGCTGCGGCACGAGGTGGCGACGGCACCGGAGCAAGACGCCATCCGGAAAAAGATTGCTATCTGCGAAAAGAAGCTGAAAGGCTGAACTGCATCTTTGCCGCTCATGGATGCTGACAAGCAAGACGCTTATCCGGAACTGTTTAACAGGCTCAAAGCCTGCGTGCTGTTGCCTACTTACAACAACGCTGGCACGCTGGCGCAGGTCATTGATGATGTCTTGCAATACACGGAAAACATCATCATCGTCAACGATGGCGCTACAGACAGTACGCCGGGAGTGCTTTCAGCTTACCCCCAGCTTCGAGTCATCTCTTATAAGCCCAATCGTGGCAAAGGCTACGCACTCCGCACCGGCCTCCGCGCCGCGGCTGATGCCGGATACGAGTACGCCATCTCCGTGGACAGCGATGGCCAGCACTACGCTTCCGACCTGCCAGTTTTTCTGGAAGAAATCCGGCAGACACCCGGAGCGCTCCTGGTAGGCGCACGCAATATGAAGGTGGAGAACGTACCGGCGAAAAGCTCCTTCGGGAACCGCTTCTCGAACTTCTGGTTTTGGTTCAACACCCACATCGCCCTTCCTGATACGCAGAGCGGCTACCGGCTATACCCAGTCCAGCGCATAGGGCGGAAACGTTACTTCACGCATAAGTATGAGTTTGAGATTGAGGTATTGGTGCGGGCGGCATGGAGTGGGGTGGTAATGCGGGCAGTGCCGGTATCAGTTTATTATCCGCCTGCGGATGAGCGGGTCACGCACTTCCGGCCTTTCAAAGATTTTTTCCGGATTTCCGTGCTTAATACGGTGCTTGTTACCATTGCCGTTCTTTGGATAAAGCCGCGTGATTTAGTGCGGGGGGCATTCAGCGCTAAAGGCTGGCGCAGGCTGTGGCAAAGGCTGTTTCAGCATCCCGAAGAAAGCAATCTGCGTAAGGCATTATCCGTCGGCTTCGGTGTATTCATGGGCATTGTGCCAGTCTGGGGTTTTCAGTTACTCATCGGCATTCCGCTGGCGCTGCTTATGCGGCTGAACAGGGCGCTGTTTCTTATCGCCGCCAACATCAGCATATTTCCGTTCACCGTTTTCTGGCTCGCGGCATCTCTGGCGCTGGGCAAGCGGATGCTGGGCTTCAACAATTGGAGCCTACAGCTGCAGGGCATCACCCTGGAAAGAGTAAAACAAGACGGCATTGCCTTTTTTGCCGGCGGTACGATGCTGGCGTTGCTGATGGGGTTGATTGCCTTTAGCTTAACGTTGCTTGGCCTGCAGTTGTTCCGGAAAGCAAAGCCCGCTGTTCCCTCCTGATGCTGCGGATAAGTATTGCAAACAGCGCCAGATAAAACAGAAACATCGGCAGCCGCACCAGCGTTTGTCCGCCGCGACTGCCCATTTTGTCGCTGAGCGCGTTGAGCGCGCCGGCTGGATACCAGAAGTGCAGGAAAGCACCATGCGAAAGAAACAGCGCATATTCCGTGGTATATGTTACAGCCATCACGGCAAAACCGGCGATGAAGAGCATGCGCATCCGCTTTTCGACGATGAAGAGCAGGGCCGGCATGGGCAAGAACCAAAGGATGTAAGGCGGCGAATAACCCGGCCCGAATGTCGGGATGAACATCATCAAAAGAAGCGCATACATCAATACGGTCTTTGGCGCCAGAATGGGCTGACGATAGCACCAGTACGCCATAAATACCATCAGCCCGAGAAATAGGAATGGCGAAAAATCGGAGTAGGCAAATAAGGCTTTCAGCCACCCGGCCCGCAACAGCAGCCCGCCGATGCCATACCAGCCGGCCATAGAGCGGTATCCAATGACATTGCGCATGACGCCGTAAGGCTCTAAGGAGAACAAGACGCTCATGCCAATGGTAAAGGGCGTAGCAACAAGTAGGGCACCAAAGGCTTTGGTAGAAAGTGGCAGACGTCGGAAGTGCAAGAGCAATAGTGGCGTAAGGATAACCGGGACAGTCTTGGAAAGAA
>CBDFFM010000023.1:0-41250 GCA_965246785.1 Chitinophagaceae bacterium
CCGCTCTGCAATTACATCCCATCCAAAGCGTGAGCGCATAACGGCTATTCCTTTCCCGCCGGTTTCACGACGTAAGTTTCATCATTCAACAATTGAATGACCGATTGCGCAAAGGCTTCGGGCGACGTCTGCATGAACGCACCTTCTCCCTGCGCGATGCCTAACCCGGCAAAGCCAATGTTAGAGCATACCACCGGGATGCCTATCGCCATTGCCTCCAGCACTTTGTTCTGCGTGCCCGCGCCGAAGCGCAGTGGCGCTACCACCACACTGGCTTCGTTATACTTCGCCGCAAGGTCTTCAATAAAGCCGGTTACTTCCACGCCATTGCGGCCAGCGCACGTACAGTCTCAAGAGGCCGCTGCCCGGCTATGACGAACCGGACTTGCGGATGTGACTGACGTATGAGCGACAGGATTTCGGCGACGAAGTATTGCACGGCATCCACATTCGGCGCGTAGTCCATATTGCCTGTGAACAGCAAGGTTTGATTATGGCCATAATCATGGTTACGCGAAAAAAATGTGTCTAAATCCACGCCGTTTGGCAAAAGGCGAAGATTTGTCGCGCCATGCGTCTGTTGCAGATAATCCAGGTCTTCCTGCGAGCAGGTGAGCGCGAGGTCATACTGCTTCATCACCGGCTCGTAGCGCAGCACACGCTTACCCTCTTCCCTTTCAAATGCTTTTTGAAGAAAGCCTCTGTCCACCTTCTTGCGCCGCTGCCAATAGAGTGAGAAGGCGTCCGGCAGGTCAAGGATGCGCGGAATGTTGCTTTCGCTCACTAGATAAGGCGCCATGCGCAAATGCTGCACATGCACAGCATCGTAACGGTGTGCTGCTAAAACTTCTTTCAGCTTCCGCCGCATGGCGGCATCCTGAAAGTAAAGCACCTGAACAGGCTTGCTGTCCCAAGTGGCGGACAGGCAGTGCAGCGCAGACTTCCAGTAGGGCAATGAAACGAGATGAACTTCTTTAAAAATCTCTTGCAGCTTTCCCCGCGCCGCAAAGTCTTCCGCGCTTTGCGCAAAGGTGAGCAGGTGCAGCTCATGACCTTTCGCCGCTAGCCGCTTTGCGAGATGATAAATCTTCAGCTTATCGCCGCGATAGGGCGGGTAAGGCGTGCGGTTGGCGAGGAAAAGGAGCTTCATGCCCAAAGTTTTGAATGTTGGGTTTTGAACGCTGAGTTGGCGGCAACCTTGCTTTTCAACGCAACATTCAATACTTAGAACTCAACGCTACTTCATGATTTCATGCCCAAGCTTATCCCGCTTCGTCTGCAGATAAAACGCGTTGTACTTATTGGCGAGCACCTCAATCGGCACCGTTTCCACAATCTCTATTCCATAGCCTTGCAGGCCGGCGCGCTTGCGCGGGTTGTTGCTCATCAGCCGCAGCTTCGTAGCATTCAGGTGGCGGAGAATCTGCGCACCGACGCCATAATCGCGCTGGTCGTTCTTAAAGCCAAGTGCGAGGTTCGCCTCAACTGTATCGGCACCTTCTTCCTGTAGCTTGTAGGCTTTCAGCTTGTTCAGCAACCCAATGCCGCGGCCTTCCTGATTCATGTAGAGGATGAGACCCTTCCCTTCTGCTTCCACCATTTCCATGGCATGCGTAAGTTGCTCGCCGCAATCGCAGCGGAGGGAATGCAGAATGTCGCCGGTAAAACAAGATGAGTGGACGCGCACCAGAATCGGTTCATCTTTCTTCCAGGTGCCTTTGATGAGCGCAAGATGGTGCTCGCCGGTGTTTGTCTGCTTGAACGCCACCAGCTCAAAGTCACCATGCTTCGTAGGCATCTGCACGCGTACCTCTTCCTCAATCAGGCTCTCCGTTTGCAGGCGGTAGGCGATGAGGTCTTTGATGGAAATGATTTTGAGGTCAAACTGCTTCGCAATCTCCAATAGCTGCGGCAGCCGCGCCATCGTGCCGTCGTCGTTCATGATTTCCACCAGTACGCCGGCGGGCTCAAAGCCGGCGAGGCGCGCGAGGTCAACCGTAGCTTCCGTATGGCCGGAGCGGCGCAGCACGCCTTCGCTCCTTGCACGCAGCGGGAAAATATGGCCGGGCCGGCCCAAATCTTCGGGCTTCGTATCCGGGTTAATCAGCGCCTGCACCGTTTTAGAGCGGTCAGAAGCGGAAATGCCGGTCGTGCAGCCGTGGCCTATAAGGTCAACAGATACTGTGAACGGCGTCTGGTGCAGCACCGTGTTGTTCTCTACCATCAGCTTCAGGTTTAGCTCATCGCAGCGCTCCTCAGTGATGGGCGCGCAAATGAGACCGCGCCCATGTTTGCTCATGAAGTTGATAACTTCCGGCGTCACGTTCCGCGCTGCGGTGATGAAGTCGCCTTCATTCTCCCGGTCTTCGTCGTCCACCACAATCACCAGCTTGCCGGCGCGGATGTCGTCCAGCGCGGCTTCTATTTTATCCAGCATAATGGGGCAAAGGTCGGCCTTATGTTGATAGGTTGAAAAGTTGAGACGTTGATAGGGCTATCGGTTTACCAGCGCTTCAACAGTAGCAATCACGTTTTTCATAATCGCAGCCGCATCATAGTGCTCCCGGATAAGCTCCTGCGCGGAGGAAGTAATAGCCGCCACCTTTTCGGAATGCGAAGTAGTCCAGGCTATGAGATGGGCGAAGTCGTGGGCGCTATTGGCGCTGAGGTAATGCATGTCGGGCTGCGCATCTATGCCCTGCATGCCCACGTTCGTGCTTATTACCAGCTTTCCCGCCGCCATTGCCTCCAGAATTTTCACACGTATACCGCCGCCGGAGCGGATAGGCACCACCAGAATGTCTTTGTCCGCAATGAAGGCATCGGCGTCAGCCACCTCGCCGGCGCAGAATACGCCTTCCGGCAGCCCTTTTTGGAAAGTCTCAGGCATGGCACGACCCGCAAAATGAAATTCAACCTCCGGCGCCCACTTGTGTAGCTTAGGCCAGACTTCATCTAGAAACCAGCGTACGCCTTCTGCGTTTGGCAGCCAGTCCATCGCGCCGATGTGGTATGCTTTCAGCGTTTGCCGGATAGAAGGCGCGCCTACTCCGTTTGCCTTAAGCGCAGGCGGCGCAAACGGCGCAACCACTATTTGAGTCGTAGTCCCCGAAGCTTTTACAGCCTCAGCATCAGCAGCGGTAATGGGTAATAGCAAGTCAACCGCCTGCCAAAGTGCTCGCTCGTATCGCGCCATGCGCTTCGCGAGGATGTTCAGATAAAGACTTTTAAGGCCGGAAGATTCCGCCGCCAACCGGCCCCAAATCTGGCCTTCCACATTGTGCATTCTGTAAATGGTTACAACGCCCACCTTGTGGACAAGCGGCAGATAGGTGGCCAGAAAGGGGCTTTCTAACTGAACGGCATGAGGCTTCACCTTTGTCAGTAAGCTCTGAAGCTTTTCCGCGAATGCGGTACTGCGAAACCTTGCGGCATGTTCCGGCTCACGGCTGAACAATAGGTTTTTCAGAATGCCGGCTGTGCTGACGGCATTGTCAACATCAACCGTGTAAAAGCCGGCGATGTCGGTGTAAAGCCGGGTCAATTCCTCTTTAGCAACCGGATGTCGGATAGTGTTCATTGCCAGCAGATGTACATGCCAGCCAGCAGCAGCATAGCCGCGTATCATAGCATCCATCGCCAGCGCGCCGCCATCGCGCAGCGGGTACGGAATACGGTTGGTAAGAATAAGAATGCTGCGCGCCATGAGCCGCTGTAAAAATAGGCGCATAACAGAATGGCTAATTTTACGCCTTCCCGCATGTCCACCGATAGCCGCCGACGCATCGTCCTAACCGTCACCTCCGACCCTGCCTACGACCAGCGGATGATTCGCATCTGCACCTCGCTGCAGGCGGCGGGCTATGATGTGCTCCTTATTGGCCGGCATCGCCCCAATAGTAAAGAATTACCGCAGCGTCCCTTCCGCCAGCGCCGCATCCGCCAGCGCATTGATAGCGGGAAAATTTTTTACGCGCTTTATAATCTGAAGCTCTTTTGCGCCCTGTTATTTGTCAAGGCCGACTGCTTCTGCGCCATAGACTTGGACACGATACTGCCCGTTTATTACGTTTCACGCCTCCGCCGCAAAAGGCGGGTTTATGATGCGCATGAACTTTTTACCGAAATGGAGGAAGTGGTGACCCGGCCGTCTGTCCATAAAATGTGGCTGGCTATAGAGCGGCATACGGTTCCGGCTTTCCGACATGGCTATACTGTCAATGGCAGTCTTGCGGCTGAGTATGGTCGCAGATACGGCGTGGATTATGCTGTCGTGCGCAGCGCCACAGTCTTGCAGCCGCTCAACATTCCGCCGAAGCCGGAAAAGATTATTCTTTATCAGGGCGCGGTCAATCATGGGCGCTGCTTTCCGGAATTGATTGCGGCCATGAGGGAAGTAGATGCGAAGCTGGTCATTTGCGGCGAGGGGAATTTTTACGCGGAAGCGCAATCGTTGGTTGCGGAATTGGGTTTAGAGGAAAAGGTTGTTTTCAAAGGCTATGTAAAACCGGAAGAATTACGCAGCTATACGCCGGATGCATACATCGGTATTACGCTATTCGTGGCTACAAGCCTAAGCAATGAACTATCGCTAGCCAACCGCTTCTTTGACTATATGCACGCCGGAGTGCCGCAGCTTGCTATGAACTATCCTGAGTACGCAGCGGTGAATGCGCAGTACGAAGTGGCAAACCTGCTGAATGAAGTAACGCCGCAGTCGGTAGCTGCTGCTTTGAATAAGCTGCTACGCGACGAAGGCTATTATACACGTTTGCAGTCCGAATGCCTGAAAGCACGGGAAGTATATTGCTGGCAGCGCGAAGAGGAACGGCTGCTGGGCGTTTACCAGAAAATTTTCAGCCGATAATCCGTGAAGCCGACATTCTCCATCATCATCCCCGCCTACAATGCAGCGGCTACGATTGTAGCATCGGTGCGTAGCTGTCTGGAGCAAACAGAGCCGCCGGCGGAAGTAATTGTGGTGAATGACGGCAGCACAGACGAGACGGAAGCTTTGCTGCGCGAAACTTTTGGGGATGCCATCCGCATTATTGCTCTGGAAAGAAATGTCGGCCCTTCCGCCGCGCGCAATGCCGGCATTGCAGTCGCCACCGGCACGCATATGGCCTTTCAGGATGCGGATGACCTTTGGCACCGCGAAAAGCTGGCGTCGGTTGCTAAGATTTTATCGGCAAATCCGGAGATTCATTTCCTCTACCATCCTTACACACTGCGCAGCATAGAGTTTTCAGTAGAAGCTGAGATGATGCAGCCCCAGCGATTCTCTATGTGGAAGCTCTTGCTGAGTAACCCCATCGGCACGCCCTGTGTAGTTATGCGGCGCGATGATGCCTTGCGTTTTAACGAGCGGCTGCGGCACATGGAAGATTACGAGCTTTTCCTGCGCGAAGCCGAAAAGCATGGCATATGGCGCATTGCCGCGCCTTTTACGCAGTTGGGGCGGCCCATCCTTGCCGCAGGCGGGCAAAGCAGTAACCGTTGGAAAATGCGCCGGGGAGAAATAAGGGCTTGGCTGATGTTTGCCAGCCGGCACCCGCAATATTATCCCGTTGTGCTGCCACTGATTTTATTCTCGCTGGCAAAGCATCTGGTAAAATCTTTCTTTCCGCCACGAGCAAATTATTGAAGCGCTCACAACGCGGGAAGCCGTCAAATCCTGAAAATCCCGGTTCAGCTATTCGTACCTTTAAATCCAGATGTCCCAGTACCTCGTCAGCGCACGTAAATACCGCCCTCAGACCTTTGAAACGGTCGTAGGGCAAGAACATATTACCACCACACTCAAGAACGCCATCCGCACAGAGCACCTGGCGCACGCCTTCCTCTTTTGCGGCCCGCGCGGTGTGGGTAAAACGACCTGCGCCCGCATTCTGGCGAAGACGATTAACTGCGAAAATCTGACGCCAGATATTGAAGCCTGCGGCGAATGCCCATCCTGCAAAGCCTTTCAGGAAAATACCTCTTTCAACATCTTTGAGCTGGACGCGGCCTCCAACAATTCCGTAGATGACATTCGCGAGCTGGTGAACGGCGTGCGCTTTGCGCCGCAGCAGGGCCGCTGCAAGATTTATATCATTGATGAGGTGCACATGCTCAGCGCAGCGGCCTTCAATGCCTTCCTAAAAACGCTGGAAGAGCCGCCGCCGTACGCCATTTTCATCCTCGCTACTACCGAGAAGCATAAGATTCTCCCAACTATCCTCAGCCGCTGCCAGATTTTTGATTTCAAAAGAATAACGACGGCGGATACCGTGCGCCACTTGCAAGGCATCGCTACTAAAGAAGGCTTGCAAGCCGAGGAAGCCGCCCTCCACGTCATCTCTCAAAAGAGCGAAGGCTGTATGCGCGATTCGCTCTCCATGCTGGATAGAATCGCTGCCTTCACGGGCGGCGGTATCACCTATGAGGCTACCATGGAGCACCTCGCGATGCTGGATGCGAATTTCTACTTCCGACTCACCGATGCGATGCTATCGCAGGATGTAAGCACGGCGCTCTTGCAATTGGACGAGGTTTTAGACAAAGGCTTTGAAGGGAATGTGGTACTTCAAGGCCTCGCTGAACATTTCCGCAACCTGCTGCTCTGCAAAGACAGCCGCATGGCTAAGCTGCTGGACGTGCCGGACGTGCATCGTCGCCAATACTTTGACAAGGCCGCGCAGGCACCGCCGTCCTTTGTGCTTTCCGCGCTGAATGTGCTCAACGAAAGCGAGCTTCATTACAAGGAAGCCACGAATAAGCGCCTGCACACAGAGCTTTGTCTTATCCGGCTTTGCTACCTGCTGCAAGCCACCGGAGCAGCGCCGGTGGGCGGCGAAGAGCTAAAAAAAAACGATGAGCCGGTAAGCATTCAGGGCGGTAAGCACTATAAAGCGCACAGCAACATGACGCCGGTCATTCCGGCACCTATTCTGGAAGAGCTGCGTCCTGGAGACACCGCTATGTATTCGCTGAATGATGATAATGGCGACGAAGAAGAGGGGCCTGCAATCACAGCGCAGCAACCACCAATGGAGCCGTCGCCTATGAAAGCCGAAGAGCCTCAGCCTGCCGCCATTTCCGCGGCAGCCGCGCAACAGCCCGGCATCCCGAAGCCAGA
The DNA here is from genome assembly GCA_965246785.1 of Chitinophagaceae bacterium. Taxonomy (GTDB): domain Bacteria; phylum Bacteroidota; class Bacteroidia; order Chitinophagales; family Chitinophagaceae; genus UBA1952. Next base: position 7,121 of record CBDFFM010000023.1, read on the forward strand.
AGGCCGACGCGTTTCTGCATCTTTCCTGAAAGACTTAGACAGCGAGTTGAATAAGGTAACGGCCAAGAAAGAAGCAGCTAAAGCGATGTGCCAGGAAGATGCCGAGCGAATGTTCAATGTCTTCCGGGATAAGACGCAGGCAGATAATCGTTCCTCTGTTTATGCGCAGCTATTGCAAATGCAGGTGGAGTGCATCGGCGAGGATGAAGTGCGCATCATCTCGCCAACGCAGATGGCCGACTCCTACGCGCAGAACCTGCGTAACGAACTAATAGAATTCTTCAGCAAAGAAGCCGACAGGAATGTGCGCATCACCACAGAGTTGCGCGAGGATGAGGCTGCTGCTGCGCAACCACAGGTGCTTTCCAAGCAAGAGATGTATGAGGCGATGGCGACGAAGAATCCGCTTGTGGCGCAGTTGCGGGAAGGCTTGAATCTTCAGTTGGATTTTTAGTGGAAATCCTTTTTTTATTCTACCTCGTGCGCTAAATCCGCATAAATAAATTCCTGCGTCACGGTTTCGTCGTCAGATGCTGCCTTTCCACGCTTTCGGCTGCCCGGCTCTAAACGCACGCACTTGTGCGGATACTCCCGTGCCTCACGGTAGATGAGGTTGCGGATAAAATCATTGTCCGCCATAGGCTCAATGGCATCTCGGAACATCGGCAGGTCGTAAATGTCGGTGTACGACGAGAAGTAGCCCATGCCTTTAAAAATGCCTTCCTCAACCAGGATGCAGCTTTGCTCGTCATGCGTGCGGCCCACGTCCACAAGCACCAGCGTGGGCAGGCTCTTTGAAATCCAAGTCTGCGCTTCCTTCACCCGGTTGTTGTAATACTTGGGCCCTCCAGGCTCGCAGCATTGGCCGGTGCAGCCTTCGGCAAAAGCCCCTTTTACACAATCAGCGCCTTTAGCCAGATTGCACAGCCGCGGGCACAGCTCAAATTCCGAAATCAGCCGCCGCAGCCAGTCCTGCCCTTCAACAATCGTATTGAAGGTGTAGAGCGGCTTCAACTGCTGCTTGTGCGCATCCAGCGCAAGGCGGATATAGCCCTGCTGGTCTTCGTAAGCATACAGCGCGAACTTCGGATGATAACCGCGCTGGCTGCGGTTATGGATGGGCCACAGCCGCCGTATTTCCACGCTCTCCAGTATCTGCGCCATCAAATCCGTTGCCGTTGGATGATGGGTAATGCTATGAATGTCGCGCAGGAATTCTGCCTTCTGCCGGCTGCTCTTATTGTTGGCAAAATGGCTCTTCACGCGCTTCTGCAGGTTCACCGCTTTGCCCACATAAATCACCTTGCCCTTAGCGTCATAGAAATAATACACACCCGGCGTCTGCGGCAAGGTGTCCACTTGCTCCACCGGCACATTGGGCGGCAGGTAGCTCTCCTTGTTGCGCCCCTTCAGCATCTGTGCGATATGGCCGCCAGCATCGCTCGTATGAAGCTGCACAAAGAGCAGTGCGGTAGCGTGCGCGTCGCCCATAGCGCGGTGATGGTCGTTGTGCGTAATGCCGAGGGTGTGGCAAAGGCGGCCTAAACTATACTTGCCCAGTCCGGGCTTAATCTTTCGCGCAAGGCGTACTGTGCAGAGCTTTCGGGCGTGCAGGGGATGGCCGCACTGCTCCAGGGCATGATTGACGAAGGAATAATCAAAGTTGACGTTGTGCGCTACGAATATCTTGTCATGCAGCATGGAATGCACATGTTCCGCCACCTCCGGAAAGGATGGCGCGCCCGCCACCATATCCGGCGTAATGCCAGTGAGCTGCTGGATGAAGTATGGGATGGCCCGGTGAGGGTTGATAAGAGATTCCCACCTATCCAGAATCTCTACACCATCGGTGATGACGATGGCAATTTCGGTAATGCCCGCGCCTGCGGCGTAGCTTCCGGTGGTTTCAATATCTACGATGGCGTACAACACTTTCGGAATGCAGAATTCGGAGTTCGGAATGCGGATTGGATTATCCGCTTTAGTCAATCAGGTAGCCTTGCTCCTGTTCAATGGCCCCGGCGCTCCAGTTCATGCTGTCTATGCCTGAGATGCCTTCTATGGAGCCGGAAATCTGGAGCGAGTTTTTTATAATCATGTCCAGCATCTTCTCCTTCTTCTTCCAATTTTTCTCAAAATCGTCGCGCTCCTTCTGCAGTTGACCACGGAACGATTGAAAGTTTTCCCTCATCGTATTCCACGGCGCCATGAATTCTGAGGACGTCAGGTAATCGTACAGCGCTACCATCTTGTCACCCTTGTTCTCCTGGCTCTTCCGCGCCTCATGCAGCTTCAGAATGGCCTGCCGCAGCACACTCACCAGACTCTTCACCTCCGCAAATGAGCAGATGTACACGCCCTGCCGCTCGCCGAATTTGTCCATGTCCTTCGGGAAAACCTGCGTGACGATGACGGCGATTTCCGCCTTGCAGCCCATCATATCGGCCTTCAGCTTTTCAATCCAATCGCTGCCAAAGCTTTGGGTACGCTTGCTTTCAAAGATGATGCAGCCGCATTCCTGTCCGAACGCGTTGCGCACCGTCAGGATGCAGTCTGCGCCGCGGATGCCTTTGCCTACTTCCTTCACGCTGTCGTATGGGAAGGCGGAGCGCAAGGCTTCTTCCAGCGCCAGCTCTTGAACCTCCCCCTGAAGCTGCATGGAACCTTGCTCGGCCTTGCGCTTCATCTCTTCAATCAGCTTTTTCTGATCTTCAAGCTGCTTCTCATATTCCTTCATGCGCATGGCGCTCTCTTCCTCACGAAGCTTGAAGCGCTCATCTTCATTCTTCCGCAGTTCTTCCTGAATCCGGCTGCGCTCCGCGGCAATGGCTTTGTGCTTTTCCAGCTCCAGCTCTTCCGCACGCTTACGAAAGCCTTCTTCCTTTCTTAAAAATTCAAGCTCCTTACGCTGCGATTCTTTGAGCTGTTGCTGAGAGCGCTCTTTCTCTTCTTCCAGAAAGCGGAGCTTGGCGCCAAAGGAATGAGCCGTCTGCTCTTCAATTTCTTTTTTGAGGCGCTCGGTGGTCTTACGACACTCCTCATCCACCTTTTTCTGCACTTCTGCATCCTGCTCGGCTCGGGCCTGTTTCAGTTTTGCCGCTTCCTGTAGTATCTCTGACTCCCTCCGACGGAAGGCGTCTTCGCGCTCTTCACGCTCTTTAGCCATCTTTTGGTTGTAGTCGCTTTTTCTTTTATTGAATTCAGCATCCAGCTTTTCGCGAATGTTCTGCTCCATAGCTGAGGAAATCTCAAACTCGTGGTCGCAGGAAGGACAGGAAATGGTGGATGTATTCGGAGCAGTATTTATCGGCATACACGGCAATATCGGGGTGGCACAGGGGATAAAGCTCAAATTTAAGACAGGGCGGGGAGAGTTGACGCGTATAAAGACGCCGGAGTTTGACAACCTCATACATAAAGCCGCGAAGCCGTGTAATTTTATCCCGCGCCTCGCGCCACCGCTGCATGAGCCGGACGCTTTACTTCCTACTTTCCTTAACGCTGCTGCTCCCCGCCTTTGCCGGCGCGCAAGACGCGCCTGCCAAGGCTCGCCGCGCCTACGATGCCGCGCAGGAGGCCGCCGCCCACCGCGACTGGGACAAGTTTGAGCGCCACATCCTCAAAGCCATTAAGGAGCACGCGGCATATACCGATGCCTACGTTACCTATGCCGACTGGCTCCTGCGCCGGCATCAGTACAAGGCGGCTGTGGCCATTTTGCAGGATGCCGAAACGCATTGCCCTTTTGGGCGGAAGATTTTTCAGAAACAGATTGCCGCCTGCCTGCTCAACGCAGGATACATTGCCGAGGCCCGCAAGCGCATTCCCGTCAATACAAAAGACTCTTTCTGGAAAGCCATAGATGCACAGGCCAATTTTCTATTTGAAGCTCGTCGTGACCGGGACAGCGCCGTTGTAAAACCGGTTGGCCCGCTCTGGGGCATTAACACCCGCGACCCGGAACTCTTTCCATCGATCTCCGCCGACGGGCAGACTTTCTACTTCACGAGAAGGATGGGGGGGCAAGACGAGGATTTCTTCCACGTTAAGCGCGACACCTGCGACGGCGGCTGGCAAAGCGCCCGTAACATGGGTGCCCCGCCCAATACGCTCCAGCAGGAAGGCGCCCAGTTTGTGTCTGCTGACGGCCACTACCTCTTCTTCATGCGCTGCGACAACCGTAGCGTTTCTGGCTGGGACCAGGGCGGCTGCGACCTGTATATGGCTTACCGTGCAGATTCTGTGTGGAGCATCCCGCAGAGCTTCGGCGCTACCATTAACACACCCGGCTTTGAAGGCATGCCCTGCCTGTCTTCCGACAACCGGGAACTATACTTTACGAGCAACCGTGAGGGCGGGCATGGCGGACTGGACATCTGGTCGTCGCGCTTTGAGCATGGGCTGTGGCAAGCTCCGCGTAATCTTGGGCCCGGAGTAAACTCGGCGGGCGATGAAACCGCTCCCTTCCTGTATGCAGACAATGCAACGCTATTCTTTGCTTCCACGGGCAGGCCGGGCATGGGCGGCGCAGACCTGTTCATGGCGCATAAGACGGATGACACGACCTGGGGCGATACACGAAATTTGGGCATTCCCATCAATACCCCCTTTGACGAGGTCAGCCTTTCGCTGAATGCCGCCGGCGACACCGCCTACTTCGCTTCCGACCGCGACAGCCTGGCCGGCAACTTTGACCTTTACCAAGTGCCGCTCAAGCCCAATTTTAAGCCCGCACAAGTGGCGTACCTGAAAGGTTACGTTTATGACAGCATCGGACGCGGGCGACTTAATTATGCCAACACCTATATCACGGATGCGGCCACCGGTAAAGACCTCTATCAGGTGCAAAGCAATCGCGGTGACGGCTCTTATACCGTCGCGTTGACCGTAGGCAACGGCTACCATTTCCTCACCGACCGCATCGGTTTCCAGAGTGTAATAGACTCACTGACGCTGAGTGACACGCTGGCCGGCCGTACCATCACGCGAAACTTTACGCTGCTGCCTTTTGACTATCAGAAGCCGCTCACCGATAGCCTCGTAGCCACGCTCTACTTTGCGAGAAACAGCACCAACGTACCGGACAGCGACAGAGTACGACTGGAAGCCTTGCTTGCGCCTTACAAGGGACTTGCTGGCGTCCTTATTCTTGTAAACGGCTACACAGATAATTCAGGCACGCCCCTCCTCAACGAGCAGCTTTCCTACACGCGCGCCGGCTCAGTGGCGGCACTGATTAAGTCAGAAGGGTTTGTGGCGGAAGCCGTGCAGTCCCAAGGCTGGGGCGAGGCTAATCCCAAGGCCGAAAACGATACTGAAGAACACCGCGACCTGAATCGGCGGGTGGAAATTATTGTGCGGCAGTAAGCGCAAGCTCACACATCAAAATCCCACGGCAGGGCTTCCAGCCGCTGCGTCTCGCACCAGCGTATCAGGCCAGTATAGCGCAGCTTACCCGCCGTCATCTCCGCAATGCGCTTTTTGATATTGCTCTTCAGTTTCTCATTCACAGAGCCCGTTTCCAGCACATACCGAAAGGTCATGTAGGTGATGTAGTACCGGTAGCGCTCGTCGCGCAGCTCCTGCCGGTTAATGCCGAAGAGCTTCTCGCATGCTTCCACCACCGGCTTTGCAGCAGGCTTCGTCGGAATTACGAACACCTCCTTTGAGTCCGGGATAGCCTGATAAGCAAAGTAATCGGAAGGCTCCTGGAAATAAGGGTGAATAAGCAGCGCCGCTTCCGCTTTCAGTGCATCGACTAAGCTTTTCATGGGCATGCCATCGCTGTCTTTGAGGGCATCCACCGTCATAGTCTTTGCAACAGTCTTTTGTTGAGCCGTCGTCATCCCTTTTTTCAGGACAGGCTCCGGCAGGGGCTTGCCCTTCGGCCCCACCAAAAACTCATCGCGCTTATAACGTTGGTTGCACACAGTGCAGGCGGGCAGGTAATTCTCATAGCAATACGCAAGCCACCAATATTTGCTTTTAGGCCGGAAGTGCTCCACATCGCCATACGCAACCACGCTCGTCGGCGATTCGCAGTAGGCGCATTTGCCGCCGGATTCTATCAGAAGCTGGTCTTTCGCCTTATCCCAGATGCTTGACTTCCAGACATCGGATGTGGCTTTTCCGGGGTCAAAATCGCCGGCAAGCTTATTCTTAATGAGCGCTTGGTTGTTGGCAATGCGCTTGTCGCCGTAAAAATCAGCCGGCACGGCGTCGGCAGTACGGATGCGGTTGAGGGCTATCATGCGTCCAGCGGTTTGTCGGTTTGAGTAGATGAAGATTTAAGTGCGGCGTTAATCTCCTGCAGCAGGGCGATGTCGTCCATATCCGCGCTGCTATTAGCGCGGGTATTGATAGGTACGGCCATGCTCACCGGAGCGCCCGCCATCATGGCCATGCCGGCGGCGGGCTGAGGTACCGCAGCGCTTTCGCTGCCTGCATTATTGCTGCCATTGCCGCTCAGAGCAGCCTCCCGCGCGGCACTTCGCACACCTTCCGCCTTCACAGACTCATCCGTATCCAGTCCGAACATCGGGCTCATCAGCAACTGGTGCAGCAGCATCCACGAGGGGTCGCCGATGAAGGGTATGAGCGCCACTTTACCACCTTCGTCGCGGCGCAGGGCATACAGCTCATTCCGTCCGGCCTGTTGCGCGGTAAGCGGCGAATACGTTGTAGCGATGACCTGCATGTTGGGCAGGCCTTCTGTCAGAAACTTATGTATCAGCCGCTGCCAGGCCGGGTGAAGATGCAGGTCTATCTCGTCAATGAGCAGCAGGCCGCGCGCCGCCAGCGGGTTTTTGTAATCACCGAAGGTGCGGGTGAGGTGATAAATCAGCTCACTCACCCACGCCACCATCTGCTGGTAGCCATTAGAAAGCTGCGCCAGCGGCAAGACGCCGTCGGGCGTATCAAACTGAAGGCTGCCGTCTTTAGCCAGTCCTTTCACCCGTACTTCCAGCGGCAGGAACAGGTTCAGCGCATCGCGCAGCGCATTGACGCCCGCCGTGCCGCCTCCTTCCTTTACTTCGGCCGCAATCTCGTCCAGCGGGCGCAGCGTCGCATCGGCATTGAAGAGCGAGTGAATAGCTGCATAGCGGGGGAGACGCTTGCTGCCGAGCGCAGGCTTGCTGCCGCCTACACGCCTGCCGGAGCCAAATCCGGCGGTGAAGTAGCTGCGCTCCGTATGCCGGAGCGCCGCATCCATCGGGGCGAGGCTTGTTTTAGCCGTCGCCACCACCGCTGCTACCGTTTGTCCGCGTTCTAAGCGCAGACTCAAGGCTCGCTCCTCGCCTTCCGCAGTAGTAATAGTTGCTTCTACGAGGCAGAAGCGCTTCCCGGCCTGAATAAATGCATCCGGTAAGTCCGGCACGCCTTTCAGCCCAGCGCTGCCTGCGGTAACAAGCGCTACGGCCTGCAGCAGGGCGCTTTTGCCGGTGCCGTTTTCGCCCACAAGGAAGGTGGTCTTGCGCACGGGTAGGCCATCGGCAGTGGCCGTGAAGTCCATGAAAAGGCTTTCATGGCACTTAAAATTGGTGAGGCGGATGCTTTTCAGAAACATAGTGCGGGCAGTTTTCGGGGACAAAAGAGCAACGGATTTTTGAAGAATGCAAGCGCGACGGCCTTGCAGCCGGCATAATCTTGCACATTCGGGAGGCGGAAGCCTATTTTTGCTCCTAATTCAACTAAACACACAATACGAAACATGAAAAAGTACGCCCTTCTGCTGCTGAGCGGTAGCATCCTCACACTTGCCGCCTGCGGTAGCAATGAGAACAACACAACGCAGGCTCAAATTGACTCGACAGCCGCTGCCCGCTCGGCTGCTATGGAGACAGACCTGAAGGCTAAGAATGACAGCCTGATAAATGAGATGGCGAAGATGCGCGCCGACAGCGCCATGAAAACATCCGCACCTGCTACAACTACGACTACCACGACCGTGCCTGCTCAGACGCATGCAAGTGTAAGGACGAGCAGTCACTCATCATCTACTAAGGGTACAAAGACGACCAGCACAAAGGCTACGACTCCTCCGAACAGTACAATCACAAAGGAGCAAAAGCAACAACAGGACAATAAGTTCAACGAGCGCTAATCTATAAACACAAGCATAAAAGAAGCGGCCTGTCTTTGTAAAAGACAGGCCGCTTCTTTTTATACAGGCCGGCTTAATTCCAGGTGCCGGTGTAGTTCTTTGTCGGATTGCTGCTGCCGGCCGGAGGTGTAATGGTATATGTCCATGTCAAACTCCCGTTAGTATTGTAAGTCGCGCTGCCACTTACGGAATAATTCGCAGTGCCATCAGGGCTCTGAGTAGGAACGGTGAGAGTGGTACCATTCACAGTTCCATTGATAGTGTGCTGGAAGAAATTATCATAAAAGCCTGTACCGATAACAACCGAATTAAGGGTTGTGCCTTGTACAATAATGCACGTATAAGGATTCAGCTTGACGCCGGATGCCACATTTTGGTCGCTCGGAGCCGTCCAAGTCTTGATGAACTTGGCGGTCATCAGCGTGCTGCAGTTTGGCCCTTCATAGCCAGTGGTGCACTGGCAGGTGCCGCTCACACAGGTGCCGCCGTTATTGCACTGTACGCCTTTACACTCATCCTTATTGCAGGCGGTATAGGTGATAGCGCCAAAAGCGCCGAGGGTCAGCAGGGCTGAGAAAGCAATGTTCTTAATCCGGTTCATAATGGAGATGGTTTGGTGATGAATGATTCTTCGCGTTTAAAATATTGCGCCAAAGATAGCCCGGAAGTTGCGCAAGCCAATTCCCGCGCGTCGCCGCTTTTACCTTTGATGCGCTCATGCTTCGTTTCTTACCGCTCTTCTGCTTTACATGGCTGCTCCCGGCCATAAGCAAAGCCGGCGATGCCTACACCTTTGACTACAACCCCGCCTGCGCCGCCGCCTACCACGCCTACCTCTCCCTGCACGTGCCCGAAGGTGATGCCCTCATAGCCCGCGAGCTGGCAGCCCATCCCTACAACCTCACCGCCACCTACATCGCCGACTATGGCGACGCCATCACGCTCCTCTTCAACGGCGACCCCTACCAACTGCAGCAGCGGCAGGCCCATGAAGACGAGCGCATCGCCCGGCTTGAAAAAGGCGATGACGCCAGCCCTTGGAAACGCCTTGCCCTCTCCGGCGTGTACCTCCATTGGTCGCTCATCCACATCTGGGAGGGTAGGCAACTTAAAGCCGCCACCGGCCTGCGCCGCTCTTACCTGCTATTGCGCGACAATGCGACGCGCTTCCCCGCCTTTGCGCCGGACGATGGCCTTTATGGTGCAGAAGAAGCGCTCGCAGGCATCATTCCTGATTCCTACAAGTGGATTGCCAATGTGCTGGGCATGAAGGGCAGCCTTGCCAACGGCTTGGCCAGGCTCTCCACCTTCCTGCGCCGCAATGGCGCTCCGGAAAGTCCCCTGCGCGAGGAGGCCCTGCTTTATGATTACTTTCTGCGCTTCCACTTCGGCGGGGATAAGCCGGGTGTATGGAAGGCGGTGAGCAGCGATGCCGCATTCCCAATTGCCGCAAACCCGATGCGGGCTTTTTTACGCGCTAATCTTGCCCTCGCCTATCGCCATGCGGATGCCGCCATCGCCGCCTTGCGCACGGATGATGTACAGATAGCGGCGCGGGCCTGGCCCATCCTCCATTTTGAGCTCGGCAGCGCCCTTCTCCTCCGGCAGGATGCCGCCTCCATTGGCTACTTCAACCGCTTCCTTGCCGCAAATAAGGGCAAGCCCTACGTCAAAGACGCCCTGCAGCAAGCGGCCTTCGCCGCATACCTCGCCGGCCAAAGTGCACAGGCCGCCGCCTACCGCACACGCATCCTGAGCGAAGGCAACACCTTTACCGACGCCGACCGGCAGGCGCAGCGCTTCGCCAAAGGCGGCAATTGGCCGCAACTTCTCCTCCTCCGCGCCCGCCTGCTCATTGACGGCGGCTATGCGGCACAAGCCCTTATCAAGCTGCGCGAAACGAGCGCCGCCGCGTTCAACGAGCCGGCGGATAAGGTGGAGTACGACTTCCGCCTGGGCCGCGCTTTGGAAGAGACCGGCGATGCCCCCGCGGCCGTGCAGGCTTACCAGCGCGCCATCAATGCAGGCCGGAGCCGCCCGGAGCATTTTGCGGCCCGCGCCGCCCTGCAAATGGGCGGCATCTATGAGGCCCGCGCCCAGAAGGCGGAGGCCGGCCGCTATTACGAAACTGCCCTCTCCATGCGCGACCATGACTACCAGGCAAGCATAGACCAGATGGCCAAGGCCGGGTTGGCGCGGGTGGAATAGGAACGGGGCTGACCAAAGCGCCGCGAGGTCAGCCCCGTTCCGTCATGAGGAATTTTTTTAGTCGGAGTTCCGTTCGCTCCCAATCGTTCCTTGCGACGCTCCGTTCATCAGCTGTCAGTCTGTTGGGTTTTTCGCGTGGGATGTATATTCGTTGTTGGTGATAGCACTAACGACGCCGAAAAAATATTACCTAACCGAACAAACATTAATAATGATGGAGCCGGTTGTATTTACAGACACCATAATTCCTTTCAACAAGAAGAGACTTGTACTTCTAACAGCGGTTTCTGTAGTGCTCTCTATTGCCATCATCCTATATTTCTTATATGGCATCCCAATCGGTGATCGCGTATACTACAGTATACAACTTTATGTAGTTGGTGTTGGAGGCATCATCGCATTTCCAATTGCCTGTGTTTTTCTTACTAAGCGATTGATAGATAAAAAACCTGCTCTAATAATTAGCAAAGAAGGATTGACCAATAACACGCAGTCTTTGTACGAGCATGAGATTCCTTGGGAAGACATTCAAGGATTTTCAACGGTTACTATTTACAGACATAGATTGATTATGGTACACGTCAAACAGCCTGAACTCTACATTGAGCGCCAACAAAACTTTGTGAAGCGCAAAATGATGACAGCGAACTATGGCACTTATGGCACACCAATTTCAATAGCTACAAGCGCATTGAGTATGCCTGTAGATGACGTTCTGCGTTTATTACAGGAACAAGTTAGCATCCATTAAGTAAGTTTCCCCCTCGCTGGCGCAAGATTGAGGCGCGGCATTGTGCGGCGGCATCTTGCGCCTGCCTGAAAAGGCAAAGGATAAGCTTCAAAGAAAAGATGGAGCAAACCTGCAAAAGGACTTTACAACCCCGCCGCAAGCCTGCTTTAACCCTTCCTGAACCCGGGAAAGTGCCCGCAAACCTTGCGGGAGCCTTCCTGAATGCAGGAAATCATCCGCAAATCCTGCGCATACCGTCCGCACTTCGGGAAAGCTTCCGCAAGATTTGCCCAGCCTTCCCGGCCTGCGGGAAAGCCTCCGCAAACTTTGCGGGTACTTTCCCAGAAAAATAATCATTATACGAAACCCTGTTTGTGCCGCAAACTGCTGCCCGCAGCATCGGCTGCCCACAAATCCTAAGCTTACCTTGCCGCGCAATGCTGCAAGTATCCGCCTATTCCGTCTCGCTGCCCTTTCAGTACCCCTTCACCATTGCCAAAGGCACCAAGACCCAGCAGCCGGCCCTGCTTGTGTCCCTCGGCTTCGGCAAGCTGCAGGGCTGGGGCGAGGCGCCCGCCATCCGCTACTATAGTGTAACGGTGGCCGGCATGATGGAAGCGCTTGAAAAGGTAAAACCAACCATAGAGCGCTACGCCCTGACAGACCCAAAGCGCTTCTGGCACTTCCTGCACCACCTGCTCCCCGGACAAAATTTCCTCATTGCAGCGCTGGACATAGCCGGCTGGGATTTGTTTGCGCGCCTGCGCAAGCTGCCCCTGTACAAAGCGCTGGGATTAGAGGCCGGAAGCCCGAAGCTATCCGACTACACAATCGGCCTCGGCACGGCGGATGAGATGCTCCAGAAGCTCCGCGCGCATCCCGCCACGGTCTATAAGCTCAAGCTCGCCCGCCCGGATAATATAGACCTCGTCCGCGCGCTGCGCAATGCAACGGCTGCTCCCTTCCGCGTGGATGTAAATGAAGGCTGGAGCTATGAGGATGCCTTGCGCCTCCTGCCGGAGCTGCACCGCCTCGGCGTGGTGCTGCTGGAGCAGCCGCTTGCGAAGAGCGCATGGGAGGAAGCTGCGGCGCTCAAGGCGCAATCGCCCATCCCCGTCTTCGCCGATGAGGCCTGCGTGGAAGAGCATGATGTGGCCCTGTGCGCCGCCGCCTTTCACGGCATCAACATCAAGCTCACCAAATGCGGCGGCATCACGCCCGCGCTGCGCATGATAGCGGAGGCAAAGGGAGCGGGCCTGCAGGTAATGCTCGGCTCCATGAACGAGAGCAGCATCGGCACCGCCGCCCTCGCCCACCTTTCCCCCGCCGCCGGCTTCTTAGACGCCGACGGCCCCCTCCTCCTCACCGGCGATTACGCCGACGGCCTGGGCTGGAGCGAGCAAAACGGCCTGCCGCACTACCTCGCACCGGGAGACGGGCCGGGCCTCGGCATTGCTATGCGCGAAGGCTGGCAGCAGCATATCACAGGTGGCGCGGCTTGAGTACCTTGCCGCCTTTCCTATTCAATCTTGAATGCTCCCACCCCATACACCGTTCAACGCAACGCCTCGCTGCGCCGCCTCAACAGCTTCGGCATGGACGCGCGCGCAGAGGCGCTGCTGGAACTGACAGACGCCGCGCAGCTTCCGCTGATAGCCGCGGATGCGTACTTGCCAAAACCCTTTCATGTGCTTGGCGGCGGCAGCAATGTGCTCCTCACCGGCCCGGTGAAAGGCACAGTCATCCTGAACCGCATTCGCGGGATAGCGATGGTGAAGGAAGACGCCAATGCGGTCTGGCTGCGCACAGGCGCAGGAGAGGTGTGGCATGAGGTGGTATTGCACGCCATTGGCAATGGGCTGGGCGGGATAGAAAACCTGGCGCTCATTCCCGGCACAGTCGGCGCATCGCCTATCCAGAATATCGGCGCTTACGGCATGGAGGTAAAGGACACGATTGATGAAGTGGAAGCCTGGGACTGGGAGGAAGGAGCGCTGCGGCGCTTCTCCAATGAAGCCTGCCGCTTCGGCTACCGCGACAGCATTTTTAAAGGCCCCTTGAAGGGGAAAGTGGTGGTAACGGCCGTCATCTTCCGCCTTTCCAAAAATCCGGTGCTGCATACCGATTACGGTGCTATCCGCGATGAGCTGGCAGCGATGGGCGCGGAGCCTTCCGTCAGCAGCATTGCGCAGGCCGTCATCAACATCCGCCGCAGCAAGCTGCCCGACCCGGCTGTCATCGGCAATGCCGGCTCCTTCTTCAAGAACCCGACGATTGAGGCGGAACAATACGAGGAGCTCCGTGCGGCACATCCCGCAATTCCCGCCTATCCCGTCCTTGATGGGCGCATAAAAGTGCCGGCCGGATGGCTGATTGAGCAATGTGGATGGAAGGGCAGGCGCCTTGGCGATGCCGGCATTCACGCAAAGCAGGCCCTCGTGGTGGTGAACCACGGCCGCGCCACCGGAGGGGAGCTTTGGGCGCTTTCTGAGCAAATCCTGAAAGACGTAAAGGCCCGCTTCGGCATTGAGCTGGAGCGGGAAGTGCAGGTGTGGTAGCCGCATGCCGCGGCTTGCGGACGTATCTTCGCGGCCATGCAGATTTTAGACGGGGCCGCGGTATCCGCGCACATCCGTGAGCAAATAAAAGCGGAGGCGGCCCGCATGACGGTCGCCGGCATCCGCACCCCACACCTCGCCGCCATCCTTGTGGGTGCAGACCCGGCCTCGCAGGTTTATGTAAGCAATAAGGTGCGCACCTGCGGTGAGCTGGGTTTCGGCTCCACGATGCTGCGCTTAGACGCCAGTATTTCCGAGGCGGCCCTTTTGACCGAAGTGGATAAGCTGAATCGCAACCCGGAAGTGGACGGTATTCTGGTGCAGCTTCCGCTGCCAAAGCATATCTCTTCGAACGCCGTCATTAATGCCATTGACCCGCGTAAGGATGTGGATGGTTTTCACCCAATATCCCAGGGTCGTATGGTGCTGGGGCAGGAGACTTTCCTTCCGGCAACACCGTATGGCATTCTGCTCATGCTGGAGCATTACGGCATCAATCCAGTCGGTATGAATGCCGTTGTAATTGGCCGAAGCAACATTGTAGGCACGCCCATGAGCATCCTGCTCAGCCGCCCGACCGCCACGGGCAATGCCACCGTAACCCTGACGCACAGCAAGACGAAAGACCTGGCCGCCGCCTGCCGCGAGGCCGACCTGATTGTGGCCGCCATCGGACAGCCGCGCTTCCTGAAGGCGGATATGGTGAAGGAAGGCGCCATTATCATAGACGTAGGCATCAACAGCATTCCGGACGCAACGCGCAAGAGTGGCAGCCGCCTTGTGGGCGATGTGGACTTTGACGCCGTGGCTCCGAAGTGCGCCTGGATTACCCCCGTGCCCAAAGGCGTAGGCCCGATGACTATCTGCGGGCTGATGAAGAATACGCTGCGCGCGCGAATCAGTCAATCAGACAATTAGCCAATTGCAACAGGAGTCTATCATACAAATTCCGAATTCCGAATTCCGAATTCCGAATTCGGCAATCACTTACCCGGTGATGGAGCATTTCTACACGCTCCAGGGTGAGGGGCATTACAGCGGGCAGGCGGCATACTTCATTCGCCTCGGCGGCTGCGATGTGGGCTGCGTGTGGTGCGATGTAAAGGAAAGCTGGGACGCCGCCGCGCATCCGCATATGAGCGTAGGTCACATCGTTTACGAGGCGGCTAAGTATCCGGGGCGCATTGCCGTCATCACCGGTGGAGAACCTGCTATGCACGACCTGACGGCACTCACGGAAGGGTTGAATGGGGCCGGCTTCCGCACGCATATTGAAACATCCGGCTCTTCTCCGCTGAGCAGTAAGCTTGACTTCATCACACTTTCTCCTAAAAAATTCAAGGCCCCGCTGCCGGAAGTTTTATCCCGCGCCGGGGAGCTGAAGGTGGTAGTCTATCACAAGAGCGACCTTGCATGGGCGGAGCAGCATGCCGCGCATGTGACCAAGGATTGCGCGCTCTACCTGCAGCCGGAGTGGAGCAGGCGCGAGGCTATAACGCCGCTTATCATTGAGTATATCAAGTCTCATCCGCAGTGGCAGCTTTCCCTGCAGACGCATAAGTACCTGGATATTCCGTAGCCATGCTGGCATTTCAGCCTCATGGCGGAACAATGTCAGGAGAAGCGAGATGTACAGACTTCATAAAAATCTTTCTTCTTAGCGGAACTGGGCAGACGGCTAACGGCTTTTGCTGAAAGCTCGTCAGACCGGTTCCTGTCTGCCCGCCGTATTTTCGCGCCTTACTCATCTTTCATTACTCATTACTCATCATAATGCATCGCGTCTTTGACAACATCCTCGGCACCATCGGCGATACGCCCCTTGTGCGCCTCAACCGCGTAACGGCTGATTTGCCCTGTCCGGTCTATGCCAAAATTGAGTGGGCTAATCCCGGCAATTCCATTAAAGACCGGATGGCGCTGAAGATGCTGGAGGTGGCAGAGGCCGAGGGGAAGATTAAGCCGGGCGGCACCATCATAGAAGGCACGAGCGGCAATACAGGCATGGGCCTTGCCATTGCGGCGATTATTAAAGGCTACAAGTGCATCTTCGCCACTACTGATAAACAGAGCAAGGAGAAGGTGGACATCCTGAAAGCGATGGGCGCAGAGGTGATTGTGTGCCCTACCAATGTGGAGCCGGAAGACCCGCGCTCTTATTACAGCGTGAGCAAGCGGCTGGCCACGGAGATTCCGAACTCGTGGTATGTGAATCAGTATGATAATCTGGCGAACCGGCTAGCGCATTATGAGCAGACGGGGCCGGAATTATGGCGACAGACGGATGGGAAGATTACGCACCTCGTGGTGGCTGCGGGCACGGGCGGGACGATTACAGGTGTGGGCCAATACTTTAAGGAGCAGAACCCTGCAGTGCAGGTGTGGGCGATTGACACGTATGGCTCACTGCTGAAGAAGTGGTTTGACACGGGGGAGCTGGACATGAAAGAGGTGCACCCGTACGTGAGCGAGGGTTTTGGGGAGGATTTCCTGCCGCAGAACTACATCCGCGAGACGATTGACCTCTTTGAGAAGGTTACCGATAAGGACGGTGCGGTGATGGCGCGGCGCATTGCAAAGGAAGAAGGAATGTTTGTGGGCTATAGTGCGGGCAGCGTAGTTGCGGGCCTGCGGCAGTTGAAGGATAAGCTGAAGAAGGATGATTTTGTGGTGGTGATATTCCATGACCACGGCAGCCGCTATGTCGGCAAGATTTACAACGATGAGTGGATGCTCGACCGGGGCTTTTTAGACGTGAATACGGTGAAGGATTTAATTGGCGGCCTCGGCAGGCGGCGGCTTGTAACACTGAAAAAGGAGCAGCCGGTAAGCGATGCGCTGGAGGTGATGAAGAAATACGACATTGAGCAGATACCAGTAGAGGAAGGGCGGGAAATGGTGGGCGCCATCACCCAACAAGGCCTCTTCAAGCGCATGATGGAGGAAGACGGCCTGCGGGAGAAAACGGTGGGCGCCGTAATGGAGAAACCCCTGCCGGTGGTAGAGATGGATACGCAGATAGACCGCCTGACAAAGTACCTGAACAAAGACACAGGGGCCGTGCTGACAAAGGATGAGAGCGGCGACTTCCACATCCTGACGAAGTATGATGTGCTGAATGCGCTGGGGAAATGATACCAGGATTTACAGGATGGAAAGGATTAGAAAACAGAACAATTGAAGCAAGTTGATTTTTTACAGCGATTGAAGCACTTACCATTGGTTTTTCCGTTGGTAGCGCTCTTTCATGTAGTGCTGCTGGGCTACAGCGTTTTCACGTTTGCGCAGGCGGGTGTGCTGGACTCAGCACTTTGTCTCGGCTCGTGCGCGGAGCTGCTGCTTTATACCTTGCTGTGGATGGCGGTTTGCGCCGGGCGGCGTTGGGCGGCCATCGGGTACATAGCTCTAACGGCGGTGAACCTGGCCCTACACTTTTTATTGCCGAAGCATTCGCTGTGGGCGCAGATCAGCGATGTGCTGCTGCCTTTTGATATACTTATGTGCGTCTTCCTCCTTTTCTATTACAAACGCTTCCATTGAGCCGTGCCGCGCGTAACTGATATGCTGGACCGGGAGATGGATGCGCCGGTAAAACCGCGGCGTATCGTCTCGCTTGTGCCTTCGCAGACGGAGCTGCTGGCGGATTTAGGATTAGAGGATGAAGTGGTGGGCATTACAAAATTTTGCGTGCATCCAGAAAGGTGGTTTCGCACAAAGCCGCGCGTTGGCGGCACAAAGACGGTGCACGTTGACCGTGTGGCAGCCTTGCAGCCCGACCTGATTATTGCCAACAAGGAAGAAAACGTCCGGGAGCAGATTGACGCGTTGCAAGCCCTTGCACCGGTTTGGGTGAGCGATATAAAGACACTGGACGATGCGCTGCGGATGATGGAAAGCGTAAGTGTTATTTGCGGCAGGGCTAATGAAGGTGAAGAAATCACTCGGCAAATTGGAACAGACTTCGCGCCACTCCGCCTCTGCGGTAAAACATCAGTTGCCTACGGCATCTGGCGTAGCCCCTGGATGTGGGCCGGCGGCGACACCTTCATCAATGACCTGCTCACGCGCTGCGGTTGGACAAATGTCTTGCAAGAAGTACCCCGCTATCCCGAAATATCTTTAGAAGCCTTAGCAGATTTGAAGCCGGAATTGATATTGCTGTCATCTGAGCCATATCCATTTAAAGAAAAGCACATTGCGGAAGTACATGCCGCGATACCGGAAGCACAGGTGCGTCTCGTGGACGGCGAAATGTTTTCGTGGTACGGCAGCCGGCTCTTGAAGGTGCCGGAGTATCTTTCCGGCCTCTTGCAATCCCTGTGAATACCGACGTTTTCAGGCCATTACGGCTTATACATCTGTTTATCGCCATTGCGCTCTTCTGCGCGCTATTCTGGCTGAGCTATCCATACTACCGGTACTATATTGACCCCGATGCCGTGGCGTATCTGACCATGGCTGAGCAGGGCGCGCTCGGCGAGCCAATGCGGCTGGTGAATGCGCTGTGGAGTCCGTTGCATCCAGCACTGGTGGCGCTGTGTCTACGGGGCGGAATTCCGTCTGTCTTGGCGGCGCAGCTTACAAACAGCCTGGCATGCATCCTTATTCTTTCAACAACCTTTGGGCTGTTCCGCCGCTTCCGGATAGAGCGTTTTCTGGGAATGGCTTTGCTGGGCGCGCTGTCCGTATTTCTGGTTTACGCGCTTTATAAGCAGCTTTTCTGCGACCTGTGGCAGGTGGGGCTATTGCTGCTTTATCTCTTGACTATTCTGAGCGCCGATTTTTTTAGAAAGCCTGTGCTGTGGATGCTTGGCGCCCTAATTATGGCGCTGGCGGTTTACGCCAAGATTTACTCCTTTTACTTTCTGCTGCTGCACTTTCCGCTAAGCCTCCTGATACAGTCGCGCCGGGAAGGGCTGCGCTTTCCCTGGAAAGCCTTTGCTACTACGGCTGTACTTCTGCTGCTTATGCTTGCGCCTTGGAGCTTTCTGATGCATAAAAAGTACAGCACATGGGCATTCTCCAAAAGCGGTGCGCTCAATACAAGCTGGACGCTGGCCGGACACAAATCCCTGCGCCCGGACATTGGAGCGCTTATCCCACCGCCCTACCCCAACTCGCCCTATACCTGGGAAGACCCCTACTTATCCGAAGGGATGCTGCACAGCCGCTTTGAAAGCTTAGCGATGATAAAGAGTGGGGCCGGTCACAGCATTCAGGCGGCGCTTCAGGGCGTGGAAGCAGCGAATCAGATTTCCTGCGTACTCCTGCCGCTTTTGGCGGCCAGCCTGCTGGTCGCTTTCAGCCGGAGGCAAAGGCTATTTGACTCAGATGCCAAAGTATTGCTCGCAGCTATGGCTATTATGCCGCTGGGATATCTCCTGCTGCATTTTGAGGCGCGATATATCTGGCTCCTATTGCCATTGAGTATGGTGATTGGCGCGCTTTGGCTTCAGGCTTTCAGTGAAAAATTTCCGGGCATCCGTGCTTACCGGCTTGCGGGCGTTCTGCTAGCGCTCTCCTTTGTTGCCTGGCCGATTTATGACATGAAGGCGCTCTTCCGCCAGGGCGAAGGCACTTATAATCTTGCCGGGGTGCTTGCGGCCAAAGGCATCCGTGGCTCCTTCACTTCCAACGATAATCCGGGCCGTGCCGGGTTATTGGCTTATTGGATGGGTTGCAATTACTATACGCCTTCGTCTGATGTGGTGCGTCAGGAAGATGTATTGGCCGACATGCGGCGCTACAAGGTGACTTACTATTTTCACCATCAAAACGGGCTGGACGCGGCCACGCCTTTTATGCTGGATGAGCGGGGCCAGCCTTTTAAGCGCGTGGACGGTGGCGCGGTTAAGGGCTTGCAGATTTTTCTAATCAATCCTTAATACCTGTCAAGCTTTCATCTTATCAAGCTGCCAGCCATTACCTTTGCCGCCGCTAAAAATCTATCTAACAAATATGTCAGCAACCTTGACTTCCGCTTCCCGCATTGAGGAGCTTCTGGCCGATAAGGCAGAGTACTATCTTGACCACAAGTGCGCTACGATTGACAAAAGCCAGCTTCATCTGCCTTCTGCGGACAATGTGAGCGAAGTCTGGAGCCATTCCAACCGCAACATTCAAACCCTCCGTTCCATCCAGGCGCTTCAGAATAATGGCCGCCTCGCGGGCACGGGCTATGTAAGCATCCTGCCGGTTGACCAGGGCATTGAGCACAGCGCTGGCGCTTCCTTCGCTCCCAATCCTATCTATTTTGACCCGGAGAATATTGTAAATCTGGCCATTGAAGGCGGCTGCAATGCCGTGGCTTCTACCTATGGCGTGCTCGCATCGGTTGCACGCAAGTATGCGCACAAGATTCCCTTCATCGTCAAGGTGAACCACAACGAGTTTATCTCCTACCCGAACAAGTTTGACCAAATCATGTTCGGCACCATCCGCGATGCCTGGAATATGGGCGCTACCGCCATCGGTGCTACCATCTACTTCGGCTCTGATGAAAGCGCGCGCCAGATTGTGGAAATAGCTAAGGCTTTTGAATATGCGCACGATCTGGGCATGGCTACCGTGCTGTGGTGCTATCTCCGCAACAGCGCGTTCAAGAAGGACGGCGTGGATTATCACACTGCCGCCGATCTTACCGCGCAAGCCAACCACCTCGGCGTAACCCTTCAGGCCGACATCATCAAGCAAAAGCTGCCGGCAGGCAATGGCGGCTACACGGCGCTCAACTTCGGCAAGACGCATAAGAATGTGTATGAGAAGCTGACCACTGACCACCCGATTGACCTCTGCCGCTATCAGGTAGCCAACTGCTATATGGGCCGCGTGGGCCTTATCAATTCCGGCGGCGAGAGCAAGGGCGCTACTGACCTGCAGGAAGCAGTAATGACGGCAGTAGTGAACAAGCGCGCCGGCGGCATGGGCCTCATTTCCGGCCGCAAGGCCTTCCAGAAAGATATGAAGGTGGGCATTGAGCTGCTCAACACCATTCAGGATGTTTATCTGGACGACAGCATTACGATTGCGTAAGCTTCATAAATGCCGATAAGTTCAAAGCCGGTTTAGCATTCAGGAAAGCCGACTCTGACGAGGCGGCTTTCTATTTCTATTGCCAACAAAAAAGCCTGCAATCTTGTTGCAGGCTTTTTTAGCGAAAGGGAGATGGTGTCAATACTTTGAAGCGCCGCTTACGCTCGGATACTGTGCCGTTTTAGAAGAATCATACAACACTGGGGAGCTTTCAATGGCGCCGTTGATATTTTTCTTAAAGAGCAGGTTGCCGCCGAGCGTATCCAGCCCATAGATGTACTTATCTGTGCCGCCGAGATAGACCGTACCATTGGCCACGAGCGGAGAAGACCGGATAGCGCCGGATGTCAGGAACTTCCAGCGCAGGTCGCCGGTGATAATGTGAATGGCGTAAAGGCTGTAGTCGTAGCTGCCGATGTAGATAACTTGATTGTAGGCGTAAGGCGAGGACAGCACACGGTCGTTGGTAGGTGTAATCCAGCGTGGCTGACCGCTGCCGGAGTCAATGCAGTAAACGCTCTTGTCGTACGAGCCGAAGATGATATTGCCGCCGTAAGAGATGGGGGAAGACTCAATAGGGCCGCCGGTTGCATATTTCCAGCGTAGGGTGAAGTCGTCAACGTTGATGGCGTACATATTCCCGTCCTTCGCGCCTATATAGACTTGCTTGCGCGCGTATGTAGGCGATGAAGTGAAGGCAGTGGCCGTTCCCGGGTCAAACGCCCAGGTTTTGGTGCCGTATTTTTTTGAGACGGAATACACTTTTCCGTCGTTGCTGCCAAAAATGACATTAGTGTCCACAATCGTCGGTGAGGATTCAATAGCGCCGCCGGTCGGGAATTTCCAGCGAATCGTATCAGCAACCATATCCCAGCAGTAAAGGTTATTGTCGCCCGCGCCTAAGTACAGAAAATTGCCATCGCCGACGGGCGAGCTTACTAGGCGGCTTTTGTGGTTGAACTTCTTCAGTTCAGTGCCGTAATCCGGGTCAAGACGGTGCAGGTAGCCATCCTCAGAAACGACGTAAAGCTTGCCCAGCAGGAGATAGGGCGTACCCTTCACAGCCGCACCGGCCTGGAATTCCCACTTCTTATCGCCCGTCTTCGGGTTGAGCGCATACACAAAACCATTGTCGCTGGCTATGAACAGAGAGGGCGTAAGGGTATCCGGAAATGGCGGGTCTTCGCTGAAGTCCTTCTTGCAGGCGCCGAAGAGCAGCAGGGATAGCGCAACGAACAAGAGGCGAGTATAGCGTGTGTGCATAAGGTAATGAGAAGTAGATGCGCGGCCTGCGCGAAAGCTTTGCAAAATAAGCGTTTCCACATTAGGCTGCAAGGCTGCGCTAAAATAGAAAAAGCCGGCCTTCTGAAAGACCGGCTTTTTTTCCATTCCGTTAGTGCCTATTCCGGCACCGCCGCAACGGCGTTATTCCTTGTCTGGCGCTCCTTGTAGCGCTTTATCTGATTGACCAGGCTGTCAAAGGCGAAGTCAAAGGATTCCTCAAAGGTTTTGGACTGATGCTTCACAAAGAAGGAGTGACGCGGTACATGCACCTTGATTTCGGCCACTTTATCCTTGAGCGTATGGCCTACGTTGTCAAGGATGAGATAGACCTCTGCGTCCACGATGCGGTCGTGAAAGGTGCGCAGCTTCTCCAATTTCTGGTTGATACGCTCGGTAAGCTTGCTGTCTGCATCAAAATGCACCGTCTGAATTTGTACGTTCATATGGGTACTCTGGTTTGGTGAAAAAATAAGGTAGAGGTAAGAGTCAGGCCATATACGCTATCCGGTTTAGGAAAGGAAAAGGTACACAGCCTGCAAACAAAAAGTGCCAACAGCAACCAAAATTTTGCAGGAAGCCCTTTTTAGCAGGCATATAGTTTTTTTACCCGCGTGGATGCGCCGTCTTATGGATTTCCTTCAGCCGCTCTATATCTGTGTTGGTGTAAATCTGCGTCGCAGCCAGGCTGCTGTGCCCAAGTAATTCTTTGATGGCCTGAATACCCGCGCCATTGTTGAGCAAGTGCGTGGCAAAGGAGTGCCGCAGCACGTGCGGACTGCGCTTCTGCTGAGTGGTCACGGCGCTCAGCTGCGTCTTTACAACACGATAAACGTAAGTAGGATAAAGCTTCTTGCCGTCTGGCAAAACGAGCAGAAATTCCCGGTTGGGCCGCTCCAATTCTTTTTTCTTGGCGGCAATGTAATCGCGCAGGTCATCAATAAGGGCTTCGCCTACGGGAATAAGGCGTTCCTTATTACCCTTACCAAGCACGCGGATGAGCTTCTGGCCCCAGGCCACGTCCGTCTCGCGCAGCGTGAGCAACTCCTGGCGGCGCATGCCGGTGCTGTAGAGCAATTCGCAGATAAGCCGGTCGGTGAAGCCTTTAAAGCCGGCTCCGAATGCGCCTTCATTAATCAATTTATCGGCCTGCGGCTCTTGCAAGGCCACGGGCAGGCGCTGGGGCAGGCGCTGCGAATGCAGTTGGCGCACCGGATTTTTCTGCGCAAAGCCTTGCAGGCAGGCCCAGCGGAAAAACGAGCTGAGCGTTGCGGTCTTATGATTGAGCGTTCGTGCGGCGACGGTTGCGTCTTCTTCTTTAATCCGCGCCAGCCAGCTCCGGATGTGGTGATGCAGGATGCCGCCGGCTTCCATCGGGCTGCCGTAATCGGCAAGAAAGTATTTCTGGAATTGCGTCAGGTTCCGCTCGTATGCTTCTACGGTATGCACCGAATAGCGCTTCTCAAATTTCAGATAATGGATGAACGCCGCCGCCGCTTCGCCAAACTGCATAATAAAAACCCCTTTCACCAAAGATAAGCTCTGGCGAAAGGGGCGGAATTGGAATTTTATTCCCAAAAAGGACGGTGGCGAAGACTTAATCGTCTAAGCGCCCTTCCAGAAGCTGCTGCTTGTAAACGGCTTTCAGCACTTCTGTACGGCGGCGCACGGAAGGCTTTACAAAAGCCTGGCGCTGACGGAGTTGGAGGAGCGTGCGGCTCTTCTCAAACTTCTTCTTATACTTCTTAAGCGCCTTGTCAATGTTTTCGCAGTCTTTGGAATCTATAATGAGCATAGTCTGTTTTATACCCCCTTTTTGGTAATGTATTTTTTGGGACGGCAAAGATAGGGGAATCATGTATTGCTGCCATCTGCTCCAAATAGCATTTTTCGAAAGCAATAGCTTTGCGAAGAGTTCCGTTATAGAATCGTCCGTTTATGCGCCTTCCCTCTACTCTGAAAATATGTTTGTTGCTGGCAAGTGTTTGTGCATCAGCTTCCTGTAAAAAATACCAAGATGAGCCGGGCAACACTGACCCTCGCCTTTCACGCAAGTATTGCAACGACCCGGAAGCTGTGAATTATAATTTCGACTTCCCCGGAACGGCAGACAACAGCATATGCTTCTATCCTTCCGATGCCTTCAGCGGCGACTATGTCTTTACAGATACGGTGTATAGCAGCGCGAATCAAATTGTGCGGCTTGATTCACTACACTTGCAGCTGGGCGCCCTTTCGCATACCAAATTAACCTTAAAAGGATTCTGCTCCGGCGGAAATGATTTGCTGCGCTTTACCGCTAACCGGCAACTGCGCGCTACAGCGGATACGGTGGTGCTGAACGGACAGCTTCTGTGTCGCCCGAAAGACACTATCAGTGGTGTACTTACGCGCCGGCTCGGAGACAGCCTTGGGCTGCGCATATTCCTTACCGTAGTGTCTGATACCGGCGTCACGACTCATAGCGGAACTGCCTACAAACGATAGCTTTGCCGGCTATGTTCACCGGCATCATTGAAGGCACAGGCATCATCCGCAACATAAGTGCCGCGGGCTCTAACCGCGAGTTCTGGATAGAAAGCCCGCTGACGCCGGAGCTAAAAATCGACCAAAGCCTCTCCCACAATGGCGTTTGCTTGACGGTAGTGGACATTCAAGATAGCCAGTATCGCGTAACGGCAGTGGAGGAAACGTTGTGCAAAACCACGCTTGGAGACTGGATTATAGGTCAGCGCCTGAACCTGGAGCGCTCGCTGCGCGTAGGCGATCGGCTGGACGGGCATTTTGTGCAGGGACATGTAGATACGGTAGCCCTTTGCACCGGTCGGGAAAGCCTGGACGGGAGCTATCTCTTCAGTTTCTCATTTGATGCGGACTTTGCCCCGCTGGTGGTGGAGAAAGGCTCTGTATGCATTGATGGCGTGAGCCTCACTGCGTTCAACATCGGCAATGGCGACTTTCAGGTGGCTATCATTCCTTACACTTTTGAGCATACAGGATTCAGCACGCTCGTGCAGGATGGCCGCGCCAACATAGAATTTGACGTGCTTGGAAAGTATTTTCTGCGCATGCAGGCGCTACAGGCCCGATAGGTGCGTGTCTGATTTTCCTCTTGATTATTCAAATTGATAAGCACGCCAATTAAGGCTGCTTTCTGCTGTTTTTGCGGCAGCTTTTCCCCGAAAAAATGACCATTCGGAGTACGCTGTGCGCTACCTCCGAAATGCGATGTGCTGACTTGCCTTCGCATATTCTTTTCCATTGCCGCTAAAAATAACAAAAGGGTAATCTGGTAAAAAGTATGCCTTCAAAATCAGCTTAGTAGTTGATTCTGCGGTATATGGAGTTTTAGAACAACAAATCGTAAATATATAATAATTTCCAAATCATAACTACCAATTATTCTATTTTTTCAAAGAAATGTCCTAAAAATAAATGTGGGTTTCTATAACAAACGAATAACACGTGCATTAGATTTGCAAAGCGGTCGTTAATAGAAACGGCACTTTACAAAAAGACGGTCTCAGTAACATTTCCTATCCTCCCCAAACCAAACAGTTATTATACGTATGAAGCAAACACTCTACTTCCTGCTCGCAGTTCTGCTCTTCTTCGGGCACAGCGCCAAGGGGCAGATTTTCACGCCGGTATCCCTTATCAGCCCAACGCTGGTTACCGCGCCGAATGGCAACCTTCAGCCGGGTGCCCTGTATAAGTATACAAACGCGGCCGGAGGTAGTGGCAATTACATTGACGCCTACGTCCAAATCATGCGAAAAAGCAATACAAGCTCCGATGCGGTGGGCCTTTATGCTTTTGATAATCTGGCAAGCGTTAACAATCCCGGCGGCTACGACTCCGCTTTCCAGCCGGTAACGAGCTGCTCAAGCACAAATACAAGTGGTTTGTGGACGCCAAACCAACAGGCTTGCGGTAACGGCTATGTACAGATGAAGTATAGCGCTAACCAAGATTATCTGGTGCACTTCCGTCTTTACTTTAAAAAGGCAGGCACCAACCAGGACACAGCGCTTAATATCCGTGCTGCTTTTATTGATATTGACGGCTTTGGCGCCGGCACGGAAGCAGAGCAAAACGCCTTTATGCCCGGCGTTTCGTATGCTGTAGCTCCTAATACAACGCTTACGTTCAAGACGCGTGCGGACGGCCTTATCAATGCAGAAGGCCAGCCTGCTAATGTTGCAGGTCTTCAGATGACGGCCGTGACCGCCATCTCTCAGGTTACTTACCTGAATCGTACCTATATAGACTTCGGTATGGGTATGAATACCCACCAAGCTACCCTAAATAACAGCTGTTATGACGCCGTAGCAGGCGGACGCCTTGCTTCTGTAAGCTTTGCCGGTCAGCCGATTGGCTGCACGGTTACAACCAACACGACCTTTTGCCTGTACGGTACGGTATGGGATGACGCAGACGGCAGTGCAAATGGCACTTTTAGTAATATCCAGACAAATTCGGAAGTCGGTACTTCAGGTGGAGGACTTTATGTATATGCGATTGACTCTCTTTCCGGGACAGTTATCAGGAAGGCGACAGTGGCTGCCAATGGCACCTGGAGCATGAACAATGTGCCGCAGGGCCTGCCTATAAAGCTGGTACTGAGCAGGGTGAATGTTGCAGAAGGCGTTACTAACGGCTCGCCTAGCGGCGCGCTTAATTCCGGCTGGGTGGCGACCTCTCCGCTGCTGCGCCCGGCCTTCCGGCCTACGGGCAATACTTACGGCCTTGACTTTGGTATTGAGCAGCCTCCAGTTGGCGCCAATTATACCCTGGCTTCTCAACTGAACCCCGGCGGCACCATTCAAGTGGTTGTTCCGTCTGTTGCCTTTACCGGAACGGACGCTGAAGACGGTACTTACCCGGCGGGCCTTACCAACCGGAAAGTAACACTTACGCCCGGCAGCAATGGCAACCTTTATTACAACGGCGTAGCAATTACCAGCGCGACAACCATCACCTCCTTTGACCCGACTAAGGTTACGGTTGACCCTACCGGGCCAAACCCAACTTCTCAGGTTGCGGTTACTTCTACTTTCTTCTATTCTGTTTATGATAATGCCAATCAGCCTTCCGCGCCGATGTGCATTATCCTGCCCTTTGAGCCACCCATCCTCATTAGCGGCTATGTATGGGATGACGCTAATGGTGATGCTGTTAAGGCGCCTACGGAGCCTTACACAAATGCCGGCGGCCTTAATGCCGTGCTGACAAATAACAATGGCAATGTACTGCAAGTTGTAGCCGTCAATGCTGCGACCGGCGCTTATCAGTTTGACCGCTCCATCTCCAATACTACTTATAAGGTGCTCCTGAGCACTACCAGCCCTGCTCTTGGCAGCACCTTTACGGCTTCCTCTCTCCCGGCAGGCACGATTGGCAACTGGATTAATACGGGTGTTAATCTGAATGGCATTGCCAATACGGGCAATACCTCCGGCACTATCACGCTGACAACCGGCACTACCAACATAACAAACCAAAACTTCGGTATTGAGCAAATCCCTGCCGGAGCAAACTACACGGCTGCCTCGCAGCTTAATCCAGGCGGTACTACGGCGGTTCCCGTTCCGGTTGTTGCATTCACAGGCGTTGACTTTGAAGACGGCACCTATCCTAACGGACTTAGCGGCAGAAAAGTTACGCTGGCGCCCGGCACCAATGGTAACCTTTACTACAACGGTACTGCTGTTACCAGCGCAACTACTATTACCAACTTTGACCCTACCAAGGTAACTATTGACCCAACCGGCCCTAACCCGACGAGCCAGGTAAGTGTCACTTCTACCTTCTTCTACTCTGTGTACGATGCTGCTAACCAGCCTTCGCCGGCTATGTGCATCATTCTGCCCTTTGAGCCGCCGATCTATATCAGCGGTACTGTATGGGACGATGCGAATGGCGATGCTGTAAAAGCTGCTACCGAGCCTTACACAAATGCCGGCGGCCTTAATGCCGTACTCACGGATAACAATGGCTATGTACTACAGGTGGTAGCTGTAAATGCCACAACCGGCGCATATCAGTTTAACCAGTCTATCTCCAATACTACCTACAAGGTTATACTCAGTACATCTACGCCCGCCATCGGCAGCCAACTCACAACGTCATCACTGCCAAACGGCGTGAATGGCCCATGGGTTAATACAGGTGTTAATCTGAACGGCGTTGCTAATACGGGTAATCAGACTGCTGTTATTACTGTGAACGTACAGAACACCCCGGTTACCAACCAGAACTTCGGCATTGAGCAGATTCCTGCGGTTGCCAATGCTTCCACGCCTTCTCAACTGAATCCTGGCGGCACTGTTCAAGTACACATTCCAGGCAGCTTGCTAAGCGGTAATGACCCTGAAGACGGCACGTATCCAACCGGCCTGAATGGTAAGAAGGTAACGCTCTACCCTGGCACAAACGGCGACCTGTACTATAACGGTATTAAGGTTACTGCCGCCACGACTATCACAGCGTTTGACAGCTCTAAGCTGAACCTTGACCCGACCGGCCCGAACCCGACAAGTCAGGTAGCTGTAACCTCTACGTTCAACTATTCTGTTTATGATGCTGCCGGTCAGCCTTCCGCACAAAAGACAGTGACAGTGCCTTTCGAGCCGCCACTGCCTATTAGCGGTTATGTTTGGGACGATGCCAATGCTGATGCCGTAAAGGCAGCAACAGAGCCTTACACAAATGCAGGCGGCCTCAATGCAGTGCTCACAACGACTACCGGCCAAGTGCTGCAAGTTGTGGCTGTGAATGGCACAACTGGCGCTTATTCCTTTGACAAGTCTATTTCCAATACCACTTATAAGGTAGTGCTCACTACCACTACGCCTGCTATTGGCTCCACGCTTATCACCTCTTCCCTGCCCAACGGCACTTACGGCCCGTGGGTGAATACAGGTGTAAATCTGAGCGGTACTGCTAATACCGGTAACAAGACGGGTATAATCACCGTAGCTGTGGTTAATACCGCTGTTACGAATCAGAACTTCGGCATTCAGCAACCGCCTACAGGCGCTAATTCTTCGCTTACATCTCAGCGCAACCCCGGCGGCACAATCCAAGTGCACGTGCCAGGTCGCGTATTGACTGGTAATGACCCGGAGGACGGTACGTATCCAACTGGCCTGAATGGTAAGAAGGTAACGCTCTACCCTGGCACAAACGGCGACCTGTACTATAACGGTATTAAGGTTACTGCCGCCACGACTATCACAGCGTTTGACAGCTCTAAGCTAAATCTTGATCCAACCGGTCCGAACCCAACAGGATACGTAGCGGTTACCGCCACCTTTACATACTCTGTATATGATGCCGGCAATCTGCCTTCTATAGTGAAGACTGTAACCGTGCCTTTTGACGCGCAACTTTGCATCTACGTGCGGGCTTATCTGGAAGGTGCACTGATATCCAATAGCAACGCTACCGCGCCTGACGGCCGTCCGTTGATGCGTGATAACCTGCGCCAGAGCCCCTTTACCAACGCGGAGTATATCCCCAAAAAGGACATCTATGAATTCTCAACTCCGTATGTAGAAGTGACGGGTAGCTATACAAAGTATGCGCCGCAAAACAGTTCTTTCCCGCAGTTCCAGCAGGTAACAGATAGTGCAATCGTATTCGGCATTACTGGCCAGAATGCTATTGTTGACTGGGCTTTCGTTGAGTTACGCAATAAGAGCAATAACGCTCAGGTGCTTGCTACCCGCTCCGGCCTGCTACAGCGCGACGGCGACATCGTGGAAACAGACGGCGTAGGCTGCCTACAGTTCCCGACCGTTCCGCTTGATAGTTACTATGTAGCTGTACGCCACCGCAGCCACCTCGGGACGATGACTAAGTATGCGCAGTCCGTCCCTAATCTACAGACGCTCGTTGACTTGACTGTCCCTACTACCCCGCTGTTCGACAAGGGTGTTCAAGGTCAGTTCAACTTCACGGGACTTTCCCAAAAGGCTAATGTGGTTGGTACCTACCGCGCTATGTGGCAGGGTGACTTCAACGCTGACGGTAAGGTGAAGTACGATAATCCGGATGATGACCTGACAAACATGCTGTTTGATGTACTGCTATATCCAAATAACGGCAATGGGTCGACTAACTATGATTTTGCGTATGGCTACCGTCAGGGTGACTATGACATGAACAGTAAGACTAAGTATGACAATCCCGATGACGATAATGCAATGCTGCTCTTCACAGAACTGCTGTATCCGCAAAACGCTAACGGTGCTACCAACTTTGACTTTTTCCTTCAACAGTTACCATAATAAAGCATATCTTAATGGATTTGCCTAACATCCTAATAACATCACCTTTGCTTTCCATAAAACACAACCACATTAATAAAACATCCGCGATGAAAAAAGCCTTATTCTCACTGTCGGTTGCCCTGCTCAGCCTGATGGCTACAATAGCAAACGGCCAGATTACGGGTACTAAATTCAGTATCCAGTACAACAAGACGCTGTGCCGCTACGACATCTTCCTGCATGTAACTGCCGGCTCCAATGTATCCACACCGGGCCTCTACCAATCAGCAGGTACAAACCAGGTAACAGTAGTTGTGCCTGCGGGAAGCACTGTTAGTGCTCCGCTCAGCAATCAACCGCAGACCGGCTCTCGTGTTGGGAATATCTGGACGCAAACCGGCATCGCTCAGTGGGGTAACACCAATACCACGACTAGCGCAAGCGGCAACCTTCCAACCGCAGCTAACGGCCCTACCCTCGTTGGTAAGGATGTTTATGCTTTTGTAGCCTCTGCAACACAAGCTTTTTATCCACTGCTTGCTACCGGAGACTCTACACTGCTGTTCAGTCTCAACATCGCTGTACCCGCTACCGTTACTACCTGCGATAAAGGCGTTCGCCTCTGGAACAATAACCTGATTAAAGTCGGCAGCTCTAATCAAGGCCAGGATGGTGCTGATAACACAACCGGCTGCGGCGGCACATTGACCGCACATGACCCATGCTCCGCCTCATTCCCCGGGGGTCAGCAGTACAACAATGGCTTGGGTATCGTTCCTAATTCACAGACGTATCAAGGCAACCTCATCCGCGACACCCGTCAGGCTCCGCCAGTTGTCGGCGCTGTTGCCCTCTCTTGCACCAGCACAACCTCTACGCTGGCTACAGTAGCTACCGGCGCATGCCTTTCAACGATATCCAGCTATTCATGGGTAAACGGAAGCAATGCTGTTGTTTCTTCTACAAATAGCCTGACCATCAATAACTCAACGCTAAATAATCCTTATACGCTTACCGTAACGGCTAGCAACGGTTGCACTACGCAGGTTCAACGCAGTGTGAATACCGTTGGCTGCTTCGTACTCCCTATTAAGCTGATTGGATTTAGCGCGATCGCTGATAAGTGCGCTGCTCAGCTCACTTGGGAAATCGCAACAAGCGACAAGGACTTTGAGCGTTTTGACGTTCAATACAGCCGTGATGGTCAGCAATTTGTTACCGTAGCTAAGGTTGTCCGCAATCCTTACAATGAAAAGTATGGCTACAGCTACGACCAAACCAACGGTAAGGGCTACTATCGCCTCGCTATCATTGACCTGAAAGGCCAGGTTACGTACAGTGAGGTGCGCAGCACAATTACCTCCTGCGACAATAGCGGCATTACCATCAGCCCTAACCCTACAAGCTCGGTCAGCGTAGTAAAGGGTGTAGAAGCAGGCGACCAACTGAAGGTTACCGATATGCTGGGCAATGTGCTGGCTAACTACATTTCCGGCGGCAGTCAAGCCACCGTTGACCTTGTCAACTTGCCTTCCGGCATCTACAGCATAATGATTAGCCGCAACGGCGAAATCCTTAAGGCTGCTAAGCTCACGAAGCTCTAAGGCTTTCTTACATACTATGAAAAAGAGGCTGCCCAAATGGGCAGCCTCTTTTTTTGAGCAGTTTTCTCCAATTTCATCAGGATCACAAGTTTTATGCAAGCGTCTTTAGAGTCGATTACTAATGTGTAACCGAATGGCATGATGACTATGTGATATTTTATCAGATCCAGCAACGCCTAAAGCAACATTCATCCGCACAGTGCTGATAGAATGGAAATGGACGGTTTAAGTCTTATATTTCAGGGAAGTATCACACTTAAAGAATCTGCACCTACGGCATGTAAAAAGTCACAAAGCCGACGCGTCAATATTAGGGTGGCCATTCATTCAATCTACAGTGCTTGGACTTTTCAAGAATTCACGTTCATTCTATATACTCTGACTCGCCATAAACGCTTTAACCCTATTAGAAGATTCTAAAGCAAAAGCAAAACGCCCCGGCATCTAGCCGGGGCGCATAATATCTTCTTATAGAGAATGACTTCAATTACATCGGCAGTTGCTTAGCGTGCTTCAGCACAGCGAGCGAAGGATCCATAGTGATGGCGCGGTCGCAAAGCAGTTGGCCATCCTTATCCTTGCCCATCTTGATGTAAGCGAGGCCAATTTGATAAAGTGCGCGGGCATTCTTGTCATCCTGAGCCAAGAGGCGGTCCCAATAGGAGATGGCTTCCTTATAGCGGCCGCTGTGATAACATACATCAGCTAGCCCGTTCATCAGACCGACGTCTTGCGGGCGGCGGCTAAGCATGTCGCGCATCATCTTGATGGCGTCTTCCGTCTTATGGGCATCGGCCATGGTGTAAGCCATATTCATATAGAAGTCATCACGTGCCTTATAGCCTTTATCAAGAGCCTGCTGGAAGTAGGCAATTGATTCTTCAAACTGCTCGGCAGTAGCCAGCACAAGCGCCAACTCATAGACGTGGTAAGGCTGCTTGTCACCTTCAAGCGCCAGCGTCTTCTTGTAATATGGAACCGCCTTCTTGTAGTTTTCCATTTGCACCAACATGCGGGCGATGAGATACGGAGCTTGCTCGTTATTCGGCTCATCCTTCATCGCCTGCTCCAGATACTCAATGGCTTTGCCATAGTTCTGCTTGGAGTGATAAGCCTTGCCCAGCATAAAGGCCCAACCCTTAGGGTCAGACACCTTCGTGCGCAGCGCCGGCACCATGGCAATCACCTTATCGTATTGGCCGTAGTTGAAGTAGATCTGCGCCAGCTTCCATTGGTTGTTATAATCCGCAGGGCGAAGCGTAGCTACCGCTTCCATAGCGCGGATGGCGGGAGCCAGGCGATTCATCTTCAGGCAAACGTCCACGATGCCCGTTTGGGCATCCACATTCTTTGGATCAATTTGAGAAGCCTTTTCATAATACTTCCATGCAGTAGAGTAACGGCGTTCGGCAGCATCTTCCTTACCAAGATTGAGGTAAAAATTGACGCTGTCCTTCATGTTATAAACTGACTCCGCCTTTGCGTACGCAGAAAAAAGCGGCAGCAGCGCGGCCAGCGCTAAGGAGCAAGAGCAGATTTTCTTCATAATGTCGTTTTAGAAAGGAAGTTGTTTGTTGCTGTCTGACGTAAAAATATAGTGTAAAGAGGCGTCTTTTGTTGTATTGACAAGTGCTTAACCCCTCTTGAGGTAAACAAATGATTTACAGCGGTTTTCCCGTGTTAATAGGCCGTTGTCAAGCGCAAATTCTACGTATGGTGCGCAGATGATGCGTGCGACGCTTCAGACTCCGGCTGATAATGCCGGCGCCATCAATCTTGTCTATCACCACACGCCCGGAGGTATCCGTTGCATGGATGATTTCGTCTGGGGCTGACAGGATGCCGACGTGAACGATTCTGCCTTCAGGGCTATCAAAAAAGGCAAGGTCGCCGGGTATAGATTCGGCCAGAAAATGAATTTCCGAGCCCAATATAGCCTGTTGTGCGGCATCCCGCAAGACCGGGACGCCACAAATTTTAAAAGCCATCTGCACCAGCCCGCTGCAATCTATCCCGGCAAGGCTGCGCCCGCCCCACTGATACGGACTGTGCGAATAGCTCAAAGCCACCGCCAACAGGGCCTCACCGGAAAAAGCAGCCTTGTTCAGCGCCCCCTTTTTACCCTTGAATTTCCCGGCGGAGCTGCCTATGGAAATATGACCTTTCTTAAGGCCGGTCAATTCGCTGCCCGCAGGCAAATGCAAGCTTCCCTGCTCAAAAACGAGTTGCCCGCTATGGCCAAGGCTGAGCGTAACCGCTTCTTTCTTAAACTCTTTCGGGCTAATGGCTAGAAGCTGACCTCCTTTGCACCAGCCTTCGTAGCCATCCCACATCATC
>CBDFFM010000024.1:0-28378 GCA_965246785.1 Chitinophagaceae bacterium
GTGCTCAATGAGCCGATGGTTTTTGTGGGCGCAGGTCACTTTCTCGGGCTTCATGCACCGGGTATGCGCAGCCTTACAGGCTTTATGAGCGCCGCTCATCATGCCGCATTATGCCAGGCCGCGGGCGGGCGGATTATTAAATCGGAGCGAAGCGATTGCAAAGCCGGGACCACGTTTTCCTGCTCGCACATTGAAGCGTTTTCCCCTCGGCCTGAGGACGCCGCGGCGGCGGTGAAGATTGACGCTATTCTCAATCGCTTTTTCATAGAGCCGCTACTGGGTCTTGGCTATCCGCTGGATGATTTGAAGTTCCTGCAGCGCATGGAGCGCTTTATTGGTCAGCATGATGAAGCCGCGCTGCGCTTTGACATGGACTTTATTGGCGTGCAGACCTACACACGAGAGATGGCCCGCCACACCTATGCACGACCGCTCATTTACGCGCAGGTAGTAGGGGCGGATAAACGCGCTGTGGAGCGGACATTGATGAATTGGGAGGTGTATCCGGAAGGGATTTACGAGGTACTAAAGAAGTTTGCCGCCTACAAGGGCATACCGGAGCTGATTGTTACCGAAAATGGCGCGGCTTTTCACGATGTTGTAGATGATAGCGCGGTGCATGATGTACAGCGCGTCAACTATCTTCAAGGGTATCTGGCGCAGGTGCTGCGGGCAAAGACGGAAGGCGTGCCGGTGAACGGCTATTTCGTGTGGAGCTTCACAGACAACTTTGAATGGGCGGAAGGCTATAACCCCCGCTTCGGGCTGGTGCATGTGGACTTCAGAACCCAGAAACGCATCGTCAAAGACTCCGGCTATTGGTATAAAGCCTTTCTAAGTGAAGGTCGGAGGAGCAATTTAGAAATAGCAATTCCGGAATTGAGCTTCGTAGCACAACCTACACGTCAATAATTGCCGGAAAGCACGTACCAATCAGCCGTTCCCATTATAGAAGCGGTCGTATTTCTCCCACCACTGCTGCGTGAGCGATTGGACTTCCTTCTTTGTTGCCTCCGCATCCATATGGCTATGTTGTGAGATGCCGGCCTCGGGATGGTGGGCATTGGACGTAAGCGTGCCTAAGGTTTTGATTTTGCGCTCTGCCAGAGACAATAATTCCTCCATCTCGTCAAGCAGTCTGTTGTTTTTCATAATGAGGCGCTACCCAAAGTAACCCTTGCAATGTGACCTCAGCGTTATCAAACCAAGCCGCTTGCCATAACGATAAAGTAATGTGCACTGGCACTATCCTCGTACCGTTTAGGCAAAACCAACTACCATGGAAAGCCAACAGCAAAACCGGGAAGAGAACCTTGAGCGCGAAGACGAAAGCAGCCGCCTTTCTTCAGGACAACCTATGTTGGTGTCAAACGACACTGATAACGACGAGCTGGACAAAGATGAGGAACTGGACGAAGAATCAGTCGCGGATGACGAGTTGGATGAAGATTTGTGAGTTCCGGATTTCTGCGAATAAATGCGCCGGCTATGTCGGCGCATTTATTTTTCTCTAAGGCCGCTCTGCCTGTGTATGGTAGTCGGCTTAATGTCTGTAAAACCAAGCACGTAACACTCTCTGGATAAAACTCTACCAGATACTGAGACGCCGATTAGAAAAAATCTAAGCCGTAGTTCGTACAGACTATTTGTTAGTTCTATGCTTGGAATATTAGCAGCCAATCATCGACATATTGCCGGGGCATGCAACAGTCCTATCTATTTTGTTTAAATCATGTTTAAAACCGCTTTGAAAACAAAAGCGGCCTTCAATCGCTGAAGGCCGCTCTGGTACTGAGGTGGAAGCAAGCGGGGGAAATATCGAACCATTTCATTGAGGATTTGGAGGCTATTGCGTTTGCAGGAACCTCACGCTAAATGTCTTCGGGCAGTGTTCGTTGTATGTTCATATGCACACAGATACTTCTGACGTCCTTTACATTTTATCTAGCTGTACAACGATGTTAGAGTTTGCCCACCGTCGTCTTCAAATTGCCATCCTCCACTTCCGGCCATACCCTGCGCGAGGTGCTGGACCTCGTGGATTCGGTCAACTTCCAGTCTTCGGCCGAGCTTTTTGAGCTGGGCGCGGTGTACGAGAACCTGCTCAAAAGCATGGGCTCTGACGGTGGCAATAGCGGTGAGTTTTATACCCCGCGCGCCGTGATTAAAGCCATCGTGGAGGCCGTTGACCCGAAGGTGGGCCAGCGGGTTTACGACGGCGCAGTCGGCTCGGCGGGCTTCCTCATCCAGGCCTTTGAGCACATGAAGGCGCAGCCCGACATGTCCACGAGCCAGCTGCAATTCCTGCTGCGCGATACCTTTGGCAATGAGAAGACGCCGCTGGCTTATGTGATGGGCGTGATGAACATGATTCTGCACGGCATAGAAAGCCCCAATATCTATAAGCAAAACACGCTCACTCAAAACATTCGCGATATACAAGAGGCCGACCGCTACGACGTGATTCTCGCCAACCCGCCCTTTGGTGGCAAGGAAAAGGAACAGGTGCAGCAAAACTTCCCGGTGCAGAGCTCAGCTACCGAGCTGCTCTTTCTCCAGCTCTTTATGAAAAGCCTGAAGGCGCGCGGACAGGCTGCTGTGGTTTTCCCCGAGGGCATTCTTTTCCAGACGGGCGCGGCCTTTGCGCAAGTGAAGCGGGCACTGCTGGAAGATTTCAATGTGCACACCATCGTAAGCCTGCCGGCAGGTGTGTTCCTGCCCTACAGCGGGGTGAAAACCAATATCGTGTTCTTCTCGCGCACCGGCGGCACGCAGCAGGTATGGTACTACGAGCTGCAGCCGCCCTACAAGCTCACTAAGAACAAGCCTATCCAGTATGAGCACTTTGCGGAGTTCCTGGACTTGTACAAGCACCCCGAAAAGCGCGGGCAGGGCGCAAACGACTGGACGGTACCTGCCTCTAAGCTGCGCGAAGACTATGACATCTCCGCCAAGAACCCGAATACCGTAACCGACGAGGCACACCTGCCACCATTGGAAATCCTCCAACATATCCGCTCGGCCCACGCGTGGATTGGCGTGCTGATGGATGAGGTGGAGGCTATTTTAAAAGCACCTGCCATCGCATAATGGTGACGATGCAAAAAGAAATCTTTGGTTTGTATGCGTCAAATTCTCTCAACGCCAATGAGAGAATTGAATTTTACGACAACAGTTAGACAATAAGCTTAATAGCAATGGGAATAGACGTAATGATGGAAGGGGAAGTTGGGGTGCTGCCGGAAGGATGGGAATTAATGCCTTTGAAGAATATAATTCAAAGCAGTAATGCTGGTTTCTCTTGCAACCAATCTTTTGAAGACCCTAATGGGTATGTGCACCTCCGCACTCATAATATCACTACTAACGGTAAACTGAACTTCACAAAAGTTGTTCGTATAAAGCAAGAAAAAGTTGATACCCGCAAGAATTTTCTGAGAAGAGGTGATATTCTCTTCAACAATACCAACAGTCAGGAGTTGGTCGGCAAAACAGCGTTCGTAGATGCTGACTATTCTTATGGATATAGCAATCACATCAACCGGATTGTTGTAAAAGAAACAGTAAGTCCGCAGTTTCTAGTTTATTATCTAAATCAGCTTCAGTCGTCTGGATTTTTCGCCAGTATTTGCAACAAATGGATTGGGCAGGCCGGTGTCATGCTACTCAATTGATGAGCTTGAATGTGCCCTTGCCACCCTTACCCGAGCAGCAGCACATTGTACAAAAGCTGGATGCGCTTTTTGCACGGATAGATGAGGCTATTGCGCTTGCAGAACGGGCGATGGATAGCATTCAGAGTTTGCTTCCTGCTGCGCTGAATGAGGTGTTTGATTTGGACAATGGGAATGGCTGAAATTAGGCGATGTGGTGTCAAGGTTTGAATATGGCTCATCTGCAAAAAGCAAAGAATCAGGACGGGTTCCGGTTCTGCGAATGGGCAATATCCAAGATGGCAAGTTTGATTACAGCGACCTTGTGTATACGGATGATGAAGCTGAAATCAACAAGTACCTGCTGAAAGAGAATGATGTCCTTTTCAATAGAACGAATAGTGCTGCATTGGTTGGAAAGACAGGAATTTATAAAGCCGAAATGCCTGCTATTTTCGCGGGGTACCTAATCAGAATTCATTATCGCGAAGACCGGCTTAATGGCGACTACTTAACCTATTTCTTAAATAGCCCATTTGCTAAGCAGCATAGCGATTATGTGAAAGGTGACTCTATCAATCAGTCAAATATCAGCGCAAGTAAGCTTAGCGAATATCCAATTCCAATTCCAATTCCCTCACTTACCACGCAAGAATCCCTCGTTTCTTATTTCAATAATCTTAGCAAGCAGAAGTCAACACTTACAACCGCTTTCGGTCAAAAGCTGTTGCAGTTGAATGCATTAAAGCAAAGCCTTTTGAATGCGACTTTTAGAGGAGCAGTATAGGTCGTGCCTGACTTAACTTGCAATCTCCAATCTTACTATGCTTACCGAACAAGAAATGCTTGCCATAATGGCCGACATGGAGTCTGACCGGGTAGAGCGCACCCGCACCGACGCCACCAATATGGATAAGTGGTGTGAGGCAGTGTGTGCGTTCTCCAACGATTTTCCAAATCATAAGCAACCCGGCTATCTGCTGATTGGTGTTGATGATAAAACGGGCCTGCCATCAGGTATTCAGGTTACGGATGCCCTGCTAAAGACGCTTGGCGGCATCAGGGATGATGGCAATGTGCTGCCTAAACCAGCCATCACGGTACAAAAGTATATCCTTCCAGATGGCGAAGTGGCAGTAGTAGAAGTATTCCCCAGCCCCTTTCCACCGGTCAGGTACCGTGGCCGGATATGGATTAGAAACGGCCCGCGCAAAGCGATTGCCGAAGAGCCCGAAGAGCGAATGCTGACCGAAAAACGAACTGCGAGCGCGCGTACGTTTGATGCTACGCCTGCCTTTGGCAGCAGCCTGGCGGACATCAATACAGAGCTTTTTAAAACAACCTACCTACCCAGCGCAATTGATGCGGAGACACTGGAAGCAAATGGTCGCGAGCTTAAGCAGCAACTGGCCTCATTGCGCCTGTACGATATTGTGCATGACTGCCCCACACATGCCGGCATTATCATACTTGGTAATAACCCGCTGTATTACCTGCCTGGCGCGTCGGTGCAGTATGTTCGTTTTGCGGGCACAGAACTGGACGCTGAAGTGCTGAACGAGATATCCTTCTCTGGTGACCTCCTATCGCAGATGCGCCAGCTAGACCAGTTTATGGCCAATAATATTGAGCAGCGCCCTCAGGCCGCGAGTATGTTGCAGGAGCATATACAGCGTGCATACCCAGCCAGAGCGCTTCGCGAATTATTGAACAATGCAGTGATGCACCGCAACTATGAAGCGAATGCACCTGTGAAGTTTTACGAGTTCAGCAACCGCATTGAAATCAGTAATCCCGGCGGTTTGTATGGCGCTGCCCGGCCAGAAAATTTTCCGCACCAGAACGACTACCGGAATCCGATTATAGCCGAAGCACTCAAGGTGCTGGGCTACGTCAATAAGTTTAACCGTGGCATCGCAACGGCTAAAAGCGAGCTTGCAGCCAACGGCAATCTGGAGCCTGTATTTGAGTACAATCTTCCGATGTATTTCGGCGTCACGATTCCTAAAAGACCGATGACATGAAGACAATAGCCTTTTTCAACAACAAGGGCGGCGTTGGTAAGACAACAATGGTCTATCATATAGCCTGGATGATGGCAGAATTAGGACATCGCGTTCTGGCAGTTGACCTTGACCCGCAGTCTAATCTATCGTCTATGTTTCTGCAACAGGAACGGATGGAGGAGATTGTCCTTGAGGAAAAGAAAGAGACCATTTTGGAAGCGATTATTCCGATTAGCGAAGGAGAGCCTTATGCACCCGTGCACGTTGAACAAATTACTTCGCGACTATCGCTGTTGATAGGAAATCTTTCTTTGTCTGCTTTTGAGGATAAACTAAGTGACGCTTGGACGAAATGTCTGGAGGGCGATATTTTCGGATTTAAGGTCACATCTGTTTTCAAGACGATAATAGATGATGCAGCTGCACGCTGTAAAGCCAATTTTGTTTTGGTAGACGTTGGTCCTAATCTCGGTGCTATCAACCGGGCGGTATTGTTAGCTGCAGAATTTGTAGTCTTACCTGTTGCCGCAGATATGTTTTCCCTGCAGGGAATCAAGAACCTAGGTAAAACGCTTCACACATGGCGTATTCAATGGACAAAGCGGACAGCTGAATACACAAAGGATGTTTCTAGTATTTCAAGTGGAAGAATGCTTCCTATTGGATACGTCTTGGTTCAATATACGTCTCGTGAAAGGCGACCTGTAAAATCATACATTAAGTGGGCAGATAGGATACCCGATGTTTACAATGAATTCATTGAGCGAACACAGGTAAATCATTTGGAGATTGACGACGATGACCATTGTCTCGCCATGTTGAAGCATTACCATAGTTTAATACCAATGGCTATGGAAGCACATAAGCCTTTATTTCTACTTAAGCCTGCTGACGGCGCTATTGGCTCACATTTGCAAGCTGTAAAAAACAGCTATGCTGATTTTCAGAAGCTGACTAAAAAGATTATTGCTAGAAGTAAGTCGGTCTAAATAATGCTCATCCCATCCTCGCCTTCGCCGATGAATCCGGCAACAACTCCTTTGACTTTGACAGCCAGGGCAGCCACTTCATCGTAGCCAGCATCATCGTCCGCGAAGACCGGCTCGCCGACACGGAGGCTATTGTAGAGGCGGTCAGGGCACGGCATTTCCAGAAGGGCGAGATAAAGTCCAGCAAGGTGGCCGATAACCATAGCCGCAGAATGCGGATTTTAGAAGAGCTGATGGCCGCCGACTTCAGCATTTACGGTGTGGCGGTGGATAAGCGCCGGCTGTTGGGTGAAGGATTTCAATACAGGAAGTCGTTCTACAAATTCCTGAATAACCTCGTGTACAAAGAGCTGTTCAGAACCTTCCCGAAGCTCACGCTCACCGTAGATGAGCATGGCGACAACGACTTCATGCGGCAGTTCAAAAAGTATGTACAGAAGCAGCACATTTCCGACCTGTTCGGTGGCTCCGAGTTCGGCTTCTCCAGCAGCCCCGACAGCATTCTTATCCAGTTGGCAGACTTTATAGCCGGCACCCTGCGCCGCTGCTATGATGAGCGCTACAAGGGCGCCGAAAGCCCGCGCTACTTCGCACTGCTGAAACCCAAAATCACGAGCATCCTGCACTTCCCCGATGTAACGCGTGGCACGCGGGAAGAAGCCGCTGCCTCCGACAGCAGCTACAACGAAACCGTCGCCGAGCTCGGCATCCAGACAGCGAAGCACTTCATTGACAACAAGACAGTGATAGACGAGGACGACCGCGACCAGGTAAACTGTGCGAAGCTCCTAATGCTTTACTTCAACGCCTACGGCTCGCAGAGCTACTTGACGGCCACGGACATCATGAACCACCTCAACGCCTTCCGGGACGAAAAGCTGCCGCTGCGCCGATTCCAGACAAAGACCATCGCGCCACTCCGCGATGCCGGCGTGCTTGTAGTTAGCAGTGCCAGCGGCGATAAGAAAGGCTATAAGCTGCCTTCATCTCTGGAAGACCTGCACAAGTACGTAAGTCACGGCAACAGCATGATTATGCCAATGCTGCACCGCATCAAAATCTTCCGAGATAAGATTAAGCTGGCCTCGCACAATGAGATTGACATTCTGGACAAGGCAGAGTTTGCCGGGCTGCAGAAATTGATGGAGTAATTACATAAGCTATTTGCTTACTGATGTCTTCAATCGTCTGCTTACAGCGCTGCTATAAACAAATGGGCTAAGCTCCAACGTTGGTAGTTTGGCGTATAGCATTGAGCAAAAGGTGCCGGTGTTGGTAACCTGGCGGTCTGGATATTCCAGCTTTGGCAGTCTTTGCAAGACTAAATGAAAGCACCATATAGCCACTGGTGCGAGAGGTAACATTAGCCCAACAAACAGCGAATAATTTTGAAGGTTAATTCTGACTGACGATTTAATCAGCTGTTCATGAAAAGATTCAATACAATCTTGCTACTGTTAAGTGCCATTGTCACTTGCCCGCTACTGCTTTCATGGGGCATTTACGGCCATGAGCACATTAACCACGCGGCGGTTATGGCGTTGCCTGAATCTTCGCTACGGCAGTTTTTCTATAATCACATTGACTTCATCACGCAGGAATCAACGGTGCCGGATGTGCGCAAATACACCATGAATGATAAAACCGAGCGGCCCCGGCACTACATAGACTACGAGAATTTTACAAAATGTCCGCTGCCCCACAGGATGGATGAGCTGCATAAGATTTACCCAGACAGCTTCCTGCAAAAGAATGGCTACCTGCCCTGGCATATCCAGGACATGATGGAAAAGCTGACGGTTGCATTCAAGAACAGGCGGAAGACCGAAATTCTCTTTCTTGCCGGCGACCTCGGCCATTACATTGGCGACGCGCACATGCCGCTGCACGTATCAAATAATCACGACGGCCAGCTTACGAATCAGCGCGGCATTCATGCCTTTTGGGAAACGCAGCTACCCGAAATGTTCGGCGACAGCTACGACTATCATACCGAGGAAGGTGCTTATATATCCGACGTTACCGCAGAAGTATTCCGCCTTATGGAAGAGACGCATTGCATTGTAGATACGCTCTTGCGGGTAGAGCGTGAGCTAAGCGCAAAGGCCGGAGGCAAGGGCATTTTTGAGGAAGATAAAGACGGCAAGCTGACAAAGAATAAGTACGGCGATGCCGTGCATACCAGTGCCTATGCTGCGCAATATCACGCAGCGCTACACGGCATGGTAGAACGGCAAATGCGCCGCGCTATTCACTCTCTGTCCAGCTTCTGGTACACGGCATGGGTCAATGCCGGCAAGCCCGACCTCAACGACTTTGACCCGCACGAAGTGACTGCCAACAATAGAAAAGCGTTCAAAAGGGAACTGAAGCTCTGGCGGGGAGGTAAGCTGTATGGTTTAGAAAGTGAGCGGGAATTTGTCCGGTAGTGTTCCCGGAATCAAAAGCTGCAACGTACAAGTGCTTTCTTAATTCTGACATCTAAGTAGGACACCGAATCCAATTTTCATTCTCACAACCCTGCTCGTCATCACCATTTCATCATCCCCGCATAACAATTTGGCAATAGCCCGCTGCCACCTTCGCGCGCTACAACCAAATTGAAAGAATGAACAGAAGAATACTTGTCACTGCTGTATCGCTCCTCGCGTCCGCCACAGCATTTGCGCAAAGCTTTACCTCCGGCAATATTATGGCGCTGCAAACTTCCGGTACCGCTTCTAAAGAGGCATCGCCCATCACGTTGAAAGAGTTTACCACGTCAGGTACAGCGGGCATCTCAGTAGCCATTCCTGCTACAGGCCCTTCGGCTTTACAAACATCGGGCGTCTTCGGCGGCTCGGAAGGTTTTCTGACTACCTCTGCCGACGGCAAGTACCTTGCGCTTGCGGGCTACGGCACCGCTGCTTATTATTTGGACATCACGGCTACTGCGGCGACTTCTGTGCCGCGTGTCGTTGGCACTGTTGCGCCATCGGGCTTCTATCTTCCAGTTGCGTCCAGCACCACTTTCTTTTCTGCGAATGATATTCGCGGAGCTGTTTCTGACAGTGTCAACTTCTGGGCGGCCGGCGCTTCCAATGCTTCGGTGGATGGCATTGACTACTTCGGGCCAGGCACGCAAGCAGCGCTGGCTACCGGCACAACGCCGCCAAAGGCTTACGGGATGCGAATCTTCAACGGAAATCTTTATTACTCCACGCAGAAATCCGGGCCTTCTAATACCTCGTCCCAGCTCGGTATTTTTCAATTAGGCAGCGGTCTGCCGACGAGCGGCACGGTGACAACAACGCAAATCATCAATACCGGCACGGTGATACCGCAGGATTTTTCGTTCAATGCAGCGGGCAATGTCTGCTACATCGCAATAAGCCTGAACACGGCAGCGGGAGGCATTCAAAAGTGGACAAAGAGCGGAACTACCTGGAGCCTTGCATACACGATTGGCACGGGCGCAACGAACATCGGTGCTTATGGCCTTGTAGCGGATTATTCCGGTACGGTTCCGCTGATTTATGCTACCACGTTTGAGACGGCTGGCAAC
Organism: Chitinophagaceae bacterium; assembly: GCA_965246785.1. GTDB lineage: Bacteria > Bacteroidota > Bacteroidia > Chitinophagales > Chitinophagaceae > UBA1952. The sequence goes on from CBDFFM010000024.1 coordinate 10,193, forward strand.
CGCATTATTAAAATCGCGGACAGTGGCACGCTTGCTACCACCAGTATTACGACACTCGTTGCCGCTACGTCCAACACGTTCTACAAAGGCATCACGTTCGCGCCTACGGCTATAGGTACTCCGGTGGTCAATCTTTCTATTAGTACAGATACCGCCTCCGAAACCGGTGTTACGAAAGTGATTGTAAAGGCGAATTCGTCCTTCGCCGTAACAGGCAGCAAAACAGTTTCGCTGGCTGTTACCGGTACGAGCATTACAACCGGCGACTACACCCTTTCTTCCGGCACGACGATTACAATTCCAAGCGGCGCAACCTTTGGCGTTGATACGTTCACAATCGTTGATGATGTTTTGGTGGAAGGCTCGGAGACAGCGACACTTACCATTAGCTCGCCATCATCAGGCATTGTGCTTGGCACGACAACAACTAAAAACATTGCGATTGCAGACAACGATGCGCCCGGCCCGCCGACCATCAGCATCAATACCGCTGCAACTACCAATTTTATTGACGGCGGTGTGACTCCAGCCCCTGTTTCTCCTTACAAAGTGAGTGGCGCAATTGCAGACCCGACAGACCCGGCTGCTACGCTCGGCATTGACTTCAACGTTGCTACCACACAGGCTACGGGCACGCTTTCGCTTTCTGTTACAAGCAGTAATACGGCCGTTGTGCCACTTACCAACATTGTAATAACCGGCACAGGCAGCATGCGGAATGTGAAGATTACTCCGGCAGCGGTTGGCTATTCCAATATCACGCTGAAGCTGAAGGATGGCTTTGATTCCAGCACTTTCACCATTGCCTATGCGGCGTCGGCTGCGTCGGGAACACCGGCCAATACATTTTGGCACAATGGCATGTCGGACGGCTCTGATGCGGTAGCGCTGGACAGCGCATGGTATGTGTGTGGCGACGACGAGCTGAATGTGCTCAACGTCTATTCGCGCACGCGCAGCGGTATGCCTGTAGTCTCTTATAACTACACCTCTAACCTCACTTTGCCAGACCCGGCGAAGCCGGAGGCAGACATAGAAGCTGCAACGCGGAGCCTGCGTAATGCAGGCCGCGTGTACTGGGCAGGCTCTATGAGCAATGGCAAGGCACCTTTTGACAACAAGCCTAATCGTGACCGCATTTTTGCGACGACGGTATCCGGCACCGGCGCTTCCACAACATTCACGTTTGGGGGCTGGGCTGCGCTGAAGTCTTCACTGCTTGCATGGGGCGACGCTGCGGGGTACAGCTTTACGGCAAGCGCAGCGGCGGGCGTGGATTCTAAAGCGCAGAATGGCTTTGCGCTGGAAGGCATCGTCTTTGGCCCGGATAGTACAACGCTTTATCTCGGCTTGCGCGCCCCGCTGGTACCAACGACCACACGAAAAAACGCGGTGATTGCGCCGATTCAGGCCTTTGAAACCTGGTTCAATAATGGTGCGCCGGTTGGCAATCCTACTTATGGCTCGCCTATTGAATTAAACCTCGGTGGCCGTGCTATCCGCGACCTCACCCGTCTTGCCAATGGCACTTACATCATCGTAGCCGGCGATGCGGGCGGCGCGCAAATGGGCGGGCTGTATAAGTGGAGCGGTCAGCGCACGGACGCCCCTGTCCGCCTGACTACACCGTCTGTGGATTCGCTGAATATGGAAGGCGTGATGCCGGTATATGCAGCTGGCGGGACTACGCTGAGCGGCCTTCAGGTGATTTCAGATAAGGGCGGCGATGTGCTCTACAACGACGGAACAGAAGCAAAAGACTTTGGCGACCTGCAACTGCGTAAGTTCCGCTCTGACGTTGTTGCGGTAGCAGACCTGACGCTGCCTACGGCTGTTATTGCAACAAACCGTACGGTGCAGGCGCTAAGCATCTATCCGAATGCATCCGCCGGGCCTGTTACGGTTCGCTTTTCTGCAAATGCAGCCGAGGCAATTCTGCTTTCTGTTACGGATATGAATGGCAGATTGCTTACGGAAAAGGCGGTGCAGACTTCTGTCGGCGTGAATGAGGTACGCATTGACTTGAGCAATCTGGCGAAGGGGCAATACTTCCTCCACCTGCGCTCCCAAACGGTTAATTACAGCGGAAAGCTGCTGCTGAAATAATCAATCCAGCCGGGCTTACGGCCATTGCAAGCGCCTGCCAGTATCGGCAGGCGCTTGTCGTTATACAGCAAACTAATCATTTATCCTTTTTCAAGCCTGGCAAGGGATAATAGTCCGCAGTCGGAGCAGTCTCCAACTTACTTCTTTACCTTTCCGGCTTAGGTCTTTCCCTTGCGATTTTTCCTTTTTTCTCTCCTGCTTCTATGCAGCTTCGCAGCGTCTGCTCAATCTTCTTCCGGCAAAGAACGCATAACGGGCATAGTAGTGAATGCCGCAGACGGCAAGCCGGTGGAATATGCAGCGGTCAGTATTCTGGCCGACACCGGCGCTTTGCCCCTGAATGGCACGATAGCCGATTCGGAAGGGAGATTTTCTATTAGTCCCGTCGCGGCGGGCAGCTACCGGCTCATCACCGACTTCATCGGATATCGGTGGGATACGCTGCGGCTCTCGCTTGACGATAATACTGCAAGAGCTACAGATACTATCCGGCTCCGGCAAAGCGCACGAACGCTGAGAGGTGTAACAGTTTCCGCGACCGCACCGCTGATTGAAAATAAGGTGGACAGAATTGTATTCAACGCTGCGGCCGACATCACTTCGCAGGGCAGCACCACGCTTGATCTGCTGCGTAAAGTGCCTCAGGTGACGGTGGACATTGACGGCAATGTGGAGCTGCAAGGCAATCCCAACATCCGCTTTCTGATAAACGGCAAGCCGTCTTCCATCTTCGGCGCAAGCCTTGCGGATGCGCTCGCTTCTATTCCTGCCAGTCAGATTCAGCGCATAGAGGCCATCACTACGCCGGGCGCGCGATACGATGCGCAGGGCACGGGCGGCATCATCAATATCATTCTCAAAGAAACCCGCGTGCAGGGCTATAATGGCAGCGTCAGCCTTTCGGCGGGAACGCGATTAGAGAATGGGGCGCTCAACCTGAATGTGAAGCGTGGCAGTTTTGGCATCAATGCTTTTTTCTCCGGCAATGCGCAGTTGCCTTCGCATACGCTTACGCGGCAAGACCGGACATCTCTTGATACAATCACCGGCACCGGCACACATCTGCTGCAAGACGGCTATTATGATTTTGACCGGGCAGGATACAACGGCGGCCTCGGCGCGGAATGGGAAATGAGCAAGCACAATACACTCAGCGGCGGCATCAGCGCGGCGCACTTCAGCAACCACAGCAGCGGGAAGATTGCGCAGCTAAGCATTGCGCTGGATGCTGGCGGCGCGCAGTTTTCAGCCCTTTCCGCAACGCGGACTTCGGAAAGCCGATTTCATACGACATCGCTGGATTGGAATCTGGGCTACCGGCACAGCTTCGCGAAAGACGACCAGACGTTGGACGTTTTATACAGCGCCAGCTATGGGATGCCGGAAGCGTCTTATGGCCAATCGCAGGTCGCGGCGGGCCAGACGCTGCCGACAATTGGCAGCAGGAGTAGCAGTCCCGGTACAGATGGGGAAACAGAAATTTCTGCTGATTATGCACAGCCAATCGTGAAAGATGCTTCGCTGGAATGCGGCGTAAAGAGCGTCTTTCAAACCATACACAGCACTGCCGAAGTCAGTACACTTTCAGCGACGGGCCGCGATTATGTGGCCGACCCTTCGCAATCCTTCGCGCTGCGTTATACGATGGCTGTGTATGCGGGTTATCTCACTACATCGTTCTCTATTGGTGGCTGGCTGGACGTAAAAACGGGGCTTCGCTATGAATACACGGCCGTGTCTGTTGACTATCCCGGAACAACGATTCCTGCATACAGTATTCTTGCGCCCACGGCAATCATTTCGCATAAATGGAAAGGTGGCACATCGCTGAAGCTGGCTTACACACGCCGCATTGAGCGGGCAGAATACGACGAGATTAATCCCTTTATCAACCGCAGCGACCCTTACAACCTGAGCACCGGAAACCCGCTATTATCGCCGGAAATCGGCAACAATATGGAGTTGGGCTGGAGCAGGCAATTCGGCAAGGGCAGCAACCTTAATATCTCACTTATTGAGCGAATAAATACCGACGACCACAAGCGTGTAATAGATTTCTATCCTGCCTATCGTTTGGGTGATTCCGTATTTCAGAATGTTTCGGTACAGAACTTTCGGAATGCCGGCACAGAGTACAATACAGGCATCAACGTTTCCGGCTCGCTGCGCATTGGTGAATTGTTCACATTGCGCGGCAATGCAATGCTGATGAATCAATACTTTGAGCCTTCGCTGCCGGGATTACGCAGCGGCTCAATCGGCTACCGGTTTCGCGGAAATCTTAACCTGGGCTACCAACCTCCGGGTGGCACCTTTGCCGCTGAGGCGTTTGGCAATTATAATGCGCCGACGCAAAACATTCAGGGCCGCACGCAGCAGAATCTGAGCTACACGATAGCTGTGCGGAAACTGTTCTGGAACAAGAAAGGCAGCATTGGCATTGCGGCCACTAATCCATTCAACCGATATGTGCAGCAGGTAACGACGGTGAGCGCACCGGGCTATGAATCGTATGTGGAACGGCAGGTTCCGTACCGCTCGTTTGGCCTTGTGCTGGGCTACAAGTTCGGAAAGCTGGAAGTGAAGAAGGAGCGCGAGGACGACCGGAGTTATCAGAATGAAATGCCGGGCGGCAGCAACTAATGCACGCCTGTGCTACTTCTTAGCGGCACTGTCCACTACCTCAATGCGGATGTCAAACTTGAAGCCGTCTTCGTGTTCGTGATTGCCGCTGCACCGTCCGCCGCCATGGTTGTCGTCATCCTCTTCTGACGAAATCACGACATGGTCGGCGCCTTTGTAATTCGTAGCAGGCGTGTATTGATAAACTGTAGCTCCCTGCGCATCCTTACCTATCTCGCTGACAATGCTGTGCGCCGCCGCGGTTTCAATCGTATATTTTTCCTGGCCGTTGATGGCAGGCAGTGTATACCTGTAGGTTGAGTTTACTGGTATCTGCACGCTGATATTTGTAGTAACGGCCTCATCGTCTTCCTTCTCGCAGGACTGCAGCGCGAACATGCACAGGCAAACAAGTGCGGCGACGGCAATATTCTTTGTAACTGTTTTCATGGCAGGCTTATTTATCACAAGGTAGGAAGAGCAGGCCGCTCCGACTCAGTATTTATGCTCCAGCGCAATGACTAAAAAATCTGTTTCCCTATTTGCCCTGCTGCTCATTACGCTCCGATGCGCCGCGCAGAATCCCGACATTGATTTGCTCAAAGAAATCAACCTGCACCGCTATACAGCCATGGATTTCTTCTTTCAGACAATCACAGATTCGGAGATGTGGATTGCCTACAGCTTACCGCCGCTGATACTTTTGTATGCATTGTATAAGCGGAATACTCTGCTGCGCCGAAAGGCGGTTTTAATGGTTGCATCTATGCTATTGGCCGTAGCGGTTTGTACAATTCTTAAGCATCTTATCAACCGTCCGCGCCCCTTTATTACCTACCATTTTCTTCAAAAAATGACTTCAATAGCAAGTGCTTCTTTCCCATCAGGACATACTACAGATGCATTTGCATTTGCAGCTTCGCTAAGCTTTGCATTCCCAAGGCGACCTGTGATGATACCTGCCTTTCTGTGGGCGTGCTTAGTCGGGTATTCACGCATGGATTTGGGCGTGCATTATCCAAGCGATGTGCTCGGCGGCATTGTGATTGGGATTGTGTGCCCGTGGGCCATTTATCTGTTGATGCACCGAAAGCATTTTCATTTGACAAAAGCACCTTCTAATCTGCTGGAGTAGCGTCGCTTTGCATTAGTATCCTACTTCAGAACAGCACGTTGAAGTGATGCGTTCCATTCTCAAAGCCATATTCCACCGCAACGCCACTCGCCACGCAAATCTGCTTCACGATGGAAAGGCCGAGCCCATTCCCATCCTGCCCGCTATCCGTATGCCGGTAGAAAGGTTGAAAAAGCTTTGCAGCCTCTAATTGCGGAAGCGAGGAAGTATTACTAACGCTTAACTCGCCTTGCTGCAGGCATACATCAATAGCGCCACCGGTGTCATTATATCTGATAGCATTGTTCAAAAGATTACCTACGAGAATGTCGGCGAGGTAAGGATTACAGCGAATGCTCGCCGGCTTCAGGTCTAAGGAGATAGCGATGCCTCTGCCCTCAATCATTTCGCTTAGCTCCGCCGCCTTCCCCGCCACAAGCTCGTGCAGCGCCACTTCTTCGCCGATTGGGAATTGCCCGTTCTCAATCTTCGTCAGCAATAGCAAAGACTTAAACAATCGTGTCAGTCGCTCCACCGAATCATCCACATCCATTATTTCCTTCGCCTGCGCTTCATTGATGTCCGGCGATTGCTTCAGGCCTTCCAGCTTCGTGCGCATCACGGCGAGCGGCGTCTGCATCTCATTCGCCGCATTGGATGTGAATTCACGCATGAGCTGGTAGTCCTGCAAGCCACGCGCGGCAAGGCCATTCAGGGTTTCATTGAGCATCGTAAATTCTTCAATGGCCGTCGGCGGCAAACGCAGCGGTTGGCGTTGCGTGAAAGAATATCTGCGGGCGGTGTCAATGGTGCTGTAAAAAGGCTTGAGCAAATGCCTGACTACATAACGATTAATGAGGTAAATCAGCATCATCATCAGCGCAATCGTAATGATGGTAACGAACGCCACGATTTTCAGCAACGCTTCGGTTTGCTCCAGCGGAAGGCTGATATAAAACTGATAGTTCCTCCCTTCAAATGTTACCGGGAAGCTGAGCTGGCGGAAGTCTTCCGTCCCCTCCTCATCCGGCAGCTTCACGGTGGTGTAGGCTGTGCCGGCTGGCTTTGAAACAGCGACATAAGAAATGCGCTGGTCGGCAATGGAAACAGGTGTCGGCAGCTTTCCGTATTGATGGATGTACTGTAAGTTTTCGTCACGCTCCGTATCCAGCGCCTCGTCCACTTGCTTTATCAGGATGTAACGGAACGTGAAGAACAGCGCACCTGCCCCGATGAGGAATACCGCAACCATTGCCCATACGTTCAGCCTTGCATATCGGGTAAAGAGCTTCATCGCACGGAGAATTTATAGCCCATGCCGTACACGCTTTGTATGAAGTCGGGAGCGCCTGCAACTTCCAGCTTCTTGCGCAGGTTCTTGATGTGTGTATAGATGAAGTCGTAGCTACCGGCCATATTCATTTCATCGCCCCAAAGGTGCGCGGCAATGGCATTTTTTGACAGCACGCGGTTCTTATTGATAGCGAAGAATTGCAGCAGCTCATACTCCTTTCTGGTAAGCGGCAACAATCCCTTGTTCACGTAAGCGCATTGCGCGGATAGTCAATTTCCAAATCGCCAAGGCTCAGCTTGTTGCTGCCATGAAGATTCTTTCTGCGGATAATGGCAGCGATGCGTACACTAAGCTCCGCAAGGTGAAATGGCTTTGCCAGATAGTCGTCCGCGCCGAGGTTAAGCCCGAGCAGCTTGTCGTCCAGCTCTGCACGCGCGGAGATGATGATAACACCATCGCGCTTTTCCTCTTCCTTAAGCTGCCGCAAGAGGCTTAGCCCGTCGCCGCCGGGCAGCGTGAGGTCTATGATGATGCAGTCGTAATCATAGACTTCAATCTTTGCCTGCGCCGACTTGTAGGTCTTGGCGGTCTCGCAGAGGTAGTGCTGCGCAGTGAGGAAGGCGTAGATGCTCTGGGCCAGGTCGGCATCATCTTCAATGATGAGCAGCTTCACAGGTTGCGGGTTGACAGCTTAGGCAATTAATCCTTGACCGTTTTCAGCAGATTGCCACTGCCGTCAAAAATCATATCCTTACCATTCACCTGGGCTTCAAAGTGCGTGCTGCCATCGGCCATCTTTAGCTCGGCGGCTTCTTTTACCTTACTGCTCATGTTGTGGGCTTTCAGGTATTGCGCAACGCTGGCAGGCAGGCTGGCTACAGGAATTTCTTTCTCTGTTTCCTTCCATGCGCCGGTGGCGGCAAAGGTTGCGGTCAGCTTTTCGGCACCTTGCTTAAACGCGACTTCGTAGCCGCCATCTTTTTCCAGTTCCCACTTAACGCCGGTTGCGGTAGGGAATAATTTGGCGAAGCTTGCTTTGACCGCTGCTGGTACGGAGGTAATAGCGATTTTTTTGGCGTTCGCTGCGAATGCTATGCAGCAAAGCAACACGATGATTGTCTTTTTCATTGTTTGATGTTTTAGAAAGCTAAAGTTCAGGTGGCATTCTGTAGCATTTCTGAAGATGCGTCCTTGAAGGCAGATAGGAAATTGGAGCATTTCTTCAGAATGTCATCACGCAGAGCTAATCTTCTCTTCACTTAGCCATAATAACAGGGGCGGACTTTCGCGCCTTGTATTATGCGCCGGAGATTTAATCATTTTAGTGGGTGTTCTTACAGTCGTTTCGTGCGACAGCTTCTTCCGCTTATTCTATCACTGCTTGTAATAAGCGCCAAAGCACAAGTACAGGGACAGGTTACAGATAGCAAAACCGGGGATGAGTTGGTTGGTGTTGCTATCTATCTCTCCAATGGCAAAAATGCTGATTTTTCAGGGCTGAATGGTACGTATCATCTGAGGCACATCGCGCCGGGCACATACACGCTGACTAAGCCAATGGACAGCGATATTCCTGCCCCGGCTTCTTTCTATCCTGGCTATCCGAACAGCTATGCACTCGGTCAGGTTTACAATGCTCCGGCACTTGTTGGTAAAAACAATCCGCAATTCGTCAACTTCCCGCTGCCTGTGACTGGCGCTTTGACACTCTACAACTTTGTAGGCAACTACAATTTCCATCTCAACTCTGGCTCACCTGCTATTGGCAAAGGCTACACAAGCTTTACGCCGATAAATGCGACAAGCGCTGTCAGCTCCGCAGCACTGAAGGCTACGGTAACACCGCCAAGCATAGACCTCGGCGCATTCCCAATGGATAATTCCGGCAACCAGCACTAAGCTGCTTTCTTCTTGAATAATTGGCCGTCTCAGATTTCTGAGACGGCCTTTTTCGCGCTTATCAAAATGCTTATGATTGTTGAATAGAATGCTGATTCTCCAATCTCTCAAAATAAAGAATAGTGAGGCGCCGCCCCTTGTCTATCCTAATTCATCAATGACCCAAAACAAAAGATCCGCATCACACGATGCGGCTCTTTTTTAGTCTGAATGTGATAGCGCTATTCCCTAATAAAGCTCAGCGTTTGCGGCATAGAGCCTTCGCTCTTCACAGAGATAAAATACCTGCCTGATGGCAGTGACCTTACATCTATGGTAAGCTTCGCATCGCTCGTTGTAAACGACTGAACGACTTGCCCGAAGCTGTTAGATACCCTAATGGTCTTATTGCCAATGCGGCTTTCCAGCATCAATGATTCGCGCACTGGATTTGGATAGGCTTTCACAGGAGATAAGCCTGAAGACGGCTCCACGCCTACGCCGCCAGCGCTTGTTGCAATAATGCTATCGCCTTCTACGACAATATTGTCAAACCGGTTATTGCCGGAAGTGCCGGACGTGTTGCCCGCAAACTTGATTCGGAAAACAAGCCTGCTGTTGTTTTTTGTGCCCGATGTATCGGCATTGAAGTTGATGCTGACAAGCCCCCAATTACTACCCTGATACTTTGCCTGCGACACATCCAGCGTGTTGATGTTGAGGCCGGATGTTTTCCAAGTTGCGCCGCTGTCAATGCTATAATCAAAATTCTGATTAAGCATCCCTGAGGTAGTGCTGGAGCTTTGCAGCACGTAGCTCATCGCAATGTTGCGATAGCCCTTAGTCGGGATATAAATCTGCATGTAGGCGCTGTCGCTCGGGTTGCGGAAACGAAGCGCATTGTTGGTAGTAGCTGTTATGCCAAGACGCGTGTTGGTGTCAGTGCCTACAACGTTGTCAATATAGCCTGCGTAGGCAGCGGAAGCGCCTGTCACAAGCTTGTAAGCGATAACCGCTTTGTTCGTGTCTATGGCCGAGAAGGCTGCCTTGAGGTCGGGGATGCCGGGGTTGCGGTAAGCACCAGTAAGGTTATTGAAATGCCAGAAGTGAATCACTTTCGGCGCGGCTCCTGCTGACACTGTAATGCCCAGCGCCGCGATAGCGAGTAATGTTTTTTTCATCGTGTTTGGTTTTGGTTGTGGCAAACCTATCTGCCCCACATAACCTCACTGTTAGCAGGGTGAATGATGATGCAAACGTGAAGCACCGGTAATGGATTCATCATTGAACCTTAACGCTCCGGCCATACACTTCGGGGACTTTTACACCGGCTGCTTTCATCAATCACCGCCGCATTCCACCGCCAACAATCATGCGTTCCTACATCGCGCTCCTCGCCATTCCCCTGTTCGCCATTCCGGGCAATACCAGCGCGCAAAGCGGCTGCACCGACCCAACGGCAACCAACTACAATCCTTCGGCAACGAGCAATGACGGCACGTGCCTTTATGCGGCTACGCACTACAATCCGGCCCTGCGAGCGGCTTTTGGCTCGGGCGTGCCTGAGTCTTCCGGCCTTATCTGGAGCGATGGTAAGCTTTGGACGCATAATGACAGCGGTAATCCCGCCAGCTTTTTCAGTGTTGATACAGCTACAGGAGCAATCCTGCAAACGGTATTCATTGACAACTTTCCCAACACCGATTGGGAGAATATCACAGCGGACAGCTCCTATATCTACGTCGGCAATACCGGAAATAACAATGGCACACGCACCGACCTGAAAGTTCTGAAGGTTGCTAAAGCCGACATCACGACTGCCGCTGTCGTGCATGTCAATGCCCAAGCCATTTCGTTCTCCTATACCGACCAGACGAGCTTTGCTTCCAGCAGCACGCACAACTTTGATTGCGAAGCCATGATTTCCATTCGCGACTCGCTATACCTCTTTACAAAAGACCGGGGCGACAGTCGTACCCGCGTTTACAAGATGCCGAAGACGCAGGGTACTTACGCCGTAAGCCCTTACACCAGCTTTGCCGCCGGCGGATTAATTACCGATGCTGCCTACAATTCTGCCACCAAAGAGGTAGCGCTCATCGGCTACCTCAGCGGCCACCTTAATTCCTTTATTTGGTTTCTGAACGACTATAAAGCAGATTCATTCTTCACGGGCAACAAGCGCCGCGTAGAAATTAATAATGGCGTGGAATGGCAAACTGAAGGTGTGTGCTTCTTTCCCGGTAATCGCTTTCTTGTCTCTTGCGAGGTGACCAATTCCATTCCTGCGTCGTTCTACGTGTGCAATCGCAACTTGTCACAGCCTTCAGCAACGGAAGTAGGCACTGTGCTAAGGAGTGGCGCAATAGCTGCATACCCGAATCCTGTAGCCGAGGTTTTGAATCTTACCGGCATTGGGGATGACTGTTCTTACCGCCTGATGAATATGGCAGGGCAGACATTGCTTCGCGGAAAGCTGCATAGCGGAACGGATAAGATTGCGACCAAAGGATTGGTTGCAGGTATCTATACACTCGGTGTCTTTTCGGTTGACGGGAGGGAAGTTGCGAAGCTGAAGTTTTGTAAGGAATAGACGTTGCCTGCTCAATAGAAAATGGAATCCTTGAAGGGTTCCATTTTTGTTTATGGCTCCCAGGCCTGCTTGACCATGTTTGGCCTGAACTTCAGATTCCAAACAGATTTCCCGGATACTTTTGGCTTTTATCATTCTATGAAGCCATTCCTCGCTCTCGCGCTTTTTCTCTGCCTATACGCTGCAGTCAATGCACAAACGCCAAGCTATGCTATTCAAAAAACCTTCCACATCCAGAGTGGCGGCGGCTGGGACTACCTCACCGTTTCGCCGGTAAGCGATAAGCTTTACGTCTCCCATGGCACACAGGTCAACATCCTGAACAAGACAACCGGGGATTCAGTGGGAGTGATAAAGGGGACAATCGGCGTGCATGGCATCACCTTCGCAGCGGAGCTGGGCAAAGGATTTATCTCCAACGGCAAGCTGAACAACGTCTTTGTTTTTGACGCAAAAACAAATCTTGTAACGGACAGCATCCGAACCGGCGAGAATCCTGATGCGATGTGCTATGATGCTTTTTCAAAAATGCTGGTTGTGGGTAATGGCCGCAGTAAAGACCTGACGATTATTGATGCGGCGACAAATAAGGTGCTTGCTACGGTTCCGCTCGGCGGCAAGCCGGAGGCAAGTGTGAGTGATGGCAAGGGAAAGGTGTTCATTAATGTAGAGGACAAGAATGAAGTAGCGGTGCTTAATACGGTTACGATGAAAATCGTAGCCCGCTATTCGCTGCAAGGCGGAGATGAGCCTGCCGGATTGGCGATGGATGGAGAAGGGCATTTTCTTTTTGTAGGCTGCGGCAACAAGAAGCTCATCGTGCTGGAAGCTACTACCGGCAAGCAGCGATGGGCCGCCATACCCATCGGCGACCATTGCGATGGTGTGGTCTTTGATGATGGAGAAGCCTATGCCGCTTGCGGAGACGGTACGTTATACAGAATTTATCAGACCGATGACAATGGCTTTGGAATAAAAGTGATTCACACAAAACGTAGCGCGCGCACCATTGCCATAGACCCGCTCACCCATCTGATTTACCTCCCCACCGCCGACTTTGAACCGCAACCGGAAGGCGCTAACGAACGCCCGAAAATGATTCCTGGAACTTTTGAAGTGCTTGTAGTAGGAAAGAGCAAATAAGGAAGCTGCATGAGGAAAATCCGGCCCATTCTGTTCATTGCACTGTTCGCCTGCGGCAATATCGCAGCGGCGCAAACAGTGCAGCTGGAAGATTATGTGCAAAATGCGAAAGCATATAGCCCGCTGCTGCGCGAGTATCGGAACGTTGTTCTTTCAAATAGCATTGATAGCCAGAAAATACGGGCGTCTTACAAGCCGCAGGTCGCGCTTGCGAGCATCAACTCTTACGCACCAAGACTGCCCAATTTCGGCTACGACCCGACGGCCACAAACGGCGGGCAATACAGTACACTCGTCAATGCAAGCAAAACTTTTGTTGGTCGCGACAACCTGAATACGCAGTTCCGCGCAGTGCGATTGGCAAGCGATTCGGTGCGTAATACATCGCTTATTGCAGAGCAGGATTTAACGCGAACCATCACACAGCAATACCTCACCGCTTATGGCGACCAGCAATTATTGCAGGCAAATGAAGAAATCAATCGCCTCTTGCAAAACGAAGGCACCATCCTGAAAAGCCTTACGCAGAACAACATCTACCGGCAAACGGATTACCTCACCTTTCTCGTAACGCAAAAACAGCAAGACCTGCAACTGCGCCAGCTTCGCATTCAATACCAGACTGACTTCGCTGCGCTCAATTATCTCTGCGGCATTGTGGATACGGCGGCATTTGAAAAGACGCTTACCCTACCGCAAATGGATGTGCAGCTATTCGCCAACAGTCTTAGCTCGGCATTCTTTTGGCGCTATGCGCTGGATAGCCTGCGGCTCCTGAATGAGGCAAAACTCATCAACCTTGCTTATCGCCCGAAGCTCGGCGTGTTTGCGGATGCGGGCTACAACACGACGCAGCTCAATACGTTTTATAACAACTTTGGTGTGAGCGGCGGGTTCTCCATCAATCTGCCTATCTATGATGGCGGCAGGCGCAAGCTTTCACTGCGGCAAATCGCTTTGCAGGAGGATACGCGGCAGGGCTATCAGGAGTTTTTCATCCGCCAGTACAATCAGCAGATTGCCGGAGCCCTGCAACAGCTATCGGCCACGCAAGCTTTGCTGAGCGACATTGAGGCGCAGATTACTTACGCCAAAAGATTGATTGAGGTGAATGAAAAGCTGCTGCAAACCGGCGACGCGCGAATACCTGATTTTGTAATTGCCATCAATAATTACCTCATGGCAAAGACGCTGCTGACGCAGAACCGCATCAGCCGCCTGCAAATCATTAATCAGGTTAATTACTGGAACCGCTGATTAATTCAAAATGCAAAATGCAAAAGTCAAAACATAGAATACAAGCATTAGTCTCAGCCATCGTTCTTAGGCACGGAAGAAGCACTAAGGGTTTTGCATTTTGCATATTGACTTTTGCATTAGCCGCGTGCGGCGGGAAAAAGACAACGGAAGCAACAGAGGAAAACGCAACAACCCGTACACGCACGCCGGTTACTGTTACAACCATTTCAGAAACGCCCATCACCGAGTATGTAGAGCTGAATGCCACCTCGCAGTTCATGCAGAAGAACTACGTGAAGGCGAATGTGAACGGCTATGTGCAGAGCGTGAATGCCTCGCTTGGAAAGTATGTGAGCGCGGGGCAAACGCTATTCACGCTTAAAACCAAAGAAGCGCAAAGCATCGGCAATGCGGTGAACAAGCTTGACCCCTCCTTTCGCTTTTCCGGCATCAACAACATCAACGCATCTGGCGCGGGCTACATCACGCAGCTAAGCCACCAGGTCGGCGATTATGTGCAGGACGGCGAGCAACTTGCGGTGATTAATGATGCGCAGTCCTTCGCCTTTATCCTGAACCTGCCGTATGAGCTTCGGCCTTTCCTGCTTCAACAAAAAACGGTTGAGCTTTTTCTGCCGGACAGTACGAAGCTGACAGGAACCATCGCCAATGTAATTCCAACTGTTGACCCTGCTTCGCAGTCGCAGCAGGTGGTGATAAAAGTGAACGGTGGCGCGGCGGCCATTCCTGAAAATCTAATTGCCAAAGTGCGCGTGGTGAAGACGCAAAAAAGCAATGCGCAGTCGCTGCCGAAAGCGGCAGTATTGAGTGATGAAGCGCAGACAAGCTATTGGGTGATGAAGCTCATCAACGACAGCACTGCTGTGAAGGTGCCAGTCCAGCGCGGCATTGAGACGGGCGACGCGGTAGAGATTGCCAGCCCGAAATTCTCAGGTAGCGACCGCATACTGTTGACTGGTAATTATGGTCTGCCCGATACAGCCGGTGTAATTATTGAAGCAAAACCCGCGCAGCCGTGAGGTTCTTTCACAGCCATCGTAACCCGCTGACTGCGGTGCTCGCCATTATCATTCTTGGCGGCGTGTTCGCGTACACAAAATTGCAGACAGCGCTGTTTCCCGAAATCACCTTCCCGAAAATCAAAATCATTGCGGACGCAGGATTGCAGCCCGTGGACAAGATGATGGTGACGGTAACGAAGCCGCTGGAAATTGCCATCAAGCAAGTGCCGGATTTGCAGACGGTACGCAGCACGACAAGCCGCGGCTCCTGCGAAATTTCTGCCTTTATGAACTGGAATGCAGATGTTGACCTTGCGCAGCAACGTATAGAATCGCGCATCGCGCAAATTAGGAACACGCTGCCGCCCGATATGCAGCTCACGGTAGAGCGTATGAACCCTTCTATCCTGCCGGTGATGGGCTACACGCTGGAGAGTCACGGGCGCACGCCGATTGAGATGCGGCAGCTTGCTTCATTTACCATCAAGCCGTTTTTGTCCCAGGTGGATGGCGTCAGCGAGGTGCGTGTGATTGGCGGTCGGCAAAAGGAATACTGGGTAACGCTTGACCAGCAAAAGATGAGCGCGCTTGGCCTCACGCCGGACAGTATCAGCGGGGCGCTGGCGCAGACCAACTTCATCCGGAGCAATGGCTATCTAAGCGATTACCGTTTGCTGTACCTCACCGTGACAGACGCTACAGTGCGCACAACCGAAGACCTGAACAATGTGGTAGTGCGCAATGACGGGTTGCGCATCTTGCGCCTTGCTGACATTTCTACCGTCGGTGTACATGAGGCTACCGAGTACATCCGTATCAATGCGAATGGAAAAGAAGGATTGCTCATAGCCTTGATTAAGCAGCCCAATGCAAACCTCGTTACCGTCTCAAAAGCGATGGAAGCGAAGATTGCAGAGCTGCGCAACATCCTGCCGACTGATGTTACGATTCGCCCATACTACATACAGGCCGACTTTGTGAATGACGCCGTGCACAGCGTTACCGATTCGCTGTGGATTGGGCTATTGCTGGCCATTATCGTCGCCATCATTTTCCTGCGTTCTATAAAGGCCAGCGCAACTATTCTTATCACGATTCCCGTCACGCTTTGCCTGACCGTGATTGTACTGTACGCCATTGGCTACACCTTCAACATCATGACGCTGGGCGCTGTAGCTGCTGCCATTGGCCTTATCATAGATGATGCGATTGTGGTAGTTGAGCAGATTCACCGTACACGTGAAGAGCATCCCGATGAGCCTACGCGGACGCTTGTTCATAAAGCGATTGAATATCTCTTTCCGGCGATGCTTGGCTCGTCTATTTCTACCATTGTAATCTTCATTCCCTTTCTGCTGATGACAGGTGTAGCAGGCGCATACTTCAAGGTGATGACGAACACGATGATTATAACGCTGGTTTGTTCCTTCTTCGTTACGTGGATTGGGCTGCCGGTGATTTATCTCTTGCTCACACGCGAAAAGAACGCTGAACAAAAGACAGCCAAAGCGCCGGTAGTGCATGAAGTAAAGAAGCAACGCTGGGTGGCTTGGTTTATTGGAAAGCCGTACGTGAGTTTAGCCATCGTAGCTGGGCTTATTGTCTGCATCGCACTCATCGTCCCGTCGCTGGAGACCGGCTTTCTCCCGGAGATGGATGAGGGCAGTGTTGTGCTGGACTATTCGTCACCGCCGGGCACCTCACTAGAGGAGACAGACAGGATGCTGCGCGAATGCGAAAAGATTATTGTTCGGGTGCCGGAAGTAGAAGCTTATAGCCGGCGAACAGGCACTCAGATGGGCTTCTTCATCACAGAGCCGAATCGCGGTGACTACCTTATTCAGCTAAAGAAAAGCCGCAGCCGCAGCACTGATGAAGTGATTGCCGACATACGGGCAAAGATTGAAGCCTCACAGCCCGCGCTGCGCATAGACTTCGGGCAGGTTATAGGCGATATGCTTGGCGACCTCATGGAATCGGTGCAGCCGATTGAGCTGAAGATTTTCGGGAACGACCAGAAGAAGCTGCAGGGGCTTTCTACGCAGGTAGCAGATGTGGTGAGCGGCGTAAATGGCTCGGCGGATGTGTTCAATGGCGTTGTAATAGCGGGGCCTTCTTTAAGCATCATTCCAGATTATGCAAGGCTGGCGCAGTTTGGCGTGACGCCCGCCAGCTTTCAGTATCAGGTGCAGACGGCTTTGGAAGGGAATGTCGTGTCTAATATTCTGGAAATGGAACAGCAGCCAGCAGTGCGCATTGTCTATCCCGGCAATCGCAAGCTCAGCGTGGCAGACATTCCGCAACTGCGGCTTTCCATTCCCGGCGGCAGGCTGCAACCGATTACCCAGCTTGCTGCGGTGAACATTAATCCCGGCGACGCGGAAATCCAGCGCGAGAATCTGCAAAGCATGGGCGTGGTGACGGCGCGGCTGGAAAAGCGCGGGCTTGGCTCAGTGATGAAAGAGATAAAGGCGGCGGTGGCAAAGAAAGTTTCGCTGCCGCCTGGCTATCATATTGAATACGGCGGCTCGTATGCGCAGCAGCAAAAGTCCTTTAGTGAGCTGCTGCTGATTCTGTTCACGGCAGCGCTGCTTGTGTTTGGGGTAATACTTTTCCTATTCAAAGACTTTCGTGTTGCCTTGTTGATAGTTGGCCTTGCGGTACTCGGCATATCCGGCTCCTACATCGGGCTGTTCCTGACGCACACGCCTTTGAATGTCGGCTCTTATACCGGGCTGATTATGATTGTGGGCATTATTGGTGAGAATGCCATTTTTACCTTCCTGCAATTCCGCGAGGAGCTGCATCAAAAGAGCGTGGATGAATCCATCATCTTCTCCATCTCCACGCGCCTGCGCCCGAAATTGATGACGGCACTTGGAGCCATTATCGCGCTGATGCCGCTGGCTTTGGGCATTGGTACCGGTGCGCAGCTTCACCAGCCGCTGGCGATTGCTGTGATTGGCGGATTTATCATCGCGCTGCCGCTGCTGCTCATTGTGCTACCTACTTTTTTGCGGATGATTTATAGAAGGCAGCATCATAACGCTCAGAACTTTCGCTGATAATTTATTTTGACGCAAATCACTTTATTGGCTCACCGGCTTTCGGAAGCATCTGTAAGTCGCTTCCCTATTGTCCGTTCAGAAGCGGATACAAAGAGCGTTTTTGGTAA
>CBDFFM010000025.1:0-44324 GCA_965246785.1 Chitinophagaceae bacterium
GTAGCCTGGTGTAAGCCTTATAGCCGACAGTATAATACACCAGGAACTCATACTATGAAGCACACGATTGTGTCTGGCAGCAGTAGAATTGACTCATTAGTTGACAAAGTAGTGATTGATTGCGATAATACAGGAGGTATACTTTATATAGACCTAAATAATAATTGCATGCTTGATACTAATGAGTATGCTATAAAGGGAGACTTATTAATCCAAATAGATACAGGCGGTGTAATTATAGATACAATCAGGTCTAACGGCTTTTGGAGCTATAAGATGAATGCATCCGCCTATACAGTTTATCATTTCAAGTTGATAAAACAGCCACCAGGTTACATGCTTACATGTCCTGCATCAGGTGAGATTACGTATGTATATCAAGGTGGCGACCCAGTCTTTTTTAATCAGAATTACGGGTTCAGTTTGTAACGCTATCCCTACTTATGATTTTACGCTTTCTTATTTCAGAATTTTAAGAGGGGCCACTTCAGGTGGGCAAAGCTATATAGGCTTATATGCGTCAAATAACTCTTGTCACTCCGCTACAGGTACCGTAGCATTGAACGTAAGTCCAAAATATAGCATAAACACTAACGGTATTACGCCAACTCCATTGGCAATTTCTGGAAACACCGTCACATGGTCAATCAACAATATGGCAAATGGAAAGATTTCGGTTCTATTTGTCCCTCTTATACCATTGTCTACGACAGCAGATGGCGACACGGCCTGTAATAATGCGATGATAACCCTGCTGAACGATGGCAATACCGATAATAATTTTGTTTCAGTATGTGATACGGTTCGTTCATCTTGGGACCCAAATGCAAAATCTGTTTTCCCACAATCTCCAACACATCCGAAAGAAAAGCTTTTTTATACAATTGATTTTGAAAACCTGGGGAATGATACGGCATTTAACGTCTATATTCAGGATACCTTGTCTAGATATTTAGACCCTAACTCTTTCTACTTAGTGAGTTCTACTCATTTTGTTGTTCCTTTCATTTATGAGACTGATAGCAGCAACATAATAAAATTTGAGCTTGAGAATATTCACCTTGGTAATAAGAAAGACTCTCTTCATAACAAAGGACAAGTATGTTTTTCATTGAGACCCAAAAACGGACTGTCTGGTGGAGAAATAATTGCTAATAATGCGGGTATATACTTTGATAAGAACCCAGTTGTTCTTACTAATGTTGTTTTTAGCCAAATAAATGCCTCTACAGAGGTCAAGTCTATCATACAGGCGAAAGGACTAGAAATTTCCCCAAACCCAACTAGCGGTGTTCTGAATATCAATGCTTCACCTATTTGGAGGGAAGCGGTAATTTATAATGCTATTGGACAAGTACTAATGAGCCGTTCTCTCAATACGGGCTCTAATTACTTGACATTGTATGAATTCCCTACGGGCCTATACTATATCAAAGTGAATGGAACCGAAGGGACATTTACTACAAGAATACTGCGGAAATAGGCTTATAAACCAGTTCAACTAAGTCTGTAGTAGTTCTGTCAGTTCTGCTAAGTCTACATTAGTTCTGCCAAGTTTCAAACTTGGCAGCGATGGCAGGCAATCTTCAGATTGCAGTTATAGCCGCTATATGCTCATTTGTAAAATTGCAATCCCACAGCACACCTCGACCAAGCCCACGACACAGTTAAGGTGATGCTTACCTCACGTCTTAACTCCCGCGAAGTCCTTGTGAAGTTCCCATGAAGTTGCCGTGAACTTCCCGTATTCATCCCTGATCGCTGCCCACGGTTTCCCCTCGGCTTCCTTCAGGCCGGGAATGATTCTTGAACAGCATGCCGCACCCGCCCGCAAATGGGTGGATTCAATTTTTTCTTCTGAATGATGGCTACTACAACAGCTTTCCAAAAGACCCTGCTCCCCATTATCATTTTTTGCCTCGCCGCCGCTGCATGGGCGGGCTGCTCCTCCCCCGACGGGCGCGGCACCGTCCGCAACCGGGATTCCGCGAGCATTTCCAAAAAAGATTCTTCCGCCGTCAAGCCCGTATCCGTTGACCCCGGCCTTACGCTGCCGGTGCTCAACGCGCTTTTTATGAAGATGGCTTTGAGCAGGATTTAAAGAAAGAGCTTCAACTCTCCGACGCGCAGGTGCAAAAGCTCAAAACCGTTTCCGGCGAATCCGTAGCCGATCTTGATGAGGCCACCGATGCCGATTACCTCGGCTCTGCGCGCGAGGCTTCCCAACGCTATCAGGCGCAGCTTAAAAAGATATTGGGCGAGGAAAAGATGGCTCAACTGGCGCAGCTCGTGGCTAAGCGCTACGCCGGCAGCGACGACATACAAGGCCTCCTGCCCTCCCAGCCCAATGCCGTGCCCACAGATACCCGCATTGTAGTCAATGCCCCGGCCTACCGCATGGACGTGTTCCAGGATGGTAAGCTGACCAAGACTTACCGCGTAGGCATCGGCTACCCCGAGTTTCCGCTGCCGGTGGGCATGCGCCGCGCCGACCAGATCATCTTCAACCCCACCTGGACACCGCCTAATGAGCCGTGGGTAAAGGGTAAGTTTAAGCCGGGCCAGAAGGTGGAGGCCGGTAGCAAGGACAATCCGCTGGGGCCGCTAAAGATTCCCATCGGCTCGCCCAACCTCATTCATGGCGGCAAGCAGCCGGCCAAGCTGGGCGGCTTTGCCTCGCACGGCTGCGTGGGCCTGACCAATGAAGGCGTGCAGGACTTCGCGGCTACCCTATCTGCCCTCTCCGGCTCCGCTATGACGGTGGATTCGGTAAGCGGCTTCCGCGATAAAAAGACGCAAACGAAAACGGTGAAGCTCGCAAAGCCCATTCCCGTGGAACTGCGCTATGAGACAATGGTAGCTGAGGCCGGCGGCCTGCGCGTCTATCGTGATGTCTATGAGCGCGGCACCAATAACATGGAGAATCTGAAGCGCGTGCTGAACGTCTATGGCGTGTCGTATGATGCCTTGCCGCAGCCGGAAAAGGATTCCCTCATCGCTGCATTGATGGAGATGAACCGCGACCCGCAGGGCAACGCTATCCTGGCAGACATAGGCTCCGGCACAACGGGTAACGATACCGGCAAGCGCGACGACCCGACGAAAAGCGATAAGGCAAAGCAGGGCAAGACTACCAATACCGTAAAGGGCCGCAAGGATGTGCTGGTAGCCATCGCAGCGTTGCAGGGCAAGGGCTATCCGGCTCCGGTGAATGTGGTGGGTGCGCCGCCACCGCCAGCTGCGCCAAAGGCCGCCGCTCCGGCAACGCGCAAAAGGGGCAAATAATCAGGATAGTAAAGCGGTCAGGGGTACAATTGTTTTGGGCTGTGCATTGCCTGAAGACGAACTCCTATGAAAAAGACTTACGCCCTGATTCTTGCACTCTGTTGCGGCATTGCCGCCGCTGCCCAGCCTACGCTTGGATTCACCTCCTTCATCACCGGTCTTACCGCCCCGGTGGATATTGTCAATGCGCATGACGGCTCCAACCGGCTGTTCATTGTCCAGCAGAATGGCGTTATCAGGCTACGCAAAACGACCGGGATGGTGACGCGGCCTTTCCTGAACATGTCGTCCGTCATCACCTACTCCGGTGAGCAGGGCTTACTCAGCCTTGCCTTTCACCCGAAGTACGCCGCCAACCGCTACCTCTTCGTCTATTACAACAACGCCGCCGGCGATGTGGAGCTGGCCCAATACCGCACCTCCGCTACAGACCCCGACAGTGTGGACGTTGCCTCGCGCAAAGTGATGCTCACCATCACCAAGCCTTACACCAACCACAACGGCTGCAAGCTCAACTTCGGGCCGGACAGCCTCCTTTACTTCGGCACAGGCGACGGCGGCTCCGGCGGCGACCCGAACAACTACGCACAAAACCTGAACTCCTACCTCGGCAAGATGCTGCGCATCCGCGCAGACAGCTTCACCACCGCGCCGTACTACACAGTGCCGGCTTCCAATCCACTGGTGGGCGTGGCTAGTACGAAGCCCGAAATCTACGACTGGGGCCTGCGCAACCTCTGGCGCTGGAGCTTTGACCGTCAGACGGGCGATATGTGGATAGCCGACGTAGGCCAGGGCGCGTGGGAAGAGGTGAATATGATTCCGGCAGCTTCTACCAGCGGCCTCAACTTCGGCTGGCGCTGCTATGAAGGCACCCACAGCTATAACCTCACAAGCTGCGGCGCTACGCCGGCCGCCGGCAAAACCTATCCCATCTTTGAATACGACCACAGCAGCGCCGGCGGATATTCCATCACCGGCGGCCTCGTATATCGCGGCACGCAATACCCCGCCCTGCAGGGCTATTACATCTGCGCCGATTATGTAACGACGAATGGCTGGCTTATCAAGCCCAGCGGCAGCGGCTGGAGCACAACTAAGCGCACCAACTTTCCCTCCAACGTGTCCACCTTCGGCGATGCCGAGGACGGTACGCTTTATGCCGCCTCCCTTTCGGGCACTGTCTATCAGGTAACGGCCTCGGCGGCGCTCGGCATAAAGGAGTTAAGCTTCTCTGCAAGCACGGTAAAGGGGCAGGATGTACTCTCCTGGTCTTGCAGCTATGCGCAGGGACTAAGCAGCTTTGAGGTGCTGCAATCGCGCGACGGGCAGCAGTATGAAACCATAGGCCGGGTATTGCCGGCATCGGGCGGCTATCAGTTTGCTACGCCCGCGCTCCCGGTAGAACGCTTCTACCGGATAAAGGCTTTGTACAGCAATGGTGAAGCTGAATATTCGGCTACCGTGCGCCTTGGTGCGGGAGCAGCGACTGCAATGCCCATATTCGCCAGCACTGAGCCGGGGCGGATATGGCTTACATCCGCCACAGCGCCGGTAAGCGTGACGCTGCTGAATATGCATGGGCAATCCATCCGCCGGTATGAGGCCGTGCAGGCTGGCCGACAGGCATTGAATGCAGGACGGCATTGCACCGGGCATTTATTTGCTGCAATGCAGGGCAGGAGGTGAGGAAGCCGTGAATCTGCGGGTACACGTACAATAGGCTGGCCCCGTTTTTAATGGAATGGAAGAAGATGCGCTGCTCACTTTGCCTTTTACTGGCAGCAATGCTGCTGTCGGCTGCCGCCTGCAAGACACCTGAGTTGGCCAGGCGCCTGCCCGGCGTCTGGTACATTGACCATTATGATGAATACGCACAGGCCACAGAGAGCAGCACCGGTCATGCGCTGGACGGGCCCGGCTATATGTACTTCTACAAAGACGGCCGCGCCGCGCGCATCATCAAGGCGGATAAACTGCACGGAAGCCTGAGCGCATACGGCACCGAGTACCGCTGGCGGCTGCAGGACAGCCTCGTGTCCGTCACCAGTGGAGATGGAATTGTGCTCGAAGAATGGCTCGTCACCAAAGACCTGACAGACTACATGGAGTGGGTATCGGTCAACGCCGCGCGGGATTCCGTGCGCACGATGTACCTGAAGAAATAGGCACTGAAGCACTGTAATTAGTTCCCAAAATACCGCATTTCCGGTATGGCATTACGCAGGCAGGAAGGCTACTTTTGGGCAAATACATTTTTCATGCGCCGTATTTATACGCTTCTGCTGTTCCTGCTTTGGCGCGGTTGCAGGATATGCCCAGCAACCTTCCCCTGAAGAGCAGGCCGCCATAGCGCTGATGAACGCAGGCAAGAATGATGAGGCGATTGCCGCCTTCAGCAAAATAGTCGCTGCAAACCCAAAAAATGTCAATGCGGCCGGAGCCATTGCGCAGCTTTATCTTAACAAAGGGGATAATGCAGCCGCTTACAAAAAGGCCACGGAGTTCCTTAAATCAGCACCCGGCACCGTATTCCTCGCCATCAGCGCTGCTACTGCCGCGATTAAGCTGAACAATCCCGATGATGCCATTCGCCTTATGGATGCGGTGATTGCTAAGGAGCCGGCGCAGGATTATGCGCACTATATCCGCGGCATGGCGCTGGATGCAAAGGGGCAGATACAGCAGGCCATCGGCGCCTACAGCAAGAGCATCGCGGCGAAGGCGGACTTCCCGGATGTCTATTACAACCGCGGCGCAGACTTCTACGCCATCAGCCGGTATAACGAGGCGCTGAAGGATTTCAATAAGCTGCTGGAGCTTGACCCGAGCTGGAGTATCGGCTACAACAAACGCGGGATGGTTAACTACGCCTTGAGTAATTCAGACGCAGCCATTGCGGATTACACAAAGGCAATTGAGCTGCAGCCGAAAAGCGCCATCCCGTACGCTAACCGCGGCCTTATCTACTTAGAGCACAAGCAGCTTACCGCAGCAAAGGCAGACTTTTTAAAAGCCACGTCGCTGGAACCCGATTATGCAGAGGGGCATTACGGATTGACGCGTGTGTACAATGAGGAGCGCACATTTGCGCAGGCACTCCCGGAGGCGGAGAAAGCGGTCGCGCTGAATGGAAAAATGCCTGCCTATCTCGCGGCTTACTGCGCCACCCTAATCGGCTTGAACCGCGATGGCGAGGCCGTTCCGGTTGCAGACAGGATTCTGGCAATTGACGATAAGAACTCCGACGGCTGGATGTATAAAGCAGCGGCGCAGAGCAACGTTAAGAATTACAGCGCGGCTGTATCTACTATGAATGCTGCCATTGGCAAGCTGCCGGACAATTATCTGATGTATGCCCTGCGCGCGGGCATCTACCGCAAGCAAGGCAATACCGCCGCCGCAGAAGCGGATGACGCAAAGGCGAAAAGCCTGAGCACTCGCTAATTTCAATCTCCCAAAAAACTTCGTTATGCTGCGCACGACTATTTCCCTGCTGCTGCTCACTGCCACTTTCGCCGTAAGTGCACAGTGCCTTTCCGGCAACTGCACGAATGGCAAAGGCAAATATGACTTTGGCTGGTGCAGCTACGAAGGCGAGTTTAAGGATGGCAAACCGAATGGGAGCGGCACGATGAAGTACAGTGATTACACCTACACTGGTTCATTCAAAGACGGATTAGAGGACGGCGATGGCAGCATCATCTACGCCGACGGCCGCAAGGAAGTGGTGCGCTACGCGAAGGGACAAAAAGTGCAAGGCCCGGCGAAGGTGGCAGCGTCAGAGTACAAGGCCGTTGAGGGCCGCGACGCGGCTTGCATCTCCGGCGATTGCGACAACGGTTTTGGTACTTATCAGTTTCCCTCAGGCAATAAGTACGTGGGTAATTTTAAAGGCAAGGCACGGGAAGGTGACGGCACGTTTTACTTCACCAACGGCGAGCAATTCAGCGGCACCTTTCATAATAATAACTACAGTAACGGCACATACACATTTGCTACCGGCGCTACTTACACCGGCACCTACGATGCGCAGAATAATCCGGTGAATGGTATCGTGAAAGCAGGCAGCAGGAGCGTCCCGATTGCCAATGGGAAGGCCATTGTGCCGAAGGAGGAACGCTATGGTTATGAGAACACGGAAGCTACGCGCAAGGCCGCAGCGGACAGTCGCAATAGCAAGCCAAAGACTGCGCCTATCAACTGGGGCTCTTCGCAAAGCGACTACGCACATCAGCAGGAGGTAAGCGAGAATGCGGCGCGGAGTGTGCAGAAGATGATTGACCGAATGGACAGGCCTACTTATACACACTGGTAATAACGCCTGCCCACAGCATTATCACTTCAAACTAAAAATTCCATGAAACGCATACCGCTATTTCTGCTCGCCCTTTGCGCAGCAGGCGCACTCCATGCCGGCAAAGCCGGGCGTGTTACCAAATGCATCTCCGGCAATTGCGAAAACGGCAGCGGTGAAGCGCAGCTTGACCGCAACGATAATTTCTCCGGCTGGGTGTATTACAAAGGAGAATTTAAGAGCGGATTGATGGATGGAGAAGGCATGCAGGTATGGGACGGCACAGAAGGCTGGACAGGTCACTTCAGTGAAGGCCGGCGTGACGGTTACGGCATGAAAGCCGGTGTTAAACGTCTTGAATCGGGCAAGTGGGTGATAGACTCTGCCTCCGGAGTAATCTTTGGTAAATGGGATGATGACTACGACTTTAAGGGCGTGGGCGTTGATGCGGACGGTACAAAGCGTGTGCGTACCTCCGGCCACAAATACCTGAAGACGGATAAGGTTAAGGACAAGTGGATAAATGAGCAGGCGGATGCGTGGATAGCCGCGCGCTCCGGAAAGTTTTCCGCCCCGTCAAAGCCTACACAGGAACTCTTTGTGCTTGCCACAAAAAAAATCCCCGTAGCCCGCGACCAGTGGAGCGAATGCATCCAGTGGGATTGCCTTACCGACCGGCAATACTATATTGAGACGGAGTCGGAGGAGAAGTATCACGCGATGCCTTTCGGGGGGCACATCACGGTGCAGATTGTAGCGGCCAACAACACGGTTGCATGGGAAGGGGAGGCAGGCACTTACTGGACGCCGCGCACGGCTGGCAAGTACACGTTCCAGCTAAAGTTCTACCAGGATAAAATCCTTGGCGACTGGGCGCAGCACAGCTCTTATGTAGATGGCATGCGGCTGCAATGGTGGCTGAAGTCGCTGCGCAAATTGTAGCGGACCGTCGTAGCAGCAAGCAAAGTGCCCCTTTCAGACGGGGCATTTTTTACATTGCTTCATCCGACTTTATCAATCCTCAATCCCTACTCCTCCCACTGCTTCACCATTTCCAGAATAACGAGCGAGATGGTGAATTGATTGTCGTTGGAAAGCTTCACCTGAGAGCCATTGGCTACATCTTCGGCTTGGAAGTAAGTGTAGCTGCCCCCCATATAGCTTGCCCGGAGCTTAAAGCCGGCAAAGCCTGTGAGAAATCCGAACTCTGCCTTCATAAAAGGCGCAAAGCCTGCCTTGCTGTAAGTGGTCTGGCGGTTCATGTTGCCGGACACCCAGAGGCCTTCCAGACCAGCGCCCAAGGTGAAGCAGAAGCGCTTGGTTTTATCCAGCATAGCCTCGCCGCCGCTCTTGAAGTCTATGCCTATGGGCACGCCGATATCCACATTGGAAAAGATGAAGTTGGTGGTGTAATTGCCGAGCTTTATGGACGGCAGGTCATAGCGGCTGAGGCGTCCGGTGAGGCCGTAGGTAAAAATGACGGCGGAGCTTTTGCCGGTAGCCATGATGGGGTAGCCGGAATTCTCGTTGATCGCGAGCGCATACTTTGGCCGGGTGATGATGCTGACGGTCGTATCATAATAGTATTTGGTGTCCGCATCATCCACATGATTATGCAGGTGGAAGATGCCCTCGCCCAGCACGTAGCCGAAGGCAATCTCAGCCCGGAGGAAGTAGTTCAGATCCTTGCCGGATTCCTTGGCTTTGTAAAACTGGTTCCAGTACTGGCGGTGATACCGCTCGTAGCTCCGGATGCCCCCAAAGGAGTATTGGGCGCGGGCGGCATGCGCGCAGAGACAAATTAAAATGCTGATTGTCAGACAGACAGAGCGCATAGACAGAATTTATGCTAAAGAAAGTGCGCAGGCACGACAAAAGCAAATATCCTCCGGTTGTTGTGCCGGGAAGCATTTGATTGTTTAGGCTGTATTGCGCATATAGTCTGTTTTGTTGTCCAAAGCGCCGGCAGTCATCTAAAAATACCAGTCTTGCTATGAGCTACAGCATCTACATAAAAATCAACGGCCCCAAAGCTGGTGCGGGCCTGTGACTCGTGTCCAATATTGTTTGTGGCTTATAGAAGGCACAGGCGGCGCGCCCGCGCCAGCTACTTAGCTTAGGCACTTATTATTTGCCTGCGCCAGCCGGGGAAATTAATTAAGTATTGCAATGCATTTTTTCAACAGTCTTATATTCTCAGAAGATCCTCTAGAAAATCCGGAAAGTTGACGCTTTATCCCACGGGTTAGACCGTACATAGCTGCATAATGGTAAGAGACCATCATTAATCTTTCTTGGACATCCTTGGCTAACGGTAGATGTTTAAATTTTCTTGTATGCAGTCGCAAAGGAATAATTACTGCTCTGTTGAATTGACGTGCGCTTTTTTCTCCCGAAAAATTATCATCACTCCAAATTTTACTCAGTCCTTCAGCAAATTCCTTGTTGTCCAAAGGAACTTGCTTCCCATCCAAGTCATTCATGTACTTCATCAATTCAAAAACAGCTGTATTCTTTTCTTTTGCGGCAGAATTTAAGTTGTTCAAGTAATCAGCGAATTGTTTGTAAGCCATGTCATTGATATACGCCACGTTCGCTTGTATATAATAAGCTTTATTTATTGCTTTTCTTCTTATTTTTTTGATGAATTGATTTTTAACCAAAGAAGAATTGTAGGCGCTATACACATCCCTAAACTCTAATTCTTCCAATATTCTTGTGACGTTGTAACTGACTTTAGTGAAGCCAGGCATTAAAGCCAAGTCCAGGCTGATTTTGTCAGATACTTCACGATAAACGCGAGCTTGAATTTTGGAGGCTCTAATTAATGCTTCAAGACCTTCGCTAAATAAGGCTCTTGTTTGCACCTTATTAGATTCACTGTTTATCAACTTGACGATGCTAATCAATATCTGCCCAAGGCCGAAGACAACAATTGTGATAATGATAGTGGCCGACGTATTATTGTCAATATGAAAAGCTCTATTCAAAAACTCTTGGATAGTCATGGGCATAATCTTTTCGCCGTTGTTGGTCTTATAACCAACAACGAATCTATATTCATCGGCTCATAAGCTGCCGGCGATAACCCGCAACGGCGAAAAGAGCATTGCTTTCATGATGAAGCGCAGCAAAGGCGATGCTCAATCCCCGTAAATATTGTCAATAGCCGCAGCCAGAAAATGGTCTTTATCCGTCACCTCGCCTGCCTCATGCGTGCTCAGGCGAATGGTAACATCGCCATAGGTGTTGATGAAGGTCGGATGATGGTTCAGCTTTTCGGCGGTGAGCGCCACCTTAGTCATAAAGGCGAAAGCCTCAATGAAGGAGTCAAACTTAAAGGTGCGTTCTAATTGGTCTTCTTCTACTGCCCACATAGTGTTGGTTGGTTTTGGCGTAAAGTTGCGCGGAATTGTGATTAGCGCGATAAAGAAGTATGCAGCGCCGTCAGAGCATGTTCAATGCCTTCCTGAACTTATCCCGGAACACCGCCTGCTGCCCGCTACCCGGAAACGGGATGCGCTCGGCGCTCACCTTGTAGCCCGCCTCTTTCAAAGGCGCATAGCAGCAATCGTACACATTCGCTTTCAGCAGGATGATGCGCGTCTGTCGGTCGGCTACTTTCTTCAAACGCTCCATCAGCGATGGCAAGGATGCCTCATGTGCGACGCCGCTCACTTCATACGGCAGCTCTGACAAATCCATCAGCCAGAAGCCATCCGACTGAAAATGCTCCAGCAATTCCGCTTTCAGCGCCGGGTCTCTTTTAGCGGCGAGGTATTGCCCCTTCAGCTCCGGGTAGAGCACGCCCGTTATTTCTAAGAAAAGGGAATCTTGAGTGCGTACTTCTTCAAAGAAAAAGTAGCGGTCAAGGTTGCAAGGCGGCGCTTCGGCAATGATGAGCACTTTTAGCGGCGATGGCTTGTACTTATTGCGCGCGGCGGCATAGCGTGCGGTGAGGAAGTCTATGTCGGAAGCGATTGGATGCATAATTGGCCGGTTTCAGTCAAAGCTCATAGTTCTGCCAGGTCTTAGGCCATGGAGCAATGGCAGGCAGTCTTCAGATCGCTGTAGCTGACCGGCACTCTGAAGATTGCAGCACATGCCTGCCAGGTCCGAAGACTTGGCAGTACGACGAACCGGTAGCGCTTAGAGATTAATGGATGGTCGCGTTTAACCAATAGTCTTCCAGATAAATGATATTCCACCCCGGTATCTGAAGTAGTCGCTGCAACTCGGCGACATACTGCTGCCCCTTTTTATAATGCTTAGGGGCATACTTCGTTGTCAGGTCAAGAATGATCGCCCTTTTTCTGCACGATTGAGTATAATCCAATCAGGCCGGAGGCCGGAGAGGTTAATCTGCTTATTTACCAGGAATAGCTCCCATCCAAGCGCAAGCACGCTGTTATTGTGTAGGGCGGCAAAATGGTCAGCGTGGATTTTATTGCCTTTAGCAACATTCGGATGCATGGTATTGTTTTCAGCAAGTATAAGACATTTATACTTTATCAATAGGAAAGTAACGCAACGGACTCGGAGCCAGAGCCTTGGCGTGGCAATTCTGCCAAGTCTTCAGACCGCGGTTGCTAAGTTGTATGCTGTGGCTGACCGACACAATGAAGAATTAGCAGCGCCAGGGACAATAAAAAAGTTTCCTGAGACTGATTTAAGAGCTTATTAAGCTGCGGACTAATCAATGAATTTGCCCTCTGCCCAGTTGCCTTCCTGCACCGTCCCGTTCTTAAGGGTAAGCTTTCCCTTGCCGTGAAAAATATCATTCTTAAAAGTTCCTACATACACATCACCATTTGGCATCACCATTTTTCCTACGCCAACGATAACGTCGTTTTTATAGGTTCCGGTAAATACTGATCCGTTTTCATAAACATACATGCACTCGCCGTCTTTTCCGCGATTGGTGTAATGACCGGTGAATCGTAGTACACCATTCTTCGTCCAGGTGAAATCGCCATTCATATAACCGTCGTCCCATATGCCATCATGAACCCAACCATCGCCGTCTGTTCTTACGCCATGGCCGGTTTCTTTATCGCGTTTAAATTCGCCGACATACTCCCTGTTATTGTGCTTCAGGCGACCCTGTCCGTGACGCTTATTATTCTTAAACCCGCCCGTGTACCATGAATGATCCTCAACTGTGTACTGTGTGCCTGTTCCTTCGCGTTTATCTTTTACCCAGTCGCCATCATATATGTCACCATTGCTGCTTACCAGTTTGCCTTTGCCGTGGTATTTATAGTTCTTCCAGCCTCCCCAGTACAATGCACCGTTTGCGTAGGTAATCTCCACATAATCATCCGGCTTTCCGGGAATGTGCTCATGCCGGTCGTAAACAGGTCTGTCATCATTAGCATAATCGGCTTTTACCCTGGCTGCGGCTTTGCTGTACGCGGCTCTCGCCTTGTCGCCGGCAGCCTGCTGCTCCATCCAATATTCCTTGCTCAGACCGCTGCCGGAAGTAGAAGAGGAATTAGGCTTACTGCCATCCTCTTTTAGTTGTTGCAGCCTGCGCTCATCTGCTGCGGCATTCTCCCGGTATATTTTGTTAGTCCTGTCGTCTTGGGCTGAGGCATGCAGGGTGAGTAAAATAGCCGTAAGCGCCAGTAATAATTTGGTCATAGCTGTCATTTTAGATTGGCGCAAATTACCCTACCATTTGTATGGGGCTATACCGTGCAGCGGGTATATTTTGATACAGGCGCGGACATGCTCGCGAGTGGAGAAAGACAGCGCACAGTTTATTGTGGGTGGCTGAGCAGAATCGTGTTTTATGAAAGGCTGGATGTGCTCAAGCGATTTAAGGGCATCTTTTTAATCCGGTAAAGCCGGCAGGTTTTACCAAGCAATTAAATAGGCATACACGCCTCATGCGTTCATTAACGGATTTCACAAGTAATTAGTAATAGGCATGTTATACGCTCGGTATTAGGTCATTTTAAGCAGGTTTTTAAATTTTAAAAACAATACTTGCAGTGTCATAATTCAGTGACGGCTTACTAATTTTCTGATGAAATGTAAACATCTACATCTGCTCGCGCTTCCTGCGTTACTCTCGCTCTCCATAGTCGGACAGGCACAAAATGCCACCGCGCCCAACCTCGGTGCTGCTTCCGGCTTTGCTTTATTCAGCCCTGCCGGCGCAATCGGCAATGCCGGTCTTACTGTTGTAAACGGCGATGTCGGGACTATCAGCGGTGCGGTAAGCGGCATTTCTACTACTGCCCCCGTGCCTCCGGCCCAGACGGGAACAATAAACGGCGCGCTGTATCAGGGCGGCACCTATACATCTCAGGTGGACTCTTTTGTGCAGGCAGCCTACGTTTCTTTGGCCGGGAATACTATCGACAGCACGCTCGTCTATACTGCCGGCCTGGGCAACAAGCAGGTGTTGAAGCCCTATGTGTATTATCTCGGGGGCGCTACAACACTGGTTGACACTTTATTCCTGGATGCGCAGAATAACCCTAACGGCCTTTTTATCTTCCAGGTAAACGGTGTGCTCAATACCGGCGTTCTTTCACGGATTGTGCTCCTGAACGGCGCCTCTTTGTCAAATGTCTATTGGCAGGTAAACGGTGCCGTCAATCTGGGCGTGAATTCTATTTTTCAGGGTACCATGATTGCCAACGGCGCCATTAGCATGGGCAATGGTGCTACGCTTCTGGGCAGAGGGCTTTCCACTTTTGATGCCATCAATCTGGACAGTAATATGGCCAGCTTTTCTCCGCCTGCGCCCCTTCCGATAAACCTGCTGAGCTTTGTGGCCAGAAAGGACAATGGCGGAGTCATAAACATTACCTGGGCAACAGCTTCTGAGCATAGCAGCAGTGCTTTTGTTGTAGAGCGCAGCAGCAATGGCCGGGAAAACACTTGGGAAGCCATTGGCCGGCAATCGGCCGCAGGCAACAGCGCATCAGTAAAGCAATACAGCATGCAGGATAACAATGCAAATGACGGAGCTAATTATTACCGGCTGCGCAGCATCAATTTGGCCGGCACTTACAGCCTGAGTAATGTAGCCGTTGTATATTCAGACGTAAAGACAGCTTCAATCAGTGTATTCCCCAACCCGGCCATAAACAGCTTTGCAGTTACCGGAGCCGTTTCCGGGAGCCAGATTATTGTAATGGATATGAACGGCAGGACATTGATGAATCAGACTTCAAGCGGTGGCAGTGACCTGATAAAGATGGGCAGCCTTACATCCGGTAGCTATCTACTGCATGCAGTGTCTGCGGATGGACATGCCGTAACGCTTCAAATGAACAAGCAATAGGCTAACGTTTTTGCACACCCTAGGCTTTAAGAGCCTAATAAAGAGCCGCTGCACCATGCAGCGGCTCTTTATTATTTACTTATGGACAGCGTCCGGCATGAGTGTGTCCGCAAAGAGGCTGAGTGATGCATATGCTTTATTCCGGTCGTCTAAGCTCCGGCGGCCTGCAATCCCTGGTTGCTGCGTGACGGTTTTGAAAGGATTACGAGGGAGGCGGGGACTGCCGAACGGGGAGTGTCCTTAGACGGGGCTAATGACAGCGTGCCTTTTATTGGGGGCGTCTAAGCACAATTGAGAAGCCAATCAGCCAACAACAAGATTATCGCCCAGCCGCTCAAAAGGCCTGCCTGCATGCATCATATAGGCTATAGATGCAGCGCTGACGCTGCCCGTTTCATGGCCGGTGGTAAAGTCATGGGCGCCTTGCATGGTAATGCTTTCTACCCCACCGCGCGGGTCTCTTTGCAGAAAGAGCGTGAGCGTAAGCATAGCCGTATTCTGAGCGTCGGTGCCGCCTGTGGTTACACGCTTTGTGCTGGCGTAATGCCCTGCAGGCTGATGATTAAGCATTACATCGCCGCCTTCGTGCAGCCAGCTGCCCGCCGCATCATCAACTTTGACCGCGGATTTTCTTTGGAGTTGATAAGTGACGGTCATAGTGAAATAGTTTAGGGCTAAAGGTAGTGATGCCACGGCATTGCAGCCTTTCTGTACCAGTGTCTAAGGACAACTGGGATTAAAATCCAAACCAATTCTTACTCTTTTTTGTCTGCTGTATAGCAATCAATAACTCACCCACGTTATCGTCACTCCATAATTCCTTAACTGTTCCTTCTTGCAAGATTTTTTCCCACGCCCGACGTTGAACTTTTTCAGGCCTTTTTCGGACATATGCTTTATCTTCTTTTTCTGAAATTAAATAAATGTCCTTCATATTAGTATCACTAGAGTTCAGCATCATTTCATTTACACCAAATCGCAAATCTCCACCATTCTCTTTGAAGGTATATCTAAGTTCTTCATCACCGCGATAGACTAATGTGTCCTCAGATTTTGAATAAATAACCCGAATTAATAAAGCCCCATAATTTGCGTTTTGCTTTGGACAGCCAATAGCTCTAAGCCTATCCGCATTTCGTTTGAACCCGGACATTGGCATGCCTTCTGGCCCTAGCCAAGGATAAATTCTTCCGGTATCATCTTTTGCATAATCAATCAAATGATGGATTGCAGGATAATATTTTCCGGTAGCCTGTATGGTAATTATATCTCCTTCTTCAAAATGTAACTTTGGATTAGCCCAAAGTTCGCAGGTCGGAAAAAGATAGTAGTAGTTGTCTTTTCCCCTAATTTTTATGTGAATGCTATCGCCTTCTAACGCAATTTCAGATATACTGCCGTTGAAAATAAAATGGCTAACTACAATATATACCGCCGCCAATACAATTATTAATATTATAGACAGTCTAACGATAGTTCGCCAGAATGCGTTCCAACTCAAGCCAAATAATGACGAACTAAAGCTGCTTCCAAAGTTCTCTGCCATGATACTGAAGTTTTATTATAAATATTTTGAGCCGTTACCAATATTAATACTGGTAGCGGCTCATTAAACCTTTCAATAAATACAATCTATTCGCTTTTTTTCTTGACTGCCTTCTTCGCCTTGGGCGTATCATCCACCTCATAGCCCCAGTCGCCGAGGCGCTTGGGTGTCTTGGCAAACTTGGCCTTCAGCAGTCCCTTGCTGCTGTTGGTAGCGCCTACGATGTCGGGCATGAAGGCGTCGCGGTCGCGGTAGGCCTGCTCCATTTGCTCCTTTAGCTTTTCGGCCTGGTCGTGCTTGGCCTGCGCGAGGGCGATGTTGGGGCCGATGCTGCTCCACTTGTAATCCTCCAGCTCGTTGAGCGGAGAGGTCGCGCCGTCGGCAGTGTGCTTTTGAAACACTTTCTTGGCGAGGCTGAGGGCATCAGGAACGTTTTTGGGTACGGATACCCGTCCTTTGGTGGTGTTTGCCATAATGGAGGCTATTTTAAGGGTTAAAAAAGACCTTTGGTGGGAAAACCTGCCGTTCTGGATAGCTAATGCCGGGCTTGCGGAGCGAAAATTGTGCTTAGAATGATTTCTGACGGGGTAGATGCAGTATTATTTGCCGGTTGCAACGTATCAACTGGCGTTTGAAACGTTTCTGACGGGGTTGATGTTGAATTATTTGGCGGTTGTG
The DNA here is from genome assembly GCA_965246785.1 of Chitinophagaceae bacterium. Classification (GTDB taxonomy): domain Bacteria; phylum Bacteroidota; class Bacteroidia; order Chitinophagales; family Chitinophagaceae; genus UBA1952. The sequence continues at coordinate 17,107 of CBDFFM010000025.1, forward strand.
GTTTATTAGACGGGGAATTTTGTTTGGCGGTTGGGAAATTATGCTATGGTTAGCTCCTTTTTTGCGACTGATACTTCTTGACGAGTAAAGACAAACTTCACTAAATCCACTAAATCTTGAGGAACTGCCTTTTCTTCAATCAATTGACCAACACGTACAATTGCTCCATAAGGTTTTCCGAATTCAGTATCGCCTTTGCCATTCCATAAATCTTCAATTGTATCATCATTCACCCAGATTTCCCCTTCTTCAACAATATCAGCAATTCGCCTATTGGCTTTATAGGGATGAATTGCTCGCTTTGCGTCCAATTCTTCTATTGAAAGCCCCTTAGCATCCCTATCGTGTACGACTTTAAACGGGATGTGGAACGCCTTCATGAGTCGCGCTATGGCCGGAATAGTCCATTTCCCGCCACATGATACAATTGAGCATTCTAAGGAATGGTCTTCACTAATACCACAGTATTCCAATAGCTCGGGACAATGCTTGAACAGGGCCATTTCTGTATCGCCCTCTACCAGAACGGAATGTTCAGCAAAGAACACTTCACAAACGGTTGGATGAAAATCCAAAGCTGCTCTCAATGCATTACGTTCTATTCGTCCTTCCTCGGAATCTTCAAACGGGTCTTTGATTAGCTGCTTCGCTTGTATTCTCTTAGAATCATTTCTATTTAGAATGATTAAAGATTTCGGCTTATCAGCGATGTTGATAAAAACTGGCGAATGCGTACTACATACTATTTGCCAACAATCATTATCCGCAATGCCTGCTAGAATCGCCTTTAACTTTCTTAGCATTTGCGGATGCAAATAGAGTTCAGGTTCTTCATAGAGTACCATAGTAGTGCGCTTGTCTGTTGCATCCGGGGCAAATCCTGATTCCACGGCCAACTCAAGAAGCGAAAAAATAAGCGTGCGCTGTAGCCCATGTCCTTGTAGAGCAATAGGAGTATCATGCTCGCCATCATAAATCCTAATTCCCACGCCGGAACTGATGAAAGTTTCCATTTCCGGGTTTTCAAGCCGAATCATGGCTTTAGCGTCAATTAACCGAGTTAACCTTTCTGAAAGCTTACGATTTACGGCGGCGATTTCAGGCGCACCTTCATCACTCTTTATTAATGCTACGAGTGCATCCGCCGCGCGAAGTAGTTCCTTGTATTGTTCTCCGCCTTTGATTTGTGGCAATACGAGATTGCGCATCAATTCATTAAATCCAGACTTTCCAGTTTTAGAGAACTTTTGGTCGTCCGTTGCATCCTTGACGGCAGGAATCAAGATGATTTTAGGCAACGCCTGTTGAAGTGCTGCGTTTATTGAAAACCCCTCGTCAGACCACTTAGCGTCGCCAACAGTCACCATTTCTGGGAACCTTTCTCGTATAAGCTGTTTGACTTGTTCTTTATTACCGGCTTGTTTATAGCTCGTACCATTGAGGCCCAACTCATCTTTGGCAATGTTTTGAATTCTTTCATCAGCATCTTTTAGCACGTCAGACCATCCTTCTATCTGTTCATCTACTTTATAAGACCTGTAAACAACCTTGGTTGGTTTTTTCTTTCCTTCCTCAGATTCTGCAAGCTCCGTAGCATATAGCAGGCGCAGCTCATTATTATAAATGTGGCTGCTAATGCCAGACGTATTGCGCTCCCATTCTTGTAAGTCGCCGAATGTCGCATCTATTTCAATTTTATCACAACCTCTTAAATGAAATTCTTCAAGCTCTGGAGTTTCACCGCTGCATACAAGTTCTATAGCCCGCAGGATAGATGATTTTCCACAGTTATTTTTTCCGATAAGAGTCGTGAAGTTTTCAACATCAAAGTTGATTTTAGTAAGTCCGCGAAGGTTATTGATTGATAGCTTTTTAAGTTTCATGCTTAAGGGTTTTAAGGATAATAGCGGCCAAGCAAATGCTTGGCCGCCGATTTATAGATTGGTTAGTAAGCTCGTCTCATTAGCTACACCCCGTAGTAGTCCCACAATTCGGGCACATATAGCACGTCCCGTTCCGCAGGGTAATATTCCCGCAGTTGCTACAAGCTGGCGCATCCGCACTCGTCCCCATCATCTTCTTTACATCCGCCTTAGCCTCGGCCATGCTGCCGTGCGTGTGGGCACTTACCACCGGCTTTGCGGCGGCTATGCTCACGCGTCCGTTGAGGGGCGTGCCGTTAATCTTTATGGCGTTCAGGGCCTGGGCTGCTGTTTGGTTGGCGCTTCGGCTCCGCTCAGCGTCCGGGGTAGGCGGCGCAGGCGTTACCCGCACCGCGCTCAGCTCCCGCTCTGCAGAAGTCGTATCCGCAGGCACATGCTCAATGTCCTTTACATGCACCAGGTCATCCCGGTCAAGGTATTCATACGCCAGCACGCGGAAGATGTAGTCCAGAACCGAGGTAGCCGTCTTGATGTTCGGGTGGTCAACGATGCCGCTCGGCTCAAAGCGCGTGAAGATGAACTTCTCTACATACTCTTCCAGCGGCACACCGTATTGCAGGCCCACGCTCACGGCTATGGCAAAGGAGTTGAGCAGCGAACGCATGGTCGCGCCTTCCTTGCTCATGTCCACAAAGATTTCGCCCAAAGTGCCGTCGCCATACTCGCCCGTGCGCAGGAAGAGGGCCTGTCCGCCCACCTTCGCCTTGATGGTATAGCCGCGGCGCTTGGCCGGCAGGCTCTTGCGCTCCACAATAGAGGCGAGCTTGCTCTTCAGCTTCGTGTCGGATGAGGCCTGTACGCGCTTGTGCACTTCCTCCAGCAGCTCATCAACAGTCAGCTGGCCGAGGTCAACGATGTTGGACTGTTGTTGGACTGTTGTTGGACTGTTGTTGGACAGTTGTGTTTCTGTCGCTTCTGCTGTTTCTTCTTTCTTCTTGCTTTTCTTATCGCTCTTGTTGGAGAGTGGCTGAGACAGCTTGGAGCCATCGCGGTACAGGGCACATGCCTTGATGCCGAGCTGGTGGCTGAGCTGGTAGCAGTCCTTAATCTCATCAATAGTCGCTTCGTTCGGCAGGTTGATGGTCTTGGAGATAGCGCCGGAGATAAAGGGCTGCACAGCGGCCATCATACGGATGTGGCCATGCGCGTGGATGAAGCGCTCGCCTTTCTTGCCGCACTTGTTTGCAGTGTCAAACACCGCGAAGTGCTCTGGCTTGAGGTAGGGCGCGCCTTCCATCATCATGGTACCGCACACATAGTCGTTGCAGGCATCAATCTCATCGTCGCTAAAGCCCAGCTCATGCAGCAGGCTGAATTCCGGGTCGGTGTACTGCTCTTCGGAGAAGCCGAGGCGCTCCATGCACTCCGCACCGAGGTTGTAATGGTTGAAGACGAAGCCAATCTCAAAGGCGCTCTCTACGCTCTTATCCAGCTTCTTGATTTCTTCGGCTATGAAGCCCTTCGCGCCCAGCGTCTGGTGGTTGATGCCCGGTGCGCCGGCAAATGTCGCGTGACCCACCGCGTACTTCACCATCGCATCCATCTGCGCTTCGGTATAGCCCAGCTTCCGCAGCGCGGCAGGCACGCTCTGGTTTACAATCTTCATGTAGCCCCCGCCGCTCAGCTTCTTAAACTTCACCAGCGCGAAGTCGGGCTCTACACCGGTGGTGTCGCAATCCATCACCAGGCCGATGGTGCCGGTTGGCGCAATCACCGTAGCCTGCGCATTGCGGTAGCCGTACTGCTCGCCCATCTGCACGCATTCGTCCCATGCCTTCGTAGCAGCGGTCAGCAGGTAGTCGGGGCAATACTTGGAATTGATGCCCTGCGGAATCGTCTCCAGATTATCATACGCATCGGCGCCTGCATCGTAAGCCGCAAGGCGGTGATTTCGCATCACGCGCAGCATGTGCTCCTTGTTCTTTTCATACTCCGGGAAGGCGCCGAGGCTGGCCGCCATTTCCGCGGAAGTCTTGTAGGCAACGCCATTCATGATGGCCGTAATAGCACCGGCTATCGCACGGCCTTCTTCGCTGTCATAAGGAATGCCGCTCACCATCAGCATAGAGCCGAGGTTGGCAAAGCCGAGGCCGAGCGTGCGATAATCGTAGGAAAGCTGCGCCACTTCCGGGCTTGGGAACTGCGCCATGAGCACAGAGATTTCCAGCACTACGGTCCATAGGCGGGTAGCGTACTCAAAGCCGGCTACATCAAACTGGCTGGTCTCTTCATTGAAGAAGCGGCGGAGGTTGAGGGAAGCAAGATTGCAGGCGGTATTGTCTAAGAACATGTACTCGCTGCAAGGATTGCTCGCATTAATGCGGCCGCCCTCAGGGCAGGTATGCCACTCGTTGATGGTCGTATCGTACTGCGTACCAGGGTCGGCGCAGCGCCATGCAGCGTAGCAGATTTTATTCCATAATTCGGTAGAAGAAAACTTGCGCATCACCTTGCCGGTAGAGCGCGCAGTCATTTCCCAATCCTCGCCGGTTGCGAGCTTGCGGAAGAACTCATTTGGAATGCGCACAGAGTTGTTGGAATTCTGACCCGAAACAGTGCGGTACGCCTCGCCTTCATAATCGGAAGAATAGCCTGCGGCGATAAGGGCCGCGACTTTCTTTTCTTCCTCCACCTTCCAGTCAATAAACTCCGGAGCCTCAGGGTGTGTCAGGTCAAGGCAAACCATCTTCGCCGCCCGCCGCGTAGTGCCGCCGCTCTTAATAGCACCCGCAGCACGGTCGCCAATCTTCAGGAAAGACATCAGGCCGCTGGAAGTGCCGCCGCCGGAAAGCTTTTCGCCTTCGGCGCGAATCTGCGAGTAGTTGGTGCCAACGCCGGAGCCGTATTTAAAGATGCGCGCCTCACGAACCCACAAGTCCATGATGCCGCCTTCGTTTACGAGGTCGTCATTCACACTCAGGATAAAGCAGGCGTGCGGCTGCGGGCGCTCGTAGGCGTTCTTTGACTTTTCCAGATTGCCGGAAACCGGGTCAACGTAGTAATGGCCCTGCGCTTCTCCCGTGATGCCGTAAGAGTTGTGCAGGCCGGTGTTGAACCATTGCGGCGAGTTCGGTGCGCAACTTTGAGAGAGAATAGAGAATACGATTTCGTCGTAAAATACCTGCGCATCATCATCGCTCGCAAAGTAGCCGTAGGTCGCCCCCCAGCTTTTCCAGCATTCAGCAAGGCGGTGAGCTACCTGCTTGATAGAAGTCTCGCGGCCCAGGCTGCCGTCTTCCTGCGGCACGCCTGCGCGGCGGAAGTATTTCTGGGCAAGTATGTCGGTCGCAATCTGGCTCCAGTGGGCCGGTACTTCCACCTCCTTCATTTCCTGCTTTCACCTCACCATTGGGGTTGCGGATTACAGAGGTGCGAAGCTCGTAGGGGAACATATCATAGGGTGATACGCCTTCCTTTGTGAAGTGGCGGGAGAAGGCTAAGCCCTTGCCGGTCGGGGCGGTAGTTTTGTTCGCGTTGGGCATTGTGTTATAACGTTTTAAGATGAGGTTGGAGTATGGTTATTGAATATGTCGTGGATGGCCCTTCCGGAACTTTTTTGGGGAAAGGACGACCAAGGTAGAGCAAATGGGAAGCCGGAAAGGGCTTTTCGTTATGCACATCTGTGGGTAACAACTTGGGCGGTGGATAACTTTTCAGCCGCGACTTTTTTCCAATATGAACCCGTACGAAAGGAGCGTCCTTTCGCCTTAATAATCCGGTAACACAGGTAATAAAACTCACTACTAAGGCTGTGGATTTCTTCAGCCCTACCCGGCGGTACGAAAATCGGCTTGACACTGAAGCTGTTGCGCGAACGCCTCAAACTGTGGTGGGATGCGGTACGAAAAGAGGTTTAAAGCGAAGCTCCGGCATAGCTCCTTCATACCTCCTTCATACTTCCTCCATACCTGGAGTATGAGATACTCCCACTTCTTCACTTTGAAGCATGAGGCGCCTGCTTAGTCGGTCGCGCTTCGTCTTCGCCTTATGGCAGTCCGTGCATAGCGGCCGGTAGTTAGACAGCCAGCAGGCCCCGCCGCCCCGGTGCACCGGAATGATGTGGTCAAACTCCAGCCCGCTTTTCATCCGCCCGTTGGATGCTTTATGACGGGTAGGCATCTGATTACAATCACCGCATTTGCGGCCATAATAAGCTTTCAGGCAACGCTTGATTTCATTCCGTCTGCCGGCGATGATGGCATATACATGCCAGCTAAAATCCGCGCAGGCCGTAGATGCCCAGCGCGTCTGCCGGCCTTTCAAAGCGACACCGCAGCCGCAATCGCAGAAGCCATCCTTCTTTTTAGGAAAAAGCTGGTGCAGCCCTATTTCCCGCCGCGTCTGTATGCGCTGCAGCGGATTAGCCGTCTCAGCAACGCGGGCATAAGCCTCCGCGGGATTGTAAACGATGATGCGCTGAATCACCTCCGCATAGCGGCTCCTTGATTTCACCACCCGCGGCTGGAGGGGCAGGCGGCAGCATTCAGGTTGAAGGTCGTGGAGGGCAGCCATAGGCGGGCTGCAAGTTATTGCGCGTGAAGGCGTTAAGAAACGCAGCTACGGATAATTCAGCGACTTTGCCATTCCCGAAGGGAATCTTTGCTCGCAGCATTGTATGCTAAAGCATCTGTAAGATTCCCTTCGGGAGTGACAAAGATTGGGCGAGCAGGGATGGAGTTTCAATAACAGCATCTGCCTATTCAACTCCCTTTAAACGCCCATCACAAATTCCGAATTCACCATTCTGCATTCCACATTCCGCCCCTATACCCGGCACTATCTTTGAGCCTCGCAGACTGTTCATGTCTCTTCCTTCGCTTTCGCTGCGCCGGCCCGTGCTGGCCATTGTGCTCAATATCATCATCGTAGTCTTCGGCGGCATCGGGTTCCACTTCCTCGGCATCCGCGATTATCCGTCTATTGACCCGCCTATTATCAATGTCCGCACGGCCTATACCGGCGCTAACCCGGACATTATTGAAAATCAGATTACAGAGCCGCTGGAAAAGGCCATCAACGGCATTGCCGGCATTAAAAACATCTCCTCCTCGTCCTCCCAAGGCAGCAGCAACATCACCGTAGAGTTTGAGCTCGGCGAAAACCTGGAGGCCGCCGCCAATGACGTCCGTGACAAGGTAAGCCAGGCTACCCGCCAGCTCCCGCAGGATTTGGACGCGCCGCCCGTAGTGAGCAAGGCCGACGCCAGCGGTCAGCCCATCCTCTCCATGACGGTGCAGAGCGATACCAAAAACCAGTTGGAGCTTACGGACTACGCCGAGAATGTGCTGGTAGAGCGCCTGCAAACCATCCCCGGCGTGAGCAGCATCGGCATCTGGGGGCAGAAGCGCTATGCCATGCGCTTATGGCTTGACCCGGTGAAGATGGCCGGCCTCGGCGTCACCTTCCCGGATGTGCAGCAGGCCCTTGCGGCTCAGAATGTAGAGCTGCCCGCAGGTAAGCTCAGCGGAACGAGCACCGAGCTTTCGGTGCGCACCTATGGCCGGCTGTTCTCGGAGCAGGATTTCAATAACCTCATTGTAAAGCACGCAGCGCCCACTACGGAAGGCGGTGCCGGTACGGATGTCCTGCTGCACGACATCGGCGAAGCCGTCCTTGGGCCGGAAACCGAAGAAACGGTCTTGAAGGAAAGCGGCATTCCCATGATTGCCCTCGCCGTAACGCCGCAGCCCGGCTCCAACTACGTAGCCATCGCTGATGAGTTTTACCGCCGCTACAACGCTATCAAAAAGGATATTCCCGCGGACTTCAAGGTGGACATCGCGCTGGACAACACGGCCTTTATCAAGAAGTCCATTTCGGAGGTGGAGGAAACGCTCTTCATCTCCTTCGGGCTGGTCATCATCATCATCTACCTCTTCTTCCGCGACTGGCTCATCGCCTTCCGCCCGCTCATAGACATTCCGGTCTCGCTCATCGGCGCTTTCTTCATCATGTACCTGATGGGCTTTACCATCAACATCCTCACGCTGCTGGCCATCGTGCTGGCTACCGGCCTTGTGGTGGACGACGGCATCGTGGTGACGGAAGCCATTTATAAAAAGATAGAAGCCGGCATGGAACGCTACCGCGCCGCACGGGAAGGCTCCGAGGAAATTTACTTCGCCGTTATCTCCACTTCCATTACGCTGGCGGTGGTGTTCCTGCCCATTGTATTCCTGCAGGGTTTTACAGGACGGCTCTTCCGCGAGTTCGGCATTGTGGTAGCGGGCGCGGTGCTCATTTCCGCCTTCGTATCGCTCACGCTGACGCCGGTGCTGAACGTCCTGCTCACGCGCAAGGTGCATAAGCCGTCAAAATTCTATGTGAAGTCGGAGCCGTTCTTCGTAGGCATGGAGCGCGGCTACAAGCGCATCGTCATCTGGATGATGCGGCATCGTTGGGCGGCTTACACCGGCATGGGCATTTCTATAGTGCTCATCTTTCTCATCTTCCGAGGCATGAAGAGCGAGTTGGCGCCACTGGAAGACCGCAGCCGCTTCCGCCTGCAGCTCACGGCACCGGAAGGCACTTCTTACGATGCGATGGACAGGTATGTGGATGCGGTAGTAGCGCTGGTGATGGATTCTGTGAAGGATAATGAACGGCGTGTTGTGCTCTCCGTAACCGCACCAAGTTTTTCAGGAAGCGGAGCAGTCAATTCCGGTTTTGTCAATACGCGCCTGAGCGAGCCGGAAGACCGGGCACGCAGTCAAGACCAGATTGTACAGGCCATCAACCGCAACCTGCAGAAGTATTCCTTCGGCCGTGCCTTTGCCACACAGGAGCAGACCATTGCCGTGCAGCGCGGCGGCGGTGGCGGCGGTCAGCCGGTAGCCTTCGTGCTGCAGAATATTGACTTTGACAAGCTAGCCAAAATACTGCCGCGCTTCCAGGCCATGGCTGATTCCTCCAAAGTGCTGCAAAGCGTGGATGTGGATTTAAAGTTCAATAAGCCGGAGCTTGTTGTCAACATAGACCGCCTGAAGGCGGCCGCGCTCGGCGTTTCCATCAACGATATATCCCAAACCCTGCAGCTTGCGCTTTCCGCCGGCCGGCTCGGCTACTTCACGCGCAGCGGCAAGCAGTATCAGGTAATAGGCCAGGTGAATCGCGCCGACCGCGACCGACCTGCTGCGCTGGAAGCGTTCTATGTAAAGGCGGGCAACGGCCAGATGATATCGCTGGACAATCTCGTTACCTCCGAGGAAGAGACAAGTCCCTCGCAGATTTATCACTTCAACCGCTATAAGTCGGCCACCATTTCCGGCACTCCAAAGCCAGGCTATACCATCGGCGACGGCATTACCGAGATGCAGGCCATCTACGCGCGCCTCCAAAAGGCCGGCGCGCTGGATGCGAGCTTTACCTCGTCCCTTTCCGGCGCTTCTGCCGACTATGCGGAGAGCGGCTCCAATGTCTCATTTGCCTTTGCGCTCGCGCTGGGCCTTATCTTCCTCATTCTTGCCGCGCAGTTTGAGTCTTTCGTTGACCCGCTCATCATCATGCTCACGGTACCGCTGGCGCTTGCAGGCGCGCTCATCTCGCTCTGGATTGGCGGGCATACGCTGAACATCTTCTCTGAAATCGGGATGATTATGCTCATCGGCCTTGTAACCAAGAATGGTATCCTCATCGTAGAATACGCCAACCATTACCGCGACCGCGGCCTCTCCAAAGCCGCCGCAGCCGTACAGGCGTCCACAGCGCGTCTCCGTCCCATCCTTATGACCTCGCTGGCGATGGTGTTTGGCGCCCTTCCGCTTGCGCTCTCGCTTGGCGCTGCCGGCACCAGCCGTATTCCGCTGGGCGTGGTGATTGTGGGCGGCGTTACCTTTTCGCTGCTGCTGTCGCTGGCTATTCTGCCGGTGCTCTACGCCGTTATATCCCGCCGCAAGCCTCAGAAGCCATCGGCCATTGATAAACTTGCTGACTGATTTTTAATGAAGCGCTGCTCCCTTCTATTTTGCCTCGCCGTGATTGGCGTCCTTACCAATCACTTGCATGCGCAGGAATTTCTCTCCCTGGATTCCGCCATCTCACGCGCGCTTGCCTACAATTACGATGTGCGCATCGCGAACGTAACGACGCAGATTGCAACGACGAATAACACGATTGGCAACGCCGGCCTCCTGCCTACTGTCGGCGCTACCGGCAGCGTCAATGAGGGCATTGCCAACACACGGCAGGTGCGCAGCGAAGGCACAGTTACACAGGCAGCCAACGCCAATACCTTTTCCTATTCCGCCGGGCTGAATGCCAGTTATACCGTCTTTGCTGCAGGCCGCGCCTTTCTTATTTACCGGCAGCTTGGCCGTCGCGAAGCGCTTGCGGATGCGCAGCTCCGCGTGCAGATTCAGGCCACCATTTCCGGCGTCATTCAGGCTTACGCTGCCGTGGTAAACGACAACCGGCAGACTGTGGCCATTGACACCGCTATCGCGCTGGCTAAGGCGCGCATGGACTTGTCAAAGGCTAAGTATGACATCGGCACATCTGCCAAGACGGACTACCTGCAGGCCCGCGTGGATTATAATGCCGCCCGCTCCCAGCGGTTGGCGCAGGACGCCTCTCATGCGTCATCCCTCGCATCGCTGAATGAGCTGATGGGCCAGGATGCTGAGGCGGTATATGATGTGGAAGACAGCCTTGCCATCAACCTCGCCCTCACACCGGCCGACAGCTCGCTTCTGGAAAGTCGTAGCCCGGTACTGGATGTGCAGCGCGTCAATATTGACATTGCCAGGCTTGACAAGCGCATTGCGCGGACGTACTATTACCCGAGCGTGAGCGTGTCGGCAGGCTACGGCTATTCGCGCACGCAAAGCGATGTAAGCGTTGTAACCTCCAACCGCAGCATAGGCCCGAATGTTGGCGTCGGTCTGAGCTTACCCATTTTCCAGGCCGGCAATGTGCGGCGGCAGGTGCAGGTGGCTTCGTTGAATGAGCTGAGTGCGGAGCTACAATACAATCGTCAGGAGCGGGCCGTATCGCGGGCCTACCGCAGCGCATGGGCAGCATATCAGACTGCTGTTGCTACCGTGCAGTTGGAAGATGAGAACCGCGGCTACGCAAAGGAAAACCTGGACATTCAGCAGGCGCGCTTCCGCGTAGGCGTAGCCAATACGCTGGAGCTACGCGAAGCCGAAAGCTCTTACGTGGCCTCCCTGGCGCGCTACTATGCCGCCCGCTACAACGCTAAGGTGGCCGAGACACGGGTGCTGGAGATTGAGGCGCGGCTGGCGGAGTGATGTTGGAGCGTTGGAACATTTGAATGTTCCTCCAACGCTTCCACACTCCATCCTACCTTCGCCCTCATGGCTTCTCTTACTACTTCTAAAGCCCGCGAAAACATCCTGCGCAAGCTGCGTGCGGGTCTGGAGCGCGCCACGCTGCCTATGCCGTTTCCTGAAGTGGAGCATTCGGATGTGAGCCGCGCTTTTTCGGAAAGCACGCTTTCGCCGGAAGAAACTTTTGCGGAGGAGTTTATCAAGCTTGGCGGGAAGTTCGTCTTCTGCGAGAATGAAGTAAGCCTCATCCAAAACATAGCGGCCCTCCACGACAGCACAGACTGGAAGCAGATGCTGTGCTCCGAGCCATACCTGCTCAATCTGTTCTACAAAGGCCGCCTTGATTTTATTGAGCCTGCGGATGCATCGCTGGAAAGCGCGGAGGCCTGTATTACAGGCTGTGAGGCTTTGGTAGCACGCACCGGCTCTATCCTCCTTACCTCAAAGCAGCCAATGGGCCGCATCGCGCCGGTCTTCTATCCCGTACACATCGTCGTTGCCTTTGCGCGGCAAGTGGTGCCGGATATTCCGGACGCACTCGCGCTGATGGAAACGCGCTATGGCAAGGATTTGCCTTCCATGATTAACCTGAATACCGGGCCTTCCCGCACGGCAGATATTGAAAAGACGCTCGTGGTTGGCGTTCATGGCCCGAAGGAGGTTTATTGCTTCTACGTGAATAAGTGATGGGGGACATTGAAACCAAAGACGACCTCGTAACGCTGGTCAATACCTTTTACGACCGCGTGCGCCGCGATGAATTGATTGGCCCCATCTTCAACGCCATCATCGGCGACGACTGGAGCGAGCACCTGCCCGTCATGTACACATTCTGGAACACCGTGCTCTTCGGCGCGGAAGGCTATAAAGGCCAGGCTGTTGGCAAGCATGTGGAAATTGACCGGAAGATGCCCCTGAAGCCGGAGCATTTTGAGCGCTGGATAAGCTACTGGCGCGATACGGTAGATGCGCTCTTCTTAGGGCCGAACGCGGAGCGCATCAAGGAAAAGGCCCTGACTATGCTACAGCTTATTCAATTTAAGGTGGAAGCCTCGCGCAGCGGGAAGTCATTACTGTAGCAGCGCTGCAGTAATATGCTGCCACTCTGTAAATGGCCCATCGTTTGCCTGCTAACTTTGGCTTCTTAATACAGCTAACTCAAACCAAGCAATGAGTCCTCTAATCGGCTATTACGCCATTGCCGGCGTCATGTTCCTCATCGGGATGATGGTGAGCAGCCGGCTGAAGGCGAAATTCAAGGAGTATGGCGAAATTCCCCTCGGCAATGGCATGAGCGGAAAGGATGTAGCCGAAAAAATGCTCCGCGACAATGGCATCTACGATGTGCAGGTAGTAAGCGTTGGCGGTTACCTCTCTGACCATTACAATCCGGCGGATAAGACGGTTAACCTCTCACCTGAAGTGTATGCAGGCCGAAGCATTTCATCTGCAGCCGTTGCCGCGCATGAATGCGGGCACGCCGTGCAGCACGCCGCCGCCTATGCGCCGCTCAAGATGCGGAGCGCGCTTGTACCGGTCGTGCAAATCAGTACTTCGCTTTCACAATGGGTCATTCTCGTCGGGCTCGGCTTTATGTTTGGCCGTCAGAATCCGACTATCCTGCTGGCTGGCATTATTCTGTTTGCAATCTCCACGCTCTTTTCCATCATCACCTTGCCGGTGGAGTATGATGCGAGCGCCCGCGCCCTTCGCTGGATGGAAGGTAGCGGCCTCACCACCCGTACCGAGCACGACAAGGCCGCCGATGCGCTGAAGTGGGCTGCCCGCACTTATTTGGTGGCTGCTGTCGCATCTATAGCTACATTGCTCTACTACATCCTGCTGTTTACCAATGGCCGTAGCAGAGATTAGTTTTTCTCATCATTGCCTTCCTGACCATTCTTGCTTATTGGCTTTGATAAGTATTTCGGAAAGTCGCGGTCGTTTTTCAGGAAGGAATGATATTTGAAAGCCACCAATTTTATGAAGCACGCTTTTCTGACCATCCTTGTCGCCCTTTTCTCCGCTGTAGGGCTGCGTGCGCAGACGGATTTCTGCAATGCGCGCAACTCAGCTTTCGGGGACGGCGAGCAGCTTTACTTCAAAGTCTGGTACAATGCAGGCCGTATCTGGATTGGCGCGGGCGAAGCAAATTTTACCGTGTCGCTGGAGCAGATGAATGGCCGGAAAGCCTATCACATTGTCGCTGACGGCAAGACGTTGAAGAGCTACGAGTGGTTTTATAAAGTGCGCGACAAGTACGAAAGCTGGGTAGATGCGTCCACGATGCAGCCACTAAAGTTTGTGCGCAATGTGAACGAAGGCGGTTTTAAGATTTACAACAATGTCGTCTTCAATCAGGCCATCGGACAGGCGGTGAGTACGGACGGGATTTTCAATGTACCCAAGTGCATTCAGGATGTGCTGTCGGCGATTTATTACGCGCGCAATATCAACTACGACGCGTACAAGCCCGGCGCGAAGATTCCGTTCAACATGTTTCTGGACGATAAGGTTTATAACCTGTACATCCGCTACATCGGCAAAGAAGAAATCACAACGCGCTACGGCACCTTTAAGACGATTAAGATAGCGCCGCTGCTGATTCAGGGCAGCATTTTTACGGGCGGCGAAAAGATGTTTGTGTGGGTGAGCGACGATGCGAACCACCTGCCGGTGCGCATAGATTCGCCGATTCAGATTGGCAGCGTGAAGGTGGATTTGATGGGCTATGACAAGCTGCGGAATGCGGCGAGCAGTTTGGTGAGTAAGAAATAATTCCAGCAGAATCTTCGTCGGCCTTTTACATCAACTTTTGTCACCCCGCAGGGGGCCTTTCATTCACCAGCGAGCAAAGATTTCTGCGGAATGACAAAAGTCGCTGCGAGGTTTTGAATGGTGTTTAGTGGCTCACTGTTTCCTTTAACAATAATTTCCAACGACACGAATGTCACATTACCGCTCCGGCCCATTTACTTTGTTTCTCAAAGCACTTTCCTCATGGAGCAACAAATGATGGCCGAAGAATCGCTGCACGCCCTCGCTGACATCCGCGACATCCGTTCCATGATGGAGCGCTCCACGCGCTTTCTGTCGCTGAGTGGATGGAGCGGCGTTTGGGCGGGCTGCACGGCGCTGGTGAGCGCAGGAATTGCATGGCAGATGCACCTGCCGTACTTGTTTTATCGGAATGTCAATCCGGCTAAGTGGGAAGGTGTTGTTCCGTTCGTGTTACTTGGTGCAGCTACATTTCTGGTCGCGCTAATTGGCGCATACTATTTCACATGGCGAAAGGCGGCCGCATCTGGCCAGAAGATGTGGACGCGCCCTGCGCGGGAATTGATGACGCAGGTTGCCATCCCGATTATCATTGGTGGAGTCTTCTGCCTTTCCTTTCTTTACGAAGGATTATACACTTACCTCGCGCCTGCCTGCCTTGCCTTTTACGGTCTGGCGCTTATCAACGGCAGCAAGTACACGCTTACGGAAGTGCGCTGGCTTGGATATTCTGAGCTGGTGCTTGCCTGCATTGCGCTCTTCGTTCCGTACTATGGCTTAGCTTTCCTCGCCGCAGGTTTTGGCGTGCTGCATATCATTTACGGCATCGTTATGTGGAATAAATATGGCTAACGTCTATCGGTCAGCCCGGCTTTGCCGTACTGACCGAATTGTCATGCCGCCTCAATGTCTCAACGCTTCAACGAAAGAATGCCCCTCTCCATCGCCCAGCTCAACAAAGTCTTTGATAGCCGAATCCGCATCGGCATCATGAGCGCGTTGATGGTTGCCGAGAGCCACTCCTTCAATGACCTCAAAGCGCTTTTGGACGTCACCGACGGCAACCTTGCCTCTCATATGAAGACGCTGGAAGAAAGCGGCTACATCAAAGTCTCCAAAGGCTTCATCGGCCGCAAGACCAACACACTCTACTCTATTACCAAAGCTGGCGAGAAAGCTTTCCGTGCGCACTTGGACGCGCTGGAG
The DNA here is from genome assembly GCA_965246785.1 of Chitinophagaceae bacterium. Lineage (GTDB taxonomy): Bacteria > Bacteroidota > Bacteroidia > Chitinophagales > Chitinophagaceae > UBA1952. Next base: position 32,321 of record CBDFFM010000025.1, read on the forward strand.
CAAATCATTAAAGGACTCAATTAGCATCTTTTTTTGCTCTAATTATTCTGAAATTCAAAGCACTTTCTAAAGTCCTCCGATTATGAATCCCGCATTCCGCATTTGGATTTACGCGCTCATATTCACCCTCGCCTATGCCATAGCTGTAAGCATATTCAACCCGGACACGATTGGATTAGTATTCGCAAGTTTCTTCTTTGCAGCTATAGCTTATGTCGTATCATTAATTGGCCTCTACCTACTTTTTGCAGCACTGAAATTGATGCGCACAAATCGTTGGATTTATTGGACAAGCTCCTTGCTGTCCGCGTCGGTTATTGTCCTTTTCAATGCTTGGCTAATGTTTCTCTGGTTTGTACCCCGCTTTTCCTTCAGTATAGATGGCGCTGTTCGGGCACTTTTTACTTCCGCCGCCATTCCACTTGCCACAACCATCCTTAGCATATTTGTCAACTATAAGCGCGTAAACAACTTTCTTACGCCAGAATCTGAAAGCACTTTCTAAACACAATTCCCATGGAAAACATCTTATACTTCCGCGACAGAAACTGCTATTCATAAAGAGCCTCGGCTAATTCGCTATTTTTTTGCCTTAAATACTTTGAAATTCAAAGCACTTTCTAAATACAACCCCCATGGAAACCACCACCTCCTTCCTTGACCGCAACCGCCTCCTCATCAAAGGCTTTCTCATAGGCTTCCTCATCCTGCTCATGCTCATTCCCGCCGCCTTCATCGGCAACCTTGTCCGCGAGCGGCAGGAGCGGCAGACCCAGGTGGTGGAAGAAGTCAGCAGTAAATGGGCCACTTCGCAAACCGTCACCGGCCCCGTCCTCATCGTGCCTTATAACTACACCTACAAAGGCACCGACGAAAAGCTCATTACGCAGCGCAAGACGCTTCACCTGCTGCCCGAAAGCCTGCGCATCTCCGGCGACGTCTCGCCCGAAATCCGCAAGCGCAGCCTCTACCAGGTGATGCTCTACCGCAGTGCGCTGAAGCTGGAGGGCGCATTCGCACCCGCGCAGCTTACTAACCTCGGCATTGAGCCGCAGAACATCTTCTGGAACGAAGCCCACATCCTCCTCGGCATTACCGACGCGCGCGGACTGGAAGAAGAAGTTACCCTCAGCTGGCCCGGCGGCGTCCGAAAGCTGGAGCCCGGCATGCCCGAAAACGGCGCGCTCAGTACCGGCCTATCTATCCCCATTGCCTTTGACCCCGCTGCCGGCGCGGCTTTCACGCTCTCGCTAAAGCTGCGTGGCTCCGCCGCCCTCTCCTTTACGCCCACCGGCAAGAGCACCGAAGTGCGCCTCCGCTCGCCCTGGCGGCACCCGGCTTTTGATGGCAAGTATCTGCCGGACACGACTGCCGAAATTGGCAAAGACGGATTTACGGCGCACTGGAAAATCCTTTCCTCCAGCCGCGCCTTCCCACAGGTCTGGAAAGACAATAAGGTGGATATAGGAGGCTCGGCTTTTGGCGTGCGCCTCATCCAGCCGGCCGATGGTTATGCGAAGACGGAGCGATCGGTGAAGTATGCGATTCTCTTCATTGCGCTTACGTTCATTGTCTTCTTTTTCCTGGAAATCCTTCAGAAGCGCCAGGTGCATCCGCTGCAATACCTGCTTGTGGGTTTTGCGCTGTGCGTCTTTTACACGCTGCTGCTTTCCATCTCTGAATACACGGGCTTTAATACTGCTTATTTTATTGCGGCGCTCGCCACGGTCTCGCTTATTGGCAGCTATGTGTGGAGTGTGTTTCGCAATGGACTTACTGCGCTCGGTTTTACGGCGGCCTTAGGCGGATTGTATGGCTATATCTACATCCTTATTCAACTGGAAGATTATGCGTTGCTGTTTGGTTCAATCGGCCTCTTTGTAATCCTCGCTATCCTGATGTATGCTTCGCGAAAGATTGATTGGTATGGCACTCATAAACCTACCGGGCAAGGGGAGACAGATAGAGACTTGATAGCTGGTTAAGGCAGCTTCAGGTAGGGTCAATATAGGGTTCCCATGAAGTAAGTCTATGGCAACTTCACGGGAACTTCATGGCAACTTCACGGGAACTTCGCGGGAAGGTTAGTTACCTAAAATGCATAATGAACAATGCGGCCTAACAAATCCATCCATCCCCGCGCCCGTCTTTCGTCCTTCGGCTACGCCATTCGTGGCATCGGCAGCCTTGTCCGGCAGGAGCCGAACGCGATGATTCATGCGGTCGCCACGGCTGCCGCAATCGCGCTTGGCTTCGTCCGCCACATCAGTCGTGTGGAGTGGATTACGCTCATCATCGTCATCACGCTCGTCTGGATGGCCGAGGCGCTGAATACCTGCGTTGAAATGCTCTGCGACCTCTGGTGCAAGGGCGAGTATCACCCGCAGGTGAAGCGCATCAAAGACATTGCCGCGGCGGCTGTGCTGATGGCCTCCATTTGCGCGGCAGTCACCGGGGCTATCATCTTCCTTCACTAAAAAACCAGCGAAGACAGCACTAATTAAGTCGTCATTGCGAGCGATAGCGAAGCAACCCGCACACAATGCGGACAAGCACAGGAGATGTGCGGGTTGCTTCGCTATCGCTCGCAATGACAAACCCGATAAATTCTATCTGAGAACTATAAAAACATGCAGCACATGCGAATCATCCTCCGCCCGTACAACGCACTCATCACCGCCTTCGCGCTGCTGCTGGCGCTCATCGCCGCCCGCATGATTTGGCACAGCAGCTTCCACTTCGGCTTCCTGCTCTGGAACCTTTTTCTCGCCATCCTGCCGCTGGCCGCAGCGCATCTTGTGCAGTATACAAAGAAGCTCAGCATCGCCATCCCTGCCGCCGCATTCTGGCTGCTCTTCTTTCCGAACTCCGCTTACCTGCTTACGGATATTGTGCATCTGCGCATCCGTCCCGGCGCGGCCTTCTGGCTAGATTTGGTCATCCTCTTCGGCGCGGGACTGTACGGCGTGGCGATTGCCATCCGCTCCTTAGCGCAGATGGAGGGCTGGTATGCCCGCTTCCTCCCGCCCACCGCCACAAAGCTGGCGACGGCAGCGGTGCTCCTCGCCAGCGGCTATGGCATCTACCTCGGCCGCGTTGAGCGCTGGAATAGCTGGGACATCATCACCGACACCGGCGACCTGCTCTCGGCCATCGCGTACGAGCTGCGGCATCCCTTCCGGTGCATGGAGGTGTGGGCGCTGAGCGGGGTGTTTGCTGCGGCGCTGGGGTTGGCTTATCTGACTTTGGGGCGGAGTGTTTCGCGGGGCTGATTGCTGAGATGCATTGGCGTTGCCAAACCAATAGCCAGAACCATTTCGTAAATTCGTGGAATGGCGAAGCGTGTGCCTGCTGAACAAGACTTCCTGATTGATAAGCTGACTAATTCTATTGAGAATGTAGTGACAGGCGACAGCTTTCAAACAGAAATCTCGCTTGTCTCCGTTACCGATTTAAAAGCCGTTACAAAGAAGGCCGGCTGGGCATTTGATTGGAAGCGCGAATTGAAGCAGCCGGAGCGCGAAGTTTACAAGCTAACGATTCAGGGTAATGCAACTATTATTCAGGGTTTGATAAGCCTTGAGGTAAAGAGCGACCATGTGTATATGCATTTGGTAGAAAGCGCCCCATTCAACAAAGGGAAGAACAAGATGTATGCAGGCGTGCCGGGTAATCTGGTGGCCTTTGCCTGCAGGCTTTCTTTCCAGCGTGGCTTTGATGGCAATGTTTCTTTTCTTTCAAAATCGCAGCTGATAGAACACTACGAAAAGACGCTCGGGGCCATGCACTTCGGTGGCAGAATTATGGTGATTGAGACTAGAGCAGCCTTGAAGCTTATTGACCGTTATTTCAAAAATCAGAGCAGATGAAAAAGCAACTTATAGAGCCGGAAATTATTGGCGGCCAAGGCCCGCTGACGAAAGCAGAGGAAGCGGCGCTGTCCGTCTACTTTGCTTCAAAAAAGAAAAAGCCCTTAACCGGGCGGAAGGTTACGCGGCGTAATTCTAAGAAGATGGCGACTACTTAATTGGAACGCTAGCTTTACGCTCGTTGCAGTCTTGCGCCTGCGGCTTCGTTTGACTATTCTGTAGCCTGAGGCTTCAAGATAGCACGGCGAAGGCCGGAGCCTTCGCCGAACTGTTTGACTTAGAGGCTACGCGGAACGGGAACTGTTTTGACTTAGAGGCTACGCCAAACGGGAACTTACCATTCATGTAAATATGCTTCTGCAATCATTTCAACAGTCTTTCCAATATCCAAGCCTTCTCTATTTTTATATAACTCTTCTTGAATGGAGTAACCACGACTTGACATACTTTGTACATCATCATGTAATATTAGGGCGACTACACCTTTGCCTAATACAGTCTTAGAGAATCCCTTTTCAGGCATGTACTGACCATTTTCAAAAATGTCCAAGTAATTAACAGTGTCCCCCTGAACTGATACTTCCTTAGTTTCCAAAAGAAAACAGGCACGGGCTATACTTTCACAAGGTGAAAAAAAGGTCAACTTTCTGCATTGCGCAAAATAGACTTCATGTTGCCGTGCCGAAAAGTGTTTAGCTAGTTGATATTTTGAAAACAGCAAAACAATAAGATTATCCACAACCTTGATGTTTCCGAATTGAACTTGTTTCTGGTTTGGGAATTGAAGAACTACTCTTTCATTATCTAGAAAGTGTGAAAGAACATTATAAATCGCCTCTGTTCCCTTCCAATCAACTCTATAAGGAACGTTGTCGCCGAATATGCTTTTAATTGAGCCGTGCCATTTCTCTCTCAGCCTGATATGTTCAAGTGCAGACAATGCACGCATTTCAAACTCTTTTTTAGAGATTTCATCGTCTTCGTCTTGACTGCTTTGATTCATAGATTGATAGTAAAGACAAACATCTCACAACGTGCATCTGATTTAATCTTCTTGTATTCTCAGGTTCGGATGTTAGGGAGTACTGATTTGCTTTATTAGCTGGTCTATCCTCCCTTTATCTTCTTGAAAAAACAGTGGTTCATCACGCCCCTTAACTATCATAGTTGTCTTGTCTTTGGGATATCCAGAGTCTGTGTAAGAAATGATGTTGTCAATATTGACACTAGTTGCTTTACCAAACTTATCGGTCAAGGTAATAAAGGGCATATTGATTGATTTAAGAAATTAAGACTCAAAGAAACGAAATGCCCAATAAAAATTCTAGTCTAAACAGTGCTATCGCCACCACACCCCAATAACCCGCCAAAGCTCTACCCAACAAAACTCCCAAAACCCCGCCCCGTATTTTCGCCCCCAACAAGCACAATCCACATTGCCTCCCGAAACCATCACCCTCACCCACGGCTCCCTCAGCCTGGAAACCCTCAATAGCATCGTCGTTGAGCGCCAGCCCATCGCCATTGACGGCGAGACGATGGCCGAAGTCCAACGTTCCTATGATTTCCTGAAAGCCTTCTCGCAGGACAAGCTCATCTACGGCATCAACACCGGCTTCGGCCCGATGGCGCAGTATCGCATCCCCGACGAAGACCGCGAGGCGCTGCAATACAACCTTATCCGCAGCCACTCCTCCGGCATCGGCGCACTGCTGACGCCTCTGCAAATGCGGGCGACCATGCTTGCGCGGCTTAATACGATGCTGCTGGGCTACAGTGGCGTGCATCCGCAGTTGGTGGAGGTGATGGTGGCGCTCATCAATGCCGAGGCTTACCCCTGCATCTATGCCCACGGCGGCGTGGGCGCGTCGGGCGATTTAGTGCAGCTCGCGCACCTGGCGCTGGGCCTGATTGGCGAGGGCGAGATGTGGCACCGCGGCGAGGTGAGGCCGGCGAAGGATGTCTTTGCAACGCTCGGCATCCAGCCGCTGAAGATGCACCTGCGCGAGGGCCTTGGCCTGCTGAACGGTACGAGCTGCATGACGGGCATCGGCGCCATCAATGTGCTTCATGCGCGCAAGCTGCTCACCGGCGCCATCCTTTTCTCGCTCATGGTGAACGAGATTATGGAGGCTTACGACGACCATTTTTCCGAAGGCCTGAACAATGCAAAGCTGCACCCCGGCCAGCAAATTGTAGCGGCGTCTATGCGCGCCATCACGAAGAACAGCGGACTGATGCGCAAGCGACACGAGCATCTTTATGAAAAGAAGGTAACAGAGGACGTGCTGGAAGACAAGGTGCAGGAATACTATAGCCTACGCTGCGTGCCGCAAATCCTCGGCCCGGTGTATGAGACGATTGACAACACGGCAAAGGTGATTGAGCGGGAGCTGAATTCGGTGAACGACAACCCGGTGATTGATTACCGCACCGAGAACATCCTGCACGGCGGCAATTTTCACGGCGACTACATCGCGCTGGAGATGGATAAGCTAAAGATTGCGGTGACGAAGCTCTCCATGCTCGCCGAGCGGCAACTCAACTTCCTGCTTAATCCTGCACTGAACAAGAAGCTGCCGCCATTCATCAATGCAGGCAGGCTGGGCCTCAATTTCGGCGTGCAGGGCATGCAGTACACCGCCGTGAGCAACGTCGCGGAAAACCAGGCACTGAGCACACCGCTCTATATCCACAGCATTCCCAACAACAACGACAATCAGGACATCGTTAGCATGGGCACGAACGCCGCCTCGGCCTGTGCCCGCGTGATTGAAAACACGTTTGAGGTGCTGGCGGTTCATGGCCTTGCTATCGTTCAGGCGGTTGGGATGCGCGGCATTCAGGAAAAGCTCTCGCCAGCTACGCGGTGGATGTGGGACGAGCTGAGCGTGCTGGCGCCGCCGTTTACAGAGGATGCGCCTTCTACGGGGCGGCTGACGGCGATAAAGGGTTGGCTGATGGAGACGGAGGTTGGGGAGAAGATGAAGAAACTTTTGGGCTGGTAATTTTCAATTTCACCACTAAGACACTAAGAACACTGAGATACACTAAGCCCTTAGCGTTCCTTTGTGACCTTAGTGTCTTAGTGGTAAAAGTCAAATCATGAACTACGCACTCGTCACCGGCGGCTCCCGCGGCATCGGCCGCGCCATCTGCGTCAAGCTCGCCGGGCTGGGCTACAACATCCTCATCAATTACAAAGGCAACAAAGCTGCCGCTGATGAAACCGCTGCCCTCGTACAAGCCCAAGGCGTACTGGCCGAGACCCTCGCCTTTGACGTAGCCAATAACGAAGAGGTGCAGCGCATCCTCGGCGACTGGCAGGAAGCACACAAGGAAGACAAGATTGAAATCCTCGTCAACAATGCCGGCATCCGGCAGGACACCCTGCTGATGAGCATGACCGGCGAGCAATGGAACTCTGTGCTGGATACTTCGCTTGGCGGCATGTATTCCGTAACGAAAGCGGTGCTCAATCAAATGCTCCTCGCCCGCTATGGCCGCATCATCAACATCGTTTCGCTCTCCGGGTTGAAAGGCATGCCGGGGCAGGTGAATTACAGCGCCGCGAAGGCGGGCATGATTGGCGCCACAAAGGCGCTGGCGCAGGAAATTGCGAAGCGCAACATCACCGTCAATGCCATTGCGCCGGGCTTTATCAAAACCGACATGACGGAAGAGCTGAATGAAAAAGAGCTGGCGAAGATGATTCCCGCGGGCCGTTTCGGGACGGCAGAGGAGGTGGCGGCAATCGTGGGATTTCTGGCTTCTAAGGAAGCTGGTTATATCACCGGGCAGGTGATTAGTGTGAATGGGGGATTATACTCTTAGCCGGCTAGGTATTGCCTACCTGCCTCAGATACCGGTAATGCGAAGCGACAGCTTTCGGAATTGATAGCTCATGGTACGGATAAGAATGCCGGCCGGCAACCCGCTGAATGACCTTTGTAAGCAGCGGATAACTCGTGTGCGGCATCCGCGGAAATAAGTGATGCGCCGCGTGGGCGTTAAAACCACCAAAGAACCAGTTCGCGATAAAGCTCCGCGGGTGATAATCCAGGGATACGGCAAGCTGGTGCCGGTGATAATTGAAGGGCAGCAAGCCATTCTTGTCGGCCAATGGAAAGGCTGTCTCTTCGCAGAGGTGCGAGATAATGAGCGTGAGTACAAAAAAGAGAGAGAGTACCAAGTGCATTGTCACGAAGCCGACAACTATCCAGATTAGCGGGCAGTCCATTATCATCATAGGAATGACCAGCATGTAGCAGAAATAAGCAGCCTTCCAGGCTGCAATCTGTAAAATTGCTTTGGTGGAATGCCGCTGGTTTTGCAGGTTAGCCAAATCTTTTTTCAGCAGGTATTGCACGTCCTTAATCAGCATCCAGTGTAGGGTGTACACGGCGTAAAGTATGGTTGCATAAAGATGCTGGTACCGGTGCCAGGTCCGTCTCGGATGGTGTGGCGAAAGCCTGATGAAAGGGTTATCATCTATATCCGCATCGCAGCCGTCCACGTTCGGGAAAATATGGTGCGAGGCCAGGTGACGGATGCGCCACAAGTAGCCACTCAGGCCTTGCAGATTAAAGGTCAGCGTGTAAATGATTCTGTTTGTCTTCCGGTCTTGAGAAAAGGTGGAGTGCACGGCATCGTGTGCGGCGTTGAAAGCGAGGAGCAAACCAGAAAAACCCAGCAGCACGTATTGCAGCATCAGTTCTGGAAGTGAATGCTCTTTTGTAGCAAACAACCAGATATAGGCCATGCAGAAGCAGGAAGCGTAAAAAGCCAGCTTCAGCCATAGTAAGGCTTTGGCGTGTTGCTGTAAACGGTATCGCCGACAATACCGGTTGCTGAGGTTGCGCAGGTCTTCCGCAAAACCATCATTACTATTTGCCGCGAAATGGAGTTTCATGGTGCATCAGTTTGGTGAGGCACAAAACTGCTTTGGCACGATGACGCTCCCTTTGACAAAAGTCAAATTCTCATCGCCCGCTAACCTTCTTCCTAATCCGGCTCAAGGTCTCCAGATTCATCCCCAGAAAAGTAGCCACATACTTCAGCGGCACCCGCTGCAGCCATTCGGGATAATGCTCCATGAAAAACCGGTAGCGCTCCTCCGCGCTTTGCTTTCGCAACAGATAGAGCCGCTGCTCAGAAAGCGTGAAATAATATTCCGTAAGCACGCGGCCAATAAAGTTGAACTCCGGGAAGTCGCGGTAAAATTCCTGCAGCCGGTCGTGGTGAATGCGGGCGAGGGTAGAGTCCTCAATCGTCTCAACAAACTCATAACCCGGCTTTCGACTGTAGAAGGAAACGACCGACAGCACAATCTGGTTCTCGCTGTTGAAGCGCGAGCAGATTTCCTCGCCTTCTTTGATATAATAGCTGCGCACCAACCCTTTCAGCACAATCCAGACGTAATCTTCACACTGTCCGTCGCGCAGCAGTAAGGTGCCGCGCGGCGCTTCAATGATTTCAAGGGCGCGGATAGCTTCCTCAAATTCCGGCGAGAGCGAATGAATGCCACGCAGGCGTTGCAGAAATGGTTCCAGCATTTTACCAAGATAGTTATATCGCCCGCGTCACCACCGGCTCGCCGCCCGGAAAGCTCAGCCAGTTCAGTCCTGGCCTGCGGCCCGGCCGCAGGCTGCCTACTTCGCTATCCATGCCTAAAGCAAGCGCGCCATTGTAGGTGGCCCAGCGCAGCAGCACTTCCCAATCCAGCGCAAAAGTTTTTTGCAGGATTTTCAGCTCTTCAAGAATGCTCAGTTGCCGGTTAGAAGCGAGGCTATCGGTGCCGATGCAGATGTTATCCATCGCGCGTGCGAGCATTGACACATCCGGCAGCGCTCCTTCTATGTACAGGTTTGCGCCGGGGCATAGGCACCAGAACGGTTCAACCTTTCTGCGCTGCGCGAAAGCAACGTCTTCTGCGCCTGTAAAAGTGTTGTGCACAAGCAACAACTGATGGCTTTCGGAAAGAAGCGGCAGATAATCCTGCAATGGCCCCTCGCCGGAAGGCAAGAAGAAGGCATCATCTACGCCAAGACCGCCTAGCAACTCTTTTACCGGGCCCGCCTTATAGCGGAAGTATTCATACTCCGCCTCGCTCTCGCCGTTGTGGATGGATAGAATGCTGTCCGCATCTACAGCATCAATAAGCCGGAACAGCGCGGGCGAAACCGAATAAGGCGCATGCGGCGTGATGGATTGTCTCAGTATGTTTTTACCGGAAGGCTGACCGCAAAATTGCCGGAACACGTCCTCTGAATAAGCCAGCCTTGCAGCCGCATGTATTTCTGTGAAGCCGAGGCATTCTACGAAGGTGTGCATGTGCAGGCCGCCCCGCGTTCGCAAGTCCAAGGTGTCGCCAGAATTGGCGATGTCGCCGACTGCTACAACGCCACCGCCTATTAGCTCGTCGTATGCTTCATGCCGGGCCGTCTTCTTTTGCTCATCCGAAAAGTTGCCGCGTTCGCGCATCACGCTTTGCAGGAAAGGAATCAGTCCCGTGCCTTCAGGAATGACGCCGCGCATGTGCGACAGCTCCAGATGGCAGTGCGCATTGACAAAGCCGGGACAAAGAATGCCGCCGAAAAAGGCAACATCTTTTGCGGGCGATTGCTCGTGAATGGCAACGATGCGCTTATCGTCGTCCAATTCTATTGTACTGCCTTTCGGCAAAAACTTTTGGCCGTCGTGGATTTGGCTGGCAGTGAAAAATTGGTTTGGCATCGCTTGCTATGCTCATGGCGGAACCGTTCAGCTCCGGCATTCGCCGGTTAAGCTCAGTTTCTACGTGCGGAAGTGCTTGAGCTGAATCACTTCTTTTTCCGAAAGAAAGCGCCACTTACCGCGGCTCACGTTCTTCTTCGTCAATCCTGCGTACATCACCCTGTCCAGCTTCACCACATCGTAGCCGAGGCTTTCAAAGATGCGGCGTACAATCCTGTTACGTCCGCTGTGAATTTCCAGGCCTATTTCGCTCTTCTTATCCAGGTAGGCCAGCCGGTCAACCATTGCGATGCCGTCTTCCAGCTTCACGCCTTCCGCTATTTGGTCAAAGTCGCGCTTTGTAACCTCCTTATCTAAGCTTACCTGATAAATTTTCTTGCTCTCGTACTTCGGGTGGCTCAACTTCTGAGCCAGGTCGCCATCGTTTGTGAGCAGCAGCACGCCGGTAGTGTTGCGGTCAAGGCGGCCAACGGGATATAAACGGTCGTCTGTAGCGCCGCTTACCAGTTCCATCACCGTCCGGCGGCCACGGTCATCTTCTGTTGTGGTGATGAAATCCTTAGGCTTGTTCAGCAGCACATACACGAAGTGGCGCTGCGGCTTCATGTCCTTTCCGTCCAGGGATATCTTATCCCCGGGCTTCACGCGATATCCCGGCTCGGCAAGCACAGCGCCATTGACCGTCACCTTGCCTTCCTTAATCATTATTGCTGCTTCGCGGCGGCTGCTTACGCCAGCGTGCGCGAGGTATTTATTCAGCGTCATCGGGCCGGCCTTAGCCTCCGTGTCCCACTTGCCCGGCTTGGCAGGGTTGCTGGCGGCGTCAAACTCGTGGCCGTCAAACCTGGTTGGCTTCTTTGCATACGGCCGGTCGCTGCTGCCTTTGCGGTCGTAAGGCTTGCGCTCGCCGCCACGCGCGTCATCGCGATGCTTGTATGCTGATTTATCGCTGCGCCCACTTGGGGCCCTCTTGCCCTCGTCTGGGCCGCCTTCTTCGCGCTTACGCGCAAAAGGCTTTTTATCTCCGCCCTCTTCCCTACGGGAATAAGGTTTTTTGTCTCCACTTTCCTCCCTACGGGAATGAGGCTTTCTGTCTTCGTCATCGCGCCGCGCAAAAGGCTTCTTCTCGCCCTCCTCAGAGCGCCTTGCATAAGGTTTGCGCTCGCCGCGGCTGTCACCGTCGCCTGATTTTCTGTAAGGGCGCTCGCCTCCTTCCTGCCGGTCGCCGGAGGGCTTGCGGTAAGGACGCTCTTCACGCCCACCTCCTTCTCTTTTATCGCCGAACGATTTCCGACCCGGCGTATCGCCGTCCGCATTGCGGAAGTGGGAGCGCTCTTCGTCCCGCTTAAACGGCTTTCTGTCGCCTTCGGCGCGATATGACTTGCGGTCTCCGTCTTTTC
>CBDFFM010000026.1:0-13037 GCA_965246785.1 Chitinophagaceae bacterium
TATACTCGTCCTGCGCATCCGTTGCTTCGTTTCAATGAGGCTGCATTTTGCTGCGGGAGGATGTTAGTGAAGCGCGCCTCAGGCCGAGGCTTGCAGCGAATCTTCTACACCTGTAACCTCACTACCGCGGATAATAATAGCGGCTGGAGTTCTTCCGGCTTCGTTGCCATAGTATGCACACTCAACCGTGCGCCCACCACCATGTCGCCTGGCTGCGGCGTGAAACCTGGCCGCTGCACGTCACGGTTAAAACCTTCAAAACGCACAAAGCCGTTGGCGAAGTAAAGCGTGTCGCCCGCGCGCATCGTGTCGGTGTGATAAGCGCCCTTGTCCTTCGCTTTGTAAATGCTGTTGACGTAGGTAAAGATGTCTTTATTCCATAATGGCGCGTGCTGGGATTAGAGCTTAACCCGTTCCTGGCCTTTTGGATTTACGAAAGCGTCGATAGAGCATAAAGCTTTCTCAGGCTTATTCGTTTTTGAGTGAGCCTTTCAAAGCGCACCTTGAAATAGGTCTTGGGTCAGTCGGCTCTGTGGAAGTGGAATCGCCAAAATAGGTGGCGAAATAATACCCATCGCCACGTGGCTTCCTCGGAAGAGAATCACGTTTTCCTGGCTTTCCTTGATATTCTCGGCTGCGGTTTTCTTGCCGAGGTCAATGGCGGCTCCGGTAGTGTTTAGGGAAATCACTTCCTTCCCATAAGAAGAAAGGAGAATGCCCATCAATATCATCGCGAATCCGAAATGTGTCAGTGCCGCGCCGCGCTTTTTAAGCTGCCGCCCTGTACGCCAAAGGCGTAATAGACATTGCTCACAAGTCCGAACGAAGCTGCAAACAGTAGCAGGATGTATTGCGGCGGTGTGATGCTTTGCGCAATGGCAATTGCACCGTCAGCGCTACGGCAATGCCGGCAATTATCAGCAGTCGCTTCCAAACCGCCTTCATGTCACTCTTCTTGAATTTCAAGAAAAGCACCCACTGCCGAAAGCAGTCCCACCATTATGCCGACCCAAACCTGAATGCTGTTGTAATGCACTACCGGCTCCGTAATCGCCGGGTGCTTCCCGTCATTTTCTCTACTAGCGGCCCCCAAATTGGCGTACTCGTCGCCAGAATGATATGCCCTGCCGATATGAGCAGCACAAAGGAGCCAATCGCCATCCAAAACTCGCGGGATGACGCTGCTTCTTCTCCCGCAACGCGCGGCAGGCTCTTCCAGCGCTTTATTAGCAATGCGGTTGTCAATGCAAGCAGGAGTCCAAGCACAACCAGCAGGTGCCAGTAAAGCGATTTGCTTCACCTGTAAAAGCGTGGACGGATGTATCGCCGAGTACGCCGGTGCGCGTGAGGAAGGTGGAATACCAGACCAGCGCATAGGCAGTGCCATAGAAGAGCAGGGGTAGTGCCCAGCGCACGTCCCGTAGCGCGGAAGATGATAAGCGTATGCAGCGCAGCCACCAGCATCAGCCAAGGCACGAGCGAGGCATTCTCCACTGGATCCCAGGCCCAGTAGCCGCCAAAATTGAGGGATTCATACGCCCATGCGCCGCCCATCATGATGCCGAGACCGAGCACGCCACCCGAAAACAGGCTCCAGACAGTTGTTGGCTTAATGAAGTCTTTGTATTCGCCTTTCCAAAGCGCGGCAATGATGAAGGCAAAGGGCATCAGCGTGGACGCGAAGCCGAGGAACAGTACCGGCGGGTGAATAACCATCCAGTAATTCTGAAGGAGCACATTCAGGCCGTTACCGTCGTGGATGAAGTTGGTAAGATAGTCGGGTCTTGAAAATCGGTGCGCCTTGCATGGCGTGGCGTAGCAGGATGAATGGCGTGCTGCCCACCTTCACTTCGGGCGAGAAGTAGAAGCCGAGTAACATGCTGGTCAGGCAGACCTGTACGAGCGCGATGACGGCCATCGCCCGGCTCTCCAGCCCTTTAGCCGTGCTCATCACAATCAGCCCGAGGATGCTGTGCCAGAAGGCCCACAGCATAAAGGAGCCTTCCTGCCCTTCCAAAAGCAGGAAAGCAGGTACTTCATCGGCAGGGCATTGTTGGAATGCTGCCAGGCGTAATGATATTCAAAGAGGTGGTGCGTAATGATGTAATACAGCGCCGAGAAATCCCGATGATGGCGGCGGTATGAATTACAAAAGCATTGCGCGCAATATGAAGCCAGGAAATGCTTCTGCTCCCATCCAAAGCTTCCGTGTGCGCCGCGCGGAAGTAGCAGAACGCGGAAAACAGCGATGCTACGAACGACAGGATGATAAAAAGATGCCCGAACTGGCCGGGCAAAGGTGTTCGCCGAGGAATGCGCTGTTCATTTAGCTGCCTACGGCTACTTGGTCTTTCTTTGTATTTGCTTGGGCACTTCATCTGAATCGGCTGCAGCGGAAAGTCTCGCCGTCCATCGCGCCGGTCATTACGATTTGCTCGCTCTTTTCAATATCTGTCGGGCGGGAGCCATTGAAGATTACTTGACGGACGTTGCCGCCTTTGTCTTTCACATAAAAGAAAAAGTGGTTTGGGTCTTTGACGGGGTCGTAAGCCATAGGCTTGCTTTTTTCCAGAAATCCAATGACTGAGTATTGTTTTCCCGGCTTTTGAGCCGCCGAAGCAAGGTTTCATAGGTGCTAAAGTCTAAGAACATGGCTGAAACCACTGAAATGGCCGCGGCTACAAAAATCAGGGCCAGATGTGTGACTTTTTCATACTCCGGCTCAAAGGTACGCCTTCGTAAAAGAAGCTTTAAGGCTTCACACGACTAAAATTTTTTGAGAAAAGCATTCACGAAATCTATTGTAAGTCAATGCCTCCACTCGCTTAACCGGATTTTGTCAGGAAAAAATGCCGCCAGATATTACCTGCGAAACAATATCAGTGATTACATTAGTGTCACGATTAGACGATGGAACGGTTGGTGACTATAATCTTATTCAAAGGCCACAAGAATCAACCGTAACCCAAATACGACAATCGGACAGAAAAAGGCGGCCCCTCGGAGCCGCCTTTTTAATTTCAGTAGTCAGGTTTTTTTAGATAATCAGCATCGCATCGCCGTAAGAGAAGAAGCGGTACTTCTCCTTTATTGCAGTGTTGTAAGCTTCTGTCATCAGGTCATAGCCGGCAAAGGCGGCAGCCATTAATCTGCAAACCCGTCTTTGGCAGATGGAAGTTGGTAACCAATGCATTGGCAATGCTGAACTTGTACGGCGGATGAATAAAGACGTTCGTCCAGCCTTCAGCAGGCTTTAGTAAGCCAGTCGCGGTTACGGAGCTTTCCAGCGCGCGCATTGTAGTCGTTCCGATGGAGCATACGCGCCGCTCGTTTTGAATGCCTTTGTTCACAATCTGCGCAGCATATTCATCCACGCGGAAATATTCTGCGTCATCTTGTGCTTGCTCAGGTCTTCCACCTCAATTGGGCGGAAGGTGCCGAGACCAGTGTGCAGCGTTACTTCTGCGAATTGAACCCCAACGATTTCAGGCGCTTAATTAGCTCGCGGGAGAAGTGTAGGCCGGCAGTAGGAGCAGCATCAGCGCCTTCGTAGCGGGCGTAAACGGTTTGGTAGCGTTCGCGATCGGAACATCAGGCTGGCAGCTTGATGTAGCGGGGCAAGGGAGTCTCGCCGAGTTGCTCAAGTACCGCCTTAAAGGCATCTTCATTGCCGTCAAACAGGAAGCGGATAGTGCGGCCGCGGCTTGTTGTATTGTCAATGACTTCGGCTACTAATTCCTCATTATCACCAAAGTACAGCTTGTTGCCTACGCGGATTTTGCGGGCCGGGTCAACGATAACGTCCACAGGCGGTTGGGTTTGTTCAGCTCGCGCAGTAGGAAAACTTCAATCTTAGCACCGGTCTTTTCCTTACGGCCATAGAGGCGTGCGGGGAACACTTTCGTGTTATTCACCACCATCACATCCTTATCGTCAAAGTAGGTGAGGATGTCGCGGAAGACTTTGTGCTCTATCTTGCCGGTGTCGCGGTGAATGACCATCAGGCGGCTGTCTTCGCGGCTTTTGGCAGGATGCTGGGCAATGAGATTGAGCGGGAGCTCAAACTTGAATTGCGATAACTTCATAAAGGGCGTGGGAAAGTGGAAAAAGCTGGCAAAGCTAACCATTTTCAGCTTTAACCCCGATATAAGAAGTGCGCGCGCGAACAAGTGCGTATAAATGTCTGTTTTAGCCGAAATTGAGCGGCATTTATGCACGAGATAGAACCCTTTTTTAACTGGCGCGACCACTATACCGCCGAAGACGACGAGCAATCCCCGTTTTATGGCCGGGAGCATAGCGAGTTTGAATTTTCCAATACGGTTTACAACTATTACATCCACCCGCAATGGGATGAGTTTGGCAGCCGTACGCTCTATATCAAGGAATTATTCGCCGATTATGAGTTCGGCTATGTCATTCTGGAAATGCTCGGCGAGTGGAATGACGCCGTGGAAAATGATATTATGCAGCTCAAGCGGGAGGTGATAGACCCGATGATTGAGAGCGGCATCTACAAGTTTATCCTGATTACCGAAAACGTCCTGAACTTTCATTCTTCCGATGCGGAATATTATGAAGAATGGTATGACGACATAAAAGACGAAGGTGGCTGGATTGTGGCAGTGAATATGCCCTCGCAAACGCAATATGATTTCCGGCAAAGCCGTATTGACCGGCTGATGCGCATGAAAGAATATCCTAACTGGCGCACTTTTCAGCCTGGCCATTTCTTTCAATTGGTGGATAACGGGATGCTGCGGATTGGCTGACGCGTAAAAGTGGCATAACGTAGCCTACACAGCTTTGTAATTCCGCTGCCACATTTGTGCGCTGCAAAGACGTCTTACAGACGCAGTGATTTCTTTTGTGGAAACACTATCACATGCGAATACACATCTACCTCATTTGCGCGCTACTGCTCGCAACAACCGCGCTAAATGCGCAGCCGCAATGGCAGTGGGCTAGGAAAGACGCAACAGCCGCTTATACCATTAACCCCACCTATCCGAGACAAGTCGTCGCAACGGCTAATGGCAAGGCGTTTTGGGGGGCGCTTCAAAGTCGCAAGGCCATTTATGGTTCCGTATTGATGGGCGATTATATGCTGCGCGAAATGGATAGCGCCGGCAATACGCTTGCAAGCGCGTATGCGGGCGGCCGCTTCTCAATGTTGCAGGCACAGGCAGACGCAAGTGGCAACTGGTATGTGCTCGGCACTTTTTATGACAGTGTCGTGCTTAGCAACTCTATGAAGCTTGGCCGGGATTCCTTTGGCGGAGGCGCCTCCTACTTTCTCTGTCGCTTTCACGCCGGCACCTTAGCGCCTGACTGGCTGACCACGCTCGGCGGCAATTCCAATTGCAGCATCGCCGCGATATCTGTGTCGGGTAACAGCATTTATGTGCCTGTTGACAGCCTTGTGAGCACAAAATTCCTGAAGTACAGCACTGCCACCGGCACCCCTACCGCGCTTTGGACGCAAGGCGGCCGCAGCTATACTTCCTACATGGAAGCCGACTCGCAGGGCAATATCTACGTCACTGGCAATTGTCTTCTGAACGGTGGACTGGACTTCAACGGCACGACCCCGCCCTCGCCGTCTTCCCAGAAATATCCCTGGTACATAGCCCGCTATCACGCCAATGGACAATTGCATTGGACATACTTTCTGACCGATATTACCTGTACCAGTCACGGCTTCAGACTCGGCAGTAATAATGCGGTCTATCTCGGTGGTATGCTGTCCGATTCTACTTCCCTTGGCAGCTACCATTTCAATAAGCCAATAAGCCTTTCCAACAGTGATTACATCCTTGCGCGGTTAGACAGTAATGGCAGCCTTGTGTGGGCGCATCAACGGCCAACCGGAACTACGGGATTCGGAAACATCTACTTCAACACGCCGTTTCATACGGCAACGCTTGACACGATGCTCTACCTGTATTGCGAAACGTCCGGCACATTTCCCTGGGGGAATGGTGTAAGCGTTACAACACCAGCTAACCGCCACCTTGCCACACTAGTGGCCTTTAATGCCGCCAGCGGCAATCCGCAGTGGGCAAAGACGGTAACAGGCCTCTACACGCTTAGCCAGCACATCATCAGCGATGGCTACAGCCTTTGGATGACCGGCAACGGCAGCGACAGCAATGCGCTGAAGTTTGACACCGTCTCGGTCTCAACTACGGTTGGACAGTACATTCCTTACCTCGCCAAGATGAAGGTGCGGAACAGGCCAGGCGGCGTTGTTGTCGGGCCGACGGGTGTCGCTCCGCAGGCTTTGGAGAAGAGCGCAACGGTTTACCCGAATCCCGCCCAGGACTATGCCACTGTTGAAAATCTGCACGCTTATGAACGCATCTCGCTACGCGATGCCATGGGCAAGCTGGTTAGTTGCAAAACAGAAAGCGGCAAGAACAATAGCGTGCGGTTCCAAACAGCAGCCTTGCCTCGTGGCGTTTACTACGTTGAAATCAGCGGCAGTAATGGGCGAAATGTCGTGCGTTTGATTCTAAATTGACACAAAACGGGCAGCTTTGTTTAATCAGGGGCGCCGTTAAGGCGTCCCTCATTGTTTTCTTATGTCTCCGAATCCGTCACGCTCCGAAGTCCTCAACTATATTTGCGGCGTCATTACAAAGTCATCCTTAAAAACGGGTCAGCCCGGCTTCGCCGTACCGACCGAATTGTTGCTTTATGAATTGGAAAGCCGCCTTTTCCACTAACATTGGCCGGAAGCTCCTGATGGGTGCTACCGGTCTTTTTTTAATCATCTTTCTCGTTGTCCACTGCTACATAAACGCGCAGGTCTTTTACAACGACGGTGGGGCGCACTTCAATGTGCTGGCGCATTTTATGGGCAGCAATCCAATCATCCGCACCATTGAGGTTGGGCTCTTCGTCTTCCTCATCTGGCACATTATACTCGGCCTGCAACTATGGTTCAAGAACATGAGCCGCCGCAAGGAGCGCTACGCTGTGAAGAGCGGCAAGACCTCCTCCTGGTACAGCCGCAGCATGGGCATTCTCGGCACGCTCATCCTGCTTTTCCTCATCATTCACCTACGCAACTTCTGGGGGCCTAACCGCTACAATCAAACTTTCGGTGCAGGCGAGCAGGACTTGTTCAGCATGATGGCGGAAGATTTTTCAAACATCATTATGGTAGCCGTTTACGTGCTCGGCTGCTTTTCGCTTGCCTGGCACCTGGTGCACGGTTTCTTCAGCGCCTTCCAGACTTTTGGGCTTACCACACATCGCTATAAGGGCCTTATCTACAACATTGGAGTGGGCTTTTCAATCATAGTACCGCTCGTTTTCGCGGCGATGCCTGTTTGGTTTTACCTCGGCACACATGGCTATTTCAATATGACGCCGACGGCGTTCGGACAGCAAATGGCTGCACATTTCTAATCCTTACGCCTTCATGGAATCACTGTTCACAGAGGCCGGACTAAGCGGCATTCAGGAGCGGCTTCAAAAGCTGGGGCCGGACAGCGCCGCGCATTGGGGTAAGATGAACGTAGCGCAGATGCTGCATCACTGTCAGAAGCCGCTGGAAATTCCGCTGGGCACCGCTACATTCAAACCGAATTTTTTTCTGCGGCTCATTGGTTCTTTAATAAAGAAGAAGGTTTTGAAGCCGGGTGCGCAGTTCCATAAAAACAGTCCTACCGTCCCGAGCTTCAAAATTGCGGATGAGCGGGATTTTAACGTTGAAAAGGCGCAACTTCTTAAGGTGCTAAATCGTTTTACTGAAGCCGGAAAGGCTGATAAGCTTCAAGGCCGTCACCCATTTTTCGGGCCGATGAATACCCGCGAATGGGAGATTATGCAATGGAAGCATTTAGACCATCACCTGAGGCAATTTGGCGTATAACCTTTCGTAACTTAGAGCAAACACGACCAGAGCTATGAGACAGACCGCTGTTGCGCTGATGAGCGAAGCCGATTACATTCAACACGAGCTAAAGGCTGAGCGTCGCAGCGAGTATATCAACGGACAATTGTTTGAAATGCCCGGAGAAAAGAAAATCAATAATAGAATGGCAATTGCCCTTGCGATGCTGTTTACGGGCATGCTTGAAGAAAAAGGTTATCAGATTTACATCAACGATGTAAAGGTGGCTATACCGGGCGGCCTCAAATACCGTTACCCGGACGTATGCGTGTCTGCAGAGCCAGAGACTAAGGCCGATGAGTACATTCTTCGCGCTCCTGTGCTTCTTGTAGAGGTCGCTTCAAAAGACAGTCAAAAGACAGACTACATTGATAAGCTCATTGAATACACTAAGATTCCGTCACTGCAATACTACCTCATTATTGAGCCGGAAATTGTACAGGTAACTGTTTGCGAGCGCGATGGCGATGATTGGGTATCCTCTCAGTTCATCAACATTGATGATACGATTCAATTACCCTCGCTTAACGCCGCGCTTCCGCTGACAGCGATATATAAAGACATCAACCGCTGATATTTCTAAGAATGAACAGTAAAACACCCGCCGGCAACCTTAACCGAAAATGGACGGACTACAAGAGCACCTGTAAACTCGTCAACCCCGCCAATAAACGTAAGCTGGAAATCGTTGTCATCGGCACCGGCCTTGCAGGCGCCTCCGCTGCTGCCGCGCTTGGTGAGCTTGGTTACAAGGTGAAAGCCTTCTGCTATCAGGATTCGCCGCGCCGCGCGCACTCTATTGCCGCGCAGGGTGGCATCAATGCCGCGAAGAATTATCAGAACGATGGCGACTCAACTTACCGCCTCTTCTATGACACCATCAAAGGCGGCGACTACCGTGCGCGCGAAGGCAATGTGCACCGCCTTGCAGAAGTTTCGGCCAATATCATTGACCAATGTGTGGCGCAGGGCGTTCCTTTTGCACGCGAGTATGGCGGGCTGCTTTCTAACCGTTCTTTCGGCGGTACGCAGGTGCAGCGCACGTTTTACGCAGCCGGCCAGACCGGTCAGCAACTGCTGATTGGCGCTTATCAGGCATTAGAGCGCCAGATTGCGCTCGGCAATGTGAAGATGTACAGTCGTCATGAGATGCTGGAAGTGGTGAAGATTGACGGCAAGGCTCGCGGCATCATCGCCCGTAACCTCGTGAACGGTGAATTGGAACGCCACTTTGGCCATGCGGTGCTGCTTTGCTCTGGCGGCTATGGCAACGTCTTCTACCTTTCTACGAACGCAATGGGCTGTAATGTCACAGCGGCCTGGAAAGCACACAAGCAAGGCGCCTATTTCGGCAATCCATGCTTCACGCAAATTCACCCGACTTGCATTCCCGTTTCCGGTGACCATCAGAGTAAACTGACATTGATGTCGGAATCGCTGCGCAATGACGGACGCATCTGGGTGCCGCTGAAACAAAATGATACGCGCAAACCTTCGGATATTCCGGAGGGGGAGCGCGACTATTATCTGGAGCGCCGCTACCCTGCCTTCGGCAATCTCGTTCCACGGGACGTTGCTTCCCGCGCAGCGAAGGAACGTTGCGATGCGGGCTATGGCGTAGGCACGAGCAAGCAGGCTGTTTATCTTGACTTCTTGGATGCCATAATGCGCTACGGCCGTATTGAACTTGGCAAGCAAGGCAATGCCTCAACCGACGAAAAGACGATTTACAAGCTGGGCCGCGCAGTGGTAGAAGAGAAGTACGGTAACCTATTTGAGATGTACGCCAAGATTACCGGCGAAGACCCCTACGAGGTGCCGATGCGGATCTACCCGGCGGTGCACTACACGATGGGCGGCCTTTGGGTGGATTATGAATTGCAAACAACGGTGCCCGGCCTTTACGCCCTCGGCGAAGCAAATTTCTCCGACCACGGCGCGAACCGCCTTGGAGCCTCGGCGCTGATGCAAGGTCTTGCGGATGGCTACTTCGTGATTCCTTACACAATCGGCAATTATCTCGCCGACGAGATTTCTAAGAAGTCAGAAGGCACTGACCATCCTGCTTTCCAAGCGGCGGAAGACATAGTGGCAACACGCATCAAAAAGCTGATGTCTATCAAGGGAAAGGAGAGCGTGGAATCCTTCCATAAGCGTCTCGGCAAAATCATGTGGGACAAGTGCGGCATGGCGCGCAATGCGCAGGGATTGCAGCAGGCCATCCAGGAAATCCGTGCGCTGAAGGCCGAGTTCTGGAGCAATGTTCGCGTTCCGGGCGATATTCTGGAATTTAATCCGGAGCTGGACAAGGCGGGCCGTGTGGCAGACTTTATAGAGCTGGGCGAACTCATGTGCATGGACGCCCTTGACCGCGAAGAAAGCTGCGGCGGCCACTTCCGTGAAGAATACCAGACGGAAGACGGCGAGGCGCTACGGCAGGATGATAAGTTTATGTATGTATCAGCGTGGGAGTATAAGGGGGATTCGGCTTTTGAATTGCACAAAGAAGACCTAGTGTATGATGTAGTTCACCCAAGCCAACGTAGCTACAAGTAATCAACAAAAGCACTCTGATGGAACATTACAATATGAACCTGACCCTCAAAGTATGGCGTCAGAAGAATCACAAAGCGCAGGGGAAGTTTGAAACTTACAAGGTGGGCAACATTTCTTCAGAGATGTCTTTCCTGGAGATGTTTGACGTCCTTAATGAGCAGCTTGTTGCCACCGGCGGCGACCCGATTGCCTTTGACCACGACTGTCGCGAAGGCATCTGTGGAAGCTGCTCCATGCACATCAATGGGCGCGCGCATGGCCCATGGAAGCATACGACCGTATGTCAACTGCACATGCGGGAGTATAAGGATGGCGATACGATTGTTGTTGAACCTTGGCGCGCCAACTCCTTTCCGGTGATTAAGGATTTGGTTACTGACCGCACGGCATTTGACCGCATCATCCAGGCGGGCGGTTATATCTCCGTCAACACTGGCAATGCGGTGGATGCCAACGCTATTCCTATTGAAAAGCATAAGGCTGATGAGTCGTTTGCCGCGGCAGCGTGCATTGGCTGCGGCGCTTGCGTGGCCGCTTGTCCGAATGCGTCGGCTATGCTGTTTCTCTCGTCCAAAGTGAGTCATCTGGCCTTGCTGCCGCAAGGGCAGCCCGAGGCAAAGATTCGTTCCGTAAACATGGTGATGCAGCACGATAAGGAAGGCTTCGGCTCCTGCACCAACATCGGCGCCTGCGAGGCCGAATGTCCAAAGGGCATTTCTCTGGAAAACATTGCGCGCCTGAACCGGGAGTATATCGGCTCTGTGTTTGCCGGTGATTCAATGAATGCGTAGTTGTCTGAACCAGAATTTTTCAGAATACAAGAATTAGCAGAATGATGAAGAGATATATCGGCTTCATTGTTCTGCTTTTTTTGTCTCCGCAATTTCTGAATGCTCAAACGCCGGCTGAACTCGCGCAGCATGAAGCCCGCGAAAACGATACATCGCGACTCCGGATTTCACTGTTGACGGTCGGCGTTGGCGATGAGATTTACGCTTCTTTCGGGCATACCGGCATTCGCGTAGCAGACAGCGCTAGCGGGAAGGACATCGTCTATAACTGGGGCACCTTTGACGGCTATCAGGATAATTTTGAGCTGAAGTTTACGCAGGGAAGGCTGCTTTATTACGCTTCCACTGAATCTTATCAGCATTTCATCCAAACGTACGTCCGCGAGCAGCGCGGCGTTCAGGAGCAGGAGCTTTTGCTGAGCAATGCGCAGAAGGCAGCGTTGCAACGGGTTCTGGAAGAATCGCTTTTAGAAGAGAATCGCTATTACAAATACGATTTCCTTTACGACAACTGCGCAACGCGGCCCCGCGATGTCTTCAAAAAAACCTTCGGCACCACCTTTGGCTACGGCCCCGCGATTGTTGAAGAAAAACGCATCTCTTTCCGTTACGAGATTGACCGCTACCTCGCTCACCTACCTTGGGAGCGCTTCGGCATTGACCTCCTCCTCGGCTCGCCGGTGGATAAGGTGATGAAAAATGAAGACGCGATGTTTTTGCCTGATTATCTGCGCGATGGTTTAAACGGAGCGACGGTGGGTACCCAAAAAATTTCTGCCGCTCCAAAACTAGTCCTACCACCCGCACCACCGCTGCCGGAACCTTCTAAAGTGCCTTTCCTAATAATGCTCGCCTTTAGCGCTGTCGTAATGGTCGGTTCAGCCATTCCTGGCGTGAAACCGCTCGCTACATTAGCCGGGTATCTGATGCTAATCATTACTGGACTATTGGGAAGCCTGATGCTGTTTATGTGGCTCGGCACCGACCACCAAGCTTGTCGCAATAATTTCAATGTCCTTTGGGCATTGCCAACAAACCTCATCATTCCGTTTGTAAAGCCGGCGAGGCGCAGCCGCTATGCGCTGGTGGCAATAGCGCTAATTATTGTAGCCATCGTTTTACATCTCATTGGTATTCAGGAACTGCCGCTCGGCGTGATTTGGCCGCTGCTGCTGGCGCTTATGGCCTTTTTTGGCATGATTTATAGATCGGCTACGCGTCCGCCAGTGCCAGAGGATGATCACCACGCACACCATCACCACTAAGCATTTCCCGACGCTTTCCTTTCGCCGCCTTGGCGAAGGGGCAGCGCTTATGTTACTGCATGGATTCCCGGCTTCCGGCTCGCTGTGGGATAGCATTCTTCCGGCGCTTTCCCCAAAATTTACGGTACTGGTACCAGACATTCCCGGCGCAGGCGGCAGCCACCTGAATGGCGAAAGCGTAACGATGGAGATCCTGGCGACGATTGTGCCCGCCATATTGGATGCAGCCGGTTTGGAGCATTGCGTATTGGTAGGACATTCAATGGGTGGGTACATCGCCATAGCGGCTGCGGAGCTATTTCCGGAAAGATTAAGTGGCCTGCTGTTAGTTCACTCTACCGCGTCTGCAGATGATGAAGCTAAAAAGGAAAAGCGGGCCAAATCCATCGCATTAATTCGCAGAGGCGGGCGGGAAGAATTTATGAAGGGTATGATTCCGGTGCTTTTTGAGGAATCTTTCCTCAAAAAGCATCCTGATGAGGTAGAAAGTCTCAAGCGGCAAGGGTTGAAGTTGCCCGCTGA